>DASZVB010000024.1:0-94804 GCA_035547195.1 Polyangiaceae bacterium
CTCGCGTCGAAGAACGTGACGCTGACGTTCGTGACGGACGCGGGCCGCTACGGCGTCACGCTGAATCCGTCGCTCGCGCCGGCGGCCGTCGCTCGCGTCACCGAGCTCGCGAAGAAAGGATTTTACGACCAGCTCCCCATCCTGCGCGTCTCACCGGCGTACGTCGTCCAGCTCGGCGATTCTTCCGGCGACGGCTCCGGCGGTTCGGGCGAACCGCCCTTGCCGAGCGAGGGGGCCCCGGTCCCGTTCGGTGCGTTCGCCGTCGGGCTCGCGCTCGGCGGACGGGACACCGGCTCGAGCCAAATCTTCGTCACCGAAGCAGAAGAACCCTCGTTTTTCGGCGACTACCCGCTCCTCGGCTCCGCCGACCCGGAGTGGGCCGACTTGGCCGAAGGCGACACGATCACGAGGGTCGAGGTTCACGAATGATCGAAACATAAGCTACGCTTGGAACGTGCTGCTCGCCGTAGACATCGGGAACACGAACATCGTCTTTGGCCTGTACGAGGGCGTGAAGCTCGCGCAGACCTTTCGCGTCGAGACGGCGCGCTCGCGGACGGCGGACGAATACGGCGTGCTCGTCGGGCAGATGCTCGCGCTCCGCGGCTTCGACACGAAGCGCATCTCGGCCTCCATCGTCGCGAGCGTCGTCCCCCCGCTCACCGACGTGATGGTCGAAGCCGTGCGTCACGCCTGCGCGCGCGAGCCCGTCGTGGTCGGCCCCGGGCTCCGCACCGGCATCGCCGTCAAGTACGAGAACCCGCGCGACGTGGGCGCGGACCGCATCGTCAACGCGGTCGCGGCGTTCGAGCGCTACCACGCGGGCGTCATCGTCGTGGATTTCGGCACCGCGACGACGTTCGACTGCGTCTCGCCGAAGGCCGAATACCTGGGCGGCGTCATCGTGCCCGGGGTGCAGGTGAGCCTCGATGGACTCTTGGCGCGCGCCGCGAAGCTCAGCCGCATCGAGATCGCCGCGCCGCCGAAGGTCGTCGGCCGCAACACGACGCACGCGCTGCAGAGCGGCATCGTCCACGGCTACGCCGCGCTCGTCGACGGCCTCGTCGCGAAGCTCGAGGTCGAGCTCGAGTTTCCTTGTCAGGTCATCGGTACCGGCGGCCTCTCGCGCCTGATCGCGCCGCACACCGAGCGCCTGAAGATCGTCGACGAGCACCTCACGCTGGAGGGGCTCAGAATCCTCCACGAGCGCAACACGATCTGAAACCGCGCCGCGCTCGTGTGACCAGTTACGTAGTCGCTATTTCTCGTAGACCTGCGCGGCGGCGATACCGGAGCCGCCGGCGACGGTGACGACGACCTTCACCGGAGCTCCCATCGGGAGCGGCCACTTGTAGCAATTCGGCTTGCGACCGAGCACGGCTTGCGAGCCCTGATCGCCGTCCTGCGCGAGCACCGGCACCATCCCGGGGATCGGCGTGACCGCGACGAGCTGCACGTTCACTTCGCTCACCGGCGGAACTCCCGCGGCGACGACCGTGTAGCACTTGCCCGGAGAGAGCTGGAGCTGACCTTCGAGCGACTGGCCCTGCTGGAAATTGCCCACGATGGCCGAGCCGAGCGGCTTCGCTCCGGCGACGATGGCGCCGTTGGCGAGCTGCGTGAGGATCGCGGTCGCCGCCGCCCCGGCGGAAGGATCCAGCTGCTGCGCGCCGGAACCCGCGGGCGCGCTGCTCGTGGGAGCGCCGCCCATCGGCTGTTGACCCTGCTGCGGTTGCTGACCGTAGCCCGGCTGCTGGCCGTAGCCCGGCTGCTGGCCGTAGCCCGGTTGCTGACCGTAGCCCGGCTGCTGCTGGCCGTAGCCCGGTTGCTGACCGTAGCCCGGCTGCTGCTGGCCGTACGGTTGCTGACCGTACGGTTGCTGGCCATACGGCTGCTGGCCGTTCATCGCCTGATTCTGGTTCTGCGGGGGTTCCGAGCTACCGCCGCACCCGATCACGGGCGCCGCCGAGAGGCTCAGCACGAGGCACAGCATCTTGTAAGAACGAACCGTCATGGACCTTTGCTTTCCAACCTTTGGTTTCCGGAGAGGCTACGACGGCGCGGCACTCGGGGTAAAGCGCTAGTGCGCCTTCGCGCTACGAGCGGACGACGCGGGCGTCGTGGGGTTTTGTGTTTTTGTCGCGGTTCGACGCGGAACCCTCAAGTGCGCCTCCGGCCGCAGCGGCCTCCGCGCAGCGAGGCCTCCGTCCCTCCGGCCTCGCCACTCGCTTCGCTCGGCTCCGTGAACCGGCTGGAGCAAGCCAAGTCGCCCAGTGGCTCGAGTCGCACAAAGTCGGGAGTCGCAGAGTGTCCGCTTCTGGGCAGTCGAAATACCTCGGCCGTCGACTACGGCAACGACCGCACAAAGTCAGGAGTCGCAGAGCGTCCGCTTCTGGGGGAGCGGGGGATGGGAGGCATCCCCCGCACGAACCGCGCCGAACCCTCCCGCGAGCGAGCAGCGCAGCCGGAGGCGAGCAGCGCAAGCGAGGGTTCCGCTCCGAACCGCGACAAAACCACAAAAACCCCACGACCCCCACGTCGTTTGCTCGCAAAATGTCCGCCCGCCACCTTATCCCAGCGCGGCGATACGTGCGAGCCTCCTCCACACGAATGCCGCCGCGATCGAGCTCCCGATCGCGATCCACTGCGACGTCGAGAGCGCCATGGGGTCCCGTTCTTTCGCCATTGTCACGTAGGCGACCAGCGGTGAGGCCAGAGCCAGCGCGTACGCCGCGGCGCGCGACCGCTGGCGCGTGAGCGAGCGCGCGGGTCCGGCCGCGAACGCCGCGGCGAGGAGCGCGAAGCCGATCGCGGCGACGGCGCCTCGAGCGATGAGCGGGCCGTACGCGCCGCGCTCCGGATCGTCGCGCACCATCTCGAGCGCGAAGCGCATCGCGCCGTAGAGCGCGACGAACGCGAGGAATACCTGACCGCGAAATTGCTTGTGCGGGCGGAGCAGGATCAGCAAAAGGAGCACGACGCCCGAGGTGACGGATTCATAGAGCTCGGTCGGGTGCACGGGCATGGCCGTCGCACGATCGAAGGGCAATCCACGATAGAGCACCTGGTCCACCCACGCGGGCGAGCCGGCGCCCGGTCCCGCGACGGCGTCGGGCCAGCGTGGGAACGTACCTAGCTTCACGAGAAAGCGCGAGGCCCCGGGTCCGAGCAATCGCCCGTAGTCGCACCCCGCGAAGTAACATCCCATGCGCCCGAGCATCGAACCGAGGGCGAGACTCGGCGCGGCCGCGTCCGTCCAGGCGAGGAAGTCGAGCCGACGTCGCTTCGCGTAAAACCACGCCCCCGCGAAACCGCCGAGCACGCCACCGTAAAAGACGAGACCGCCGCTGCGCACCGCGAGCGCCTCGCCGAACGACGCGAAGGCGCCGTAGTTCGTCACGACGTACAGAGCGCGCGCCCCGGCGATCCCGCATACCGCCGCCGCCACGTACGTTTGCGCGCTCGCGTCGCGCGACAGACCGTCGCGCGCGGCGTTCGCGAGACACAGAAACCACCCCGCGAAGAGCCCCGCGCAGAGCATCACGCCGAATCCGTAGATCGGCAGTGGCCCGAGGATCGCTTCCCGGCCACCGAGGCCTATCGCCGCGATGAGCGCGACGACGAACACCGACACGCCCATCGCCGTGACATCGCGCTGGCGGCCGTGCCGGCCGAGCATCGCGACCACGGCGCCGATGGCGGCGAGCAGCAACAACGAGACCCCGAGCGGCACCGCCGCGCGCGGCAAGGGAATCTCGAAGAGAATGGGATGCACGGAGCCGCTCCGTAGCCTCGCCTCGGGGCTGCCGCCAGCGAGTCACCGCGTCGAAAGTCCGGGAGCGATGTACTACCATCGGCGCCGTGCTTCGCGGAATCTCCCTCGCCGCTTGCGTCTCCGTGCTCGCCGCTCTGCCCGGCTGCGTGCCGGACAAACCGCCGCCCGGAAGCAGGCCCACCGCGCCCCAAGCGAAGCTCGGAAGTACGAATCGAGCTGCGCCGGTGCTGCCGCGACAGCAAGTGGCACGGCCGCTTCAGTTCCCGAGCGCCGCGCCGCCGTCCGCGGCCTCCGCCGCTGCGTCGGGCTCTGCCGGCCCGGCGACGCCCGGTCCCGAGCTGGACCCTCTTCTGACGACCCCTTTCACCGATCACTTCGAGCGGATAGAGGTCGGCCCTTCGTGGACGTCGACCGGAGGCACCTGGCGAATCGAAAACGGCCAGCTGTGCGTCGAGCACGCACGCAACCACCCGATTTGGCTCCGGCGAAAGCTGCCGACCAACGCTCGCGTGGAATTCGATGCCCTGAGCACGAGCCCGGAGGGCGACCTCAAAGCGGAGTTCTGGGGCGACGGACGCAGCGCAGCGGATGCGATCTCCTACACCGACGCCACGAGCTACCTGACGATCTTCGGAGGCTGGAAGAACCACTTCCACGTCCTCGCGCGCATCAACGAGCACGCGCCGGACCGGCCGGAGGTGCGGCTCGACGACCAGACCGACGACCCGCGGGAGAAGCGCGTCGTGCCGAACCGGTCGTACCACTTCAAGGTCGTCCGCGACGACGGGCACACGGTGCACTGGTACGTCGACGACCTTCCGATTCTGTCGTACCCCGATCCGCAGCCGCTGCTCGGACCGGGTCACGATCACTTCGGCTTCAACGACTGGGACGTAAAGGCGTGCTTCGACAACCTCAGTGTGACGCCGCTCCCTGACACCAGCGCCGCACGTTAACTCGTTCTTTTCCATCAACAAGACATGTGATGGCTGCTGCGATGGCCGTATGCTGAGATGCATCTGCCGTGGAGCCGCAGGAGATCGACAGCGCCCTCGACGAGCTCGAGAATCGATTGGATCGACTGCGCTCGCTCTATGAGCAGTACTTCATGGGCATCGAGAAGATCGAGCCCACCGTTCCGCGCAAAGACATCGACCGGCGCTTCTGGATCTTGCGGCGAACGCAGATTCGCAACACCGCCCGGCGCTTTCGGCTGCAGACGCTGGTGCAGCGCTACAACACCTTTCAGCAGCATTGGACGCGCATCTGCCGCGAGATCGAGAACGGCACGTACGTCCGACACTTATTGAAAGCGCAAAAGAACCTCGGCGCCGAGCCCAAGACCTGGGCGGCGAAGAAGCGCCTCGGGCTCTTGCGCCGCGAAAAGGGGACCGACAGCGTCCCGCCCGCCGAGAACGCGAATGCCAATGGCGCCGCGGAAGCTGCTCCGGATGGCGCGTCGAGCCTTCCGCCCGCGGCTGCTCCGGAGCGTGGGTCGCCCCCGTCGATCGCTCCCAAGCCGCCGTCGATGTTCCCGAGCGTGCATCCGGCGAATCTGCGGCCGCTCGATCTGGAGCTCGACGAATCCGCCAAGCTTCCGCCGCCGCGTCGTTCGGTCCCCCCTTCGCCCGCCGTCCCGGCGACAGGCGCAGGCACAGGAAAGCCACCGATTCCCGCGCGATCCGCCGCACCTGCCGCGGCGTCTCCAACGCCTGGAGCGGCATCGCCGCGACCACCGCTTCCAACGCGACCCGGCGCGTCACGACCGCCGCTTCCAACGCGGCCCGACGGACCGCGACCGCCGCTAGCGTCGCAACCCGACGCCCCGCGACCGCCAATGCCGTCGCGACCCGACGCTCCGCGACCGCCAATGCCGTCGCGACCCGATACTCCACGACCGCCGCTAGCGTCGCAACCCGACGCCCCGCGACCGCCAATGCCGTCGCGACCCGATGCTCCGCGACCGCCGCTAGCATCGCAACCCGACGGGCCGCGACCGCCAATGCCGTCGCGACCCGACGCTCCGCGACCGCCAATGCCGTCGCGACCCGATGCACCTCCGCCGGCGCTCGCGAAGGGACCGGAGACCCCGCGAGCGACAAGCGCGAAGCCCGCGACAGCCTCGACAACGACGGCCACGACGAACGCGAAGCCCGCGACAGCCTCGACAACGACGGCCACGGCGAGCGCGAAGCCCGCGACAGCCTCGACGACGACGGCCACGGCGAACGCGAAGCCCGCGACAGCCACGGCGACTGCGGCCGCAGCGACGACAGCGATGCCGCGGCCTGTCGCTTCCGCGCCCAAGCCGGCTCCGGCGACGAGCGCAGGGGCTGTGCCGAAGGCCGCACCGGCGCCGGCGGTCAAACCAGTTGCGAACGCCGCGCCCCAGAGGCCGCCGGCCGCTTCGTCGAAGACGGCTTCGGGTGGCCTGAGCGACGAGCGCGTCGCTCAGCTTCACGCTGAGCTGAACGCCGCGCGGCGTCAGCTCAACCAAGCCTCCGCGGTCTCCATCGACTCACTCGCGAAAAGTTTGCGCGAGACAGAGTCGAAGCTGAAGTCGCAGCACGGCGGAAGAGCCGTTGATTTTCAGGTCGTCATCAAAGACGGCAAACCCATCGTGAAACCCGTGGTCCGGCGCTAGCCTCGACTTGAGCGAGGGTTGGAAGAACAGATCACGATCGTCGTGGAGGGCAAGCGCCACGAGAAAAACCGGCGAGGCCGGAGCCCGCTGGGGCTCTGGTCGCGAGAAACACGCGACTTTTGAAGCGTGCCGCGTCGACCTCGAAGTCGAGAAATCCACACGAAGCGCAGAAAATCACGAGTTCTGCACACGAAAATCGCGAAACTCGAGGCTAACCCGTAGGTGCCAAGGGTCAACGATCGTTCAGGCGGTGGTGGTGCGCGCGAGACCCTCCGTGGGTGCGACACTCGCTCGCTGCTCGACGATCACTTCGCTCTCGCAGAACACGATGGCGCACGAGCCGCGCTGTCCCTCGCGCAGGCGTCCGCAAAGATCCGCCAGGTCGGCGTCCGCGTCGACCACGTCCCCCTCGACTGGCTGCATGCTCGACTGGTCATACCGGCAATTATCGAGCGCTACCCACTGACCCTTGAACTCCGCAGAGCGACAGATCTGCGGCCATGAGACCCGATTCGTCATATGCGTCGTTGATTCCTTTGCCCCTCGTGCCCGCGCTTTTCGTTGGGGACCGGGCTAGCCGGCGCGCAGGGTGACAGGCTGGTGACGGGGTCGATCTAGACGCGCCTGATTCGTCGCGTCAAGCTCACGGCTGTAGGCGAGGGGCTGAAGTATCTTACCTAGATACCCACAGTCCTACCCCTTCCGCCCGTGGAAAAGCCCCTCAAATAGCTGAATAGAGGCGGGAATCCCTGGGGCCTAATTGCACTTGGCTTGCGACAAGATGCGCTTGAAATTTCCGCTGGGGACGCCCATCGACTCGGCGGCCGCTGCTATCGCCTTCGCCTGTGGACAGCTTCCGTTGAACGCCGCCGTTTGTACGGCGCTCTCGGCGCGGCTCTTGGCCATACCCGCGCACTGCGACTTCTGCGCGGCATCGGTGCACGACCGATACGCTGACGCGGCCGCGACGAGGTTGCCCGAACCCGCCGCCGAGATACACGCTGCGCACTGATTGCCGGCGGGCGGCTTCTCCGATGTAGCCGGCGGCTTCTCCGATGTGGCCGGCGGCTTGGCCACATTCGTGGCTCCAGTCGTCGCGTGCGCGGCAGTGGCGTGCGTGGTTGCTTCGTGGGACTCGTGCGCCGGCGTCGGCGTGGTCTCCGCCGCGGGCTCCGCGTTAGCTGTGGCAGTTTGCGACGTCGCGGTGTCCGCGGGCTGGGAAGTGACCGTCACCGCGGGAGGAGGCGCGGCCTGCTGAGGCGGTGGACTGTCGTCCGCAGCGGGCTTCATGGAGCGGACACCGACGACCGCCATACCGATGAGCAGCACGCCGCCGACGCTCGCGAG
This sequence comes from Polyangiaceae bacterium, assembly GCA_035547195.1. Taxonomy (GTDB): domain Bacteria; phylum Myxococcota_A; class Polyangia; order Polyangiales; family Polyangiaceae; genus DASZVB01. The sequence continues at coordinate 7,767 of DASZVB010000024.1, forward strand.
CCCGATGACGAGCCCTTTGTTGCCCGACTGCCGCCGTTCCGGAATGGGTACCGCGGCCGCCACGGCTTGCGCCGTCGACGGCCCCGACGCGATCGGCGACGGCATCGCCGCCGTCTTTGCGGGGCCCGGCGCATCGAACACCGGTGGAGCCGCCATGTACGCAGTGCCCGAATGCGCGTTCGGAGCCACGGCGGGACCCGCGCCGGCGAGCTCTTCGTAGAACTGGGTCACCGACGCTTGCCGGTCTTCCTTGTTCTTCGCGAGCGCGCGCAGAACCGCGGCGCGCATCGGCGCCGGGATCTGTGCGGCGACGGGGCTCGCCTCGAAGGGCTTGGGCTGAGCGGTCATGTGCTCCGTGGCCCATTGCCACGGGGTGTCCGCTTGGAACGGCAAGGTGCCCGCCAGCATTTCGTACGTCATCACCGCGAGCGAGTAGATGTCGCTGCGCGCGTCGAGCGGCTTGCCCGTGAATTGTTCGGGGCTCATGTACGGCGGCGTGCCGAGCACCATGCCTTGCTGCGTGAGCTTCTGCTCGCGAGCGGCGTCCGCGGACTCGGTGCGCGCCGCGATCCCGAAGTCCAGGAGCTTCACCACGTCTTTCTCGCCGGCGCGCTGCGTGAGCACCACGTTGTCCGGCTTCAGGTCGCGATGGATGACGCCCTGCTGATGCGCTTCTTCCAGCGACCCGGCTATTTGATGGACGATGTGCAGCACGCGCTGGGGAGCGAGCGTCTTCGACTCTTCCAGCAACTGACTCAGCGATTTGCCGGCGACGAACTCCATCGCGATGTAGAGCGTCCCATCCGCCGTCGCGCCGAAGTCGTAGACCTTGATCGTGTTCGGGTGCTCGAGCTGCGCGATGGTGCCCACTTCGCGGTGGAAGCGGGCGCTCACCGAGGGATCGTGCGATAGATGCGCGTGCAGGGTCTTGAGCGCGACCTTCCGCGTCGCCGTGCCCATCTGCTGCTCGGCCTCGTAGACGATGCCCATGCCGCCTTCGCCGAGCACGCGCTTCACGTGGTAGCGCCCGCCCACGACCTGGCCGACCAGCGTGTTCTCTTGTTGCTGTGCCTCGACGGTCGTCATCGTTGCACCGCAGCTCGCGCAGAAGCGCGCGCCATCGACGTTTTCAGAACCACACGTGTTGCACTTCATCGGACCTCGAAACGGCTCTTGGCCTTGCGCCACCATTAGACGCACGAACCCACGAAGAGGGCTACACGACTGTCGCCCGGGGCGCTACCTGCGGCAAAGCCCCGATTTCGTTTCCGTCCTCGGAATTCGTTCGGACGGGTCCGCGAGCCCGGGTGGGCAAATGTGTGGACGGCGAGCATCGCCCGGGCAACGCCGTGTTTACGGCGACGGTGACGATGGCGAAGGCGCGCTCGAGGCCGGCAGCGCGGCGGACGCGGCAGGCGCTGCGGGCTCGGGCGGCCACGGAATCGACACGACCGCGCCCGTGAGCCGATCGACGACCTGCGCGGACGTGGCGCGATCGTTCGCGGGCACGCGCACCGTCGCGACCGTGTCGGCCCCCGTGGAAAATCGGGGCGCGCCGCGTTCCTGAAGCTTCGTCCCCGGGCTCGGCGCGAAATCGGCGCCGAGCAGCGGGAACTCGAACCGCACACGGTCGACGAGCTCCTTGCCGATCCACAGCTCCACCGCGAAGCGCCCCATCCGCCGAGGGGTCGGGATCGCCTTGACGAGGTCCACGGGCCTCGCGCTCTGGAGCGACACCTTCCCTTTGGCGTAGTGGAGCGTCAGGTCCCACTGATGCGCGGTGACCAGCGGCGGCGGATCCGGCTGCGCGGCCGCGCTCTGGTTTGTGGGAGAGCCCGTTACGAGTGGGTCCGGCGGTTTCACGACGGTACCGGTTGTTGGCGGCGAGGACGACGGCGCCGCGCTCGCGACGGCCCCCGGCGCTCCGGGCCGAGCCGGATGCGGATCGCCGTGACCCTCTCCGAGCGAAGTGGGAGCGACGACGGAAAGGCCTTGCGTCTGCGGGGATCCCGCGCACGCACCGGCGAGCGCGAGCGCGCCCGCCGCCGCGAGCAGCCGCTCGGCAAAGTTCGATATCGACGAGGACGGTTTCATGATTCCGCAAGCAGTGCGCCGTTATGGCGCACCGCTTGGCGCCTCGACGGCTGGCTCGACGACCGAAAGATCGCCTCCGAGCGCGCTCCATAGCATCGACAGGTCCGCGGGGAACGATGCCGTCGCCGTCCATACGACCGCCCCCTGGAAGCGGACCTCGACGCGGGCCGCGTGCAGCGACACGCGCGGGACGGTGAGCGCGCGCCCGTCGCCGAGCACGAGCCTCCGGGGGCCGCCGTACTTCACGTCGCCGAGCAGGGGCGCGCCCGCTCCCGACGCGTGAATACGGATCTGGTGCGTCCGCCCAGTGATCGGCTCGACGACGAGGAGCGCCGGTGACGGGGCGGCCGGCAGCGCCTTCGCCGTCGCGACGACCGCGTAGCGCGACACCGCGGCGCGCTCGCCCTTGCCGGCCCCGCGGCGGGCTCCGTCGCGCACCGGCGCGTTCCAGCTTCCGGCGCGCGGCTCGACCGCGCGCGTCGCGAGCGCGAGGTAGCGCCTCCGCAAATCGCCGCGCGCCTTCAGATCCGCGGCGAGCCGCATCGCCTCGTGGCCCCGCGCCACGACGACGAGGCCGCTCACCGATGCGTCCAGTCGAGTTGCCGCATGCAAGGCGCTCGGCGGAACGCGGAGCAGCCCGGCGACGGCATGCACGACGGACGCCGTGCCGCTCCGATCCGGCTCGGTGGGCAACCCCGGCGGCTTGCCGACCGCGTAGAGACCGCGATACTCCGACACTATCGCGACGGCGTTCGTCTCGGTGCGCGCCGCTTCGACGACTATTTCGTCTCCGTCGCTCACCGGCAAGCTCGCGTCGTCCACGCGCTTGCCGGACGCGAAGACGCGCCCGTCCGCGACGGCGGACGCCGCGACGCCGTGCCGCGCGAGCGCGTCGCCGACGGTCCGCGGGTCGCCAGCGCGCACGACGAGCCGGACCTTCACGGCCCGAGCATCTCCACGATGCCCGCGTCGCCGTCGACGCGGACGCGGGCGCCGTCGCGCAGCAGCGCCGTCGCGGAGGCGACCCCGCCGACGACCGGCACGCCGTAGTCGCGCGCGACCACCGCGCTGGACGAAAATGGCGTCCCGAGCTCCGTCACGACGGCGCGCGCGTGCAAGAACAACGGCGTCAGGCCGAGATCCAGCGTTTCGAGGCAGAGCACGTCCCCGGCCTCGAAGCGCGAGAGCCCGGCGAGCGTCGGACCGAGGCGCACGACGCGGCCCTCGGCTTCGCCGCCCGCCAGCGATAGACCGGTCAGCGTCGGGCCGAGCTCGGTGGGAAACGACGGCTTGGGCGAGCCGCGAAAGACCGGCGAAGGCTCGCGAAACTGGCTCTGGACGGCGAGATCGGCGCGGCGCGCCTTCACGATGGGCGAAAGATCGGCGCGGTACTTCGCGACGGCCTGGGTGAGCTCGCGCAGCGTGAGAAACAGCGCGGCGCCCTCGTCGAGGGCCGGATCCAGACGGAGGATGCGCCGGTCCACGTCGAGCATCACGGTGCGCATCATCGAGAGCGCGTGCGCGATGCGCACCCGGCAGCGCTCGCGGAGACGGAGGAGATCGCGCTGCCGCGTCACGATGTCGCGCACGACGCGGTTCTCGAAGAACGAGAGCCCCGGTTCGAGCAGCGCGAGCGCGCGATCGGCCAGGGCGCGCGCCCGTGACGCGGCCACGTCGGGATCCACGGGGCCGCCGCGCAGGGCCGCGGCGAGCAGGAACGGCAAGCGTCCGGCGTTCTCGCCGAAGCGCGGGCTCGCGAGCTCCGTCTCGAAGACGCCGCGGTCGCCGTAGGCGTCCAAGAACTGGCGCAGGGCGCGGCCGAGCGGCCCTTCGGGCAAGCTCGCCGGCGACGTCATGTCGCCCCGCGCGATCGCCTCGAGGGCGGCGGCGTCGAAGCGCGCGATGGCCGCGACGTGACAGAACGCCGCCGCGGGCCGCGACGTCACGACGCCCGCGCCGGCGCACACGGCGTGAGACGCCCACGCGGCGTGGGCGGCGTCGGCGCTGCCGAGCACGGAGGCGAGCAGCGCGTGACCCGCCACGGCGAGAGCGTGCGAGCGAGCATAGAAGGCGTACGCGCGCGCGAGGAACTGCGACACTTCGTGCAGAGTGGTCGTGAGCGCGTCGTCCGGGAGAATGCCGAGATCGAGCTCCGCGAGCCAGCGCCGTTGCTGCTCGGCGTCGCGCTCGAAGCGCGCGACCGCGTCGCCGAGCGTCTTCTGCTCGGAGGCGATCTGCGCGATGCGCAGGCCGGCGCGGGCGAGCGATGGACGCACCGCAGGCTCTCGCGCGAGCGCGCGCGTCCACTGGCCGGACCCGAGCTCCACGTGGCCGATGAGATCCACGGGGTCGCGCTCCGCGTCGCGCGGGGTGCGCGCGGCGACGCTCATGTACGGGCGCCCGTGCACGCTGGCGATCGCGCCGGCGAGCCGCGTCCGCTGGCGCGGTCGTCCGTCCGACGCGATGCGACCGCGGTCGATGAGCGGCGGGCGAAGGAGATGAGCGCTGAGCGGCGTGAGCGGCGCGCAGGGCGCCTCGTCCACGGCGGTGCGCACCCACAGCGTCTCCGGCGTACCGCTCCCCGGTTGACCGTCATGGTCCAGCGGAACGATCTCGACGACGCACGGGTCCCCCTCCAAAACGAGCAAGCAACGAACCACGGACGCGCCGAGCGGCTCGAGCCGCTTCGAAAGCTCCGCGAGCCGCACGACGTCCTCGGCCGATAGAATCGACGCGCCGGGGGCGCGCTGCTGGGTCACGAGGGCGCGGTCGCGAACGACGAGCTCGCTCGCCTGCAGCGGCGGGCGCGCGGCGAGGACGTTGCCTTCCGCGTCGAATTCGACCACCTCCGTGGTCGCAATGTTGGCGTCGCCGAAGGCGAGCCCGGCGTGCACGAACGCGACGTAGCGCAGCCCGCCCACGGCGGAGGCGCCGCCGAGAGCTCGCGGGTCGGTCAAGAGCGTCACCGTCGCCCGCGCGGCGACCACCGGTTCGATGATCACGGCGATCGCGAGATCGCGGATTTTGCGGGCGCGCAGGTGCTCGAGCGTCGGCTGCGACGCGGCGCGAGCCCACGCCCACCGGATCGCGGAGCCGACATCGTTGCGCGTCTTCAGCGGGAGCTCTTGCAGCGAGAGCTCGGCGGCGCGGGAGACGCCTTGATCCGGCAGGAGCGGGCTCGCGCGGACGGCGACGCCCCACGGGGAAGCCTCGATGAGCTCGTCGAAAGCCGCGTCGATCTCGCGCTCGACCTCCGGATCCAGCGCGATCGCGAGCAAGCGCTCCCGGGCGCGCGCGGCGCGCTCGATGCCGATGGCGCGGCGCACCGTGCGCACCAGCGACGCGGGATCGTGCCCCGGAGGCAGCGCGGTGTTCACGACGTGACGGAACACGTCCGCGGTGACCACGAACGTGATCGGCACGGAAGCGCCCAGGCGCTCCGCCGACGCGAGCGCGCGGGCGAGCGACCCGAGCTGGGTGTCGCGGCGCCCCGGCGGGAGCGCCGCGCCCGAAAGCGGGACGACCGCCCGCGCACGATTGCGCCCGAACCGCACCATGCTGGAGAGCCGCTCAGCCCGTTCGCGCCTTCGGCGTGCTGCCGGTGGCGCGCCGCACGAGCTCGACGAGGACGGGATCCGAAGCGATTTGTTCGCGCAGCGTCTCGCGAATGAAATCGAGCTGCGCCGCGGGCAGAGCCCCGCTGACGTGGGACATGGCGGCGTTCACTTGGACGTCCAGGTAGCGATCCAGATCGATTTCCCCGCGGCGGAGCTGCTCGAGCAAGGGGCTCGTCGTGCCCGAAGCGCCGAGAGCGCCTTCCGTCCCTTCTGCGGCTTCTGCCTCGACGCCGCGCGCGGCGCCGAGCTCGCCACCCCCGGCGTCGGGGACGCGGGGGAGCGGGCGACCGCCGCTGCCGATTCCATCTACGCCCATGGCTGCATCTTACCGGTGGAGCGCTCGACCATCGAGGCCGGGGTTGCGTGACTGGAAAAACCGTTGCCCACGGGGTCTCATCGGACGCCCGAGCCGCCTGTTGCGAACAAAATCGCCGCTAGATCCCGAACCACGGGGCGGGATTTACCGTCATGGTTCCGCGGCGGAGCTCGAAGTAGAGCGCCGCGCCCTTCGCGCCTTCGCCCACGGTACCGATTTTGTCGCCGGCCGCGAGCTCTTCGCCGACCTTTACGTCGATGGTCCCGAGGTTCCCGCTGACCGTGTAGTAGCCCGAGCCGTGGTCGACGATGACGGCACGGCCGTATTCCGCGTATTCGTCGGCGAACGCGACGCGACCCCGGAAGACGGCCCGGACCGCCGCGCCCGGCGCCGTCATGAGCTGAAGCCCCGGTCCCTCGGCCCCCGGGAGCCGGAGCGGGCGGACCTCGGTGCGGCCTTCGATGGGGAACGGCAGCCGCCCCTTGAGCGCCGCGAACCCCTGCGACGCTTCGTACGGATCCGCCGGCCCGAATCCCGAGCCGTACACCGCCGTGTGCGGGGTCGGCTCGCGACTGCCGGTGAACGCCTGGCGAAAGGCGGCCTCGCGTTCCTGCGCCGCGAGGATGGCGCCGTGCGAGCGCTCGAGGGCGGCGTGCTCCGTCTCCAGCAACGCTTTTCGGTCCCCCAGCACGGCGCGGCGCTTCGTGAGCGCGACTCGCTCTTCGGCGATCTCTTCCTCGCGCGAAAGGTCGCGCGAGAGCGAGCGGCGCAGTCGCTCGAGGCGAGAGGCGTGATCGACGAAAGCGTCGAGCCCTCCGCCGATGGGAAGCAAGCCGGCCCGCGCCATCTTCACGTAGCTGCGCCCGCGGAGGAGCAAGAGCGCGTGCAGGCGCGCGCTCTCGCCGGCGAGGGCGGAGAGGCGCTCGCCGAGCCGCTTCTCGTCGGTGTCGACTCGTTCGAGCACGTTCTCGACGTCGTTCGCGGTCGCGGGCATCGCGCCCTCGCGCGCGGCGCGATCGGCGGCGTCGCCCGACGGCGCCGAGAGCGCCGGCCCGGCGAGCAACACGATGACGGCGATCCCGCGCTTCACCTCTTACACCATGAGCAGCTTGCGCAAGCTGCCGTATGCGGCGATCGCCCCGAACACCCCGCCGACGACGACCATGCCGAACGCGACGTGCCACGGCAAAAAGGACGGCGTCACGCCGACCAGCGTCCCGAGCTCCGCGTCGAAGCGGCTCCGAACGATGAGAAACAAAGCTCCGACCAGTCCCATTGCCAGAAGTGACCCGAGCGCGCCCTGCACCGCGCCTTCGATGATGAACGGCCGCCGCACGTACTCGTCGGTCGCGCCGATGAGCTTCAGCACCTCCACCTCGATGCGGCGCCGCTGCAGCGTGAGCCGGATCGTCGACGCGACCACGCTGACGACCGCGGCGAGCACGACCGCGGCGAGCAGCGCCGAGGCCATGACGCCGCCGCGCAGCACCGACGCGAGCCGGTCCGTCCAAGACCGGTACGTCTCGACGGACTCGACGGCGGGCAGGCTCGACAAGGTGTCGGCGAGCTTTTGCACGACGCTCTGGCTCGCGTCGTCCGTCAACGACACCTCGAGCGACGCGGGGAACGCCTCCGAGGGCAGCTTCGCCAAGATGGGGTCGGTGCGGCCTTCGAGGATCTCGCGACGCGCGTCGTCGCTGCTCACGTAGCGGACGGCGCGGACCTTCGCGACCGCGCGGAGCGCCTGCTCGATCTCCGCCGCCGCCTCGCGCGGCGCGTCGGACCGCAGGTACACCGAGGCGCGGCCGCTCCGCGCCCAGGCGTCGCGGAGGGCCTCGACGTTGACGACGACGAGCAGCGCCGCGGCCATGCACACGAACGCGACGGCCACGCTGAAGATGCTGAGGACGTGGAGCTGCCAGTCGCTACGACCGCCGCGCCATGCTCGCTCGAGAGGGGTCATGGATTTCGAACCGCTTGCTCCCGCTCACGCGACGTGGACGTGGTCCAAGAGCTCGGCGGCATTGCCGAGGCCGTTCGGCACGTCCATCGCCTTGCCCTCGTCCAGCACGACGACCCGATGCGGGCGGACGTCGAGCAGCGAGCGATCGTGCGTGGCGAAGAGCACGGTCACTCCGGTCTCGTTGATGTCTTCGAAGAGACCCAAGATGTCGATCGCCAGCTGCGGATCCAGGTTGCCGGTGGGCTCGTCGGCGAGCACCAGCGCGGGCTCGCAGACGATGGCGCGCGCGATCGCGACGCGCTGTTGCTCGCCGCCCGAAAGGACTCCCGCCGCGTCGCCGCCGCGACCGCCGAGCCCGACGCGCTCGAGCACCTCCCCGACGCGCGTGCGGATGATCCGCGGCGGCACGCCCAGCACTTCGAGGGGCAGCGCGACGTTCTCCCACACCGCCCAGTTCTGGATGAGCTTGAAGTCCTGAAAGACGACGCCGATGTTTCGACGTAGGTAAGGCACCGACTCCGGCCGCAGTCGTCCCACGTCGCGCCCCATGAAGAGGATGCGCCCCGAGTCGACCGATTCCGCCGCGTACAGCAGACGCAGGAGCGTGCTCTTGCCCGCGCCGGAGGGGCCCGTGAAAAAGACGAACTCGCCGCGCTCGATGGACAGACGCAGGCCGCGGAGCACCGGTGCGTCCGCCCTGTACGCCTTGTGCACGTCTTCGAACACCAGGAGGGGCCGGCGGGCCGCCTCCGGGTCGAACCGGTCTCCCTGCCGCAGGATCGGCCGGAACGGTGCGCCCGCGTTCGCGCGCGTCATGCGTCCGAGGTATCAGTCGCGGGAGCGCCCGCACAACTTTTCGGCGTGGGCGGGCCTGCCCTCGAAAAAATCCCCGCTGGGCCGCAATGAGATAGAGTACGGGCTTCCTCTTAGGAGAGGGATGGATGAGCGATTCCGTCAACATGGCCCGCACCGCCCGCGAGCGCTTGTCACAAGCCCTCGCCGCGCTCCAGCAACCCGGCGTCCCAACACAACTCATCGGCGTCGCTGAACCCGTCGCGCAGGCGATGACCGCGCTTCACCAAATCGAGTCGACCGGCGGCTCCGCGCGGGCTCAAGCGGCGCCGCGAGCGCTGGACGGCGTCCGCCGCGCTCTCATGGCGCTGCAGGGTGACGCAAGCGGTCATCCAGCGGTCATTTCGGCGACCGAAGCCGTGGCGAGCTCGCTCAGCTTGGTGCACGGCTTGACGGCTTCCGGTACGGCTCCGGCCGTGCAAGCGCCGCAAGCTGCTCGACCCGCACCGCAGCAGGGGCTCGGCGGCACCATGCCGGCTCAAGCGCCGCCGATGCCGGCGCAAGCGCAACGCGGCGCTCCCGCGCGCGCACCGGCGGCCGCGCCGGCAATGCCCGCTCGCGGCGCGGCACCCTCGCCGCCGTCCGCGCGGGGGGCCACGCCGGCGCCCGGATACCCCGCGGCGGCGCAGCAACCGGTGGCCGCGGCGCCGCAAGCCGCTCGAGCCGCACCGGGGCCAGTGCCGGGCCCGGCGTCACCCGTCGGCGCCGGCACGCTTCGCGTGAACGCCGAGCTCGGCGTGCACAGCGCCACGAACTTTTACAAGGGCCTGAGCGGCAATGATCTGTTCGACTCCGGCGGCATCTTCATCGCGACGTACCAGATCCCGAGCATCGGCAAAGAGCTCATCATTCACGTGAGCATGCCCGGCGGCTACGAATTCGACGCGAAGGGCGTCGTGCGCTGGACGCGCGAAGCGCCGCTTTCCGGCCCCGCCGGCCTGGAATCGCCGCCGGGTTTCGGCGCCCAGTTCACGGATATCTCGCCGGAAGGCCGTCAGCTCATCCAGCGTTACGTGCGCAATCGCGAGCCGCTCTTCCACGACGATCTGTGAGCGCCGGGCGCTGGCGGTGTTGCGTCGCGTTCGTCGCGTTCGCAGCCGCGTTGCTCGTCGCCGGCGCGGCCAGCGCCGACCAGTACCTGCGCTGGTACACGGTCGAGACTCCTCATTTTCGCGTCCACTATCACGGAGGCCTGGAAGCCACCGCGCAGCGCACGGCGAGCCTCGCCGAGGCCATTCGCGACCGACTCGCGCGCGAAATGGGGAAGCCGCCCGAGGAGATCGTCCACATCCAGCTCGAAGACACCTCCGACTTCGCGAACGGCAGCGCGAACGCGGGCCCCTACGACCTGATTCATCTCTTCATCACCGCGCCGGCCGATATGTCGTCGCTCGGCGACTACGACGACTGGATGACGACGCTCGTCACACACGAGCTGACGCACGTCTTCCACATCGACACCGTCGGCGGCATTCCGAGGTTTCTGAACTCGATCATCGGCAAGTTCAGCCTCCCGAACGAAGATCAGCCCAACTGGATCCGCGAGGGCATCGCGGTGACCATGGAGAGCGATTTCACCGGCGGCGGCCGGCGGCGCGCGTCGCTCTACGACATGTATCTGCGCGCCGACGTGCTGGAGCACAACGTCGCGCCGCTCGACGTGATGAGCCACAACGTGCGCAGGTGGCCACAGGGCGATCTCTGGTACCTGTACGGCGAGAGCTTCATCGGGTGGATCCTCGACACGTACGGGCGTGACGCGTTCTCCGCCGTCGCCGTCGACTACGGCAACAACATCGTCCCCTGGGGCCTGAATCGATCCATCGAGCGCGTGACCGGCCGCACGTATCCCGAGCTCTACGCGGCGTGGGTCGCGTCGATGGAGGACAAGTACCGCGAGCAGACGGATCAGGCGCGCGCGCGCGGGCTGCGCGAAGGCACGCGCCTCACCCACGGCGGGCGCGTCGCCTCGAGCCCGCGCTTCGCTCCCGCCTGCATGCGCCGGGGGCGGCGCGAAGAGCTCGTGTACCACCGCGACGACGGCGATCTGCCGAGCGGCTTTTATCGCCTGCCCCTCGACACGCGCTCGCGCGCCGACGAGAGCGGCCTTTCGATCATCGCGCGCGCCGACGGCGGACCGCTCGTCGCGTCGTTCGATCCGGAATGCGGCATGGTCTTCGACGCCGTCGCGCCGTCGGAGCGTCGCTACAGCTTCTACGATTTGCACCGGCAGCCGCCGGGGACGACGTCGGCGATGGGCGGCCGCGGTTCGCGCGAACGCTGGACGACGGGCATGCGCGCGCGCGCCCCCGACGTGAGCCCGTCCGGGACGCGCGTGACGTTCGTCACGTCGCACGCCGGCACCACGACGCTGCGCATCGCCGACGTCCGCCCCGAGGGCGGCATCGCCAACGTGCGCGCGCTGGTTCCGAGCGCCGACGGGCAGCAAGCGTTCACGCCGCGGTTCTCCCCCGACGGCACGAAGGTCGCCTACAGCTCGTGGTCCGAAGGCGGCTATCGCGACATCCGCGTCGTCGACGTCGCGACCGGCAAGTTCTTCGAGATCACGCACGACCGCGCGATGGACGTCACGCCGTCTTGGTCGCCGGACGGCCGCTACGTGCTCTTCAGCTCGGATCGAACCGAGATCGCCAACATCTACGCCTACGACGTCACGACGGGGCGCCTGCGACAAGTGACGAACGTGCTCACCGGCGCGTTCATGCCGGAGCTGTCGCCCGACGGACGCACGCTGGTGTACGTCGGCTACACGAGCACCGGCTTCGACTTGTATTCGATGCCGTTCGACGAGCACGCGTTCCTCGACGCGCCCGAGGCGCCGAACGCGCGGCCTCCGCTGCCGACGGAGCCGATGCCCAAGCGGTGGCCGGTGAAGCCGTACAACCCGCTCGACACGCTGCTCTTGTCCTTGATCCGGCCGTACTCGTTCAGCGGGAACGTCGCGACGGGAACCTTGGGCCCCGCCATCACGCTCTCGAGCAACGGAGAAGACATCGTCGGGCTGCACACGACGACTCTGAGCCTCACCTGGCTTCCACAGGTCGGGCAATTCACCGGCTCGATCGCGTACGGCTATCGGCCTTTGCCGTACACGATGTCGATCGTAGGATATCGTGATTACCAGCCGAGCGACTCGATACAAGTCGGCGCCCGCTCCGTGCCCGTGCGCGACGATTCGCTCGGCGTCACCGCAGGCCTCGACTACGTGCTCCCCGGCGAGGAAGACTTCGAGGAGTTCGCGTTCTCCTATACGGCGAGCGCGCATCGACCGCGATACGATCTCGGGAGCCTGAACGATCCTTTCTCTCAGGTGCTCGCGCGCCCGTCAGAGACGTTCCTCGGCACCGTTCGACTCGCGTTTCAGTTCAACGACGCCTACAGGCCGCTGTACGGCGTCAGCAACGAGCGCGGCTTCACGCTGAGCCTCGCGACGGACTTCGGCAACACCGCGACGGGCAACGATACGTCGCTCGCGAGCTTCACCGGGAGCGCGACGGGGTACTTGCTGATGCCGTGGCTTTCGCACCACGCGCTCGCGCTCGGACTCTCCGGCGGTATCCGGAGCGGCACCTTTACGTCCTTCCGTCAGGGTGGGTTCGCCGACGTCAGTCCGTTCGACGCCGTGCGCAGCGGCCTTCGCCAGAATGCGTTCGTGCTGCGCGGCTTTCCTTACGGCGCCTTCGCCGGGCATCAGTATAACCTCGCGAACCTCGAATACCGATTTCCCATCGTGTGGGTCGAGCACGGGGTGAGCACGCTGCCCGCGTTCTGGCACGGCCTGAGCGGCACGCTCTTCGCCGACTACGGCGGCGCCTACGAGCACATCAACTCGAACGACTTGCTCGGTCAGTATCACCTCGGCGTCGGTGGCGAGCTACGCTTCACGTTCGCCTTCGGCTATTTCATCGAGACCGAGTTTCACCTCGGCTGGGCGCGCGGCTTCGGCACCCTGGGCACGTCGCAGACGTACTTCGTCGCGGCAGCGACGTTTTGAAGAGACGTCTTGGGCGTCGTGGGGTTTTAGGTTTCTTGGCGTGTTTCGGAGCGGCACCCTCGCATGCGCTGCTCGCCTTCGGCTGCGCTGCTCGCTCGCGGGAGGGGGCGGCGCGGGTCGTGTGGGGGAAGCCTCCCTTCCCCCACTCCCCCAGACGCGGACTCGGGGCGAGATCACATCGCGGGCGAGATCACGTCGCGGGCGTCGTGCGTTTTTCAGGTCCTTCGGCGCGGTTGCTCGCGGAGCCTTCGCTTGCGCCGCTCGCCTTCGGCTGCGCTGCTCGCTCGCGCATCGTACGGCATTGTTCGTGTGGGGGATGCCTTCCTTCCCCCACTCCCCCAGAGGCGGACGCTGGCGATAGACGAGGAATGCGTCGTGGGGTTCAGGTTCAGGTTTTTGAACGTGCTTCGGAGCGGAATCTCCTAGTGCGCCGCAACGAGACCTCCGTCCCTCCGGCCTCGCCACTCGCTTCGCTCGCCTCCGTGGAACGGATGGAGGAAGCAAGTCGCGCAGCGTGCAAGTCGCGCAGCGTGCAAGTCGCGCAGCGTTCGCTTCTGGGGGTGTGGGGGAAGGGAGGCTTCCCCCATTCGAACCGCGACGAACCCTCCCGCGAGCGAGCAGCGCAGCCGAAGGCGAGCAGCGCAAGCGAGGGTACCGCTCCGCACCACCACGAATAACTAAAAAACCCGCGACGACCGACCCGTCGAATCAAAACGCGTTCGCTTCTGGGGGTGTGGGGGAAGGGAGGCTTCCCCCACTCGAACCGTGACGAACCCTCCCTCGAGCGAGCAGCGCAGCCGAAGGCGAGCAGCGCAAGCGAGGGTGCCGCTCCGAAACACGCACAAAAACCTAAAAAACTCGCGACGACCGTGCGTCCAGCCGTTTTGCGGCCGCCGGATTTTTTCCTTTTTCGGGGGACTCTGTTACGCGCTCGACATGTTCCGTGGTGTCGCCGTGCTGTCTTGCTTGCTCGTCGCGGGATGCTTCGCCCCGCCGCCTCCGAGCCAGCGCGTCACCGACGTCGCGCGTACGGTCAACGAGGCGGCTCGCTTCGGGAATATGGCGCTCGCCCTCGAGCACACCGCCGACGGGGCGCGCGACCACTTCACGAAGCACCGCGAGACCTGGGGCAACCTGGTGCGCGTGCTCGACTTCGAGCTCTCCGCCCTGTCGATGAAAGACTCGGAGCACGCGACCGTGCTCGTCGACATCGAGTGGATGCGCGTCGACGAAGACATGCTCCGGACGACGCGCGTCGAGCAGACCTGGCGCGGCGGCATAGGCGACAACGGTTGGTCGCTCGTACGCGAGCGCCGCGTCGGCGGCGACATCGGGCTCTTCGGCGAGAAGGTCGCGCGCCTGGATCCGCCGCCGCAGCACGGCGACGTGCAGTTCCCGACAAAGACGATCCGCTAGCCTCGCTTGAGCGAGGCTTGGAAGAACAGCTCACGATCGTCGTGGAGGCCCAGGCGCCACGAGAAAAACGGCGAGGCCGGCGCCAGCTGGGGCTCTGGTCGCGAGAGACGCGCGACTTTTGACGCGTGCTGCATCGACCTCGAAGTCGAGAAACCCGCGCGAAGCGCGCAAAGGCGCGCCTTTGCTGCACGCGAAAAGCGCGAAGCTCGAGGCTAGAGGCGGCTAGCTGACGCGTGTCTGCGCGTTCAGGCTTCCTTCGAAGCTGAACCGCGTGCCGTCGTGTCGTAGTGGACGCTCGCCTGCGCGTGTCTGCGCGTTCAGGCTTCCTTCGAAGCTGAACCGCGCTTGCTGCGCGGCGCGGGAGCAGCGGGGGCCGCGGGCTTCTGGGCGCGCTTCTTCGCGCGCGCCTTTTTCTTCACTTGCGCGCGGCGGCGCTTCATCTTCATCGAGTTGCGGCGGTCGAATCGTCCCATGATGCTCTCGGCGTGACTGGTGCGCGGCGTCTCTGCCGCATTCGGGTGCACCGGATAGCGGAGTCGACGACGAAAGGCCAGCGCCAATGAACGACGGAGGACGAGGATCGACTCGTCCCCCCGTTTCTCGCGTCCCGCCGTTGCTCGGTCGGGCGAGCGTCGACCGCTCAGCCGCTGGACGCGTCGTCGAGCGAGCGCTCGCTGTCGCGGACCTCGAGACGATACCGGCTGTTCACCGTCTCGATGTAGAACACGTCGCGCGGCGCGAGCCGCAACACGCGTTTCACCGGCGTCGTGACGTACTCGTGCATGCCGTCGGAAAATTCGATCACGACGACCGAGCCTTTCCGCGGCGCCCGCACCAGACGCCCCGTGACGGCTCTCGACCCACGACCTAGCTTCCGCAGCACAACCTGCACGAGTCTCACTCTAGCAACGGCTCGGCCATCGCGCATCTCCATCCGTGCTGGGGGGAACAGCCCACCCAGGCCAGACAGCACTTATGTGCAGTCCTATCTTCTCGCGCTGGCCGCGTCAGGGGCGCGTTATCCCTGGCGCGCCGTGCCCCGCGAAGTACGCGCGGAGGACGTCCCGCGCCAAATCCGCCGCTTTGACCTGCCAGATGGGCGTATTGACCACCAGAACCGACACCGAAACCTCCGGCTGTTCCGCAGGAGCGAAGCCGACGAACCAAGTGTAGTGACGGTCCTGGGTGTGCTCCGTCAGCGTCCCGGTTTTCCCCGCCACCTGTACACCGGGCAAATATGACTCACCGCTCTGGTCGTGGAAGCTCTTGAAGGCCGATCCGGCGGCCACGGTTTGAACCATCATTTTACGTAGCTCCGCCGCGGTCTCCGGGCGGATCGCGTGGTGCAGCACGTGCGGCGGGCGCGTCTCTTCCCAGACCTTGTCCTTGCCGGCGAGCACGCGCTGGACGATGCGCGGCTCGAGAGCGACGCCGCCGTTCGCGACCGTCTGCGCGAGCGAAGCGCCCATCAAAGGTGACAACGTGGTGTGCCAGAACCCGGCGGCCGCCCGCGCGAACTCCACCGGGTCGTTCGGCATGTCGATCTTCGGCGGATCGTTCGGAACGGCGAAGGGCACCGAGGCGCCGAAGCCGAACGCCGCGGCGGTCGCTTCGAGCTCGGCCGGCTTGAGATGCTTCTGCGCGAGACGCGCGAACACGACGTTGATGCTGCGGCCGAGGGCCATCGCCATGGTCGCGCACCACTTGTCGCGCTTCGGATCGTCGACCAGCTCTTCGGCGAGCACGAGGCTCTTGCCGCCGTGATAGCACTGCTCCGTCGACGCGTTCAGGCCCGCCGTCTCGATGAGCGCCGAGCTCGTCACGACTTTGAAGACGCTCGCGGCCGGGGCCGTCGCGCGCGCGTTGACGTCGAACGCCGGGGCGTCGGTGACGTGGCTCGCATAGGCGAGCAGGTTGCCCGTCTTCACGTCCATCAGCACCGCTCCGGATTCCGGAATGCGGTACCGTTCCATGATGGATACGGCCGTACGCTGGACGTCGGGGTCCAGCGTGAGCTCGGCGGTTCGGCCGCCGGGGAGCGCCGCCGTTACGCGTCGGGGCAGAACCGAAAGCTGTGTGAGATCCAGTCCATCGAAGCTCGGAGGCGCCGCGTCGACGGGGGCGACGGCGCTAGTGATCTTCGAGAGCGGCCCCTGCACGTCGTGCAGCACGATCCGCCCCTCCACCACCGGGACCAGCGCGGAAGTGATTCCGACGGCGGCGCCGATGCCAATCCACCTTGCGTAGGCGCGCATCGTGCAGCGGGTTACCCAGCCCGGGGCCCACCGGCCAAATTTGCCGCTCATCCTCGGAGGGCCTATCCAGCCCTGAAGCGTCCTCTCGACAGCTATGGAGGCTCCGGAAGGGCGGTCGGGGTGGTAGGCTTCGGAACTAGATGGGCGAAGCCCCGTTCAGCGCGAATTTAGAGGTCGAGAACACGTCCGTGCTACTGGCCCTCTCGGGCCCGCAGAGCCGGCTCCTCGGTGAGCTCGCGCGGTACTCCGGCGCCGAGGTGAACCTCCGGGGCAACACGATCTTCATCTCCGGTCAGGAGCCCGACGTCCTGGTCGCGCAGCGCTTCCTGAAGGACGCCGCGCAGCTCGTCGAGCGCGGCGTCGACATCGGACCGAACGACGTCGCGCACTCCGTCCGCTCGCTCCGCCACAACCCGGACGCCCGCCTGACGGATCTGCTCGACGAAATCGTCCTCGTCTCGCCGAAGCGCCGCCCGGTGGTGCCGAAGGGCCCGACGCAGCGCAAGTACGTGGAGGCGATCCGCTCGCACGACCTGACGTTCGGGATCGGCCCAGCGGGGACCGGCAAGACGTATCTGGCAATGGCGGTTGCCGCGAGCTGTCTGATGCAGCGCACGGTGAAGCGCATCGTGCTCACGCGGCCCGCGGTCGAGGCCGGCGAGAAGCTCGGGTTCTTGCCGGGCGACCTCGCCGAGAAGGTCAATCCGTACCTTCGCCCGCTCTACGACGCGCTCCACGACATGCTGGAGTTCGACAAGGTCGACCAGATGCGCGAGCGCGGACAGATCGAGGTCGCGCCGCTCGCGTTCATGCGCGGCCGGACCCTGAACGACTCGTTCGTCATCCTGGACGAAGCGCAAAACGCCACCAGCGAGCAGATGCGCATGTTCCTGACGCGCCTCGGCTACGGGTCGAAGGCGGTGGTGACCGGCGACATGACGCAGACGGACCTCCCGTCGGGGTCGCGCAGCGGTCTGCGCGAAGCGCGCGGGCTGCTCGAAGGCATCGACGGCATCGCGTTCTGCGAGTTCACCGACTCGGACGTCGTTCGCCACCCGCTCGTGCAGAAGATCGTCGTCGCGTACGAGCAGCTCGATCAACGAAAACGCGCCCGCAAACCGCCGGAAACGCCGCAACCGAACCCCGAGATCCCGGAGCCCCCCGGCGCCGCCGGCAACGGGGAGACGGAGAGCGCTCGCCTCGGCGAGACGATGAGCAGAACCGACTGACGGCGCGGTGCGGTCGTGATATCGCCCGCCCATGCCGGAGATCATCGAGGTACGCGCGCGAGAAATCCTGGATTCTCGGGGAAACCCGACCGTCGAAGCCGACGTCTTCACGGAGAACGGCTTCGGTCGCGCCGCGGTCCCGAGCGGCGCTTCCACCGGTGAGCACGAGGCCGTCGAGCTCCGGGACGGCGACAAGAAGCGCTACCTCGGCAAGGGCGTCACCAAGGCCGTGGCGAACATCGCCGATCACCTGCGCCCGGCGGTCCTCGGGCTCTCGTCGTTGGATCAGGCGACCGTCGACGCGCGTCTCATCGAGGCCGACGCCACGAAGAACAAGGGCAAGCTCGGCGCCAACGCCATCCTCGCGGTCTCGATGGCCGTCGCCCGCGCCGCCGCGGATTCCGTCGGGTTGCCGCTCTACCGTTACATCGGCGGCGCGCAGGCGCGCGTTCTTCCGACGCCGATGATGAACATCCTGAACGGCGGCAAGCACGCGGACAACGGCCTCGAGATCCAGGAGTTCATGATCGTCCCGCTCGGCTTCTCGTCGTTCGCCGAAGCGCTGCGCGCCGGGACCGAGGTGTTCCACACCTTGAAGGCGAACTTGCACAAAGACGGCCTCACCACGGCCGTCGGCGACGAAGGCGGCTTCGCGCCGCGACTCGCCTCGAACGAAGAAGCGCTCCAGCGCATTTCGAAGGCGATCGAAGACGCGGGCTACAAGCCGGGCGAGCAGATCGCGCTCGGTCTCGACTCGGCTTCGAGCGAGTTCTTGTCCGGCGGCAAGTACACCTTCGACAAAAAACCGCGGACCGCCGACGAGCTCGTCGCCATCTACGCGAGCCTGTGCGACAAGTACCCGATCCTCACCATCGAGGACGGCGTCGCCGAGAACGACTGGGCGGGCTGGAAGCTCCTGACCGACGAGCTCGGTAAGCGGGTGCAGCTGGTCGGCGACGACCTGTTCGTCACCAACAAGGAGCGGCTCGCCGAGGGCATCGCGAAGGGCGTCACGAACTCCATCCTCATCAAGCTGAACCAGATCGGCACGCTCACCGAGACGCTGGACACGATCCGCCTCGCCACGTCCGCCGGCTACACGTCGGTCATCTCGCATCGCTCCGGCGAAACGGAAGACGCCTTCATCGCCGATCTCGCCGTGGGCACGAACGCCGGACAGATCAAGACCGGGAGCCTCTGCCGCAGCGATCGCGTCGCGAAGTACAACCAGCTGCTCCGCATCGAAGGCGAGCTCGACGACGCCGCGATCTACGCGGGCAAAGAGCCGTTCGCGCGAAGGGGGTAGCGGCTTCGCGAGCGCGATATCGAGCGCCATGCCGCTGTCCAGGGATGAAATCGCAGGAAAGCGTCGGCCGCACCTCCGTGCATACGCAGCATCGATCCGCCCGTCCCGTTTCTTTATCGCCGCCGCCCGCGGTGCGGATCTAGCCCGAGCACGTGGAGCGGGTCCTCGGAGACCGAGAATTCGAGCTTGTCGCCGAGTCGCACGCTGATGCGCTGAAAGGGGCCGTCGAGGAACAAGCAAGCGTCGCGCATGCGGTTCGTCACGGATATGGATTTGCCGGACGCGCAGAGCAGCTTGGTCATGCGGTAAACCCAGCCGCCGCCCGCGAAGGGCTCGCGCACCACGAACTGTAGACGTCGCGACCCGAGCGGGAGGATATCGCCGCCCGCCGAATGCGACGCGCCCGTCGAACCCGCGGCGGTGCCGACCCAGAAGCCGCTCGAGACCTGTTCTTCACGATGTCCGTCGTATGCGACCACGTACCTGGACGCAGCGGCCGGCGTCTCGTGGGAGAAGAGCGCTTCGTTCAGGACTCGCCGCGAAATGACCCGGCCGTTCTGCGTCACCTTCATGCGCGAGAGCCGGATGCTCTTCATCTTGCCGGAGAGGGCGCGCGCGAGCATGTTCTCGACGTTGCCGCGGCGGCTCGCGCAGAAGAAGCCGACGCTCGAGTGCGGCGAGCTGTTCACGCCGATGATCGGCGTCTTGCCGCCGACGTGGTGCGAAGCGGCGAGGAGCGTGCCGTCGCCTCCGACGGTGACGACCAGCACCGCGTCGCTCGCGTCGAAGACGGCGCGCGGCGCTTGCAGCTTCCACACGCGCGCGCCAAGGTCCTTCAAGGCGCGCTCGACGACGGCGAGCGTCACGACGTGCTCGCGGTGAGACGACACCCACATCGCGACGCTCGGATCCTTCTTTTTCACGAGGCGCCGCACCTCGGGATCGTTCTCTTCCTCGACGTATCGGCTGTAGGGCGTCTTCTTGACGACCAGGACGACGCGCGGCCCGGTCACGCGTACCGCTCCGCGAGGCGCCTCAGCGCGAGCTCCGTCTTTGCGTCCTCGATGTCGCCGCGCGCGCACATGGCGAGCGCGTCAGCGACGCTCACGTCGAAGACGATGCCGCCCTTCTCGAGGGCAGACCCGTCGAGCATCGGTTCGGTGCGTGTCGCGGGATCCACCGTAACTTCGTAGTAAAAGTGCCGCTCCGCGATAACGCCGGGAGACGGATACGTGCTCGGCCCTAAGGCGCGCAGCGCGTCCGGCGCGACGGCGAACCCCACTTCCTCGTGGAGCTCGCGCGCCGCCGCGGCCCCCGGAGCTTCGACGCCCTGCTCGCCGGCGTCGATGAGACCCGCCGGCAACTCCCAGAGGTGCCCGTGGCTCTCGCTCGCGGCCGCGGGCGCCTTCGACGCGCCGCGAAAGTAGAGGGGCGGACGCAGCGCGCTGCGCAGGAACACGCGGCGTTCGCCGCCGTTCGCCACGTAGTGCGCGACGATGACCACCGCGTCGATGGAGCGCCGGTCGACCTCGTCGTAGACGAAGGACGCACTTTGCGTGCCGTCGGGATACCGGGCGCGGAGCCGACGGCGAACGAGCCGTAGGAAGCCGGGCGGTGCATCCGGGGGAAGGACCTCGATCGATTCGAGCCGAATCGAGGGAAACTCGGGCGGCCCACGGCGGAAGGACATGCGGCGCTCCGGCGCTCCTTGCCTTGGAAGGCGCGCGCAGAGTACATCGAGGGGGAAAATAGTGGGAGAGACGATGAAGCGGACAGTGTGGACACGCGCGCTAACGGTCGCCACGGGGCTCGCGCTGACCGCGCCCTCCTTGCTCGCGAAGCCGAAGCACCAAGACAAGGCGAAGGTCGAAATCGTCAAGCTCGACGTCCCGGCGCTCAAGAAGCAGCTGGACGGAAGCGAGCAGGACGTCATCGCCGCGCTCGGAACGATCGGAGATTCGCAAAACCCCGCGGGGGTGCCGCTCGTCAACGAGGTCCTCGCCCGGGGCGGCAACGAAGCCATCCTCCAGGAAGCGTTGAAGGCGGCCGGGAAGCTGAAGTCGCCTGCGCTCAGCCCGAGCATCGCGCCGTACGTCCAGCATCGCACGCCGGAGATTCGCCGAGCGGCGGCGCGCGCGCTCGTGAAGACGAAGGGCC
Source organism: Polyangiaceae bacterium (assembly GCA_035547195.1). Taxonomy (GTDB): domain Bacteria; phylum Myxococcota_A; class Polyangia; order Polyangiales; family Polyangiaceae; genus DASZVB01. The sequence continues at coordinate 28,987 of DASZVB010000024.1, forward strand.
CAGCCGCCGTGACCGCCCTCGAGAAGGGGTTGCGCAGCGAAGACGGGAGCGTGCGCGGCACCTCCGCGACCGGCCTCGGCGAAATCGGCTCTCGTGAATCGATCAAAGATCTCTTCAACGCCTTCGACCACGGCGTCGCCGAGGCCGCGGCGGCCATCGGCCAGCTCTGCACGCCCGCCGAGTGCGAAGATTTCGCGCAGCGCACCGGCAAGGTCACCTTCGACGTGATGCAGACCGGCTTCGATCAGATCCTCTTCCGGCCGTCGAGCGAGATCCCCGACGAAGAGAAGATCAAGCTGGTCGGTCGCATGCGGGAGCTCGGCACGGTGGAGGTCGGCAAATACCTCGCCGACGTCGGTGAGCGCTGGCCGAAGGACTGGAGCAAGAAAGTGAAACAAGCGATCGACTCGGCCGCGCACGCAGCAGCCGGTGGAGCGAAGCAATGACCGGCCGAGGTTTCCGGTTCGCGAGCGCGCTCGCGACGCTCTTGGCGGTCGGCTGCGGCGGTGCGAGCTTGCGCGGGCCCGCGTTCAAGGACGACTGGCAAGACGACGGGGGGCGCGGCATCGCCGCCGTCGCCGCGAAGCTTTCGAGCACGCACATCCCCGAGAGCAAGGGCTTCGTCGTCGGCGTGACGACGTCGGGCCTCGTGGGCGTGGGGCTCGACGGAAGCGGCAGGTGGACACACGCCGGCCTCCCCGATTCGCGCCCGTCGATCGCCGGCGGCGTGCTCGTGTACACCGCAGGGGGCAAGCTCGTCGCGCTCGATCCGACGAACGGCCGCGAGCTCTGGCGCGTCGACGTGGGCAGCGACAAGCGCCTGCGCGGAGCCGGAGACGACGGCAATACGACGGTGGCCACCGTCGCGGGCGCGGCCGGAGGCGGGACGGAGATCGTCGTCGTGTCTCGAAACGGCGGCGTGCTTCGCCGCTGGACGCCGGACCCGGACGTCGGAGTGCCGGGAATCATCGGCAACGTCGTGTTCGCGCCGTGGGACAGCCAGTACGTCTCCGCGCTCGACGTCTCCGATGGCTCGGAGATCGGCCGGGTGCTGGCGCGCAACGTCGTGAGCCGCAGCATGGCGATCGGCGGATCGCTCTATTTCGGCGAGAACGCGCTGGTGAAGTTCGACTCGGCGATCCCGCGGGCGCAGCACGAGGAGGCGCACGTCGTGAAGCTCCCGGAGCGCGAGCTCCCGGGTAAGCCGACCTGGTTTCCGAGCGGCGTGACGGTGCTCCCTCCGAACGCCGGGGCCCCGGACGCCATCCGTTTCTACGCGCGTCCCGTGGAAAGGGGGGGCAAGCTCGCGATCGATTCACAGCGGTTCGCGGCGACGTACTTCCGCATCGTGGTCGGCTTCGACGAGAACGACGCCTCGCTCCGCTGGGCGCGCACGCTGCCGGCCGAGGTCATCGGCGGGGACGCCGCGGCGGGCGGCTTTTTGTTCTGCGACGTCGCGGGGAACGTCTGGTTCACGGACGCGCGCAACGGCGGCGCGTCGGGCAAGGTGAGCATCGGAACGCCGCTCAAGGCGTGCATCGTCAGCGCCGGCTCGTTCAGCGTGCCGCAGGGCAGCGGCGCTGGGAGCCTGACCGAGCAGATCACCCAAGCCATCGAGCTCCGCGAAGCGACGATGGCCACCATTCAACGCTTTCTGCTGCGGGAGCTGGGGACGAACGAGAGCGATCCGACGGTCACCAAGACTCTGCTCGACCTGGCGAGCGACGCTCGCACGCAACCCGAGGTGCTCGCTGAAGCGCGAACCCTGCTCGCCGGTCGTCGCAACGGCGTCGAGTACATGCTCGACGCGCTCGAACGTCACTACGACTTCCTCTCCGACGTCCTCCGTCCCCCGCCCGTCGGTCCGCTCGCCGACGCCCTAGCCGCCGTCGGCGAGCGCAAGGCCGCGCCGCTGCTCGCCGCGCACCTGAACGACCCGTCCGACACGTCGAACGACGTGCGCCACGCGGCGCACGCGCTCCTGAAGCTCGCGACCCTCGATGAGCTCGCCGCCGTACGCACCTTCTTCTCGCTCTATCACTCCACGGCAGACGAGGACGACCTGGTCGCCGCCACGGTGGACACCGCGCGCATCCTCGTGAAGCTCGGCGGAGCCGAAGGCACGACCGTCGTCGAGCAAGCCGCACGCGACCCTCTCACCGTACCCGCCGTACGCGAAGCCATCGCCAGCCTCACCGCGCCAAGCGCGAAAAAAGGCTGACATTCCCGGCGCGCGCACTCCAAAAACGCCCGAGACTGCGGAGCGCAACTCCAAAGTGAAACCTCCGCGCGGGCTTCGGCGCGCAGGCTTCGACACGTGGGCTTTCGGCGTGCGGGCTTTCGGCGTGCGGGCTTCGACACGTGGGCTTTCGGCGTGCGGGCTCGGCACGCGGACTTCGGCGTGCGGGCTTCGGCGTGGACTTCGTCCAGGTGAGTTCGTCGCGCGCAGCGCCGCTCAACGACAGGTTCTCCGAAGTGTGCGACCTTGAGCACTCAAGGTCGACTTTTCCGGCTGCATATTCACGAATAGTTACAATTAGTTATTACTAATGGGAATTCTCGCCTTGGGTGCTCAAGGTCGCCGAGCACGAGCGGGTACAATGAGGAGATTTGGGGCCGTCGATCATGGCGCCCGAACAAACCTTCGACGCCCGACGAAGCCGTGACGCACCAACGACCAGCCTAACGCTCGAACGGCGATGCCAATGGCCACCGTGCGCGCGAATAGCGGGTACGACGCGCGAACGACGGCTGCGACAGGCGTGACGCGGGAGCTCGTGCGGCGCACCACCGCTCTTCGTGACTGACCGAAGCGCCCGTTGCCGCGAGGGCAGGCGCGGGGTGAATGGCGCGCATGGACGCGCTCCGTGGGGATGAGACGGACTCGGTGCCACGCCGCGCTCGTTTCCGCGGGGCCTCATCCATTCGATGAGCGTGTGGCCGATGTCGTGAGGTCTCGGCGTCGAGCGCGAGAGGACGAGGCGTTCGCGCGGCCGGTCTGGACGGGCGGGTGCCGCACGGGGCGCGCTACCGCCGCACGTCGGGTCGTAGTACATCCCCCGGCGCCGTGACCGACGCATCCGTTTCGTTTTTTGCGCGCTTGTGGCTGGCGATCTTGTGTGCGTTTCGCGTCGTTTTCGATCCGCGGCTGGCTTCGCGCGTGCGGGCGCTCCTCGCGCCGCCCGAAGAGGGGACAAAAGAGGGTGCGGTGTCCGGGACGGCCTCCAAAGAGGAGCGGGACGCGGACGCCGCCAACGAGGATGCCCTCGGGCTGCTGGCGCTCTTGCAGCGCGAGGGACGGCTGGTGGATTTTTTGAAGCAGGAGATCGACGCTTTTCCCGACGCGGACGTGGGGGCGGCCGCGCGAGTCGTCCATTCGGGTTGTCGGAAGGCGTTGCTCGGGCATTTCGAGCTTTCGCGCATCCGCACCGAGCCGGAGGGGACCGCGGTCACGGTGCCGGAAGGGTTCGACGGCAGGAGCATCAAGCTGACGGGCAACGTGCGCGGCAGCGCGCCGTATCGCGGGGTCCTGCGACACGCCGGGTGGCGCGTGGACAGCGTGCGCTTGCCGGCGCTGGTCGCCGGCTACGACGCGAAGATCATCGCGCCCGCGGAGGTCGAGCTGTGACGGCGCGCTCGGTCGTCGGCATCGACCTGGGGACGACGCACACGGCGCTCGCCTACGCCGACGAAGCGGACGAAGACGCGCGCTCGACGCCGCTCGACGTGCCCCAGCTCACCGCGCCCGGCGTTCTGGAGCGACAACCCTTGCTGCCGTCGTTCCTCTACTTCGCGCACGAAAGCGAGCCGCCGCTGTCGCTGCCGTGGGACGCCTCGCGTCGCTACACGGTCGGCGAGTACGCGCGCCGGCGCGCGTCGGAAGCGCCGGGGCGCGTCGTCTCGAGCGCGAAGAGCTGGCTGTCGCATCCTTCCGTCGATCGCCGCGCGCCCATCATTCCGTTGAACGCGCCGGAAGACGTCGAGAAGGTGTCGCCGGTGGAAGCGTCGTTTCGCTATCTGGATCACCTCGCCGAAGCGTGGAAGGCGGCCGGGCACGAGTCGGATCTGGCGGAGCAATCCATCGTGCTCGCGGTGCCGGCGTCGTTCGACGCCTCGGCGCGGGATCTCACCGTGGAGGCGGCGTTCGCCGCGGGCATGGAGGGCGTCACGCTGCTCGAAGAGCCGCAGGCCGCGCTCTACGCGTGGATCGAGTCGGTCGGCGACGAGTGGCGCAAGCTCTTGCGGGTCGGCGACGTGGTGCTCATCGTCGACATCGGCGGCGGCACGACGGATTTCTCGGCCGTCGAAGCGGTGGAAGCGGATGGCGGGCTCGAGCTCCGTCGCGTCGCCGTGGGCGATCACATCTTGCTCGGCGGCGACAACATGGACCTCGCGCTGGCGCACGTTGCAAAGGCGCGCCTCGAAAGCGAAGGACACGAGCTCGACGCCTGGCAGCTCCACGCCTTGATGCACGCTTCGCGAGCGGCCAAGGAGCGGCTCTTGTCGAGCGACGCCGAGTCGGTGCCGGTTGTCGTGCCGAGCCGCGGATCGCAGCTGCTCGGCGGTTCGCTGCGCACGGTGCTCGAGCGCGCGGAGGTCGAACGGACGATCGTCGACGGTTTCTTCCCCGAAGTGGCTGTCTCCGACGAACCGGCGCGGCGGGCGCGCACCGCGCTCACCCAGATGGGACTTCCTTACGCGGCGGACCCGGCGATCACCCGCCACCTCGCGGCGTTTCTCCGGCGGCAGGCCGGCGCGGTGAACGCGACGGCGAGCTCGGGACTGTTGCGCCCGTCGGCGGTGCTCTTCAACGGGGGCGTGCTCAAGTCGAACCGCATCCGCTCCCGTATCCTGGACCCGCTGGGACGCTGGCTCCGTGACGCCGGCGCGCCGGCGCCCCGGGAGCTTCCGGCGGCGGATCTGGATCTCGCGGTCGCGCGGGGCGCCTGTTACTACGGGCTCGTCCGCAAGGGACGCGGGCTTCGCATCCGCGGGGGAACCGCGCAGGCGTATTACGTCGGCATCGAGAGCCCGGCGCCGGCGGTGCCGGGCGTGCCTCCGCCGATCACGGCGTTCTGCGTGGCGCCGTTCGGCGTGGAGGAGGGCAGCCGCGTGAACCTGCCGCCGCACGAGCTCGGCGTCGTGGTGGGAGAGCCGGTTCGCTTTCGTTTCTTCGGCTCCAGCGTACGGCGCGAGGACGCGGCCGGCGACGAGCTGACGAGGTGGAAGCCCGGTGAATTGTCGGAGCTGTCGCCGATCGAGCTGACGTTGCCGGCCGAAGGACGCCACGCGGGCGAAGTCGTCCCGGTTCGACTCGAATCGGGCGTCACGCCGATCGGGACGCTGGCGCTCGAGGCCGTGCCCCTGAACCCGCGCTCACCCGACGAACGCTGGAAGGTGGAACTCAGCGTTCGCACCGACCGCTGAACGCTTGGAGCTTTCGACGGCCAGCGCGCGGGCGTGCCGCCTCACGTGCGACAAACCGATCAGGGTGAGCCAAGCGTCGTTCTGGTGAGCCGAGCGCGCGGCGTTTGGTGCATCATCCCGATCTCGCGGCGCGCGCTCGATTTTTCCCCACGTCGGACCGGTCGGGGGCGTTTTGGTACGCCGCGTGCTTATTACGAACGCGAGACTTCGTAGCTTACTTCGCTTCGTCTCTTACGCGAGCTGGGTCAACCGAGGCTCGGTGTCGACGCTCCCGCTCCGGGCGAGTGCGACGACACCGAGCCCTCGGATTCGTCGCGCGGGCGAAGGCGACCTCCCGGTGAGACGCAACGAGACGCGCGCGCGTCCGATTCGTCCCGCGGGACGCGAATGCTCGAAGTCGCGGGTCCGTGCGCGCAGAGACGCGGAAATCACGCGCCGGCTCGACTGTTCGCGGACCCGAAACTGCGTCGTGTCCAATAAGGCGGGCGCGCTCCGGCGATCGCGTAGAGTCCGGAAGTCGCCGCGCGGCCGCCCAGAACCATGTCCGATATGAAGCTTCGTTCCGATCGCTCTTCGCTCGGCATTTCCACGGCGTGGACGCAGCTCGCGATGCTGACGTTCGTGATCGGCTTCGGAATTCTCGGCTACCTCGCCTATCGGATCTACGCGGAGCACCCGCCCGTGCCCGCCGTCACGGTCGCGCCGAACGGCGAGACGCTGTTCACTCGCGACGACGTGTTTCGCGGCCAGATGCTCTTCGGCCAGTTCGGTCTGATGGAGTACGGGACCATCTTCGGCCACGGCGCTTACCTCGGCCCCGATTTCACGGCGGATTCGATCGAGCGGGAGCGCGCCGCCATGCGCGCCTATTACGTGGGGCAAGGCGCCGTGAACGCCGACGCCCGCGTCGTCGATGACTTCAAGACGAATCGGTGGGACTCCGCGCGCGACACGCTGGTCTTCACGCCCGCGCAGGTCGCGGCCTGGCACGACCTTCAGGGCTACTACTCAGCTTGGTTCGGTCCCGCCTCCGAACAACGCGGGCTGCGACGCCCCAGCATCCCGACGGACCAGATACGTCCGCTGGTCGCCTATTTCTCCTGGGCGGCTTGGGTGTCGACCGCGAATCGGCCCGGCGAGTCGTACTCCTACACGAACAATTGGCCCCCCGCCGAGCACGCCGGCAACACGTTGACCGCAGACGCGGTGTTCTGGTCTGGGCTCTCCCTCGTCGCCTTGCTCGCGGGCATCGGCGCGACCCTCTATGCGTTCGGGCGGTTCAAGGATCTCGGGTGGCCAGACGAGGGCCCCTCACGCGAAGTCGCGTTCCACGACCCGCATGAAGTGCGGCTCACTCCCGGGCAGCGCACCACGGTCTGGTACTTCCTCGTCGTGGCCGGGTTGTTCCTGCTCCAGGGTCTGTTCGGCGGCGCGAACGCGCACTATCACGCCGAGCCGGAACATTTCTTCGGGTTCGACGTCGCGTCGTGGTTTCCCTACCACCTGACGCGGACGTGGCACCTGCAGCTCGCGCTGTTCTTCGTCGCGACGTCGTATCTGGCAATCGGGATCTTCCTCGCCCCGATGATCGCCGGGAAGGAGCCACGTCACCAGGACAGCCTCGCCGTCGCGCTCTTCGTCGCGCTCGTGATCGTGGTCGTGGGCTCGCTCGCCGGCGAGATGTTGAGCTATCGGGGCGCGATGCCTTCGCCGATGACCGCCTGGTGGCTCGGCGCGCAAGGTTGGGAGTATCTCGATCTGGGTCGGCTCTGGCAGCTCGCGCTCACCGTCGGGCTCTTGCTGTGGCTCGTCATCGTCGCCCGCGGGCTCCGCTCCGGGCTCCGGGGCCGTCACCGCGGAAGCATGCCGTGGCTGTTCCTGTACGCCACGCTGTCGATTCCCCTCTTCTACGGCGTGGGGATGCTCTTCGGGCCACGGTCGCACTTCGCGGTGATCGACTTCTGGCGCTTCTGGGTGGTGCACCTCTGGGTCGAAGACTTCCTCGAGATCTTCACCACCGTCACCGTCGCGTACATGTTCGTTCTGATCGGCATGGTGCCGGAGCGGGTCGCGACGCGACTGATCTACCTGGAGGTGATCCTCTACTCCATCGGCGGCGTCGTCGGGACGATGCACCACCTCTACTTCAGCGGCGCTCCGGCGGTGCACATGTCGCTGGGCGCCTTCTTCTCGGCCATGGAGGTGATTCCCCTCGTGCTCCTGACCTTCGAGGCCTGGCGGTTCATGCGTCTCGGAGGGGCGAGGCCCGGGGAGACCGTGATGGCGGCGGGCGACGAGCGATTCCCGCACAAATGGGCGGTGATGTTCCTATCGGCCGTCGGCTTCTGGAACTTCGTCGGCGCGGGCGTCTTCGGATTTCTCATCAACCTTCCCGTCGTGTCCTACTGGGAGATCGGGACTCAGTTCACGGCGAACCACGGCCATGCGGCCATGATGGGCGTCTACGGGATGCTGGCGATGGGCTTCTTCGTGTTCGTCGCCGTGTACTTCGTCCCGCGGGACGCGAAGACCGAGCGCGCGATGAAATGGTCGTTCTGGTCCCTGAACGGCGGGCTCGCCTGGATGGTTTGCGTGAACCTGTTTCCCATCGGCGCGCTCCAGCTCTACGACGCGCTGGTGAACGGCTACTGGCACGCACGTCAGCCGGAGTTCTTCGCCCGCGGCGACGTGCGCTTGCTCGAATGGGCGCGCCTCCCCGGAGACGTCGTCTTCATCGCCGGCGGCATCGCGCCGCTCGTCTATCTGGCCATTCGCATGGTCGCAAACCGCAACCGGCCGGAGCTCCTCCCGCCGGAAGCAGCGGTCCCGCCGCTGACCCACGGGTGACCGGCGGCCGCCGCTGCCGGAAACTCGGGCTCGCGAAACGAAAGCGTCGGATCGGTGGCGTAGCGCTATATTGCGCCGCCTTGTCGGAATTCGTCGTCGGCATCGATCTCGGTACGACACATACGGTCGTCGCGCGCGCCCGCCGGAAAGCGAACGAACGCGCGGCGATCGTGGAAACTTCCCAGTTCGTTTCGGACGGCTCCGTCGGACGCCGCCCGCTCCTGCCTTCGGTGCTGTTCGCGCCGCTCACCGAGGAAGCCGCGCTGGACCCGTGGAACGACGCGCCGTTCGTGATCGGTGAATACGCACGCATCCGCGCGCAGCGCCTGCCGGGACGCGCCGTCACTTCCGCGAAGAGCTGGCTCTGCCATCCGGGGATCGATCGGCTCGCGAGGACGCTCCCGTGGGGCGCTAGCGAGAGCGACACGCCGAAGGTCTCGCCCGTGGACGCGAGCCGGCGCATCCTCTCGCACGTCCAGCGCGCGTACGACGAAGGCTCCGCCGGGCATCCCCTCGCCGCGCAGGAAATCGTGCTCACCGTCCCCGCGTCGTTCGACGAGGTGGCGCGCGAGCTCACCGTGCGCGCCGCGACGGAAGCCGGGCTGCGCGTGCGGCTGTTGGAGGAGCCGCTCGCGGCGTTCTACGGTTATCTCGCAGCGCAGGGCGACGCGGCGCTCGGCGCGCTGCTGTCGCCTTCCCGCTCGGAGGCGTTCGTGCTCATCGCCGACGTCGGCGGCGGCACGACGGATCTGACGCTCGTCCGGGTGCGCCCCGCGGACGGCGGCGTCCGGCTCGAACGCGTCGCGGTCGGCCGCCACCTGCTGCTCGGCGGCGACAACATGGATCTCGCGCTCGCGCACGCCGTGGAGCAGGCGATGCCGGAGGAGTCGCGCCTCGATCCCGCGCTCTTCGCCGAGCTCGTGCTGGCTTGCCGCGGCGCCAAGGAACGACTCCTCGCTCCGGATCCGCCCGCCGAAGAGACGGTGCGCGTGCTGGGGCGCGGATCTTCGCTCGTCGGCTCCGTGCACGGCGGCAAGCTCACCCGCGAGCAGGTGGAGACCATCGTGCTCGACGGATTTTTCCCCGTCGTGGACATGCAGGCGGAACAGCGGGAGACGCGCGCCGCCCTGGTCGGCTTCGGGCTTCCGTACGAGCGCGACGCGGCGATCACCCGGCACGTCGCGGCGTTTCTGCGGCGGCACTTGCCGCACGGTACCCTGCCGGACGCGGTGCTGCTGAACGGCGGCGTGTTTCGCGCGCCCCGCGTGCGCCGCCGCTTCCTCGACGTGCTCGCGCAGGGTGACGCGCGGCCCGTCGAGCTCCTCGCCGACGATCCCGACCTGGCCGTCGCCCGCGGGGCCGCGGTGTTCGCGCTGTCCCTGGCCGGCTTCGGGCCGCGCATCGGCGGTGGTTCGGCGCGCGGCTACTACATCGGGCTCGCGCCGGAAGGCGGCCTGCGCCGCGCGATCTGCGTCGTGCCGCGCGGTTCGGCGGAAGGCGAACGCCACGTCGTGCGCGTGCCGGGTCTCGCGCTCGTCATCGGGCAGCCGGTGCGCTTCGACCTGTACGCCTCGGACTCCGATTCCCACGCGGCGGGCGCCGTCGTCGCCGTGAACGACGACTTCGACGCGCTGCCCTCCATGACGGCTTCGTTCGAGACGACTGGATCCGACCCTATAGGTGGCCGTATCCCGGTGCACCTCGAAGGCGAGCTCACGGCGATCGGCACCGTCGACGTGGCCTGCGTCGGGAGCCGCGACGCCGCGACGGCGCCTTCGCGCTTCCGGCTGGCCTTCGATCTACGGCCGAAGACGGCGCCGCCGTCGGTCGCCCCCGCGTCTGCGCGCTCGAGCCGCCGGCCTTCGGCGCGGCCGGACGACGCGAAAATGACGGCGGCCCTGGCGCTCGTGGATAGGGTGTTCGGCAAGGGCCGCGCCGACGCCGACCCTCGCGAGGCGCGCCATCTGTTGCGCGAGCTCGAGAAAGTTCTCGGCGAACGCGCCTCGTGGACGACCGACGTGTCGCGGGCCCTCGCCGACGCGGTCACCGTCGAACCGAAGGCGCGGAAGCGGTCGGTCGATCACGAGCGGACGTTCTGGATGCTCGCGGGCTACGGATTGCGCCCCGGTTACGGCTATCCGCTCGACGAACGGCGCGTCGGCAAGCTTTTGCCCTTGCTCCCCGAGCTCGTCGCATATCCGGACGAGGCGCGGACCTGGGCCCAGTTCTGGATCGCGTGGCGCCGCGTCGCCGGCGGGTTGCTGGAGCCCGCGCAGACGAAGATCCGCGACCTTCTGGATCCGTTCCTTTCCACCGACGAGCCCAAGCCGAAGCGCCCGAAGAACGTCCGGCCACAGGCCTTGCCGGAAATGCTGGATCTCGTGGCGTCGCTCGAACGAGTCGCGCCTTCGCGTCGCGTGGACCTGGGCCGGTGGATCGTGGAGATGACGTGGCGCGATCGCGATCCGCGCTTGTGGACCGCGCTGTCGCGCGTCGGCGCGCGGGCTCCGGCGTACGCGAGCGCGCACCACGCGGTGCCCACGAACACCGTGGAACGCTGGCTCGATCACCTGCTCCGGGAGAAGTGGGCGGACGTGCCCACCGCCGGCCGCGCGGCGGCGCAGATGGCGCGCGTGACGGGCGACCGCGCGCGCGACGTCTCGGAGCCGCTGCGCGCCGAGATCGCAAAGCGCCTCGAAGCGCAGGGAGCGCCCGCGGAGTGGGTGCGCTCCGTGCGCGAGTACGTCGCCGTCGGCGACGCCGAGCGCGCGGAGTTCTTCGGAGAGTCGCTCCCCGTCGGGCTCGTGATCGGGGGTTGAACGACCGCGGTCGCCGCGTTCACTCGCGTGGCGCCCACCGCGGATCGCCTTCGAGGAGCCAGTCGAGCTCCGGCGCCGCCACGAGCGCGACGCGGATGACGTGGCCTTCGCCGACGTGCGAGACGACGCGAGCCGGCACGCCGGCGCTCCGTAGCCACGCGGCGGATCGCTCCGCGCCGTCCTTGCATTGCTGCCGTCCGCACACGAAAAGGGCTCGCTCGCCGCCCATCTTCTTGAACGTGGTCGCGCGTTCCATCGACCAATCCGCGAAGCCGCCCTCGACGAGCACGAGCCGCGGGCATTCCGCGCCGTAGGGCGGGATCATCAGCGCGCCCATCGTCGCGCCCTGGGAATAGCCCGTGTACACGGCGCGCTCGGTGTCGACCAAGTCCGCGTAACGCTCGCGAAGCGCGGCGAGAGCGGCGAAGTTGATTCGCTCGAGCGCGTGGTGATCCGGATAGTACCGCCCCTCTTCGTGGGCGCGCATGCGCGGGCCGGCGGGGCACAAAACGACGCCGCGGTCGCCGAGGATGCCGCGCCAGAGCTCGCACATCTCCGTCGGCGTGTCGCCCGCGCCGTGCGTCGCGATCAGCACCGGTTGTGGAAGCGGCGCCGACGGCGGAAACGACACGATGGCCGTCTCGAACCCCGGAACGGCGAGATCTGTCAATATGGGTGGACGCTCCCGCGGAGCGCTGGCGTGAACGGCGAGTGCGTCGCCGTCCGCGGTCTCGGCAGGTGACGCGTTCGTGAGCGCCACTTCGGGCGTGACGCTCGTCACGGCGCGCGCCGCGGCTTCCGCCGTCCGGGCATGCGTGTCGGTGCACGCCGTCGCGCCGAGCAGGGCGACGAAGCAAGCCGCTTCAAGGCGTTCCGTCATTCTGCGAGCGCTCGGCGTCGGCATCGGTGTTCGGGCGAGGAGCAAGAGCGGCGCGCAGGACGACGACGAAGCGAGCGCCGGGCGCGTGGGCCGCGTCGAGGTCGATGGTACCTCCCGACGCTTCGACGAGCCCACGGCAGACGGCGAGCCCGAGGCCGGTCCCCTTTCCCACGTCCTTCGTGGTGGCGAACGGCTCGAAAAGCCGGGAGCGCACGTCGGCGGCCACGCCCGGGCCGTCGTCCTCCACGGCGATGGCGACGCCGTCCCCGGCGGGCCCGGCGAGAACCTTGACGTGACCGCCGGGCCCGCAAGCGTCCGCGGCGTTCAGGAGCAGGTTCAGCAGCACCTGCACGAGGTGCTCGCGCGCGAGCCGGACCGGCGGCAGCGCCGGGCTCACGTCCACGTCGAGCTGCACGTCTCGGAACGATTTCTGCGGCGTGACCAGCGCGACGGTGTCGTGGATCGCCGCTTCGACGTTCGTAGGTTCGCTCGACGAAGAGAGATTTTTCGCCGCGGGCCTTGCGAAGTCGAGCAAATCGCGGACGATGTTGTTGATCCGATCCGTCTCGTTGCGCATCCTCCGCAAGAAGTCGCGCTCTTGCGCGGGTTCGAGGCCGCCGTCCAAGAGGAGATCTTGCATACCCATGATCGCGGCGATCGGGTTTCCGATCTCGTGCGCGATGCCGGCGGCGAGGCGACCGACGGAGGCGAGCTGCTCCGAGCGCACTAGGCGGTCTTGAGCTTCGCGCAGGCTCTGCGTCGTGCGCTCGACTTCTTCGACCTTGCCGCGGAGCGCTTGCTCTTCGCTGATGAGCCGGTCGGTCATCGCGCGGAGGCTCTCGCCGAGCTCGACGAGCTCCCGGGCGCCCCCGCGCGGGACGTCCAGGCGCCGCGCACCCCCGGCGACGCGCTGGGCCGCCCGCGACAGCTCGAGGAGCGGCGCGACGATGCTTCGAGTCAGCGCGAAGTAGGAGAGGACGAGCAGCGACAGCGCGACGAGCCCCATGTAGAGCCCCGAGAGACGGACGAGCGGCTCGACGCGCGTGGACTCCTCGTCGGTGCGCAAGATCGCCACCACGGCGCCGCGCGGATCCGGCACGACGAAGGCCAGCGCCGGGCCGTGCGACGTCACGACGTGGCGGACGGCCTCTCTCGTCGTGTTAACCGCGCCGAGCACGGCGAGCCCGGCCGGATCACCGACGCGGTCCTGCACGCGACCCGAGCGGTCGAGCAGCGCGATCATTTCGACGCCGGTCACCCCGACGTGGGCGGCGAGCAAGGGCGTCAGGTCTTCGTCGGGGCGGCGCGCGCGCGCCTCGGAGACCTGGCCGGCGATCGCGCGGCCGAGGGCCCGCGCCGACGTCTCGCGTACTTCGTGCAACGTGAAGCGCGCGTACGTGGAGACCGCGAAGAAGAGCGGCAGGAACGCGGCGAGGAGCAGAGCGCCGAGCAAGAGCAGGATCTGGAGGCGCAGACCGAGTCGCACTCCTTTCACGTGTCCCACATCGACGTCATCCCGGAAAGTGGGCCCGGGGCGATCGCGTCTGTTACGGGCGGATGCGGATGGACCCCCTCGTGCGCGCCGCGCTGACCCTGCAGCAGCTCGCGCGAAAGAGCTCCGGGACGATGCTCGCCGTAATCTCGGGCGCTTACCTCGCCCATTTCGAGAGCGGCGCGGCGCCCAAGGTCTGGTCCGCCGTCGTCTTCGTTTCCTTCCTCATCTCCTTATCGATGCGCGCGCACGGCCGGCTCGTCCGCGTCGTACCGCGCGAGACGGTGCGCCTCGACATCGAGGTGTTCACGCACCTGACGGTGCTCGTGTTCCTCTGCGTCCTCTCGACGCCGGGAGGCTTCTCGGGAGCGTACTACCCGTTGGTGTACGCGCTCATGATGCTGGCGGCGGCGTTCGCGCGGCCGAAGGCGGCGGTGTCCACGGCGGTGTTCGCGATCGCGCTCGAGTGGACGATCGACGAGGCGCGCGAGGGCCGCGTTCCTTCGGATCTGCTCCCGCACGCCGCGCTGATCATCGCCTTCGCGGCGCTGAACCTGGTCGTGTTTCGCGCGGAGATCGCGCGCGTTCGAAGGCTCTCGCGCGCCCGCATCGACGGAGAGATCCGGCGCATGCGAGAAGACGCGCGCTCCTATCGGCTCACCACGGCGCCGACGTCGTCCGTCGAACCCGCCTCGAGCCCCTCCGCCGCGCGCCCTTCGGGCGACCCGGAGCGCATCGTCAGGTCGAGCATCGATCAGATCCACGGCTCCGTGCACGTCGCGCTGCGTCTCCTGCGACGGGCGCTCGGACTTCGAACCGCGGCCATTCTCTGGGCCGGCGAAGGCGGCGCGACGCTCAGCGTTCGTGAGATCGCCACCGACGACGTCGAGATCGAGCGAGGGCCGTTCTCGTCGGCGGAGGGTTTGTTCGGAGCCGCGCTCCGGACCGGCGAGGCCGTGTCGCTGACCGACGCCCGCGCGCGCAAGGTGGTGCCGTTCTACAAGGCGAACCCGCCCATCGCGTCCGTGTGCGCCTTGCCGCTCGGCGAGCACGGGACGGCCCGCGGCGTGCTCGTCGTGGATCGCGATCGCGCCGAGCCGTTCACCAAGGACGACGTCTCGCTGCTCGCCTCGGTCACGGAGTTCGTGCTGCGCACCGTGGAGAACGAGCGCGTCTTCGTGCAGCTCGAACGCGCCAAGGTCGAGCAGGGCAAGCTCTACCGCGCCGTCGACCAGCTCGCGCTGGCGACGACGGAAGCGGAGGTCATCGAGGCGGGCGTGAGCAGCGCGCGGGAGTTCGCGGCGTTCGACTTCGCCGTCGTCACGCTCTTTCACCGCGAAGGCCAGCAGGGCACGCACGAGATCTGCGCCGCCAGCGGCGAGGGGGCCGCGGAGCTCGTCGGGCAGAGCTTTCGACACAACGGCGGGCTCGTGTCGATGGTCATCGCGAACAAGCACCCGCTCCCGTACCGCGGCGACTACGATCCGGCGCGGCAGGTCGTGTTCACGCGGCGCATCCGGCCACCGGACATGCCGTCGCTCGTCGTCCTGCCGCTCCTGGTGCACGACAGCGCGCTCGGCGCGCTCATCCTCGGTTCGAGTCAGAAGGGCGCCTTCGGCGACTCCGTGCGGACGACGCTGGAGGTCCTCGCGCGTCACGTCGCCGTGTCGCTCGCGAACGCGCGCATGGTCAAGCGCCTGGAAGATCTCGCGACGACCGACGGATTGACGAACCTCTACAACAAGCGCGCGCTCGTCGAGGTCGCGAAGCAGAAGCTCCGGTCCGCGGAGCGCTTCGAGAAGCCGCTCAGCGTGCTCATTTGCGACCTCGACCATTTCAAGAAGATCAACGACACTTACGGTCACGACGTCGGCGACGTCGTCATCAAGGGGTTCGCGGAAATCCTGCGCCGCACCAAGCGCAACACCGACGCGGTCGGTCGCTTCGGCGGCGAGGAGTTCGTCGTCGTGTGCGAAGAGACGGACGCCGCGGGAGCCCAGCTCCTCGCCGAGCGCATCCGCGAGCAGCTCGAAGCGACCACCTTCCACGGCAAAGATCAGCCGATCCGCGTCACGTGTTCCATCGGCATCGCGACCTATCCGCGCGGAGGTACGGACTGGGACGCCCTCTTCAAGTCGACGGACGAAGCGCTGTACGCCTCGAAGCACGGCGGCCGCAATCGCGTGACGCCGTGGAACCCGAAGCTCCGCGGCGCGGCGGCATAGAACGCTCGTCCATCGCGTGGACTGTCGGATCCTTCGCCCGCCCGTTCGAGCGAGCGGGCGAAGGTTCCTTTGCCACTACACCGGTGTGACGAGCGTCTTGGTTTCTTTTCGTAGGTCGCGCGACTCCGTCGCGCTCCTTCGAACCCACTCGACCGACTCACCGCACCAGACGGAACGCCATCTGCGCCGCGCGCGCCGCTTCGCCGTCGGCGTCCGGCCGATCTCCGATGACGAGGCAGCGCGACGGCTCGACGGAGAGCGCCTGCGCGGCGAGCAGGTAACCTTCGGGGTGCGGCTTCAGACGACGCGGGCCGTTCGGCTCGCCGCTGGCCACGACGACGTCGAAGAAGGAGCGGACACCGAGCACTTCGAGCTTCTTCGAAGCCGGGTAGTCGCTGACCAGCGCGACCTTCCCGCCGCCGTTGCGGTGTTCTTCGATCTGCGCGAGCAGGGCACGCCGCCGGAACAGGCGGATCCAGCGACCCGGGCGCACGTGCATCCACTCCATCACGTGCGCGGCGACCGTTTCGATGTCGTGCTCGAGCGCCTCCGCCGTGCGCTCGAGCTGAGCGCGATACGGATCCAGCACGTCCGGAGGATTCCTTCGTAAAATCTCGTGCTGCTTTCGGAACTGGCGCAAGGTGCGAACGGCGCCCCGACCCGAAACGACGAGCTCCGCCGCCATGGCCGCCCTGACGGGTAGCTGGAAGTACAGCGTTCCGTCCAGGTCGATGAGCCAGGCGTCGTAGGTCGACATGGGTGAACCGTACCAGCGCGGTGAACCGAAGTCGCGTCGGGCGACGCGATCGTCACTCCGCTTCTTCTTCGTGGAGGAGCTCGTCGAGCGTCACCGTCGCGAGGCCTTTCTCCTTCGTGCTCGCGAGCAGGCGTGGAAGCGCCGCGATGCCGGCAGGCTCGAAGTCCTCGTCTTCCGCCGCGTCGTGCAATAGAACGATGGCCCCCGGCACGAGCCCCGGCGTGACGCGCGAAACGACCTGCTCCGGCGTCCGCGCCCGCAAGCCATCGAGCCCGCGTACCGACCACGCGACGATGGGAACGCCGGCGCGACGCGCCCCCGCCGCCGTGCGCGGGCTCACTTGTCCCACCGGAGGCCGGAACCATTTCGCGACGATGCCCGTTTCGCGTTCGACGACGTCGCGGGCGCGCTGGATGTCGCGAGCGACGGTATCCGGCGTGAGCAGCGCATACAGGTGATGGTGCTGATAACCATGGACGCCGAGCTCGTGGCCGGCCGCGACGATTTCGCGCAGGACGTCGGGATGCGCTTCGGCCTTCGCGCCGAGAACGAAGAACGTCGCTCTCGCGCCGGCCACGGCGAGCGCCTCGAGCACGCGCGGCGTCGTGACCGGGCTCGGTCCGTCGTCGAACGTCAACGCAACGGAGCGCGCGTCCGGCGGTCCGCGCGAGATGACCTCGCCGAACATCTCGAGCTGCGGCACGAGCACTCCGGTGATCGCGATTCCGACGTAGACGGCAAATGCGAGCCAGGCCACGAGCGGCGGCACCGGCGAGTCCACGATGGAGCGCACCGCGAGAGCGATGGCCCCGATGCTCGCGACCCACAGAACGATCCGGCTGAGCGGCATCTCGAGCGCCCCGCGATGAATCGCGCTCCCGTCAGCCCCTGCGCCGCGCCCGCGCGACGTCCGCCTCTTCCCGTTCTTCCAGCGACGTCGAGGACGGAGGCTCGTGCATCACTGGCGCGTCGGCCCGGACGCGGCGCGGCGGCGCCGGATCCGCACCGAAAGCGTCGTCGATCTCGAGAACGAGCGCGAGCGCGACGCCGATCCCGGGCAAGAACACCCACGGCAGGCTGCCGATCGCACCCGCGCCGCCGCCGAACGCCGTCAGATCCACGCTGACGGCCGGCAGCCATTTGCGCAGGGCGTAGAGCACGACGACGGAAATGAATGCACCGGCCGCGGCTTTGAGCGCGGCCTCCGTCTTCGCGGCCCTGGCCCAGATCGGACGTCCGGCGATGAGGCCGGTCAACACGCCGACGACGGCGACGGCCGCGTACATTGTCGCCGGCGTCCGAAGACCGAGCCTTCCGAGCCCGTAAGCGACCGCCGCGCCCGGGATCACGCCTTCGAAGAGCGCCGCGAGGAGTCGCTTCAACATGACGCAGAAGCCATAGCGTAGCGCGCGAAGCGCGCTCGACACGAGCCCAACGGTCCTTGGAAGACCAGATCACGATCGTCGGGAGAGGCGATCCGCCACCGAGACAAACCGGCGAGGCCGGCGCCGGACGGCCTTTCGAAAGGATTGATCGCGATCTCGTTGCCGCCGGAGCTCTGATAGGCCTCGGACAGGGAGTTCGCCCAGGTGGTCCTTTCGGGGCCCCCACCCCGAAAGGCTGCTTCGGGACGGGCGCTAACGAGGACTTTGTTCATTCGGTGCCTGCAAGCATAGTGCGATACTTCCCCCCGACGAGCCCCCGCGCGTGCTCTTCAACACCCTCCTTTACGCCGAGTTCTTCGCCGCGGTCTTCGTGGTGTCCTGGCTTCTTGCCCGGGTCCAGAAGCTCCGAGTGCTCTTCCTGCTTCTCGCGAGCTACGTGTTCTACGCGCGCTTCAGCGTGAAGCTGCTCCCGCTGATCTTCGTTTCTTCGTCGGTGGATTTCTTTCTGGGCCAGGCGATCGGTAATGCAACCGACGCGCACAAGCGCAAGCTGTTGCTCGTCGCCACCGTGGTCTTGAACCTCGGGCTCCTCGGGGTGTTCAAGTATTTGCGCTTCGGGATCGACACAGCGCGCGCCGTGCTGTCGTCGCTCGGCTATCACCCGCCGCCCGTCGCGCTCGAGATCGCGCTCCCCGTCGGCATCAGCTTCTTCACGTTCGAATCGATGAGCTACGTCATCGACGTCTACCGCAAAGACATCGAACCGCACCGGAGCTATCTCGAGTACATCACCTTCGTCGCGTTCTTTCCGCATCTCGTCGCGGGCCCCATCGTACGCCCGCGGGATCTGCTGCCGCAGCTTTCCCGCCCGGCGCGCTTCGACACCACCCTCGCCAGCGAGGCGCTGTTCCTCATCGCCGTCGGTCTGGTGAAGAAAATCGCGATCAGCGACTATCTGTCCACTAACCTGGTCGATCGTGTGTTCGACGCGCCCGCGCAGTTCTCGGCGCTCGAGTGTTACGCCGCGGTGCTCGGTTACGCGGTGCAGATCTACTGCGACTTCTCGGGCTACACCGACATCGCGATCGGCTCGGCCGCGCTCCTCGGCGTGCGCTTCCCGAAGAACTTCGACAGCCCGTACAAGTCCGCGAGCGTTCAGGAGTTCTGGCGAAGGTGGCACATCTCGCTGTCCACCTGGCTCCGCGACTACCTCTACATTCCGCTCGGCGGAAACCGCAAAGGCCCTACGCGGACCAGCGTGAACCTGATGCTCACGATGCTGCTCGGCGGCCTGTGGCACGGCGCGAACTGGACGTTCGTCGCCTGGGGCGGCCTTCACGGCGCGGCGCTGGCGGTCGGGCGCGGTCGGGAACGCGCGCGGGAGCGGCGGGGCGACGGGACGGCCGCGTCCGGGTGGCGGCGACTGTTTTGGACGTTCGTGACGTTCCACTTCGTGTGCTTCGCGTGGATCTTCTTCCGCGCGGACTCGTTCACCGGCGCGTCGCGCATGATTTCCCAGCTCGCGACCCTCACGACGTTTCATCCGAACCTTCCGCCGATGCTCGTCTTCGTGCTCGCCGTCGGCCTCGCCAGTCATTTCGTGCCGGAGCGGTGGTATGCGTGGGCGCGCGACGGCTTCGTCCGGCTGCCCGCGCCGACACAGGGGGTTGCCTTGTTCGCCGCGGCCGTCCTTCTCCGGCAATTCGAGAGCGCGGACGCAGTGCCGTTCGTGTACTTTCAGTTCTGATGCCTCGCGCGCCGATAGACTCGAACGGCATGGAACGTCCGAAGTTCCTGCTCGACTACCCCGAGGATCCGGCGCTCGACCGCCTCATCGCCGCGTTCGAGAGCGGCAACTACGCGCTGGTTCGCCGCGATGCCGAGGCCGTCGCGAAGGCCGCCGAAGACCCCGCCGTCCGCGACGCGGCGCTCGAGCTGCGGCGTCGGATCGAACCCGACCCCCTCGCGAAATACCTGCTCCTCATCGCCGCCGTGCTCCTCGTCTACCTGGTAGCGTGGGCGTATCGTCAGGGTGGGTGAAGACATCGTCGCGGCACGGTTCGAAGAGACGACTCGGGCCTCGTGAGGTTTTTAGTTTCTCCTCGCGGTTCGTCGCGGAATCCTCGCTTGCGCTGCTCGCCTTCGGCTGCGCTGTTTGCTCGCTCACGGGTTCGAACAGACGACTCGGGCCTCGTGAGGTTTTTTAGTTCCTCGTCACGGTTTGCCGCGGAACCCTCGCTTGCGCTGCTCGCCTTCGGCTGCGCTGCTCGCTTGCCGCCTCGTTCGAACAGACGACTCGGACCTCGTGAGGTTTTTAGTTCCTCGGCGCGGGTTAGCGCGGAACCCTCGCTTGCGCTGCTCGCCTTCGGCTGCGCTGTTTGCTCGCTCACGGGTTCGAACAGACGACTTCGGGCGTCGCGAGGTTTTTTAGTTCCTCGTCACGGTTTGCCGCGGAACCCTCGCTTGCGCTGCTCGCCTTCGGCTGCGCTGCTCGCTCGAGGGACGGTTCGTCGCGGTTCGTGTGGGGGCTGCCTCCCATCCCCCACGCCCCCAGATGCGGACGATTGGCGACTCCCGACGTTACGCGACTGCGGCGCGACTTGCTTGCTCTAGCGGTTACACGGCCGAGCGACGCGAGTGGCGGGTTTGGGGACGGAGGACCCGCGGCGCGAAGGCGCAGCACTAGAAGCGGCGCGAAGGCGCAGCACTAGAAGCGGCGCGCCGGTAGGCGTAACGTGGGGTCCAGCATGCAAGGCCCACCCAACGGTCCCTTCCGTCGGAACGGCGTCGAGGCCGCTCCGACGACGGTGCTCGAGGAGATCGCGGCGCCCGCATCGAGCCATTTTCCGCGCGCCGCGCGCCTGACCGGCCTCCGTCCGAGCTCCGTACCGCCGCCCCCGGAACGCGAGCTCCTGACGGCCCTCGCCGACATACTCCTCGCCGCGGCCTACGCCGACGGCCAGATCTGCCACCGCGAAGAGCGGGCCATCCGCCGCATTCTCTCGCGCCTGCACGACGACGGCGAGCTGCCCGCGTGGCTCGAAAGCCGCATCGTTCACTTCGACGGGAAGGCCTTCGACCTCGGTCGCACGATAGAGGTGCTGCGCGGGTTGCCGTCGGAGCAACGGCGTCACATCGCCGAGCTCGTCCGCGAGGTCTGCGACGCCAACAACGCCTTCGACATCGCCGAAGAGCGATATCTCGTGAGCCTCGCCCTCGCGCTTTCCCTGTGCGCGGAGGACATCGCGGATCTGGTCGTCCACGCGTCCACGACGGTGGACGGATTCGCGAAGCGCGTCTTCGACATCGCCTTCGCCGGCGGCTTTCTGGCGTGCGCGTGGCCGCTCTTCGCGTTCATCGGCCTCGCGGTGAAGCTCGAGTCGAAGGGGCCTGCCATCTTCAAACAACGGCGCTACGGTCAATACGGCAGGGAGATCGAGGTCTACAAGTTCCGGACGATGCGCGTCACGGAAGACGGTGAGAACGTGCGCCAAGCGACGCGCGACGATCCTCGCATCACACGGCTCGGCGCCTTCCTGCGCCGCACTTCGCTGGACGAGCTGCCTCAGTTCGTCAACGTGCTCAAGGGGGAGATGTCCGTCGTCGGCCCGCGGCCCCACGCGGTCGCGCACAACGTGGAGTACCGGACTCGCATCCTGGAATACATGCTGCGCCACAAAGTGAAGCCGGGCATCACCGGTCTCGCACAGGTCAACGGATTTCGCGGTGAGACGGACACACTGGACAAGATGATCCAGCGCGTGGTGCACGATCTCGAATACATCCGCCGCCACACACTGTGGCTCGATATCGACATCGTCGTACGTACGGCTTTGGGCCGAGCGGCCCGGAAGAACGCTTATTAGCCGCCGCGGGCCTTGTGATCGGCGGTAATCGTCCGCTATTTCCGGGAAGCATATGTCGCACGGGATCCGGAAGGCGAGCTCCCTGTTGGTGCTGACTCTGTGCAGCGGCGCGGGATGCGCTCCTTCCACGGCCGCCGCCAGGACCCCGGTGCAGACGACCGAGGTCGACGCGTCGCCGGAGCTCGAACGCTATTTGCCGTTCGAAGATGGAACGGTGTTCTCGTACGACACGCATTCCGAGCACGACAACGCGCACGGCACGCTCATCGTCCAGGTTTCGCGGCCCCGTCCCGGCCGCGTGGATCTGCGCATGGGCTCACGCACCGAACGCCTTCAGTTCGTGCCCGACGGCGTCGTGTACGTCGACGGAGGTTACCTCCTCAAGGCGCCCCTCACGAAGGGCGGCACCTGGCGAAGCCGCACCGGCACCGTGCGCGTCGAAGCGACGGACGAGACCGTGACGGTACCCGCCGGCTCCTTCCCGGGATGTCTCCGCACCGTCGAAGCGTCGCAAGACGCCGGGCAGGGCCGCACCGTGTCTCAAGTCTATTGTCCGCACGTCGGCCTCGTGTCCGTCGAAGTGGAGGGCATGACCCCGGAAGGGCTGAATCGCGAAACCGCCGTGCTGCGATCATTCGGGCCGCGCGTGGACGTCACGAGCGAAAACGTGACGACCACGACCGACGAGTGAACGCCGGTTCTTTCGCGCTACTGCAGCAGCCCGCCGTCGCCGTGCGTCAGCGTCAGGTGATGATTCACCGTCTGAACGCCGCAGCGCGGATCCGGAACGAAGGCGTCGTTGAGCACCACGTGTAGCTTGGCGTACCCGGTCGCGTCGATCTGCACCTCGGCGTAGCCGTTCGTCCACAGATCGCAGAAGATCGCGCCCGGTCCGGACGCCGCTCTTGGACGTCCTGCGTCGTGATCGCGGGGCTCCTCGGCCGAAGCGTCACGCACCGTCGGTGACGCGGCGTCGCTCGCAGCGTCCGCGGTCGTCGAAGCGTCCAGGCCCGTTGCCGCGTCCCGGATCGGCGCGCCGCTCGGGCTCGTCGCCGCGTCGCGAATCGTCGCGGCGTCGTGTCGCAGCGCGATCACCGAGGCGTCCACTTGCGGCGGGATCCCGCATTTGACGTCGGGCAGAGCGCCGCTGGTCGGCGTACCCGGTCTGCAGCAAATATCCAGATTGCCGGGCCCACCTTTCGCGAGCGAATACGACTCCATCACTGGAGTGCCGTAGTACTTGACGGTGAGCGCCGTGTCCGGCGGAAGCGGGCCGTCGGTAGCCGTGATCTGGACGCGGAACGCCGGTTCATTCGGCGGGCACGGCTTGTCGTGATGGGACGTGCACGCGACCGTCGCCATGACGACGAACGCAGACGCGAGCGCTGAAGAACGGATTGTCACTGACGCGCTTCCGACGGCAAGTCTAGCCGAGTCGGATTGATGCGCCGCCAGTAGAATCGACGGTTTCGCCGTTCAAATTGCGAAGCCGCGCCGGTGGAAGCGCAAAAGCGAAGGCCGGCCCCGAAGGACCGGCCTCTGCCATTTTGCCGAAGCGAAGGACGACTAGAAGTCGCCGTGGCCGCCGTGGCCACCGCCCGCGGGCGCTTCTTTCTCCTTCGGCTTCTCGGCGACGAGGGCCTCGGTCGTCAGGAGGAGACCGGCGACGCTGGCCGCGTTCTGGAGCGCTGACCGAACCACCTTCGCCGGGTCGATGACGCCGTCGGCGATGAGATCGGTGTACTTGTTGGTCTGGGCGTTGTAGCCGAACGAGCCCTTACCCTCGCGCACCTTCTGCACGATGATGGAGCCTTCTTCGCCTGCGTTCGCCGAGATCTGACGGAGCGGCTCCTCGAGCGCGCGACGGATGATGGAGACGCCGAACTTCTGCTCCTCCGCCACCTCGAGCTTCTCGAGCGCCTTCTGAGCGCGGAGCAGCGCGACGCCGCCGCCGGGAACGATGCCCTCTTCCACCGCGGCGCGGGTGGCGTGGAGCGCGTCCTCGACGCGAGCCTTCTTCTCCTTCATTTCCGTCTCGGTCGCGGCGCCGACCTTGATGACCGCGACGCCGCCGACGAGCTTCGCCAGGCGCTCCTGGAGCTTCTCGCGATCGTAGTCGCTCGTGGTGTTGTCGATCTGCGCGCGGATCTCCTGCTGGCGCGCCTTGATCTTGTCCTTCTTACCGGCGCCGTCGACGATGGTCGTGTTGTCCTTGTCGACCTTGACGGTCTTCGCGCGGCCGAGATCGCTGATGGTCACGTTCTCGAGCTTGAGGCCGAGCTCCTCGGCGATGACCTGACCGCCCGAGAGGATGGCGATGTCCTTCAACATCTCCTTGCGCCGATCCCCGAAGCCCGGAGCCTTCACCGCGCAGCACTGCAGGGTGCCGCGCAGCTTGTTCACGACCAGCGTCGCGAGCGCTTCGCCTTCGATGTCCTCGGCGATGATGAGGAGCGGCTTCTGCTGGCGCGCGATCGCCTCGAGGACCGGGAGAAGATCCTTCATGTTGCTGATCTTCTTCTCGTTCAAGAGGATGTAGCAGTCCTCCAGGCTCGCCTCCATCCGCTCGGGATCGGTGACGAAGTACGGCGAGAGATAGCCGCGGTCGAACTGCATGCCTTCGACGACGTCGAGCGTCGTCTCGGCGCTCTTCGCTTCCTCGACGGTGATGACGCCTTCCTTGCCGACCTTCTCCATCGCCTCGGAGAGCAGCTTGCCGACCGTCTCGTCGCCGTTCGCGCTGACGGTGCCGACCTGAGCGATCTCCGTCGGGTCCTTCGTGGGCTTCGCGAGCTTAGCGAGCGACTCCACGCAAACCTCGACGGCCTTGTCGATGCCGCGCTTGATCTCCATCGGGTTGTGACCCGCGGCGACGAGCTTCGAGCCCTCGCGGAAGATCGCCTGCGCGAGCACGGTCGCGGTGGTGGTGCCGTCGCCGGCGACGTCGCTCGTCTTCGAGGCGACTTCCTTCACCAT
The DNA here is from genome assembly GCA_035547195.1 of Polyangiaceae bacterium. Taxonomy (GTDB): domain Bacteria; phylum Myxococcota_A; class Polyangia; order Polyangiales; family Polyangiaceae; genus DASZVB01. The sequence continues at coordinate 53,661 of DASZVB010000024.1, forward strand.
CTGCGCGCCCATGTTCTCGAACCGATTCTCGAGCTCGATCTCCTTCGCGACGGTGACGCCGTCCTTGGTGATCGTCGGCGAGCCGAAGCTCTTCTCGAGCACGACGTTGCGGCCCTTCGGGCCCAGGGTGACCTTCACCGCGTCGGCGAGAGCGTTCACGCCGTTGAGGATGAGGTTACGAGCAGACTCTTGATACGCAATTTCTTTGGCAGCCATCTTCGTGCGCTCCTTCTCACTTCTCGATGACGCCGAGGATGTCTTCCTCGCGCAAGATGAGGTGCTCGACGTTCTCGATCTTCACCTCGGTGCCGGCGTACTTGCCGAACAGAACGCGGTCGCCCTTCTTGATGTCGAGAGCGCGCACCTTGCCGTCCTCGAGCACCTTGCCGTTGCCGACGGCAATGACCTCACCCTCGATCGGCTTCTCCTTCGCCGTATCGGGGATGATGATGCCGCCCTTGGTCTTCTGTTCCTCTTCCACGCGCTTCACGAGCACGCGGTCCTGCAGCGGTCGGATCTTCATCTGAAACTCCTCGGTGATTGCCTCGACCCCTTGGCCCCCGGTTGAGCTCGGATGCTGTCGGGTCTGGGCGGGTTCGTATAAGCCGGGGACACTCGGGAACCCCGATTTGCCCCTAAGACGTTGTATTCCTTCTAGATTACGCTGCTAGCACTCAACGGCGTCGAGTGCTAGCAGGCGCCGAAGTTAGACACGGGGATGGGGGTGTCAAGGTTTCACCGCGCGGTTCGAGCCATTTCGCCGCGACCTGGATTGCTCGCACGTTCAGCGTTGTTGGCAGCCGGCCCGCCGGGGTGCTGAGAAAAAGCCCCAGGAAACGCCGGCGCAGCACACGCCGGGTACCTTTGTTTAGTGATGGAAGACGTCATCACGGGCAACGTAAACGTCGATTCTTTTTTCGAAGGGGCGGTTCGGGATGCAGCCGTCGGTCGCGGCTACGACCCCAACGCCCCGAGCGCCCTTTATCTTTCGGGCATTCTGGCGGCGTACGCGAAGGCGCAGGGCATTTCCCGCGAGGCGCTGGAGCGACCGCTGACGATCGTCCTCTCCGAGGCGCTCGCCGAGACCGCGTTCGCGGAGCGGTTCTCGCGGCTGCGCGGCCTCGGCGATCACGTTCTCTACGTCAGCGGATTCTTCGCGGACCATATCGAGCGGCGCGGCGTCGCGCCGAAGTTCGTGAGGAGCGTGGGCAAGACGGCGTACGACGCGGCAGGCGCCATGCTCCGTCGCGTCGGCGGCGAAGCGCGCGGCCCGGACGTCTTCGAGGAGCTCGCGTCGAACTTCGACGAGCTCGCCGCCGTGCTCACCGACGTCGCCGACGCGCTGCGCGCCGAGAGCGCGCGCGATCCGCGGAGCGTGCTCGACCTGTACGAACGCTGGGTCCGAAGAGGATCGACCGCGCTCGCCGAAGCGCTGGCGCGGATCGGCGTCGTGCCGACGCGTGGAAACGGCGCGGTCCATTGAGCCGCGAACGCCTGCTCTCGCAAGCGCGCAGCGTGCAGCGGAGCCTCGAGCGCTTCTACTGGCTCGAACAAGGGCCGGACGTGACCGAGTTCGTGCGCACGGCCGATGGCCCCCTGCGCGAGTCGCTGCTCGTGCGCGCCGAAGGCGACGCGGTGGAGCTAGCGCTGTATCTGCCGAGCGACCGCGCCGACGGAGCGGGCGCTCGCGACGCCTACGCGCAGCTCATCGAGGGCGTGAGTCACTTCGTCTACGTCGCCGAACGCGCGCGCGTCGACTTACCGGCGACGGCGCTCGAGCTCGAGCTCCAGGCCGAGGTCGACAAGTTCGTGCTGCTGGCGTTCGACGAAGGCGAGCTCGATCGCTCGCGAGCCAGGGCGGTTCACCGCAGCCTGTACGAGAACGTCGCGTTCCTCCACGCCGCGGACTCGGAGCCCGGGCGGCGCTACCGTCTGGCAAACGAGCTTGCCGCACGGCTCGCGATCCGGCTCGCCGGGAGCGCCCGGCGCACCGAACAGCGCGCTTTCTTGCAGCGCTTTTATCGTTCTGGCCAGACCGACAAGATTCGACTCGCGCGCGCAGCCTGAGCCGTCGCAACCCATCGCGCCGATTCAGTGGCAACTGAGTTGTCGCTCGTCGAGGAGCTGACTCGCCGGCGCGACCACGCGTTCCACCGAGCGCGTACTCGCTGGATTCCACGCGGACGGCAGTCAAATTTATGACCCGCGCGCGCGGGATCACGGCAAAGCTCGTTTGCCGAGCGGGTACCGATCGGTTTGCGCCGCGACTTGAATGGTTTTGCCGTTCGTCTGATTCACCGCGTCGCGTCGTGGCTGCCGGTGGTAACGGAGCGGCCTCGACGGCTCCGATGTCGGCGCCTCCGTCGGCGCGCCCGTGCGAGGCGCAAATGTAAGCAACGGATATCTATGCGCGACATCCGAGCCGACGCTAATCTACGAAACACTCGCTTCTTTCGTGCCGAGGATCCATCGGCGCTTTCGCTACAGCGTTCTGAATTTTTGGGAGGTGCAATCATGCGCCGGGCTTCAATTGCATTGTTGGTCGTCGCTCCCATAGTGGGCGTCGCGTGCTCCTCCAGTACGGAGACCGGCAACGGGCTCAACAACGGAACGGGCGGAAACGGCCCCGCCATGGCGAACGGTTCGGGCGCGACGAACGGCGTCATCTTCGGGGGGACCGGGGCGTCGGGCCCGGTGTCCACGGGCAACGCATCCTGCGCGACCACCAGCATTGCCACTGAAGCCGCTCCGCTCGACATCTACGTCATGTTCGATCAGTCCTGCTCGATGAGCTGCCCGGCGGACGAAGCGGGGCCCGGCCTGTGCTGCATCGGCGGACCGAACCCGCGCATCGACCAGGTGCGTTCGGCGATGAACGACTTCCTCAACGACTCGGCGAGCGCGGGCATCGGCGTCGGTATCGGCTACTTCGGCTTCATGCCCATCGGGATGGCGTCGTGCAATCCGCAAGACTATGCGACGCCCTCGGTTCCCATCGCGCCGCTCCCCGGAAACGCGCAGGCCGTCGAGCAGTCGCTGCAGCGGGCCCAGCCCACCGGCGAAACGCCCACCGGCGCGGCGATCCGTGGCGCCTGTACTTACGCGACGTCGTGGAAGCAGAAGAACCCCGGGCGCCAGGTGGTCGTGCTGCTCGTGACCGACGGCGTGCCCGAGGCGCCCGAGACGCGAAGCTGCAAACCGACGCTCCCCGACGCGGAAGCCGCGGCGCGCGACTGCGCGTCGCAAAACCAGATCCCGACGTACGTCCTCGGCGTCGGCGCCAATCTCCAGAACCTCGCGGGCCTCGCGCAAGCGGGCGGGACGGACAACGCCTATCTGGTCGGCACGACCGACGTGAGCACGAAGGTGCTCGACGCGTTGAACCAGATCCGCGACGGCGCGCACGTCCCCTGCAAGTTCACCGTTCCGCCGGCGCCTTCGGGCCAGATGCTCGATCCCACGCTCGTCAACGTCGCGTACGAAGACACGTCCGGTACGTCGCACCTGGTCCTGAGCGCCGGGACTTCCTCGAACTGCTCGATGGGCGGCTGGTACTTCGACAACCCGCAGGCGCCCAGCTCGCTCTCCCTCTGTCCATCCACGTGCAACACGGTCACGGCAGAGCTCACGGCCGCGGCCGTCCTCCACAAGGACATGAAGCTCAACATCGAATACGGCTGCAGCACGCAGAGCATCGCTCGATGAACGAAAGCCGAAGGACGAACGACAACGTGAAGCGTTCATCGTGCGCCGCCGTCGTGCTCGCGGCGCTCGGATTGTCACTCGGTTGTGGCGCCGGTGGCGGCGCCGCCGGGAACGACTGCGAGAAGCTCGTGGACGCTTACGCGACGTCCTGGCAGCGGTGCATGCGCAGCTCGTACGCCGACGCGCAGAAGACGTGGTCGGACGCGTTGCAGTGCGACAAGGCGAAGGCGTCGAACAGCAGCCAAGTCAACGCCTGCATCAGCGCATTGGACGCGCTCGACTGCACCTCGGTGAACAGCGGCACTTCTCCCGCGCAGTGTATGAACGCGTTGTCGCAGTAGTCCACCGGGGGGACCGCCAGAAATTCCGGTCCCCACTAGGGTGAGGACCGGAATTTCCGGCGTCCTGGGCGCTGCCTGCGACTACTGCTCCGGACTGGTTCTGTGTCGCGCGACTTCGTCGCGCTCCTTTTCGTCTTGTAGGTCGTTCCGCCGAGGGAACTTGCAAGCGTCGCGCCCACTGCTGCGCGCGCCGATCACATCCCCATTAGCTTGGCGATGTAGTAGCGCATCGTCTCGGTCGTGCCGCCGCCGATGCGGAGCAGCCGTGAATCGCGCCACGCGCGCGCGATGTGGAACTCTTCGATGTAACCCCAGCCGCCGTGGAACTGAAGGCAGGTGTCCATCACCTCCGTGAGCACGTCACCGACGGCGACCTTGGCCATGCTGATGAGCTTCACGGTCTCCATGGAGAGCGGCTGACTCTTCAGGTATCTCTCGTCGTTGTAGGCGTCGACGACTTTGTACGTGAACGCCTTGGCCATCTCGACCTTCGTGTACATGTCGACGAACTTGTGCTGCCAGAGCTCCCGCTTGATGATCGGTTTGCCGAAGGCCTGGCGCTGCTCGCCGTACTGGCGCGCGTTCGCGATGGCGAGCTCGCAGCCGGCGACGGCGCCGACCGACGCGATGAGCCGCTCGGTCTGGAAGTTCTGCATGAGGTACATGAACCCCATGTTCTCTTCGCCGAGGCGGTAGCGGGCTGGGACGCGCACGTCTTCCAAGAAGAGCTCCGCCGTGTCGGAAGCGTGATTGCCGATTTTCTCGAGCTTCTTGCTGACGGAGAACCCCTTCGACTTGGTGGGGACGAGGAAGAACGTGCAGCCGTGCGCGCCGGCGGAGAGCTCCGTCTTCGCGAGGAGGGTGACGAAATCGGCGCGCGCGCCGTTGGTGATGAACGTCTTTTGTCCGTTCAGGACGTAGTCGTCGCCGTCGCGGCGCGCGTAGGTGCGAATGCCCGCGACGTCGCTGCCGGCGCCGGGCTCCGAGACGCCGAGCGCCGCGATTTTGTCGCCGCGCACCGCCGGCTTCAGAAATTCGTCGATCTGCTCCGGCGTGCCGAGATCGCCGATGACCGGCGTGGCCATGTCGCTTTGCACGAGCAACGCCATGCTGACGCCGCCGCTCCCGCCGCGCGGGAGCTCCTCCGCCTTCGCGACGCTGAACCAGTAATCGCCGCCCGCGCCGCCGTGCTCTTCTTTGTAGTGCGCGCCGAGGATGCCGAGCTCACCGGCTCGTTTGAAGACGTGGTTCGGAAAGTCGCACGACTTTTCCCACTCGTCGGCGAACGGCGCGAGCTCCTTTTCGGCGAACTGACGCACGGTCTTGCGGAACTGGTCGTGCTCTTCCGTGAACGGGTTCCACATGCGACTACCTCATCTTGTCATCGCGTCCATCGAAGCGGCCCGCGAAGTCCTTCTAACAGAGAATATTCGTACACGAAATAACCACTGAAGCAATGCGGCTGCACGGCCAGCCGAAAAATGTTCCGGGCGAGGCAGATGGCACGCTCAAGTCACAACCGACGCTCGCCGCCGCGCATGCAACCACGATGGCTTGCCTCTTCGACTCGAGAAGCCGGCGCTCCTGCGTCGAACGCCGCAAGAACCAGCGGCAGCGCCACAACAGTCGGCGCTTCGACTCGGGAAGCCGGCGCCCCTACGTCGAGCGCCGCAAGGACCAGCGGCAGCGCCGCAACAGCCCGCGCTTCGACTCGAAAAGGCCGGCGCTCCTGCGTCGAACGCACAAGGACCGGCGGCAGCGCCGCAACAGCCTCGCGCTTCGACTCGGAAGGCAGGAACTCCTGCGTCGAATGAGAAACCTTGGCACATCAAAGTACAATCAGAACCAATCGAAATCATTCAATTAATTTTCTAACATTGGCACATCAAGGTTCCGCCCGCCGTCCTCTCGCAAATCGTCCGCTTCTGGAAAGCGAGGGGCGCCGGCTCGTAGCGAGTTTCCCGCGGCGCGCTGTCCTCTCGCAAATCGTCCGCTTCTGGAAGCGAGGGGATGAGGCATCGCCCTCTCGAACAGTGTCGCACCGTCCCCCCGAGCGAGCGCCGCGCAAGCGCACCCGGACGGTGGAGGGCGAGCTCCGTCGCACCCTCCCCGGAGCGAGCACCGCGCAAGCGCACCCAGACGGCGGAGGGCGAGCTCCGTCGCACCCTCTCTCGCGAGCGAGCACCCGCAGCCGAAGGCGGGGAGCGCAAGCGAGGGTCCGCATCTCACCGCAACAAAACCTGGTAACCCACGACGACCCTGCCGTCGCTCCGACAAAGCGCGTCAGTCACCCTAAATCGCGCAGCGACGGATGAGCTCGGCGCGCGGTACCGGCTCTTCCACCGAGAGCCCGGCGAGCAGCGTGTCCGCGGGACACTGCCCGCGCGACAGGAGCACGCCGAGGGGCGCGAGGACGGTGCGCTCGTCTTTGCCGGTGCGACCGCGCCGCGCCCGGCGCGAAAGCCCGGCGTCCGCGATCTCGTAAACGCGCTCCGCGAGCTTCTGCACCGGCAAAGGCCCCACGGCGCCCGACAGCCCCTCTGCGACGAGCTCCGGGCGCGCTTGCTGCATGACGTCGAAGTCGATCGACATCGCGAGCTCGGTCGCGGCGCTCAGGCTCTCCGAGTCGTAAACGAGGCCGGTGAAGAGCGCGGGGACGGCGCCGACCAGGCTCCGCGGAAGGCAGTCGCAAGCGCGGGCCTCGATGGTGCGCTTCAGACGCGCTTCCGGGAACAGCGTGTTCACGTGCAGGACCCAATCGCCGAAGGTCGCGCGGTGTCCGTCGAAGCCGTCGGCGAGGAAGCTGCGAAATGTCTGACCAGTGTTGTGGACGAATTTACCCCCACGCCGGAAGAGGAACATGCCGGCGTCGAGGGCCCATTCGACGTAGTCCGAATAGCGGAGGCGCCCCTTCTTCCACAAGGAAGGGATGAGGCCGGAGCGCGACGGATCCATCTCCAGCCAGACCGCGCCGCGTTCGCTCTTGTTGGACGAGACTCGTCCCTCGATGAAGGGCGAGTTCGCCGTCATGGCGTGCACGATCGGCGAGAGCCGGAGGAGCACGATGAGCTTCTGCATCGCGTCCTCTTCGCTCGAATAGTCGAAGTTCGCCTGGACCGTCGCCGTGCGGCGCATCATGTCGAGGCCGCGCGCGCCGCGCGCCGGCAGGTACCGCTTCATGATGCCGTAGCGATGTTTCGGCACCCACGGCAGCTCGGACTGCGGCGAGAGCGGCTGGAACCCCACGCCGAGCCAGGCGAGGCCGAGCTCGCTCGAAATACCGGCGAGCTCGTCGAGGTGAGCGCCGATCTCGGCGTCGACCTGGTGCACGTCGTCGTGCGGGGCCCCGGAGAGCTCGACCTGCGCCCCCGGTTCGAGCGTGATCGACGCTTCGCCCCGCCGCAGCGCGATGATCGGACCGCCCTCGGTCTCCGACTCGGGCTGCCAGCCGTGGCGCGCGATCAGGTCTTCGAAGATGCGACGGACGCCCTTTGGCCCTTCGTAAGGAAGCGGCGCGCCCGTCGCGCGGTCGACACCGAACTTCTCCATTTCTCCGCCGATACGCCATTCGGCCTTCGGCTTTTGGGCGCTGACGAAGAGGCTCTCCAGATCGTCCCGCGTGATGGCGCGATCGTCTTCGGGGGCGGCGGGCGTCATGGGACCGGTCGTCAGTCTTTAATGCCGCTGGCCGAAACTGCGAGGGGATTTTCACAGGAAGAGGGAAGGATCGGAGGATTTTTGGTTTCATGGAACCAATAAAAAAACCCTTCTGATCTTCCCTCTTCCTGTGATCTCTGCCTCTCGTCCGTTACGCCGCGCGGCGTCGCGGCTTTGCTACGAGCTTGCGATCGAAAAGACGCACGCGACGCACGAGCAGATCGAGCAGGAAGAGCCCGATGGCCGCCATGAGCGTCCGACTCCATAGAGGCTCTCGGTACACCACTTTTTCGGAGCCGGGGTCGAAGAGACGCGCAGGCTCGGGATCGAGCACCCCGCCGGTCGCGAGCGCCACGCGACCGAGTCGCTCGGCGTCGGGCTCGAGGCTCGCGTACTCACGCGGGTACGGGTTGGACACTTCCGCGTAGCTCACACCCGCCGGGCGCAGCTGGCCGTCGTCGCCCGTCTTGAAGTGCTCCGCTTCGAGCAAGAATGCGCCGTAGTCGTCGAGCGTGAAATCCGCTTCGTAGCGCCCCGGGGCGACCTGCCTCATCGGCACGTCGCGGCGCGGGCCTTTCGGCTGCGGGCCCGTCACCGCCAGACGACTGGTGAGTCCGTTCTCGAACCGTTCGTCGGCGGTGAATGCGTCGACCGTCGCTCGAACCAGCCCGTCCTCGGTCTCCACTTTCATGTCGAGCTCGCGACGCTGCTTCTTGCGCATGTGCTCGCGCACGAGCTGGCCCCAGAATTTCGAGAAGCCGGACCACCGCAGCCAATCGGCGGCCCACTGGTTCTTCAAGTCGCTCGTCCAGGCGAGCGTCCAGCCGAGCCCGACGCGCATCCGCGCGAGGATCGGCTCGCCCTTGTCGCTCGCGAGGATCTGCTGCGCGGGCGGCTCTTTCATCTGCGTCGCGACGTAGCCGTGCAAGAACGGCGCGGTGCCGAGCGCGATGCCGCCGAGGAAATCCGCGGAAGACGTCTGGGTGACGGGAAACCACTCCTCGACGGCGGCTTGCCGCGACACGAGCTCCGTCTCGCGGGTGAAGATGCGCGGCAGGCTGTTCGGATCGGGTACGTTGTGGAAGCGACCGCCGCCGGCGTCCGCGAGCGCGCGGAGCAGATCCGCGTCGGCGCCGTCGCCGAGGCCGACCGTGGTGACGGTGATCGACTCCGATAGCATCGCTTGCACCAGCTCGCGCAAGCCTTCCGAATCGGCGCGGCCGTCGGTGAGCAGGATGACGTGCTTGCGCCTCGCCTGCGTCACCGTCATGTCCTGATAGGCCATGTCGATCGCCGAGCGGATCTCGGTGCCGCCGCCCGGCTGGATGCGCGCGATGTCTCCTTCGATGCGGCTCCGGTAGCGGGCCGCCTGCATCTTCACATAGCGGATCGGGCTGGAATCGAAGGCGACGACTTCGATCAGATCGTCGCCCTCCAGGGTGTCGACGGTGGCGCGGCACGCGGCCTTGGCCATCTCGAGAGGGAGCCCGGTCATCGAACCGGAGCGATCGATGACCAGCACCATCGCGACGCTCGGCATGTCTTTGCGGCGTTCGGCGTCCATGCGCACCGGCAAGATGCGTTCGATGTTCGTGTGCGCCCATCCGCCGAGCCCGAAGCCCGACGTGCCGCCGGCGAAGAGAAACCCGCCGCCGAGATCGCGCACGTAGCGCTCGACGAGCGCCTGCGAAGAAAGGCTGACCTGCTCCGCGGGTACGTCGGAGAGAATGAAGAAGTCGTAGCGCTCGAGCTCCTCGAGCGAGCCCGGGAACGCCGTCGGGCTGCGCACGTCGACGTCGAACTCCTGCGCGCCGAGGGCGCTCGACAAGTAGCTCGCGCGCTGCGGTTGGCCGTCGATGTACAGCACCGACGGCCGCCCCGGCACGTCGACGGACGTCGCGACGCGGTTGTTCGCCGCGAACGTATCCTCTGCCACGTGATCGACCTCGAACGAATACGTCACCTTGCCGCCGACGCGAACGACCGACGGAAAGCGGATCTCGGAGCTGCCCGCGGGCAGGTTCAGCTCGCGCACCCCGCCGAGGCCGTTCAGGACTTCGCCCTGATACAGGCGCGCGCGCGCCGTGGTGGCGCGGCTGGCGTAGACGTCGGCGACGAGCTCGAAGGGCTCGCCGATCTGCACCTTGCTCGGCGCATGCAGGCTGCGCACCGCGACCTCCGCGGGCGGCGGACGCCGCAGCGGGATGGCGAACACGCGTACGCCGAAGGTCTTCGCGCGGTCGGCCTCCGCGAGCACGTTGCCGTCCGTCTCGACGCCGTCGGTGAGCAGCGCGACGCGCTTCAAGTAACCCGGCGGGAACACGCCGTACGCGAGGTCCAGCGCCGCCGCCATGTCCGTCGCGGCGCCCTCGCGCCGCGCGCTGCCGGCCCCGGCCTTCGTCGCGTCGTGTCGAAGCGCAGAGACCGGCGGGAGCTCCGTTTTTTCTCCCAAATCGATCAAGCGGGGGCGCCGCGCGAACGTGACCACCTTCACCAGATCGTCCGCGCCGCGCGCCGCGATCAGGCGCTTCGCAGCGGCGCGCGCGTCTTCCAGCGCTTCGTCGGAGATCGAGTCGCTCACGTCGACGAGCAGCACCGTGCAGACCTTGTGCGTCTCCGCGGTGCGCGTCGGCCGCGACAGCGCGGCACCCAGCGACAGCAAGAAGAGCACGCGGAAGAGCAGCGCGAGCACCCGCTGCTGCCACGGCAGATCCGACAGCGAACGGAAGAGCGCGAACGCCAGCACCGGCAAGAGCGCGACGACGACGAGCATCCTCGGCTCGGTGAGACTCGTCGTGGTGTCGCCGTGCGTGACGCGGAAGAACGAGGCGCCGCCGTGTCCGAGCCAGCGCAGATAGAGGGCGCCCAGGGCGACGCTCGCGAGCACGGACAGCGCCGCGCCGATCGCAAAGCGAGCACGCGGCGTCATACCGTGATCCTGCGGTGATAAGAGAACCACTCGAGCGCCGAGATGGCGATGGCGGCCATCACGAAATACACCCAGAGCTCGCGGCGCACGCCTGCGTGGAAGCCCTCGTCCGGCCCGCGCTTCGCGCCCGGCACGTCGAGCTCCGCCTTCGGCGTCACGTGGCTCTCGGCCTCGTCGGAGAGATTCGCGGCGAAGAACGAAGGCGCGGCCGCCGGACTGCCGGCGCGCAGCTCGTAGAAGCCCGCGTGCTCGCCGAACAGCACGGCGCGCCCTTCCTTGATCGGCACCTGGTGGTTCTCGCCGCTCGGGTAGCGCACGAAGGCGACGGAAGCGTCGCTCGGCGCCGGGACGTGCCACGGAACGCCGGTGCGATACGCGGAGAGATAGCTCGCGTCGTCCTCGACGAACGAATGGATGACGTTCAACACGAAGAGCGGCCACGCGACGCGGAGCACGAGATCGCTGTCACGCGGATCGAAGCCGAGCGCGACGAAAGGATGGCCTTGCCGCGTGCCGCTCACCAGGATGGGCCCGAGCTCGCTCGCGCCGACGACGTGATCCGCTTTGTCGGGCACGAACACGTTGCCGCGCGCGACCTGGACGTTGTCCACGGCCATGAAGCGCAGGAGCGGGCTCTTCCTGTCCCAGGTGTCGAACCCGAAATCCGTGACCGCCTTACCGACCTTCACCGGCGACCCGTTCGCGGGCGGCGCCAGATACAACGCGCCTCCCGCGGCAGGCATCGCCGGCGCGACGCCGTCGAAGATGGTGACGTCGTACGCCCCCTCGGCGCGATAGGCGTCGGGCTTCACCTGCGTGACGTCGAGGTACTCGTCGAGGAGCAGCGCCGCGTCGAGGTACGTGTTGCCCCGCGAGACGAGCTGCACGCGCGCGCGCCGCCGCTCCGGCATCAGCGCGTAAGCGCGATCGTCCGCGGGCAGCGTGTCTTGTGTGCCGTCGGCGAGGCGGATGCGCGCTTCCAGCATCTTGCTCGCGCCGCCGAGGTCGGCGTAGATGCGCGGCAAGCGTTCGTTCGGCTTCAGCGAGAGCCGCGAGACGTCGACGACGTTGCCGTCGCCGAGGAGCGACAGCTCGACCTCCGCCGGCGCGTCCGTCGTGTTCGTCACCTCGAGGAGCACCTCGTAGCGCGAGACGTCGAGCGGATAGCGGCGCACGGAGAACGCGGTGATCGCGACGTTCTTGCCGCCCTTGCCGATCGGCACGAGGCGCACCGGGACGGCGCCCAGGTCGAGGCCCTTCGCCGCCGCCTGGGCGTCGAGATCGCCGTCGCTCACGACGATGATCTCCGGGCGCTTCGCGCCGCGCAGCACGTCGAGCGAAAACGCGAGCCCGCGCGCGAAGTCGGCGCGCGTGTCGGTCGCCGTCACTTTGGCGAGCGCGTCGGTGAGCTCCGTCGGCTCCGACGTCATCGTGGAGAGCGGGACGGTGGAAGCGTCCATCTTCGCGATGAGCATGCGGTCGGCGACGCCGAGCCCCTGGACGAGCTCGGTGACCTTCTGCTTCGCGACGTCGAGCCGCGTCGGCCGCACGTCGACGGCTTGCATCGACGCGCTGGTATCGACCAGGACTACGACGCTCCGGCCTTCCGCGGCGCCCGCGGCGGGCCTGGGGTCGCCCAGCGCGAACACGACCAGCCCGAGGAGCAACAGCTGCAAGAGCAGCGACAGCAGGTTCTTCAGGCGCGAAAAGAGCTGCGACGCCTCTTTGTCGCGCAAGACACGCTGCCAGATCGGCGAGAAGGGGATCGCCACCGGGCGGCGCCGGAGCTTCAAAATGTAGAGCGCGATCGTCGCCGCGGCGGCCAGCGCGAACGTCACCCCGAGGGCGGCCGCAGAGAGACCGACGAAGGTCATCAGCGGAGAAAACCTCCCCGACGGAAGACGCGCAGCACGAGCTCGTCGAAGGGCACGGCGACGTCCGCGTTGAAGTAGGGCACCTGGTTTCTCACGCAGAAGTGCTCGATCTCGGAGAGGTAGTCGCGGTAGGCGTGCTCCATGCGAGAGAGGAGCGCGTCGGTGACCGTCACCTCGCGCTCGTCACCGGTCTCGACGTCGTAGAGGTGCACGTCGCCGCGGAGCACGGGGCGCGCGTCGGCGGCGTCGGTGATGTGCACGACGTAGGGCTCGAGCTTGTTGTATCGAAGGACGTTGATCCCGCGCTCGAAGCCGTTCGGATCGTAGAGGTCGGACAGGAGCACGACCAGCCCGCGACGCTTCTGCCGGGCAGCGACCACGCTGATGGCATCGCCGAGGTGCGTGACGCCGGCGGGCTTCAGATCGCCGAGGAATCGGAACACCTTGAAGATGCGCGCGCGGCCGCGCGTCGGGGGCATCTCCGCGACGAGCTCGTCGCTGACGCCGTAGGCGGCGACGCGATCCAGGTTCGCGAGCCCGACGTACGCGAGCGCCGCGGCGAGCCTCCGCGCCTGGTCGAACTTCTTGCCGGACCCGAAGCCCATGGAGGCCGAGCAATCGACGATGAAGGAGATCTGGAGGTCTTCTTCTTCCTCGTACAGCCGCACGAGCAGCTTCCCGAAGCGCTGGTACACGTTCCAGTCGACGAACCGGAAGTCGTCGCCGGGGGCGTAGTCGCGGTGGTCGGCGAACTCGACGCCGCTGCCCTTCTTCTTGCTGCGCCGCTCGGCGCGCATGCGGCCGGCGAACACGCGACGGCTGACGATCGCCAGCGTCTCGACCTTGCGCTGGAATTCGTCGTCGAACAGGTCGGCGCCCGGGCGCACCGACGGCACGCGGACGCTCGGCGGCCGCGCGAACTGTTTCAACGAGTCGAAGACGCCCATGGTGCGCGCTCGCGGGCTCCCTCAGCCCTTGCTCTCCGGGAGGCGCGAAAGGATCTCCTGGAGCACGCCGTCCGTCTTCACGCCTTCTGCTTCGCCTTCGAAGTTCAAGAGCACGCGGTGGCGTAGCGCGGGCAGCGCTCCGGCCTTCACGTCGTCGATGGACGCGGCGAAGCGCCCGTCGATGAGCGCGCGGATCTTCGCCGCGAGCAACATGGCCTGGGCGCCGCGCGGCGACGCGCCGGTGCGCACGAAGCGCGTGACCGACTCCGGCGCGTCCGCTCCGCCGGGGTGCGTCGCGAGGAGCAAGCGAACGGCGTAATCCTGGACGTGCTTCGCCACCGGAACGGAGCGCGCCAGCGCTTGCATCTGGAGGATGTCGTCGCGCGTGACCACGGGATGCAACCCGGCGGCGTAGTCGGTCGTCGTCCGGTCCAGGATGGAGTGCAGCTCCTCGCGGTTCGGGAACGCGACGTGGAGCTTGAAGAAGAAGCGATCGAGCTGCGCTTCCGGCAGCGGATACGTACCCTCCATCTCCAGGGGGTTCTGCGTCGCGAGCACGAGATACGGCGCCTCTATCTTGTACGTGCGCCGGCCGACGGTGACGCGGCCTTCCTGCATCGCCTCGAGGAGCGCGCTCTGCGTCTTCGGCGTGGCGCGGTTCACCTCGTCGGCGAGGACGATGTTCGCGAAGATGGGCCCGCGCCGGAACTCGAACGCGCGCGCGCCGGACGAGCTCTCTTCGATGACCGTCGTGCCGAGGATGTCCGCGGGCATCAGATCCGGCGTGAACTGGATGCGCGAGAACTCGAGCCCCATCGCCTCGGCCAGCGTGCGGACGAGCATCGTCTTGCCGAGACCGGGCACGCCTTCGAGCAGCGCGTGCGATCCCGCGAGCATACACGTGAGCACTCCGTCGACGATGTCGCGCTGCCCCACGATGACGCGCCCCACTTCTTCGCGGAGCATCCCGATCTTCTTCTGGAAGTTAGATACATCGTCTCGCGTGTTTTCGACGGTCATGTAGTTTCCTTCGTCTCGTCCGAGCGCCTCAATCGCGCGGCCGAATCAATTGAAAGTACCGGCGCACGTAGAAGCGATAGCCGGGGGGAATTTCGTCCTTCGAGAGCGACTCTTCGGCGACGGTCTGGTAGTCGGTGAACACTTTCTTGTAGCCGCGGCCGACGAAGCCGCGCTCGGCGGCGCCGTAGATGACCTGGCTCGACGCCGCGCCTTGCCCGGTATCGGCGCCTGCGGCGGTGACGTCTTCGGTCTGTCCCTTCAACTTCGTCGCGTCGCCGGCCAAGTTCGGATCGTGGCCGGTGCCCCACGTGTCCTTGTCGCCGCTGCCGGTCGCGCTGCCCTGCGATTGTCCGTTTTCGCCGGCGGCGGGCGCGACACCGGTCGGCCCGAGCGCGATTCCCTGCCCCTCGCCCTGCCCCTGCCCCTGCCCGAACGTCAGCTGCTTCTTGCCTTGCCCTTGGCCTTGGCCCTGGTTTTGTCCCTGGCCCTGCCCCTGCTGGCCGCCTCCCTGACCTTGCCCTTGCTGCCCGCGCGCTTGATTGCCGAACGCCATCATCCGCTTGATGCGATCGCGCCCCGACTGCCCCTCTTGACGCAGCAACTGGCGTAGCTCTTCGATGCGCCGCTTGAGCTCTTCTTTTTGCTGCTCGCTCATGCGCTGGTTCGCGGCGCGGTTGATGTCCTCGGCGCCCTTCTTCAGATCCTGAGATCCCATCCCCAGGTCCTTCATCAGGTCCTGTGCCGCTTTGGCCAGATCGCGATCCAGCTCGGACATGGCTTTTTGCTGCGCGTCCGAGTGGGCCTTCTCGCGATCCAGACGCTCGAGCTTGCGCTCGGTCTGCTCGAGCTCCTGCTGCTCCGCCTTCGTCAGGCCTTCTTTCTGCTTCTTCTGCAGGAGCCTTCGCCGGCGCTCCTCCAGATCTTTGCGCGCGCCGTCCTGCTCGGCCGCCTTCGAGTGCACGGTCTCGCTCGATTTCTGGAGCGCCTTGCGGAGCTCCTCGAGCTTCGCCTTGTCGACGTCTTTCTTCGCGCTCTCGATCTTCTTCGCGAGATCTTTCATCGCCTGCTCGGCGTCGGCGAGGCGCTTCTCGGCGAGCGCCTGCGACACACCGCGAGCAAGGCCGCTCTTCGCGAGCTCCTTCGCGACTCCGTCCAGCGCTTCGTCGAGGGCCGAGGCGTCGATGCTCGACGCGTCCTTCAGGCTGCGCTCGAGCTCGTCGAGACGTCGGAAGACTTCTCTTCGGTCGAGCCTCCGCTCCGCGAGATCTTCGACGAGCTGATTGAACTTGCGCGCGCCCGCGGCGGCCGCGGGATCGGTGCTCTGGTTTTGCAAATCTTCCGAGATGCGGCGGAACAGATCCGCGTCGTCGTCGGTGATGGCGATGGCGTCGACGTGGTGGGTGAGCTTGGGCACGACGCGCTTCACCGGGACCTCGAGCAGCGCGAGCCCCGCGACGCCCGCGACGAGCGCGAACATCACCCATAGATCCTTCGGGCGCGTGAGCGGCGCCGCTCGTCGTGGAGAGAGCTCACGACTCGTGGCGAGCGCGTCCTCGATAGCCGCTTCCATCAGCGGCGTGCGCTCGCCGGAAGGCAGCGCCGAGAACGCGAGCGCGTTCGTGATGCGATCCTTCAACTCGTAAACGCGATCGAGGGCAAGCGACCCCGCATGCGGCGCGGCCTTGCGCAGCGCGGCATGCATAACGCCGCCCGCGAACACCGCGAGGGGAAGCGCGAAGCCCCACGTGAGCGCATGAGCGACGGTCGGCGCTCCGCGCGTCACTTTGATGACGGTCAGGGCAAGCACCGCGTACACGAGCGGAACGAGGGACAGCGTGACAGCCCGGGCGACGACTCGATTTGCCTTTGCGCGCAGCGCCACCTGCCGCGAGAGGCGTGAAAGGCGCGACAGGCGTCGCTGCCGGTCCGACGATGGCGCTTGCTGTGTCAGAGGCTTACCCGCAGATGTCGAAACGTTGGAACCCAGGCCGCTGTTCCTCTTGGATGGTAGCGCCTGGCGCCGGGGGCGACGACCTTCATGACCCCGATTCGACGAAAGCGCATTCCGCCGCTCGGTCGGTCGGTGACCGCTGTGACGTGAAAGTCCGCGCCGGAAAAGGGCGCAATCGCTTGATTCCTCGGTGAGGGTGGTTTCCAAATACGCATCGGACCGCGAGGAAACCGATATGTCAGAGACCGAACAAGACGTCGTCGTGCTCGTCGCCGACGACGAGCCCAGCACGCTGGCGCTCGTCGCGTCGCACGTCCGCTCGAAGGGCTACAAAGTGCTCGAGGCATCGGACGGCGACCAAGCGTGGCAGCTCGCGCACGAGCATCTACCCGACCTGGTCATCCTCGACGTGATGATGCCGGGGATGAGTGGCTGGGAGGTCTGTCGCAAGATCCGCGAAGCCGTTTCGCTCGCGCACACCGGTGTGATCATGCTCACTGGCATCGGCGAGAACCTCAACGAGATGACCTCTCCGTTGTACGGCGCGGACGCCTACCTGGATAAGCCGTTCGAGTTCGCGGATCTCGACGCGAAGGTCACTGCCGTGCTCGCGGAACGCCGGGAGGGCGCGATGGGCCGGCCGGACCCCGAGGCCGTCCAGCGTCATCAAACCGAGCCGCCCGCCGCGGGCGCCAACGGCATGAGCGCACCCGTGCTCGCACGGCCGGCGAAATCCGCCGTCCGGCGAGACGCGGAACACGACGAAGACGAACACGAAGACGAGGACATCGAAGACGTGGAAGACGAAGACGATCGCGACGAGGACGTGGAAGACGAGGACGAGGACATCGAAGACGTCGAGGACGAGGACGAGGACGAGGACGAGGACGAACACGGCCATCATCACGGGCACGGTCATCATCATCACGGGCATGGTCATCACCACGACCATGACCACGATCACGGCCACGCGGAGACCAACGAGGACGAGGACGAGATCGCGGCGAAGTCCGGAAGCGGCGACGACGAGGAAGACTCCGAAGACGCCTCGACCCCGACCACTCGCGTGATGCTGAATCGTCCGACGAAGAAGATGTCCCCGGAGCGAGCCATGGCCCCCGCGGCGAAGGGCGCACCGGTGAAGGCGAAGGCGAAGGCCAAAGAAGCGTCCACCAAGGTTGCCGCAAAGCCCGCGAAGGCGAAGGCCAAGGCGGCCCCGAAGAAGGCACCCGCCAAGGCCGCGAAGGGCAAGGCCGCTCCCGCGAAGAAAGCCGCCGCCAAGAAGGCGCCTGCCAAGGCCGCGAAGGGCAAGGCCGCTTCCGCGAAGAAAGCCGCCGCCAAGAAGGCGCCCGCCAAGGCCGCGAAGGGCAAAGCCGCGGCAAAGGCGCCCGCGAAGGCGGCGAAGAAAGCCGCGCCGAAAGGCAAGAGCGCCGCGAAGGCTGCTCCGGCAAAGGCATCCAAGGTGAAGAAAGCCGCGCCGAAGGGCAAAGCAGCGAAGCCCGCGCCCGCGAAGGCGACCAAAGCCGTGAAGGGCAAACCCGCGAAGGCGGCGAAGCCCGCGTCCGCGAAGAAAGCAAGCGGCCCAACGAACGGCAAAGCCGCCGCGTCGGATTCGATCGCGCCGGGCGCCGAAGCGGTGTGACGACGAACGCGGCGCTCCGCCGAGGCGCCGCGTTTGAAATCTGAATCTGGAAGAAAGACGCTCGTGGCACAGGAGTGTTCACGGACTCCGACCCACCGACCCACTACCGCGCGCGACTGTGGGTCCATGCAGGCGGAGGTAGATGACCGACTCAGTCAGTCATCTATTGCCTGCACGCGGGGTAGATAACTGACTCAGTCAGTCACCTATTGCACAGGGGTAGGGGCAGATAGCTGACTCAGTTAGTCACCTATTGCGCACGGGGGACGGGGGGAGATAGCTGACTCGGTTAGTCATCTATTGCGCACGGGGACGGGGATAACTGACTCAGTCAGTCATCTATTGCACACGGGGGACCGCAAGACGCCATCGCACACGTGCAAAGGAGACGACCAGGGCTCCGCGCGACCATTGCGCACGGCGATGCTCCCGTTTCGGCGCGGCGCTGGCGCGGTGGTGCGCCGGCCGCGACTGCTTCGACTGCGCTTTCGACGAACCGCGTCTGACGCCGCGCCCCGTACCAGCGAGGCGCCCGTACCAGCGAGGCGCCTTCACCGAATCCTGGCTACGTCGGGCGCGCGGAGCTCACTGCGCTTTCGCGTTGGCTGTGTTTGAAGAGGGGCAACGGGCCGGGGTCCATCGCGAAGGTGCGGGTGAGCCAGTCGTCGGGGGGGCGATGCTCGACGGTGAAGGAGATCTGGCGTGTGTTGGGGTCTTCGGACATGGAGAAATAGCCTTCGTCGACGAGGGCGCAGAGCATGCCGAAGGTGTGGCTCGGCGTCGAAATGGGGTGCGCGCCGGCGCTCGGGATGTAGCGGTTCAAATCGCAGGCGAAGAACGGCTTTCCCTTCCACGCTGGGTCGCCGAGGAAGTCGTCGAGGAGCGCGCGGTAGATGCCTTTGAAGTATCCCTCGGCGAAGCGCACCCATTCGAGCGGGCGCGTGATGGCGAAGCGGCCGTGGGGCGGGAGAATGGCGCGCACGCGGTGCGTTTCGAAGAAGCGTCGGAGCACGGAGATGGTGTGCACGTAACGCTCGAAGGCCATGGAGTAGCTCTGGCCAGCGACCGTGAAGATGGGGATGACGTACGCCGCCGTCTCCGGCTTCTCCGGGACTCCGGTGCAGATGATGGTGTCGCCGGGGATGGCGACGCCGTTTTCTTCGTCGTAGTAAAGGACGCAGTCGTTCGAGTGACCCGGCGTGGAGAGGGCCCAGATGCCGTCGGGGATCTGCGCTTGATCGACGAACCGCAGGGCGCTCTTCGGGGTGCGCGCGAAGTAGCCGGAGTAGAGCTTTCGAAGCTCGTGGTCGACCATTTCGTCGTTCGACAGATTGTTGAACGCGATGAGACCCCAGTGGGCGCGCGTGAGGAAGAGCTCGTACGTCTCGTTGAGGAACGCCGGCTCGGGATGCGTCAGAAAACGGTAGCTCGCGGAGTGCACGTAGATCGGCGCGCGTTCGCCCTGCGGGCGTCCGTAGCCGGCGATGATGCCCGCGCTCCCGGCGTGATCGCCGTGGCAATGCGTGACCAACACGCCCTCGAGACGATCTACGCCGTGGGACGCGAGGTGACCGTGGATCTCGGCGACGACGTCCGGGCGCGCCACGCTGGATTCGAACAAGAACCACGAAGCCCCCCGGCGAAGGAGGACCAGGTTGATGACCTTCGGGGCCGGATAGCCGCTCTGGACGGAGCAGATGGCGATGTCTCGCGACAGACCGAGCTCGCCGAGCGCCTTATCGAACGGAACCATGTGGAACCCACTCTAGTGCGCTCGGCGGCGAACGAGAGGCGCAGGTCGCATTTGAGGCGTACTTTTCGCTTTCGCGAACCGCCGTTCACGGCTCCGGCGCCGTCGTGTAGCGTGTAGATTACTGGGTTGCGGAGCGTCGTCCGAACGGCGCCGCGCGATCGACGAATGCCCGAGCCGTCTTTTCCCCCCGATTCGATCCGCGCGCCGCTGGTCGTCCGCCGCTCGGTCACCGAGATGCTGGGGCAGCCGCTCGTCGTCGGACCCACCGAGACGGCGCTGTTCGTGCAACAGGGACGCGTGCTGGGCACGCTCGGCCCCGGGTCGCACCTCGTCGACCCGCGCACCATTCCATTCTTGCAAGCGCTCCCGACGACGTCGGGCGTCGACGCGCTGGTGATCACGCTGGCGGTGCACGGCGTGCGCATCCGCGGCGCCACGGGAGAAATCTTCGACGCCGCGTCGGGGCACGCGCTCGCGCCGCGGGTCTTCGGCGAGGTGGGGGTGCGCATCGTCGACGCGAACCGCGCGGCGCTCGTCGTGGCCGGCGTCGCGGGCGATCCCGACGCGACGCTGCGCGGTCACGTGCAGCGCGCGATCTTCGAAGGCGCGAAGGCCGCGATGAACGACGCGGGCAAGGCCGGACGGCTCGTTCCGCTGCTCGTGGATCGCGCCGCGCAGCCGGAGCTCTCGCGGGCGATCGCGACGGCGGCCGCGCCCGGGCTCGCGGACATCGGCGTCGAGATCTCCGCGTTCGGGTCGGTCGTGCTGGCGCTTTCGGAAGAGGACATGTCGAAGGCGAGCGCCGTCGACGTCACCGCGCCGCTCGAGCCCGTCTACGAGATGCTCTGGGACTGCCGCTTCTGCGGCAAAAAGAAGCTGCTCGGGCTCACGCACCGCCATTGTCCGAACTGCGGGGCGCCGCAGGACGCCGACGCGCGTTATTTCCCCGGAGACGCGGACAAGGTCCCCGCGAAGCAGCACGAGTATTACGGCGCCGACGTCCGGTGCGTGCACTGCGGCGTCGCCAACAGCAAGAACTCGAAGCACTGCGCCGGCTGCGGCGCGCCGCTCGAGCGCGCCGCGGAAGTGACGCGGCGGAGCGACCAGGTCGACACCGGCGCGGGCTACGCGGTCGACAGCGCGAGCCGCGCGAAAGCGGAACGCGAGCAAGCGCTCGAAGCGCACGAGCACCCGGAAACCCCCGCGGGCGTTCCGAAGCCGGGATCGGCGATGCGCACGATGCTGCGCGCGGGATGCCTGGTCGTGGTCGTCGCCGTCGTCGCGGTGATCGCGATCGCGCTCTGGAAGAAGACCGGCGGGCTCGAGGTCGTCGGTCACAGCTGGAAGCGCGAGATCGACGTCGAGCGCTACGGTCCCGTCTCGGATTCGGCGTGGTGCGACCAGATGCCGTTCGCCGCGCGCGGCGTCAGCCGGCGCAAAGAGGTGCGCTCGCACGAGAAGATCGAGGACGGTCAGGATTGCCAGACGCGCCGCGTGGATCGCGGCAACGGCACGTTCTCGGAGACGCAAGAGTGCACGCCCCGTTACCGCGACGAGCCCGTTTACTCGGAGCGCTGCTACTTCACGGTCGACAAATGGACGAAGACCCGCTCCGCGAGCGCCGAAGGCGCCGCGGTGGCGGACGCGCCGCGGTGGCCGGACGCGTCGATTTCGCGTCCCGGAAGCTGCGAGGGCTGCGAACGCGAAGGCGCGCGCCGCGAGACGTACACGGTCGTGTTCCGCGACGACGCCGCCCACGATCATCCCTGCGACTTCGACGAGCAGCGCTGGTCGTCCTTCTCCGACGGTTCGCGGTGGAAGGGCGCTCTCCGCGTCGTCGGGGGCGGCCTCGACTGCGGCTCACTGTCGCAGTGATTCCCAGAACGCCCTGACCTCGCCGAGGTCGCTCGTACGCCGCGCCGGCGGCAGCGCGGCGAGCAGCTCCCGGCCGTAGCCTTGACGGTGCACGCGCTCGTCGAGCAACGCGACGACGCCGCGATCGGCCGAGGTCCGGATGAGCCGCCCGAACCCCTGCTTCAGCGCGATCTTCGCCATGGGGACGTGGAGCTCGACGAACGGACGCTTTCCTTCGTCTTCGAGAGCCCGCGCGCGCGCCTGGATCACCGGATCGCTCGGCACCGGGAACGGCACTTTCTCGAGCACGACGAGGCGCAGCGCGTCTCCCGGGACGTCGACGCCTTGCCAGAAACTCGCCGTCGCGACGAGGACCGCGTCGCCCGCCGCGCGGAACGACTCGAGCAGCGCCGTCTTCGGGGCGTCGCCCTGGACGAGCACGCGACGCCCCGCGAGCCGGGAGGCCAGCGCGCGGTGGAGCGTGCGCATGGCGCGGAGCGACGTCGTGAGGACGAACGCGCCGCCGCCGGTTATCTCGATGAGCTCCGCCGTGCGCTCCGCGGCGTGCGGAAGGAACGCCGCGTCGCGCGGATCGGGCAGATCGCGCGGCAGATAGAGCAGCGCGCGCGCCGCGTAGTCGAACGGCGACGGCACCACGAGCTCGGTGACGGCGATCGTGTCCGCGTTCAGGCCGAGGCGCGATCGGACGAACGAGAAGGCGCGCGGACCGGTGACGCCACTCGGGCCGTTGGCGAGCGTCGCGCTCGTGAGGATCGCCGAGGGCATCACCTCGAAGAGGCGTGACCTGAGGAGCGACGAGAGATCCACCGGCGACGAGCTCAAGGCCGAGGAGCGAGCGCCGACGTCGAGCCACGTCACCCGGCCGGCGGAGCCGTCTACTATGGTAGCCAGATCTTGCCGTGCTTCGTTCGCGCGGCGCGCGGCGACCTCGAGGCCGTCCCCGAGCGCGCGCAGGTCGGGCCCGCGGATCGCGCCGAGGGGCGTGAAGCCTCCCGACGTGAGCTCGGCGCGCATGGATTCGAGGAGCGAGCGCACCCCGTCGAGGGTGTCGTCGAGCCGGTGCCACGCCTCTTGACGTTCCCCGGTCCAGAAATCGCGCTCCAGGGTGACCCGCTCCTCCGGAGCGCCGGCGGCGGAGAGCACCGTCGCGAAGAAGACCGACGACGCGTTCCTCGCCGCGTCGACGATCCGCGCACTGCGAAAGCCGTGGCGATGAAACGCGCCGAGGATCGCCTCCGTCTCGCGAAGCAGGCGCGAGACGCGCGCCTCGGAGACGCGGACGCCGAAGAAGGTCGTCGCGACGTCCTCGAGCTGGTGCGCTTCGTCGAAGATCACCGCGTCGTAGTCGGGGATGACGCGGCCGGGGTGCGCGCCGCGGAGCGCGAGATCGGCGAAGAAGAGGTGATGATTGACGACCACGATCTTCGCGGACTCCGCGGCGCGCTTCATCCGCGTGACGAAGCACTCCGAGTAGTAGTGGCAAGATTGCCCCACGCGCGTGTCGCTCGAAGAGGTGAACCTCGACACGACGGGATCGTCCTCCGGGAGCCCGTCGATCTCCGAGACGTCGCCGGCCTCGGCGTCGCCGAGCCACCGCTCGACGAGGGAGAGCGCGCGGGTGACCTCCGCGCCGGCCGCGTCGGCGCTCGCGCGGAGCTCCGCGAGGCGCCGCTTGCACACGTAGTTCGCGAGCCCCTTCATCAGCGCCGCGTCGGGCTTGAGCCCGAGCGTCCGCTCGATGAGCGGCAGGTCTTTGTAAAAAATCTGTTCTTGCAGCGCGCGCGTCGCGGTCGAGACGACCACCTTCCTGCCGCTGAGGATGGCGGGCACCAGGTACGCGAGCGTCTTGCCCGTCCCGGTTCCGGCCTCGGCGAGGAGCACGCGATCTTCCGCGAGCGCGCGCTCGACGGCTTCCGCCATCGCCAGCTGCGCCGGGCGCGCTTCGTACGAAGGCATGCCCGCGGCGAGGGGACCACCCGGACCGAGCAGCTCCGCGGCCGTCACGGCGACGTCGCCTCAGCCGCCGTCTTTGCGCTCGGGGTCGCTGCCCGCGGCGGGCGGCGGCGGGATCGAGCCGTCGGTGTCCAGGAATTGAACGCCGACGATCTGTCCATCTGCCTCGTCTTGCGCCCACACGATGCGAACCTGACGCGCTTCGGGCTCGAAGCCTATTTCGACCTGGTAGTGCGCGCCGAGCTCCACGGCCTCTTCGAGCACGAGGCGAGCGCCTCCTCGGCTGATGTTCAGTGTCCAGCCGGTGGTCTGGAACGACTCGCCCCGAACCCTGACGCGCTCCGTCGCTTCGCGTCGAGAGCCACCCGCGCGCCGCGTACCGTGAACGGCTCCCGGTGGAATCGGGATGGAGGGGCTCGAGCTTCGCCGGGTCAAGAGAGAAGGAGTTTACCCCGGCGCGGGCGGGTCACCAATGTCTCTTCCGAGTCCTTTACCCGTGCATCCCCACGCCGTTGCCCCAATCGTCGGCTGGTCGTCCCCTAGTCGTCCTTGACGAGGAATTTTCGCTCTGAGAAGGTCTCGGAATCGAAACGACCGTTCTGGTCGACCGTCGCCCAGTCGTGCGCCCTCGCGGCGACTGAGCCCGTAGCCGCCGCTCTTACCCACTCCTCCCTCACGTCGTGCGGGTGTCTTCGCGTCACGAATGCCAAGCCTTACCCCTTCAGAGCTCAAGAAACAGCTCACCGCGGCGGGCCTAGAGATTTTCAGAGTACAGGGGAACCGCGTCCATCTGGCGGAACGCGTGCGCGAAAATCTCATCATGGACGGCGGCGTCGCCGCCGTCGCCGGCGATCCACTCCTGGTTCGCTTCGTGGTGCGGGCCCAGTCGAGTCAGTTTCCCGGCGAGTCCGCCGCTCAGCTCTTCGGTCGGGCGCGCGACGCCGCGTCCGCCAGCGCGCCGCGCGGCTATCACGAAGTGGAGACCTCCGTCGTCCACATCAACGATCCGGGCGGCGGCCCGCAAACCCTCGATACCTGGTACGAAGTCGCCTACGAAAAGCCGGTCGAGCCGGGCGAGCTGGTGGACGAGCTGAAGTACGCGCTGGGGGTGGAAAAGAGCGCGAGTACGGGCTAGTGCTAGCCGCGCCGGAGCGACCTCACGTCGCGAAGGCATGCGAAATGTTGAATGCGCTTCGACAGGGCGGCACTGGCCAAGCACTGATGGCCACCGTGGTGATGGGCATCATCGTGGTGTTCATCCTCGAGTTCCGCTCGACGTCGCGAATGCAGACGGGCTCCATCCGCCGCGAGTGCGCGGCGTCGATCGGGCGTAACTGCCTCTCGCGAAAAGACTTCGTCGCCGAGTACGGCCTCGTCGTGCCGCGCGGCATGCCCGCGAAGCAGGTGAAGGCGTACCAGCTGCGCCGCCTGGTGCTCGAGGGCCTCGTCGAGCGCGAGCTCCTGGTCGAAGAAGCGCAGCGCCTCGGGCTCGGCGTCGACGAAGACGCGGTGAAAGAGGAGCTCCGGCTCGGACACGCCCACGCGTCGTTGCCGGCGGCGAGCTCCCTGCGTATCGGGCTGATGCTCGATCTGGTGAGCGGCGACGAGCACGGCATTTCACGCGACATGGTGCGCGAGCTCCCGGTCATCGACGCGAAGACGCAGGAAGTGGACGACGAGCTCTTCGGTCGCGTCGTTCGGAGCATGACCAACCGGAGCCCGAAGGAGTTCCTGAAGATGCAGGCGCGGGAGCTCCTCGCGGCGCGCATGCGGGAGCTCGTGAAGTCGCGCATCCGTGTGTCGGAAGAGGAAGCCTTCGACGCCTACTCGCGCGAGAAATCGAAAGCCGTCGTTCGGTTCGTGAAGATCGATACGGACTGGGCGGCGCGCTACCTCGCCGACGGCAGCGACGCCGCCGTCGACAAATGGGCTCTGGATCACAAGACGCAGGTCGACGACGCCTGGAAGGCGGAGAGCTCCAAATGGAAGCCCGACTGCCTCCTGGTCAGCGAGATCGCCGCGACGGCCCCAGACGACGCTTCGGAGGCCGACAAGACGCTGCTGAAGGACAAGATGGACCGCGCGAAGGGGATGCTCGCCAAGAGCGTCCCGTTCGAGAAGGTCGCGCGCGAGCTCTCCGATGGGCCGACCGCGCTGAGCGGGGGACGGCTCGGCTGCTTCGACGCCGAAGCCTACGGCGACGGAGGCGACGTCGTCGGGAAGGCGGCGGAAGGGCTCGCGCCGGGTGCGGTTTCGGACATCATTTCCATTAAGCGCGGCTATCGCCTGGTCCGTTCGGACGGGCGCCTCGCCGCCGTGGACGTCGAAGCGGCGGGACGCAGGTTCGTCGCGCGGCCGCTCGCAATCCACGCGCAGGCCGAGGCCGTCGCGAAGGACCTCGCTTCGAAGCTCATCGCCGCCGCGCAAGGCGGCGCGCGTCTGGACGACACGCTCGCGAAGCTCTTGCCGGAGCTCGTCGCGCCCGCCGCACCAGCGAAGAAGAGCCCGGCGGCGGCCGGCAAAGCCGCGTCGGAGAAGCCGGATTCGCCGGCGCTCGACGACCCGCGCGCGCCGAAGATGGAAGTCTCGGCGCCGTTCCCCGTCGACGGCGATCCGGTGCCCGACTCGTACGGCGTGCCCATCGGCAAGATGGCGTTCGAGCTCGCGAAGCCCGACGACGTGAAGCCGGACCCCATCAGCGTCATGGGCGGCCTCGTCGTGTTGCAATTGAAGGAAAAGACCGTCGCCACGCGCGACGACTTCGCCAAGGAAAAGACGGAGATCATGCGACGGCTCGAGGTCGCGAAGCGCTCCGAGGGACTCGCGCAGTACGTCGCGCGCCTGCGTAAAGCAAAGGAAGACAAGATCGAGCTCAGCGAGCGCATCCTCGAGGAGCCGAAGAACAACGACGGAGAATGATGGCGCGTTCCGCGACACGCCGCGGGGTCGACGCAGCCAAGCCGCTCTCCACGACGCTCCCGAACGGGCTCAAGGTCGTGGTGCTCGCTCTGCCGGCCGCGCACCGCGTCGCCCTGGTCGCCGAGCTGCGCGTCGGCTCGCGGTACGAAGCGGAAGAAGAGAACGGCTTGAGTCACCTGCTCGAGCACATGCTCTACCGCGGGATCCCCGGTCATCCGACGGCGCACGAGCAAGCGCTCGCGTTCGAGTCGCTCGGCGGCACCCTGGTCGCCGGAACGGGCTCCGAGACCGGGACGCTCTCCATCGCCTGTCCCCCGGAGAACTTCGAAGAGACGCTCGAGCTCTTCGCGCGCGTCTATCGCGAACCGCTGCTCCACGGGCTGGAGGTCGAGAAGGGCATCATCCGCGAGGAGATCCTCGAGCACCTCGACGAAGACGGAAAGCTCGTCGACGACTACGACTTGCTCCGCGCCACCGCGTTCGAGCGACACCCGCTCGGCTATCCGGTGACCGGCACCGTGAAGGGCCTCGAGCGCTTCGACGTCCCGCGGCTGCGCCGCCACCACGACGAGCGTTACGTCGCGCGCGCCTCCGTCGTCGCCGTCGCCGGTCCCGTCGACGTGCAGGCGGCGACCGCGGCCGTCGAACGGCATTTCCACGCGCTTTCGGCGGGGGTGCCGCCCGTCTCCGCGACGCCGGAGCCGCAGCGCGACCTGCGCATGCGGTTCGTCAGGAGCTCGTCGAGTCAGACCGCGCTCCGCGTCGGCTTTCGCGGCGAGGGCCTCCGCGACCCGAACGAACCCGCGTGCGAGCTCTTGCTGCGCATCCTGGACGACGGCAACTCGACGCGGCTGTACACCCGGCTCTGCGACGAGCGCGGGCTCGCGTACGACGTCGCCGCCGGCTACGAAGCTTCCGACGACGTGGGATTGCTCGATATCGGCAGCGACACCGCGCACGCGCAAGCCGACACGGTGCTCTCGGAGATCCTCGACGTGGTGCGTTCGCTCCGCGACGACGGCCCCACCGAAGCGGAGTTGTCGAAGGCCCGCGCGCGACACGGCTGGAGCCTCGAAGAGATGCTCGACGATCCCGGAGACGCCGCGGATTTCCTCGCCGATTGCACGCTGCGCGGGTACGCGGAAAATTTCGCCGATCGTCGCGATCGGATCGACGCGGTGAGCGGAGCGGCGGTGCGTGACGCCGCACAGCGGCTGTTCTTGCCGGAGCGGCTGAGCGCCGTCATCGTGGGGCCGGCGCAGCGGCGGTTGCGGGGGAAGTTGGAGGAGAGATTGCTGGGGTTCAGGTGAGCGCGAGCCGGAAGGCCGTGCTCCGCAAAATCGTTACCGACCCGTTTGAACGAGCGGCGCGACGCGATCGTCGATCTTGCGGGTTTCCATGCGGGCGAAGACTCGGTCGACGATGAAGCCGACGCGATCGGCGACGAGCTCTTGGGCGTCGGGGCCGTCGGCGCGCGTGGCGTAGATGACGACGAGACACTGGCGCACGCGAGCGCCGAACGCCGCGACGACCGCGCCCAGCGCGTCCTTGTTCCGCGAGACGCCGAACGCGAGCTCGGTGTCGAACCCCGCGGGGGCCCCCAGCGGACGGCGTTCGCCGAGCGCTGATTCGTCGCGCCCGAGGAGATCCGGGCGATAGCCGCGGGCGACGGCCTCGCACGCGGCGTGGCTCACGACGGAGCCCTCGCGCCACGCGCGCACCCACAGCATGGACTTCGACGGGACGTGCGCGGCGGCGAGCCATCTGCCGGATTTGTCGTCGACGCGCCACTCGGCCGCGTCCGGAAGCGGAAACGCGACGAAGAACCGCGGCGAGACGAACGTCTGCCAACCCCGGTCCGAAAACGAGATGCCCGGTTCGATCCGCGACGGCGCGGCGGTAGCGGCGGGCGGCGGTGGAGACGTCGCTCCGCTACACGCCGTCGACGCGAGCGCCGCGGCGAACGCGGAGGAGCGCAGGAACGTCAAACGCGCGTCAGCCACTCGGGGTGCGAGTCGTCCGCGCCGCGGACGATGTCGAAGAAGCGCCGTTGCAACGTCTTCGTGACCGGGCCGGCGCGGCCTTCGCCGATCGCGCGGTTGTCGACCTCGCGCACCGGAGTGATCTCCGCGGCGGTCCCCGTCAGGAACACTTCGTCGGCGAGGAAGACGGCGTCGCGCGTGATCTGTTCCTCGACGACGACGATGCCCTCTTCACGCGCGAGCGTCATGACGGTCGCGCGCGTGATCCCGGCGAGGATCGACGACGAGAGCGGCGGCGTGGAGATCCGGCCGTCCTTCACGACGAAGAGATTCTCGCCGGAGCCTTCGCTCACGTAGCCGTTCGCGTCGAGGAGTAGCGCCTCGTCGTACCCGGCGAGCGTCGCCTCGAGCTTCGCGAGCGTCGAGTTCACGTACGGCCCGATGATCTTTCCGCGCGGCAACCCGGCGTTCACCGCGTGGCGCGCGAAGCTCGACACTTTGCAGCGGATCCCCTTTTCCAGGCCGTCGACGCCGAGGTAGGCGCCCCAGGTCCAGGCCATGACGTACGTCCTCGGGGGGTTGTCTTTTGGCAAGAGCCCCATCGAGCCGGCGCCGAGGATCACCAGCGGCCGGATGTAACCTTCGGCCATTCCGTTCGCGCGCAGGACCTCGCAACAACCCGCCTCGACCTGCGCCGGACTTACCTTCGGTTGAATCAACGCGAGGCGGCAAGAATCGAAGAGTCGCGCGACGTGCTCGTGCAAACGGAACACGACCGTGTCGCCGGATCGCCTGCGGTACGCTCGAATGCCTTCGAACGCGCCGAGTCCGTAGTGCAACGTATGCGTCAGGAGCGA
This sequence comes from Polyangiaceae bacterium, assembly GCA_035547195.1. Lineage (GTDB taxonomy): Bacteria > Myxococcota_A > Polyangia > Polyangiales > Polyangiaceae > DASZVB01. The sequence continues at coordinate 83,066 of DASZVB010000024.1, forward strand.
GACGGTACCGGCCGTCGCCCAATCGCGAAGCTGCCCGTCCTCCCAGAACTTTTCGCCGTGCTCGACCATCGTCGTTGCGCTCGTCCTCGCATGCCGCGACGTGCCGCGAGACGGAGACGAGAAGATACGAGGCTAGCACCGTCTCCTGGTTCGCACGGATTCGCCGCACACTTTTTTCCGTGGAAGTTCGGGCCTTGTGGTATTCGGGGAACTTCGGCTGGGTGAAGCCCGGCCCCCAGGCTTGAGGCTTGGCGCTCTCACCTCCGCAAGGAGCAAGCCGGATGCGCCGAGAGTCGGCGGGACGACGCGCCGCGTAGCTGGAGCCAGAACATGGATGGTCAACGCCAAAGATCCGGATGGGGTCAGCGCCGCCGCCGCAAACCCCGGAAGGTCGAGCGGACGGAACGCCCCGAGCCGGTGCTCATCGCCGCGCGACGCCCGGACTCGCCGCGGATCCTGAAAGCGCCGCCGCGCACGATCGCCGCGTCGGCGGTGCCGCGCGCGCCGAAAGAGCCGCGACAAGCGGCCGAACCGAAGAGCGCTCCCCTCGCTTCACCGGAGCCCGCGCGAAGATCGGCGCGCATCGTTCAAGCCGGCGGCAAAGAAGCGGACGAGAGCGAGCGCGAACGGCGCAAGCTCCTGGCGCGTCTGATGGAGAGCCAGGGACGCGGCGCGATCACGCGCGCCGCCGACGAGTTCTTGCAGCACGGCTTCGAGCTCCCCAACGAGCAGCCGGTGCACCTGCAGCTGCTCGAACACTTCGACGAAACGAAGGCGCGGCAAAGCGTGGAAGCGATCGCGCGGCTCTTGCAGAGCGAGCCTCCCATCAAGCGTCCGGTGCTCGATCAACGCCTGCGCCGCCTCGAAGAACACGCCGACGAGCCCGCGACGCGCGAGCTCGCGGCAGATCTGCGACGCGTGCTCCGGTCGTGAGCTCGGCCGGGCGACACGACGGCCTCGACGCGGCCGCGTTCGAACGGCGCTATCACGAGCTGCTCGGCGGCCTGCGCACGCCCGCGGAGAACCCCGGCTCGATCGAATGCGTCGGGTGCAACGGTTGCCAGGACTCCACGTTTTGCCGCGAGTCGAGGGACCTGTGCCGGTGCCACTATTGCGTCCGGTGCACGCTGTGCACCGATTGCTCGCATTGCCGCGGCTCGCGCGCGCTCGTCGCCTGCACGCACGCAGTCGATTCGGAGAGCTGCCTGCGCTCGGCGTACATCGTGCGCTCCGTGTCCGTCTCCGACTGCACGTATCTGTTCGGATGCGTCGGCTTGTCGCGAAAGGATTTCCACATCCTGAACGAGCCGTACGAACGCGCCGCCTACTTCGAGACGACGCGCCGGCTCATGCACGAGCTCGGGATCGAAAGCGCTCGCCGATGAGGGGGAGCGTCGAAGCGGCTCGCGCTCATCGCCCTCTTCGTCGCCGCCACCGCCGCATTGCTCTTTTGTTTACATCGAGCGACGCTCGGGGCGACAGGGCGGGCGCGGCGGGTGTGGCCAATTAGCGCGATCCGTGACCCGGCGACCGGGCCGCAAAATACGAATAATATTGCGCAATCAGGGGAACGGGCGTGCCTGCGGCGACGGCCTTCGGCGATCGATCCCCGAGCGCCCGCCCCGTCGTTCGGAAACCTTCGACGACACGGCGCAAATCACGCTATGACGCGCGGCACGGCAAGCTTACGCCGCGGCCCGGCCACGAGAGGCCGTCCGATGGAGGTGCGTGAAATCATGTCGAACGTGAAGTTTCTTGGGCTCGCTGTCGTGCTCGGTTGTTCGGTGGTCGCATGCGGGGGCGAGCAGAAGCCGCCAGCGGCGCCATCGGGAAACACGGAAGCGCCGATCGCGACCGCAGCGCCCGCTCCGACGCCGGCGAAGCCCGACGACGACGGCTCGAAGGGCCAGATCAACATCTCCGACGAGATTCGCCGAGCGTGCGGCATCAGCGACGCCGAGGCGTACTTCGATTTCGACTCCGCGCACGTTCAGCCCGTTGCGCGTAACACGCTGTCGAAGCTCGCGAAGTGCTTCACGGACGGCCCGCTCAAGGGGAGGCGAATGAGCCTCGTCGGCCACGCCGATCCGCGCGGGGAAGAAGAATACAACATCGTGCTCGGCGGGCGCCGCGCCGACAACGTCAAGCACGCGCTCGTCGGAATGGGCCTGCCCGATGGGCAAGCCACCACGACGTCGCGCGGGGAGATGGACGCCACCGGGACGGATGAGGCAAGCTGGGCGAAGGACCGTCGCGTGGACATCGTCCTCGCGAGCTGACGATCCCGAGCTTTTCCTTCTGCGGGAGCACAGTGACGACGCATAGCGCTCTGCCAGCACAAGAAGCAGCACCCCATCAGCTCGACGTGTTCCAGTTGGTGATGGGCACGTCGGGCATCGTGCTCGTCGTGCTCATCGCGCTCATGGCGGCGTCGTTCGCGGTGTGGGTGATCTGGCTCTTGAAGACGCTGCAGGTGATGCGGCTGCGGTCGCTGAACCGGGAGTTCGAGCGCGAAGCAGAAGCCGTCGCCAACGCGCAAGATCTCATCTCGCTGGCTCTCCGGTACGAAGGAGCGCCCGGCGGCCGCGTCGTGCTCGAGCTCGCCAAGCGACATCATCAGCAGAACCTGAGCGCCGAGCTGCTCCAGGCCGTCGCTCGGCGTGCCATCGTCGCCGAGGAGCAGCGCGCCTCGCGGCTGATGCCGACGCTCGCGAGCATCGCCAGCGCGTCGCCGTTCGTCGGCCTCTTCGGGACGGTCTACGGGATCATGGAGGCGTTCATCCGCATCGGCATGGAGAAGAGCGCGTCGCTCCCCGTCGTCGCCCCGGCCATCGGCGAAGCGCTGATCGCCACGGCCTTCGGCCTCGTCGCGGCCATCCCGGCGACCGTCGGCTACAACTACGTGGACAAGCGCATCGGCGACTTCATGGGTGAGCTCTCGTCGTCGAGCGAAGCGTGGGTCGAGACGATGGCGGCCGACCCCGGCGGGTCGTCGGCGGCCGTGCCGCTCGTGCGCGCCTCGGAACATCCGCACCGCGTCGCGGGTTATTGAGGTAGGGATCAGATGGCGGGCGAGCTCCGTGGGCGCGGCCGAGGGGGCTTCGCGAGCATCAACGTGACGCCGCTCGTCGACGTCATGCTGGTGCTGGTCGTCGTGTTCATGGTGACGGCCCCGCTGCTCACCACGGGCCTGCGCATCGATCTGCCCGAAGTGAAGGCCGCCAGCACGCCGGTGAAGGACGCGCGGCTGCTCGTGACCGTGACGAAGGACGAGAAGATCCTCTTCGGCGAAAAGGACGTCACGGCGTCCATCGAGGACGAGCTCCGTACGAACGAGCGCGTGCAGACGGAGAGCGAGCTCTACATCCGCGCCGACAAGGACGCTCGCTACGGCGTGGTGGCGAAGGTCGTCGCGGCGGCCCGCTCCGCCGGCGTGAAATCGCTGAACCTGCTCGTTCAACCGGAGCTCGAGGAAGAACCCGAGGCGGCGGCGACGCCGAACAAGGCAGGCAGGGCGAAGTGAACGCCGTTCGGAGCTTCCAGGCTTCCGAGGTCGTCATCGCCACCGGGCTCGCCGTCATCATCGAAGCGACGCTGGCCATCCTCCTGGTCACGGCGACGAATCACACGCGCATCAAACCGAAGGACGACGTCGCTCAGGAGCCCGAGCCCATCGAGGTGAAGCCGGTGCTCGACGACGTCCCGCTCTTGAAGCTCGGCAGCAAGAAGAAGTTGCACGCGAAGCTACCGGACATGTGGGTCAAGAAACCCCCGGTGAGACGCTACGAAGCCGCGAGCGCGCCGTCGCCCAAGGCCGAACCGGTGAAAGAAAAAATCCCGGAGACGCCGCTGGTCAAACCGAGCGCGCAGCCGCCGCCCCCCGACGCGGCCATCGCGAAGAAGGTGGAAGAAGTCACGAAGACGCCGCCGGACGCGGGCCGTCCGAAGAAGGTCGTCGAATCGAACCTGCCGACCGAGGGCGCGGAGGACGGCGTCAAGGAGGGGACGGAGACGGACCCGCTGAAGGCGTTCGCCGTGAGCCAGTACCGCAACAAGATCAGCGCGTGGTTCAATCAAAAATTCGTCAAACCGACGAAAGAGATCCCGTGCGAGGAACTGAAGAAGCTCCACGCCTCGGTGACGGTGAACGTGAGCGGCGACCGCGCCGTCTCCGGTTATTCCGTGTCCAAGCCGAGCGGGAACGACATCTTCGACGGGCGCGTGAAATCGACGCTCGACGGCATCGTCTCGAGCGGCGCCGAGCTGCCGCCGCCGCCCCCGAACTACGCGGACATCCTGGGTTCCACGCTCGCCGTCGGCTTCCACGTGGCGAGCTGCGAATGAAAGCTCGGAAGACATTTCAGGCAGGCGGAGGCACGCTCGATCCACGAATGGACGAGCGCGCCTCCGCGTTCAGCGAATGGCCATGCGACTAGCCGCAACACTCCTAGCCCTGCTCCTTTTCCCCCGCGCCGCCCTCGCCGAAGAGGCCGCGGGGACGCCGCCGCCGGACGAAACCCAGCTCGGCGAAATCCCGGTCACCGGCTCCAGCGCGGAGCACGTCGTCAAGCTCGCGATTTTGCCGTCGCTCGCAGCCGACATGGAAGACGTCGTCGTGCGCGGCGTCGTGCGTCGCGATTTCGAGCTCTCCGGGCTCTTCGACGTCATCCCCGACGCGAAGGCGCCGCCGGGCTTGTACGGCTTCGACGATCCGGTGGACGTGCCCGCGTGGCGCAACGTCGGCGCCGAGGTGATCGTGAAGGTCGCCGCCCGCAAGAAATCCCCTCAGGTCATCGACGTCCTCGGCATCGCGTACTTCATGAACGTCGGCAAGGACCCGGTCTACCAGAAGACGATCAGCGTCGCGCCCGATCAGGTGCGGGTGACGGCGCACCGGGTCACGGACGCGCTCCTCGGCGCGCTCACCGGGCGCGCGGGCGGCTTCGCGAGCCACATGACGTACACCGCGCCCTGGGGCAAGAGCCGCCGCGTGCTCACGATGGACGCCGACGGCCACGATTTGACGCCGCAGACGCCGGAGGGCGACACCGCCATCGCGCCGACGTGGGGACCGAACGGTGTGCTCTACTACTCGCTGTCCCACGAATACGCGCCGTTCGTGCTGATGCGCGGCGCGGCGGGGTCGGCGACGCGCGTGGACGTCCCGTTCAAGTCGAGCATCTACAGCGCCGCGTTCGACAAGGAATACCGCCGCATGGCGATCGCGGTGGACCAGAACCTGGGGAGCGCGGTCTACGTCGGCAACGCCGACGGCACCGGCGTCCAAAAAGTTTCGACAACCGAAGTTGCCACACACCCGGTGTGGAGCCCGTCGGGCAAGCTCGCCTGGGTCGGCGGCGGCAGCAAGAACGGCACGCAGCGCGTCTTCGTGGACGGCAAGGCCGTGTCGCCCTCGGGCTTCGCCGCGTCCGCGCCGGCGTTCTGCGACACCGAAGACGGCATCCGTCTCGTCTTTACCGTCGCCGTCGGGGGCGATCGGCAGGATCTCGTCATGACGAACGAAAAGGGCGGCGGGATCACGCGGCTCACCCAGAACCAGGGCACGAACACGTACCCCGCGTGCAGCTCGGACGGGCGGTTATTGGCGTTCTTCTCGACGCGCAAGAGCGGTCAGGGTCCGGGGCTGTACGTCATGTCGCTGAAGCGCTGGACGACGCAGCGGCTGTCGGCTCAGCTCGGTGAATCTTTAAGGTGGGCGCCCCTGCCTTGAAGGTTTCGGAACTGAGCCGGCGGTCGCAGGTTCCGCTTCCGACCATCAAGTTCTACATCCGCGAGGGTCTCTTGCCCGCGGGCACGCGCACCGGGAAGAACCAGGCCGAGTACTCGGAAGAGCACCTCGAGCGCCTCTCTCTGATCCGCGTCCTCCGCGACGAGGCCGGCCTCAGCGTGGCGGGGATCGGTCGCGCGCTCAAGGCCGCCGATTCGTCGCACGAGTTCATCGAGGCCGCGATCGACGCCATCGAACGCCCGTCGGGTCCGCGCGTCGACGAGAAGTCGAAGGAGTACCGCGCCGCGCGTGACGCGGTGCTGGAGCTCGCGCGCGCTCACGGCTGGGAAGTCGACGGCAAATCGGCGGCGCTGCGCGACGCCGCGCGCGCGCTCACGGTCATCACGCGCTCCTTCTACCCCGAGGCGTCGACCGCCGCGTTCCTCGCGCCCTACGCCGAGGCCGTCTCGCTCATCGCGCAGCGGGAGATCCCCGAGGGATGGCGCCCGACCGAAGCCCCCAACGCCGCGCTCCGCTACGCCGTCCTCGGCACCGTGCTCCTCGAGCCCCTCATCCTCGCCATGCGCCGCATCGCCCACGTAGCGCGCTCCAAATCCGTCGTCCCCCACTTCGCAAATCCCACGCCGCCCGCGCCGGCCCCACGCCGCCCGCGCCGCGAATAGACCCCCTCTACCTCTCACCTGGATGTTTGCCGCGCTCAAGCCGCTTACGTCGCGCGCGGCGAAGCGCGGCCCGCGTACGAAGCGAGCGTTCGACGCTCGATACGCTCTACGCCGGAAAGCCATCGACCGGCTGATCGCGGTCCGTCATCCGGCCACGACGATCCCGGTCACGTCTCCCATCTTCCTCAAGTGGCGGCTCACCTCGTTCGCCACGCGCGAAGGATACGAGAACGGCGTGTCCGGCGACATCGCCACGACGGCGACGCCGGTCACCAGGAAGCCGTCGCTCGATTCGTGCGTCAACAGCACTGGTCGGTATTTCTCGCCCTGTGAGCCGGTCCAGTCGATCTGCGAGTCTCCGGTGGTGAGGGAGCTGCCGTCGCCGGTCGTCGCGACGTCGGAGGCTTCGTTCTGCAGGTACTCGAGCGCGAGCGAACGCAGCACGTCGTCGGCCTCCCCCGACGACGCCGCGGCGAACGGGCCGTGCGCGCCGACGAGATAGAGCACGCCCGCGGAGGCGCCGCATTGATCCATCACCATGGTGAGCGCGCAGCTCGCTCGCGACTCCGGACCCGAGCACAGATCCAGGCGCGAAGTCCCGACGACGCTGACGCTGGTGAAGAAGCCGCCGCCGCGCGGCGCTTCGGCGGCCGGCTTGCGCGCGGCGCCGCTCCTCCGCAGCTTCTCGAACTTCGTCACCAGCGCCGGATTTTTGCGCGTCGTGTAGACGTCGCGGCAGAGACCGAGGAATTGCAGGTACTCCTGCTTCTGCGCGAGCAACAACGCGACGCGCGCACGCGCCTCGTACGCGAGCCCGAGGTTCAGCCCGGTCGCGCCGAGCGCGACGAACTGAGCGATCGCGCGATCCGCGAGCGCGACGGCGGTGTCCTTCTGCCGGGACTTCGCGTGCACCACGGCGAGCGGCATGCAGATGTAGCTGGTGACGTAGCCGAGCCGGGCCTCCTCCGCGTCCGCGAGGTACTTTTCTCCCGCCGCGAGCGCCTGCGGCAGTCGCCCGAGCTCGTCCAGCACGCGAACGTGCGCGCCGGCGAGGTACGGCCAGATCTGGTGATCGCCCGCGCCGACCAGAGAGAGCGCCGTCTCGAGCTCCCCGAGCGCGGCTTCGTAGGCGCCGCCGGCGCGGTGATACTCGCCCTTGCCGTAGTGCTGCACGGGCACCCACGCCGGATGGCGCGCCGCGAGCACGGCGATCTCGTCCAGCGTACGCCGTAGATGAGTGAGATCCTCGGCGAGCCCGTGCGCCGTGATCTGCCAGAGCAGATGGCTGCCCTCGAACATGCTGAGCGGGCTCTGCTGGATGCGGATGAGCTCGACCTGGTGGCGCAGATGGTCCGCTTCGACGGTGTTTCCTTGCCACAGCTCGTACAGCATCCGCGTCTGCACGCCGTTCACGCGGCTCATCGCGGAGCCGTCGAGCTTCGCCGACCAGTCCAGGGTCGTCGCGAGGCCCATGCCGGCCTCGAGCATCGCGATGCCGTTCATGACGCCGAGGCGCGTGTATTCGTTGTGCGAGTGGTCGAGACCGCCGCCGTCGGACGCCCCGAGCCGCGCCATCATGTCGAGGTAGATCTGTCGCGTGTCCTCGAGGCGTCCCGCGTACCGGCTCGCCATGCCGTCGAGGAGCATCTGGACCACGCCGAACGCGGGCGACAGCGCCGCGAACGGCGCGACGCGCGGCAGCCGCTTGAGCTGGGTGTAGTCCAGCCCCGCCGTGATGACGCCGGCGATCTGCGTCACGGCGCGCGCGAAATGCACGATCGCCGTCTTCGGATCCAGGATGCGATCGCGTTCGCTGCTCTCCGCGTAGCGTCGCTGCGCCCCGGCGAGCGCCGCCTTGAGCCGGGCGCCGGGATCGAGCGACGGATCCATGGCGTGATACGCCGTGAGCCCGCAGACGTCCGCGAGCTCGCGGACCAGCGCGAACAAATGAACGACGTCGCGCTGGCCGAGCAGCCCGAGCAGGCCGCCGAGGCGGCCGCGAAGCACGTACCCGTGTTTCCGCGGGCGTCCCGTCTCCTCGCAGAGGCGGATCGCCTCGTCGTAAACGGCGAGCCAGTCGGGCGGCAGCGCTTGCACGTACTGGAAAAAGAGCTCCGCGTTGTTGCCGGTCTGCTCCTGCGACAGCGCGGCGTGCGCCACGAGCACGTCGAGGGCGAGCTCGACGTCGCCCGCGCGCAACAAGTGCATCCCGTGCCGGAACTCTTGCGTCTTCCTCGCGGCATATAGCCGCGCCAGCTTTCGGTGCAGCCTTCGCCGCGCTTCGTCGGTCAGGTTCTTCTGGAACGCCGTCGCCCAGCCCTCTTGCGAGAGACCGAGTCGATCGCCCGTCGAACGCACGACGTGCGCGCGCAGGAGCTCGTCGAGGACCGACGCCGCGCTCGCCGCGCCGTCCTGCTCGAGCAGCAACGCCACCTCTTCGGTGGTGACGGTCTGATCCGACGTCAGCGACAAGGCCGCGCCCACTTCGCGAGCTCCGTCGGACAGCGCGGCGGCCCGGAGCTCGAGCGCCTGCGCCATGGTGCTCGGAAGATCCGCGGCGTCGAACGAGCCGGGCACGGACCACGCGCCGCGCTCGTAGCGGATCGTCTTCCTATCCACGAGGTGCTGCGCGAGCTCCATGAGATCGCGCGGGTTGCCGCCGCTGATCTCGTGCAGCCGGTGCGCTAGGAGCCCGACGTCCGGTCCGTCACCGAAGATCGAGCGGAACAGCTCGTCCGCTTCGTTCTTCGCGAGCGGCGCGAGCGCGAGCGAGTCCGCCTCGTCGGCGAAGAGCTTCATCGCGCCGGTCGGGTTTTGCGACCGTCCGCTGTCCATCGACGCGACGACGAGGACGCGACGCTCGCGGACGTCGTGCGCAAGGAGCGCGAGCGTCGCCGCGGACGGCTCGTCGATCGCGTGGAAATCGTCCACCAGGAGGACCAGGGACCCGCCGTCGCTGAAGCGCAGGAACCAGTCGCGGATCGATTGCTGCACGACGGCGCGCGGCGCCGCCTCCGCGCCGCCGGCGGCCGCGCAGATCTCGGGCACGACTTGCCCGATCACCGGCGAGAGGTCGCCGAGCGCGGCGAGCGCCCGCTCCTTCGATTCCGACACCAGCCGGCGGGCGAGCGCGCGCACGACGCCGTAGTCGCCCTCTCGACCGTCCTGGGCGTCCGCCGAGACGACCGTCGCGCCGCGGAGCTTCGCTTCCAGCGCCACGGCCTCGATGAAGCGCGTGCGGCCCACGCCGGAGCTCCCGGTGACGGCCACCGCGCGTCCGCGGCGCTTGTCCGCACGGTGGATCTTGCGCTGGACGGCGGCCAGCGCCGCGCTCCGCCCGACGAGCACCGGCGTCGAGAGATAGGCGTGGGCGACGACGAGCTGCTCGTCGAACGCGGTGCCGTCGATCGCGCAGAGGCGCGCGATGACCTCGAAGGCGCTCGTCGGGCGCGCCAGCGGATCGAGGCGGAGCAGCTCCAGGATCAGCGCGTCCAGCGCCTTCGGAACGTCGGGCACGTACTCCGACGGCTCGGGGCACGCGAACTGCCAGCGCTCGGGGAGACTCGCGAAGTCCTTCGCCGGGTAGGCGTGCCGTCCGGTGAGGCCGTAGTACAAGCTCGCGCCGAGCGCGTAGAGATCCGTTCGCGCGTCGAGCAGCTGGCCGTTGACGACCTCCGGCGCGCAGTACGCGGGCGTTCCGACGATGCCCACCTTGCTGCGGCCCATGGGCGCCATCGCGCCGAAGTCGATGAGCTTCGCGAGCCCGTCCTCCGTGCAGCGAACGTTGCGCGGGCTCAGATCGCGGTGAACCATCGAGCGCGAGTGAAGGAGCGACAGCGCCGAGCAAATGTCTTTCCCGATGCGGCACGCGCGGCGCCAGTCCATCGGGACGAGCTGCGAGAGATCGCCGCCGGAGAGGAGCTCCATGGTGTAGTAAGGGCCGACGTCGTCGATCGAAAAGTCGTACACTTGCACGATGCGCGGGTGCGACAGCTGTGACAGCGTCTGGTATTCGCGCTCGAAGAGCTTGCGTGCTTTCGCCCGCCTCTCGGCGTCGTCTTGCGGCAGCAAGCGCTTCATCGCGACGTGGCGGCCGGTGCGCAGGTCCTCGACCTCGTGCACTTCCGCCATGCCGCCGCGGCCCAGCATGCCGATGAATTTGTAGTGCGCCGCCGTTCCCCGTGGCGGCGGCAGGCTCGGATTGGTCCCCTCTGTGATGACCGGAATCGGATACGGGACGGAGGAATCCACGTTACATACAATACGCGTTACAAGACGCGGGAGTATCGCATGCGCGAAATAGATGCGATGCCCGCCAACGTTGTGATCTCGGCGCGCACACGCGGTACGCGCCGGTCACTTCACGACTACAAGAGTGCACGAGCGCCGGCGCGCGCATCACGCCGGCGCACCACCGTCACTGCGAGGTCCCCGCGGTGAAGTCCTGGTCGTAGATCCCGTTGCCGCCGGGCGCCGGGTAATACGTTCCAGTGAAGATGCACATCTCGTTGCTGTTCGCCGATTCGCCGAAGCGGAGCGTCATGCCCGTATCGTTGGCGTACGTGCAGGCCCAGTGAATCGAGGTGCCGCTCGGCAGCGCGATCGCCGGGGAGAAGCTCGCCGCCATCGGCTCGTCCCAGGTATCCGTCGTGTAGAGCATCTGCTTCGTGCCGTCGGGGAGCACCGCCGCGCCGGTGAACTGCGTGCCGCGGCGGTGCATGTGTCCCGCGGCGCCGAGGAGGTTCACATCCATCGGCATCTGGTACGTGTAGCTCTGCGTGCTCGTGCCCGGCGGCACTTTCAGGCCGATCGCGTTCAAGAACACCGCCGCGGCGAGGTTCTTCACCGCGCTGGCGTCGACGTACTTCAGCGTCACCGTCACGCCGGCGTCGATGAGGTCGCTCGTCGTGTTCAGGTAGTGCACCATGATGCGCACCGTCTCGTCGCTGTTGAACGCTTGACCGATGCCGGCCGGGTACGTCGTCTCCTGCTCCGGCGTCTGCGCGCCGTGCACGAAGGGATGGAACTCGGTGCCGCCGCTCGGACAATCGACCAGCGGCCCCTTCGTGTCGTTCGCTCCGAGGTTCGGCGTGCCGCCGTAGAAGCCGCCCTGAGAGAGCCGGAAGACGAACAAGTGATGCGAGCCCACCGTCATCACCGACTTGCTGTCGACGATGGCGATGTCGCCGCCGAACGTGTTCGGGAAATCCTGGCACTTGTAGTATTCGCCGCCCGGCGGCACCTGGAAGCCGTCCATCGTGAAGGTGATCGTCTGCGCCGTCGCGATCGCCGCTCCGCCTCCGCCGGAGCCGCTGCCGCCTGCGCTGG
>DASZVB010000025.1:0-46842 GCA_035547195.1 Polyangiaceae bacterium
TGCGCTGCTGCACGACGGACGATGCACCTCGCTGCACGCCGGGCAACGGGCGATGCACGCTGCACGACGGGCGATGCACGCCGCTGCACGACGGGCGACGCACGCCGCTGCACGACGGGCGGCGCACCCCGCTGCACGACGGGCGGCGCGTTGCGGGAGGTCGCAAGCAATCGCCGGCGATCGTACCCGCACGGCGCACGTTTCGAACTCTGCTAATTCAATTGCGACCGCGCTGCCTCCCTTACGATTCCAGCTTGCGGTTCGATTCGGCGGGTCCTATGAAACTGCAGTGAGGCGCGTGAGAAGCAGCATGCGGCAAATGGATTTGCCGTTTCGGACGCGAGGCGGGCGTCGCCCGGGTGCGGGGCGCAAGCCAAACGGCGATAAGGCCGGCGTTTCACATCTAAGGCGCCCCGAGCTGAACCCGCGGCATCCCGTGCACGTGACGATGCGCCTGCGGCGCGGTCTGCCGAGCCTCCGATACAAGCCGCTGTCGCGTGTCGTGCTCGCCGCGTTCCACGCGGCGAGAGAGCGCCTCGGGGCTCGTTTGGTGCACTTCAGTGTTCAATCGAATCACATCCACTTGATCCTCGAGGCGGCCGGACAGCGCGCGCTTTCCCGCGCGCTGCAAGGGCTCGCGGTCCGCATCGCGCGGCGGCTCAACGAGCGCCTCGGTGCTCGCGGCTCCGTGTTCGCGGACCGGTACCACGCACACGTGCTCCGTACGCCGCGCGAGGTCCGACACGCGCTCGCCTACGTCTTGCACAACCACAAGCACCACGTCAGCGGTGGCGGTCGCGCCGCGCCGATGGACCCGCTGTCGTCTGCTGCATACTTCGACGGGTTTGCACATCGCACGCGGACAGCGGCGGCGCGCCCTCCGTCTTTACCGCTCGTGGTTCCACCGAAGACATGGCTGCTCGGAGTTGGCTGGCGCCGCTGGGGGCTGATTCGTGTCGACGAACGGCCTGGTACTTCACGTCGAGTCGTCGTGCGTGATGCGTGATGCGCGAACCGAAGCGTACACGTCGCCGATGCATTACTGACGACGTCGAGAAGGAATGGTCATTGTCGGCTCGCGAGAGGACATCAAGAGATTCTCGAGCCTTCTCCGGAAGTACGTCGCGGATCCCGGTAACGTACCGCAATCGGAGCACGAACATCATGGTCCATACATGGATCTGGAGGTGATGACCTGGACGGAAGCTGACCTGGTTGGTCATTCGATCCATGGTTCGTTGGCAGACCTTCATCGCTTGGCTGGCGCCGTCGAAAATCGGATCGCCGAGCCAGAAGCCGGGCTTGCACACGGATCCGGGACGAGTTCGCGCACTCGTCGGAGTACGCTCTCGTGCTGGAGCTCCGCGCGGATAGTTTCGATCCGTGCTCTCTGGACGGTAATCTCGAAGCCGAAGTCGACCCTGACGAGCCGCTTCGCGCGTAGATCGCTCCGCCTTTGCGGGACCCTCGCGCGCGCGGAGCCCGGCGCGGCGTGGTTCGTCGTGCAGCGGGCTCGCCATGTTTGCGGGACCCTCGCGCGCGCGGAACCCGGCGCGGCGTGGTTCGTCGTGCCCCGGCTCCGGGCGAGCACGCAGCAAGAGGGACCCGGCCGCGCGCAGCGCAGCGAGCACGGCCGGTCGCCCTTCGACGTTCAATGCCGGGGGAGCATTCCGCGGCGCGGCGACGTCAGGCGGTGCTCGTCGTGCCCCATTGTTTGGCGCGGTAGGCGGCGGGGGGCATGCCGCGCCATCGCTTGAATGCGCGGTGGAAGGCGGTGACGTTGGCGAATCCGAGCAGGAAGGCGATTTCGCTGACGGTGAGCGCGCGTTCCTTCAAGTAGCGGTCGGCGAGCTGTTTGCGGATGTCGTCCACGACTTCCGCGTACGTGGTGCCTTCGTCACCGAGCCTTCGGCGGAGCGTCGCGACGCTCATCGCGAGGTGCTCGGCGATCCAGTTCATGCTGACGGCGCCGGTGCTCAGGTGAAGCGCGACCTCTTCGCGGACGCGGCCGCTGAGGCCGTCCTTGCGGTTCATGCGGGAGAGCACGTGGCGCGCGTGGAGCTCGAACGCCGTCTGCCCCGGCGCGGCCTTGCGCTGCATGGGCATGGCCAGACGCGACTTCGGCAGCACGATGGCGTTGTACGGGGCGCCGAAGACGACGCGCGTCTCGAAGCGGTCGTAGGCGCTCGCGTAGTCGGGGCGCGCGTGCATGAACCGGAGCTCGGCCGGCGGCTCGTACTTGGCGAGCCGCTGTCGCGCGAGCTTCAGCATGCTGGCGATGATGAAGTCGTTCACCGCGGCGGGGCGCGCGACGCCGTCCGTGGAGCGGAAGCGCCACTCGACCAGATCTCCCGAACCGACGAGCGTCACTTCTTCGGCGTCGCTGACGAGACGCAGGTACTGCGAGATGCAGCGCATGGCGTCGCCGAGGGTCGCGACGAACGGCGATGCGTGGGCGAGGACGTCGCCGTTCGCGGGCTCGAGCTGGTCGCCGGCGCGCAGCCCGAGCGATGGATCCCCCGAGGCGGCGACGCACATTTCGAGCAGCCGCATCATGAGGCGGTGCGAAACGCGCGTGCTCGGGTTCGCGAACTCGGCGGAGCCGATACCGGCGGCCGACAGCTCGTCGACCACCGCCGGAACGACCCCCGCCGCTCGGAAGAACGGCCAAAGGAGGCGGATCGACACCCGCGTGTCTTCTTCGGTAACCGGGTTGACTGGCGCGTGCTCTAGCATGGTGAATCCTGCCTGCAGCCGTCCGCGATCAATCTGGGAAGCTTGCCGTCGGGGGAACGTGAACAGCAGAAGCCCTTCGCGAGCTCGGCGCGTGAAGCGGCCGATTCGCCGAGGGCGCCGCCGTCTTGGACACGCCGCGCGCGTTCGAGGCCGTGTGGGCGACCGTGTGCCGCATCGGTGCGGTGCGAGCCGCGCCGCGCGCGACGGGCTTCGCCGTGACGTGCTTCGCGATCGGGAGCGCGTGACTTTGCGCGACGGCGTCGTGCTGCGGAGCGGCCGCGGGCGCGTCGTGCTGCGGAGCGGCTGCGGGCGCGGTGTTGAGGGCGTTGCGCGGCGACGCCATCGTCGTCGTCTCGGCGGGGGCGAGCGCCGCCGCGACCGGCGCGCCGGGTGTGGCGACCTCCACGACGGTGGCCGCCGTTGCGGTCGACGTGCCGCCGGCGATGCCGAGCCGGAACGGCAACAGGACGAGAACACCGGCGCCGAGCACGCCGACGACGGTCTTGACGATCCGCTGAAAACGATCCCGTCGCTCGAGGAGCTCGGGCGTCACCTCGGTCGCGAGGTCGTCCGATTCGTGCGCAGCGTCCCGCGCGACAGGACCGAGCGACTGAGGGCCCCCGTCGTAGGTGCCGTCGTCGCCCTTCTGAAAAAAGGCTTCAGCGTCGTCGCCGAGATGGCTCACGCTGCGGCTCCGATCGAGGGACGCGATTCTGCCATTGCCGTAAATGACAGTAACCAAGCCGGATCGGTATCAGGCAGCGTATACGGGGTTACTGGGCCGAATGCGGAGCGGCGCCGTCTTGCATCACGATTCGACGCGCCTCGTCACGCGCGAAGCCGTCGGGATTCTCGGCGAGATATCGGCGCGCTTCGCGAGCGGCCTCCGCTGCCTGACCCGTCCGCTGCAGCGCGCGCATGCGCTCGACGCGCGCTTCACCCGCGAGGGGAGACCCAGGGAATCGGTT
The DNA here is from genome assembly GCA_035547195.1 of Polyangiaceae bacterium. Lineage (GTDB taxonomy): Bacteria > Myxococcota_A > Polyangia > Polyangiales > Polyangiaceae > DASZVB01. The sequence goes on from DASZVB010000025.1 coordinate 3,705, forward strand.
GAGCAGTGCTCCGAGATGATCGGCTTCGCTGCGATCGTCGCCGTGGTTTCGGGCGTCGACCGCGGTCTGGAACAGAGAATTTTCCTCTGCCAGCGTTCCGGGGTGCGGCGGTCTCGCAGCGACGACCGGGCTCCGCGCCGGGCGCGATGCGGGCGTCGGGCTCGCTTGCGACTCCGGACCGCGCGACGCGGTCTCGCGTGCCGAGGTCCAGGTGCCGCCGGCGGTGATCGCGGCGACCTGCTGCGTCCCGTGACGGACGACGACGCGGCCCTTCGTCACCGATACCGTGGTGACGAATTCCATAGGACCGCGACCCGGCGTCACGTCCACCTGGAAAATGGTGCCGGTGACGACGACGTCGACGTTCGGCGTCTCCACCACGAGCTTCGGCGCGGCGCTCGGACGGTCGTTCACCTTCGCGCTGATGTGCCCGCGATCCAGCCGCAGGCGATGCGCGGACGCGGTCGGCGTCACCACGGAGAGCTCGCTCGCCCCGCCGATTTCCGCGAGCACCAGGTCGCTCAGCTTGAGCTCGGCGAGGCCGTCCGCCGTCGTGGAAAGGGCGTCGCCGACCTCGATGGACGATTGCACGATGGTGCTGGGTCCGCCGCTGTTCACCAGCGTCACCGTCCCTGCGAGCGCACGGACGCCGCTCGAGCTTTCGTGCGCCGCCGTCAGCCCATTCGAGTGCTGATCCCACGCATAGCGTGCGGCGAAGGCGACGCCGGCGACGGAGGCCGCGACCGACAACGCGGCGACCAATTTCCGCAGGCGCTGCTTGCGGCGCCGGCCCATCGCCGCTTGCGCGATGGCCACGCCGATCGAGGGGACGGTGCGCGCGCGCTGAAGCGCGCTCGTGCTCTCGTCTTCGACCGGGACGACCTGCCCCTGCCAGAGCCGCGACAGCTCGCTCGCACGCTGCTGATGCTCGGGCTCGCTCATGACGGGTTCCTGGAGCGGGACGCTTTGTCCTCGCGATCGATGCGCTTGAAGAGCTCTTTGCGGCCGCGCACGAGGCGCGATTGCGTCGCGGCGACCGACGCGCCCGTCATCATCGCGATCTCGGCGAGATCGTGCCCGAGGGCATCGTGCAGAAAGACGGTTTCTGCTTGCTCCGGCTTCATCGCGGCGAGGTGCCTTCGCACCTGATCCAACCGCGAGCGCGCTTCCAGCGCCTTCTCCGAATCTTGCCGTACGAGCGGATGTTCGGGCGGCGTGCTGCCCTCCGATGACCGATCGATCCACCGGCGTTCGCGACGGCGGCTTCGCAGCGCGTTCAACCCCACGTGACCGGCCACGCGGGCCGCCCACGTCTCGAGGCTGCAAGCGCCGGCAAATTGCTGCCGCGCGAGCGTGAGCACGACCTGCTCGAAGGCGCTCTGGACGATGTCGTCGTGGTCGGGCTCGCGACGCCCGAGGATCTTATAGAGTGTCCGATCCACGACGCCTGCCAGCCGGCGATAGAGCTCGTCCGCGACGCGGCTGTCACCCCGCTGCACCGCGTCTATCAGCTGCTCGTCGCTGATGGGCGCGTCGGCAGGGGTGCCGCCGCCCTGGACGGCTCGTAGCCTGGGGCGCTGGGAGCGAGCGGTATTCTCGGACACGGTTACAGCTTACTCGATAGTCACCGTGGCGCGTATTCGGCATGCAAGTTTCAGCGGCGGCGTCGCGAAACGGCTGCCGCGCATCTCCGTGAAATAGAACATGGAGTCCGCTTTCTCGGCGCGAGCGTTCCGCATCGCTGAAAGCCGCTTGTAGTAACGGAATCGGCTACACAATTACCGAGCCGCGTCGCCTTGTACGAGGTCCTTCGACATGGCATTTCATGAGCGTTGCTGTACCGGGAAGCGCAGGTGCGACGGCCCCAGGCCGCGAAGGAAGTCGTGCGGCCGCGGACCGCGTGCCTGCCGTTCGCGGTGCTAGCGGCGCTGCTCGCCTCCGGGTGCGGCCGGGAGACGATCGGCCTTGGGCGCAATCCGCCCGACGCGGCGCCCGCGGCGACGACCATAGAGACGCCGCCGGCCCGACCCGACGCAGCGCCGCCGAAGGCGACGCCGTCGGCGAGCGCGACGCACTCGGCGCCGCAAACGCAGGTGTCTCCTCCGCCGACGAAGTTACCGACGCGCCCGGCCGAGCACGACGCCGGTACGCACCTCCCGATCGACCCCGGTCACGTGACCGTCACCGACGGCGACGGCGGCCAAGGCTGCAAGGGGCCGACGGACTGCAATCTCAACGAGCCGTACTGCGACGTCGGGAGCGGCAAGTGCGTCTCGTGTCTGGTCGACATCCATTGCGGTTTCGGGTTGCATTGCGATCTGACGGAGCACGAATGCGTGTGCAGCTCGGACGCCGAGTGCCGCACCACCGGCAGGTGCGATTCGCTGACGAGGCAGTGCCTCGTGCCGTGCACGTCGAACACGACGTGCATGTCGACGCTCATCTCGCCCATCTGCGAGATGGATCGATCCGTCTGCGTGCAATGTTTGACGGACGCGGAGTGCATGGGCAAGACGCTCGGCGGTGTTCCGATCGAGCTCTGCCGCCACGGGCTCTGCGTGCAATGCTGGGAAGAGTCCCAGTGCACGTCGCCGAAAGCGCCGCACTGTCAGATCCTCGCCGGCATCTGCGTCGAGTGTTTGAGCAACGCCGACTGCCCCGACAAGGTGCAGTGCTTGAACGGATTCTGTCTGGTCCCTCCGACGGGCAGCCCGGGACCCGCGTCGAGCTCCACGCAACCGTGAACGCTCACCGAGCGCGCCGTGCTCATCGGAATCCGAAAGCGGCGCCGGCGCGCACGACGTATCCGAGCGCCGGCGCGCTGCCGACGTAGGCGCCGTCGGCGACGACGTCGGTCGCGCCCGCGGTCCATTTCGCCGCCGCGCCGACGAAGAACCCCGCTGGATTCGCTCCCCAGTAATACAAATCCCCTCCGAACCGCGCGCCGCCGAGCCAGCGCTCGCCGCTCGTCGGTCCGCCGCCGCCGTCTTCGATCGACGGCGAGAAGCGCTCGCCGAGCGCCTCGGCGTGGAGCACGCCGGTGAACGACGCGCCGAGGTCGCGCGCGTACGAGAGCCCGAGGAACGCTTCGACGAACGACGTCTCGACGCCGTCGACGCGCGCGGCCGACGCGGAGTACGCGGCGCCGACGAGCGCGTAGACATCGGACCCGAGCAGCAGATGGCCGTCGAGCTCGGCGCCGAGCCGCGGGCTGCCGCGGTCGAGCGCGGAGCCCACGACGAACGCCGCGCCGACGAAGCCCCGGCGCGCGGCGACGACGCTTTTCGGTGCGGGGAGCGGTTCGAGCACCACGTGATCGGGCTCCGGTGGAGCTGGCGGTGGTGGCAGAGAGACGGGCTTCGGCGGTTCGGCTGGAGGCGGCGCGGCTTCGGGTGCCGGCTCGGGCGGTTCGTCCTTCGGAGCCGGCGGGGGTGTCGTGACCTCCGGTGGTGGCGGCTCTTTGTTGTGGGCCATCAAGCTCGCCAGCGTGCCGATGACGAGGCCGACGGCCTTCCATCGTTCCTCGGCCGCGTCCTGCGCGCCGAATCCCATCGTTCGGACGACCCAGCGCTGCTCGCGACGCAGGGCGACCTCCACGCGGGCGTGGAGCGCGTCCTTCCACGAGACGATCGCGACGACGTTGGGCTCTTGCTCGCCTTGCGGTTCGGCGCAACGCTCCTCGGCGGCCCGGCTGCAAGCGTCCAATAGCGACTGCTTCAGCGGGGGGGCTGCATCCGGCGGCGCGATCTCCACCGCTACGAGCGCTTGTGGCATCTCCACCGATGATAGCGGTTCCTGTGCGGTTGAGCTGTCGCCCTATTCGCAGGGCTATTCCGAAACGGTTACAGCCTGTTCCGACCGCCTCGTCCATACGAGTATTTCGCCGGGACCCTGGGTATTCAAAGCGCCTTCGCGGTGGATGTTTCGTACCCGAAGGAACCTTGTGCTAAGCCCGAAGGAATGACTGCGGCGCGCGTTCAGCCAGGCGACGTTCTCGCCGGGAAGTACCGCGTCGAACGCGTCCTGGGGGAGGGAGGCATGGGCGTCGTCGTCGCCGCCTTCCACCTGGCGCTCGAGCAGCGGGTAGCCGTCAAATTCCTGCGAAAGGACATGGCCGATCGCGGGGACGCCGCCGAGCGCTTCCGGCGCGAAGCGCGCGCCGTCGCCCGCATCCAGAGCGAGCACGTCGCGCGGGTCCTCGACGTGGGGACGATGGAAGACGGCGAGACGTACATCGTCATGGAGTACCTCGACGGCAACGACCTCGCCGAAGAGATGAAGCTGCGCGGCGCGTTGCCCGTCGTCGAGGCCGTCGACATCGCCCTTCAAGTCGCCGACGCGGTCTCGGACGCGCACGCGTCCGGCATCGTGCATCGCGATCTGAAGCCGGCGAACGTGTTCCTGGTCCGTCGAACGGACGGCTCGCGCGTCGCGAAGGTGCTCGATTTCGGCATCTCGAAATCGCTGCTCGTGGACTCCGCGAGCAACGTCTCGCTGACGCAAACCGCCACGGTCATGGGCTCGCCGCTCTACATGTCGCCGGAGCAAATGCGCTCGGCGCGCGACGTCGACGGGCGCACCGACATCTGGGCGCTCGGCGCGATACTGTACGAAGCGCTCGCGGGCAGCCCGCCGCACGGCGGCGCGTCGCTTCCGGAGATCTGCACGTCCCTGTTGCAAGACACACCGCGCGCCATCGAGACCTTGCGCGGCGACGTCCCTTCCGGCCTGGCCTCGGTCATCATGCGCTGCCTCGCGAAGGATCGCGCGGACCGCTGGTCCACCATGCGCGATTTCATGATCGCGCTCGCGCCGTATTCGCCCGGCGCGAAGAGCCTCGGCGCCATCACCGCGCTCTCGCCCGCGCCGTCCCCCGAGAGCACCGCCACGACCGGCTCGGGAACGTCGAAGAGCCCCGCGCCCGACGTGAAGCGCTCTCCGAGCGGGCTGCCCGGCGGAACGGAGGCTCCCGCCAGTTTGACGTTGAGCTCCCAGACGGACGCCCGCGAGGCGCGGCGCGCGCGCAACGTCATCTTCATCGGGCTGTTCGGCGCCGCGGTCCTCGTCGCCACGCTGGCCACGATCGCCTTTCGCTGGTCACGCGGAGACGATCCCGGAAAGAGCGCCGAGGGCACGTCCGAAGGCCCGCCGAAGTCGGCGGCCGCCGCGGCGCCCGAGGTCACGCCCGCGGTTCCGGAAGCCGCGCGAGAGCCGACGGTCACCGCTTCCGTAGCGGCGCCCGTCGAGGCTCCGTCGTCGAGCGGCGCGCTCGATGGCGCGCGGTCCGCGCCGCCGCCGAAAGAAGCCGCCAGCTCGATGGCGAAAGCGCCCCCGCACGCCGTGCACGTATTCGAGCACGCGACGCCGAAGCAACGTCCGCAAGCAGAATCCATCACCGACTTCGGCGGCCGCCGTTGACAGCCGGCAAGCTCCGGCCGAAGGTCGGGGCTGGTCTAAAATGAGGCGCACCGCTGTCGTCGTGGGGTTCGTGAATTCGGTCGCGGCCATCGTGCTCTGCGCGTCCGCCGCGCGCGCGGGCGCCGACCAGAAGATCGCCGCCGAGGAGCTGTTCGACGAAGGCAAGCGTCTCATGATCGAGGGCAAGTTCGGCCCCGCGTGCCTGAAGCTCGAAGAGAGCCAGCGCATCGACGCCGCCGTCGGGACGCTGCTGTATCTCGCCGAGTGTTACGAGAAGAGCGGGCGGCCGGCGAGCGCCTGGGCGACGTTTCGCGAGGCGTCCTCTGCCGCGCGAGCGGAAGGCGAGCTCGAGCGCGCTCGCATCGGGCAAGAGCGAGCGACGCGGCTCGAGCCGTTGCTCGTGAAGCTGACGATCAACGTGCCGCCCGAGGACGCCGCGATCGCCGGCTTCTCCGTGAAGCGCGCGAACGATCCCGTGCCGCAGGCGCTGTGGGGCGCCGCCGTGCCGGTCGACCCCGGCGACTATACCGTCGAGGCGACCGCGCCCGGGTACGACACCTTCTCGCGCCGCGTGACCGTCGCGAAAGAGTCCTTGGCGATCGACGTCGCGCCGCTCCATCCCGCGCCGGTCGCGGCTGCGCCCCAAACGCCGCCCTCGACGCCGGCGTCCGCCCCTGCACCCGCGCCCTACGTCCAGGCGGGCGGAACGGCGCCGCCCGAAGCAGACTCGGGCGGCGGCGGGCTCGGCGGCGGCCAGATCGCGGGCATCGCCATCGCCGGCGCCGGCGTGGTGTCGCTGGCGGTCGGTACCGTTTTCGGCGTGAATGCGATTTCCAAGAACGACGACGCGAAGAAGTATTGCAGCGGCAGCGTCTGCAACAACCCCGCCGGCGTCAGCTTGACCAACGACGCGAAGGACGCCGCGGTCGTGGCGAACATCACCGTGGGCCTCGGGGCCGCGGCGCTCGTCGGAGGGGGGCTCCTCTACTTCCTCTCGCCGTCGAAGTCGGCGAACCGCGAGCGCGCGTTTCACGTCGTGCCCGCGGTCTCGACGCGCGGGGCGTACGCCATCGCGGAGGGACGGTTCTGATGCGCGCGCGGTCCGCTGTCCGTGCCTTCGCGCTCGCGGCGCTCGGCGCCGTCGGTTGCCAGGCGATCGCCGGGATCGAAAACCGGCATTACGAGCCGCTCGAGGCCGGGACGACCAAGACGACCGCTTCGGCGCTCTGCAAGACGTACTGCAAAGAGGTGATGGACGCGTGCACCGGCGCGAACGCCCAATACACCGACATGGACACCTGTCTGGGCGTCTGCGCAGAGCTGAAACCGGGCGAGATCCACGAGCCCAGCGGCAACACGGCTGCCTGCCGGGAGCAGCAAGCGCGCAACGCCCAGATGGGAGAACCGGAGACGTACTGCAAGAGCGCGGGACCGTCGGGCGATCCGATGTGTGGCACGGCTTGCGAGAGCTATTGCGATCTGTTCGCGTCGATCTGTTCGAAGGTCGAGACGGCGCTGCCGAATTGCCCCGACCTCTGCAAGGAGCTCTTGCCCGACGTCGACGTGAACCCCGCGGCGGCGGATACGGGCGACACGCTGGAGTGTCGATTTTATCACGTCAGCGCGGCGGCCGCGGCGTCGGACCCGACGGTCCACTGCGGCCACGCGCGCCTGGCGAATCCCACGTCGAATTGCGTCGACACGACGCCCGCCAGCTGCGACCACTATTGCCAGGTCGTGACCGCCACTTGCGACGGCTCAAGCACGGACGCAGGCCGCGACTCCGTCTACGAGAGCACAGAGCAGTGCCACGACGTGTGCAACGCGCTGCCGGCGCTCGGCTCGAACACCGACGACGGAGTCGACAGCGTCGGTTGCCGGACGTATCACGCCTTCAACGCCGTCCTTTATCAAATGCCGGACGTGCATTGTCCGCACGCCGGTCCCGGCGGTGACGGAGCCTGCGGCGACAATTGCACTTCGTACTGCGAGCTCGTGGCGAAGGCGTGCCCGACGGAATCGAAGGATCACTTCGGCACGGACGCCGACGCCTGCAAGACGGAATGCGGAAAGCTCGACGGCGTGAAGGCCGGCTCCGGCTACAACATCGACACGCCCGACGGCAACACGGTGCAATGCCGTTTGCTGCGTACGGCCCGCGCGTTCCACGACAACACGCAGTGCGCGGCCGCCCTGGGCGCAGCGCCGTGCAAATGAACTAGCGCACCGCCGTCGAGATACGATCGAGCGTCCGGCTAGGTGAGCAGACGCAGGTGATGCCGGCGGCGGCGCGCTCGTGCGCCAGCAGCGGTAGAGCTCGTAGCGGTGGGTATCGATGCGGAGGCGAAGGTACGTATACGAACTATCGTTGCGCGGTCGCGAGTAGCTCGTCATTAAAAGTAATCGACCGAAGCACCCGCATTCATGCGACCGTGATGGACGCTATTTCGACTAGCGCCTTATCACGCCGCCGCGGAATGCCGCGGGATAGACTCGCGGGGGAGGGGTGTTCGTGATGCGTGGTGCGGCGACGGGCGCGCGCACCGGCGTCGCGGCGTGCATCATGGTCGCGCCGGGCGGCGGTCGCACCGCGGCGGGGCGAGGGCGCGAGACGGCCGCGGTCATGTGCGGCGCGACGGAAGCGTTCGCCGTGGTGGGCGCCGCCGCGACGACGCGAGCGCGACCGCTCATCACGGGACGGTATCCCGGCGCGAAGTTCTGTCGCGGTGCCCCCGACTGCGCTATCGCGCCGGCCGCCGGCGTCCGGCGAGGGGACGCGGGCACGTAGGCGCGCGTGTGCGCGGCGATGTTCTGCGCTTCCGCCGGAGATCGCACGACGTACGATGCCGGCGCGGCGCTGTGCACGAAGTCACTCGGGCAGAACACCCAGTAATACGAGCTGCGCCACGGCAGCCCCACCGCGGAACGGTTCATCCACACGAACGACGGCGGAAGCGGCGCCCACCCGTAGTAGCCGAGCCCGTCCGTCGGCAGGCGCCAGGCGACCCACGCCGGAGCGTAGCGGTACCCCGGGATCCAAGCCCATCCGCTCGTGATCCACACCCAGCGGCCGTAGTGGAACACGATGTCGCCGAACGGATAGTCGCTGTTCCACACTTGTGAGCCGCTCGAGTCGACCGTCCAATGGCCGTCGGTGAGGTAGGGCGAAAAGCCATCGCCCACGATGCTCGAGTCGGGCGTCCACACCTGACCGTAGTTGGGATCGTTCGTCCACGACCCGTACGGATCCAACCGCGGTGAGAATTCGCTCAGCGCGCGCGGATCTTCGTCCGATGCCGCAGCCGTGGGCGCTTCGGGAGCAGGTTCCGCGGGCACCGCGGCCGCGGCTTCCGGCGGTATCGTGGCTTCGTAGCCTTCGTAGGCGTTCTGCTCCTCGGGCGCCGTCGCTTCGGGGGCGACGTCGGGCGGCGACGCGGACTGCTCCATCTGTACGGAGTTCGGCGGCTGCTCACCGGGCTCGATGAGATACGCGGGACCCGGACCTTCCGCGCGCGCCGGCGCGGTAACTGCGGCAAACGCGGCTGCGAACAAGGTGGATATGACGCGAACGGTCGTGGACCTCGTGAGCACGCTCATCGCGATTCCTTTATGGCTGCGCTCGTCGCGCGGGACGATCTCGTTATAACCCGTGAAACCAACACGGACGCCCCGCTGAATGTTCCCATGTCCAGGCGCGGGGGCAAGACGCGGCCGACCATTCGAGGAAGAAATTGCCGAAGCGTTACAAGAAGGTACCGACGTTGCCAATCGTGATGCTCGGGCCGAACACGAAGCCCCACGGATTCAGTTTGACCGTCGCGAGCGGCACGTTCGTAACCGGGTCGTACTCGATCGCCGTGCGGTTGCCGACGGTGTAAGCGAACCAGGCATGGATGTTGACCGACGCCTGGGTCGGTTGATTGACGTTGCCGAGCGGCACGCCGATGCCGAGGCCCGCCACGAGGGCCAGCTGTCGATCTTTGTCCGTCGCCAGTCCCATTCCCATGACGCCCGTCTCCAGCCCCACGAGCCCCTCGTGCCCCTCGTTGTCGAGCCACGTCAGGCGCGACAGCACTCCGAAGTTCAGCGCGAGCGGTCCGCTGCCGAGGTCCTGCGGATCCTTCGAGAAGCGGTACAAGCTCGTGGGGATCGCAGCCGTCAGATAGAACTTGAAATTCGTGTTCTCGGTGACGACGGTCCACTGCGAGCTCGGAATCTCGGCGCGGCCTCCGGGCGTCATGTACTGCGATTCGTCGATGACGTGAGTCACGCGCACGTTGATGTGATCGAACTGCTCCTTCGCGCCGCGGATCCAGATGACGTCGTGGGTCGGGGCGTGGCGGAGCACGAGGTGATTCGAGAGCTTCGCCTCACCGCGCTCTCCGCTGAGCGAGGTCACGGACACGTCGATATCGACGCGCTGTTCGCCGTCCTCTTCCGGGATGCGGTCGCGATGAATGGTGAGGCGGCAGCTGTCTCGTTCGGTGAAGGGGATGTGCGGTGAAGTGCCGGGCTTGATGATGATCAGCTTCCCGGGCTCGATCGCGCACATCAGATCGATGATCGGTTTGTCGGTGACGCTGGACGCGCTGAGCGGCGCCGGGACGTTCGCTTCGCGGATCGGGCGTTGCACCGGGTCGACCAGCGTCGCGAAATCGGTGTCCGCGAATGCCTTCGGGAGGTTATTGGGGCGGTACGCGAAGCGGAGCGACGTGTAGCCGCCCGACGTCGGCTCGCCGCGGATGTGGAAGCCGTCCTTCTGCTCCTTGACGACGTACGCGCCGGGCACCGAGACCGGGATGAGCCGTCCGGTCCGGAGCACGGGCGAGACGGTGAGCACCGCGGGGCGGTTCTTCGGGATGAAATCGATGTCGCCGAAGCCGGGCAGCGTGAGCGAGGTACGCAGCGGCGGGGCCTCCCAGGTCTTCTCGCTGCTGACGGCGAGCACGGAGCCGTCGTCCTGTCGCGTGGCGACCAGCGTCAGTCGGTCACCGGAGATCCTGCCGACGCGCAGGAGTACGTAGACCCCGTCGGGGAGCGTCTCGACGCGTTGGGCTTCCACCGGTTCGCCGAGCACGGTCCACTTGATGCCGCTCGGATCCTTCGCGCACGTCGGGTCGAGCCGCACGAGGACGCTGAGGTTGTCCACGCCGCGCAGCGGCTCGCCGGAGAGCAGCGCGAGCGGGCAGCGGAGCACGGACAGCGTGCCCGTCGCGACGGGGTCCTGCACGTCGCCGCGCGTGAGAAACACGCGGGGCAAGAGCCGGAGGCGCACGTTGAGGGTCGTCGTGGTCGCCGGGACGCCGCGCACCACGAAGCCGGATTCCGCGATGTCGCACCGTGAAGTGCCGCAGTCGACCGACGACACCGCCTCGGGGTGCACGAGGTGAACTCGCCCTTCGCCGCTCGACACGTCGACGGTGTTGTTGTCCCCGAAGACACGGCTCACCAGGATCTTCGCGACCGGCAGCTTCATCTGCTCGTCGGCGAGCGCGGCGCCGCTCTGATCGTAAGTCACCGCGTCCGCGTCGGCGCGGCCGCCCTGCGGCGCCCAGCGCAGCACGATCGCGCGCGGGTCGGCGGGCAGCTTGCGATCCACGTCGAGCGCGCAGACGTCGCGGCCCTTGTCCTTGCCGACGTTCAGGCACCTGTCCGCGCCCGCGCGGACGTCGGAACGCCACGAGACGAGCATGCCCTCGAGCCCGTCGCCGTGCACCTCGAGCCGCCCGGCGTCGACGGAGAGCGTCACGCTCTGCACGTCGATGACCGGCAGAGGCCCGGTGACGATGAGCGTCGCGGGATCGCCGTTGCCGTTCGTGCAACCGGCGACCGTGGACGCGAGCGTCACCTCCGTCGTTTGGCCGACGCGCGCGCCGACCGGCGGCGGGGTCAAGTGCTTCCGCGCGGTATCCGCCGTCCAGCCATCGGGGACGTTCCCGCAGAGCAGTCGATCCGCCGGCAGGGTGATGGGCGCGCCGCCCGCCGGGGCCTGGATCGACAGCGCGCTCGCGGTGCTCGCGAAGAGCAGCGTGAACACGGCGATCGCGGCGATGCGGACGGCGAGCAGCGCTGTGTGTCGGACGGCCGCAGCCATTGCTTCTCCCGCTCTACCTCGCGAAGGGAGCGTTGTCATGAACGAGCGGCTGGTGCGGCTCCCATACGAGATGGAGCGGGATCATCGACTTATCGATGCTGAGGCCGATTGTCTCGGGGCCGGCTCGCTCGATGGCTTCGCGCGCGGCGCCTCGGTTCCCCAGGCGGGCAAGAGCGGATTCGTGCCATCGGCGGCCTTCTTCATCGCGCGCGTCGCGCCCGCGGGCAACTCGGCGAGCGTTTGGATCTCGCTGCCGTCGCTGCGGACCGCGACCCAGATCGGCGGCTTCTTCTTCTGCGACTCGAAGTAAAGGACGACGATTTTGGGTTTTTTGCGCGGCGTCCCCCAGAGGTCGAACGCGAACGCTTCGTCTTTCTTGTAGAAAGAAGCGAGCTTTTCGTGGGCGGCGTCGAGCGGCTCCCCCTCGATCTTGCCGTCGCCGTCGAGGCCGCCGACGCGCCTGGTCACCGTCGTCGCCGCGCGCGCCGCTGCGAGCAGGGCGCGATGCGCGGACGCCGACGCCGCTTTCGTACGCAGGCGCACACGTTCGCGCGTCGCGAGCGAGACGATGGGATCGCGGCGCGCCTCGATGCGCGCGAAGGCGACTCCGGCGGAGAGCAACCCCGCGGCGAGCAGCGCGCGCAGGCGCTGGCGACGATGACTCGAGTGATACCAGACGACGGTCGTCGCGATCGGCATCAGCAACGAGAGAACGAGCACCGTCTCGACCGTGAGCGTGAGCACCACGGATCCCAAAAAATCGCGAAAGGAGAGCTCGGGGCGCCAATACACGACGTACTGAACGGCGAGCGAGACGAGGAGCACCAAGAAGCTGCCCGCCGTGTACCCGCGGAACATCAAGAACTCGCGCCGGGCGGAGGCGTTCGCGAGCCAGTATGGAAAGAGCAGCGGGTAGAACAGGTAATAGAGGAACGGTCGCGGCGGCCGTTCGCGGTAATACGACTCGAACACGAGCGCTTGCGACATGACGAAGCGAAGCGCGCGGTAACGAGCCGCCGCGCGCCGGGCGGCCTCGCCGGTCACGAACACGCACAGAGCGAGCCCGACGTCGATGAGCGCGCCGCGAACCGGGAAGAGCTCCGCCGCGAACACGATGCCGATCGGCGCGAGCGCGAAGAACGCGAGCCGGAGCGTGAAATCCGCCGCCGAGAGCGGCGCCGTGAGCAGGGCCCTGCGATCTTCCTTCACGTCGTACGGACCGCGAAATCAGGCGTAGGAACGGCCCATCAGATCGAGGAAGTTTCGCGTGTAGAAGGCGTCCTTGTCGTGCTCGCTTCGCTCCGCGAGCGACGCCTCGAAGCGCTTGAGCGGGTTGCGGCCGCCTTCGACGTGCGGGAAATCCGACGAGAACAGGAACATCTCGGGGCCGCAGCGCTCGATGAGGCGTCCGACGTTCTCCGTCGGGTACGGCGTCACCCTGACTTGCCGCTTCGCGTACTCGCTCGGACGGAGCGGCAACCCGCCGATGCGGCTCTCCGTGCGCCCGAACGTATCTTTCACGATCTCCAGGCGCTCGAGCCACGCCGGCACCCAAACGGCGCCGAGCTCGATCACGCCGACCTTCAGCTTCGGGAATTTTTCGAGCACCTGATCGAAGATGAGCGCGCTCAGGGCGATCTCCGTCCATTGGCTCACCGCCATGTAGAGGAGTCCGGTGAAGTTCTCGCCGCCGCCGTGGAAGTCGGTCTGCCCTTCCCAGCCGTTGTTCGAAAATCCGCTCGACACCTTGCGCGGCGCGTGGCCTTCGACGTGGAACAGCAGCGGCACGCCGCGCTCTTCCAGCAGCGCGTACATCGGGTGCAGCGAGGGGTGGGTGATCGAGTGCGTCGCCGGGGGCAGCGGAGAGATGGTTACGCCCTTGATGCCGGCATCCAGCGCGAACCGTGTCTCGGCGATGGCGCGCTCCGGCACCGTCAGCGGCACGAAGGTCACCGGAAGGAGCCGGCGATCCCCGGCGCAGAAATCCACCATCCCGCGGGTCAAGGCGCGCGCGGCGCCGTAGGCGACGTCCACGTCCTCGGCGATCTCGGCCTGGTAGGAGCCGAACGTCGAGAAGACGAGCTGCGCGCGGAAGCCGAGCAGATCGAGCGCGCGCCGGCGGTCCTCGGCGTGAAAGGCGCCGTAGGCGTCCCAGCCTTTACGGGTCATGAGCTCGGCTTCGTGCGCCGCGCGCTCCGAGGGCGCCCCGGCGCGGCTCTTCCCGCGGGCGATCATCGCGGCGACGCGGTCCGTCGAGCCGCTGCTCCCCAGCGAAAAGACTGGGATCCGGTCACGGACGGAGGCGTCCGCGTACCCTTCGAGCCAGTCGGGAAGCTCCATGATATGCGAGTCTGCGTCGTAAAATTCGCGGCCCTGCGCATACGGCATGCGGCAATTTGAGACCTTGCCGAACTTGGCCGTCAAGCGAACCGGACTACATCTTTTTACGCGGTCTTCGGCCCTGATTTCGGCCGGTTCGGTCCGCCGATTTACGGCCGTCGTTCACGCAAGCTTCGACGCGCCCCCCAAAGGTCTGGTAGACGGGGAACGCCATGATTGCGCTCGGACAGTCGGCCGGGGCCGCCGACGTGAAGATCGCCGACCCCCGCAGTGCTCGGACGCCTTGGTATTCGTCGTGGGTCGTGCCCGTCTTGAACGACCCGCGTGACGTGGAGTTCGTGGGTCTCCTCGCGGAGTGCCTGCTCTTCGCCGCGTGCGGGATCGGCGTGTTCTTCTCCGGACGGTGGCTCTGGTTCATCGCGCCCGCGTACTGGTTGCTGCTCGTCTTCGGTCTTCTCGACCGCTTCACGCTGATGCTGCACTGCACGTCGCATCGGCCGCTCTTCAAGCCGCGGTTTCGTGTGCTCGGCCACGTCATCACGTGGGTGCTCGGGCCGTTCTTCGGTCAGACGCCGGGGACGTATTTCGCCCACCACATGGGCATGCACCACGTAGAGGAGAACCTGGCCGAGGATCTCAGCACCACGCTGCCCTTTCAGCGCGACAGCTTCTTCGCTTGGCTCAAGTACTGGAGCCGGTTCATGACCATCGGCCTGCTCGATCTCGCGCAGTACTTCGCCAAGAGGGGCCGGCAGCGCTTGCTGCGCAAGGTGCTCGCGGGCGAGCTCGCTTACTGGAGCTTCGTCGCCTTGCTCGCCTATTTCGCGCCGGGGCCGACCGCGGTCGTGTTCATCGTGCCGCTGTTGCTCATCCGGACGCTCATGATGATGGGCAACTGGGGGCAGCACGCGTTCGTGGACGATGCCGAGCCGGAAAATCCGTATCGCTCGAGCATCACCTGCATCAACAGCCGGTACAACCGCCGCGCGTTCAACGACGGTTACCATATCGGCCATCATCTCCAGGCGCGCGCGCACTGGACGGAGTATCCCGTCGAGTTCGAGTCGAACATCGCGGAGTACGCTCGCCAGGACGCGATCGTCTTCGAGGGACTCGATTTTTTCCTCGTGTGGCTCTTGTTGATGACGCGCCGCTGGTCGATCCTCGCGCGCGCCTACGTGCGGCTACCCGGCGCGCCCGCGCGGACCGACGCGCAAATCATCGAGCTCCTGCAGTCGCGGATGCGACCGCTTCGAAGCGGCGTCGCTCAGCCGACTCTCGCCGTGCAGAGCGGCGGGAAGTAGAAGCAGCCGCATCGAGACGGCGTTCCGTCGGGCGCCGGCGGGATGCAGCAGCCTTCGAAACCGCGGTTGCAGGCGGGACATTTCAGCGGGTCGCAAGGCTCGTCGCTCGGGGCGCCGCCATTTTCGCCCGCGTCCGGCGGCGCGTCGCCGGCTCCTTCGCGACCTCCCGCGCCGCCCGTCGCTTTCTGCGGCACGCACTCCGAGCCCGCCGGAACGAAGCCGGCATCGCAGATGGATTCACAGGCGCCGTCCGCGCTGCAGGACGTGTGCGAGTTCGCCGGCGTATTGCAGGCGTTGCATGTCGGGGCCGCGCAGCCCGTTGCAGGCGTCATCGGCGTGCACACTTCGCCGCAGATTTTGAATCCCGGCTGGCACAGCGAGCGACCGGCGTCTCTTTCGCGAGGCGGCAATACCGGCGGCGGCGTGCCGATCATTTCCGGCGGTTGCAAAACGGGCATCTGCATTTGGCCGCCGGAGCCCCCCGCGGCCGCGGAGCCGGCGCTGATCGGCGGCGGCTCGACGGCGCCGCCGGTGGCGGCATCGGGAAGCACGAGCCGTCCACCGGCAGCCGGACCTTCCTGGTCGCGCTCGTATTGGCCGTCGATGCCGAGCAGCTGCGAGCACGCTGCCGCGAGCAGACACGAAGTGACGGCGATGACCGGGGACCTCACGTGACGACGGAATCCTAGTCACAACCTGCGGCGAGACAAATCGAAGCCGGCGCGAGAAGGAAGCAACGCTATCCCCAGGTGCCAGCCGGCGCGGGCAGCGCAGCGCCAAAGGTTCGATAAACATCGATCTCGGCCCGTTGCACCATGCGGGCGGCCCTCCTAGGTTCCTTCGCCATGACCGCCGCCGTCCCGAGGCTCGTGCTCTGCGATTTCCCCGCCAAGACGAATGTCGACGGATGGGCTTCGTTTTCCCCGTACGTGCTGGAAGTAGCCCGCGCGCTCGCACTCGCGAAGCTTCCGTTCGAGCACCGGCACATCGATTTTTTCAAGCTGAAGGAGCTCAATCCGCTCGGGCAGCTGCCGGTGCTCCTCGTCGGGGACGAAAAGGTTCCGGATTCCACGAACATTTTGCGATGCATCGAGCAACTCGCGCCGGGTTCCATGACCGGAGGCCTGGATGCGCGTGCCTTGGCCGAGGCTTGGCTGTGGGAAGAGTTCGCGGACACCGCGCTGTATCCGTACGTCCTCGCGACACGCTGGGCGGACGACCGCGGCTGGCCCGTGCCACGAGCCGCCTTCTTCGCCACGATTCCTGCTCCGGTGCGCAGCATCGTCGCCGGCTTGGTCCGCCGCGGTACCGTGAAGAAGCTCGTCGAGCGGGACTTCACGCGCGCCGGTCTCGACGCCTGTTACGCGCGACTCCACCGCGTGCTCGACGACCTCGACGCGCGCGCGCCGGAAGCCGGCTACTGGATGGGCGGGCGCCCGAGCGTCGCCGACCTCGGGCTCTTCGGCCAACTGCACTCGCTGCGCCTGCCGCTCATTCCCTTCCAAGCAGAAGAGGTGAAGAAGCGTCGCCGGCTGAACGCGTATCTGGACCGGGTGGACGCGGCGACACGGTAGCGCTTCGTACGCCGGCCTCTCGGTCTCCGGTGCATGGCGCAGCGCGATCGGCGCGTCGCGAATCCAAGGGTGCTTCCGCCGTTGACGCGTGTGAGCTCCTCACCAAGGTTTCTTCCGTTCGCCTCGCGCAATCTCGCGCGAAGCCACGATGAAAAAGGAGAGCGACCATGGCCATCAGCAAAGCGTCCGCACAGTGGGAAGGCAGCTTGAGAGAGGGACGGGGAGCCATGAAGCCGGAGCACGCGCCCGAAGCGCCGTTCTCCCTGTCGTCGCGGTTCGAAGGCGGACGCGGCAGCAACCCCGAAGAGCTCCTCGGCGCCGCGCTCTCCGGTTGCTTCTCGATGGCGCTCGCCGCGGCTCTGAACAAGGAAGGTCAGAACCCCAAGGCCGTGCGCACCTCCGCGGTGGTGCACCTCGACAAGGAAGGCGAAGGCTTCAAGGTGTCCCGCATCGAGCTGTCGACGTCGGTGGAATTGAGCGGACTTCCGAACGAGAAGTTCCAGGCTATCGCCCAAGAAACGAAGAAGCAGTGCCCCGTCTCGAAGGCGCTGGCCGGCACGCAGATCACGCTGGAAGCAAAGCTCGCCTGATGCTCTTGGCTCACGGGGCGCCTGCCTGGCGGGGACGTCGGTGTAAGGCAAGCGCCGCGTGCGGTCGACATGGAGCAGGATCTCGTCTTGGCGCGGCAGGGCGAGCGACTACGGCGGCGCGGACCTTCACAGCCCCCTGTCGGAGGCATTCAGTCACCGTTGAGTGTCCTCTCGACGCGGCGCCGGACGATTTCATAACGAATGGAATCGACTTCGAAATCAGGCGGCGCCCTCAAGGCGAGCGTCCGTGCTGCCGTTCTGTTCCGTCGATCGGGACATTTGCCCATGCAGGAACGCGCGCTGGCCGAGCCCATGCACCCCATCACCGAAGAGCAGCCGCGGCGGGTGGCCGAGGCGCTCGCGCGGCAGATCGAGGAAGACACCCTGGATCTGCCGGTGCTCGCCGGGACCGCGCAGCGCGTGATGCAGATGGCGCTCGACGACGACGTGGATCCCGTTCATCTCGCCGACGCCATCAAGAGCGACGGTGCGATGGCCGGAAACCTCCTCCGCATCGCGAACTCGCCGCTCTACCGCGCGCGCTCCGCGATCGTCTCGCTGCAGCAAGCGATCAGCCGGCTCGGGATGCAGCAGGTGCGCGAGATCGCGCTCGCGATCGTCTGCGAGAGCCGCGTGTTCCGCGTGCGCGGGTTCGAGCAGGAGCTCACCGACCTCTTTCGCCATTGTCTCGCGACGGCGCACTTCGCGCAGGAGATCGCGCGCACGAAGCGATGGAACGTGGAGGAGGCGTTTCTCGCCGGCCTCCTGCACGACATCGGCCGCCCCGTGCTCCTGCAGGCCGTCTCGGACCTCGCTCGAGAGCTCGACGTCCGGCTACCGAAGGCACACGCCCTCACGCTCGTGACGTCGGCGCACGAGCGCGCCGGGGCGCGCCTGGTCACGCGTTGGGAGCTGCCGCCGCGCGTCGCGGACGCGGTCCTCCATCACCATCACCACATGCAGGCCCAGGGCGGGCCTCTCTTCGCCGTGGTGGGCCTCGCCGACGAGCTCGCGCATTTCGCGCTTCGAGACGGCACGGTCGACGAGCAGATGCTCCGCGACAGTCCGCGTGTCGGGACACTGCACTTGTATCCGGAGGAAATGACGGCGCTCGTCGCGTGCGGAGAAAAGGTGCGGCTCACGGTGGAGGCGATCGGGTGATTCACGAGTTCGACGTCCTGGTTCTGGGCGCGGGTCCATCGGGTCAGAAGGCCGCCATTCAGGCCGCGAAGGCCGGGCGCCGCGTGCTCGTGGTGGACCGCGATCCACAGGTCGGCGGCGCGTGCGTTCACCGCGGGACGATCCCGAGCAAGACGCTGCGCGAGACGGCGGTCGCGCTGGTCGGCTTCAAGCGGCGCAGCGGCGGCGTCTTCGAGATCCCCTCCAGCGAGGATCTTCACGTCGCCAGCTTGATGTCGCGCCTCGAAGAAGTCGTGAGCGGCAACGAGGAGTACATCGGCCGGCAGCTCGCGCGCAACGGCGTGAACGTCTGGCACGGGCGCGCCGCCTTCGTCACCCCACGAGAGATCGAAGTCTCGACGGTTCGGGGCGAACGCTGGCGAGCGCGCGCGTCGGTCGTGGTCATCGCGACGGGTTCGCGGCCGCGCAGCCCCGCCGACGTGCGCGTCGACCACGAGCACGTGCTCGACAGCGACTCAATCCTCTCCATCACGTATCTGCCGCGGTCGCTCGCGGTGCTCGGCGCCGGCGTCATCGCCAGCGAGTACGCCTCCATGTTCGCCGCGCTCGGCGTGCACGTCGTGATGGTCGACAAGGGCGAGCGGCCGATCGGCTTCGTGGATCCGGAGCTGACGTCGCGGTTCGTGAAGGCGTTCGGCGTCCTGGGGGGACGCTTCGTCGGTGGCGTGAAGGTGCTCGGCGCCGAATGGGACGGAGTCGGCTCGGTCGTGACGTTGCTCTCGACGGGCGAAGTCTTGCGCACCGACAAGGCGCTGTTCGCGCTCGGCCGCGTCGCGAACGTCGACGATCTGAACCTGGGCGCCGCGGGCCTGTCGCTCACCCCTTCCGGCCTCCTCGAGGTGGACCAGCACTGCCGCACGCGGGTGTCGCACATCTACGCGGTCGGCGACGTCATCGGTCCGCCGTCGCTCGCGTCTTCGTCCGCGGAGCAGGGACGGCGCGCCGTGTGCCACGCGCTCGGTCTCCCCGCCGGCGCGGCGTCCGAGCTCACGCCGATCGGCGTGTACACCGTGCCCGAGATCGCCGCCATAGGACTCACCGAAGCGCAGGTCGTCGCACAGCACGGCTCGGCGATCGTCGGCCGCGCTCGTTTCGACGAAGTCGCTCGCGGGCGCATCTCCGCGGTGGAAGACGGCTTGTTGAAGCTCGTCGCCGATCCGAAGGGCGAGCGTTTACTCGGCGTTCACGTCATCGGCGAAGGCGCGAGCGAGCTCGTGCACATCGGTCAAATGGCCATGATGGGCGGCCTCGGGATCGACACGTTCATCGAAACCATCTTCAACTTCCCGACGCTCGCCGAGGCCTACCGAGTCGCCGCCTTCGACATCGTGAAGCAGCGCGAGCACTCGAAAATGACCGCCGCGTAAGCTGGCGCTTATTCCTTGCTTAGACGGCGGACTCCGCCGAAAGTAGCCTGGTGCGGATAGTCCCGAAAGTGAGCGGCGCGCGCGCGCTCGGGGCGGCGGTGATCGTCGTGCTCTGGGCGACGATGGGCCGGGCCGAGGACGCCGCGGCGAAGGACGCGTCCGCCGTCGCGCCGCCTCCCGCCGCGTCAGCGCCGCCTCCCGCCGCGTCAGCGCCGCTTCCCGCTGCGTCAGCGCCGCCTTTCGCTTCCGCGGCGCCTGCGCCCGCACCGCTTCCGTCCCCTTCGTCTTCTGCCGAGGAGAAGGCGCCGCCGCTTTCGTCGGCGAAGGTCGAAGAGCCGATCGCGCTGCCCGAGGAGCCGGCGAAGATCCACGACACGGTCGTCTTCGTCCTGCGGCACCCTCACGGCAAGAAATCCGCCGCGGATCGCGCCGCCGCCGCGAGCGAAGCGCTGACGCGCGCCGTGGAGAGGCAGGGCACGGAAGAAGCGCGCGTCGTGCCGCAAGGCGACGCCCTCGTCGTGTACGCGGGGCCGATCCCCATCGTCGAGCTCTACCCCGACGACGCATCCGGCTCGGGGTACTCCACGGTGGACACTCAGGCCGCCGCGGTCGCCGGGCACGTCCACGACGCCGTCGTGGCCGAGAAGAAGCGCAGCGCCATCGCCGGCGCCGTCTTTTCCTTCTCGTTGCTCGTCTTCGTCGGGCTCGTCGCCTTCTACGTCATCCGCAAGCTCGGCGAGTTCTTCGAACGCGCGCGCAAGTGGACGCTCGACAACCCCGATCGCATCACCGGGATCCGCGTTCAATCGCAGGAAGTCGTCGGCCCGACCGCGCTCCGCGGCGGCGCGCTCATCACGCTCATCGTCGGTCGCTTCGTCGCGCAGGCGGGCGTGTTCTACCTCTGGCTCGTCTTCGCGCTGTCGCTCTTCCAGACGACGCGTCCGTACACCGCGAGGCTCACCGGCTTCGTCGTCACGCCGCTTTCGGATCTCGCGGCGCGGATCGCGGCGTCGCTGCCGCTCGCCGTCATGGCGGCGGTGTCGGGCATCACCGTCTACGTCCTTCTGCGGTTCGTTCAGCTCTTCTTCGAGGGCGTCGGGCGGCGCCAGACGGTCATCCCCTGGCTCCCTCCGGATCTCGCCGCGCCGACCAGCGTGCTCGTGCGAATCGGTATCGTCGTCGCGGCGCTCGTCCTGGTGGCGCCGCTCGTCACCGGCGACGAAAGCGGCGCGCTCGCCCGCGCAGGCAGCGTCGTTCTACTCTCTCTGGGACTTGCGACCACTCCGTTGGTCGCTTCAGTCGCCGTCGGGGTCGTCGTCGTGTTCGGCCGGCGCATTCGGGTCGGCGAGCACGCGGAGCTCGGCGGCTGTTCCGGGCGGGTCGTCGCGGTGGGCCTCGTCGACGTGCGGCTCAGGGATCGCGACGGCTGCGAAGTGCGCGTGCCTCACCTCTTGACGCTCGTACGTCCGACGCGCGTGCTCGGCGTACGGCCGCGCGTCGCCGTGGAACTCGTGGTCGCGCCGGATTCGGCGCCGGCGCACGTCCGACAAGTGCTCCTCGACGCGGTCGCGGCGCTCGGCGAATCGCCCTCGGTCGAGCTCGCGGCGATCGACGCGGACGCGGCGTCGTACCGCGTCACGCTCTCCGTCGTCCCCGAGCTCGGCGCGAGCCAGATCCGCATCACGCTCGCCGAAGCTCTCGTCGAAGCCGGGATCGCGTTGGGGCGCTCGGCGGGAAGAGCGCGCTCGACATGAGCGCCGTCGCTCTGCTGCTCGGGCTCCTCGTCGTCGCCTACGTCGGCAGCCACCTCATCGGCGGCCGCGGCGACGGCCTGCGGCTCGCGTCCGGCGCCGAGTACATCGTGCTCGGCGTCGCGCTCGGCCCGTACGCGCTCGGCGCCGCCGAGCGCTCGACCCTGCACGCCTTCCAGCCGCTCGCCGTCGTCGGCACCGCGTGGATCACGCTGGTCATCGGCGTCGGATTCGGCGTCCGCGAAGGGCGGCGCATCTCGCTCGGTGGCGTCGCGAGCGGGGTCGCTCTCGCCGTGCTGTCGGCGGCCGTCGCGTCGTCGCTCTCGTACGCCGTCCTCGCGCGCTTTTCTCGTCTTTCCGGCGAGCAGCTCTGGCTCTTCGCTTGCGGCGTCGGTCTCGTCGCCTGCGAGACGAACCGGCACGCGGTACGCTGGGTGGCCGCGCGTCACGGCGCCGACGGACCGCTGTCCTCGCTCATCGCCGAAGCATCGGAGATCGACGACATCGTGCCCATCGCGGGCATCGCGCTCCTGTTTCCGCTGATAGAACCTCCCGCCGTCTCACTCCTCGTCCCGGTCTGGGGTTGGCTCGCGATCACGCCGATCCTCGGCGTGTTGCTCGGCGGCACCGCCGCGGCGCTGCTTCGCGCCGAGCCGCGCGCCAGCGACGGCTGGGGCGTGATCATCGGCGCAGCGCTGCTCGGCACGGGCATCGCGTCGCGGCTCGGGCTCGCGCCGCAGGCCGTCACGTTCGCGATCGGCGTGTCGCTCGCGCTGTTCTCGCGACACCGCGGTGAAGTGCGGGCGATGCTCGCGCGCTCCGAGCAGGCCGTGCTTCTTCCCCTCCTGCTGCTCGCCGGCGCCGAAACGGAGGTGAAGAACCCGTGGGTCTTGCTCGGCCTGCTCGCCGCGGCGCTCGTGGGGCGGTTCGCCGCGCGGCTCTTCGCCGCGCCGCTCATCGCGAGAGCGTCCCGCGCGCCGGCAGGCGTCGCCGGGCCGCTCGCGGTCGGGCTCTTGCCGAGCGGAGCGCTCGCGGTGACGCTCGGGCTCGCCTTCGAGAGCCGTTACCCCGATGTCGCGGGGGACGCGATCCTCGCCATCTCCGTGGGTCTCGTCGTCGCCGGTGAGACGGTCGGGCCAGCGGCGCTCCGCAGGGCGCTCTCGCGCGCGGGAGAGCTCAGACCGGCGCACGGAACCGAGGCGCACGGCGCGCCCGCGGCGGCGATCGCGGAGGGCACGCGATGAGCCATGGAACGACCGCGCGCAAAGGCGTCGCCGAGCGCCTCGCCGAAGTGCTCGCGCTCGGCGTCGTGCTCGTCGTGATGTTCGTTGCGTCCCGGGCCGTGCCATCGACCGAAGGCGCCGCCGCGCTCATCACCGCGATGGGGTTCTTGTTGCTCTCCGGCATGCTCACGAGCGCGCTGCTCGAAATCATCGGCCTGCCGCATCTCACGGGTTACCTGCTGGCCGGCGCCATTTCGGGCCCGCACGTTCTACGGCTCGTGGATCACCACGCGGTCCAGAGCCTCGCGCCGGTGAACACGCTGGCGCTGTCGCTGATCGCGCTGGCCGGCGGCACCGAGCTGCGCATCGAGCTCTTGAAGCGCGTCCTCCGGAGCCTGGTGTTCTCGATGGTCCTGCAGTCGGTCATCGGCACGATCGTGATCGGGCTCGCGTTCCTTTCCGTTGCGCGCCTGCTCCCGTTCACCGCCGGTCTCACGACGCCCGCGCT
Organism: Polyangiaceae bacterium; assembly: GCA_035547195.1. Taxonomy (GTDB): domain Bacteria; phylum Myxococcota_A; class Polyangia; order Polyangiales; family Polyangiaceae; genus DASZVB01. Next base: position 27,074 of record DASZVB010000025.1, read on the forward strand.
GGTCGGTGTCGCGATCCTCTGGGGAGTCCTGGCGATCTGCCGGAGCCCGTCGGCCACGCTCGGCATCTTCTCGCAGCTGAGACCCGACGGGCCGGTGACTCGCTTCTCCCTCGCTTTCGTCATGAGCTCCGATGTCGTCGTCGCGATGCTGCTGACCATCGCCGTTGCGTTGACGCGCCCTCTCATCGAACCTTCCGCGGGCCTCGCCTTGCGAGATTTCATGGATCTGGGCCACGAGATCCTCGGCAGCGTCTCGCTCGGCACCACGCTCGGCCTGGCGCTGACCGCGTATCTCTGGGCCATCGGCACCGGCGGCTTTCTCGTCGTCCTCGTCGCGATCGGCTTCGGTTTGACCGAAGGGCTGCACTATCTACGGTTCGATCCGCTCCTGGCCTTCATGGTCGCCGGCTTCGTCGTCGCGAATTTCAGTCAGCAGGGGGAGAAGCTCTTGTCGAGCGTCGAGCGAACCGGCAACGTCGTGTACGTCGTGTTCTTCGCGACGGCGGGCGCGCATTTGGACTTGCCCCTCGTCCGACAGCTGTGGCCGATCGCGCTGTTCCTCGGCGGCGTCCGCGCGCTCACCACGTGGGGCGTCCATCGCCTGGGCTCCTTCCTCGCCAAGGACGACCCCATCATCAAACGCTGGGGATGGTCTTCGCTCATCTCGCAGGCCGGGCTCACCATCGGCATGGCCGTCCTGGTAGAGCGTTCCTTTCCGAGCTTCGGCGCTGGCTTCAGGTCCATCGCGATCGCCAACGTCGCGCTCAACGAGCTCGTCGGCCCTATCTTGTTCAAATTCGCCCTCGACCGCACCGGCGAGACCGGCAGGGGGACTCAGGAGATGGCGTTCCACGAGAGCGTGCGTCCGCCGGCGCCCGCATGATCATGTCCCACCGAGTCTCTTTTTTGCTCGCGGTGTTTGCCTTTGCCGGCTGTCATCACGAACCGGGTCCCGGCGACGAGTGCAAACCGACGGACATTCGTTGCGTGGATCCGCGGACGGAGCTCGCCTGCCAGAAGGGCGTCTTCATTTCCGTCCCTTGCAAGGGCCCCGCGGGTTGCCGAGAAGACGGCAAGCATCTGTCTTGCGACGTGACCGGCGACGCGGAGGGGGACGCTTGTTCGACGGACGAAGAAGGAACCGCGACCTGTATCGGCGCGGATAGGCGCATCACCTGTCGCGGCGGCAAGCTGACCCTCGACTTTTGCCGAGGCGACGGGGCGTGCAAATCCGAGGCCGGTAGCGTCCGTTGCGATCAGTCGAAGGGCGAGCCCGGCGACCCGTGCAACGGCCAGACGCACGCCTGCACCGCGGACGACAAGGCCGTGCTCGCTTGCCACGACGGCAAGCTCGCCCAAGTTGCCCAATGCCCGGGTGAATCGGGTTGTTCCGTCGCCCTGGGTAAAGTCGACTGCGATCTCGGCGCGAGCTCGAAGCACGAAAGCGGCGGTAAATAGCGAGGAACGCGCCGAAGTCGCGCGACCCACGAGCAACCAAGAGCGTTCGTCAGACGGAGGCGCGGCGAAGCATTCCCCTTGCCGGACGAGCGCTCACTCCGCGGCGTACAGAGTGACGCCCTTGTGGAACCCCCAGGGCCGCAGCGGGCCGCCGACTTCGTGGAAGTGCTGCTCGAAACGCGCGATGACGGATCTGCCGCCGTCCTCGATCACGATTTCGCTGCCGATGGGCGAGTCGAACTTCCAGAGAACCTCTTCCGCTTTTTTGATGAGCGAAGGAGAGAGCTCCTCGGGCGTCAGCTTCCGCATCACCACGGGCGGAAGATCTTCGACCTTCACCACCGGTGGAGCAGGGAGCGACGGCAGCATGGAAGCAGCCTTCGCCACGTGCTCGAGGTGCGCCGCCTTCGCCGGCTGGTGTGAACGCATCTTGAGCAAGCAACCCCCGTAGAGCAGCGTCCCCAGGCTGACCACGAGAACGACGGCACGACGCAGGCGTCTCATAGCGGCTTCGTGAGTCTCACATTCTGCATGTGCAGTCAACCGTGTGGCGAGCCGATCCGAAGCGGTTTCGATGTGAAGAGATTTTTTCGTCGCTGCATTCCTCAGCATCATCATCCGCGCGCGCGCGCGCTCGGTCGCCCGCTCGCGCTGGCGCGCGATGGACCGCCCGGGCTCCGATGTGACCAGTGTGATGGACGCATCGTCGGGGCGCTCGCGAATCATGTGTGGAAACAATGCCTCGCGCGGCCGCCGGCGATGTCCCGCGTGCACGGGCCGCTGCCCGAACCTGCGCGCTCGGCGCGCCCCGCTTCCGGGGGCGGGCCTCGAGGTCCGTCGAGGGCGGGGGCCGCGCGTTTCCTTCGGCAAAAGCGGGGGAAGGCGAGCGGGGGTATTTGCCTCGGTTTCGGCGGGGCCGCTGTGCTAGACGCGGCGTGGCTCCCGCGTCCTTTTCCCGGGTGCTTTCAAGGGAACATGCCGCGTCGCGACGACATCCAGAAGATCCTGCTCATCGGCTCCGGACCGATCGTCATCGGGCAGGCGTGTGAGTTCGACTACTCGGGCACGCAGGGCGCCAAGGCGCTCACCGAGCTTGGTTACGACGTCGTGCTGGTCAACTCGAACCCGGCGACCATCATGACGGACCCCGAGCTGGTCCGCCGCACGTACATCGAGCCGCTCGAACGCGAATCGCTCCGCGCCATCATCGAGCGCGAGCGGCCGGACGCGCTCCTTCCGACCCTCGGCGGACAGACGGCGCTGAACCTGGCGCTGGATCTGCACGAGTCCGGCGTGCTCTCGCAGCACGGCGTTCAGCTCATCGGCGCGCAGGTCGACGCCATCCGGCGCGCCGAGGATCGCTTGCTCTTCAAGGAAGCGATGGCCCGCGCGGGGCTCGAATGCCCCCGCTCCGGCTACGCGCGCACGGTGGAGGAGGCGCGCAAGGTCGTCGAGACCACGGGCTATCCGGTCATCCTGCGTCCGAGCTTCACGCTGGGCGGCGCCGGCGGCGCGGTGGTCGAGGACCCGGCGGAGCTCGACGCCCGCGTCGAATGGGCGCTGCTGCAGTCGCCGACCCACGAGGTCCTCGTCGAAGAGAGCGTCCTCGGATGGAAGGAGTACGAGCTCGAAGTCATCCGCGACCGCGCGGACAACTTCATCGTGGTCTGCTCCATCGAGAACATCGACCCGATGGGCGTGCACACCGGCGACTCCATCACCGTCGCGCCGGCGATGACGCTCACCGATCGCGAATACCAGCGCCTTCGGGACGCGTCGCGCGCCGTCATGCACGAGATCGGCGTCGAGACCGGCGGGTCCAACGTCCAGTTCGCGGTGAGCCCGAAGGACGGCCGCGTGCTGGTCATCGAAATGAACCCCCGGGTGTCGCGGTCGAGCGCGCTCGCGTCGAAGGCGACCGGCTACCCCATCGCGAAGATCGCCGCGAAGCTCGCCGTCGGCTTCACGCTCGACGAGCTCGAGAACGACATCACCAAGACCAGCGCCGCGTTCGAACCGACGATCGACTACGTCGTCGTCAAGTGGCCGCGCTTCGCGTTCGAGAAGTTCCCCGGCTCCGACCCTCGCCTGGGCACGCAGATGAAGAGCGTCGGCGAGGCGATGGCCATCGGTCGCACCTTCCCCGAGGCGCTGCAGAAGGCGGCGCGTTCGCTCGAGACCGGGAAGGAGGGGCTCGTCACCCTCGTCGATCGCACGGATTACCGCACCATCTCGCTCGTGCCGAAGCCCGGGCGCGACCTCGCGCTCGACGCGCCGCCGGAGGTCAAGCCGCGCCCGACCCTGCCGCCGGCCGCGCCGGGTGAATTGAAGGAAGCCATCGGCAAGCTCATCGGCACGGGCACGGCGGATCGCCTGTTCTACGTCGCCGACGCGCTGCGCGCCGGGTTCACGGTGGAAGAGGTGAATCAGCGCACCGCCATCGACCCGTGGTTCCTCGAGCAGATCGACCTCATCGTGAAGCACGAGAAGGTGATCCGCGAGGCGAAGGCTCTCGACGAAGGTTTGCTCGCGACGAGCAAGCGCCTCGGCTTCAGCGACGCGCAGATCGCGAAGCTCCGCGGGGCCACCGAGGCCGACGTGCGGGCGAGCCGCACGCGCGCGGGCGTCGTGCCGTCGTACCTGCGCGTGGATACGTGCGCCGCGGAGTTCGTCGCTCACACGCCGTATCTGTACTCGTCGTACGAGACGCAAGGCGAATCCGAGGTGAGCGGACGCAAGAAGGTCATCATCCTCGGAGGCGGCCCGAACCGCATCGGCCAGGGCATCGAGTTCGACTATTGCTGCTGCCACGCGGTGTTTGCGCTGCGCGAGCTCGGGCTCGAGACGGTGATGGTCAACTGCAACCCCGAGACGGTCTCGACCGACTACGACACGTCGGATCGGCTGTACTTCGAGCCGCTCACGCTGGAAGACGTGCTCGCCATCTGCACCGAGGAGCAGAAGAAGGGCGAGCTGCTCGGCGTCATTGTCCAGTTCGGTGGCCAGACGCCGCTGAAGCTCGCCGTGCCGCTCGAGCGCGCCGGCATCAAGCTCCTCGGCACGAAGGCGGACGCCATCGACCGCGCGGAAGATCGCGAGCGCTTCGACGCGCTGCTCGGCAACCTCGGCCTCTCGCGGCCCTCCGCGGGCATCGCCCGCAGCGTCGACGAGGCCGTGGGCATCGCGAAGAACATCGGATTTCCGGTCCTCGTGCGGCCGTCCTACGTCCTCGGCGGGCGCGCGATGATGACCTGCTTCAACGAGGACGAGCTGCGCGCCTACGCGGAGATCGCCATCGAGGCGGCGCGGGAAGCGGGCACGCAGACGCTCCTCATCGACCAGTTCCTGAAGAACGCCATCGAGGTGGACGTCGACTGCGTCGCCGACGGCAAGCGCGCGGTCATCGGCGGAGTCATGCAGCACATCGAGGAAGCCGGGGTCCACTCCGGCGACTCCACGAGCGTCCTTCCGCCGCACTCGCTCGACCTCGACATCGTCGCGGAGATCGAGAACCAGGTGCGCCGGATCGCCGTCGAGCTCGGCGTGGTCGGCCTGATGAACGTCCAGCTCGCGGTGAAGGACAGGAAAATCTACGTCCTCGAGGTGAACCCGCGCGCGTCCCGCACCGTGCCGTTCGTCTCGAAGGCCACCGGCCGCCCGCTCGCGAAGATCGCGGCGAAGCTCATGGTGGGGCATTCGCTCGAAGAGCTCGGCGTGCACGACATCGCGCTGCCGACTCACGTTTCGGTGAAGGAGTCCGTCTTCCCCTTCAACAAGTTCCCCGGTGTGGACACGATCTTGGGGCCGGAGATGAAGTCCACCGGCGAAGTCATGGGTATCGCGACGGACGTCGCGGTCGCCTTCGGCAAATCGCAGCTCGCGACCGGCTCCAAGATGCCCCGCGGGGGCAGCGCCTTCGTCAGCGTCAACGACGACGACAAGATCGCCGCGTGCCACGTCGCGCGCCGCCTGCGCAACCTCGGCTTCTCCATCGTCGCCACGCGCGGCACCGCGCAGGTCTTCGAGAGCGCGCGCATCCCCGTCGAGCACATCAACAAGGTGCAAGACGGCTCGCCGCACATCGTCGACGCGATCCGCGCCGGCACCATTCACCTGGTCGTCAACACGACGCAGGGCACTCAAGCCATCCGCGACAGCTACGCCATTCGGAGGAGCGCGCTGCTCGCGGGAGTACCGTACTTCACGACCATGTCCGCCGCGCTGGCCGCCGTGTCGTCGCTGGAGGCGTGGGCGCTCGCGTCGGGCACGACGCACGTGAGAAGCATCCAGGAGTGGCACGCGCGATCGCGGTAGGGCGCGCCGTCGCTTCCGAGTAAAGCCGCAGAGTCGGGACGAGCAGTCGCTGGCCGGCGACGTAAGCTCGCCCCAGTTTTTCGACAGCGCTCCGGCTCGGGCGGTGAGGTGAGTCGTCCCTCCCCAGAGCTCCACCAAGACGACGGACGAAAGCTCGCGCCCGAGTGATCGCAACGCTACCGATCGACCGTCTCGTTCAATTCCGAGCGCGCCGCGGCGCTCGCTCTAAGCGCATTCCGCCGCCGTCGCCGTCGACTCGACTTGGAGCGCGAATCCAGCACGAGCCCACGCGCGCGTTCCGCCGGCGAGATTGTAGACGCGCTTCGCGCCGTTCGCGACGGCGAGTCGGGCGGCCGTTTCACTGCGCACGCCGGCTGCGCACACGAAGAGGATCGGAACATCGCCGATCTCGGTGCGGGGGTTGGCTCGAAAGCGCGCGAGCGGAACGAGTCGTGACGCCCGGATGTGTCCGGCCAGCCACTCGTGGACCTCTCTGACGTCGATCACCTCGATTGCGCCGAGGGAGATGAGCTCGTTCGCTTGCTGCGGAGTAATCGTCTGGACCATGTTTCCACTTGTAGAGCGCCGGGGCGGAAAAAGCAATAATCCTATCGAATTAGTAGGAATATAGAAAGTGCATGAGTTATCGCTGGCTTAGAGGTGACGTGCTCACTGGACGGGCCTAGGGCTCACGCGCGTTCAGCGTACCTCATGACCAAGTACATCACGGCTTCTGCGTCGCTCGGGTTCGCGTACTCGTGCGCGACGTCGGCCTCGAAGAAGATCGCGTCACCGGGCGTGAGGAGATACTGCTCTTTCCCGACGCGGAGACGAATGGATCCGGTCGCGACGACCAGATTCTCGGTGGTGCCCGGGGAGTGCGCCTCGGCGGATTCCACGCCGAACGGCGCCATGCGAAGCTCGTAGAACTCGGTCGCGTGGCTCGCCGCGAACGGGAACAGCGCGCGCGACGAAAACGCGCCGTTGCCGGACAAGAGCCGCTTCGCGCGCTTCGCGGGAAATAATGCGGTGCTAGGAGCCGTCGGGTTGGCGATGAGCGCGGAGAACGGAACTCCGAGCGCCGAGCTGATCTTCCAGAGCACGTTGATGGTCGGCGCGCTCTGTCCGAGCTCGATTTGACCCAGCATCGCCTTGCTCACTCGCGATGCTCGGGCGAGGCGGTCGAGCGATAGCCCCTTCTTCACGCGAATGCGTCGCAGGTTCGCGCCGACGACGTGCGTCAGATCGCCTTCGCCGCGGTCTTGACTCGCGGTCGTCTCGCCGCGCGACGGCGGGTCTTCGTGTGCCGCCTCGATTGCAGCGCGAGTCATCTGGGGGCTCCTGGGGCCACGACGGGCCCGGGTGGCTGGCAAGGTGATTACTCTACTAACTTGGTATTCTGATTGTTGTCAATAGGGCCAAGTGGCGGACTTCATTGTTGCTCTCGAGCATCCACGAATTCCGGGTAGATGCTCGCCCCGAGAAGCGTAGCCGCTCCGGTCATTTACGGGGGCTCACTGCGTTTCGCAGAAGCCGACCGGTTGTGAGACGTTGCAGATTGGCGCCGAGGCCGGACAGTCGCTGCGTTTGGTGCAGCGCCTGCACGAGGAGGCTCCGGTAGCGACGTAGTCGTAGTAGCAGCCGCAGGCGCCGGCGGGCGCGACCGAGCTGAGCGGCCCCATCTCGACGGAGCGCGTGACGGTCATCGCGCAGCTCGGCACGAGGTTCTGCTGCGCCTCCACCTGGATGAGGTCGAGCCCGCCCGGCACGACCGCCGTTTGCGTCACGTACGAGATCACCCGCGCGACGAGCGGGTTCTTGGGCACGCCGTGCTCGTCGACGTAGGTGAAAAAATGAATCGGCCCCCAGAGCGCGTAGTGACCGTCACGAACGTTGGCCTTGTCGTGCGCCGTCGGCGTCGAGTCCGGATAGTACGCGCAGCTTTGACCGAAGTCTTTGTAAGCGAGCACGTCGAGGTGGCTCGCCGTCGTCGTGTCGATGTTCGTCATCGCCAGGATCCCGACGGCTTGCTCCGGATCCGGATCCGACTCCAGCGCGTTGATGACGGCGGCGGCGCCGCTGAGCCCCGCGTTCACGTTGGTCGAGAGTTGTCCCGCGTCGACTCCCGCCCAGCGCGTGATGGGAACTCCGATGGCCACCGCCAGGAGCGCTTGGACGGCCGAGGTTTCGTTTCGACGATAAATCGATTCGTTCACGATCCACGGAGCGACGCCCGACGACGAGCCGAAGCCGAAGACGAAGTACGCCGCCGACGCGCTGATGGCGGCCTGCGTCGAGGCCTTCGGGACGACGAACGCCATCGGCTGCAGCGGTCCGAGGAAGTCGCCGATGTAGTCGGGCAGCTGTCCGCCGGGGATCGTGCCGCAAGACGTCGCGTACACATCGGAGGCCGCGATGTCGGCGACGAGGGGACCTCCGTTTGGGGCGCTCGCCGGTAGGTCGCACGTCTGCGCTACTTGGCCCGCGTAGTAGATCGGCTTGGGCTTTGCCGAAATGGACTTTCCGGCGAAAAAATTCGAAGCGCCGAGACATCCGCCGTCGCCGACGTAGACGATGTCGATCGGATCCGTCGCCACCGAGAGCGCTTGCTGGAGCGGAGCGAGAAATGGCCCGACCGCGTTCGCCCCCTCGACGTAGACGACGGGTGCCGGCGCGCCGCCGTCCGACTTGCCGGCGATCGCGTCGCACGTCACCGCCGGCGCTCGACTCGCGAAGCCGATGCTCGAAAGCGACGCAGCAACGGAAAGGAGAACGGCGCTCGTGGATCTCATCGTCGGTCGCTCACTTCTGGGGAGCCGCGGGCAACGGCGGCAAACCGCCGTCGGGCAGGAGGTGTGCGAGCCGCGTCGCGTCGTCGAACGGTACGCACGTCGATGTCGTGCAGGCGTTCACGATTTGCGCCGGGGTCGTCGGTGTGCAGCGGTAGCATTGGCCCGCGGAGCCAGCGCCGCAGCCGGCGTCCACGCGGAGGCCCCCTCCGGAATCCGGCGGCGTCACGACGGAACGCTCGCCGTGGAAGACGCAGGCGCCTTGGACGCAGGCGCCGCGCGATCCATCGGCCAGTAGGCACTGGTCCGATTGCTTGCACCGGAACTCCGGCCGTTGCGTGCACGCGCCGACGACCAGCGCGACCAGCACGAACGGCGAAATCGGATGGCGGTGCCGCGGCGAGTCCCTGCTCATGGTCTTTCAGAATCGTCCTCGATACGTGACCCCCTTCGCGCCGACGTCCAACGCCGGCGGCTCCTTCGACGTAGCGCCCCTCGTCGCGAACCGGATGAGCGCGGCGGCGACGAACAGCCCGCCGCCGCCGAGCGTGATCGCCCCCGCGAGCTGCTCCTGGCCCGCGCGCGTCGCGCGCGAATCGTAATCTCGGTAGAGATTGGCCCCCGCCGAGTCACGCATGTCCGCGTCGCCCTTCACGAGCAAGACCGTCCCGACGGCAGCCGCGGCCGCGCCTCCGAGAAGAAGTGTATCGCCGAGCCAATCCGTGTAGAACGGCGTCGCCTCTTTCGAGGCTCGGGGTTCGACCCGCAGAGGCGCCTCGCGCGAGAGCGCGATCGCAAGCGGCGGCACGACGATTTCGCGAGTCTCCGGGCCTTTGGGCACGTTCACCGTGGTGGACCACGCAGTTCGATCCGGGGCGGACGCTTGCACCAACTGAGGCCCGGGATCGACGGGAACGGCGACGTCCCAGCTGACCTTCGGAAGAACGACGCCGTTCAGGCGAATGATCAACCCTCCCGGCGCCGTCTCGCGGACGACCCGAACCTTCAATTTCGACAGGCGTCGTTCCGCGTCCTCGGCGCGCGCCTCGGCGATCTGTAGTCGATCCGGTTCTTCGTTGGCCTTGGCGACGGACGCGGCGTCCTTGAAAAGGGACCATGCGCTGGCGGTCTTACCCAGTCGATCGTAGCAATCCGCAAGGCGGAGCAGGGTGCCCAGCGCGGAATCGATCTCCAGGCTGCCCTCGAACCGCTCGCACGCTTTCTCGTAGTCGCCCTGCGCCATCAGCGCCGTGCCTTGCTCGAAGAGCGCTTCCGCGGCTGCGCCTTTGCTCGCGCTCGTTTCTGCGTGCCCCCGCGCCGCGAACAGCGTGATCGCGACGGCGAACGCAGCAGCTCCGCGGCGAGGAGTCGTCTTTGGGGCCGACGTTCGAGGCGTTGGATCGACCATTCGCTGCTCAACGACGGCCGCCGAAGGTGTCGGCGTTCCACGGATCGATCCTGCGGACCGCGCTCTCGGGCGGCCGCTCGACCCTGAGCTCCGCCTTCTGGGTGTCGTTCGCGGCCTCCTCGCTCGCCATCGGCTTCGGCGCGGTCTTCGCGATGGGCCTGAGCAGCCGGGGTTTGGCGTTGTCTTTCGAAAGAGCTTCCAAGGCAACCGGCGCCGGCCGAGCGACACCGGGCTCTGGCGGAGAGACCGCGAGCGCCGTTGCGCTGCTCGCCGGCGCGATCGCCAGGGGCATTTCACTGTCCGCGCTCGCGACGGCGCGTTGCTCCGTCGCTCGAGGAGTCGAGGGTATCCGTCGTGCCGCGAGCGTCGGGCCCGAGGGAAGGGGCGCGCCCGTAGGGGTTCCGCGCGAGGCTACGGCCGCGATCGTCGCGGTGAGTCCGATGAACGCGCCCGCGGCGAGAAGCTTTCGACGCCTTCGTTCTTCGGCGAAGAACGATTCGGTCACCTCCGGTTCGCTTCGGACCGGGTCGACCGGCGGCTCGCGAGTGCTCTCGGTTCGTTGCGCGTCCATGGACACGGCGCGAAAGGATCCGCCGCTACCTTGCCCCGGTTGCGAGCCCGGAAGGCCGCCGCGATCCGCGAGCTGCTGCGCGAGACGGATCTGAGCCGTGCGATCCGACGCGCGCGATCCCAAGAGCTCGCCCATCCACTCGCTCACTCGCTCGTCGAAGCTCGTCTCGGTCGCGTCCGGCAGCGCGACGGACAAAGCCGTGAGCAAGTCTTGCGCGCTAGGCCATCGTTCTTCCGGAGCTTTGGCGAGCGCCTTCATCACCGCCGCTTCGAGCTCGGGTGGATAGTCCGCGACGAGCTCGCTGGGGCGCGTCGGCGGGGTGGGGGCGCAGATGTTGCGAACCGTCGCGCCCGGATTCTCTCCCCTGAACGGATGATGGCCCGTCGTCAAGAGATACGAGACGATGCCCAACCCGAAGATGTCGGCTCGTCGATCGAGCGGACGATTGGCGACTTGCTCGGGCGCCATGTAGGCGAGCTTCCCTTTCACCTCGCCGGCTTGCGTGTGCGCGGCGAGGCGCGCGGTCGCCTTGGCGACGCCGAAGTCCACGAGCTTCAGCGTCCCGGAGTACGCGACGAGAAGGTTGTGCGGCGTCACGTCACGGTGAACGAGACCGAGCGGCTTGCCTGTTTCGTCGCGCTGCTCGTGCGCCGCGTGTAGGCCGCGGCAGGCTTGAGCCATCAGGTTCACGGCGATGGGCAACGCGATTCCGCCGTGCGCCGCCGCTTGTTGCATCACGACCGTGAGCGGCTCGCCATGAACCCACTCCATCGCGAGAAAGAGCGTATTTTCGTGCTCTCCGAGCTCGATGGTCTGCACGACGTTGGGATGGTGGATCTGCGCGGCGAGCGTCGCCTCTTCCAGGAACATGCGCTCCATCGCTGCGTTCTCGAGCACTTCCGGGAGAAGCGTCTTGAGGGCCACGATCTTCTGAAAACCACGCGTTCCGCGGAGACGCGCGGCCCAGAGCTGCGCCATGCCCCCGCGCGCGACGGGGACGAGGAGCTCGTAACGACCGAGCTCGTGTCCAGGCAAGAGGCTGAGCGACATCTTCTCCCGGCCTTTCGTTCGAGCGCTGGCGAGTGCGCGATGAACCGCTCTACTTTAGAAGACAATGGTGCGCATAGGGAGAACTTTAGGCGCTCAGGAATGAACTTCATCAACCGGACACAAAGCACCGGCGCGCATTGACAAGCATCATGATGTCTCGTATCGAAGACGCCGCTACCTCCTCTTGGCGATTGCTCGAATCAAGCGCCGCCGCGTCGAAAGCAGGCAAGATGCGTGGTCCGGTAACGAACAATCTCGCCGCCGCGCTGGAGGAGCTGAGCCTCCTCGCCGACGACGACAGCACGCACCTGTTCGTGCGACACCTCCCCACGCTGGTCGGCGACGCGAAGGAACTTCCGGAAGGTGCCCCGCACGAGGCGGAGCTCGCGCTCGGTGACTGGAGGACACCGCGCCAGGGGGACATCGTGGCGCGGCGCTACCGAGTCGGGGATCAAGCGCGGAGAACGGGTTACGTGGTCACCGTTTCCGCTCGCCACGTGGAGCTCGATCAGACGGTAGCGCTCACGTATCTGACCCTGGACGGTTGCAGCGATCGAGACCTGGTCGATTCTTTTTCACGCCGGGCTCGGCTCGCAGGGCGCGTCGTGAGCTCGTGTGCGGCTCGCGTGCTCGACACCGGCAGGCTGGTCTTCGGCGCCCCGTTCGCCGTGGTCGAGCGTCCGTCAGGGTGGACGTTCGCGGAGGTGGTCGGCATTCGCGGGCGCTTGCCCCTGGAAGAGGCGGCCGACTACGTCGCTCGAGCATGCCGCGCCATCGAGCACGCGTACGCGGCGGGGTTTCGCCGCGTACAGCCCAATATGACGAACCTCGTGCTCGCGCGCGACTCGAACGACGCGCCCGCGGTGAAGACCGTGCTGTTCGGAGCGGAGAGCGTCGACGCGGTGCACGTCGTCCGGACCGCGCTGAACGCGAGCGACGATCTCGAGGACGCGGTCGTCTTGCCGTACCTTGCGCCCGAGGACGTGCATGACCCCGACGAACAGGGCGGCGAGCGCGCGGACGTGTGGGCGCTCGGCGCGATTTTTTTCGAGCTCTACACGGGCGCGAGCCCCTTCGCCGGGCCGACTCCTCTGCAGTTGCTCACGCGCATCGCCGACGAATCGCCCCTGGACGTCGTCGTGCTGCGCCCCGAATGCCCGCCGGAAGCGCGGGCGATCATCGAGCGCTGCCTCGCGAAGGACCCGCTCGATCGCTATGCCACGATCGGCGAGCTCGCGGTCGACCTCTCCATCCTTCGACCGTGCGCGGAGCCCGTGCCCGTCACCCGGGCTCTGATTGTTCGTGGAAGCGAGCCTGCGACGCACGCTGTCGAAGGCACGACCGAGCGCCACCTCGAGGCGTCATCGCGAGGTGCCCGGCAGCGCAAGAAGTGGATCGATCGCGCCGTCAGCCTCGCCATCGGCATCCTCCTCGGCGTCCTCGGCATTCTCGCGGTGGAGCTCGTGACACAGATCACGCGCCATCGTTGACGACGCGCGCGCACGCCTCGTGTCGCACGTGGCCGTCATCACGCCGAAATCGCGGGGCAACGACGACCCAACAAAGCGGACGACGCGATTAGTTTCTCGGACGAAAGCGACCGACGTACGCGCAGCCGGACTATTCGATCGGCGCGGACATCGCTAGGTTTCGAGCCGTCGAAAGGAACGAAACGAACGATGGCTGACTCTCCCGGTTCGACGTTGGGCGCCGCGGCGGCCCGACAGCTCGCAAATACGACGAAGACACCGCCGCAGTGGATCGGCGTTACACCCCGCTGGTTGGTCAGCTTGTTGCCGTGGGTGCCCGTGGAAGCGGGCACTTACCGCGTGAACAAGGTGAAGGAGCCCGAAGGCAGCGCTCCAGGCGCGCCCGCCGCTCACGGGATCGGCATCGAATGCAGCCCGAGCGACGGCGACGAGCTGCCTCGCGCCTTCGTCGACTACGAGGAGCAGCCGCGCGAGTACACGTTGAGCACGGTCACGACGACGCTCGAAGTGCAGACGCGCATCTCCGACCTGTACCGGAGCCCGATGGACCAGGTGCGCGAGCAGCTCGGCGTCCTCATCGAGATGGTGAAGGAACGTCAAGAGAACGAGCTCGTGAACAACGGCAACTACGGGATCCTCACGAACGCCGCGCCGTGGATGCGCCTCCCGACGCGCGCCGGCGCTCCCACGCCGGACGATCTCGACGACCTCATCGCCAAGGTCTGGAAAGAGCCGTCGTTCTTCCTCGCTCACCCGCTCGCGATCGCGGCGTTCGGGCGCGAGTGCACGCGCCGTGGAGTCCCGCCGCCCACGACCGCGATCTTCGGCAATCAGTTCATCACCTGGCGCGGTATCCCGCTGATCCCCTCGGACAAGCTCGCCGTGACGCCCGGGCCGGACGGCGCGCCCACGACGAACATCTTGCTGCTTCGTACCGGCGAGAAGAAGCGGGGTGTGGTCGGTCTCTTCGAACCAGGGTTGCCGGGCGAGCTCAGCCCCAGCCTCTCCGTTCGCTGGATGGGCATCAACCAGCGCGGCGCGGCGTCGTATCTGATCTCGCTCTACTGTTCGGCCGCCGTCTTGACGGACGACGCGGTGGGCGTGCTCGAAAACGTCCGCGTCGATCGATATCACAACTACAAGTGGTGAGCGCTCCATGACCGTCGCGAACGCAGGCAATGGGGATCCGTTCTCGGGTGAAGAGTTCGTGCAGCAGATCGCGCTGCTAGCGAATCAGATCGCTTCGGGCGCGCCGCCGGCATCGGCTGCGACCGTGCCGGCTGCCAGCTTGCCGAGCGTTCCCTCGTTTCCTGCGACTGCGCCGACCGGCGTACCTTCACTTCCGACTCCCGGGCACGTGGCCTTCGTGCCACTCGTGCCCGGGTTCCCGGAATCGGCGGCGCCGAGCGTCTTTTCGCACCTCGGGCCGAGCGCTGCCGCGCCGAGCTTGATGGGAGGGTTGTCGACCGCGTCGCACCTTCCCCCGCTACCCGGCGCGCTGCATTCGCCGCCGCTCGCGGCGGCGCCGGCGCCGAAGGAGAGCGATCTGCGCGCGGGCACCTCGTTCGTCGCGGAGCAAGCGGGGTTGCCGTTCGGCGCGCTGGCGACGTCCAGCTTGGCGGGCACGGGGCTGCAATCGGTCGTGAATCCCTTCGACGCGCCGTCTCCCGCGCTCGCGAGCCCGGATCGCCTGACCGCGCTCGTCGGCGCGGTTCCTTCGCCGGCCGGCGCGTCGCCTCCGGCCCCCTTGCCGGGCGGTGCGCCGAGCACCGGCAGCGTGCCATACGCAGGAGCCGGTGCACCGAGCATCAGCGGCGTGCCGTACGCGGGAGCCGGTGCACCGAGCATCGGCGGCGTGCCGTACGCGGGAGCCGGTGCACCGAGCTCGGCGAGCGTCCCGTACGGCGGAACCGGAGCGGCCGCGCCGGTGAGCCTGGATCCGGGGGTTCGACGCGACGACGGCGGCGCGGTTCGTTCGAGCGCCATCGAGCTTCCCGCGTTTCGTCCGGAGCTCGCGCCGTTCGAACGCGACAAGCCCGGTCTCTTCGATCCGTATTCGATCCGGCGCGACTTTCCGATCTTGAACGAGACCGTCCGCGGCAAGCCGCTGGTGTGGCTCGACAACGCCGCGACCACGCAGAAGCCGCAGGCGGTGATCGATCGGCTTTCCTACTACTACACCCACGAGAACTCGAACATTCATCGGGCGGCGCACACCCTGGCTGCGCGCGCGACGGACGCGTACGAAGGCGCGCGCGAGCGCGTGCGCGCTTTCCTGAACGCGCCGACCGCGGAGAGCATCGTCTTCACCCGCGGCACGACGGAGGCGATCAACCTCGTCGCGCAGAGCTGGGGCCGCAAGAACCTGACCCCGGGAGACGAGATCCTCATCACGTGGCTCGAGCACCACGCCAACATCGTGCCGTGGCAGCAGCTCGCTCTGGAGAAGGGCGCGGTGCTCCGCGTCGCGCCGGTCGACGATCGCGGCCAGGTGATTCCGGAAGCGTACGAGCGCCTCCTCGGTCCGCGGACGAAGCTCGTCTCGATCTCGCAAGTGTCGAATGCGCTGGGCACGGTCGTTCCCGTCCGCGAGATGACGCAGATGGCGCACCGCTATGGAGCTTGCGTGCTCGTCGACGGCGCGCAGGCCGTCTCACACATGCGCGTCGACGTGCAGGACATCGACTGCGAGTTCTACGTGTTCTCCGGGCACAAGGTCTTCGCGCCGACGGGCATCGGCGCGCTCTACGGCAAGCGCGCGGTCCTCGAGGCGATGCCGCCGTGGCAAGGCGGCGGCAACATGATCAAGGACGTCCGCTTCGAGCGCACGACGTACCAAGGTTCGCCGTTCCGGTTCGAGGCGGGGACCGGCAACATCGCCGACGCCGTCGGTCTCGGCGCGGCCATCGACTACGTGACCGCGATAGGGATGGAGAACATCAGCCGCTACGAGCACGAGCTGCTCGTCTACGCGACGTCGTGCCTGGCGACGGTGCCGGGCCTCACGATGATCGGCACGTCGGAAGAAAAAGCGGGCGTACTCTCGTTCGTGCTCGACGGTCAGCGGACCGAGGACGTCGGCGGCATGCTCGATCAGGAGGGCATCGCGGTGCGGTCCGGTCACCACTGCGCTCAGCCGATCTTGCGTCGATTCGGGCTGGAGAGCACCGTCCGGGCGTCGCTCGCGCCGTACAACACGCGAGAAGACATCGACGCCCTGACCCGGGCCCTGCACCGGATCCAAATCGGGCGACCCGTCACGTCGTCTTAAATGCCCGAGCCGTCCCAGAACGTCTCTTGGCGGGCTTGCGCTTGCGTGACGCGGGAGCCGGGGGGGACGTTGTAGGTGAGCCACACGTTGCCGCCGATCGTCGCGCCCTTGCCGATGGTGATTCGCCCGAGGATCGTCGCGCCGGCGTAGATGACCACGTCGTCTTCGACGATGGGGTGGCGGAGCTGCTCTTTCACCAGACGGCCGTTCTCGTCGCTCGCGAAACCGCGCGCTCCCAGCGTGACGCCTTGGTAGATGCGGACACGCTGGCCGATGGAGCACGTTTCGCCGATGACCACTCCGGTGCCGTGATCGATGAAGAAGCTCCCGCCGATTTCGGCGCCGGGGTGGATGTCGATGCCGGTCGCGGAGTGCGACAGCTCGGAGACGATGCGCGGGATCAGCGGCACGTCGAGCCTGTACAGTTCGTGCGCGATCCGATGTTCGATGATCGCGGCGACGCCGGGGTAGCAGAACAGCGTTTCGTCGATGAACTTCGCCGCCGGGTCGCCGTCGTACGCGGCGTGCACGTCGGATTCGAGCAAGGCGCGCACCGCCGGCAATCGAGTCACGAGCTCCTCCATGACGTCGAAGGCGCGGCCGGCGCAGACAGAGCAATCCTCGACGCCGTGCTCGCAGGCGAACGAAAGCCCGCGCCGGACTTGCTCGGTGAGGGCGGCGCGCGCTTTCTCGAGCCGGGCGCCGACGTAGTAGCGAAGACCGGACGCGCTCAGATCCGAGGAGCCGAAGTGACCGGGGAATAGCACCGCGCGCAGATCCTCGACGACGCCGGCGACCGCGTCGCGCGAAGGCAACAGATGACGCCCGCGCTCGCGCCGCCAGCCCCGCAGCAGATCCTCGTTCGCCGTGCAGAGCGCGTCGACCACGTCCGCGAGCGGAGACGCCGGATCGGGAGCCGCGGGCGGCCGAGACGAACGGCGCGGCCCGTCGCCGGTCACAGAGGCGCTCCGTGAGCGTCGTCGAAGAGCGCGGTGCTGAGGTAGCGCTCTCCGGAGTCGGGTAGAATGACGACGATGGTCTTCCCGTCGTTCTCCGGCAGCACCGCGAGCCGGACGGCGGCGGCGACGGCGGCGCCGCTGGAGATGCCGGAGAGGATCCCTTCTTCGCGCGTCAGGCGGCGCGCGTAGTCCACCGCTTCTTCGTTCGTGACCTGTTCGACACGATCGATCAGCGATAGATCGAGCACGTCCGGGACGAAGCCGGCTCCGATGCCCTGAATTTTGTGAGGTTTCGGCGCGAGCGGTTGCCCGGCGAGCGTCTGCGTGAGCACCGGGCTGTTCGTGGGCTCGACGGCGACGGTCAAGAGCTCCTTCTTGCGGCCGTGCTTGATGTACCGCGAGACGCCGGTGATCGTGCCGCCGGTGCCGACTCCCGACACGAAGACGTCGACGTTGCCGCCCGTGTCCTGCCAGATCTCGGGCCCGGTCGTCGTCTCGTGAATCCTCGGGTTCGCGGGGTTCTTGAATTGCTGCAGGAGCACGTAGCGGCCTGGATTCGACGCCGCGATCTCCTCGGCCTTCGCGACCGCCCCGTTCATGCCCTTCGCGCCTTCGGTGAGCACGAGCTTCGCGCCGTAGGCGACCAGCAGCTTCCGGCGCTCGACGCTCATCGTGTCCGGCATCGTCAGCGTGACCGGATAGTTTCGCGCCGCCGCCACGAACGCGAGCGCGATCCCGGTGTTTCCACTCGTCGGTTCGATGATTTCCTTGTTGGGGCCGAGGACGCCCCGTTCCTCGGCGTCCCAGACCATCGCCGCGCCGAGCCGGCACTTCACGGAGTACCCAGGATTACGGCCCTCGATCTTGGCGAGGAGGGTGGCGCGCGTTTTGCCCTGGATTCGATTGAGGCGAACCAGCGGGGTGCGGCCGATGGAGCGAGCGTTGTCCGTGTACCAATGCGACATGGTGCTTCGCCGGGGGAATGAGTCGAGCGGCGGGCCGCCCCGGTGTCCACTAAACCGAACTAGCAGCTTCTATAATATCGGGGGACAGGTGGACGGCAAGGGGCGGACGCGTCCCGAGCGCCGGACGCGTCGAGCGAGTCGAATGTCATCCCAACTTCACGATCGCCGGCGCGAGACGCCGGTTAGGCTCGAGCCGAAATCATGCGTCGTCCCAGAGAAGCGCCCGGTGCCGCGCGGACGGTGCTGCTCTGCGCTCTTTTGTTTTGTGCGCCGGCTCACGCGGACGACGCGTCGCAACCAGCGGCGGCGCTCGACGATGGGGTCAAGGACGAGGCACGCGCCGCTTATCAAGAAGGCGTGACGGCTTATCAAGCCGGTGACTTTGCTTCTGCGTTCGCGCATTTCAAGCGCGCGCACGACCTGGTGCCGGCGCTCAAGGCCGAATACTGGATGGCCATGAGCGCCTCCAAAGGCACCGACGTCGTTGCCGCTCGGGCGTTGCTCGAGCACGTGCTCGCGTCGCCGGAGCTCGAGAAATTGGGAGCCGACAAAGTCGCGGCCGCGCGCGCTCGCCTCGCGGAGCTGGGCACGGGGGAGAAAGAAACCGACGCGAGCTCCGTCGCGCCGGCGCCGACCTCCGCGCCCCTGCTCACGGCCGACGAACCCCAGGCCGAGCGACGCCCGGCTTGGCCGGCGTACGCGACCCTCGGCGGCGCCGCGGCGTTCGGCATTTTCGCGACGACCTACGGGATCCTCGCGCTGAACGCGAACGACGAAAACAAGGTGCACCCCTCCACCGCTCATCACGACGCCGCGGAGCGCGACGCGCTCTTCGCCGCCGTCGGAGCCGTCATGACCGTGGGGCTCGGGATCACCGGCTTCGTGCTGATCTCGGGCCGAAGCGCGCCGGCGAAGGCGACGAGCTCTCGCAGCGGACGGACCGACGCCGCGCGTCTGACCCTGGGCGTGACGCCCGCGTTTGCGCGGGGGAACGGAGCGTCGGTTCGGGTGTCGCTGTCGTTGTGATCCCGCGGCTCACCTGGAGCCGCGTCATCGAGAAGCCAGATCTATCGTCGATACGACTCGCCAGGCGTCGGTGCACCCGCCGCGCGAGACCCGTAGCTCGATGACGGCGACGCCGGGCAAGGTCGGTCGGAGGCGCGTGACTCGGGCGCGAGCGTTGTCGATGACGCCGGACGTCGTCGACCATTGATACTCGAACCCGGCTCCGCCGTCCGATTCGGGAATCGAGGCGGCGAGCGTGGCGACACGACCGACAACCAAGGAGGTCGGGGATACGTCGACGCCGTCGATGAGCGGGCAGGAAGCGACCGCCCCCTTGACGACGAGCCGCCCGGAGCGCGTCCCGGGCGCGCCGACCTCACCGGTCGCGCCGCAACCCGAAAGAGCCGCGGCGAGCGACAAAAGCACGGACAGGCGAGCGAGCCGCTGCGAACGCAGGACTCGCTCACCTTCCGAGCGCGCGGCGCCGAG
>DASZVB010000026.1:0-2022 GCA_035547195.1 Polyangiaceae bacterium
CCGACATCGCTGCGCGCGCGGGCGTCGAGCTGACCGTCGAGGGCGACCCCGCTGCCGAGGTTCCGCTCCGGCCCCGGATGCTGCGGATCGTGGCCGAGAACCTCGCCGAGAACGCGATCCGCTACGCCGGACACGGCGCGCTGTTCACGTTCTCGATCGTGCGCTCCGGCGAGTTCTCCGTCCTGACGGCCGCCGACGACGGCGTCGGCGTCGGCGAGGCGGCCCTGCCGCGGCTCTTCGAGCGCTTCTACCGCGCCGACGCGGCCCGCACGACTCGCGGCACCGGCCTCGGGCTCGCAATCGTCAAGCACATCGTCGTCGCCGCGGGCGGCGACGTCGAGGCCGAAGGCGGGCGCGGACGCGGCCTGCGCGTCCGCGCCACCTTCCCGGCCTAGACGGTTACGCGCTGATCGACTTCAGCGTCTTCTCGGCCGCGACCAGCACGACCTTCGGAAGCTGGGCGAAGATCAGCGCCGACGTGAAGCTCTTCGCCTGTCCCTGCGTCAGCGCCCAGAAGATGAACTTCCGGAGCTCCTGCGCATGCGGCGAGGTCTGCGGGACGATGACGTAGGTGAACGTCGAGATCGGATACGCGAGCTTCGCGCCCTTCGGCGGGTTCACGATGTGCATCTCGTTGTTCGACGGGACGGACTTCACCGTCGCCGCGGCGGCTGCGATCCCGCGCAGGCCCGGCGTCGCGAAGAAGCCGTTCGCGTTCTTCACCGCCGCGACCCGCAGATGGTTGGAGAGCGTGTAAGCAGCCGAGATGTAGCCGATCGCGCCCTTCGTGTTCGCGATCACGCCGGCGACGCCCGGGTTGCCCTTGCCGCCGATGCCCGTCGGGAACTGGACCGACGTCGCATTTCCGACCTTCGACTTCCACGTCGGGCTGACCCGAGAGAGGTAGTCGGTGAACGCGTACGTGTCACCGGAGCCGTCGGAGCGGAAGACCGGTGTGATCTTCAGATCCGGAAGGGTCACCTTCGGGTTGAGCGACTTGATCTGCGGGTCGTTCCAGTTGGTGATCTGCCCGAGGTAGATGCCGGCGATCACGGGTCCGGTCAGGTGCAGGTCGTTCGGCGTCCCGGGGATGTTGTACGACAGCGTGGTCGCCGAGAGCGCCCACGGGATCTGCACGCAGCCCTTGCATGCCGCGGCCTGGTCGGGCGTCAGAGGCGCGTCGGAGGCGCCGAAGTCGACGGTGCGGGCGGTGATCGCCGCGATGCCCGCGCCCGAGCCGACGCTCGAGTACTGGAGCGTGTAGCCGAACGCGCGGCCGACCGGCTGGACCCACTGCGACACGAGCGGCGCCACGAGGCTGGAGCCCGCGCCGGTGATCGTGGTGTCGGCGGTCTTCGTGCTCTTCGCGCCGGCGGCGCTCACGGCGAGGAGCGCGAGGAGCGCGGTGGCGATGAGGGCGAGCCCTCTCTTCATCGTTTCTCTCCTTGTCCCTGGGGGTTTCGTTCCTGACGCCCCCATTCGAGCCTGGATCGCGCCGCCCGTGGGCTGCTGCCGGGTTACACCCGGGTGACGGACCGGTTAACGCTGCACGCCGAGCTTGCGGCGCGACCGGTCGAGCAAGATGCGCGCCGTCAGGCTCGTCACCAGGACGAACGCGATCAGCACGAACGCCGCCGCCCACGCCTGCGCGTGCGACTGCGGGTCGGGCGCCTCCGAGTACGTGAAGATCGTGACGGGGATCGACGCGACCGAGTGCGTTGGGTTCCAGTCGACGTTCGCGCCGGCGAGGAAGCATGCGAAGAGGAGCGGCGCCGTCTCGCCCGACGCGCGGGCGACCGCGAGCGTCGTGCCGGTCAGGATGCCGCCGAACGCCGTCGGCAGGATCACGCGGACGACCGTCTGCCATTTCGACACGCCGAGCGCATAGCTCGCCTCGCGCAGGTGATTCGGGACGAGCGCGAGCACCTCCATCGTCGAGCGCGCGACTAGCGGAAGCATGATCACCGCGAGCGCGAAGCCGCCGGCGAACGCGCTCTGATGGTGGCCGACGCCGAGCAGCGG
>DASZVB010000027.1:0-1600 GCA_035547195.1 Polyangiaceae bacterium
CAGCACGTCTACGCGAGCTACATGCGCTCCTTCAACCTCGACCTGCCGCTCTGGAAGCAGTACTGGTACTTCTGGGTGTCGCTCTTCCACGGCGACCTGGGGACGAGCATCATGCAGTTCCCCTCGCCGGTCTGGTCGATCATCCTGCACGCCCTGCCGTACACGCTGGGGCTGCTGATCCCCGCGATCCTCCTCGCCTGGTACGTCGGCAACAAGCTCGGCGCGCTCGCCGCGCGGCGCAAGGTGCTCGACAACACGCTGCTGCCGGTCGGCTACGTGATGACCGCGACGCCGTACATGTGGCTCGCGATCGTCCTCGTCTTCGTCTTCGGGATCACGCTCGACCTCGTCCCCGTCGGGTTCGCCTACAGCCCGACCGCCGACCGCAGCTGGACCTGGGCGTTCGCCCTCGACTACCTCCATCACTGGCTGCTCCCGTTCCTCTCGCTCTTCCTCGTCGGCCTCGGCGGCTGGGCGATCGGGATGCGCAACATGATCATCTACGAGATCGAGTCGGACTACGCCCACTACCTCGAGGCCATGGGCGCTCCGAGCCGGCTGATCCGCCGCTACGCGTTCCGGAACGCGCTGCTCCCGCAGATCACCGGCCTCGCGCTCTCGCTCGGCACGGTCGTCGCGGGCGCCCTCGTGACGGAGATCGTGTTCTCGTACCCGGGGCTCGGCTACCAGATCTACCGCGCGATCACGAACGAGGACTACTTCGTGATCCAGGGGATCTTCCTGTTCATCATCGTCGGCGTCCTCGTCGCGAACTTCATCGTCGACGTGATCTACGTGCTCGTCGACCCGCGGACGCGCATCGGCATGCAGGGAGGCGAGGCATGAGGGAGTCGCTCCACTTCGCGGTGCGGAACCGGAAGCTCGTCGTCGGGACGACCATCGTCGCCGCGATGCTCCTGTTCGCGCTCTTCGGGCCGCTGTTCGCGCGGCACGGCGCGCTCACCTACGGCGGCGACCTCTCGCTCGGCCCGACGACGAGGCACGGCTACTGGTTCGGGACGACGCTCCTCGGTCAGGACGTGTTCGCGCAGTTCGTGAACGGGCTTCGCCTCGCGTTCCTCGTCGGGGTGCTCGGCGGCGGTATCGCGTCCGCGGTCGGGATGCTCGTCGGCTTCACGGCGGGCTATCGCGGCGGCTACGTCGACGAGTTCCTGAACATGCTGACGAACGTCGTGCTCGTCATCCCGACGTTCGCGCTGCTGCTCGTGATCGCCGCCTACCTCAAGGTTCGCGGCGTCATGACCGAGTCGGTCTTCATCGGCCTCACCTCCTGGCCGTGGGCGGCGCGTGCGCTGCGCGCGCAGACGTTCTCTCTGACGTCGCGCGAATTCGTGTCGCTCGCGCGCCTCTCGGGCGAGGGGAGCTGGAAGATCGTCTTCCGGGAGATCGCGCCGAACATGAGCTCCTACCTGTTCATGATGTTCATCCTGCTGTTCGGCAACGCGATCCTGATCGCGGCGACCCTCGACTTCATCGGCCTCGGCCCGTCGAACACGATCTCGCTCGGGATGATGATGCAGCTGTCGGTGCAGAACGCCGCGCTGCAGCTGCACCTGTGGTGGTGGTTCCTGCCGCCCGG
>DASZVB010000028.1:0-12384 GCA_035547195.1 Polyangiaceae bacterium
TCAGCGACGCGGCGGCACGTTGGTGCGTACCCAGTTCACTATGGATGCGAGCGGCGTGGCGGGGGGGAAGACTTTGCGGACGCCGGCGGCTTCTAGGCGCGGGACGTCGTCGTCGGGAATGATGCCGCCACCGAAGACGACGACGTCGTCGACGCCCCGTGCTCGGAGCGCGGCGATCACGGCGGGGAACAGGGTGTTGTGAGCGCCGCTGAGGATCGAGAGACCGACGGCGTCGACGTCTTCCTGCACGGCCGCGGCCGCAATGGCGTCCGGCGTCTGATGAAGTCCGCTGTAGACGACCTCGAACCCCGCGTCGCGAAGCGCTTGAGCGACGACCTTCGCGCCGCGGTCATGGCCGTCGAGCCCCGGCTTGGCGACGAGGACGCGGATGCGCGGCTCGTTCATTTCGCGGTCGCCTGGGGCTTCCCCTTCGAGTCCCGGGCTTTCGCCGGCGCTTCCCGAGTCTTGGCCACGAGATGCGTCACGTCCAAGCGGCCCTCCGCGCGCACCGCGAGCCCGGCCCTCCCCGCCGCGATCTCGCCGACGAGCTTGCCGGTGAGCACATGACCGTCGATTCGCGCCGTGGCCGTGTCGCCGTCCACCTTCAGCGAGACCACGTACCCGCGCGCCGGCATCGGCGGTAGCGTCATGGGATCCGCGAGCTGGACGGCCTTCGCGTGGCCGTCGAAGCGCAGCAGCCGAGCGCGGGACGCGTCCGCCTCGAGCAACACGCCGACGCCTTCGTAGCTCTCGTCGCCAGGGCGGCCACGGACGAGGAGGCCGCCGCCCGAGCCGGCGGGACGAAGAACGGCCGCGACTTCCTGGTTCGTGCCCTCCCGCCCGGTGACGATCGCGTCGAAGCCGGTCTTGCTGCCTTCGAGGACGAGGCGTCCATCGTCGAGCCCCGCCGCGCGGGGATCGCCGAACAGCTTGTCGTAGTCGACGCCGTCAGCCCGGAAGGTGTTGCCCGGCAGCGTGCGCTCGTGGAAATCGGGCAGCTGCGTCAGCTTGGGGATCGCGCCGTCGACGCGCGCGGTGAAGACGCCGTCTTTGTCCGCGACGACGGTGTAGCGCTTGCCGAGCAGCGCGAAGCTCGACACGAGACCGTCGGTCGTCTTCACCTCGCTCGCGTCGACTTGCGCCACCACCCCAGCCGCGGCCGGGGTGCCCACGGTGAGGTGCGAGCCGTCCGGCGAGAGCACCGTCAGCGCGAGCGCGAGCTGTTCCAGCGG
Organism: Polyangiaceae bacterium; assembly: GCA_035547195.1. GTDB lineage: Bacteria > Myxococcota_A > Polyangia > Polyangiales > Polyangiaceae > DASZVB01. The sequence continues at coordinate 1,233 of DASZVB010000028.1, forward strand.
CTCGGGCCGGCCTTCGCCCGCGCGAATGACCGCGACCTCGACGGCGCGCTGGCCGTCGAGCACCGCGAGCTCGACGGCGCCGGCGAGGACCAGCTCCGGCGTGGGCGGGGGCGCGGGTTGCCCGAGCGCCCCGCCGAGCGTCATCTGCGCCGGGAGCGGCGCGAGGTACCCCTCGGCTCCGGCGCGCGCGGCGTGCTCCGCGGCGCGCCGCGCGCGTTCGCGGAGCGAATCATTTTGCGCGAGAGCGTGTGCCGTCGAAAGCTCCGCGGCGCTCTCGGCGACCGCGACGAGCGCGGCGTCGGTAGACCCGGGCTTCACGTCGGGAGGCCACAGCGACGAGCCGTCCATGGGGCGCGGCACCTCGCCGAGGAACGCACCCGCGCGGGCGACGACGCCCCGCGCAGCCAGGCCCGCAGGGCTCACCTTCGCGATGAGCCACGCCGAAAGACCATCGGTCGCGTGTCCGGCGCTCTCGAGCATCCTGGTCGCTACCGCGGTGCGCGCATCCGGGGCCCCATCCGCGTCGACGAGCACGAAGGTGCGCTCGAAAAATCCGCGCCGCTCGCCGCTCAAGCCGAGCCACTGCGAGAGCTCCTGCCGAGGAACGATGCCGCGCGCGAGATCGATCATCGCGAGCGCCGCTTGCACTCGGAGACGGAGCATCTCCTGGGACACGCGTGCGCCTTCGCCGAACGCCTGCGCGTGCGTCGCGTAGAAATCCTTGTACGAGAGCGCCGCCGCCTTCAGCGCGTCGTCGTGGATGCCGACCGACGGATCGTGACCGTCGGCCGCGGGAATTCCGGCGTTGGCGATGTGACGATCGACGAAGGCGTGGATGGCGATCGATTCGTCCGATGCTCTGCGGCCGCGCGCGTCGGGCGACGCTTTCGCGTCGAGCGGAACATCCCCGAACAGCGCGCCCGTCCGCGCGAGAAGTCCGTCGACGACCGCCGGGACGAGCGTGCTGCGCGCCGCGGCCGACCCCGGGCCGAAGAGGAGTGCGTCGAGGAAGCGCTCGTGCTGCTCGTCGAACGTCGCCTCGGCGAGCCCCGGTTTCAACGCCTCGGAGACCTCTTCGGGCGCGAGATCCGGCCGGGCGACGAGCGACCGGACGCGCGGCGCGGTGTCGAGCACGCCCTTCACGACGAAGGTGCGAACCACGGCCTTCTCGGAGTCCGTGAGCGCCGCCAGCGCGGGACGCGTGAACAAGCAGACCAGCAACGCAGCGCCCAGACGAACCTTCATGGCGCTTTCGAGGCTACAGCATCTTTCGGGAATGTGGAGCGACGAGAAAAACCGGCGAGGCCGGCGCCAGCCCGGGGTTCTGGTGGCGAAAGACGCACTACTTTTGAAGCGTGCCGCATCGACCCAAAGTCGAGAAATCCGCGCGAAGCGCGGAAAGGCGCGAGTTTCCTGCACGCGAAAAGCGCGAAACTCGAGGCTAGCGCTCGGCGGCTCCGTCGTCGTCCGAGAGCGCGGCGATGGCCCCGAGAACGGCGACGGCGGCAATCTCCGTTCGGAGCACGAAGCGCCCGAGCGCCGCGGGGACGAAGCCCGACGCGACCAGGAACGACTCTTCTTCGTCGTCGAGCCCCCCTTCGGGCCCGATGAAGACGGCGAGCGGCGCGCCGGCGCGATGCCCACGAAGCACGACGGCGAGCCCGGACTCGGCGCGCGGCGAGAGATAGACGCGTCGCATCGGGGGTGCGAGCGCGACCGCGCCGGCGAGCGGCAGCGGCCCCGACGTCCGTGGGACGTCGCCGCGCCCGCACTGACGGGCGGCCTCGACGGCGACGGCATGCCAGCGCCGGCGACGCGACTCCGCGCGATCGCCGACGTGCACGACGGCTCGCCGCGTCTCGACGAAGACGACGTGCGCGACGCCGAGCGCGGTCGCGGCACGAACGACGTCTTCCGGCTTGTCGGCCTTGCCGATGCCCTGGAGCAGCACGAGGCCGCCCGGCGCGACGCTCTCGGACGGACGGATCTCCGAGATGGTGACGGCGACGTCGCGCCCGGTCCCGGTGATCTCCACGTCGGCTTCGGTGGCCGCTTCGGGATCGAACGCCACGAAGCGCTCGCCCGCGCCCATCCGGTGAACGCGAGTCACGTAACGAGCGACGGCTTCGTCGAGAACCGACTGCCCGCTCCGCAGCGGCGACATCGGAACGCGGAGCAAGCGTGAAGGCGCGGTCGTCACGAAGCGTCTGCGTTCATTCTATATTCGAAATCGTCTGTTCCGGATTGTCTGTTCCTCGCAGAGGACGACGCGCGTTTGCGCGCCGCGCCCGCTGAGTTATGGACCCGCAATGCCGCCCGAAAAACGCAAAACGCTGATCGCCCTGGCCGTGCTCGCCGCCGCCATCGGCGTCTACGTCGAGATCTCCTATCAGCAAAAGCTGAAGGAAAAGGGCATCAGCGATCCCGCGTTCTCGCCTCCGGCGGCGAGCGTCCGTTGAGCGCTTCGGAGCGCGCGGCATTCACGCCGTAATACGCGGCGTACGCCGGCGTCGACACGACGAGATCGCGCCGTTCGCCGGGCGGTGGGAGCGATTGCCCGCTCGGCACGACGAGCGCGGACAATTGCTCGCCGTACACGCACGCCGTGTCGAGCCCGGTCGCGTGCGCCCGGAGCTGCAGGCCACGGCGCGCGTCGTGGCCGAAAATGACGTGTAGCGGGCCGGAATAGTCGGCAGACCAGCTCTCGTTCCCGGGCTGCGCGCTCGGGGCGCCGCCGTCGAGCGAACGGATGTGAGTCAGCGTCCAGGGGTCTTGCCGCTCGGGCGGCACGCCCGGCACGAGCCCAGCGTGGACGAGCAGCACCTGGTGCTCGTCAATCTTCATGTAGAGGGGCAGCGCTTCGAGGAGCGCCCAGTCCGACTCCGGGAGACTCGCGAGCAGCGCTTCGTGGGTCGGTCCCATCTTCGTGGTCGGCTCTCCGGCGCGCCGAGCGCGCCGAACGTCCAGCAACCGTGCTTCGTGGTTGCCGACGACGCCCATGGCCCCGACCTCGCGAAATAAACGCAAAACGCCGGGGGTGTCGGGGCCCCGCGCCACCAGATCCCCGACGAAGTAGACGGAATCTCCGCCCGTTGGCCCGACTCGATCGAGCAGGTCGGCGAGCTCACGCGCGCAGCCGTGGACATCGCCGATGAAGATGCTCCGAGCCATGCCGTCAGGGGGGAGGTTAGCTACTGGAATCTTTCAGTCAATTCAGGTCGTTAGGTCCTAGCCTCGGAGGCCCCGGCCGTCCGCCCTTACTGGAAAGGGTCCTTGCTTCGGCGGGGTGTCGCGTGATACCCGTGCTGATCGAAATTCCTGGGAGGCTAAACATGCCGACTGCGCGGTCCGCTGGTGCTGCCACTCTCTCTGTCTTCATCATCGCTGGTTGCGGCGGTGAAAAACCGAAATACACCCCTCACGCTGCCCCGAGCGGCGTCACCGTCAACCTTCCGCCGGTACCCAACGTGCCGCAGAAGCCGCTGAAGGCCGGCGATGCCTACACGGTCTGGGGCGCGAGCTACCAGCTGCGCAGCCGCGTTCATCACAAGGACGTCGCCGACAAGCCGCTGAAAATCACCGGCTACATCTCGAAGACGAACCTCCCCGACGCCCCGGCCTGCGCCATTCACAAAACCGGCAAAGAAGACCCGGAGGGCTGCCGGCCGCCGATTCCAACGTTCTGGCTCTGTGACACGAAGGACGCGGCCGACTCGGATTGCATCCGCGTGATGGGCTGGGCGTCGAACTTCGCGCAGATCCACGATGCGATCGAGCAATTCGACAAAGAGAAGGGCAAGGCGGGGAAGGACAAGGACAAGGACGCCTTCACCGACAACTTCTGGGGCGTGAAAGTGCCCGATCCGCTCCCGGAGAAGGGCGCGAAGGTCAACGTGAAGGGCGACTACGCCACCACGTTCACGAAGGCGACCTCCGGTACGGTCGCCGATCCGATCATGGGATTGCTCACGTACCAAGAGATCGAAGTGCTCGAGCCGGCTCCCGACGAAGCGACGCTTCCCGGAATGAAGCGAAAGAAGTAAGCGCCTCTACAGGGCGGGCCGCGCTGAAAGCGCTCCCCGTTTGGACTAGGCTCCGACGGCCTTGGTTCGTCGCGCCGTCGGCCTGCTCGGCCTCGTTCTCGGGGTCATTCCGGTCGGATGCGTCAAGAAGGACTACCCCGGAGACGCCCCCGTCGTCTCCGCGGTGGACCTGGAAGGCGCCGACGCCGTTCCCGCGAAGGACGTGCTCGCGCGGCTCTCCACCGCGGCGTCGCCGCGGTTCCTGGGCATCTGGGACGGAGTCGTCTTCGACTACGAGGTCTTCGACGAGACGCTGCTCGAACGGGACCTCGAGCGCATCCAGCGCTTTTACCGCGCGCGCGGGTACTACGAAGCCCAGGTTACCGCGGCTCGGGTGGTGACGACCGACAAACACCACGTCCGCGTCGAGCTTCGCGTCTCGGAGGGCGTTCCGGTGCTCATCGCCGGCAACGTCACGATGCCCGGCCTGGAGAAGCTTCCATTTCCGGCCGCGCTCGCGGCGAGCCGCGCCATGAAGCTACGCCCCGGCGAGCCGTTCGACGAGGACGCCTACGAACGCGCGAAGGCGGACGTGCAACGCGCGCTCGCCGACGAGGGGTATGCGTTCACCAAGGTCGACGGGCACGTGAAGGTGGACGTCGCGCACCACGAAGCGACGGTGCGCATCGACGTCACTCCCGGGGTCTACGCGCGGTTCGGCGCCGTCCGCATCGTGGGACTGAAAGAGATCCCCGAAGGGCCCATTCGCAAGAACCTGGACCTCGTCGAGGGCAAGCCCTACTCGCGTTCGGAGCTCGAGGACGCGCGCACCGCGCTCGTGAACCTCGGCGTGTTCGCGACCGTCGACGTCCGCGAGGATCTCTCGCGGCCGGAGACCGGCGTCGTGCCGGTGACGGTGACGGTCGAGGAAGCGCCGTTGCGCACGCTGCGCGTCGGCGCGGGCATGAGCTTCGACGTCCTCGCGTGGGCGACGACGATGACCGTCGGCTGGGAGCACGACAACTTCTTCGGTGGCCTGCGCCGGTTCACCGTCGAGCTGAAGCCCGGCCTCGTCTTCTATCCGACGCGCTGGGACAACTTCGTGCCGCCGCGCAACGTGCTCCCGCAAGGCCGGTTGCGCGCGACGCTCGAGCAACCCTCGTTCATCGAAGGACGCACGCGCGGCTTCGTCTCGGCCCAATACAACATCTATCCCCTGCTCTACCCGGAGCTCGGCAAGGACGAAGACCCGAGCAACCCCGAGAACGTCATCGGCTACCAGGAGATCAAGACGCAGTTCGGCGCGCGCCGCGCGTTCTTCGGCCATCATCTCTACCTGACGCCGGCTTACAACTGGCAGGCGAACTTCCCCTTCGCGTACCTGGGCGAGACGACGCTCAACACCGTGCACGTCTCGTATCCGGAGCTCACCGCGATCCTCGACTTTCGCGACGATCCGATCCAGCCGCATCGCGGCTTCTTCCTGAGCAACGACGTGCAAGTCGCCGGCTATATCTTCGGCGGCGACACGTCGGACGTGAAGGTGCAGCCGGAGATCCGGACCTATGTCCCCATCTCGAAGAGCGTGACGCTGGCAACGCGAGTGACCGTGGGGTTCCTCTTTCCACACAACTACGGGAGCACCCTCGCGGACCCGAGCGCCGCGAGCGCCGGCAACCCGGCGTACCAGCGCGATCAACAGCTTCTGCTGTTTCGGGCGTTCTACTCCGGCGGTCCGAACTCGAACCGCGGTTACCCGTTTCGCGGCGTTGGTCCTCAGGGCGTCCTTGGCTACCTGTTGCCGAGCACGGCGGGCTGCGAGGTCTTCATGCAGTCCTCGAGCTCGGGAAGCACCGACCCCTTGTGCTACCGGCCGCTCGGCGGGCTCACGCTCTGGGAGGCATCCGTAGAGCTCCGCTTCCCGATCGCCGGCCCGCTCGACGCCTCCATTTTCGTGGACGCGAGCGATCTCGAACGCAAAGTAGGGAAGATCGCCTTCACGTCACCGCATCTCTCGCCCGGCCTCGGATTGCGCTACGCGACTCCCGTGGGCCCGGTGCGCTTCGACGTCGGCTACCGCATCCCGTACCTGCAGAAGATCGGCTCCAAGGATCTTCCGCCGGAAGAAGGCTCGACGCCCACCGTGTTCGGCGCGCCCATCGCGCTGAGCTTCGCCCTCGGTGAGGCGTTCTGATGCATCCTCTGCGCCCTTCGAAGCACTGGGCGGCGCACGTGCTCGCGGCCATCGCCCTCGCGGCGGTGTTCGTTGGCGCCGCCGCGGCCGGCTTGTTGCTGCACGCGGATCTCCCGGTCTCGCGCCGCGTCGCGGCGCGCATCGCAGAAGACGCGCTCCGGGGGACGCTGCGGGGGCGCATCGCCATCGCGCCGCTCGATTCGGTGAACTTCACGCACGTCGCGGTCGCTCAAGCGACGCTCTTCGACACGTACGGCGAGCCCGTGCTCGAAGTGCAAAGGGTGCGCATCGACATGTCGCTCCGGGGGCTCCTCACCGACTTTCTGTTCGGCGCGACCACCGGCGGGATCGTCGTGAATCACGTCGAGGTTCACCGCGCCATCGTCACCCTGCGCGCCGACCCGAAGACGGGAGAGCCGACGCTGGTCGCCGCGTTCGCTCCCGCGCCGCGCAGCGGAGCGAAACCGCCCTCCGGAAACGGGCCCGAAGTGCTCCTCCCGTCCATCGAGGTCGGCGAAGGAATCGTGCGCTCGCGGCTACCCGCGTTGCCACATTTTCGCGCGAGGCTGCGCAGCGTTCAGGGGGCGGTGCGCGGAGGACCTTCGGGGATCGCGGTCGACGTGCACCGTTTCGGGCTTTCGCTGCGCCAGGCGGACCGCGACGCTCGGGGGACGGGGACCTTCGCGCTCCGCGCCCCCGGGCCGGTGCAAAGTACGTTCGAGGGGTTCGTCGGCGACGTGGAGGTCCGTGCAGCCGCCGCCCTCGACGGAACGCACGTCGACGTCACGGCGGACGCGCCGCGCGTGCGCCCCGCCGCCGCGCGCCGGTTGCTTCCCGATTGGCCGCTGACGCAGACGGCGACGGCGCACGCCGAGCTCCGCGGGGATCTGCCGAACCTGACGGTACGGTGGCGCGCGACGGTGGGACAAGGCTCGCTCGCGGCCGACGGACCGCTCGTGGTGCACGAGGGAGCTCACGCGAAGCTCGCGCTCCAAGGCGAGCACCTCGACGCGCGCGCGTTCGTCGCCGGGGCGCCGGCCACTGACGTGTCGTTCTCGGGGACGGCAGACGTCACCAGCGACGGCGAACGCGTGGCCGCCGACGCGGCGTTGCACTCTTCGTCGTCGACCCTGGAAGGAGCCCCGTTGCCGGCGGTCGACGCGACCGCCGCGCTCGCCGACGGGAGCGTGAAGGGCATCCTGCAGATTCACGAGCCGGGCATCCCCGTCCAGGCGTCGTTCGAGCTCCATCCGTCGCTCGCCCTCGACGTGGACGCACAAACGGGAGAGCTCTCGCTCGCGTCCATCGAGCGGATCTCCGCGAGGGGGTTGCGCGGAAACGGGCGCGCGCGCGCGCACGCGCATCTCGAAGGAGGGACGCTGCACGCCTCCCTCGACGGCGATTTCGGGGGCGTGGCGATGGCCGGCCGCGTCCTCGGGCAGGCGCGTCTGCACGTGGACGCCGCGGGTCCCATCGGAAATCCAGAGAAGCTTCGCGGCACCGCGCGCCTCGAAGCATCGTCGGTGAAGTTTGCTTCGCTGGATCTCGATCACGTCGTCGTCGAAGCCCGCGGCTCGCCTGCTCTCCTCGATTTCGACGCGACGCTCGCGCGCACCGAGGGTCCCACGTTGAAGGCGGCCGGCCAGGCACGGCTCACGCCCCGCCCGCTCCTCGAGAAGACGCGCGTCGAGCTCGAGCAAGGACCCGTGCACGTGGAAGGCGACGTCGCGTCGCTGGATCTCGATCAAGGGACCGCGGACATCGAGAACGTGCGCGTCGCCGGCGCCGGCGGCACGATCACCGGCAGCGTCCGGATCGCGCCGAAGCTGCTCGAGCTCACCGCCGAGGGCGAAGGCGTGAACCTCGACACGCTGAGCCGCGCGCTGGGGCTTCCACGCGGCGAGGCGGCGGGCACGCTGCGCTTGAGCACGGATCTGGTCATCGGCCGCGACGTCACGCGCGGTCACGTCGCCATCGGCCTCGGCGACGCGACGCTCCACACCGTCGCCGGCCTCTCCCTGCAGCTGTCCGCGGATCTGGACGATCGGCACCTGACGGGTTCCGCCTCCGGCCTCGTCGCCGGCGTCGGCACGTTCGGCACGACGTTCGACACCGAGCTCGGCGGCACACCGCTCGATCTCGCTTCGTGGGAAAACGCGACCGGCGGCGGCGAGGTCCAGATCGGCGACGTGCATCTCGGCCTGCTCTCCGCCGTGCTCCCGAAGGAGAGCCCGGTCGACGCCGTCGAGGGACTCGGATTCGCGCGCATTCTGCTGGAACGAAAGACGGCGCAGGCTCCTTTGCCGAGCGTATTCGCGACGGTGTCGACCCGCGGCCTCGCCGCGTCGCTGCGTTCGTCGAACGCGAAGCCGCTGCGCATCAGCGGGATCGATCTCACGGCGACGGGACAGTTCGACGCCCCGACGGGCCAGAGCACCGGGACGACGCTCGCCGCCGACGCGCACGGCGATCTGTTCACCGCCACGGGCACGGTCCGCGTCGACGTCCCGAGATTCCTGAAAGAGCCGGCGCGCGCGCTCGCTCAGCTCGTCGACACTCCGGTGGACGTCGTCCTCACCATGCCCAAACGCGACGTCACCGCGCTGCCCGAGCCCCTGCGCGATCCGGATCTCGCCGGCTCGGTGAGCGGCATGGCGAGCTTGCGCGGCACGCTCGCGCATCCGACGTTGTTCGTGAGCGTGCAGGGCCACGATCTCGCCGCGGCGCGCGCCGGTGGCCGTCCCATCGACGTTCACGGGGACGCACAGTACGAATGGGCGACGCGCGCCGTCGCCGTCCGCGCCTCCGCGGCCGTGGCCGGGCGCGACGTCGGCACGCTGACCGTCCGCGGCGACCTCCCCTCGGGCCCGGAGAGCTTCCGCGGCTCGGCGCGGCTCGCCTTCGACGCGCTGCCCATCGACGCGCTCGGGGCGGCGGGTGCGCACGGAATGAGCGGCTCGATCGACGGCACGGCGTCGCTTTCCCGTGACGAGAACGGCGGTTCGCTCGACGCCGACCTGCGCATTCAAGACACGTTCGTCGAGCACACGTCCATCGGCCAAGGCGAGCTCCACGTCTCCACGTCGGGGCCCGTCGCGAACGCGAAGCTGTCCTTCCGCGGGGCGCGCGACGCGCTCGACGCGACCGGCAGCGCACCGCTCGAGTGGCGCGGTCCGCTGCCGAGCCTCGGCGCTTCGGCGCCGGTGCGCGCGCACGTGACGATGCACGACTTCGCGGCGGCGGCGCTGACGCCGGCCACCGCCGCGGTGCTGAGTCGCCTCGGCGGGCGGCTCGACGCGGATTTGAACGTCGAGCTGATTCCGTCTCCGCGTGGCGGGGGACTGGGCTTCACGGGAGGGATCGACGGCACCGCTTCGCTCAGAGACGGGAGCGTGCTCATCGACGCACTCGGCCTGCAGGTGAACGACATCACCGCCACGGCGCAAGCTCGGCGCGGCGAAGGCGCGATCACGAACATCTCCATCCGCGACATGCTGGGGAAGGTGCGGTCCTCTTCGCCGAACCTCCGCGGCACCGCGGACATCGTCCTCGACGGCGTGAGAGTGACGCACGGCACGGCCGAGCTCGACACCGACAACATGCCGATCCTGTTCCGCGGAGCGCCTCAGGGCCGCATCACCGGGCGGGCCGACGCGCGGCTCACGCGGCAACCGGGCCGCATGCAGGTCGACGTCGAGCTGCCGAAGCTGACGGTGCTCCTCCCGCAGTCCTCGACGCGCGACGTTCAGCAGCTCGGCGACAACCCGGACGTCACCATCGTGCAGCTCGAGCAGACGGGGCCGCCGGAGCCGGTGGCGATGCCGTGGCGCCTCGCGCTGCACCTCGGCAACGCCGTGAACCTGCGCCGCGCCGACGTCGATCTGCGGCTCACCGGCTCACCGGTGCTCGACCTCGGAGAGGAGGCGGTCGCGTCCGGAACCATCGATCTCGTCGCGGGCGGCCGCATCCCGGTGCTCGGCAAGGTGTTCTCCGTGGACGACGGCAAGGTCGTGTTCGACACCGGAGATCCCAGCAATCCTCACGTCGTCGTGCACGCCAACACGCGCGCCTCGAACGACAGCATGGTCTACGTCGAGGTCACCGGTACCATGCGCGACGCGAAGATCGCGCTCCGCAGCGATCCGCCGCTCCCCGAAGCGGAGGTGTTCGCGCTCCTCGTCGGCGGATCCGCGCCGGACTCCGGCGACGCGACCAGCGGATCGCAGGCGAACGCCGGGGGCGGCGCGGGCGCCGTGGCGCTCGGCACCGGCGTCTCGATGGGTGTCAATCAGCTCGTCGCCAACAGCCCCGTCGAGGTCCGGGTCGACACCACCGAGCAGAACCGGCCGAGGTACACCGCCGCGGTGCGCATCCGCGAGAACCTGTGGTTCGAGGCGCAGGAGTATCAGCAGGACGAGTACGGCGCGGAGAGCACGACACGCAACGTCGTGTCGGGCACCGTCGACTACCGCTTCGCGCGCCAGTGGTCGCTTCGCACGCAAGCCGGAAACGCCGGCGGCGCGCTCGATCTACTGTGGCAATACAGATACTAGCACCCGCCACCGACGGTTCGCACCACCACGGCCGAACGAATGAGCCGGCTCGGTCGATTTCACCCGCGACGAGCTACTCACGCCCCCGCGACGATGGTTCGCATACGTACCTTCCGAACCACGCAAATAACGGTTCGCAGACGTACTTTCCGAACCGCGCAAACGACGGTTCGTATACCCTGATGTGACTTTGTTCAGGCGGCGAGCGCCCGGTGGATGCGGTGGTAAATGCGGGAGGTGGGGACGTTGTCAGCGAGGCGCAGGACGGACGCGCCCCGAGGTCGGATGAGGCGAGCAGCTTTCGAGAGCCACTCGAAGCGCAGGGTGGCGATGGTTTGCAGGCGGAATATGGCGGTCCGTTTTGGTGTCTTTGGTCGGTCGGT
>DASZVB010000029.1:0-24102 GCA_035547195.1 Polyangiaceae bacterium
CTTCGCGAGATCTCCCGGCGTCTTGGCCGCGCCCGTGCACGTGGTGAGCGTCGTCCGGCATTGATCCAGCGAGTTCACGGTGGTCGTCACGATCGGCGGCGTGACGTTGGACGCGAGGCAGACCGCGTACGTCGCGTTGCACGAGAGAAGGTCGAAGATATTCTTCGCTTTCTGGACGCAGGTCTGCGCGTCGGTGTTGCATTGTGCAGCAGTTTCCTTCTGCCCGACGCTGGCGATCTGTTCTTCAGCCGCGGGTCCCGACGCGGGCGCGCCCGCGTCGGGGCTTCCACAGCCCGGTAAGCAAATCAGATAACCCACAGTCGCCCCGGCGCCCGCGAAACGAAGCGCCTTGTCGATGTAACCGTTTTTCATTTCCCTGATGCTCCTCTTGACTCGAACCCTCCGCGCATCGGCGAAATCTTTGCGCGGAGAAGCTCCCCTCGTGGTCGACCGCAACGGTGGCGTTCACTCACCGCCGGCGCCGCGCAAGTGCAAAACGGGTGCCATCTGATGACAAAGTTCAGATCGGATCCGAATCATCACGGCACTCGGCCCCGAGGTATTCGCGACGCCCCAAGCGGCAAGTCGGGTGGACGCGACTTGTACGCGTCATGCACACCTCCCGTGTTCGGATATTGCTCGACCGCCGCGAGCGCTGCACACGGGACCCAATTCCAGAGCTGGCCGCAATGGCCCCGTCTCGATCCCGGGCGTGCTTCGAAACAGCAATCATTTCGGCGCTCTCTGCTGGACGCCGTCCGAGACTCGGGCGTGCGCTTCCGAAAAACACCGACCTGATAGAGTCCACGATAAACGTGATGTCTGCCAACCTGGTTACGCCCCCGACGACCGTGAGCGCTCATGCCTCTTATCGCTACTACGACCTGATCATGGCGGGGTTCGTAACCGTGCTGCTCTGCTCGAACTTGATCGGCCCCGGGAAGAGCTGCCGGATTGACATTGGCGGCCAAACCCTGGTCTTCGGTGCCGGGAACATCTTCTTCCCCATCAGTTATCTGTTCGATGACGTCCTGACCGAGGTGTACGGCTACGCGCGCAGCCGTCGCGTCATCTGGGCCGGCTTCGGCGCCATGGTCTTCGCCACGATCATGAGCATGGTCATCATCCATCTGCCGGTCGACGCAAAGGAGCCGTTCAGCGTCAAGCTCCAACCGGCGATCGAGCTCGTCTTCGGCAACGGCGTCCGCATCGTCCTCGGTTCGCTCCTCGCGTTCTGGGCGGGAGACTTCGTCAACTCGTTCGTGCTCGCGAAGATGAAGATCTGGACCGACGGCAAGTGGCTCTGGACGCGCACCATCGGCTCGACGATCGCGGGAGAGGGCGTCGACAGCCTGGTGTTCTACCCGATGGCGTTCGCCGGATTGTGGACGACTCACACGCTGCTGTCGGTGATCGCGTTCAACTGGGTCTTCAAGGTGCTGCTGGAAGTCATCGCCACGCCGGTCACGTACCGCATCGTCGCGTTCTTGAAGGCCCGCGAAGGCGTCGACTTTTACGACCGCGGCACCGACTTCAATCCGTTTTCGCTGGAGGCGTGATCGCGCCGAGCCGGGCGGCCTTCATCAACAAGTAATTGCGTTCCGGGATGCTCGCCGTGAGATCCGCAGCACGGCAGTAGGCGTCGATGGCCGCCGCCGCGTCCCCATTTCTCTCGAGGAGATGTCCGCGCACGGCGGCGAGCCGGTGATGGTCGGCGATCCGCGGATCTTTCGCGAGGACGTCGAGGAGCTCCAGCGCGGCCGTGGACCCGTGCACCATCGCGACGGCGATCGCCCGGTTCAAGCTGACCATCGGGTTGTCGGACATGCGCTGGAGCAGACCGTAGAGCGCGAGGATCTGCGGCCAATCCGTGTCTTCGGCGCGCGGCGCCTCGTCGTGCACGGCGGCGATCGCCGCTTGCAGCTGATACGCCCCCACTTGCCCGCGCGACAGCGTCCGGCTGATCAACGCGACGCCTTCGGCGATCGCGTCTCGGTCCCACCGGCTCCGATCTTGCTCGTCGAGCGGGATGATCTCGCCCCCCGGACCGCTCCGCGCGGCACGCCGAGCGTCGGTGAGCAGCATCAAAGCGAGCAGTCCGGCGCACTCCGCGTCGTCGGGGAGCAAGTGATGCACGGCGCGCGCGAGCCGGATCGCCTCGCTCGACAGATCGACGCGTGAGAGCTCCGGCCCCGCGCTGGTCGCGTAGCCCTCGTTGAAGACGAGATAGAGCACGTGCAGCACGGCGGCGAGCCGTTCGTCGCGCTCGCTCTCGGTCGGCATCTGGAAGCGCACGCCGGAGTTCTTGACGAGCTGTTTGGCGCGGCTGATCCGCTGCGCCATCGTGCCTTCCGGAACGAGGAACGCGTGCGCGATCTCGCGCGTCGTCAGGCCGCCGACGGCGCGCAACGTGAGCGCGATCGCCGAAGATCGTGTCAGCGCGGGATGACAGCACATGAAGAGCAAGAGCAGCGTGTCGTCGCGTTCCGGGTCGTGCTCGCCGTCCGGCGCGGGCACGACGAGCTCGTCCGCATCGAGCGCCGCGTCGGTCTCCCGCCGCCGGCGCGACAGCTCGGAACGCAATGCGTCCGTCATCCGGCGCGCAGCCACCTGGATGAGCCACGCGCGCGGATCGTCGGGGACGCCTTCGTCCGGCCATTTCGTGGCCGCCACGAGCAGCGCCTCCTGCACGGCGTCTTCCGCCGCGGCGAAGTCGCGAAAGCGCCGCACCAGCGCGCCGAGCACCTGCGGCGAAAGCTCGCGCAGCAGATGCTCGGCGGAGAACACGCGGGTCACGAGTCGGTCGGCGGAGGCCCGTCCATCACGCGGCGCACCTCGATGGCCATGTTCAAAGGCGTGCCGCCGGGTCCCGGCGCCGCGGACGCGCGCCCCGCGATGGCATAGGCCTGCTCGGGTGACTCCACGTCGACGATCCAGTAGCCGACCAAGAACTCCTTCGACTCCGCGAACGGCCCGTCGGTGACCTCCGGAGCGGTGCCCTTCCCGGCGCGAACGATGCGCGCTTCTCCCGGGGGCGACAAACCTTCGGCGCCGACCAGAACACCGTCGCCGCGAAGATCCTTGTTCAGGCGGATCATGAATTCGATGTGCGCCTTCATGTCCTCGGGCTTCCACTTGTAGATCGCGTAATCACCGGTCCCGCGGGGTGCGTGCATCATCAGCATGAATTTCATGGGGGTGGCTCCTTTTCAGCGGCCGTCATCGGCGCGCTCTCGAAGGGATGTCGGAGCCCGTGGGCGGTTCTCGACATGCCCGCGCACTTTTTTTCGACGAGCTGAACCATCCCACATCAAGGGCTCTGGAAAGGCACTTCAAAGCCCCAGCCGGTCGGCCATATCCCGAGCCGATGAGTCGGATCGCGACGATACACCCGGACCTCATCCTCCTAGCGCGGCCTGTTTTCGGGCGGAATCAGCCGTGAGTCCCACTGATGGACCGACCCCTCTTCCCCCCAGATCCGCGGGCTCGTCGCCAGATCCGGGTACCGCGGGACGACCGCGGCGCCGAGCACGAACAGCGCCGAGCGTACCGGTCTCGACGCACCTCCTGACCGGGCTCGTTCAACTCCGAGCCGCGATACCACGGCTTTCAGCGGCGCGCGAGCGGAAGTCGGCCGGGGCGACGGCGCGGATGCGCGTGCGGCAAGGCATGCGGCCAGGTCGAAGACGGTGGTAGGCTCGCGTTCCCCATGAGCAGCGAGAGCCTTCACGAATCTCCCGACGAGCTGTCGGACGAAACCAAAAACATGCACCGGGCCATCGTCTCCTTGATGGAGGAGCTCGAGGCCGTCGACTGGTACCAGCAGCGCGCCGAAGCGTGCACCGACGACGACCTCAAGGCCGTGCTGACCCACAACAAGAACGAAGAAATCGAGCACGCCATGATGGTGCTCGAGTGGATCCGCCGCAACCAGCCGGTGTTCGACACGAACATCAAAACGTACATCAACTCCATCGGATCCATCACCGGCGTCGAAGCGCAAGCCGAAGCCGACACCGCGAACGATACGCCCGCCGGCGCGCTCTCGTCGTCGCTCGGCATCGGCAGCTTGAAAGGAGCGAAGTGATGGATCTCCTCAAGCGACAGAAAGCGCCCATCACCACGGAAGCGTGGGAACAGATCGACGAAGAAGCGCGCCGCGTGCTCAAGCTGCACCTCGCCGGCAGAAAGGTCGTCGACTTCGTCGGCCCCCTCGGGTGGAAATTCGGCGCCGTCAACACCGGCCGCCTGAAGCACATCCAGAGCGCGCCCGTGGAGCACGTCGCCCACGCCATTCGCGACGTCCGCCCCCTCGTCGAAATCCGTTCCCCCTTCGAGCTAGAAATCCTCGAGCTCGACTACGCCGCCCGCGGCGCCGACGATCTGGACCTCGATCCCGTCATTCGCACCGCCGAGCGCGTCGCGCGCGCCGAAGACTCCGCCATCTTCAACGGCTTCGAGCCCGGCCACATCACCGGCATGATCCAGGCGAGCCCGCACACCCCGATCGAAGTCAAAGCCGCCGTCGAATGGCCGCGCGCCGTGACCGCCGCGAAAGAAGTGCTGCGCCTGGCAGGCGTGAACGGCCCCTACGCGCTGGCGCTCGGCCCCGGCGCCTACGCCGAAGTCACCGCCGACAGCGAAGAAGGCTATCCCCTCCGCGATCGCATCGAAGAAAGCCTCGCCGACGGCTCCCTCCTCTGGGCCCCCGCGATCAAAGACGGCGCCGTCCTGCTATCGACCCGCGGCGGCGACTACGAGCTCACCGTCGGACAAGATCTGTCCATCGGCTACGCCAGCCACGACCGTCAAAAGGTCGAGCTCTACATCACCGAGTCATTCACCTTCCGCGTGCTGGAAGAGAAGGCGGCGATATTCTTGAAGCGGCCGGGGGCGGCTCCGCCGGCGCGGTGAAGCAGCTCACGCCCAGGCGCTACATGCCAGTCATCGGATTGGGCAGACGATGAAGTCGCGCACCACGATCCGTCCATCAAGTCCGTGATCCGGACGGCATCGTACCCGCCGTGCCGCAGGTACTCGATGACGCGTGGAGAAATATTGACGTCCGCGAAGATCTTCACGCGGCCGGCGGCAGTTCGAGAGTGCGTCCCGTCGCGAGCCAGGCGGCGTATTGCAGACAGGCTCGGACGTCTTCGATAAAGGGACCGCCCGTATTACGCAATGAAGGCCGTGGACCAGAAGCTCCCGCTTTACGTCAGCTTTGGACCCACGCCGCGCCGTGCATCCCAGATGCGTAGAATGATTACGGTGTCCTCTTCCACCGTGAAGTAGACGTGCTTAACGGTTTCAGTCATGAGCCAGCGCCGAATCACCACTCCCTTTCGTACGGAATACACCTTCCGGATGAAGGGTTTTCGGCCAATCTCGTGACGCGTTTGGATGAATTCCTCGATGAACTTGGTCGGCGCATCCCCGTGGTGCTCTAGCCACCAAGCATGGATCTCCATGAGGTCTTGTTCCGCCTCCTCGGAAAGAACGACCTTCACGAGCGCGACAATACTCGACGGATCGCCTGGTCCGCATCGACCGTGCGGCCTGCGCGTGCCGAGTCAATCGCCCGATCGAGCGCCTCGTGCAGACGCGCGCGCTCGGTCTCGTCGAGCTCGTCTTCGTCATCCACGACCCGCAAATCCAGTTCGAGCGCCGTACCGTCGGGCAGATCGACAGACCCCTCGACCACGATGCGGCCGTTCTCAACGTGGGCCTTGAGCGCATTCATCGAGCGAATCGTATCATTTCCACGCTCCCCGCGCCGGTCGTATCTCGTCAGAACTCGAACTTCCCGAACGACCCGAGATCCTTGAACGCCTCGACGAGGCGCGCGGTCATCCCCTTCTCTCCGAGGAAGAGCCACGCGCGCGGATCGATGTACTTCTTGTTCGGCTTCTCGGGTCCCTCGGGATTGCCGAGCTGCGACTTCAAGTACGCCCCCTTCTCATCCATGTACTTCTTCACCGGCTCCGTGAACGCCCACTGCGTATCCGTGTCGATGTTCATCTTCACCACGCCGTAAGACACCGCCTCGCGGATCTCCTCCGGGCTCGACCCCGAGCCGCCGTGGAACACGAAATTCAGCGGCTTCTCCCCCGTCTTGCGTTCCTTCTGCACGAACTCCTGCGACTCCCTCAGGATCGCCGGCCTGAGCTTCACGTTCCCCGGCGCATACACCCCGTGCGTATTCCCGAACGCCGCCGCGACCGTGAAATTCCCGATGGGATGCAGCACGTCATAGGCGTGCAGCACGTCGCTCGGGCTCGTGTACAGCTTCGAATGATCGTGCCCCGAATTGTCGACCCCGTCTTCTTCGCCGCCCGTCACCCCGAGCTCGATCTCCAGCGTCATCTTCATCTTCGCCAGGCGCTGCAGATACTTCCTCGAGATCTCCAGATTCTCCGCGAGCGGTTCCACGGACAAATCGAGCATGTGCGAGCTGAACAGCGGCTCCCCGTGCTTGGCAAAATACGCCTCGCCCGCCGCGATCACCCCGTCCACCCACGGCAACAGCTTCTTCGCGCAATGATCCGTATGCAGGATCACCGGCACCCCGTAAGCGCCCGCCACCGCGCGAACGTGCATCGCCCCCGCCACCGATCCCACGATGCTCGCTTGCTGCGCCGAATTGTCGAGCGCCTTCCCCGCGAAGAACTGCCCCCCCCCGTTCGAGATCTGAATGATGATCGGCGACTTCGCCTGACGCGCGGCCTCGAGCGCCGCGTTCGCGCTGTTCGACCCGATCACGTTCACCGCGGGGAGCGCGCACTTCACCTCCTTGCAGTACGCGAACACCTCCTGCAGAGCGTCTCCCGCGATCACGCCCGGTTTCAGCTTGAGATTCGCCATGGTACTCCTGCTTCTTCTTTTCTTCGTCGCGCTGCCATCGCGCTGCCACTCTTCGCGCTAGCACGCCTCGTGTGTCGCGGAGCAGCGCGCCCCTGCCCAGCGTCCATGTCCGGCGCGCCATTCGACCGACCGAAACTCCGAAGTCACGGTCCCGAAGCGCTCCGTGGCTTGTCGTTTCACCCGGCGATGACGGCGTCGCAGAGTCGAACCTTCCGTCCGACGGAACAGCTCGGGTAGAGTCGCCGAAGATGCCTCCAGTCAAAATTCCCAAGGGAGTCGGCCCGCGGTACCCCAACGTCCTCGTCCTCTTCGGCGCGACCGGAGATCTCTCGCGGCGCAAACTCCTGCCCGGCCTCTATCACCTCGCGAACGTCGGCTTCATCCCCGACTACCGCATCGTCGGCGTCTCCCTCGACGAGCTGGACGTCGAAGCTTTCAGAAAACTCGCCCGCGGCGCGATAGACGAATTCCACGACCGGGCCGTCAAAGAAGACGAGTGGCAAGCCTTCGCCTCCCGCCTCGACTACGTCCCGCAAAACGCCGGTCCCGCCGCCCTCAAATCCGCCGTCGAACGCGCCGAGACCAGCTTCGGCAGTGAAAGCCGCCGCTTGCACTACCTCAGCGTCCCGCCCAGCGCGGCCCTCGCCACCATCAAGATGCTCGGCGAAGCCGGCCTAGTCGACCGCTCCCGCGTCATCATGGAGAAACCCTTCGGCACGGATCTCCCGAGCGCCGTCGCCCTCAACGCCAGCGTCCACGAAGTCTTCAAAGAAGAGCAAATCTTCCGTATCGATCATTTCCTAGGCAAAGAACCCGCCCAAAACATCCTCGCATTCCGATTCGCGAACGGCCTCTTCGAACCGATCTGGAACCGCAACTTCATCGACCACGTCCAGATCGACGTCCCCGAGACGCTAGGCCTCGGCAAACGCACCGCCTTCTACGACGCAGTCGGCGCCTTCCGCGACATGGTCGTCACCCACCTCTTCCAGATCCTCGCTTTCATGGCCATGGAAGCCCCCACGTCACTGGCTCCGAATCCCATCAGCGAAGAGAAGAACAAAGTCTTCCGGAGCCTGCTCCCGCTCGACCCACGGAATGTCGTGCGCGGCCAGTACATCGGCTATCGCCAAGAGCCCGGAGTGAACCCCGACTCCGACACAGAGACGTTCATCGCGCTCAAGTGCTTCATCGACAACTGGCGCTGGGCGGGCGTGCCGTTCTACTTGAGGACGGGGAAGAAGCTGGCGGAGGGGCAGCGCATCATCTCGATTGCGTTCCGCGAGCCGCCGAAGAGCATGTTCCCGGCGGGCTCCGGCGTCGGCGCGCAAGGCCCGGATCACTTGACGTTCGACCTGGCGGACGCGTCGAAGATGTCGCTGTCGTTCTACGGAAAGCGGCCGGGCCCCGGAATGCGATTGGACAAACTGAGCTTACAGTTTGCGATGCACGATACGGGGTTCGCGGGGGATGTGCTCGAAGCGTATGAACGGCTGATCTTGGACGCGATGCGAGGGGACCACACGCTGTTCACGACGGCGGAGGGCATCGAGGGGCTCTGGGAGAAATCCACGCCGCTAATCGACGCGCCTCCGCCGGTCCGGATGTACGCGCCGGGGTCGTGGGGGCCTAACGTGATTCATCAGCTTATCGCGCCGCATGCTTGGCGATTGCCGTTTGAGAGGGCTTGGAGGGATCCGAATAAGGTGGGGAGTTGAGCGGGTGCGCGCCGCACCCACGCCGAGAGTCTATCCGCTCCCCGACGAAGGGCGCCGGCATTTTAAATGCCCGCGCGCTATGCCAGAGTACCGACTAGGACGCCCCGACCACCGCCAACGATTTGAACCGGCTCGAACGACACGTAAGGATGAAACGATGCGCAACATTTCGGTGCCGATTGCTTGTCTGCTGTTGACCATGTCCTTCGCGCCGGCCACGCGTGCCGACGAAAATTCCTATCGCGCCGCGGTCCAGGAATACTTCACGATTGCTCAAATGGATACCGTCATCCAACGGAGCATGAATCTAGCTCTCGCAGCGCAGACGCGTGCTAACCCTCAACTAAAACAAATCGAGCCCACTTTGCGTCAGTTTTTTGTCAAGTATATGAGCTGGAAGGCTCTCCAAGAGGACTTTACGGCAATCTACATGAAGGCCTTTACAGAAAACGAGTTCAAGCAACTGCTCGCCTTCTACAAGACTCCCGTTGGTCGGAAAGCACTTCAGCAGATGCCGGCCCTAATGGAGCAGGGCGCCGCTCTCGGCTTGAAGCGAGTGCAGGACCACATGACCGAACTCCAGAAGATGATCGAGGATAGCTTGCCAAAGGGCGATCAGAGCCACTAATAAGCCAGGTCTTCGATTCGGCTATCTTCGAACTACCACGTTCGCTCGTAACGAAACCCGTCCGCATCGGCACCCGCTCGATAGCCCATCGCCTTGATGGCCTTGTCTTCCGGTTTGCGTGCTAGGAAGCGAGTTAGACCTTCCGCGACTTTGGCGCTGGCGTATGCCCGCACCCGGTCAAACTCCTCATCGGGGTTGCGTCCTAGGCGCACGCACGCGTCGTGCAGCAGGCTCAGTGCGCTCACGTTTTCGCGGACATCGAGAACCCACCCATCTGCGATTGCCGCGACGAGGCCTCGAAAGAGCGGCCCTGTCGACACCTCTCGCATTGAAAGCGACGCCATTCGCTCGGCAAAGACGAGCAAAATGCGCGACAGCATGTCATCACCAGCGGCTATGATGCGACGCCGCGCGACCACATCGGTCGCCACGAAGGCATCGACTAAAGCAGCCACGGTCTCGTCGAGCTCGCACGGAATTTCGCGAGGGCCATAACCGGTGAAGTCCGAATTCTGGACGTTGGCAAGCGCTGCGCTCAGATCGCTCATTTTCGACCTTTCTCACGGTGGTGGAACCAGGTAGTCGCCGCTAATCTTATATCCGGCCTTTAAAAACTGACCGACTTCTCTGCCGAACACAGTAAATCGACCTGCAACCGCATCGTACAAGTTCGCTTTGGTAAGAGGGGATGCAATATACACTGTTGCCTTCCTGTCGACTGCGGCCTGAACCCAGGCATCGTTCTTTTCTATCGTCCAGTCAGGGATGTCCAAGACGTCGTGCCCTGCCCAATCCTTCGCGACCGCCGTGTCTATCTGCCGCCCGATCACCGCAGTGTCGCTCGCCTCAACAGCCGCAGCTTCAGCAGGGCCCACGCTTTCTACCAGCGCCTCCTCTGCGAGCGCACCACCGTCAGTCGCTATCGTCATAGCGAAGATTTGAAAAAACTCCAGGCCTTGCCTTACCATGTCGGCCGACTGCTGCATCATCCTTTCTCTCCGCGTCGTCGGCGGCGGGGGCGCGGGGATATAAAGCGATTGCATCACTACGTGCGCCATCGGTCCGGACAAAACGGCCGCGAAGACCACCGCTGTGTCAATGACCTCCCTTGCTACCTCATTCTTTGCGGCTTGCCACTGTTCCTCACGGGTCGCCGGGCGCAATAGGTCGGGAGCGGGCGGCGGCGCAGTTGGGTGGAAGAAATCGCCACCGACACCCACCCAGGCTTGAGGCCTCTCACCTGCCATATCGGCACTAGTTGCGTTGCTAGTGCCGTACATGTCATCCAGCATCCCCGGAGTTGGCATTGACATGGCAGCCATTGCTTCCAGCATCCTGTCGACGATGGCTCTGCCCAACGCGTCAGAGGAACTACTTGCTTGCCCAGTCCCAGCTGACTGCGTGGCTCCGACTCCTTGCTGACCGTTGTCTCCTTGCCCCAAAAGCGACATCGGAGCCCACATATAATATACAGTATCACTCGCAGCCGCATCCGTTCCCGTCGCATCCGCCGACTGACTGGTGAACCCACTTGGATCGATCCAGCGAAGTGGATTGTTCGCCGCATACGTGTACGGTGTCACGGCCTTGATCCCTGCGAGATCCAGCGTCGGGTCTGGCGTGGTGAAAACCCCAATCGCGGGATCGTACAACCGCCCGCCCATGTTAATCAATCCAAGAGCGGTATCCGTTTCTTGCCCGGTGTACCCGGACGACACGCCACCGTCATCCGGCGTTGCCGCAGCCTTGCCGAAGACCTCGTACTTCCGTGAAGAGGCGATTGTTCCATCTCCAAGCGTCACAAGCTTCACCGACCCCAGCGCGTCATCTTGAAAGTATAGCAACTGATCATGATTCGAGTCGCTGACACCCCCGACCTCCTGCCGCCGGACTTGCGCCACCTCGCGGCCCAAAGCAAAGAGTCGATAGACGTGCTGTACCGAACCATCTGACTTAGCCAGGTGTCGTTCGTAAAGGCCGGGAATGTATGAAATCTCCTCGACCCTCCCCTGATTTTGCCAGACTCGTTCCCCCATCGCATTGTACTCAAACTCGACGTCATCCTCTCGACTATTGCCGTTCGAGACGTACTTGGGTAGGCTGAAAGCTGTATAAACAAACTCTTGTCCACCTCCTGGCACATCACCTCCTGTGCGGAACAAAAGGTTGCCATTTGAATAGTATTGCCATTGATACCCACCCGCGGCACTCACCGCGTGGGGAGAATTGCCGTTGTACGAGTATTGCCCCAATGCCGACGAGGTATCGATGGCACCACCCAAGGTATACGTCCAAGCTTGCTGCGTCGAGCCTGCGCCTTGGCCTTGATCCGCCGTGGTTCGTGTCTTGATGCGATCCAGTTCATCGTAGTCGAACGTTTCGATAGGGTTGGCCCCATCGGTTCGTGTCTTCACATTGCCATTCGTATAGTAGTCGTATGCCAGGAGCCCGAGCGGACTCCCGCCAGTCGCACCTTGAAGCGTGGTGCTTATCTGTTTTGGCCTGCCGGTCGTTGGATAATAATCACGGTTGATCTGGAGACCGTTGCCCAACGTTTCGGTCTTTGGATATCGCCCTTCGTACAAAGCGCCGAGGTGCCAGTACGAGCTGCCCGTCGAGTCATTGGAAATATCAAGGAGCGCACCGGACTGTGGATCGTACGAATGCTTGACCACAAACGACTGGTCCGCAGCATCAGGATAGTGAATCTTGTCAACACGTCCGAACGAGTCATACTCGATCGTCGTTGATATCGACGCCATAGACCCGCCACCCTCATCCATACCGCCTAGCAAACCATCAGTATTATAATGATACGTCGTGGTGTCCCCAGTTGGGCTCAATGTGCTTGCGAGATGGCCAACTAGATTCGACTCCGTCCCGTTGCCGTCGTAAGAAAATGTCGTCTTGCCATCCGCATCATCCACTTCAGACATTCGTCCTAGCGCGTCGTAACTAAAGCAACGCTCATTGACAGGATCAGTGGCTCTATAAGATTCTCCGAACGCGTCATAGTTAAAATTCCGGACACCGAGATCCACATCCGTTTCGCTGATGACCTGACCGCGGTTGTCGCGGTTGAATGTGGTTTGTGTTTCGTCGGGATAGTCGATGGCACCCAGCAGATCGAAGGCCCCGTATTCGTAGTTCGTGGACCGTTGAAGCGTATCATATTTCCGCACAGGCTTGCCCAAGTGGTCCATTCCGACCAGAGTTTCGCGCCCTATTGGCTCGGCGCTCCCGAGCGGCTCTTTTGTATAAACGACGGAAACGGCCTCCGTCGGCATGGAAAGATCATATCCACCGTCAATGAACCCAGGGGTCCCGTAAGCGTAGTCCCATTCCGCGCCATTCGCCTCGATGCGGGTTCGCAACCGCTGACGAGCGTCGTAAAAGTAGCTGATGATGCCTTGCGTCGTGTCGCCGCCGAGATGCGGACGTGACACCTCTCCGATCAAGCCATTCGCGCCGTAAGTGACCTCCTGCTGCACGTTCGCACTGCCAAAAGTCCTCGCCCCCACGCGCACGAGGCGCCCAAGTGCGTCGAAATCGTGAAACCTCATCGAGTTGTCTGCGCCGGTAACTTGAACGCGTGTCCTTGGCTCCACCACCAAGAAGTCGTCGCTACTCTGCGCGACCTGCAGGTATTCCGTCGTTTCGTCCAAGCCTGGGGCCACGTGATGACGAATCCTTCCGAAGCCGTCATATACGGTCCGATCTGCCGCCCCGTTGGGATCAACGCGGAGGAGCGCCTTGCCTGTACCTGGATCGAGTCGAATCTGCGTCGTTTGCCCGAGCGCGTTCGTGATGGCCTTTACGAAAAAGCCTTGCGTGCCGTAATCGTAGTGCGTCGACCGCTTGAGATGACCAGTCGAGGTGCAGGTCCCGCTCTTGACTGCCGGCTGCGTCTCTTCCACGTCGATTTGTGTAATGTTTCCCGTTGGCCCCGGTGTATACGTAGTCTTCAGCTCAGTCGGGAGCCCGGGATCCACTGTTTCGGTGCTGAGGCGTCCGTTACCATCAAACGTCGTAGCAACGACGCGCGTCTGCATGTCTTCCCCCCGCGTCATCGCAGTTGTATGCGTCAGCGGCAAGGAAACTAGCCAGTTATCTATTCTACTCTGAATCTGATCGTAATCGATGGTAGTATTCGTATTCGAAACTGAGTATGAATTGATAGCAGTGTTTACCCCCACAGATATCGATTGCGTGTGCAGATTTCCATATTTGTCATACCCGTTGGTGGCAGATCGCACGCTGTGCACCCAAGCATCGGATTCACCTCCAGTCGTGGTACTGCCCTGCAAGTAAGCAAATGGAAGCCCCACGTCGGATTGGCCCACTGTCCAATCATTTATCGTCGTAACCTCCAGTTTCGATGCTGCGGACGTCAAAGGAGGTGACGTATCACTCGCGGTCGACGTGTACACGTGCGTCGGCTGCCCAGCTTTCGGAAAGGTGCTGCTGACTAGATCAAACGAGGTGTTGTCGAAATCCGTCGCCGCCGATACACCCGTCATTTGTTCGCTGACGTCACGATGCCCAAAAGAAAGCCAACCGTCTCCAAAGAGACTCTCCCGTGCATCCGAGTAGTGGTAGACGTAGTCTTTAGCGACCGATTCTGCTCCAGAAGACAACTGTTGAATCACGCGGTATTCGCTGACGAGATTTGGCACTTTTCGTATGGCACGTGTAAAATTCTTTTCGTGATACACGGGGGTATACGTAAGGGTACCCTGCGCATCGTGCAGGTCATACGAGATTTCGATGAGCTTCCCGTTACCATCGTCAATCTGAGTCAGAATATCCGCTACCGGGCCTCTGCCAGCCATCACGCTGAGTTGATTGTTTACGTCGACGATGGCCATGTCCTTGCGGCCGTCTCCATCGAAATCGCCAACGGCGGTGCTATAAGCGGGAAACTTCAGATGTATGTTGGCGATCGAGAAATCTATCTTTTGGGCCGATGGAATAGGCAATTGTATGGTGCCACTCGGCTCAAGCGTGTCAGGGCCACCACTCGTGGTGGGCGGCGTGTTTCTGTAGATCGTCCACTTGCCCGTGTTTACCGTCTCCTGCGAGTTGGTTCCTCCTAGGGAAACTGTCGGTAAGATGAGATCGTCCCGCCCGTCCCCGTCGTAGTCCACGACAACAGCAGCCCAAAAATTCGATTTGGCCCACGTCGAGTTGGCATACTGAGTAACTGGTGTCGCTAGACGAAAGCCCGGCCCCCTGCGATTGATGTGTCCTCGGACTGCCTTGGTGGGGTCGTTTGATGTCTCATCTGCCAGTTCGAGAATGTCAGGAGCCCCATCGGCATTTAGATCGATGATCTTTAGATAATCTGGGTCGCCATTTGCCCGAAGTCCCGATCCGGGCGTCGCGGCTTCCGACCAAAACGACGAATCGACCAAGGATCCTTGCTTAAGTCTGATACTCAGACCCGCCCAAATCTGGCGCTGACTGTCATACTCAAAAAGGTTCGGCCCGCCATCTCCGTCAAAATCGAAGATAAGATCCTTCGTGCCGTGTCCATCCTGTGACCACTTGCTGATCGGCGCTGTGCCGAACGATTGGAGAACGTTCGACTGATCGACATCGAGCGAATTAAACTTATTCAATCGAAATGTTATGCCGCTGTCTGACACGTCTATGAGATCGAGCATTCGATCTCCATTTCCATCAACTAGGAATGTATTAATTAGACTTTGGCTAAAAGGGACGGTCTGATACAGCTCAGTACTCGGAAACCCGGCTTGCGTCGAGTCGGATGTACTACGGTACACAACGGGGAGAAAAGCGGTCGCGCAGTTTTGATAGTTTTTGTCGCATACTCCTTCGACGTTAGGATCATCGGTCGCTTCGATTCCGACGAAATCGTCGAGACCGTCGCCGTCCAGGTCATCCACCGCGCCCGTCGGCTCACTATCACTGTTTGTAAGGAACGTCGCGTCACCTCCCGGTCCAGTAATAGTCGTCTTTCCGGAGCTGTCTGCCAACGCTGTAACGGTCGATGCGTCCATATGTTCGAAACTACCGACGCTGCTCGACGCTAGAATATGTCGACTTCCGTCGAGCATTGTAACCAACAGGTCGTCTACACCGTCTCCATTCCAGTCTAGCACGGTCATGGTCTTGTTTGGATCAACGGTGTTTGCACTCAAGACACCCGTCCAATACGTAAGGTTGCTCGGTGGACTGTATTGAAATGTCGTTTGCGGACGGCAAACCTGCGAACCGCTGAATTGAGCGTCAATCGTACACTCACGGATCCACTGGATCTGATTCACGCCGGTACTGGACTGCTGGTAATGCAATTCGTATTGCCGCGCCGTGCTTGTACCTACCCACGTATCGATTCCGGTGAGTAGCCGAGTCCGGTCTACTGGGGTGCCTCCCTCTGCGTATCCACGCATTTGGTCGGCGCGTTCCGAATAGCTGAAGGTCACACCTCTATCCGGTGCCTCGACCACCGCTCCGTTGTCGAAGCCCCCGTACGTGATCTCTATCGGCCAGATCTCACGAGTGCCGCAGGGCGAACGAGCGGGAACCGTACTCGGGTTACATAGATACGGGGCGCCACCGGGCACGGTTTGCTCGTATTTGATATCCAGGTGGGCCCCAGTCCGGTCCTCGGTGCGGGACAATCCCCAAGCCACCTTCATCGGCGGAACATCGGTCTGACCTTTCACGTCCGCATACGTCGATGAGTCGTCAGTGGCACCGTAGTACATGACGTGCCCTTCTCGAGTTCGCGCCTCGAAGCTATTTGGTCCGGCAGTGCCGTCCACTAGATGAAGTATGACGTCTACGAACGTATCTACTTCGGTCCGATAGTGTGCGCCTTCTCCCCCATCTACTCCGCTGACTAGAACAAGACGTTGCCCGTCCAAGCAGAATTGGTCACCATCGTGCAACGAAATCGGTGTGATCTGTCCTGCCATGTTGTCCTTTTTCGGACAGCGCGCGATCGTGGAAAGTCCCTCCAACGCCCAGCCTTTTCCCAATGGCCCGTTCGGTCGAACACTACTATAACTAACAGCAAGATTTGGTATGAGACCACCACGACCGGGAGGGACGTCGATGGGTATTCGGTAGCTGGCGGCCCCCGTATCGGACACCCCGAAGTTTCCCGTCATTGGCCCGGTCCCCTGAGTGGCCATTGGCGATACAGGTGTGACTATATGAAGAACACCGTCGGTCGTCAAAACCTGCACACTTTCCAGTTGTGTGATGCTGGAGTCCATGCAGGTACCTGCCTCCGAGCACTGAGCTGGCGGGCATGGTGCTGTCCCGGATGGGTTGAGTGAACCGCAATCTACCTTACAGCGAGGGTCTAGGCCACATACTCGCCCCTCACAGTCCGGCACGCAAGACGGACACAAACCGCACAGCGAATCCGTCGTACCGCATTGGGTGACTCGAACGACATCCGGGTCGTTACATGCGGCCGGCATGCAGACATTCGCGTTCGGATCGAGGCCGACTCGAGCGCCACCGTGGATGACGCACGTAGACCCCGGCTGACAATCGGAATCTTGAGTACATCCCACCTGACGGTCCGTACAAACGGTTGTGCACTGCCCCCCGCACCCATCATCCGTCGAAGTGCCACATTGCGCATGTGAGCAATCGGATACACATACACAATTTCCACATATTGAGAATATGTTACCGCAATTGTTAGATACGGCGCTGGTCGTGCAGATCACCGGCCAGCACACGTTGTCACTTTCCGCGACTCCGAAGCGGGACCCGTTGTGAGGGCCACAGACTTCGCCCGTCGGACAGTCCGTGTCGGCCGCGCACGGCGTTGCAGCAAGGCAGCTCTCGCCACAGGGCGCGTTTTGCCACCCGCAAGGAATCGAATTAGGTGGAGATGCTCCGCATTCACTCGACCAGCAGATACGAGTTTCGCGAGGCTTGTTGAAGAAGGCGCCGTTGTTGACGCCACAAATGAGCCCCGGGCTACAGTCTGTGTCGACGTTACAGATTCCCTCGTCCGTCTGACAAGGACATGTAGAGTTGCAGATGGGCGTATGCGTCACGCCGGTCGCTGGATCACACGCATCAGTAGTGCAATCGTTGCCGTCGCTGATCACGGTCCCGCTAGCACACTGTCCCGTCGAATTCGGCGCTCCGCCGTTCCAAATGTCCGTGTCGCCGAGCGGAACGGGCAGGAATACGTCGGATTGCGCCCTGCCGAGCGCCGTGGCAGTCGTGCCGGTGCCGAGTTCGCCGTCTGCGTTGTTACCCCAGCACTTAACGGTGCCGTCGTCGAGCAGCGCGCAGCTATGGTAGAGGCCCACCGCTGACCTGCGTGCACTGCGACCGCTGCCAATGAGCACCGAGCTGGTAGTAGGTGGCGAGCTGAGACTCTGGTCGGTGACGTCGAGGCCGAGCTGCCCGCTTGCATTGTTGCCCCAGCACTTGATGGTGCTGTCGTCGAGGACAGCGCACTTGTGGTCGTCGCGGGCGGCAACGCCGAGGACATGGGCGAATCCGAGGTTGATCAGAGGGAGGCTGTCGCCCATGTCGCCGGACGCGACGCCATGCGGGTCGGAGGTGCCAATGCCGAGCTGGCCGCTCGTGTTGTCGCCCCAACATTTCAGGTCTCCGTTCTCGACAACGGCGCAGCTGGAGGCGACGAGGATCGCGCTACGCGGCGGGACAGGCGGGGTTGAGCCGGGCGTCGTCGTTCCGAGGTCGACGGCCTGTAGAGACGCCATGTCGCCCGGATTGCCGCCCCGGTCGTTGGGTTGATCGATGCCGAGGTCGCCATTGGTGTTTTGGCCCCAGCATTTGACGGTGGCGTTGTCGAGGAGCACGCAGGTGTGGTTTCGTTCTGCCGCGAGGGCGCGGGCGACTCGGCCGCTGCCAAGGTTGACGGCGACGAGGTTGTCGCCCATTTGATTGGCACCGTTGCCGACTGGGTTGGTGTTGCCGATTCCGAGCTGGCCTTGCGCGTTCGCACCCCAGCAGACGACCGTGCTGTTGTCGAGCAGTGCGCAAGTGTGAGCCGTGCCAGCCGTGATAGCCACCGCCGTTCGTCCGGTGCCGAGCTGGACGGTAGAAAGGTTATCGCCCATTTGATTCTGGCCGGAGCCTCTGCTTGCTGTATCTCCGAGGCCCAACTGCCCGCTGTCGTTTGCGCCCCAGCACTTGACGTTGCCGTTGTCGAGCAGCGCGCAGGCGTGACTTGTGCCCGCCGCGAGCATTCGCGCCGAGCGGCCGGAGCCTAGGAGTACAGAGGGAAGAGCCGAGCCCATCTGTGCCGCGGCGGTACCTCGTGAGGCCGTGTCACCGACGCCGAGCTGGCCGGAGTTGTTTTTGCCCCAGCACTTGACCGGACCATTCTCGAGGATGGCGCAGTTGAAGTTATCGCCGCTCACTACGTTGAGAGCCGAGCGGTTGGCGCCCAGTGGGGTGTAGGCGAGGTTGTCCCCCATATCAGTGGCGTAATACCCGACGATATTGCCGTATGTGCCCGTTCCGAGGCCCAGCTGACCGTAAAGGTTGTATCCCCAGCACTTGATACGCCCGTCCTCCAGCAGGGCACAGCTCTTGTACTCGCTGGTAGCCACGCCAATGGGTGAAGCGCCGGTCCCTAGAGAGATGTTGCTCGTCAGCTCCTCCATCTCCCCGGCCGCGTCACCGATGGCACCGACTCCAGTATTGCTGCCACCAAGCGTCTGGATACCGCATTGGCCGTAGCCGTTGTAACCCCAGCAACGAACACCACCGGCGGCGAACAATGCACATGAATGATTGTATCCCATTGCCAATGAAAGCGCAGGCGCACCAAGGCTAAACATGACCCTGGCTATGGGGGTACTATCAAGACCTATAGTACTCGTATTATCAAGACCCAGCTGACCCTGGTCATTCTTTCCCCAGCACTTGATATCGCCCATATTGAGCAATGCACACGTGTGGAATCCGCCGGCGACGACGGACGTGACGACATCCGCTGAAGCCATCAATGTATTGGTCGGAACCGTCTTCTGATACGTCGCAGTAGAACCTATTCCAGTCTGACCGAACTGGTTTTGACCCCAACACTTGACCTTGTTGTTGTCCAACAGCACACAGACGTGCGCAATCCCCACCGTGACAGCGACGGGGTAACGGCCAGTGCCGACTGACGTTGCGGGAATGGGGCCCGTCTGATTCTCCTTGTCACCATAGTCACTGGTTGTTCCGTTGCCAAACTCGTAGTGGCCGTTGTCTCCCCAGCACCGTAGGCTTTGGTCCTCCAAGATGGCGCAACTGGTATCACCCCCTACAGCCAGGCTCACTGCCTTGAGCCCGCCAAAGTTCACGAGTGGGAGGCTAGCCCAGCAGGCTTGGCCAGCAGCAGGAGTGGCGGCACTGGCGCACCCCGTTGGGTTGGGATTACCCAACACCAGCTGACCAAAGCTGTTGTTTCCCCAACATCTCACCGAATGATCGTCGAGAAGGGCGCAACTGTGTGCTCTGCCTGTGCCGACGGACAATGCAGTCCGCCCTGGACCCAAGTTCACACTCGGCAGCCCGGTTCCCATCGAGCCGGCGGCTTCGCCATAGTACTTCGTGTCGCCGGTCCCCAGCTGGCCGTCACTGTTGTCACCCCAGCATTTGACCGATCCGTCGTCGAGAACGGCGCAGGTGTGTGCCTGGTAGCCGTCACTCGAGAGCCATCGACTTAGAGGCACGGCCGGCAAGTTGTCGCCCATCGTGCCTGCCGCGTTTCCGTGTGCGACGGCCGGCGGATAGCCAAGACCCGATTCGCCAAAGGTGTTCGAACCCCAGCATTTGACGGAGCCATCGTCGAGCCATGCGCACGTATGGTTGCCACCAGCCACGACAGCGCGGGGGGTGCGGAGCGTGCCGAGCGAAACGATCTGCATGCCGGCAACACCGTTTGCCGGATTCGGATCACCGACGGTATTCGCCGTGTCGCCCTGGTTTGTCGTGCTTCCGATACCGAGCTGACCGACGGCGTTGCTGCCCCAGCACTTCAGTTCGCCGGTGTCGAGAATGGCACACGTGTGATCCGCTCCTGCGGAGAGACTGCGGACCGTCCGCCTTGTCCCGAAGTTGACACTCAGGAGCGCATCCCCGAGCGTGGACTGTCCGTTGGCGTTATTGAGGCCTTGGATCGTAGACGCGTTGCCGATGCCCAGCTGGCCGAAGCTGTTGTCGCCCCAGCATGTCACCGAGCCGTCATCGAGGCGGACGCAGGTGTGCGCGCGCCCAGCGACGATCGCGACCGCCGTTCTGCCGGTCGGGAGCTGAACGTCCATGATCGCGTGCGTTGGGTCGTTCTTGTTGTCGCCGTGCGGCAATCCGTCGCCGACGCCGAGCTGCCCACTCCCATTCGCGCCCCAGCACCTGACGCCGCCGGTTTCCAGGATGGCGCAGGCGTGGTCGCCGCCCCCGGCGATGGCCGTCGCGATGTGTCCACCGAGATCGACCTTTGGTGTGTTCTCGACGGAACCGTTGTTCGGATCCGTACCTCGACTCGTTGTGTCGCCGACGCCAAGTTGGCCGGACTGGTTGTTGCCCCAGCATTTGACGTCCCCGGTATCCACGATGGCGCAGAAGAAGGAATCCGCGCCCGCAACCAACGAACGGGCTCTTTGACCCAGAGGAACCCGAAGGGCCTGGTTGCCCGGCTCCCCCCAATTGTCGCCGATGGTAATCGAACCCTGGTCGATGCCGAGCGAGCCGGACTCATTGGTGCCCCAGCACTCCACGCTGCTGTCGCTGAGAAGCGCGCACGTCTGAAAATTCGAGACGGTGACAGAGCGTGCGCTCAGACCAGTGCCAAGGGGAACCGCGGGCAGCATGCTGCCCATCATGGCGGTATCGTGACCGCGGTTACCGCCCGGTCCAACGCCGAGCTGGAAGTGATCGTTTCTTCCCCAGCACTTTAGCGCGCCGTTCGCGAGGATCATGCAGGTGGCGTTCATGCCGGCGGCGAGCCTGCTTTCGCTCTCCGGAAGCACGCTCTGATCCGGCTGATTGCCCGTGAGCGCGGATTTGTGCTGACGAACGCCGTCGCCGACGTCCGCCTTTTTCGCCTCCCGCGAGCTACACGCCACGCAAAGCGCCAGGCCAGCGCAGACGGGCCCGACCAAAAGGAGACGCGCCAGCGTCCGTCGCGTCGCACCCATGAAAATCCCGACAAACGCCACCAACGACGGCTTTTCCGTCGATACATGGTCCCACATTTTCTCACTCCCCTGACCCCCGACGAGCTGGCTCCCCCGTGGAGCATGGACTCGGCGACTGCCCGGTTTGCTACCGCTACGCTCCTGCGAGAACCGAGTCAAGCTCTGCGACGCGCTACGCGCCGCCATTCTTTCTTCTCGCGAGCGACGCGTTTCGTGTTTCGTATTTCATCGACGCTGGTCGGACGCGCAACGCGGCGAGTTGCGCGAAACAGCGTCGCGTTGTCATGATGTGTCAGGCCGGATCCGTCGCGACGAGCAGGCGCGGATGCACGAGAGCGCATTGCGAGATCCCGGAGGATTTATTGGGGATTACTCGAGTGCCCCGCCGCTCGCGCCGCTTCTTTTCGATGTAAGCGCTTACAACGGCGCGTGTAAGCGCTTACGCCGACGAACGTTGGGCTTTCGGCGTATGTCCAGAAAATTGGACAGGTCGCCTGGGGTTCGCAGCATCGCACGAGCGGTAACAAACGACGTCACGGCTAACGGTGCGCGCCACGGCTAGCTCCGCCTTCCAAAAGCTCGCGCGAACGATGTTCTGATTTCGCTCGAGATCCACAGCGCACCTCCGTGATACGCTGATGGAAACGTCGTCACACGCAACTGTCGTAGCAGACACGACTCCCGGGATTCGCCACGGGTCGATCGATGAATCCGTTGAGCGTGCCGTCTTTACCAGAGCACTCGAACAATTGCCCATCCTGGCCCGGCGTAGCGCAGTAGGGCGGCTGACTGGGACAATGGGGCGGCTGAAAGCAGGTGCCATCGTCACGTGATTGGAACCCTGACGGACACTGCCCGGCATCGTTTTTCGGAGCACTCAGGGCGACGCAACCACATGGCGGGTAGACGCAAATCTCGCTCTCAGAGCAAATAGTAGCGCCGCACTCGAAGCCGCCCGCGTCTGCGGAGCCGCCGTGCGATCGTCCGCCTGCGTCTCCACTAGGGTCGGCAATCGTGCTCGCGTCCGTCTCTGTCACGCGCCCGCATGCAGCGGCGCCATGAACGGATGCCGTTGCTATCAGTACTAATTGAAAGCGTTTAATCATGATGATCAACGAATGATGAGTGGCGGCGACGCTTCGTATGCTCCTCAGTTGGCCCATCACGCCTTTCCCAACACGGTTTCTCGCTTCGGTAAAGGCTGCTATTTGTCCAGGAACGGATTGAGCGCGCGCATGGTGCCGTAAAGGCGATCGTGCTGGGAGTCCTGCGAAGAGCTCCGAGCGCCCGTACTCTTCGGCGTATGCGCA
Source organism: Polyangiaceae bacterium (assembly GCA_035547195.1). GTDB lineage: Bacteria > Myxococcota_A > Polyangia > Polyangiales > Polyangiaceae > DASZVB01. The sequence goes on from DASZVB010000029.1 coordinate 22,676, forward strand.
GAAGTGCGCGTCGAACTACGGCAGTCCGTAGGCAGCCATATACGCGAAGCGCGGTCCGGACGACGCCTTCGGTCGGATGCAGCCGTCACCATTGTAACAAGTCACCGTGTCCGCGGCGGTTTCAGGCTGGCGCGTGGCGGCGGCTTGCTCGCGCGCGACGCGGACGGCCGCGTATTCCGCGACGACGCGGGCGGCGGAGCATTCCGTGACGACGCGGGTGGCCGTGTGCTCGCCCGCGGTGGCAACGACGGCGTGCCCTTGCTCGCGCTGGCGAACGCGGTCTGTACGAGATCTTCCACGACTTTCCAATCCGGTGCGGTGTCGAGGACGACGCCGGTCCAGCCTTTCTTTCCGACGTAGGGCGGGACGAAGTACGTCTGCGGATCCGATGAGACGAGGAATTCCTGGATCTCCGGTGGCGTCGGGACCCACACGCCAATGTGAGAGGCGCCGTGGTGGTGGTTGTCGAACATGGCGAACACTTTTCCGTTCTCCCCCGTGAACCACGTCGGCTCGCCGTGAGAGATCTTTTCGACGGCGCGGGGCATGGACAGGCACAGTTTCCGGAGCCGCTCGAGCACGCGCTCGCCGTCATGGGCCGAGGTGGGGTGCACGGACGCGGTGCTCTTCTTCGACATAAGAGCTGAGAGTAACGCGAAGCCGAGCGCGTTGTCAGCCAGTGCGATCGGCAAGCGACGGGCCGCCGTCGATGATAGGCCCCGACGCGATCGTGTGGTTTGCGTGTCCTGAACTCGAGGCGATCGCAACGCCACTCCGCGTTGCCACATAGCGGACTACGGCCTTCGGCCGCTGCGGAAATGAGCGAGGTGATGTCGTCCGACGACGTTGCGTAGTTGCTGAACGACGGTGTCCGACAGATCGGCGGGCGCGATCAGTCGCGGCGTGCCGCCTTCGGTGATCACGCGCACCACCGTTTTCCGTACCGCGGCGCGCCGGGCGATCTCGGCGACATCGGAGAGCAGCTCCGGCGGCGTCCTTCCACGGATGAGTCGCGCGCCGTCCCGCGACAGTTCGAAGACGGAGAGCTCGTTCGCCCGGCGTAGCCCGAACCACAGGAATAGAGCGATGGCGACCAGAGCGACGAGCCACATGAACAGGGGGACATCTACTCCAACGTGACCTCGCACGTAGCAGCGACTACGAATCGACGAACGCGCTACGGGATGAACCAGGGCGCCGTCTCTGACGACTTGCAGTGTGGCGCCGGGCCGCTTAAGCCAGCGGTAGGAGAGCTCGTTGGGGGGGGTACCGATGCAGAAGACGAAGGTACGTATACCCTGATGTGACGATCCGTCCGGTGCTGATGGGTCGACAAAATGACTGGAAATCACCGATTCGTTCGTGTTTGTCTTGAATCACCAAAGACAAAACGCACACGAATGAAAGGCAACTTCCAGTGCGGATAG
>DASZVB010000030.1:0-25583 GCA_035547195.1 Polyangiaceae bacterium
CTATCCGCACTGGAAGTTGCCTTTCATTCGTGTGCGTTTTGTCTTTGGTGATTCAAGACAAACACGAACGAATCGGTGATTTCCAGTCATTTTGTCGACCCATCAGCACCGGACGGATCGTCACATCAGGGTATACGTACCATCATCGCGTCACACCACACCGGCATCGATGCAGAGGCCGGAGCTGGCCACATCCAAGTTCCGGGTCGGCGTACGTCATGCCTGACGAATTCCTGCGTTACTCCGTCACCCGGACGACGGCCGCGCCCGAGAAGCGGCCCCCGCGGAGGTCGGAAAGCGCGTCCATCGTCTTCTCCAGCGGGTAGACGTGGACGTCGGTTTCGACGCCGGCGCGTTCGGCGAGCGGCAAGAACTCGCGCGCGTCGTCGCGGGTGAGGTTCGCGACGGAGCGCACGACGCGCTCGCCCCAGAGAATGTCGTACGGGAACGACGGGATGTCGCTCATGTGAATGCCGGCGCAGACGACCACGCCGCCCTTGGTCACGTGCCGCAGCGCCGCCGGCACGAGCTCGCCCACCGAGGCGAAGATGATCGCCGCGTCGAGCTCCGCCTCGGGCACCGCGTCGGAACCGCCCGCCCACTCGGCGCCGAGCCGGCGCGCCAACGCTTGCGAGCGTTCGTCCCCTGGCCGCGTGAATGCGCGCACGCGCCACCCTTTGTGGCGCGCCACTTGGATTACGATGTGCGCGGCGGCGCCGAACCCGAAGAGCCCGAGGCGCTCCCCTTCCCCCGCCAAACGGAGCGCGCGATACCCGATGAGGCCCGCGCAGAGCAACGGCGCGACGTGCGCGTCGTCGTAGTCGTCGGGCAGCGGGAAGCAGAACCGCGCGTCTGCGACGGTGAGCTCGGCGAAGCCCCCGTTGCGGCTATACCCGGTGAACGTGGGCGCGTCGCAAAGGTTCTCCCGGTGCGTCACGCAGAAACGACAGACGCCGCAGGTTCGGCCGAGCCAAGGGACGCCGACGCGTTGCCCGAGGGCGAGCTCGGTCACGCCTTCGCCCAGGCGATCGACGATACCCACGATCTGGTGTCCGAGCACCAGCGGCAGCGCCGGGTCCGGCAGCTCGCCGTCGAGAACGTGAAGGTCCGTTCGGCATACTCCGCACGCCTTCACGCGCAGTCGAACCTCGCCGCGAGCAGGCTCCGGGTCTTCGATCTCCGCGAGCTCGAGAGGGCTCCGGGCGGCTCGTAAGATCATGGCGCGCATCGTCTTTCCGGCATTGTTGCCCGGCGTCGAAGAAGAAGCACGCAAGCTGGTGCTCGCCCGCGCGAAAGGTGCTACCAGCGACCGTTCCCGTTGGCAGAACCGAACAGAGCCCCCATCGACCAGCCCGCCGACCCCGAGCTCGAACGCATCGTGGCCGAAGAGCAACGCTGCCTCGACCGCGTCCTGACTCACCTGGAAGAAGCCAGGCAGCGGCCGAAACGGCAGAGCATCGATTACGATTCGCAGCTCCTCAGCTTGCGGGACCAGATCTCGGCCGCGCGGATGGAAGACGTGCCGCCGCTGCTCGAGCAGATGGAACGGCTTCAGGGACTGGCTGCCCGCCAGCGCGATTTTTCACAAGGGTACGCCGATCCACGAGCGCCGTATTTCGGGCGGATGGTACTGCGCGAAGAAGGCAAGACGCGCGAAGTCTTGATCGGCCGTACCACGTACGTCGACTCGCGCGCCGGTGTCCGCATCGTCGACTGGCGTGACGCGCCGGTGAGCCGCCTCTACTACCGCTACGCGGAGGGCGACGAATACGACGAGACGTTCGGCGAGCGCGAGGTGCAGGGAGAGGTCCTCGTGCGCCGGAGCGTATCCGTCGTCGACGGCGTGCTCCGGCGCATCGTCTCTCCCGCCGGCATGTTCGTGCGCACGGACAAGGGCGAGTGGCGGCGCGCCGGCGCCGGCGCGCGGTTGCACGGCGGCCAGGGCGCGGCGATCCGCCCGGATCAATATCACCGCCCGGGCAAGCTCGGGCTCGGCGCCGAAGCCGCGATCGGCGAAGACAAGCACCTGAAAGAGATCACCGGGCTCATCGATCCGCGGCAGTTCGAGCTCATCACCGCGCCCGGCTCGGGGCTTGTCGTCATCCAGGGCGGCGCGGGCAGCGGCAAGACGACCATCGGCTTGCACCGGCTCGCGTACCTCGCGTTTCAGGACAAGCGCCGCTTCCGTCCGGACAAGATGCTCGTCATCGTGTTCAACGACGCGCTCGCTCGGTACATCTCCGAGGTGCTTCCGGCGCTCGACGTCGCCGGCGTGGCCGTGCGCACCTACGAACGCTGGGCGAGCAAGCTGCGCGCCGCGCACGTCCCGGACATGCCGGACGAATACACCGACGAGACGCCGCCCGTCGTGACGCGCATGAAGAAGCACCCGGCGATGCGGCACGCGATGGACAAGTACGTCGTGCAGCTCGCCGGTCGCATCGAGCAGAAGCTCGAGGGCGCCGTGGATCGCAATTACCCCGCGGAGTGGCGCGCGAACGTCGTCGCCGCTTGGCGGAGCACGTCCGCGCAGCCGCTCACGCATCGGCTGCACGCGCTCCTGCGCTGGCTCACGACGCCGCAGGGCAACGAGCTCGCGGGCTTCGCCAAGCACGCGATCGAGCGCGTCGTGAACACGGAGCTGCGCGACGCGCGCGACATGGTGTCCGCCTGGGCCGAGCTCTTGACCGACCGCGGCTTGGTGAAGGCCGCGTTCGCCGAGCACTCCCCCGGAGACTTCGCCCCCGACGAGCTCTCCGTCGCCCTCGACTGGTGCAATCACCGCTGCCTCTTGACGGTGCAAGAGGTGGAGAACGCGCGCGAAGCGGGCGAACGCGCCGAGGATCGCCCCGCCAGCGACAAAGGCGGAAAAACCAAGAAGAAAGTCAAACGCCGCCCGAGCGCCGACCACGGCCACGACCGGCATCGCGAAGACGACGACGCGAGCGGCGACGAAGCAGCGCTGACCCACGGCGTCGACGGCGCGGTCATCGAAGAGAAGGCCGCCCTGGATCGCGAGGACGACACGCTGCTCCTCTACTTGACGCAGAAGCTCCGCGGCCCGCTCTTGCGCGCCGGAGGCAAGGACGCCTTGGTCTACGAGCACATCCTCGTCGACGAAGCGCAAGATCTGAGCCCCGTGGAGCTCGCCGTCGTGTTCGGCACCGTGAGCCGCGGTCAGAGCGTCACCCTCTCCGGCGACGTCGCCCAGCGGTTGCACATGAACAACGGCTTCTCGTCTTGGAAGGGCGTGCTCGGCGAGCTCGGCCTGTCGCACGTCGAGATCGAACCGCTGCGCATCAGCTACCGCTCCACGCAGCCGATCATCGATTTCGCGCGCACCGTGCTCGGCCCGCTCGCGGACGCCGACGCGCCGAGGGCGACGCGCGACGGCGCGCCGGTCGAGCTGTTCCGCTTCTCACACAGCGGCGACGCCGTCGGGTTCCTCGCCGAGAGCCTGCGGCAGCTCGCGCAAGACGAACCGCTCGCGTCGGTCGCCGTCATCACGCGCTACCCCGAGCAGGCGGATCTCTACTACGGCGGCTTGAAAAAGGCGGAGACGCCGCACGTGCGGCGCATCGCCGAACAAGATTTCCCGTTCAAGCCGGGCATCGACGTGACCGACGTGCGGCAAGTGAAGGGCCTCGAGTTCGACTACGTCGTGCTCGCCGAGGTCAACGAGTCGAGCTACCCCGAAGACGATGAAGCACGCCATTTGCTGCACATCGGCGCGACGCGCGCGGCGCACCAGCTCTGGGCCCTGGCGAGCGACAAACCGAGTCTTTTGCTTCCAGAAGATCTGCGCGCGAAGGGCTACTGACGCCTCGGCAGCGACCTGCGCCAGGGTCTTCGCGCGAGCGATACCTTGAACCCTCAAGGTGCCCGCGCAACCGCGCGATACCAATGACGTAAATTTCGAACCTTGAGCATTCAAGGTTTCGTGTCCGCAAGACAGCGCACGCAAAGTCGGATTGTTTTTTAGGCGCACCCGATCGAACGGGCGCGGCGTTCGAAGGTGCCCGGCGATAGGTGCCGTGAAGAGCACAACCGAACACGCAGCCGCGCCTGCGCCCGCCGTAACGATCCCGAACTCGCTCACCCAGGCGAGCTTCCCGCGGCGTCTCGCGCTAAGGTCTCCGCGCACGCCGCCCGTGCGTGTACGCGATGAACGAACCCTTCACCCCCGAGCGCATTTCCACGGACGACCGCCCACCCGAGCCGGCTGCGCCGGAGCCGTCTCGCCGTCGTTCGACGAGCAAGTCGGTGCTCGTCGCCGGCACCATGGCTCTCCTCGCGAAGGCGAAGGGGTTGCTCCTTCTATTGAAGGCCCTGCCGGCGGCGAAGCTCTTGCTCACCATGGGCAGCATGTTCGTGATGATCGCGGTGGAGGCGATGCGCTACGGGTGGCTGTACGGCGTCGGGTTCGTCGCGCTCATCTTCATCCACGAGATGGGGCACGCGGTCGCCATCCGGCGCGCCGGGCTCGCTGCCGGGCTCCCGGTGTTCGTTCCGTTCATCGGCGCGTTCATCTCCCTGCGCGACCAGCCGCGCACGCCGCGCGAAGAAGCGACCATCGCCCTTGCCGGGCCCATCGCCGGCGCCGCCGCGTCGGCTCTCTGCGCCGTCCTGTACCTCGTCACCGCGCAGCGGCTCTTCCTCGCTCTCGCCTACGGCGGCTTCTTCCTCAACCTGTTCAACATGACGCCCCTGTCGCCGCTCGACGGCGGTCGCGCGGCAGCGGTGTTCTCGCGCAAGGCGTGGTGGATCGGGATCGCCGTGCTCGCGGCGCTGTTCGTCGTGACGCGCGCCCCTCAGCTCCTGCTCATCGGGATATTCGCGCTGATGCACGCGCGCGCACGGAGCCGCGAGCTCGAGGTGGCGCCGGAGGTTCGCCGTGACGTCGCCGCGAGCTATTTCGGGCTATGCGGGTTTTTGGCGCTCGGTGTCTATCTGACGAGCCAGGCGCTTTCCGGCTAGATACGCGCGCGCCTTCTCCACCTCGCTTGACTTTTGGGGCACGCGCCCCGAGCCTTTTCAACCCGCGAAGCGTGAAGCTCTGGAGGCACCTCATGAAAACCTACGACAAGATTTACATCGGCGGCGAGTGGACCCCCGCGTCCGGCAAGGGCTCCTTCGACGTGATCGATTCTTCCACGGAGGAGGTCATCGGCCGCATCCCGCGGGGCGACGCGAGCGACGTCGATCGCGCCGTGCGCGCCGCGCGCGCCGCCTTCGACGGATGGGCGCGCACGACGCCCGCCGAACGCGCCGAGTACCTGCAAAAGATCACGGCGGCGCTCCAGGGGCGCGCGCAAGAGATCGCCGAGATCGTGGCCCGAGAAGTGGGCATGCCGCTCCCGCTGAGCACGATGATCCAGGCCGGGCTCCCCGTCGCGACCTTCGGCTCCGCGACGCAGCTCGCCACCAGCTATCCGTTCGAGGAACAATCGGGCAGCTCGCTCGTCGTTCGCGAACCGATCGGCGTCGTCGGCTGCATCACGCCGTGGAACTATCCGTTGCACCAGGTCGCGGCGAAGGTCGGCATGGCGCTCGCCGCCGGCTGCACCGTCGTGCTGAAGCCGAGCGAGGTCGCGCCGCTCAGCGCGTTCATCCTGGCGGAGATCATCGACTCCGTCCGCCTGCCGCGCGGCGTCTTCAACCTGATCAGCGGCGACGGCCCCACCGTCGGCGAGGCGCTCGTCGCCCATCCCGAGGTGGACATGGTGAGCTTCACGGGCTCCACGGCCGCCGGACGCCGCGTGAGCGAGGTCGCCGCGAAGACGGTGAAGCGCGTCGCCCTCGAGCTCGGCGGCAAGAGCGCCAACGTCATCCTCGACGACGCGGATCTCGCGAAGGCCGTGAAGTCCGGCGTGCAGAACTGCTATCTGAACTCCGGACAGACGTGCTCGGCGCTGACGCGCATGCTCGTGCCGCGGAGCAAGCACGACGAAGCGGTGGCCATCGCGAAGAAGACCGCCGAGACGTTCACCGTCGGCAACGCGCTCGACGCGAAGACGCGGCTCGGCCCGCTCGTCTCGAAGGTGCAGCAAGAGCGCGTCCGCGGCTTCATCAAGAAAGGCGTGGACGAAGGCGCGACGCTCGTCACCGGCGGCGCCGAGCAGCCCGAGAGCCAGCCGAAGGGTTACTTCGTCAAGCCGACCATCTTCGCGAACGTGCAGAACAGCATGACGATCGCTCAGCAAGAGATCTTCGGCCCCGTGCTCTGCATCATCCCGTACGACACGGAAGAGGACGCCATCCGCATCGCGAACGACAGCATCTACGGGCTCGCGGGCGGCGTGTGGTCCGGCGATCCCGAGCGCGCCAAGCGCGTCGCCCGGCGGCTGCGCGCCGGCCAGGTCGAGGTCAACGGCGGCAACTTCAACCCGTTCGCGCCGTTCGGCGGCTACAAGCAGTCGGGCAACGGCCGCGAATACGGCAAGTGGGGCCTCGAGGAGTTCCTCGAGACCAAATCGATGCAGCTGTGATCGCTTGGGTAGGGGGCTTGAGCGCCAACCGGAGGGAGAGCTCGTTCGGGTGGGGTACCGATGCGGAGACGATGGTTCGTATACGAACCATCGTCTCGCGGTCGCGAGTAGCTCATCGCGGGGAAATCAACCGAAGCGCCCGCTCCGGGCGTCTGAGTAACTCATCCCCCCGGCAAAGCCGGGGGGGTTCCCATCGGACTAAGCCACGACCGGCAGCGGCACGCGTTCCGCTGAAGATCGATAGAGCTGCATTCCCGCGTCGACGCCCACGATGTCTCCCGGCTCGAGCGGCACCCAGACGTTTTCACCTTTCAGTGGCTCGCTCGAGAGAATGCAATGATTGACGTGCCCGGAAACGGTCGGCGCCTCGCACTCCGGTGAGAGGCTCCTGCAGACGCCCCGGTCCGAGCAGCGCGTCTTGTGCGTCGACAAGAAGAGCTCCTTGCCGCCCTGCGCGGCCACCAGCGCCTCGCCGTTGGTCACGAGCACCGTGAGCGACGCCTGCTTCGACGGTGTGTCGCATAGCTCGCGCACGGTCGCCGTCATCGCGCGAACGGCGCGCGAAACGTCTGCCGCCGTGCGCGGAGCCGTGAGCGGCCGCTCGGCGAGCATTTCCGTGAGGAGAACGAAGAAGAGCACCTCGCTGTCCGTCTCGCCCAGGATGAAACGGCGCAGCTCCGGCGCGACGCGCTCGACGAGCGCCGGCCTGTGGCGCTCGAAGTCCGGTACGTCGCCGTTGTGGGCGAAGACCCAGCGCCCATATTGAAATGGGTGACAGTTCAGGACCGTTTTTTCCCCCTGCGTCGCCTTGCGGACGTGAGCGATGACGGTCTGGCTCGAGACGACGCCGCTCAAACGATGAAAGAGCTGATCGCCCATCGCCGTGATCGGGTTTCTCGTCACGTGCGGCGACCCGTCGACGTAGAAGGCGACGCCCCATCCGTCGGGGTGCAGGTTACTGAGCGCGCCGAGCGCGTTTTCCGCGGCGAGCAGCGAGCGGTGGACCTGACTCGGAATGACGCTGCGAAAGCCGAAAAGGCGGCACATGCGCCCAACGAACATGGCACGTCTCGGGTCGGAGGCCAATCATCCGCCCTTCGCCCCTCCGTCGGGTTCGTGAAGCGATCGGCCGTTCGCGGCGGTGGCCGAGCTCTGGCGACACGGGTGCGAAGGTTACCGTCGATGTGCGCGAGGCGCCTGTTGCGCGGAAAGCTTCGAGCGCGTGTCCGGCGTGCTTCGGGCTATCGAACACCCCCGCGAAGGCCATCGTGCACCGCTGCCGCGAAATCCGTGTAGCATCGCCATCGTGAGCGACTCCGGCCTGGCGAACGCCCTCGCGGGCCTGGTGATCGCTTCCGAAACGAGCCCGAACGTCCGCTACCGGCTGGTGTCCCAGCTCGGCGAAGGCGGGATGGCCGTCGCGTTCTACGCGGTGCGCGAGGCGCCCGACGGCGTCACGCCCGCGGTGCTCAAGGTCGTCAAACCCGACGTCGTCGCCACGGCGGGCCCGACGGCGCTGTTGATGATCCAGAAAGAAGCGATCGCGCTCGGGCGTCTGAACGAGCGTGTGCCGCCGACGCCCTTCGTCGTCCGCTTCATGGATACGGGCACCGTCACGCTGCGCAAGCTGAGCAACCTCGAGCTGCCCTGGATCGCGGTCGAGTACGTGCACGGTGGCGTGGAGGGGACGACGCTCGAGCAGCGCGTCGTCTACAGCGTGCAGAACACGCGGTTCGCGTTCGACGCCGCGCGCGCGGAGCACACCATCGAGTGCCTCGCCGAGGGGCTCGTCGCGATCCACGACGTGGGCGTGATCCATCGCGATCTGACCCCGGGCAACGTCCTGTGCTGCGGCTTCGGCGCGAACGAGGTGTCGAAGATCGCCGATTTCGGGATCGCGCGGCCGACGGGCATCCAGGCGACCTTCGGGTACGTCCTCCTGGGCACGCCGGGCTACGCCGCGCCCGAACAGTCGTTCTCGAGCGAGGGTGACGTCGGACCGTGGACGGACGTGTTCAGCTTCGCGTGCCTCATCTTCTTCATCCTCACCGGCGAGCTCTATTTCGAAGCGAACAACTTCGCGCGAGCGCTGCTCCTCGTGCGCGAGCCGAAGCGGCGGAGCCTCCTCGACGCCTCGGCGACGAGCCCGGAGCTGCGCGAAAATCCGTCGCTCTGCCGCTCGATCGATCAGATCCTCGCGCACGGGACGACGGTGAATCCGACGCAGCGGCTGCCCGACGCCCGCGTCCTCGCTCGCAGCGTGATCCCGCTGCTCCATGGCGCGAGCGGCGTGCGGAGCCAGCGCGCGAGCGAGCGACTGGTCGCGAGCATGGCCGGCAGCAGCCCGACGGCGGGCCGCCTCACGTGGGCCGTGCGTCACCCCCCGGGCGACGATCGCCTGGTGCGCAGCGTCGCTTGGGACGGCGACGGCCATTGTCTCGCCGTCACCACCGAAGGGCTCCACTATTGGAACGGGACGAACTGGCTCTCCGCGCGCGCCGGAAGGCTCGAGACGTCCACGCTCCGCTCCGCGAGCTTGCTTCGACCCGGGTACTGGCTTCTCGGCGGTGAGAGGGGCCTCCTGGCGATCCTCACGTCGACGGGCGAACCGCGTCACCTGCAAACGCCGGACGACGTCGATTTCGTGCTCGCGACCGGCGACCCCGACGACCTCGCCGTCGCGGTCGCCGAACGAGACGGCGCGCCGCCCGAGCTCTACTCCATCGCCGCGGGACGACTCTTCCGTCCCCGCGCGCTCGACGGCGTGCGCACCGTAACGTCGCTCGCGCGCCTCGACGACGCGCGCTGGTTCTTGACGGGCCGCACGACGGCGGGCAGCGGCTTCGCCGCGGTCCACTCCGCGGTGTCGTTCGACACCGCGTTCTTGCCGACGCCGAAGAGCGACGCGTTGACGGCGGCCGCGGCGCACCTCGACCGCGGCTTCGGCATCGCCGCTGGCCGCAGCGGCGTCACCCTGCGCTTCGACGGGGCGAACACGACGCCGTTCGTCCTCGACGGCGCGCCGGACCTCGCCTGCGCGGGGATGGACGTCCAAGGGCGTGCTTGGGTCGGCGCAGCCGGTCGACTCTGGTCCCAGCAGTGGGCGTTCGGAGCCCCGTGGGCGCTCGCTTGGGAGGACGCCTCGTGGGCGACGCCCTTCGTGAGCCTCCGAGCCGACGTGGGCGTCGTGACGGCGGTCACCGTGGACGGCGCGGTCCTCGAGGGTCGCATGATCTGAGGCCGTCGGCCTCGGCGACCACCGTGTGACGAACGCGCCACGATATTCACCGCTCGTCCGTGCCACCTGGCAGCTCGCTGAAGAACGCATTATGCGCCGGTCATGCTAGATCCGAGGGCGACGGGCACACGCTCCGCACCGAGCCGCCCGAAGCCCTACATGGCCCAGCCCTTCCGCCGCAAAGCCGAGCTCGAAGCCGCGCTCGACGGCATCGTCCGTAGCTACGAAGGGCCGCTCGAGATCAACAACCTCGAAAGCGCCGCGCTGCCGAACAAGCGCGCCGTCATCGAAGCGTACAATCACCTGGTCTGCGCCATCTACGTGGGCTTTTACAGCCGGCGCGGCCTTTCTCTTTCGAATCTGCGCGACTCCATCAACGAGCACGTTCAGCCGGCCTACTCCGGCTTCGTCGAGCAGATCGCGCGGGCGGCGAGCTACGAGCACGCCCTCGGTCGGGGCTCCTTCCCGGACGCCGCGGAGTTCGCCGAAGGCGTCGTGCTTCGACTCTTCCAGCGCATTCCTGAGCTCCGGAGGCTTCTGAACACCGACGTGGTCGCGGCCTACGACGGCGACCCCGCCGCGAACAGCATCGAAGAGATCGTGTTCAGCTACCCCGCCGTGCGCGCGATCACCGCGCATCGCATCGCGCACGTTCTTTATAGCGAACGCGTGCCGATGATCCCGCGCATCCTCTCCGAGTACGCGCACTCCGAGACGGGCATCGACATCAACGCCGGCGCGCAGATCGGCGAAGGTTTTTTCATCGACCACGGCACGGCCGTGGTCATCGGGGAAACGACGGTCATCGGTCGCAACGTCAAAATTTACCAGGGGGTGACCCTCGGTGCTCTCAGCGCGCCGCGCTCGCGCGAATCTTCGGGTGTGTTCAAGCGACACCCGACCATCGAGGACGACGTAACCATCTACGCCGGCGCGACGATCCTCGGGGGAGACACCGTGATCGGGCGCGGCTCGGTCATCGGCGGCAATACGTGGATCGTGAAATCCGTTGAGCCTGGCTCGAAGATCTTCGGGCGCCCGCGAGAGTGAACTGCAGGCGTCAAATTCGGAGCACTTGCGACGCGCCTTCCCGTGGTCGCCAAGTCGTATTCCCGAAAATCTCTACGCGCTGCGTTTTTTCCGACCGCGCCCCCTAAGTACATCCACTGGTGCGACGACGGCGCTGGTCGGAGGCTGACTGGGACGCCGTAGGACGCACACCTCTCAGGTCAGACAAATCCGCTGGACAATTGTCTACGGCCGGCTCACACTTACGCCCACACAGAACGTTCGGTACATCCGGAAGAAGGCAGGCACTCTGATGGCACTCCGCGGTACGGCACTCCTTGTTTTGGCCGGGCTTTCGAGCGCGACATTCGCATGCTCGAGCAGCAGCGACAGCCCAGGCAAGTCGTCGTCTTCGAGCAAGCCGAGCGAGACGTCCGACACGTCCGCGGCGGACTCCTGCAACCCGAACGATCCGAAGATCCCCTGCTTCAAGGACAAGGCCGAGCCCTGCAAGAACCCCATCAATACGGGCTTCCCGGGTGACGATCTCTGCCTCGATCCGCCGAAGGACGGCTTCCAGCTGCACGTCGGTCCCTCGGACTACACCGACCCCGACGAGATCACCAAGTGGACGCTTCCGCCGGGCGGCTTCCCGGGTCAGGGCCCTGACATCAACTTCTGTTATTACATGAAGACCCCGAACGACACCGACATCTACACGTCGGAGTACTACGCGCACATGCGCCCCGGGTCGCACCACTACATCATGTTCGGGGTCGCCAACGGCAACGTGCCGGACAGCACCGGTCCCGACAGCTGCGCCGCGCGAGACGCGCAGATCGCCGGCGGCGCGAACTTCCTATCCGGCGCCACGCGCGAGGTGCAGAACGCGACCATGTTCGGCGACGCGCCGGAAGACACCGGGCTCGGCTCGCCGATCGAGGCGCACAAGCAGCTCAACATGAACCTGCACTTCGTGAACATCACGGATCAGCCGGTCCTCGAAGAGCTGTGGGTCAACATGATCGAGAAGCCCGCGGACGAGGTCAGCGTCATCGTCAAGGCGATCGAGTGGCTCGGCGGCCTCACCATGAACATTCCGCCGCACCAGGACCAGCTCCTGCAGGCCCCCTCCGGCTCCTGCACGGGCCCGTCGACGATTCCGGACGGCGTCCGCATCCTCGGCGTGACCGCCCACATGCACGCGAACACGGTGCGCGTCTCCATGTATCACCAGGCGCCCGGTGCTTCCGACAAGGAGCTCATTTTCGACGACTTCAACTGGTCGGAGCCGACGGTCTGGCTGTTCAACAGCAAGATCACGAACCCGATGCCGAACCGCGATGCGCTGATGTCCGGCGCTCCGAAGAGCGGCGACTTCAACGTGGGCCCGCAAGACCAGTTCACGTGGGAGTGCCAGGTCGACAACCAGACGGATTCGACGCTCACCTTCTCGGACAAGGCGTACACGGGAGAGATGTGCAACATCTTCGGCATGTACGCTTCGCCGAAGGCGACGGACCCCTGGCTTTGCTACTTCTAGACGCTCGCGTAGGCTGCGCGTCGTAAGAGATGCACTTTACAATTCGTTGTGCTTGCGCCGCGGCGATGGTCGCCACTTTCGTCGCGGCGTGTTCATCCAGTAAATCCTCGCCGAGCGGCTCGCCTGACGGCGCCGTTGCGAACAACGGCAGCGGCGGCAAGGGCACGGGCGGCTCGACGGCGAGCGCCAGCGGCGGTTCATCGGCTCCGTCCAAGTGTGCCGCGGACGCCGGCAGCAGCGGGTGTCGCGCCTGCCTCGCGAGCTACTGCTGTGACCCCTACACGCAGTGTCACAACGATCCCCAGTGCGAGAAGGCGCTGCAAACGCAGATCGATTGCTTCGAGAGCGGGGAAGAGCCTTCGTTCTGCTTCGGCAACTTCAGCCGGGCGCTCGCCGGCGACTCGGGTGTCATCAAGCCGGTGCCGGCGTGCATCGTCACGAGCTGCACCTCGGCCTGCGGCGGCCCCGGCGTGGTCTAGAGCTCCCTCGGCGCGTCTTTCGGGCTCGCCGAGGCGTGTCGCTGGCACAGGCGTCTTGAGCGTGGTAGGAGCATTCCCAGCATGGGCTCGATGAGCGCCGCGCATTGGCTGATCGTCCTGGTCGTCGTCCTCTTGGTCTTCGGCCCGAAGCGCCTTGCCTCTCTCGGCAAGGGCATGGGTGAAGGCATCCGCAGCTTCCGCGAGGGGCTCGCGGGCGACGGCGACGACCACCATCGATCCGGCGAAGACCGCGGAATCGACAAAGACAAGACGACCCGGGACCAAGCTCCGTACTGAGCCGCGACCGACGGGTAGACCGGCGCCTTGCGTCGGAGGCCGTTCCGCTGCTCTGATGCGGGCTCAGGAGACGGTCCATGTCGCTTCTTTCGGAGTTCAAAGAGTTTGCCGTCAAGGGCAGCGTCGTCGACTTGGCTGTCGGCGTCATCATCGGCGGCGCCTTCGGTAAAATCGTCACCTCGCTGGTGACGGACGTGATCATGCCGCCGATTGGCCTGGCAGTCGGAGGCGTGAATTTCACCTCGTTGGTGCTGACCTTGAAGGAAGCCGAGGATGGGAAACCCGCGGTCGCGATTCACTACGGTAACTTCCTTCAGACGGTGTTCGACTTTCTCATCGTCGCGGTCAGCATCTTCCTGATGGTCAAGGCCATCAACAAGCTGAAGCGCGAGGCGCCGAAAGCGCCGCCGCCACCGCCCGAACCGCCGAAGCAAGAGGTGCTCCTTGCCGAGATTCGGGACGCCGTGAAAGACTTGGCGCGCACGGAAGCCGCACGGAGCTGACGAATCGATGTGCATGCAGCGCGGTGTCGCGCCGCGCTGGTGGGCGATCACCGTCGCGAGTATCGGTGTGTTCGGAACGAACCACGCGCTGGCGCTCGACAAGCAGGGCAGCGCCCACGGCGGGGAAGTCGCCGCCGCGTACACGGGCTTCGACGTCAGCGGCACGGCGGCCCTGGGCGTATCGGTGTTCAACCCGAGCTACGCGGCGCGACCGGACAACACCGGACACGCGCTCTTCCGATACGCCGGCCACGCCGACGTCGATCTCATCGGTCACCGGCTCTCGATCCCCATCGACGTCAA
Source organism: Polyangiaceae bacterium (assembly GCA_035547195.1). GTDB lineage: Bacteria > Myxococcota_A > Polyangia > Polyangiales > Polyangiaceae > DASZVB01. The sequence continues at coordinate 13,860 of DASZVB010000030.1, forward strand.
CCTCTTCACCGATAGAGATCGGCCCGGGGCCGCCAAGCTCGTCCCGTCCGAGCTCGACATCATCGCCGGGCTGACGACGACCTGGGGTCTTCCGGTGGGAGCCATCGAGCTCGGCGCGCGCGTGGAGGACGACATGAACGTGGACCGCGGGTCGTACTCACAGACATACGGCGACGTCCGGGCGCGATACCTCTACTCGCTCGCCGACCACCTTCCCGACGCGGCGAGACGAATGGACGGCAACGTGACCGGCGTGGCCACGCTCGGCGTCTTCGCCGTCAATCCCACTTACGCGGCGAGGCCGGACAACTCGGGCCTCGCGCTCATGCGATATGCGGTGCACGGAGAAGCGGCGTTCCTCGATTCGCGCCTGGGAGTCGGCCTCGACGCGACGATGTTCACCGATAGACACTACCGCCCCTTCGCGCCGAGCGAGCTCGATCTGACGCCGGAGCTCATCGGACGGCTCCCGCCGTACGAGCTCCACGTCGCCTACGAACGCGACATGCCGATCTCCGAACCCGAGGCGATCACCGCGTCGCACGCGCCGCACGTGCAGCATTTCGTGTATCTGCTCGGAGTGTGGAAGTGGGACGCGATCCCGTCCTCGCGGGCATCTCCGTCGAAGGATGCGACGGAGTCTTCTCCACCTTCTGCAGCGCCGAGGACCGCGAGCGGCTCGGCGCCGAGGTGACGAGCGTGTTCTTTTTCCTGTCGAAGACCGTCGATGCGCTCCTGAGCCCGCTGTCCTGGGCCCTGCTCCTGCTCCTCGCCGGCCTGCTGCGACACAAAGGTTCCATCCCGGCGTGGTCGCCCCTCGGCGCGCTCGCCATCCTCGTCTTCTTTTCTCTCGAGCCGGTTTCGAACGCCTTGATCCGAAGGCTCGAATCGTCGGTAGAGCGTACCGAAAGACGCGGAGTCACCTACGACGCCGTGGTGCTGCTCGGCGGGATGGTGCAAGAAGGGGCGACGGAGTCCTCGGGGATGCCGAGCTACAACGAGCACGCGGAGAGGCTGCTCACCACGTTCGACGTGCTACGCACCGGACACGCGAAGACGGCGATCATCTCCGGTGGCCCCGGGAGAGCGGGCGATCGCATCGTCGAAGCGCGGGTGCTCGGAGCCCAGCTCGAGAAGTGGGGCATCGATCGCAGCCGCCTGATGGTCGAAGATCGCGCCCGCAATACGCGCGAAAACGCGGAGTTCACGAAGCAGATAGTCGACGCGCATGGGTTCAAACGATTGCTGATGATCACCAGCGCGGAGCACATGCCGCGAGCGCTCGACTGCTTTCACAAGGTCGGCCTCGACCCCGATACGTTCCCCGTGGACTATCGCTCCTACGATCCCGCTCAGTGGAACAGCAGCTACATTCCCCGCGCCGCGGCCCTCGCCGACAGCTGCGCCGCGCTCCGTGAGCTCGTGGGCCGTTTCATCTATCGCCTGGTCGGCTACGCCTGAAGCTGCGCGACGAGCCCGGCCTTCTTTCGATTCTGCCCCGCGGATCGCGTCGGCCGGATTGGCCTCTCAGGGATAAGCGCGACGCTCCGCGATGAAGCCGCTGCGGCGTTCTTCCGCCGTCTTGCGCTTCGCGAGCGCCTTGAGGGACGCCGACAGGTGACTGAGCAGAGCTGGATGCAGCTCGCACCGCAGCTTGGTGCGCTCGATCATCGCGATGCTCATCGTGACGAGCGGCACGGGCTCGACCTGCCCCGTCCGGCTCTTGGCGACGAGGAAGCCTTGACGCACGTCTTCCGGATCGAGCAGCGCGAGCTTCTCGTCGTCGAACTCGCGGCACGCCGCTTCGACGGCGTCCGCCGAGACGCCGTCCGGGAAAATGACCACGAAGTCGTCGCCGCCCACGTGCCCGATCCGCGCGCTCTCCGAGGTCGCGGCCATCCGCGCGAGCACCCGCGCCGAAAGACGGATCATCTCGTCTCCCATCAAGAAGCCGTAGCGATCGTTGTATTCCTTGAAGCGATCCAGATCCGCGTACACGACGACGAGATCCGGCGCCGTGCGAAACGAATCGATCCACTGATGGATGGATCGGCTTCCGGGCAGACCGGTGAGCGGGCTTTCGCCCTGCGCGCTCCGCACTTGCAGCTCGATGGATCGCTGGATGAGGCTTCGGATCGTCACCGTGCCGACGAGCGCGCCGGCGGCGTCCACGATGATCACCGGATCGTATAGCTCCGCCGGAGCGCGCTCCATGGCGTGCGCCGCGAGCGTCGTGACCTTGGCGTCGCTCGAGACGATGAGCGGCGTCGTCTTCGCCACGCGCTCCACCGGCTTCTTCTGGCGCAGGGCGTACGCATAGCGACCGGCGAGCTTCGCCGAGAGATCCTGTCGCGTGACGAGCCCGCAGGGCTTGTCTCCGTTCACGATGACCAGGTGCTCCAGGTTGACGCGATCGCGGAACATGGTGTGGAGCTCCTCGACGTTGCTGCTCCCGAGCGGCAGCGTGTCGACGGGCTCCACCAGGGAATTGATGAATTCCTCGGGCTGCCCGGAGGAGACTTCGACGTTGCGCAGCGTCTGCCGGAGCCGCGACGCCGTCACCTCGGCGATGGGGTGCGGGTCGGCGAGCGGGCGCGCGAGCAAAAAGCCTTGGGCGTAGCGGACGCCGAGCCGCAAGAGCGCCTCGAGCTCTTCCCAGCTCTCGACGCCCTCGGCGACGAGACGAGAGTCGACGCTCGCGGCGAACGTGCTGAGGGATCGCACGAGGTGCCTTTGATACGTGTGCAAATGCAGGTGGTGCACTACGGCTCCGTCGAGCTTGATGAAGCGAGGGGCGCACGTCACCAGGGCGAGCAAGCTCGAATGACCGGAGCCGAAATCGTCGACGGCGAACTGGAGCCCCTGACTCGTGTAGTGTCGAACGATGCGGGAGAACCGTTCGTGATCCGTGATCGATTGCTTCTCGGTCACCTCGAGCACGATGGACGCCGGCTCGATACCGCGGTGCCGCAGCTCGAGGACCGTGAAGTCGTCGGTGAACCGCGGATCTTCGAGTACCGCGGGGCTGACGTTCAGGAAGAACACCGCGTTACGATACGCGCTGCCGAGCTTGCCGATTCGCTCGATGGCCGCACGCCGGCAGGCGCGTTCGAGCTCCCAGGTCGCGTTGCGAGCCCGGGCGTCGGCGAACAGCTGCTCCGCCGAATCCGGCGACGAATCGGAGCGCGCGAGGATCTCGTACCCTACGGGCGTCCCGGTCAAGAGATCGACGATGGGTTGAAACACCGGTACGATCCGACCGGGATCGGCCGTAACCGTTTGGGAAATGGGCTGCGAGCCTTCGCCGAGGAGTCCCGAATCGGGCATGTTGGAACGCATTCGCGCTCACGCGCGGCGATGGCACCACCGCGCCGTAACCTCACATCATACCATTCCCATTTCCCCGCGTGGTTCTCGCTCTCGCGAAAGCCACGAAACAGATTTGTAACGCGACCCGCCCCTTCTCCTCACTCGAGCTCGCTAGAGCGGTGTCAACGTCACCGGAATACCGTTCAGCACTGCGTTTCCCGAGAGCGGGTCCACGACGCGCGCGTCGGTGAGTAAGTTGACGTTCACACCGGCATTTTCGGCGGCGACGCGTTGCCGCGTCCCCGGGCGATCGTGCCCGTATCCGTGGGGCAGACTGACGACGCCGCGCATCACCTTTTCAGTGATCTCGGCGGGCGCGAGCACCTGACCCACACTCGACTGCACGCGTACCAATCCACCGTTCAAGACGCTCATGCTCGCCGCGTCGTCGGGATGGATCTGCAGCGTGCAACGCGGCTTGCCCTTGATGAGCAGCGGGATGTTGTGCATCCACGAGTTGTTGGAGCGTAGATCGCGCCGCCCGATGAGCACGAACTTCGGCACGGAATGGGACTCTTCGAGCGTCGCCGTGAGGCGCGCCATGTCGTCGCGAATGGGCTCCGGCAAGAGCTCGACCTTGCCGCTCTTCGTCTTGAGCATGCCCGGAAGCGCGGGCTCGAGCGGCCCCAGATCGATCCCGTGGGGGTTTTCGCGAAGCCGCTCGAGGGACAATCCGCCGGACGCGCCGAACGCGTCGCCGTAGGCGCCCGCGCGAATCATGATCTCCACGAACCGGTCGAGCGGATCGCGCGCCACGAGCGCCGCGGCGATGTCTTCGGGTGTCCGGTTTGCGAGCGCCGGCGTGTTCGCGATCGCCGTCGTGATCAAATGCCGCTCGGTTTGCTCGTAGACGAGCCGCGGATCGGCCAGGGCTCCCCGTCCCGCGATGACCAGCGCGAGACGCGCCAGGATCTCCGCCTCGCTCGGCGAGGTCGTGGTGAACAGCGGCGGCGACCAGCGCGCCCGGTTGCGCACGGCGAGGCGCGACAGCGAAATGTCGTAGTGACTGCGGGTGAGCGGCGACGGCGGCGGCAAGATCACGTGCGCGTGGCGTGTCGTCTCGTTCAGGTAAGGATCGACGCTGACCATGAACGACAAGCGCGCGAGCGCGCGCTCGAGGCGCGCGCTGTCGGGGGCCGACAGCGCTGGATTGCCCGCGATGGTCACGAGCACGCGGACTTGCCCTGGCCCGGGCGTCTCGATCTCGTCGGCGAGCGTGGCGACCGGAAACTCGGAGAGCACCTCCGGATAGCCCTTCGCGCGGCTGTTCCAGCGGCCGATCGCGAAACCCTGCCGCTCCTTGTTCCGGCCGCGCTCGCGAGCCATGTGCGCGGGCAGCGCCCACATCGCGCCGCCCGGCGTGTCCAGGTGCCCGGTGATCGCATTCAGCAGATCGACGGCCCACGCGGCGAGCGTGCCGAACGAAACCGTATGCGTGCCGATCCGACTATACACGACGCCGCGCTCTCGCTCCGAGAGCTCGCGGGCGAGTCGTTCGACGACGGTCGCTTCGATCCCCGTCATGCGGCTCACGACGGAAGGCGTGAACGGCGCGACGATCTCCTTCGCCGCGTCGACGCCCGCGAGACAATCCGTGAGCCGCCCGAGACGCACGCGATCTTCGCGAAAAACGACGTGCGCGAGGCCGAGCAGGAAATAAACGTCGCTGCCGGGCCGGATGCGAACGTGCTCGCTCGCGTGCTCCGCGGTGCGCGTCCGTCTCGGATCCACGACGACGAAGCGCCCGCCCCGAGCGAGTAGGTCCCGGATGCGCCCTGGAAAGTCCGGCGCGGTGCAGAGGCTCCCGTTCGACTCCCACGGGTTCGCGCCGAGCATCAACAAGTAGTCGGTGCGGTCGATGTCCGGCACCGTCAACGCTCCGGGATCGCCGTACATCAGACCGCAGGCGACGTGCTTCGGCATCTGATCGACGGTGCTGGCCGTGAAGAGGTTGCGCGTGCCGAGCGCCCGAACGATGTGTCGCGGGAGGAGCGTACCGGCGATCGAATGGACGTTGGGGTTACCGAGGTACACGGCGGCGCTCGCCGGATCTCCCGCCATGCTCGGGCGGAGCCGTCGTTCTACGTGGGCGAAAGCCTCGTCCCACGACACCTCTCGAAACGCGCCGCCCGGTTCGCGCACGAGCGGCGCGCGGAGACGATCCGGATCCGCGTGCAGCTGCTGCAGCGCGGCGCCCTTCGGGCAGATGAAACCGCGGCTGAAGGTATCCTGTTCGTCCCCGGCGATGCGCCGGATGGCGCCGCCTTCGACATGAATCTCGACGCCGCACGTGGCTTCGCACAAGGGACAGGTCGTGAAATGCTTCGTCACCTCGCCCATGGCGAGGACTCTAGCCGAGGGACGCGGCTAGAGCCGCTCTAGAATGAGGCGGCCCAGCTGCGCGAGCTTCTCCTGGGGATATTCTCCTTGGACGAGCACGACGGTTCCTTTGCCGAGCATTGATACGCCGTTGATTGGCGGGAGCGAAAACTTGAACGCCGAGTCGCCGAGGCCGGATAGATCCGACGTCTTCTGTCCATTCTCGTCGTGCCCTTTGCGGATGATGCCGAAGTCGGAGAGCGTGCGCCCCGTCTCGAAGCGCAGCGTGAGCGCGCCGGAGTATTTGCCGTTCGAGTACTTGCATACCGTGACTGGAGGCACGCTCGTCGTTTCCGGCCCCGTCAACGCGGGTCCTCCGAGCACGCCGACCGCTTCGTTCGGCGACACCAGCGAGCAAGGTGACGCCGTTTTCACGGCTGCGGCGACCGCAGCCGTGGATCCCGTGCCCGCGGGCGTCCCATCGGACGAATTGCGACACGCTCCCAGGGCCGAGCTCGCGAGCGCGAGGGCCGCCAGCGACAGAACGTGGTTTTGCGAAGCCCCTTCCGAACGCTGCATGACGCGACCTATACCACACTCAGTCGCGCGCATTTGTGACCACATCCGTGGTCGGTTCAGCTCGACGACGCTCCTGCAATTCGTTCTGAGCTGTGCCACGCTGTGCCAGCACACAGGGCACGAATATTGCGTCTCCGCAAATCGAGAGGACCCATCATGACTCTGGTAACCTGCGCGGCATGCGACCGTCATATTCGAAGGAACGAGGCGCATTGTCCGTTTTGCGGCCTTCGGGTGGAAGCTGCCGTCGCGACGGCGCCTGAACGGCCTGCACCGACGACGCGGCTCGGCCGAGCGGCGTTGGCCGTATTCACGGCGACCACCGTCAGCGTCGGCTGCGGCGGCCGAGCGACGGAGACGGTGCGCGTCGACGGTGGCTCGACCGGTGGACTCGGAAGCGGCGGTGTCGGTGCGGCACCGGGAGCGGGAGGAGATCACGTCGGTGCCGGGGGACTCGTGACCGGTGCTGGGGGGTTCCCGGCGAGCGGCGGAATACCGGGCGCCGGCGGTCTTGCGGTCATGTACGGTCCAGCGCCATTCACGGGAGGCTTCCCAGGTGTCGGGGGGACCCAGGGCGCCGGCGGCACGGTGTCGTCGGGCGGAGTACCGAACGGAGGCGCTTCCGGCGCTTCGGGCGCGGCACCGAGCGACGCCGGCACCGCCGTCGATAGTCCCGATGGTGCTCTGAACTGCATCGACGAGTTCAGCGGCGGAACTCCCTCTCGTTGCTGCCCGGTGCCGCCGCCCGACTGCACCAACAAGCCGGACGGCTACCCCGGCTACGGCTGCACGCCCGCGCCGCGATCGTTTTGTTCGTGCACCTGTGAAGGCGGGAAGTGGTCTTGCGGATGCTGAGGCTCAAACCTCAGGCCTTGCGCGCGCCAAATCGTTGACGGAAACGTGGGTCGGCTGACGCGCTCGCGTGACAATGAATCGGGGGACGATGAGATCCTGGGCGATTCGACGGCGACTCGCGAGTGCAACCGTGGTCCAGGAATTGCTCTGGGCTTGGCGCATGAGACCCGCGTTCGTCGACATCCGCGCGAAGCACCACGCTCGTCGAAGCGTCGACATCTCTCCGTTGCATCGCGTGGATGAGGATGCGTATCTCGGTCAGTACATCCCGCTCCACTACCACGGCCAGATGCTCACCAACGAGCAGCGCATGGCTCCCTTTCACGAGGCCATCGACAAGCTGGTACCGCCGGGCTCGTACGTCGTCGAGCTCGGCGGCGGGACGGGGGTCATGAGCTTTCTCGCATCGCGGCGGGCGCGCAAAGTCACCATGGTCGAACGCTTGCCGCACGTCGCAGCGGCGGCGCGGCTGCTGCTTTCGAGAAATGGCGTCGCCGACAAAGTCTCGGTCGTGGAAGTCGATGCGAGAGACTACGTCCCGGAAGAACCCGTCGACGTCGTGATCTGCGAGATGCTGCACACGGCGCTGTTGCGGGAGAAGCAGATCGAAGTGCTGGCGCGCTTCAAGGCGCAGCACGAGGCGCGGTTCGGACGCCGAGTGCCCCGGATCATCCCCGAGGCGAGCCTCCTCGGTGTGCAACTCATCTACCAGCCGTACGAGTTTCATGGCTACTACGCGCCGGTTCCGCTCTTCTTCGAGCCGGGAACCGGCGCGGGAAGCACCATCGAGATGAGCCTCCCCGCGCTCTACTCCCTCATCGAGTACGCCGGCGATCTACCGGAGACATTCCCGGTCGACGCTCTACTCGCGGCCGACAAAGCCGGCACCGTGAACGCGCTCCGCTTCAGCACCAGAAACGCCGTTGGCGTCTTCCCGGCCGAGAAGCGCACTGCCGACTGGTACATGCCCAACATGTCGCTCGCGCTCTCCCACCCCATCCCCGTGAACGAGGGCGACTGCCTTCACATTCGCTTCCAGTACGACGCCGGCGGCAGCATCGAATCCCTGCAGAGCTCGCTGCAAGCGTCGCTCGTGTCGAGCGGGTGAAGGGCGACCTGTAGCCAGAGCACGAATAGATATCGGCGCGCACGAAAGACGCGCTCCGCGAGAAGACGCGCTCCGCGAGAAGACGCGCTCCGCGAGCGTCGGCGACGTCACCCGGGACACGTATTGGGCTTGGAGGGCCACTACTCGGACTCGTTCCTTCGTAATGCTCTCCTCAACTACCCGCCGCCGCCGTTCCCCCAATCTGCATGAGCGATGCAGATTCGCCACTCCCGAATAATCTAACTACGGAGCGGGACACGAGATTCGAACTCTGTTGAGGTGGTTTCCGGCATAGTAGCGAGACCACAGCGAATCGCGAAGTTGCCGCGGTTTTTATGGGACGTTCGCGATCGCACTGAGTCTACCCCAGTCGACCCGAGTCCACCGGAGTTGACCGAATCTGTGGCAACCGGCTGGCAACGGCGGGTTGACCGGACCGGCGATCGAGAGCACACACTGCGCTGGTCACCGGCGCACGCCAGCCATAGAAACGCGACGGCCCGACTCCCACTCAGAGTCAGGCCGCACAGCCCGCGTACGCTGGTCAGGAAGGATGCTGCTTCCGTGGACCCCCTAGATCTAGATCAGGATGTGGACGCCGGCCAGGGTGACTGGCGAGATGAGCCGCTACCGGCATGGGCGATGCTCGCAGAGCAGGTGCACGAGGCTGCCCAGCGCGCGGCTCGAGCCGCTGCCCGGCGCGCCGCTCGAGCCGAGGCACGACGCGCGAGCGGCGCGGCTCGACTGATCCGAGGCCGCGCTCCCGCTCGTCGGGCGCCTCGTCGCACCCGCGTGACTCGGCTCACCTCCCGACGGGCGTCGACGGACGGCGACGACGGCGACGGCGGCGACGGTCCAGCGCCATCACCAGTCGCGTGTGAAGCGCGCCGGAGAGGGGGCGCGTCGTGAGCGCGCTAGTCTGTCCGCGCTGCGCATGCGGTCGCGATGCGCTCTGGTGGATCGGTGACACTCGCGCCGGCACGTGGGAGCCGATGTGCGGTACCTGCGACGCGCAGCGGATCGAGCGCGAGTACCTACGGCCGTGGCGCGCGGAGCGCGAGCGCGCGCTGATGACTCGCGCCGGTGCGCTCCGTCAATATCTACAGCAGGGGCGGCGCTGCGCACAGTGCGAGCGCCACCTGTGTCGATCTCACGATCACATGTACGCACTCCAGGGATCGATCGTATGTGCGCTGTGCGCCGCGACCGATGGGAGCACGCGATGAGTCCGCCGGACGGCGCCCCGACGAGTCGCGCACACGATCGAGCACTCTACGATCGCCTCGCCAGCGAGGCTCGATCCATTGGCTACAAACCAGGTTGGATCGCCCATGGGTATCGCGATGCGATCGGTCAGTGGCCGCCTCGCTCGTGGACCAAAACAACTGAAGGTCAGTTCGCTTCCGATGAAGAATGGGTCCTTGCGGTCGAGGCCCGTGCACACCAATTCGACGAGCTGACATTCGAACGAGGCGACCACGTCGAGATCGGAGAACAGATGTTGAAGCAGATCGATGGGCAGGGCCCCCGATCCATTCATGACGATCTGGAGCTCTATCGATACAACGAGAGTCTAGGGATCTGGGAGGTGATTTCCGAGTCGGAGCAAAGTCGCATCGTGCAGTCGTTCGCCGGAGCGACTGTACTTGGCGGCAAGGAGCCCAAACCTCTTCGAGTGAAACTATCTGACTTTAACGGCGCACGAGTGTTTGCTGCTCACCACCGCGACCAACCTGGGTTCTTCGCCGATTCCGACCGGCGCGGCATCACGTTTGCGAACGGCTTTGCTCAGGTCGATGCGACCGGTGTGGAGCTTGCTCCACATTCACCTGACAATCGTGTCCGTTACGGATACGACTTCCTCTATCAGAGAGGCGCACCGCCAGAGCGCTGGATGAGGTTTCTCAACGGCGTCTTTCGCGACGACAACGATCGCGAGGAAAAGATCGCTTTCATACAAGAGTTCTTTGGCGTTGCGTTGCTCGGACTCGCGACGACATACCAGCGATGCGTCATCGCGAGCGGCGAAGGAGATAACGGCAAGAGCAAGCTCACTGATGTCGTAGTTGCCGCGTTCTCTCGCCGCAGTCCAGCGGGCACCTGCACCAGCGATGGCTCATACTACCGCCGGTGGCACGCAGTCGTCAGAGATACCGGCGGAAAAGGTACATCTCGCCGAAACCGCCGAGGTCTCCGTGCGAGGCGCGCCAGCTGCGCCGGCGCAGCCAATGGATGTGCACCTCGGCGAAGCAGCCCCGAGCCCCTATGACGACCCCAATCCGTACGCCGATCCGAGTTCGTATATCGATTCAAATCCATACCGCGTTGCGCGCAGGGCCGTTTCCGGAGACGCTGCGACAACGACTGATCCGATACGCGGTGGAGCGCTGGAAGGCGGGCGTTTCGGTGCGCACCGTCGCGGCCGAGCTCGGCGTCAGCGGACACACCTTGTCGTATTGGAAAGCGCAGGCGATGGGCTTGCCGGAGAAGGTGCGGCCGGTGAAGGTGATCGAGCCGGTGGCACAGGTGAAAGCGTACTCGCTGTCGGGGCCGAGCGGGACGCGGGTCGATGGTGTTTCGCTCGACGAGCTCGCGGAGCTGTTCAGGAAACTGTCGTGATCGGTGTGGCGCGAGGAGTCGCGGTCTTCGCGTACGCGGAGCCGGTCGACATGCGAAAGAGCTTCAACACGCTGGCAGCGCTGGTGACGGAAGGTTTGAAGCACGACGTGCTCACAGGCGATTTGTATCTCTTCGTCAGTCGCGACCGAAGACGAGCGAAGGTGCTCTACTTCGACGGGACGGGCGTGTGTCTGTTCTCGAAGCGCTTGGAGAAGGGTCATTTCTCGGCGGTGTGGAAGCGATCGAAGAGCAAGGCGCTGGAGATGACGCTGAGCGAGCTGGGGCTTTTCATCGAAGGGAGCGACGCGCTCGGTCGCGTTGAGCTGAGCCCGCCGCTGCTTCGGCGCTCGGATTTGCGGGCGAAGTTTCCCGAAAAAATTCAGGAGTGACCGGGAATTTGTGGCGCGGTAGGGACGTTGACCGCGCATGACCCTGGACGACATCGAGGACAAGGAGACTCTCCGAAGAGCGGCGAAGCTCCTCGAAGCCGAGAACCAGCGGCTAGCTCGCGAGATCTCGAAACTCGCCAAGGAACTGCACGAGCTGAAAGGCGGCGATCCGAAGCAGCTGATGCTGCAGCTTGCGGGACTCGAACAGCAGCTCGCGCAGTTGCAGAAGAAAGTCTTCGGCGACTCGAGCGAGAAGCGGAAGAAGACGCCAGACGCGGAGAAGAAAGCCGAGCCGCAGCGCGGCCACGGACCACGGCCGCAACCCGCGCTGCCCATCGTCGAGCAGATCCACATCGCGGACGAGGCAGACAAGGTGTGCAGTGCCTGCGGCGGCGATCTCCGAGAGTGGACGGGGCAATTCGAGGAGTCGGAGGAGATCGACATCGTCGAGCGACGCTTCGTGATCAAGAAGCACAAGCGACAGAA
>DASZVB010000031.1:0-10683 GCA_035547195.1 Polyangiaceae bacterium
CCCTCGTCTTTCGACCACTGACGTGGCCGATGTCCTGCAGATCGCCCGCGCCCGCATCCTCCGCCACCTCGGGAGCCGTGGCGTCATCCGCGTCGATGACGAGACTCTCTCGGTCGACGACGAGCTCGCCGAGCGCGACCCGGCGCTCGCCCAGCTCGCCCGCGCCGCCGTCTCGAGCCCCCGCACGCGATCCGCCCTTCTGGCAGAGCCGCGTGCTGCGACGACGCCACGACGAGCAGTCGGGCCAGATGGAACTGTTCGAGGAGCACTGAACGAGCGGGGCGAAGACCCCGCGTCCGAGCGCGCGAACGCCGTGCGAACGCAGCGTCGGCCTGCGGGCGGTTCTCTACCCGCGCCGCACCAGGCAGCCCGAGGGTCCAGCTCCACGGTCGATGCGCGCCCGTTGCAGCTCCGCCGGCGACACCAGCGAACCTCGACGCTCTACATGATCCCCCTTTCGATTCGCTTACGCGCTGGCGATTGATCGGACCTCGACGCGTCGAAATCCGGATGGGAATTGCGCGAGGTATGCATGGGCCGCTAGTGCAGCCTCGGCTTTCCGCTCTTCTTTGAGCAGGATGACGATGCGGAGATAAGCTAGATCTTCCGCGTTCATACCGTCGCGGCCGAAGTCATCGACGACCCGTGTCGAGCGACGGGATGTCGAGACCCGAGCAGCGTTCGTACCGTGTTGGCCGCGATGTGGCATCGGAAGCAGCGAGGTATCGAGCCCGAGCCACATTTGCCTCTCGATCGCAGTCGTTGACGAACCTTCGGCCACTGTGCCGACGCGGAGGCCTTCGGTCGATTCTCTCGCCGATGTCGTCGTGAGCGAGCCAACGTGCGCGAGACGGCGCCGGAGCAAAAATGCCCCGACGACGACCAACAAAACGAGAAGGATGACCGGAGCCCATCGCAGCGGCGATTTGCTCGGCGCATTCGTCAACGTCGCGTTGGCGGTTGCAAGCGTTCTTTGTCGAAGACGGCGTACGGCGAGCTCGTCGAGCTGCTGTGACCCAGCACGCCGTAGCAACGTTCTGGCGCCGCCACGAAGAAGAGAAGAGCGTCGACGTTCCCGGATCAGGCGGGCTGTCACTCCGAGCAACCACGAGCGCGCGCCGGGGTCGCTCCGGTCGTAACTTCCGGCAATGCGCACGAGACGCGCGAAAACTGCGCTGACAACCTCTTCGGCGTCCTCCGCGGGGGCTGCTCGTCGTGCGAATAACCAGAGCTGGCGCGCATGGCGGTCGAACAGCTCGCCCAGGCCACCCAGGTCGCCATGTGCAATGCGATCGAGCGCGCTCGTATCGGGGTCCGTCCTGGGCGACGGAACAGCGCGAAGCCTAGGCATCATCTCGGATCGCCCCCAGTCCACGTCCTGAAAACGAGTGCTCCAGGTGTCCTGTCGCGTCAGCTTTGGCGCGCGCGAGCAGCAACGTCCGCGAATGGGCGGACAAACCATCGAGCATGACCGTCGTTCAGAGTCAGCACATGAACGTATTGGCCGTGAACAATCGAATCCTTCAAATGATTACGGCGCGCGCGCCTCATCGGGAGCGGTTCCGTCCGGCGCGTCGAACTGGTATGTCCGGGTCGGTGAAACGGGCACGGCAGCTCGACTTCCGCGAATCAAATCGACGGAAGCACGTGCGGGAGGTCGGCCTGATCGCGATGTGGTTGGGGTTTGCTGGCGTGGCCGATGCGGCTGAACCCGCGCCCGTTTGCGCCGACGAGCGCATCTCGCTGGAAGGCGAACTGGATGCGAAATGGCGCGCGCCCATCGAGAACCTATGCGCCCGGTTCGGCACCATGTCCGACGTCGATCCGTCCGCGAGGATCCGCTTGGTGGCCGCGGGAAGCGAGTTAGCGCTCGAGGTAACGCTGGGTGATGGACGAGTTGCCCATCGGACTCTTCGGTCGCCGGACGATCTGATCACGGTGCTCGAAGCCCTGACGTTGCAGATTCCGGGTCCACCTCCCGAGAACCGCCCGCCGCCACCGCCCGTCGTGAACGCTCCCGTGCCTCCCGAGCCGGCGACATCGTCGCTACCGAAGGGCGCCGTCACTCGCCCGCCTGCCGTCGAGGGAACGTCGAGAAGGTCTCATTACCTGGGAGTCGAGATCGGCCTAGCTGTCGAAGGCCGTCTTTCCGGATCACCGGCATATCTTTCGCTCGGCGGTTCTGCGTACGCCGCGCTCCGCCCGGATGATTGGTTCTTCGGTGTCGTTGCTAGATGGCAACCGTCGGAGGTTCCCGCGAGCAGCTCCCAACCCGGCTTCGAAATGGAAAGTGCAGGCGCTGGTTTCGCCGTGGCGCACAGATTGCTGAAGACGGGTCTGCTCGGATTGGACGCTGGCGCGACGACCATGGTTCTCGTCGATACCCAAAGCCTCGAGAGTCGTTCGCCCGACGAAATAGGCGCGTCGACGGCCGTGCGTTTTGGCATTCTCGCGAGAGCCTTGGTTGGGCGGGGCTCGTGGAAATTCGCACCGTCGCTGGACGCAGACATCGCGCCTGCTCGTTTGGGGCACAATGCGAGACTCGACAACGCGCTACCGCCATTGCCTACTTGGAGCATTGCTCTCGCCATCGGCGCGACGTGGGCAGGAGAATGAGCGCGGCCGGACGAAAAACCAAAGCGGACTTCTCTGGTCCGAGCGATGCAGCAGTCCTCGCTCTGATCGCCGAAGGTGATATCGCCGCCCTAAGCTCGCTCTACGATCGTTACGCACCGGGTCTGCTTCGCTTCGCGAGTCGACTCGTCGGCACGCAGGATGCGCCGGACATCGTGCAGTCGGCATTTCTCAGGGTCGTCGGGCTCGCTCGAGGGTACGATGCTTCTTTCCCCTCGGCGCGCTCCTGGCTGTACGGCATCGTCGTACGAGTCATTCGCGAACACCGGCGCTCCTTGCACCGCTGGGCTTCGACGTTGCTCAAGCTTGCCGCACAGCCGGCAAAAGCCACGGTGTCGATCTCGGAAGCACGGCCCGATCTAGATGCCTGTCTGTCGCAGCTGACGCTGCCAAAGCGGACGGTGCTGCTTCTCTCGGAGGTGGAGGGATTCACCAACGAGGAGATCGCAACCATGCTCTCGATCCCGATAGGGACGGTCTGGACCCGACTCCATCACGCTCGCCGCGAGCTTCGGCAGCTGTACCACGAGGACGACCCGTGACGGGCACGGAGTGTCGGCGGATCTGGCAAGCGGAGGCGGCACGCGACGGACGCCTTTCCGGGGGCGAGCTCCGTAACTTCGAGCTGCACGCAGCGCAGTGCACCGCGTGCGCCCGCGAGCGGGGCAAACTCGAGCGTTTGGCAAATGCGCTGCGCGTGAGCGGCGTTCCAGCGGACGAGGTCGCCCTGCGACGTGTACGCGAGCAGGTCCTTCAGGACGCCTATCAGAAGCAGCACGACTCTCCGCGCAGCGTTCGGAGGCTATCGAGCCTCGCCGTCGGGGCGCTGGGGGCGTTGCTGGCCTTTGCTGCCATCGTCCACCGAGCACGCCACCATGAAGCGCATCTGGTCGAAGTGAGCGCGACTCCGAACGCAAGCTGGGAGCGCCGGACCCCCAACGGGGTGGACGAAGTAAGGCTCAAGGAAGGCACGTTCACCTTGACGGTGCATCGCGGGCCGCGCGATCCGCGCGTCGTGGTGCTCGTTCCCGACGGGGAGATCGACGACATAGGAACCGTGTTCGAGGTCACCGTCACCGAAGAGCACACACGAAGTGTCGTCGTTCGCGAGGGCGCGGTCGTGCTGAAACTTTCTGGCGAAGAACCGGTGTTCCTGCGCAGTTCTTCGTCGTGGGTGCCCGCGCAACCGAACCTCCCGATCGGAAGCCCAAGCATGGCGCCGCCAGTCCCCGCCGCAGCGACCCCCGCCGAACCCGCACCGGCGCCTGCGCAACGAGCGAATAGGCGAACCGCCGTGCGTCGTGAGTCGTCATCACCCCCATCGGACGCTCTATCGAACGAAGATCTAGCGTATCTCCGGATCGTGGCGCTTCGTCGCGAGGGCCGAGCAGACGAAGCGCGTGTCGCTGCCGCGGAATACCTGCGCTCGTTCCCGGAGGGCTTTCGAAGAATCGAAGTTCTCGGGTTCCTGCACGCTCGGCAATAGTGCGGCAATGCCCCTCCCAAGGCCAGGTGCAGCGTCACTATTGCCTTGCAGTGACGATCGAGAACGTCGACCGCGCGTAAAAAGATTGTGTCCAGTGTGAAGGAATTGGTTCTTTGAGGCCAACCTACACTGACAGGCCGCGATTCGCGGAGCCGGTTGGATAGTCGAAACTCGAAAAAGACAGCTGACGAATGACGTCGTCGGCCGCCCACCCATGCCTGACTGGGTGGTGCGTCGATAGACGTGCGCTCGAAAGCCGTCGAGGCGTGTCTGCACTGCAGTCTTTAGCAATTGTGGTGAGCGCGAGCATTGGAGGACGCGTGAGCTATTTTCGGTATGGGTCTTTTGTAGTGCTTTGTTTGCATGCGATCGCGTGCAGCTCCGACTCCGGAGGAGGGACTGGCGCGGCGAGCGGTGGAACAGCTGGCATCGCCGGGGTGACGTCGACCGGCGGCGTCGGGCCGATTGCCACCGGTGGAACGGTCACGGCAAACGGTGGTCAATCAACCGCCTCGTCCGGGGGCACCTCGCCCATGGGCACAGCGGGTACGTCGGCGATCGGCTCGGGTGGCACCACGATGATCGGTAGCGGGGGAACGCAACCGCTCGGCGGCGCTGGCGTAGGGACTGGCGGCGGCACCGGCATGAGTGGAGCCGCCGGTAACGGGGGCGCTGGGGTCGGTGGCGCATCGGGCGGCGGCGCGGGTGCTGGCGGTAGCGGCGGAGGAAGCGCCAATGGAGGCGCGTCCGGCGCTGGCGGAGCGACGAGCGGTGGCAGCGCATCGCTCACCGGGACGCTCGGGTCGCTCGGCGCGGTAAAACCCATCGTCAATGCATGGGTGATCTCGAACAGCGGCGAGACGTTGATATACCTGAGCTCAGCTCCACTCAGTTGCATGATGATGCAAACCATGGGGGTCGGATGGCTGCCGATGCTGCCGGCGGGCTCGCAGGTCGTCGAGATGGTCGTCAAAGGGACTCCGACCGCAAAAACCTATCCAGTTGGATTCGTTCAAGGTGAAGTGAACTACGCGCCGGGGGGAATGTCATCCAGCTACGAGACGAACGCCTCATCCGGCAGCATAACGCTGACGATGGCATCGGCGAATGGCCCCGTGGAAGGAAGTGTAATGGCTACCTATCCAATGGGTAGCGTCATGGGAACGTTCCATGCCGAATTCTGCCCCATGGCGTCACAGTATTGAAACATCAAGAGGCTCTGTTTACATGAAGCATGGATTCTTGTGCTCGTGCGTGACCGTCGCGATTCTCGGTACGATTGCCTCATCGGGATGCTCAGGAGATTCGAAGCATAATACCGGGGCCGGTGGTGGCGCTGGCGTTGCCATGGCGTCAGCGGGCGGCGAGTGCGTCACGTGTCAGTTGCCTCCTGGGAACGGGGGAGTCGCCAGTAGTGGCGCCGGCGGCGCATCCGCTGCGGGAGGGCTACCTCCCGGCGTTGCTGGTTGGCAGGCGTACATGGATCCCAACCCAGCGGTGCTGGGGACCGTGGCACGGGGCGAGTACCTGGTGGACCACGTCCTCAATTGTGGAGTCTGTCATACGCCGTCGTTGCCGAACGGCGACCCCGACATGAGCAAATATCTTGCGGGCAGCCGCTCGTACGATTTCACCGACGTCGACGGGACGATCATCACCGTCAACGCCGAAAATCTGACGTCGCACGATCCTGAGGGATTGAAGCAGTGGTCGGATGGACAAATACGGACCGCCATCACCAAGGGCGTCGACGACGAGCACATCGCCATCTACCCAATCATGCCGTATCCGGAGTACTCGATGCTGTCGGCAGAGGACGTCGATTCAATCATACAGTACCTCAGAACAGTGCCTGCCAACGGGAATGTCGTCGCGGCCGACTATCCGTACTTCGACCAGAATCCACCAGCGCCGCCGGTGGATGATTCGATGGTACCGCACACCACCCTCGCTCAGAGCGATCCGAACTATGCGTCGGCCGAACGAGGAAGGTACCTGGCGAAGACAGCTTGTCTGAATTGCCACACCGAAGAAGTTTCGCATGACGGCAAGGTCGCTCCCGACGTTCCGGAGCTCACCAAGGCCTTCGGGGGAGGCAAGAAATACACATTCATCCGCGGCGCAATGCCGCAAACCTCGGCAAACATCACTCCGGACCCAACGGGCCTGGCTACGTGGAGCGTTACCGACATAGTAACGGCGCTGAAGACGAATCAAGAGAAGGGGACGGGGCGTATGTTCTGCAACACTCATCCGGGTGGCCCGAATCGGATAGGCGCCATGACCGACGCCGATCTAACCGACATTGCCAACTACATTCATACGATTCCCCCAGTAAAGAATGGCCCGTTCAGTTGCATGTGAGAAGCTCATGAACGCGGGTAGCTTCGTGAAGTCGCGGGGTGCGATGGCTTGCGCGGTGGTCATCGGCTCGGTTGGTGCTTGCGGCTGCGGAGGTGACGCCACGTCCACGCAAATGACTGCCCCGAGCACGAGCCCCGCGGCCACTTTTTCGCAGATCTACGCCATGGCCTTTCCGTCGATGACGGCGCCTCGCTGCGAGTTCTGCCACTCGATGCCCCCGAGCGACGTCGGCAACGGCAAGCTCCATCTCGGCACGGATCAGCAAACGGCCTACGCGGCGCTCGTGGGTCAGACGTCCATGAGCGCGCGCTGCGGCGGGCACCCATTGGTCGTCCCCAACCAGCCCGAGATGAGCTTGCTCTACTTGAAGCTGTCCCCGAATCCTCCCTGTGGCAGTCGTATGCCGCTCGGTGGTACGCCCTTCACCGACGCCCAGCTCGAGATGGTTCGTAGCTGGATAGCGGCGGGAGCGCCGAATGATTGAGGGCGGCCCAATAACGCGATTCCTGCGAGCATACGGTGCCCGCGGTTTGGTGCTGCTTCCGTTTTGCGGAGCGGCCGTTGCCGGATGTAGCGGGCGGGGCGCCAACGACCCAGCTTTGCCCGACGTCGTCACGATCGCTTCTATGTGTGCGGCGCCACCGGTCGGTGCGCTCCCGTCGGATGTCTTCTGCACCGGCCTATACGCCGAACACGATGCGTCCAAGCACGCGAGTGACGTTCAACCTTACACGCCCGGCGTGACTCTCTGGAGTGACGGGGCCGAAAAACAACGGTACCTCTTCCTGCCGAAGGGAACGCAGATCGACACGTCCGACATGGATTCCTGGAAGTTCCCGGTCGGTACCAAAGCGTGGAAAGAATTTCGCTTCTCGGGCAAATTGGTGGAGACGCGGCTCTTTTGGAAGATCGACGCGATGAACTGGGCGTCGGGGACATACATTTGGAACGAGGCCAACTCGACCGCTACCCTGGACACGTCTACCAAGCCGATCCTTTTGACTACCGGGTACGAGATCCCAACCGCGAAGGATTGCGACAAGTGCCATCATGGGGGCGCAGACAAGCTACTCGGCTTGGAGGCGGTCGCGTTGTCGCTGCCGACGGCGGTGGGGGTAACGCTCGGAGACTTGGCGAAGGGCAACTCATTGAGCAATCGACCCGTCCAGACATCCGCAACGTTGCCCGAGGACACGACAGGTAAAGCCGGCGCGGCGCTCGGATATCTTCACGCGAACTGTGGAATGCCCTGTCACTCGGCTCGCGGTCTGGGTGACGAAACGAAGCTGGTGCTTCGGATCCGGGCGAGTGAGCTCCTTCCCGTCGCAGGAAGCGCGCCGACGGGCACCGACGCTCGGGCGACGGACGCCTACAAGGCAACGGTTGGCATGCCTCCAACCACGGCGTCCGTCGCCCAGCAATTTCCTGGAGACGACCGTGTTACTCCCGGCCATCACGAGCAAAGTCTCGTATGGCAGCTACCGCACCGACGCGACAAGTATCAGATGCCGCCCCTCGTCAGCCATGTAGTGGACGACGTGGGGACCCAAAAGATTGCGGACTGGATTGATGCGCTGACACCCTAACAAGCTGCAGCTCGGAGGAGCGACATGCATCTCATGCGACGATTCGCGGTGGCCATTTCGCCGGCACTGGCGATGATCAACGCGGCTGCTTGTTCCTCCAAACCAGTCGCCTCGACGCTGTCTCCTGAAGAGAGCGGCGAGAGTCCAATCGAGGAACGGACCGAGAGCAACGCGCAGGAACAAGCCGAGGAAGCGACCGAGATCGGGTCGGCGGGGGCCTCGACTTCCTCGGGGGGTGCGGGAGGCGGAGGGGATGCCACGTCAGCGCCCGGCTCTTCGGTGAGTGCCACGGGAGGAGCCGCACCGTCGAGCTCATCCGGCGGAGCGCCGTCCCTCGGTCAGTCGGGTGCTGGCGGCGTTTCTGTCGGAAGTAGCAGTACCGGAAGTGGGGGACAGAGTACGGGTGGCGTTGGCGGGTCAGGCGGGTCTGCGAGTAACGGCTTCGGAGGCGCCAGCGGTTCGTCGGGTGCATCGGGAGCTCCCGGCGCTGGCGGCTCGATGTCGTACCCGATGCTCAACGCGTCCGATTTCGGCCGTCCGTCGAGGATTTCGTCGAGTACGCCGTTCACTCTCGCGGAAGGACCGCTTTGGGATCCTTGTGAGCACCGGCTCCTGTTCGTCGACGTGGTCGCGAGCAAGATCTACTCGCTCGTGAACGGGCAGATCTCCGTGTTTCTCACCAACACGAACGACACGAATGGCATCGCATTCGCTCCCGACGGCTCGCTCATCATGGCTCAAATGAAGCCAGGTCACATCGCGAGGCGAGACAAATCGGGGAACATCACCACGCTAGATCCTCCAGGGTCCTTCTTGCATACGCCGGATGACGTCATCGTTCGCTCGGATGGAATCGTCTACTTCACGGACGGTGAATTTCCGCCGGTCGGGAGTGTCGACCTTGCTCCGTTGCCCGTGTACGCAATCTTGCCGGGCGCGAACCAGCTTTTCAACGGCGGCGCAGTTCCAGGCCCGAACGGCATCGAGTTCTCTCCGGACGAAAAGACGCTCTACGTCGACGCGTACGTTCAGGGGGCGGTGGTGAAGTTCTCCGTGAATCCAGACGGCACTTTCACCAAAGGCGCGGCGCTGGCGACGGGCCTGATCAACCCCGACTCACTGTGCGTGGACGCTGCCGGAAACCTATACGTCGGCGTGAGCACGGGTTTGCAGGTGATCCGTCCGGACGGAACCCGCGTCGGATTGATCCCGGTCCAGTCAACTCAAGGCGTCACGAATTGCGCCTTCGGCGGGGATGACGGCAAGACGCTCTACATCACTGCCTGGACCTCGATTTGGCAGCTGCCTGGAATGCCGATTCCTGGCCTCGAATGGATCGAGAACCGTCAACGGCTCGGCTGCATGTAGCGCTGTTCGCCCGTGGGTCGCGGCTCACACCATGGCGGGCATGCCTGCAAAAAAGCGCGCCATCAGTGGGCTGCGGAACTTTCTGCACGGCTGGCGGCGCGCTGGGGCAAAAGCAGAATGCACCCTAAGATGAACACGACGAGAACCCCTGAAGCGGTGAAGCGACCGAAGGCGAGGCCGCCCTCTTTGATTGGCTTGTCGAGAAAATCTCCGACGGTCGCTCCGAGCGGACGCGTCAATACGAAGGCGGTCCAAAAAAGTACCGTCCGAGAAACTCGGGTGAAGAAATACGCAGCGAGCACACCCGCGAGCGCAGCTGAAAAGACGAGCGCGCCGCCGCCATAGCCAAGACCGGTATCGTCCGCCATCCAATCGCCGAGTGCCGTGCCGAGCGTTTGAGAGAAAAGGATCGTGCACCAATAGAATGCTTCGACCTTCGGTGTCGCGACAGTCTCGACCGAAACGGAGCCGCACGTGCGATACCAAATCGCAAGTGATGCTACGACGAGGACCAGCAAGATCGACGAGCCTCCGAGATACCCGATGCCGAGCGATCGATCGACGAGATCGGCGAGGGTCGTGCCCACGGTCGTCGTGGCCACGATGACCGCCCAGTACAGGAACGGATGAAAGCGTGTGGTCCGGATCTGAGCGCTCACGGTTCCGATCAGCACGACCGAAAAAATGAGGGTGCCGACGAGATAGCCGAGGTTCAGCGTCATCGTGACTGCGTCGCCGGCCGTTTCGCCTAGCGTGGTGGCGGCAATCTTCACGACCCAGAAGGCCGTGGTGACTTCCGGGACTTTGCTTTCGTGCGTGGTCGTCACTTCGAACAACGGCTCGCGGCGCCCGCGAAGGATACCCCGTCGGAGCTCCATTTCACCCTATTGCTTGGCCGCACGGTGTTCTTTCCTTCATCAACTTGTTGCGCGCCCGGCTTCGCCCGCCCGTGATGGCCTCGTGCGCATCGTGCTGAAGAAGCCGTTCAGCGACGGCACCGTCGCCGTCGACATGGATCCGCTCTCGCTGCTCTGCCGGCTTGCCGCGACCGTCCCGCCACCGCGGTTCACACCGTGCGGTACGCTGGCGTCCTGTCGTCGCACGCGAGGTGGCGCCCCTCCGTCGTGCCCAAGCCCGCGCCGGACGCACCCAGCGACGCCACGCGCCGCGACCGAGCCTCCGACTCGGATGCGCCGAAAGGTGCCGGCACGTCGCGCTACCGGCCGTGGGCCGAGCTGCTTCGCA
>DASZVB010000032.1:0-33879 GCA_035547195.1 Polyangiaceae bacterium
ACCCGCGAAGGCGCCGCCCGATGCGCGTTGCTGGAGAGGATTCCCCGGCGTCGGTCACAACAAAGAAGACGTGCGCTGGACCTTCGCGGCGTACCATCCAGAGCTGTCGCTCGTTCCCCCGCCGTCCACGGACGCGGCCCATTACGTGACCATGAGTTACGACGGGCTTACGGTTTGGGCACGGCGCGGCGTCGAACGGGTGCTTTGGACGCGACTCCGCCATCCGCGCGACGGGCGTTGAACGTATCAAGGTGCCGCCGCGAGCTCGCGGAGCACTTCTTCATTTCGCTCCGCGGAGAAGTTGCGACGGGCGGCGAAGAAGGGTTGCTCGATGGCGACGACGCCGAATTGGCCTGAAGAGAGCGCCTCCCGGACGCGCGATAGCTCGTCGCCGACGTACTCGGAGGGACGCGCTGGCGCCACGAGCCAATCCGCGTCGTAAATGCCGAGCGAGAGGGAGTAGTCGTCCGCACGAGACGAAAACTGCGGCACGGTGAACGCTGACGCCGCGACGCGCGCCGATTCGGGCACGACGCTCCGGAGCTTCTGGATGGCTTCGTGGCGCCCTCGTCCTTCGTCGTCCCAGCCGAACTTGAACGGGATGGGGCCGCCGCGGGACGTGTGTGACTGTAGCAACGCGCCGTACTGGTAAGAGCAGGGCAAGGTCGCCGCGATGATCGCCGCGAGCGGGGCGATCATCTTGGCTCGAAAGGGCGCGGACACGGGTGACGGCGACCGCGCGAGGCCCTCGAGCACCATCACCGTCGCGGGGAACTCGAACGCAAAGACGTGCGGCGAGTACTGATAGTGGATGTCGATGAGCGGGCCGTACTTCGTGGAGAGCAAGCAGAAGACGAAACCGGGGATGAGCGCCAGAAGGCCGAGACCACGCCGGAACGGAATGAACGCCAGCGGCACGAGCAACTGTAGGACGTACAGCAGCTTGCCGACGTCGAACATGGACTCGAGCGCGTACGCCGGATTTCCGAAGACGGAGACGAGCACGGACGCGAACGAACCGCGGCCGTGCGGCAACAAGTCGCGGTACATGAAGACCAGATCGAATCCTGCCTCGAGGAAACGGGGCATGATCGCGAACTTGACGACCAATACGTAGAGAAACGAGAAAGCGGCCATGATCGCGCCGGCCCAACGCGGGACCGAGAAGTCGCGGGAGAGAGCGACGTAGACGCCGAGCAAGAAGATCCACGAAGCTACGTCTTCGCGCACTAGCAGCGTCGTGGCAGCCGCGACGAGCCCGAGCCGAATGCGGCCCGCATCGAGCAGCGCGAGCGCCGTCCAGAAGAACGCCGGAGCGAGCTTCGTGTACTGCATCTCGAAGAGATTGCTCTCCTCCACCGCTGGATACAGAAGGTACACGAGCGCGATGAGCGCCGCCGGTCCGTTCCCGATCCGGCGCTTCGCGAAGAGGAACAGCGGGATCGCCGCGGCGCCGACGAACGCCGCCTGCAACACGTGCAGCGTCTCGGCGTCCTGATGCAACGCATACAGCGGGAGCAAGACGTAGGAGATGAGCGTGGCGTGGCGCCCGAAATGAGAGCCCGAGGGTCCGAACACCGGCGAGGCGTGAAAGAAAGGCCCCCCGTGCAGAAGATTCCAGAGGATGTTGTTCTCGATGGCGAGATCGAACCCCGAGCGCACGGAGCGATGCCAGACCACCGTGTTGTATGCGAAGAACGTGACGTAGCCGGCCACCGCGAGGACCACGATGACAGCGGCGCCGCTCGCCGCGTGGCGGCGCCATCGCTCGAGCGGGCCACGAACCGTTCGCGCGACTCCGGTTAGCCACCGTTGCTCACGCTCGGAGAGACCCGCGGTCAGCGCGCGTCGAACCGTCGCCTCGATGGCCAGAGCGTTGGCCAACACGAGCAACAGGAACGCAAGGTCGTGCCCGTCGTAGAGCCGCCACGAAAAGAGGCACGGCAAGAGCGAGAGCGGCGCGATCGGACCCGTTCGCGCGGCGAGGAGCCTCAAGCGCAGAAGCCCGCGAGGATTCGGCTTCGCCAGCACGAGGCAACACCCGAGTAGCGCGACCGCCGCTGCCCCGATGCAGTAAGTCACGAGAACGTGCCGGAGGGATTCCGCCGGAAGCCAGTTCTGCCAAAAATAATCTCGCCGGAAAAATGGCTCCTGGCGCAGCAAAACGGCGAGCGTCGTGACGGCCGCAGTCAAGACGACCGCCACGATCAGGCGCGTGGCCTCGAACCAGAAATCGTCACCCGCGTGCTTCGATCTCACTACGATCCGGGCGCCACCCTAATGCGAAACCGGAGTCGTCGCTAGCTCTCGCTTCGTAGATCGGCGGGAGAACCTTCCGTCGTCGTTTCCTCGGCCGATTCGTCCATTGCATCGGTCCGAAGGCTGTCGTCCGCCGCCTCCTCCACGACGCCGTCGTCCTGATCCTCCCCTTCCCGGCCGAGATATTTCCGCAGCGCATCGAGGTGCTTTCGCGACACGCCGCGTACCGCAAGGACCTCCACGTCCGTCGCGCGGCGGATCCCATCCACGGATCCAAGCGCGGTGAGAAGCGCCGTGCGCGTCTTCGGGCCGACGCCGGGGACGTCGTCCAGTCGTGAAGCGAAGCGCCGGCGCTTGCCGATCTTCTTGCGACCGCGGTTCGCGAACCGGTGCGCTTCGTCGCGCGCCATCGCGAGCAGGTAGAGCTCCGGGCTGTTCGGACGAAGCGAGATCGGGTTCTTCTGACCCGGCAGATAGACGCGATCGACGAGCTCTTCACCCGCGACGTTTTCGCGCTCCTTGGCGAGGCCGGCGACGCACAGCTCGTGCAGACCGAGATCGTGCGCGGCGGTGAGCGCCACCGCGAGCTGTCCGCGCCCGCCGTCGACGAGGAACAGATCCGGAAGCTCCCAGCTGTCGGCTTCCGCGCCTTCGGCGGCGCTGCGGCCGCGAGCGAACCGCCGCGAGAGCACCTCGAGCATCGCGGCGTAGTCGTCGCCCGGCCCGGCGCTCCGCACCTTGTACGTGCGATAGCGCGACTTGTCCGGCACCCCGTCCTTCAAGGCGACCACGCCGCCGACGGTGTCCTCGCCGCCGAGGTGAGAAATGTCGACGCACTCGATGCGCCGAGGCAACGTCGGAAGGCGGAGCTTCGCCTGGATGCGCGCGAGCCGTTCATCCATGTCTTCCGCGGCGCGGCGCTTCTCTTCGAACGCGTGCTTTGCGTTCTCCATGGCGAGCTCGAGCAGCTGCCGCTTCCAACCGCGCGAAGGCGCGTGAAGGCTCACCTTGCGCGTGCTCTCGCCCTTCTCGCGCGCCGCGGTCTCCCGGCGTTCGCTGAGCCACTCCTCCACGCCCTCCGCGCCCTCCGGGAGCACGGGAATGAGCACCTCGTCGGGGATGAGCGCGCTGCCCGAGCCGCCCTCGGCGTAGTGTTCGCGCAAGAACGCGGCGACGAGCTCGTCGTCGGGGATCTCCGTGCGCGCGTGCGAGAAGCTCGCCGCCTCCACGACGCGCCCGGAGCGGACGTACAGGACGGAGAGCTCCACGAGATCGCCCTGACGGTACAGGCCGAGCACGTCCTGGTCGCGATCGGTGACCGCCACGACGCGCTGTTGCTGGCGCACGACGTCGACCGCGCGGATCTGATCGCGATAAGTCGCGGCGAGCTCGTACTCGAAATTCGCCGACGCTTCGGCCATGCGCGCCTCGAGCTCTTTGCGCAGCTCGTCGTGGCGTCCGTCGAGGAAGAGCGACACCGAACGCACCTGTTCGGCGTATAACCCGTGATCGACGTCGTACACGCAGGGCGCTGGGCACCGCTTGATCTGAAACTGCAGGCACGGCCGCTTGCGGCTCACGAGCTCGCGATCCGAGCACGTCCGCAGCTGGAAATGCTTCTCCACCAGGTGCAGCGTGCGCCGCGCCGCCGTCGCGGAGTGATACGGGCCGAAGTAGCGCGACTTGTCGCCCTCGGGTTTGCGCACCAGCTCGAGCCGCGGCCACTCGTGCGCCGTCGTGAGCCGCAGCGTCAGGTACTCCTTGTCGTCGCGGAGCTTGACGTTGTACCGGGGCCTCTGCTCCTTGATGAGGCTGTTCTCGAGGATCGCCGCTTCCTTCTCGGTCCCGGTGACGATCGTCTCGAGGTCGCCGATCGCGCGGAGCAGGATCGGGATGAAGGCGCGGTTGTCGCTCGAGCCTTGCTGGAAGTAACTGCGGACGCGCGAGCGCAAGCTCTTCGCCTTGCCGACGTAGAGCACCTGGCCCTTGCGATCGCGGAATACGTAGCACCCCGGGCTCGGCGGCAGTCCTTCGAGCTTCTGGGAGACGCGTTCGGGCAGCTCTCGCTCCCGTCCGCGCTCCGGCTCGTCTTCGTCGGTTTCCGGAGCAGTCACGGCTTCGTCGGGCAGGTGCTACCATCTCCGCGCGCCGGTCGCACTCTGCCAGGGCCGCCTCGAGCAGCGCGGTCGTCGTCGGCCGAGTCAGCAAAAGCCCGAAGCAACAGCGCGCTCCGCACGGTATAAGCTCCGCGGAGATGACGCCGTTCGCCCGACTCGCGCGCGTTGGTCGCGGCCCGCTCGCCGTGGTCGTGGCGACGATCGCCGGGCTTACCATCGGCTTCATCCTGGTGCCCCGCGTGGCGTCGCCGGACGATCCGAAGGCCGCGCCGCCCGTCGTTCAGCTGCTCGGCCAGCGCCTCGCGGTCGACGACGCGATGACCGAGCACGCCGCGGACATCCTGCGCCGTCACGTCGCCGGGGCGTTCCACGTCGAGCTACCCGACGGCGGAAGCCGCGTGCTGAGCTTCGGCCGCCTCGGCGCGCAAATAGACAAGCTGCGCCTCTCGCAACTCGTTCGCGACGTGCGCGACCCGACGTCGCCGCTTCGGAGAACGTGGCGCGCGGCGGACGTTCCCGGCCCGCTCGCGCTGCCGGTGCCGCTCGTGCTCGACACGGCGCGGGCCACCGAGACGGTGCTGGCGCTGAAGGACGAGCTCGATCACGCGCCCGTCGACGCGCGGCTCGATCTGGAGAAGCGGACGCTCGTGCCCGAGGTCGAAGGGCGCAAGCTCGACCTCGACGCCACCGTCGCCGCGCTGTCGAATGCGCTCGAGAGCGGCAAGACCAGCGCGGCGCTCGTCTTCGTACACAAGAAGCCGCGCCGTCTCGCGAAGGATCTGGGACACGTCAACGTCGACCAGGTGATGGGTTTCTTCGAGACGAACTACGACAGGTCCCAGCGCTCCGCGGCGCGGACGTACAACCTGAGGCTCGCGGCGTCGAAGCTCGACGGCACGGTGCTCTTGCCGGGCGAGGTCTTCGACTTCAACGAAGTGGTGGGGCCGCGCGACGAAGCGAACGGCTACAAGGTGGCGCCGGTCATCGCCGAAGGCGAGCTCGTGGACGGAATCGGAGGGGGCACTTGCCAGATCTCCGGCACGCTGCACGGCGCGGCGTTCTTCGCCGGCCTCGACATCGTGGAGCGATATCCGCACACGCGGCCGAGCGCGTACATCAAGATGGGACTCGACGCGACGGTCGTGTATCCGACCATCGATTTTCGGATCAGAAATCCGTTCTCGTTCCCCGTCGCGCTGCACGAGGTCGTCCGCAACGGCACCGTGCGCGCCGAAGTGCTGGGGCCGACCCAGCCGATGACGGTCACTTTCATCCGCCGCATCACCGACGCGCTGCCCTACGAGCAGCTCGAGCGCAACGACGATCGCCTGCCGCGCGGCGAACGCGTCTTGTCGCAACGCGGCGTTCCCGGCTTCAAGCTGACGCGTTACCGCATCTTGCGCGAAGGCGACCACGCCGTGAGAGAGCGCTGGACCGACACGTATCCCCCGACGACGCAGATCGTCCGCGTCGGGACGGGCACCATGCCGAAAGGGAGCGTGCTCGCCGAGGACGATCCACATCCGGCGTACGCCGCCGACGAGCTGCTCGTCATGACGCAGGGGCCCGACGTCCCCGCTTCTCCCAAAGAGCATGAAGACCGCATGACCGAAGATCGCAAGCCCGGTCGCTTTGGCGATAGCGGTTGGATGGAGAAGGCGGGGATGCCGGTGTGGAAGCCGAAGCACGACGGATGAATCGGCAATTGCTTTGCCTGTGATCCAGGGGTCGCGGCGACTATCTCGGCGACGGTCCATTTCTCGACCCGCCGTCATGCGTCCACACGGCCTTTTGCCAGGCGCGACGGAACGCGTCACGGCCTCGGCTGCTTCCATCCAGGGGTCGCCTCAATTAGAGAGCGATCGTCATCGCGAGAGAAAGCTTACCCTGCATGTCTCATCGAACTGATTGGTCCCGTTCTGCGTTGCGGCTCGTGACCTTCTCGTCTCTGGCGGCGGTCGCCACCGCTTGCGGCGCGCAGAGCAATTTCGCGCAAGTGACGGAAGGCGACGGCGGAGAACCGGACGGCGGTCGAATCGTCGAGCAACCGGATTCCGGATCGCCGCACAAGAGCCCCGGTGGAACCACGGGCGGCACCGCCGGTGGAACCACGGGCGGCACTGCTGGTGGGACTACGGGCGGAACGACGGGTGGCACTGCTGGTGGAACCACGGGCGGCACCGCCGGCGGAACGACGGGCGGCACTGCTGGTGGGACCGCGGGCGGCACTGCAGCGGGCGGCACGCCAGGCGGCGGCACCGTCGCCGGCGGCACCGAAGCGGGCGGTATTTTCGGGGCTACCGCGGGTGGGAACACCGCGGGCGGGTTCTTCGCCGGCGGGTTTCTCGGGGGTGGACAAGCAGCGGGTGGGTTCCTTGGGGGTGGACAAGCAGCGGGCGGCAATGCAGGCGGTCAAACCGCTGGAGGCATGACAGCCGGTGGCGTCCCGGCAGGGTCCCCGGGCGGTGGACTAGCGGGCGGCACTCCCGCGGGCGGATTCCTCGGTGGCTTTTTGGCGGGCGGTCTCGCCGGTGGCGGGCGAGCCGGCGGTACTACGGCAGGCGGCACCGCAGCCGGCGGCACCGCGGCAGGCGGCACTCCCGCGGGCGGCTTCTTCGCCGGAGGGATCTTCGGCGGCACTACCGCGGGCGGCACCGCAGCCGGTGGCACCACCGCGGGCGGCTTCTTCGCCGGGGGGATCTTCGGCGGCACCACCGCGGGCGGCACCGCAGCCGGCGGGTTCTTGGGCGGCGGCAACGCCGGAGGCGGTATCTTCGGCGGTGGCAATGCAGGCGGTGGTTTCATCGGCGGCGGCACTGCCGGCGGCAACGCAGGTGGTCGCGCCGGCGGCGGCACTGCCGGCGGCAACGCGGGTGGTCGCGCCGGCGGCGGCACTGCTGCTGGCAACCCGGGTGGTAACGTCGGCGGGAACGCGGGCGGCGGCTTCATCGGCGGCGGCACCGCCGGCGGCGGCTTCATCGGTGGCGGGAACGCGGGCGGCGGCTTCATCGGCGGTGGCACTGCCGGCGGCAACGCGGGTGGTCGCGCCGGTGGCGGCAATGCCGGTGGCAATGCGGGTGGTCGCGCCGGTGGCAATGCGGGTGGTCGTGCCGGTGGCGGCAACCCCGCGGGCAACTGACGAACGCCGCACGCCCGAGGCGTGCACGGCATGAAACCGATTGCTCGCCGTGTCCTGCGCGCCGCGGCCTGCGCGGCGCTGGTCTTTCACCTAGCTGCGATCACCGTAGCCAACCTGCCCGCCAACACTGTCTACGGCGCGAGTATCTACCGCCCGTTCGCTTGGTACCTGACCCCCACCGGCCTCTGGCAGACGTGGGACATGTTCACGACGATTCCGCATTTCTTCGATCTCGACGGCCGCCTCGTCGTGGTCGGCGCGAACGGCGCAACTACTCGTCGCGGACCGTTACTCCCCGGCTTCGCGCCGTTCGTGAAGACGGTGCGCATTCAAGGCACGTTCATGCGCCTCGCGTTCTCCAGCGACACGTACGGCGGCTACGCGACGCGCTACCGCACCGCGGTCTGTCGCGCCTTGCTCTCTGAGCGCAAGGGCGCGCCGACCTCCGTCGGTTTCGAGCTCGTTGCACAAGAGCTGCGATCGCTCGAGGACATCCGCAAAGACGGACGGATCGCGCAGTCGAAGACGTACCCATTCGGTCCCACGCCATGCACCCCTTAGCGCTACTGTTGGAGATTCGAGAATCTGCCGAGATTTCTCAGGGCTTCAGGGCCGTCGCCTCAGAGCAGAGTCGGCTCCCGCGTTGCGCGCCCATCCGGGTCGAAAGCAGCCCGCGCCGGCCTCGCCGGTTGGTTCCGTGGCTCGCGGCGACTCGCGTGAATCGTGATCCGTTCCGCCGAGGACTCCAACGGTCATGCTAGCGCGCCTGCTCGCGTTCGCGCGCCGTTCGGCGAGCGCGCTCGAAGAATGGTTCCTCGGTCCGGCCGATCCGCGGAGCTACGCGAGCGTTCGCATCGCCTACGCCTTCGCCGCGCTCTGCACGCTCCTCGATTTCTGGCCGCTCCGAATCACCCTGCTTGCGAACACCGGGCTCTTCGGCGGGGCGGATCGCAGCGCTCCCTTCACGACCCTGAACGTCTTTCGGATCAGCAGCGCGGAATCCGCCGTCACCGCCGTCTTCGTCGTCGCCGGCCTCGCCACGGTGCTGCTCGCGCTCGGCTTCCTGCCGCGCCTGATGGCACTCGTCGTGTACGTATGGACTCTGTCGTACGCGGATACTGCCCAGACGGCGCTGAGTGGGTTCGACACGATCCTACGAGTCATCGGCTTCGTGCTGGTCATCGGCCCTCAGGTGCCCACTTGGAGCCTCGGCCCCAGCTGGGCAAAGGGCGGAAACGCGCACCCGTCGCGATGGGGCCTCCGGCTCGTTCAGTGGCAGCTCATGCTCATCTACGTGTGTACGGTGTGGCTGAAGGCTCCGGACGAGTTCTGGCGTCGCGGAGAGGCCATCACCTACTTCATGATGTCCATGTTCGCGCGGCATCCGAGCCCGTGGTTCGCCCATCACCTGGCGCTCGGGGGCGTCTTCACGTACGGCACGCTCCTCATCGAGACGAGCCTGCCGCTCTTGCTGTGGATACGTAAAACACGCCTGTTCGGGGTGCTCATCGGGGCAGGTCTCCACGTCGGGATCGGGATCTCCGCAAAGCTTGCGCTGTTCACGCTCGCCATGGTGCCGCTCTATCTGTCTTTCTTGGAGACGGCTGACTTCGAGTGGCTCTCGTCCCTTTGGCCGCCACCGGCCATCGATGCTGACCGCAGGCGGACGTAGGCGCGCGCCACTCTCGACAACGCCGTCGGTCACATGGCGCGGTGCGATAGCGCGACACCTCGATGCGCCGTCGTCGGACGCTGCGCTCCGGTTCGACGTGGCCACGCTGGGCGCAATGGGTATTGACGAAAAGCAACTCGCGAACGCTTCACGCCGAGCGCGACACCCCGAGCAATCTCGAGTATGAATCGCCCACCTCGATGGCATCGATGTCCGCACCGAGTCGCGTTGCATTCTTCTCCGTCACGCTCGCTCTGTTCGCGAGCGAAGCTCACGCGCAGTCGCCTGCCGGCGCAGAGCCCGTCCCGCCGCCCGCCGCCGCGCCGCCGCCCGCTGCGGCTCCCGCAGAACCGCCGCCCGCCGCGGCGCCCGCGCCAGCGCCGGCAACAGCGGCGCCGAGTGCATCGGTCGGCGCCGAAGCGAAGGTCCAATCGCAGCCGACGACGACGCTCTTCTTGGCACCAGACAAGAAGGACGAAGAGCCGAGCGAAAAGCAGACCGAGCCTACGGCCCGCAAGGACGAATGGGATCCGCGCGCGCTCGCCGCGATGAACGGCCTCGTCGGTGCGACGGGCATGCTGAGGACGATCGGCGCGGACTCCGGCGGCTACGGCACCTTCCGCGTGTCGCTCATCGGCACGTACTTCTCGGACAAAGGTTTCCTCTGTCCGCTCTGCGAAGACCAGAACGGAAAGCTCCTGCCGCGGAACAAGGACAAGGTCAGCCAGATCCAATCGCGGTTCCAGCTCTCGGTGACGCCGACGCGCTTCCTCGAAGCATTCGGCTCGTTCCACTACCAGAGCACGTCCGACGATCAGGGCACCCCCAAGGCCATACAGCTCGTCGGCGACATGGACTTGGGCGTGAAGGCGTTCACGCCCGCGGGCGCCGATCAAATCTTCACCTTCGGCGGCGAAGCGGACGTGCTGATGCTTGCATCCGACGGCGCCGTCGGGCTCGACACGGCGAACGTCGGGCTACGCGCGCTCGGCACGGCGGACTTCACGCGCCGCAGCGATCCAGCGGCTCGCTTTCCCCTGCGCATCAACGTGAACGCGGGCTACATCTTCGACAACTCCGGCGTCATCGCCGACGACATCGAGAAGCAGCGCGCCGCCGCGCTCGGAAATCACCCGCGCATCACCCGCGTGGAGCGCTTCGCGCACAACATCAACCGGGTGGACAGCTTCGAGACCGGCATCGGCGTCGAGGGCATGTTCAACTGGGTACGTCCGTTCGTCGAGTGGACGATCGACGTCCCCGTGAACCGGCAGGACCACGTCTGCGGCAATTCGACGAACCGCACCGCGGGCGACAAGTGCCTCGAGAACACGGGCTTCAGCGCGATCCCGTCACGGTTCACCATCGGCGCGCGCGCGTACCCGTGGGCGACGGATTGGCTGCGCGGGCTCGCCGTCCTCGCCGCGTTCGACATCGGAACGGGCGCGACGGAGACCTTCATCGAAGAGGTGACGCCGGAACGGCCGTGGGCGTTCCAGTTCGGGCTCAGCTACGCCTTCGACACGCAGGTGCACGAGAAGACGGTGGAGAAGATCGTCGTGCAGCAAGCGCCGCTGCCACCGGAGTACCGCATCGAGGGCACCGTCTCGCGAACGAACAAGGGCGAGCCCATCCCGAACGCCATCGTGCGGTACGTCGGACGCCCTCTCACCGGCATGGTCACCGACGATCAGGGCGTGTTCAAGACCGGCCCCCTCGAGCCTGGGGACTATCGCTTCGCCGTGTCGGCGGACGGATTCCGCGACGGCGACTGCACCGCGACGATCGCGCCGAACGCAGCGCCCGCTGCCGCGCCGGCGGCCGGCGCACCGGCGGCGAACGGCGCAACCGCGACGCCTTCGCCCGCGCCGGGCGCTCCCGGACCGAGCGGCGCCCCCGCGAACGCTCCCGAAGGCCCGGTCGTCGTGAAGGCGGCGTGCGAACTCGAGGCGCTGCCCCGGACGGCGACGATCACCGGAGTCCTTCGCGACGCCGCGACTACGAACTTCATCGACGGCGCGACGGTCACGATCACCGATCCCCTGGGCCGCCAGCTCGCGCTGAAGACCGACGCCGAAGGCACCTTCCGCTTCGGCAACGTGCCGGCGGGCAAGTCGACCCTCGTCGCCGAAGCGGACGGCTACTTGCGCGCCTCGACGGAAATCACGCTCGAGCCGCGCAAGGACGTCTCCACGGACCTGATGCTCAACAAGCGCCCCGCCGTGCCCAACGTCGTGGTCACGCCCACCGAGCTCAAGCTGAGGAAGGAAATCCACTTCCTGCACGGGTCGGCCGAAATCCTGCCGGATTCGATGTCGCTGTTGCAGGAAGCCGCGGACGTGATTCGGTCGCACCCCGAGCTCGGGACGATCGAGGTCCAAGGTCACACCGACAACACGGGTACCCCGGACGCGAATTTGCGCCTCAGCGCGAGTCGCGCCGACGCGGTGCGCGACGCGATCATCCAGAACGGGGTGGACCCCTCCCGGCTGACTAGCCACGGGTACGGGCAGGACAAGCCGCTCGTGCCAAACACGACGGAAAAGAACCGAGCAAAGAACCGCCGTGTCCAGCTCGTCATCATGAAATAGCCCCGTCTCGGCCCTTGCCCCTCGCGCGGCGCGGGTTTAGCCTGCGCCGCGATGAACACGAGGTGGTTGGTGCGTGCGCTTGTGCTCGGGAGCCTGTTCTGGCTGGAGGGATGCGGCGCGGGGCAGTATCAGATCCCGGATGTCGCGCCCGTGGTGAAGCAAAAGCCGCAAGACGACCTGCTCGAGAACATCGAGGGCAATACGGACAACTCCTCGTCCAGCTCGTCGTCGACCTCTGCGGGTGGCTCGTCGGACACTTCGTCGTCGTCGGGCGGCTCGGACGACTCGTCGAAGAAGTGACGCGGGCGGCGTGATGCACGCCGTCGTCGTCGATCAGACCGGGGGACCCGAAGCGCTCGATTTTCGAGAGGTGCGTGAGCCGACGCCGGCTCACGACGAAGTCCTCGTGCGCGTGCGCGCTTCCGGCGTGTGCGGCCGCGACCTCATCGATCGGCGCGGCGGCTTTCCGGGGCTCAAGCTGCCGATCATCCTCGGGCACGAGTTCGCCGGCGAAATCGTCGCGGTGGGGAGCGACGCCGGCGATCTCCGCGTCGGCGATCGCGTCGCGAACTTGCATCGGCCGTTCTGCGGGCGATGCGACCGCTGCCTCGAGGGCGAGACGCCGGACTGTACGAACGCGTGGCAGAGCTTCGGACAAACCGTGGACGGCGCGTACGCGGAGTACGTCGTCGCGCACCGAGACGCGCTCGTGCGCATTCCGGACGGCATCGACGCCGTGCACGCGGCCTCCGTCGGCTGCACGGCCGCGGTCGCCCTCCGCGCGCTGCGCCATGAAGCGAAGCTCGCGCTCGGCGAGACCGTCTTCGTTACCGGCGCGAGCGGCGGGGTCGGCACGATGGCCATCCAGGTCGCGAAGCTCGCCGGCGCCCGCGTCATCGCCGGGACCAGCTCGCCCGAACATCGGGGTGCGGCGTTGAAGGAGCTCGGCGCCGACGAAGTCGTCTCGACGGCCGACACCCGGTTTCACGAATCGGTGCTCGCCTCGGCGCGCGGGGGCGTCGACGTCGTCCTCGAGCTCACCGGTAGCGCGACCTTCAATGGAGCGCTGAGGAGCTTGCGGCAGCGCGGCCGGATGGTCATCGTGGGGAACATCCGGACCGAGAAACTATCGGTGAATCCGGGCGGTCTCATCCTGCGGAGCCAATCGATTTCGGGAAGCCACGGCTACACCGCGCGCGACCTCCTCGATTGCTTCGAATGGATCCAGGCCGCACGGCTGAGGATGGTCGTCGACAGGACGCTACCCTTACGCGACGCCCGCGTGGCTCATGACCTTCTGGCTGACCGCTCGACGCAGGGACGGGTCGTGTTGGTTCCGTAATATTTCTGAGGGGTAAGGCGAAAAATTCCCCCATCTTTGTCGTAATTTGCCACGTCGTCTGCGCCTTGACGGGCCGGTAAGGAGGACGAAGATAAAGTACGTACATGCCGGCTGATTGCCCCACTGTGCGGGTCTTGGCCGGTCGACCGTCCCAAAGACATCCGAGAGGCGAACATGTCCGAAAACACCGCGCGTGAAACGTTTGAATCCGACGAGCGTGCAACCGACTCCGTGGCGCCGCGTGCCGTCGACTGGGCTAACCCCCGCGTCGCGGCGATCTTGAACGCCGCCGCGAAGTGCTTCGCACGCAAGGGCTTCAGCGCGACGACGCTCGCCGAGATCGGCAAGGAGCTCGGGCTCCGCAAGAGCATCGTCCACTACTACTTCGCGAGCAAAGCGGCCCTCATCCACGAGGTGCAGAGCTTCACGTACAACAAGTATCTCGAGCGTGTGCGCGAGGTGCTCGCGACGACCAAGGAGACGAGCCAGCAAGGTCGCGCGATGGACGCGCTGCGCTCGCTCTGGGAGACGCGTTCGTCGACCAACATCGGCCTCAACATCGAAGTCTGGAGCGCGTCGCGTAACGACGCGGAGCTGCGCCGCCGCGCCGCCGCGCTGCTCGCCGAGAAGCGCCGCCTCGTCGGGCAAGGCATCCACGACACCCTGGGCGACGAGAGCGTCACGAAGGTCAACGTCGACGCCCTGGCGACGCTCATCCTCTCCGTGCTCGACGGCCTCAGCGTCGCCTCGTACATCGAGGGCGACAGCGCGAAGACGGAAGAGGCGTACCGCCTGTTCCTCTATCTGCTCCGGCTGGGCGTCGAGCAGCTCGACGGCGGCAGCGGCGCTCCCGCGCCGGCGGTCAACGGCTGACGATCGGCCTTTCAGCGTGACAGCATCAGTGCCGCAGTCTGGCGGCAACGTGTTCGACCGTATCCTCGGACAGGGCCCGGCCATCGAAACGTTGGTCCGGGCCCTTCGCTGTGGGCGGATCCATCACGCGTACCGCTTCGAAGGCCCGCCCGGCGTCGGGAAAGAGCGCGCCGCGTTCGCCCTTGCGCAGTCGCTCGTGTGCACGACCGGCGGCGCGCTCGGATGCGGCAAGTGCGGCGCGTGCCAGCGCGCCGTCCGCCTCGCCGACGACGATCCCGCGGTGCCGCAGCACCCGGACGTCGTCCTGCTCGGCCGCGGTTTGTACCCTCCGTCCGCGCTGGGCACCGCGACGCGAGAGACGACGGGCATCGGCGTCGAACAGATCCGCAAGCTCGTGCTCACCCGCATCGGTTTCCCGCCGCACGAAGGGCGCGCGCTGGTCTTCATCGTGCGGGACGCGGAAGAGCTGACGCAGCAAGCCGCGAACGCGCTGCTCAAGACGCTCGAGGAACCGCCGCAGCGGACGCACTTCGTCTTGCTCACGAGCCGTCCCAACCGACTTCTCGACACGATAAGATCGCGCACGCTCCCGGTGCGTTTCGGTCCGCTGCCGGAAGCCGTCGTCGCGCGCATCTTGGAGGAGCACGGCAAGTCGCGAGAGTATGCGGAGGCCGCAGAGGGAAGCGCCGAAGCGGCGCTCGCGCTCGCCGACGAAGAAGGCGCTCGCGCGCGCGCCGAGTTCGTGCGCGGCGCGCTCGAAGCCGCGGCCTCGCCCACTCTCGACGGCGCCGTCGTGTTCGCGCAGACGCGGCCGAACGAGCGGGGCGATCTCCGTCAGAATCTCGTCGCGTTGTCGCAGCACCTCGCTCGGGAAGCGCGGGAACGCGTCGGCACGGAAACCGGCGAGGCCACGACCGCCGCGCGTCGTTACGCGCTCGTCACCGAAGCGCTCGACGCGCTGGAGCGCAACGGACAACCCGCGCTCGCCCTGGAGTCGATGATCGCGCGTTTCAGGAACGCCTGAACGGCGCTCCGTCCCCGCCGAGCGCGCGGATCAGCGCGTCGGCGCGCGCGCCGACACCGACCAACCCTTCCGGCGGCAACAGCGCGCGGATCACCGCGCCCATGTCCGCGTGCGGCGCGACCTCCGGCGCGTGCAGGAGGTCGATGCCGCCGATGGCCACGAGGGGAACGCCCGCGGCGCGCGCGCGATCGCCGGCGACCTTCAGGCCGTCGATGCCGACGACGGGATCCGGGTTCGCCTTCGACGTGGTCGCGAAGACGGGGCCGTACGCTACGTAGTCCGGCTCCGCCGAGAGAGCCTCTTCGAGCTGCACCGGGCTGTGCGTCGATACCCCGACCAACAGCCTTGGCGCGAAATCGCGCACGTGTCGAACCTCGAGATCTTCTTGGCCGACGTGCACTCCGTCGCAACCGGCGAGGACGGCGAGGTCCGGTCGATCGTTGGCGAACAGCGGAACGCGGCATCGATCGCAGATCGGGCGAAGCGCCCGCAACAGCTCGATCACGTCCCGCGGCGCATCCGATTTCGCTCTGAGCTGAAGGACCGCGGGCCGCGTTGAAAGGACCGCTTCGGCGAAGAGCAGAGGCGACACGCCCTGCGAGCGGAGAAAATCGACGTCGGCGATGGCATAGAGGCCGCGCATGGGGCGTTCAGGATATCGCGCCCGTAGGCGGTTTTTGCCCGGGCGTTCCGGAGAACTCGGCGGGATCTCTCGTTGCGGCCCGAAGGAGGGATGGGATATGGGTGCCAGCATGCCGGTCGGTCCCCGTCTACTGCTCGGGCTCGTGGCGAGCCTCGGACTCGGACTTTCCCCGGCTGCAAATGCGAAGCCGGCGTCGGCCGAAGCAGTTCCGGCACCTCCCGCGCCGGCGGTCCCCGCGCCGGCGACGCCCGCGCTCCCGACATCGCCAACCCCGGCGAACGAGGCCCCGAAGCGACCGAAGGCCGTCCGGAGAGCGCAGCCGAAACCGGAAACGCCGCCCGCCCCCGTGCTTCCGCCGGTCGCACCCAAGCTCGAAATCATCGACGCCGGACCGGACGAGCGGTGGACCGTGAAAATCACGAACACGACCTCGGGAATCGTCACGGTCGCCGACGAGATGCGGCTGCTCTGGTTCGAGGTGATGCTCCCCGGTCAGCCGAAACCGAAGCAGTGCAAGCTCCCGGCGGAGCTCGTCCCGAACGGCGTCGGCGACGACGACGCCGAGGATCTCGACCCGGGGGAGTCGATCGAGCACCGCTTCGATCCTCGCTTTTACTGCTTCAGTCCGGACAAGCAGGAGGTCCTCGTCCCGACCGCGCAGGTCACGCCTCACTACGGCTGGCCCGACAAGACAAAGAAAGTATGGCGCCAGGGTCACCTGGAAGAGGAGAAGCTCCCCGGCGCGCCGCCGTTCGTCGCGACGCCATCCGACCAGCGCGCAGAAGCTCCGGCAAAGAACCTGACGGGAAACCCGGTCATCCTCGACGCGCGCTACGCCGCGTGGGCCTTGGATCCCGCGAACCCGAACGAGGACGAGGGCGATGATCCGGCGCTCGAAATGGTGCGCGGCTCCGACGCCTCCTCGGAGCTCACGGTCACCTCGACGATCCGGCTCCGAAACCCGAGCAAGAGCAAGCTCACCGTGTTCGTGCGGCGCGAGCTCATCACGTTCGAGGTGCTGACGCCGCGGGGCACGGTGAATTGCGCATCGGGCCCCGACACGCGCAACCCCGATCGGCGCGCCTACGTGACGCTATCGCCGCACGCGTCGATGAAGCTGACGACGCGCCTCGTCGAGTTCTGCCCTCGCGGCACGTTCGCGCAGTCCGGCCTCTACTTGATCCACGCGCGCTTCGACGCCGACGCCGCGGCGGACGGAGCGGACTTCGACATCGACGCGTTCACGGGCTCGTTGCACACGCCGCGTCCCGTCGCCGTGCGCGTGCGGCATTCGATTCAACTCGTGCCGAATCACGGCGGTACGGCTGCCGGCGCGCTCGCGGCGATGAACGGAGCGCCGGCCATCGTGCCCCCTCCGCCGGGGGCAATCCCGCCGCCGCTTCCGCCGCCTCCCCCGCCCCCCCCACCGCCGCCGCCGCCGGACCAGCCGTAGGCGTCGAACGCTACCCGGCGATGGTCGCGCCGCCGTCGACGACGATCGTCTGCCCGGTGATGAACGAGCCGGCCTTCGACGCGAGCAGCACGGCCGCGCCGGCGATCTCGTCGGGCTCGCCGATGCGACGGAGCGGGTACATGCTCACCGCGCGCTCGTAGGTCGCCGGGTTCTCCCAGAGCGCCCGAGCGAAGTCCGTCCGCACGAGACCTGGGGCGATCGTGTTGATGCGCACGTTGCTCGGGCCCCACTCGACCGCCAGGTTGCGCGCCATCTGCATGTCGGCCGCCTTGCTGATGCCGTAAGCGCCGAGGACGCTCGAGCCCTTCAACCCGCCGATCGACGAAACGATGATGACCGAACCGTCGCGGCGCTTGGCCATTCCCGGGATCACCATCTGGCAGAGCCAGTGGTTGCTCCGGATGTTGCTGTTCATCACCTTCTCGAAGGCGCTGTCCGGGATCTCCTGGCTCGCGCCGTAGTGCGGGTTCACGGCCGCGTTGCAGACGAGCACGTCGATCTCGCCGTAGGCGTCTCGCGTCTTGCCGACGAGCTGCTCGAGCTCGTCCTTGCTCGCGATGTTGCAGGCGATGGCCTTGGCCTGTCCGCCGCGCTCCTTTATCGCCGAGACGACGGCCTCGCAGGCGTCGAGCTTGCGGCTCGACACGACGACCTTCGCCCCGAACTGCGCCATGCGCTCGGCGATCGCGCGGCCGATGCCCCGCGACGACCCGGTGACGAGCACGACCTTCCCGCCCAGATCGAACAGATCGTTCACGAGGCGCCCTCCTGCTCGGCGTCGAAGTCGGCGAACGTCTTGCCGGCCAGCGCCAGCCGCTCGAGAAGCGGAGACGGCGTCCAGACCTTGCCGTGCTTCCCTTGAAGCGCCTTCACGCGCTCGAGCACCTTCGCGAGCCCCACGGTGTCCGCGTAGAACATCGGACCGCCGCGGTGCGACGCGAAGCCGTAGCCGTTGATCCACACCGTGTCGATGTCCGACGCGCGCAGCGCGATCTTCTCGTCGAGGATCTTCGCGCCTTCGTTGATCATGGCGTACATGCAGCGCTCGAGGATCTCCTCGTCGCCGATTTGACGGCGCTCGATGCCGAGCTCCTTCGAAACCTGGACGATGATCTTCTCGACCTCGGGATCGTCGACGGGCGTGCGGTTGCCGGCTTCGTATTTGTAGAAACCGGCGTTCGTCTTCTGCCCGAAGCGGCCCATCTCCGCGAGACGATCCGCGACGGCTCCGCTGTAGCGCTCCCCGGGGGGCGGCTTCGGCTGCGCCTTGCGGATGCGCCACCCCACGTCGATTCCGGCAAGGTCACTGGTCGCACAGGGCCCCATGGCGAAGCCGAACCCGGTCATCACTCGGTCGACCTGCGACGGCAGGGCGCCCTCCTGAATCAGGAACTGAGCTTCGCGATAGTACTGGTGCAACATGCGGTTGCCGACGAAGCCCTGGCACACGCCGACGAGCACGCCCACCTTGCCGAGGTCCTTCGCGAGCTTCATGCTCGTCGCCACGACGGGCTTGCTGGTCTTCTTGCCGCGCACGATCTCGAGCAGGCGCATCACGTTCGCCGGGCTGAAGAAGTGCAGGCCGATGACTTGCTCCGGGCGGGAGGTCGCCGCGGCGATCTGATCGACGTCGAGCGTCGAGGTGTTCGTCGCGAGGATCGCGTCCTTCTTACAGATCTGATCGAGGCGCCCGAAGATCTCCTTCTTGAGCCCCATCTCCTCGAACACCGCCTCGACGACGAGGTCCACGTCCTTGAAGTCGTCCCAGTTCGTGCTGCCCTTCACGCGGCCGACGCGCGCGTCCATCTCCGCCTGCGTGAGGCGGCCCTTCTTCAGGGTCGCGGCGTAGTTCTTCGTGATCGTCTCGAGTCCCTTGTCGACGAACGATTGCTCGCGGTCGAGCAGCACGACGGGGATCCCCGCGTTCGCGAACACCATGGCGATGCCGGCGCCCATGGTGCCGGCGCCGATGACCGCCGCCTTCTTCACGGGGATCGTCGGAACGTCGCTCGAGACGTCCGGGATCTTCGCGGCTTTGCGCTCGGCGAAGAAGACGTGGCGCATCGCCTTGGACTCGACCGACGAAACGGCCTCGGTGAAGAGCCGCCGCTCCTCGGCGAGCCCCGCGTCGAACGGGCGCTCCACGGCGGCGCGCACCGCGTCCACGCAGCGGGCGGGCCCGAGCGCGCCGCGGGCGCGCTTCTTCGCGTCCTTCTTGGCTTCGTCGAACAGGCCGGGACGGATCTTCGCCGGGTCGACGTTCGCCGATAGATCTCGGACGCGCGGCAGCGGACGCTTCGCCGCGACGCGTTCCGCGTAGGCGATCGCGCCGGCGAGCAAGTCGCCCTCGATGATCTCGTCGACGAGGCCGATGGCCTTCGCTTCTTTCGCCGAGATCGGATCGCCGCTGACGATCATGTCGAGCGCCTTCTCGACGCCGACGAGGCGCGGGAGCCGCTGCGTGCCGCCCGCCCCTGGAAGAATGCCGAGCTTCACCTCCGGCAGCCCGCATTTCGCGTCCGGCGCGGCGACGCGATAGTTGCAGGCGAGCGCGACCTCGAGCCCGCCGCCGAGCGCGGTGCCGTGGATCGCCGCGACGATGGGCTTACCGCTCCCGTCGAGGGACTCGATGACCGCCTGCAGCGACGGATCCTTCGGCGGCTTGCCGAACTCCGTGACGTCGGCGCCCGCGATGAACGTGCGCCCCTTGCAGCGCAGCACGATCGCGGTGACCGCGGAGTCGGCCAGCGCTTGCGCGAGCGAGTCCGCGAGACCGCTGCGAACGGCGTGACTGAGCGCGTTCACCGGGGGATTGTCGACCGTGATGATTCCGACCGAATTTCGCCGTTCGAAGACGACTGCACCAGCCATGATCAGGACCTCCAGAGTTCGTTCTGTGGAGGGTCTTTTACTGCGGCTTTCAGAGAATCGGAACAGTTGTTGTTCTCGATGTGACGGCGTGACGGCGTGGGCGGCGTGGGGTTTTGTAGTTTTTGTCGCGGTGAGATGCGGAACCCTCGCTTGCGCTCCTCGCCTCCGGCTGCGGTGCTCGCTCGAGGGAGGGTGCGTCACGGTTCGAGTGGGGGATGCCTCCCATCCCCCACTCCCCCAGAAGCGGACGATTTGCGGCTCGTGCACCGCCGTTGAAATAGCGTCAATTACGGCCGCACGAATGTGCGGTGCTTCGGTCGATTACTTTCATGACGAGCTGTCGCCTCGAGTTTCGCGATTTTCGCGTGCAGAAAACTCGCGATTTTCCGCGCTTCGTGCGGATTTCTCGACTTCGGGTCTCGTGGCTCTTCCCCTCCACGACGATCGTGATCTGTTCTTCCAAGACCTCAAGTCGAGGCTCGCGACCGCGCAACGATGGTTCGTATACGTACCTTCGTCTCCGGATCGGTACCCATCCCTGAAGAGCTGCTACTCGCGACCGCGCAACGATGGTTCGCGTACGTACCTTCGCCTCCGCATCGATACCCACTACTACGAGCTCTACTGCTGCTGGCGCACGAGCGCGCCGCCGCCCGCGTCGCCTGCGTCTGCTCACATAGCCGGATGCTGGATCGTCTCTCGACGGCGGTGCACTAGCTTTTCCGGCCACACGGCGCCGAGCAAGAGGCTACTCCGCGAGCCACGTCGCGAGCATTTTGCGCAGCTCGTGCGGGTCGATGATCGTGTGGAGGGATCCGACGTCCTTGGCGCGCTCGACGGTATGCACTGCGTCGAACTCGGCGGCGACGTCGGCTTGTTTCTCCAGAGTGACCTCTTCGATGACGCGGCTCAGGTTCGTGCGCCGGGCCGCGCGCGTCGCGGCGTCGCGGGCGCCGTCGAGCTCGGCTCGCGCGGCGTGCACCCGCGAATCGGCGAGCGCGCGCTTGCGCACGTCGCGCCCGAACACGACGGCCGCCGCGGCGGCGCCGCCGATGACCGAAGCGTACGAGCCGGCGAGCGCCGCGACCTTCATGCCGTCGTTCAGCTCGTGCGAGAACACCACGTAGGCGCCGCCGTGATAGCGAGTCACGACGATGAACGCGATTTTCCCGCGGAAGCGCACGACCGCGCGGGCGATCTCCGCGCCCATCTCCAGGACGCCACGCCGCATCGACTCCGGCGAGCCGTCGAAGCCGGACAGGTTCGCGAGGATGACCGCGGGCCGGTTGTTGCTCGCCGCGTTGAGCGCCCGCGCGACCTTCTTGGAAGATGGCGGGAACAACGTCGCCGCCGTCCAGGCGTTCGGGCCGTCGTTCGGCGTGTACCCGATACGCGGCAGCTGATGGCTCTCGATGCCGATCAACGTCGCGGGCGCGCCGCCGATGTGGCAATCCCAGACGATCGCCGTTTGAGCGTCCGCCCAATCCCTCCAGCGCTCGAGATAACCGCCATCCGTGTCGATGACCGCGCGCATCACGCAGCGCATCCCGAAGGGACGCTTTCGCCCGGGGTTCTCGTCCTGCGAGAACACGTCGGCGATCTTCGAGAAGCCCTCCTGTCCTTCGTACGGCGAGAGCGTGAAGTCGCGATCGATGGGGTCCCGCGTGTCGAACCTTCGGGGCCCGGATTCGCCGGGCGCGCGATAACTGACGGCGTAGTGCTCGAGCAAGATCGCGTAGGCGTCCGATAGATCTCGCGCGCGGTACTGGGCCTCGCCGTTCGGACCCATGATGCGCTCGTATCC
Source organism: Polyangiaceae bacterium (assembly GCA_035547195.1). GTDB lineage: Bacteria > Myxococcota_A > Polyangia > Polyangiales > Polyangiaceae > DASZVB01. Next base: position 21,810 of record DASZVB010000032.1, read on the forward strand.
GCCGATGCCCACCTCGTCCTCGGCGGCGACCCCGCCCGCGAACTGCAGCGCCGCCTTGCCGGTGAGGACCATGGACGCCGCGGGCAGCATCACCAGGATGCCGCGCGTAGAGAGGCCCATCGTCGCGAGCGCATCGAAGTAACTCTGCGCGCCGACGTTCACGCCGGGGAGCAGCAGATTCACTTCCCCGCCGCGATCGGTGAACGTCACCAGCCGGCGCACGACACGCGCGGTGGCGTCCAGGTTCTCCGTGCCGCTGTCCATGGCGATGCGCGCCCCGGCGCTGACGGCGACCCACTCGACCGGGATCTGTTCACGCTCGGCGAGATCGATCGCCGCCACGATACGATCGCACTCGGCCGCGGAGAGCGCGCCCATGTCGAGCGTCGGGTCGCTCAGGACGAGCACGCGACGCATGCCCTCGGGGTGCTTGCGCGTCGGGGTCGAGATGACGCCCATGACGATCGCGCAGGTGCTCTTGCCCGGATCCCGCCGGATGGGAACGGCGCGACCGCCTTCGAGGTCGTACTCCGTGAACGTACCGCGCCCGGTGGGCTGTCCGATGGTCTGGACCGTCGGATCGGCGGCCGCGGTGAAGAGCCGGACGATTTCGTACGGGTACGTGAGGCCGCGGGCACGCGCGAGCGCGACGCGCCGTTCGTATTGCCGTGCGGGCTCGAGCGGGCGGTTGTGCGGCTCGCGCACGCTCCACTCCACGCGGCCGCCGGTCGGGTTGCCCGCGAGCAGCTCGATCTTGCGCGGCTTGTTTTCTTTTGCGGTCGGGTCGAGGCGCGCCAGGCGCACGATGACGCGCTCGAGCCCGAGGTGGCCCGTCTCGGGCGCGAGCCGCCGCATCGCCGTGGCGACGAGGCGCTCGCTGAGCACGACCGGCGGCCGTACCAGGAGATAGAGCCGATTCCAGTGAAGCCGCTGGGCGTCCTCGCGCTGACTCTGGATCGAGCGCATCGCCTCGACGGCGGCGTGGAACTGCTGTTCGAAGGGCGCGAGATCCGGCTGCGCCGGCATTGCCGTACCGAGGCTCAAGATCTCGGCGAAGACGAAGAGTCGCTCGTCGCCGCGTCCCTCGCGGGATTTTCCGAACAATGCGACGATGCCGTCGAAGCCGGGCACCTGGATTCGCTCGAGCTCGAAGTTCGCGAGACGCCAGAGCTCGAAGCGCCGCGCCTGGTCGGCGGTGAGACCGAGCGGCTCCGCGAACGGCGCGAGGTCCGTCCCCTCCGGCGGCGGGACGACCGTGAGGTCCACGTCCACGCCGGGCGCCACCACCGTCTCCTGGGTCTTGCGATCGAAGATGAGAAAGCGCACCTGCGCGGCCAGATCCGACACCGTCGGCTTCACGGTGCCGCGCAGCATCCAGATGCGATCCAGAGCGTCGCGCAAATTCGTCGTCGGCTTCACGTGCTCGCCGGCGTCGGCGAGGTGCATGGCCAAATGAAGGATGGCCGTCGCGAGCCGGCTGCGGACGTCGGTCGTCGCGCGCGTCGAGTAAAGGCGGAGCACCGCCCGCTCGAGCGTGTTCGTCGGCTCGAGCGACCGGATGCGGTAGTGCTCGAGCGCGCGGCGGAGCAGCGACAAAAAGCTCTGATCGATGCCCGCGCCCTTCGCGGCGATTCGGCGCAGATACATCGCCATGCGCGCGTCGTTCGACGGACCGAGCTCGTCGGTGCCGAGCTGCGTCGGCGCGCGGCTGAAGAGCACCTCCAGATCCGCGTAGATCTCCAGGCAATGCGGGATGAGCGCGCCGAGCTCGTCGCGGAACTCGTCGCTGACGTTCGCGACGGAGCTCGACAGCGCTTGAACCAGGTGCGTCGCCCGCGAAGGGCTGACGTCGTAGCCGAGCAGGATGCGCTGGATCTGGGCGCGCAGCGCTTGCACCGCCGCGGCGCGCTCGGACGCGGGCAGCGCGTCGGCGGCCTCGAGGCTCGCCCGCTGCTTCACGTCGAGGAATCGATCCAACGGGTGCGGTTCGGCGACGAGATCGACGCCGCCGTGCGCGCTCTCCGGGCCGCCTTCGTCCATCGAAGGCTCGATGACGACGATGACGTCGCCGCCGTTCAGGCGCTGGCCGGGCCGCGCGCACACCTCCCGCACCACGCCGCCGAGCGGCGCGTGGAACGCCGTCTCGCACTTCATCGCCTCGAAGATGCCGAGCCGGTCGCCCGGCGCGACGCGATCCCCGGTCTTCACGACGACGTCGATGAGCAAGCACGGAGCCGGCGCACGCACGCGGCCGCCGATGTCGCACGCGACGCGGTGCTGGCGTCCGGCGATGTCCACGCGGATCTCCACGTCCGACGCGCTCACCAGCACGGGCACGCGCCGGCCGCCCTGGCTGATGAGCAATCGCTGAAAGGGCCCCTGCTCGAGCAAGGTGACCTGCATGGCGCGATCTTCGTGGTGGATGCGATACGCCCAGCTCCCGAGCGCGAAGACCTGGAGCCGGTACGGACGGCCCGCGTACACGAGATCCACGCTCGCGCCGGTGGACGGCGGAATGGTGATGGGCCGTCCGCGCGACGCCTCACCGAAGAAATTCGCGCGCGCCGCGTCGCGGCCCTTTTGATACTGGTGGATGACCGCGACGAGCAGCGCTTCGACCACCGGTTTCGTCGGCCGCGCCAGCGCCGCCGCGTCGAGCCACCCGGTCGTCACCGCGCCGGCGCGGAAGTCCGCATGATCCAGGACGTCGAGCAAGAAGCCCTTGTTCGTGGTGCCGCCCTGGATGACGACGCGCGTGTCGAGCACCGCGCGCCCGAGGCGCGCCCGCGCCTCCTCGCGAGTGGCGCCGTGCGCGATGATCTTCGCGATCATCGAGTCGAACTCGCTGGGCACGCTCGTGCCCGAGGCGGTGCCCGAATCGACGCGGATACCGGGACCCGACGGCAGGTCGAGCAGCGCGATGAAGCCCGGGCTCGGCGCGAAACCCGCCGCGGGATCCTCGGCGCAAAGCCGCGCTTCGATGGCGCACCCGCGGCTATCCGGGACGAAATCCGGCAGGCGCTCTCCGCGGGCGATGCGGATCTGCGTCTTCACCAGATCCATGCCGGTCAGGGATTCCGTCACGCCGTGCTCCACCTGCAAGCGCGGGTTCACCTCCAGGAAGTAGAAGGAATCGCCGACGACGAGGTATTCGCAGGTGGCGACGCCGCGATACCCGACGTCACGCAGCAACGCGACGGACGCGTCGCCAATCCGCTTCATCAGATCTTCGGAGAGGCCCGGCGGCGGGCCCTCTTCGATGACCTTCTGGTGCTTGCGCTGCACCGAGCAGTCGCGAAGCCCCACGGCGAGCACGCCGCCGTGCATGTCGGCGGCCATCTGCACTTCTACGTGCCGCGCGTTGCGGATGCACGCCTCGGCGAACAGCGTTCCGTCGCCGAACGCGTTCTTCGCCTCGGACGTCGCGCTGTCGAACGCGGCGAGTAAGTCGTCGGGCGACTCGACCATGCGGATGCCGCGACCGCCGCCGCCCGCGGTCGCCTTGAGCACGAGCGGAAAACCGATCTTGCGGCCCCACTCGACGACTTCGTCGCGTTCGACGGCGCCGCCGCTCCAAGGCGACACCGGGACGCCCGCCGCCTCGGCGATGCGCTTCGACATGATCTTGTCGCCGAGGCGACGCATCGTCTCTCCGCTCGGACCGAGGAAGGTGATGCCCTCGGCGGCGAGCCTATCGGCGAACGCGGGATGTTCGGCGACGAAGCCCCAGCCCGGCCAGACCGCGTCCGCCCGAACCGCGCGCAACGCGGCGACCAGCTTGTCGTAGTCGAGATAGACGGATTTCGTTTCGCCCGTCGCGCTCTGCTGGAACGCCGCGCCCAGGTTCAGCGCCTCGTCCGCTTCGCGAACGAACGGCGCGAGCCGATCCGGATCCGTGTAGAGCGCGATGCCGGCGAGCTCGATGCCCTCCTCCATGCGCAGCTCGCGTATCGCCCTGACGCACCTCTGGGCTGCTTCTCCTCGATTGACGATCGCTATTCTAGAAACGGTCTCCGTGGTTCCCATTTGCGCGGATAGATCCCTCTCGGACGGCGCGCAGACACGCGCCTCTGATACTGCCTTTACTCCCGACCGCCGCTCGCGTCATGCGAATCGGGGCCGCTCCGCGGCGCTGACCGTTCGGACGATTCTAGTGTCGAGATACTCGCGCGCTTACCGATGCGTCGCGTCAGGTTCGACGCGTCCAGCTGAGCCGCACGGCATCACCAACGAGCTCCGTTCGCCGCGCACGATGCTTCGCAGCTTGTGTTTCCATCGTCGCGGTTCGCGCGAAACGACGTGGACGTCGTGGGGTCCAGGTTTGTTGCGTCGTGGCTCGGCGCGGATTTTTGGTGCGCCTTCGAGTGGCGGGCCCTCCGTCCCTCCGAGCCCGCCACTCGCTCCGCTCGCCTCCGTGTAACAGCTAGAGGAAGCAAGTCGCATGCGTCTGCGAACGGCGATGAGACGAGCTTCGCAAATCGTCCGCTTCTGGGGGCGTGGGGGCTGGGCGGCAGCCCCCACACGAACCGCGACGAACCGTCCCTCGAGCGAGCAGCGCAGCCGGAGGCGAGCAGCGCAAGCGAGGGTTCCGCGACGAACCACGACAAAAACCAAAAAACCCCACGACGACCATCCCGTCACAGCGAACCGTGTCCATACGACCGCGTACGCGACTTCCGACGACTGTGTCAGACGGGAATGATGCCGCGCTTCTTTTCTGGACGCTCGACTTGTTTCTTCTTGGCGAGCTCGAGCCCCCAGGCGATGGCGCGCCGCGTATCCCGGGGATCGATGATGTCGTCGACGAGCCCCCAGCCGCCGACCTTGTAGATGTCGATGCTGCGCGCGATGGCGTCGACGATGGCGCGTTTCGCGTCGGGGTCGGGTTCCGCGCCACCGAAGAGCTTCTTGCCGGCGATGCCGACCATGCCTTCGGCGCCCATGACGCTGATCTCCGCGGTGGGCCAGGCGACGATGAGGTCCGGTTCGTACGCCCGGCCGCACATCACGTAGTAGCCCGCGCCGTAGCCCTTACGGACGACGACGGTGACCTTCGGAACCGTCGCCGCGCTCATCACGTGCAGCATCTTCGCGCCATGCCGGATGATGCCCGCGTGCTCCACCTTCGACCCGACCATGAAGCCCGGGACGTCTTGCAAGAAGACCAGCGGGACGCCGAAGGCGTCGCAGATCTGGATGAAGCGCGCCCCCTTGTCCGCGGAGTCGTTCTCCAGCACGCCGCCGAGATACTTCGGCTGGTTTGCCACGATGCCGACGGGCGCTCCGCCGACGCGGGCAAGGCAGGTGATGAGCGATCTTCCGAACTTCGGTTTGATGTCCAGAAATTCGCCGTTGTCGGCGATGGAACGGATCAGCACGTACATGTCGTACGGCTGCCGCGCGCTCTCGGGCAGCAAGTCGAGGAGCGACTCGTCCCGCCGGTCGACGGGGTCCGAACACGCGACCACCGGCGGCGCCTCGTCGCAGCTCGACGGCATGTACGAGAGATACTTCTTCGTGATGGCGATGCACGCGGCGTCGTCGTCCACCTCGACGTCGCCGACGCCGCTCTTGGTCGTGTGCACGGAGGAGCCGCCGAGCTCTTGCTCGGAGATGTCTTGTCCGGTCACCGCCTTCACGAGCGGCGGTCCGCCGAGCGCGAGCGAACCGATGCTCTTCACCATCGGCACGAAGTCCGCGAGCCCGGGGATGTACGCGGTGCCCGCGGCGCCGGGACCGACCATCGCGGCGACCTGCGGGACGACGCCGCTCAGCACGACCTGCTCGCGGAAGAGGTGTCCGCTGCCCGCGAACAGCGAGATCATGTCGGGGTGCCCGCTGCCGGGGTCGATGCGCGCGCCCGCGGAGTCGATGAACCACACCATGGGCCAGCGCCCCTTGAGGCTCATGCCGCGGAGCCGCGTCACCTTCTCTTCCCCCGTTTGCCCGATGCTGCCGCCCTTCACCGTGAAATCGTAGGCGGCGGAGCACACCATCCGACCATCGACCTTGCCGAAGCCGCACACGACCGCGTCCGCCGGCACGTCGGAGTCGCCCGAGAGACCCATCGGACGCCCGTGCATGCCGAGCTCGAAATAGACGCCGTCGTCGAAGAACGACGCGAGCCGTTCGCGGGCGGTCATCTTCCCGCGCTCGTGCTGGCGCGCGACTTTTTCCGGCCCGCCCATCCGACGGATGCGCTCGCGGCGTTCCTCCAGATCCTTGACCAGCTGTCGCATGTCCATCTTCGATGTATCTCCGCTCAGCGCCCCGTCCACTTGGGTTGCCGTTTCTCCAGGAAGGCCGTCAGCCCCTCGCGCGCGTCCTCCGTGGCCAGGCAAGCCGAGAGCCGCGCCGAGAGCACCGGCAGCTTCTCCCGGAGCGAAAGGTCGCAGGTGTCGCGCAGGGCGGCGAGCCCGAGCCGAACGGTCATCGGGCTCTTCGACGCGATCGTGCTGGTGTACGACTCGACGGCGGCGTCGAGCTCGTCCGGGGCGACGGCCCGATTCACCAGGCCGACTCGCGCCGCTTCCTCCGCCGCGAGCTTTTCGCCGGACAGGACCATCTCGACGAGACGCCTCCGCGACATGACGCGCTCGAGCACCGAGAGGATCATGAACGGGAACAGGCCGACGTCGATCTCCGGCGTCCCGAGCTTCGCGTCGGTGGAGGCGACGGCGAAGGTGCTCGCCGCCACGATCCCGAGCCCGCCGCCCAGGGCGTGGCCGTTCACGCGCGCGACGACCGGTTTCGTCGAGCCCCACAGCGCGAGCAAGAGGTCGTCGAAGCCGCCCTTCGGAGGGAGCTTCGGCGCGTCGCCGCCGCCCATCTGCGAGAAATCGCCGCCGGCGCAGAACGCCTTGCCCGCGCCGGTGATGACGACGCTCCGCACGGCGTCGTCGTTCGTCGCGTCGTCGAGCGCCCAGAGCAGCTCGTTCACCATGACCACGCCGAGCGCGTTGCGGCGTTCGGGGCGGTTCAACGTGATACGCAGGACGGCGCCGCCCTGCGCGACGAGGATCGATTCGTAAGGACGGTCGTTCATCGCTTCACGTCTCGTTGCGCAGGCCGAGGATCTCCCGCGCTTGCGCGACCGTCGCGGGCTTTCGTCCGGTGTCGCGGCACAGGCGCGCCGCGACCTCGACCATCTCGCCGTTGGACTTCGCCATCTCGCCGCTCGGCAGGTACAGATGATCTTCGAGGCCCGTACGGATGTTGCCGCCGAGGACGAGCGCCGACGCCAGCATGCGCCAGTGGCAGTGCGAGATGCCGATGACTTCCCATTCCGTATCCGGAACGCGGATCTTCGCCTGGAGCTGCAGCGACTCGACCGTCGGCGGAATGCCGCCGAGGACGTTCATGATGAACGAGTACTGGAACGGCGGCTTGAGCACGCCCATGTCGACGAGGGGCCAGAGACCGTGGGTGTGCCCAGCGTCGAAGCACTCGAGCTCGGGGTTCACATTCGCCTCGTTCATCGCGTTCAGCATCTCGATCATCTTCTGGTAGGTGTTCGGGAACACCATGTCGAAGACCATGGATTTCCGGTTCGCGCTGTATTTCGCGTAGTTCATCGTCCCGGAGTTCATCGCCGCGATCTGCGGCTTCACGTGCCGGATGTACGTGCACTGTTCGGTGACGTCGGTCGCGATGGTGCCGGTCGAGAAGTTGAGCAGGATGGGGCTCCGGGCGCGCACCTCGCGCGCGATGTTCGCGAACACCTCCGGCGAGGCGGTCGGCGAGCCGTCGTCGTTGCGCGCGTGGATGTGCACCACGGCCGCGCCGGCCTCGTACGCGCGGCGGCATTCCTCGCCGATCTCCGCCGGCGTGTAGGGGATGCCGGGGCACTGACTGCGGTTCGCGAGGACTCCGGTGACGGCGCACGTGATGACGCAAAGGTCCGGATCTCGTCGTCGCTGCGTTGTGTTCATGGACGCTTCCTCCGTGGTCGTGTCGGAATGCTCGGGCCGGCTCAAGCCGGTTCGTCGATGTAGCCGCGCTCCACGAGGAGCGTGCGCGCGCGGACGACGAGCTTCGTCATGATGCGCTCGAGCTCCGCGGCGTCCTTCGGCGGGAGCTCGGCGAGCAGCGCCCGGAACAGGTGCTTCGGATCCGCTTTCACGTCGCTCGCGAGCTTCTTGCCTTTGAGGGTGAGCTCGATGTGGATCACTCGCCGATCCTCGCCGGAACGCCGCCGGACGACGAGCCCGTCCCGCTCCATCCGGTCGACGATGCCGGTGACGGTGCTGTTCTTCGCGCGGATCTCCTCCGACAGCGCCGAGAGCGAGACTTGACCCCGCGGCTCGAGCAGCTTCAAAACGAGGAGCTGGGAACCGGTGAGACCGTACTGTTCGGCAACGGCGCGGGTCACTCGGCGGGACTCCGAGTACAGGTAGATCATCGACTCGAGAATGAGATCGAGGTTAGGTTCCGAGGACTTGGAGGCCATGGCCGCGCGCCGCTAGTTAGCAGATGAATCTTTAGCGTGCTAAGCATTCCGCGTCCAGACCGCGCGGTCAAGGCAGGCGGGGGCAGCGGGGGCTCCCCGGGCCGGACGGCGCGACGAATTCTGCGTACGAGGGGTGCGCTCCTCTCCCACACGACTTACCCTCGACGCATGCAGGGCGTCCGCAAGCGCCAGTTCACGTTCTCCTCGGTCTACCTGGCCGTGGCGCTCGCGTTCATGTTCGCGCTGCACTTCTACGTGCTGAACCACCCCGAGGCGAAGTCCGTTCCGTACAGCGAGCTGACCGCGGACGTTCGCGAGGGCAAGGTGGCCAAGGTCGAGATCCGCAGCGACTCGATCATGGCGGAGCTGAAGGCCGAAGGAAAAGAGAAGCCCAAGCTCGTGGTCGCGAGCCGTCTGCCGAACGTCGACGAGCGCGATTTCGTCACCGAGCTCGAGAAGCAGGGCGTGTCGTTCGAAGGTCGGATCGACAAGGTGCCCTGGTGGGAGCAGATCCTCGGCTGGGTCTTGCCGCTCGCGCTTTTGGCCGGGTTCTGGGGCATCGCCATGCGGCGGATGACCAAGGGCGTCGGGCCGATGACCATCGGCAAGAGCCAGGCGAAGATCTACGACCTCGACGAGAGCAAGCGAGTGACGTTCGCCGACGTCGCCGGCGTCGACGAGGCGAAGGCCGAGCTCGTGGAGGTCGTCGATTTCCTGAAGCACCCGCAGAAGTACAGGAAGCTCGGCGCGAAGATCCCGCGCGGCGTGCTGCTCGTGGGCCCGCCGGGCACCGGCAAGACCCTGCTCGCGAAGGCCGTCGCCGGCGAGAGCGGCGTTCCGTTCTTCTCTCTGTCGGGCTCGGATTTCGTCGAGATGTTCGTCGGCGTGGGCGCCGCCCGCGTCCGCGACCTCTTCCAGCAAGCGAAGGAGCGCTCGCCGGTCATCATCTTCATCGACGAGCTCGACGCGATCGGCCGTTCGCGCGGCGGGCCGCGCGCGTTCGCGACCAACGACGAACGCGAGCAGACGCTGAACCAGCTCCTCGTGCAGATGGACGGCTTCGACGCCGACGCGGACATCATCATCATGGCGGCCACGAACCGCCCCGAGATCCTCGACAAAGCGCTCCTGCGGGCCGGCCGCTTCGATCGGCGCGTCCTCGTCGACGCGCCGGGCGTCGCGGGAAGGAAGGCGATCCTCGAGGTGCACTCACGCAAGGTGAAGCTCGACACCGACGTGAGCCTGGAGGTCGTGGCCCGGCGCACGCCGGGCATGGTCGGCGCGGATCTCGCGAGCCTCGTGAACGAAGCCGCGCTCGCGGCCGCGCGCCGCGGTTCGGACACCGTGTCGAAAGCGGACTTCGACGAGGCCATCGATCGCCAGCAGCTCGGCTTGATCAAGCGCGGCCGGGTGATGTCCGACGACGAGAAGCGGCGCGTCGCGTATCACGAGGGCGGCCACGCGCTCGCGGCCCTGTCCTTGAAGCACGCGGATCCGGTCCACCGCATCACGATCATCCCGCGGAGCATCGGGGCCCTCGGCGCCACGCTGCAGCTGCCCACCGAGGAGCGCTATCTCATGACCCGCGAGGAGCTGCTCGATCGCATCTGCGTGATGCTCGGGGGCCGCGTCGCGGAAGAGCTCGCGTGCTCCGACATCTCCACCGGCGCGCAGAACGACCTCGAGCGCGCCAGCGAAACGGCGCGCCAGATGATCTGCCGCTTCGGCATGAGCGAGGCGCTCGGTCCGGTCACCTACGGCGCGCCCTCGGGCCCGAGCTTCCTGGAAGGGCCGGTGAGCCTCGTCGATCGGAACTTCAGCGAGCAGACGGGGCAGCAGATCGACGCCGAGGTTCGCAAGCTCGTCGACGAACAGCACGCGCGCGCCACGCGTATCATCAGCGAGCGCCGCCCGCTGCTCGACGCCCTAGTCGGACGCCTCCTGGTCGAAGAGACGCTGGATCAGCCCGCGCTCGAGGACCTGGTTGCCGCGTACACGAAGAAAGCCGCAGAGTAACGCGCGCTTCGCTCGGTCACGCCGGGGTCTGGCATAGTGAAGGAGAGATTCCTTCGGAGCCCAGACCATGACCACTCCCGCCGACCTTCTAGCGGAAGTTCCGCTCTTCGAGCTGCTCGACGAGGGCGCGCGCGCGGCGCTCGCCGAGCGGCTCGAGCGCATCAACGCGCCCGCGGGCAAGACGCTCTTCTCGCGCGGCGACCCCGGTAACGCTCTCTACGTCGTCATGTCCGGCGAGGTGGAGATGTTCTTCAAGAACGACACCGGCGAGCGCATCGTGCTCGAGAGAGCGGGCCCCGGCGATTTCTTCGGAGAAGTATCGCTGCTCGACGGCGGCCCGCGAACGGCGACCGCGGTGGCCACTTCCGACCTGGAAGCGCTGGTCGTCGATCGCGCGGATCTCGCGGAGTTCATCGGCCTTCGCCCGGAGTCGGCGATGGCGCTGCTCGCGGCGATGGGGCAGCGCCTGCGCGAATCGGCGCGCCTGCTCCGTCACAGCGTGTCACGGGACATCAACGAGGAGACCGAGGACAAACGGACCACGGTGATGAAGGTCGCCGACTGGATCAGCGACTTCAGCGGCAGCTTGCCTTTCTTGTTCATTCACATCGGCATCTTCTTCGTGTGGATCGTCCTGAACGTCGGGCCCCTCGCGCGCTCGAGCATCGGCGGATTCGATCCGTTCCCCTTCGGGCTCTTGACCATGGTGGTCTCTCTCGAGGCGATCATCCTCTCGGTGTTCGTGCTCCTCAGCCAGAACCGTCAGGTCGCGCGCGACCGTGTCCGAAACGACATCGAGTATCAGGTCAACATGAAGGCGGAGCTCGAGATCGCGCACCTCCACGAGAAGTTCGACCACCTCCACGAGATGGTCGCGCGACTCGCCGCCCCCGCTCACGAGACTCCACGAAGAAAGATTCAGACGTCCGAGACGAACTGACCACGCGGCGCGCGCGGCCGGCCATGCGTTGAAACCGCTCGGTGGCAATCCGGCGACATCCCGGTGAACCGCATGGTCAATCCGTCGGGGGCGTGTTGATAATCGGCGCCCCTCACGATGCGCATCGTTGCCACGACGAGAACGCTCGTGCTCGCCGCGATCGCCACCGCGGCGTGCACGGCGCTGGACAATCCGAACGACGTCTTTCGCTCGGCGGACGCGGCCCGCGACACGGGCGGCCGCGGCGGCAGCAACTCCGACGCCGGCAGCGCGGCGGGCGGAGGGACGCCGGGCGCGTCCGGCGCGACGAGTAGCGGCGGGCGGAGCGGCGGCACGGGCGGGGAGACCGGGGCCGGCGGACAGTCCACGTCGACCACGCCGTCGGCTGGCGGCGACGCCGACGCGGGATGCTTCGACGCCCGCGGCTTTCGCGACGCCGGGTGCTACGTGTGTCCGGCCACGGACGTGGTCTGATTGGAAAACTCGTGCAGCAATGCGAGCTGCACGCCGTTCGACGACACGGGCCGTCTCTCGAAGCTGACGCCGGACGGCAGACTGCCGCCGCTGCCCACGGCGAACACCGGCGGAGCGGCTGGAAGCGCCGGGGCCGCGGGCGGCGCCGGCGCGGGCGGTAACGGCGGCGCGGGCGGCACGAGCGGCGCGGG
>DASZVB010000033.1:0-151921 GCA_035547195.1 Polyangiaceae bacterium
GGGGAAGGGGAGCGGCGCCGGCTGGTCGGCTACGTGACGGGAGACGTAACGGCCGAGCAATTGAAGGAAGCGGTGGCGGAGAAGCTGCCGGCGTACATGGTGCCGTCGGCGTACGTGGTGCTCGCGGCGTTGCCGCTCATGGCGAACGGGAAAGTGGACCGGCGCGCGCTGCCGGAGCCGCCCGAGTCGGAAGATCCGCGCGTCGCGCCGCGCACGCCAGCGGAACTAACGCTGCATCAGATCTGGAGCGAGGTGCTGAAGCGCTCCGAGCTCGGAGTGACGGAAAACTTCTTCGACCTCGGAGGGGACTCGATCCTGAGCTTGCAGATCATCGCGCGGGCCCGGGAGAACGGTCTGTTGCTGAGCGCGAAGCAGGTGTTCGAGCAGCCGACGATCGCGGCGCAAGCGCGAGTGGCGACGGCGGTGAACGCGAAGCGGGCGGAGCAGCGGCCGGTCGAGGGAGAAGTGCCGCTGACGCCGATCCAGGCGCGGTTCTTCGAGCGACATCCGGAGGGAACGTCGCACTGGAATCAGTCGGTCTTGCTGCGAGCGAAAGAGGCGCTCTCGGTCGAGGCGCTGGAGCGAACGCTGGCGGAGCTGGTGCGGCGGCACGACGCGCTGCGCTTGCGCTTCGCGCGACGAGAAGGGCGCTGGACGCAACAGGTCGCGGACGTTGTAAGCGGACCTCACGTCGAAGTCGTCGATCTGCGTGCCGCCGAGGACGTGCCCGCGGCGCTGGCGGAGCAGGGCGAACGCGTGCAGCGAAGTCTCGACATCGTGCATGGCCCGTTGCTTCGGACGGCGTATTTCCGGCTGCCGGAGGGCGAGAGCCGGCTCTTGCTCGCGATCCATCACCTGGCTATCGACGGCGTATCGTGGCGCGTGCTCCTCGACGAGCTCGAGCAAGCCTACGCAAAGGCCGAGCGCGCGCTGCCCTTCGACTTGCCCGCCGTCACCACGCCTTTCTCACTCTGGGCAGCTCGCCTCGCGGAGTACGCGGGAGCAGGCGAGATCGGAGAAAGGCTCGAGATCTGGGAACGAATGCTCGCGGGCAGTGACGCACGTCCGCCGGCGCTCCGTGACGGCGACCGCAGTACGGCCGCGAGTCGTGCCGTTCACTTTCAGCTCGAGCCGGCCGCGACGGAATCGCTCGTTGCCAGCGCTTCGCGCGCTTACCGAATGCGAATCCACGAAGTGTTGCTGACCGCGCTGGCGCAAGCGGTCGGTGACTGGCTCGGCCGGCCTGGGGCGCTCGTCGATCTGGAAGGCCACGGTCGCGAAGATGTCCTCGAGGACATGGACGTCAGCCGCACCGTCGGCTGGTTCACGACCCGCTACCCCGTATGGCTCGAAGCCTACGACGATCGCGCCGCGGCGCTCAAGAACGTGAAGGAACGCATGCGCCGCGTTCCGGACAACGGAATCGACTGGGGGCTCCTCGTCCGCTTCGCTGACGAAGAGCGGCGCGCCCGCCTGGCGGCCCTGCCGCGCCCTTGGATTAGCTTCAATTACCTCGGTCGTTTCGAGGACGGCGCGGCGCGCGGCGGTCGCTTCGGCTTTGCGAACGAGTTCGCCGGCGACGCGGTGGATCCGGCGAGCCTGCTCGCGCACGTCCTCGAGATCAACGGGATGATAACGGGCGGTGCGCTCTCGATGAGCTTACGCCATAGCCCGGACGTCATCGATGCCGCTACCGTCGAGCAACTGGTCGCGGCGTTCGGTGCTCGGCTGCGCGCGCTGATCGAACACTGTGTCGCGGCGGAGCCCGAGCCCACGGCGTCGGACTTTTCGCTGTCCGGTCTCACCCAACCCGAGCTCGAAGCCCTGAATCTGCCCCTGGCGAACGTCGAGGACATTTACCCGGCGACGCCGATCCAGCAAGGCCTCGTCTTTCAGGGTCTCCTCGAGCCGGCGCGCGGCGCCTACGTGAGTCAGCTACGGCTCACGTTGCGCGGCGATCTCGATCGCCCGGCGTTGCGCGCCGCCTGGGAAACGGCAATCGCTCGCCACCCGATCTTGCGAACTCGGTTCGAGTGGGGGCACGGCGGCGAGGCGCTGCAGATCGTCCACCGGACGGCGACGCTCCCTTACACCGAGCACGACTGGTCGGAAGAAAAGGACTACGAAGCGCGCCTCGGCGCGTGGCTCTCGGCGGATCTCCGTGACGCCTTCGTTCTGGATCGCGCCCCGCTCCTGCGGATCCATCTCTTCGCGCGCCCGGACGGCGCGTACGACCTCGTGCGCAGTAGTCATCACGCGCTGTCCGACGGCTGGAGCAGCGAGCAGCTCTTCGCCGAGATCTTGCTCACGTACGATGCCTACCGCTCCGGCGGCGTGTGTCCGTTGCCGCCCGCGCTTCCGTATCGCGACTACGTGGCCTGGCTCCAGAGCCGTCCGAGCGCGCGCCCGTTCTGGGACGCAAAGCTCTCCGCGATGGACGAGCCCGCGCTGCTCTTCGCGTCGCTCGGAGAGGCCGGCGAGCGCGATGCCTCGAGCGAGCCGCTGGAGCAGCGCATCGGGAGCGCCCTGAACCATCGTCTGCGCGAGAGCGCGAAGCGACTCGGCGTCACCCTGAACACGCTCGTACAGGCGGCGTGGGCGATTGTCCTCGGACGGCTCGGCAACCGCACGCAGGCGATCTTCGGGGCCACGGTTTCCGGGCGTCCCCCCGAGCTCGCGGGAGTGGAGCGCATGCTGGGCCCGTTCATCAACAGCCTCCCGGTGCTCGTCGAGCTTCCGGGCCACGCCCCGCTCGACGCCTGGCTCCGTCGCCTGCAGCGTGAAGCGACCGAGCTGCGGCAGTACGAATACACGCCCCTCCACGCTTTGCAGCGATGGGCGGGGCAGCCGGGCGCGCCGCTCTTCGACAGCCTCATCGTCTTCGAGAACTATCCGGGCGACGACGAGGTGCTCGCTCGCGACATCGGGGTCACGCTCGAGCGCTCCGAGCTCGTCGATCGCACCCATTTCCCCCTCGTCCTCACCGTGGTCCCGGAAGACGACGATTTGAAGCTCGAGTGGGAATGGGATCCGGCGCGGCTCACGCGGCATCGGATGGACCGGGTGTCGCGCCACTACGTCCGCGTGCTCGAGCAGCTCGCCGGCGCGGCGTCGAGCTCTCGCCCGCTCGGCGACGTCACGCTCGGTGCGGACGCGCCGGCGACTACGGCGATCCCGCGGCCGTATCGTTCGGTCGTCGCGTGCCTCCAGGAGCGGTTCGCGCGGACGCCCGACGCCGTCGCGGTCGTCTGCGACGGCGACCGTCTCTCGTACGGCGAGCTCGACGTCTGGTCACTCCGGGTCCGCGATCGCCTCCGGGCGCTGGGCGTCGGTGCGGACGAGCGCGTCGGGGTCTGCGTCGACCGGAGCGTGGCGATGATCGCCGCTCTCGTCGGCGTGTTGCGCGCCGGCGCCGCCTACGTACCGCTCGATCCGGCCTATCCCGACGCGCGGCTAAAAGGGATGATCGCGGCGTCGGCAATCCGGCGCGTCGTCTCGGATCTCGACGGCCTCGGGCGCGTTGCTGCGCTCGGCGTGAAGGACGTCGTCCTCGTCGAGGACCGCGGAGACGGCGGAACGACTTCCGCCGAGCGCGACCGCGAGCTTCACCCCGATCAGCTCGCCTACGTGATCTACACCTCGGGCTCGACGGGAGAGCCGAAGGGCGTCGGGATCAGCCACCGCGCGCTCGCTGCCCACGTCGCCGACTACATCGACGCCTACCACCTCACGGACGCCGATCGCGTCTACCAGTTTTCGACAATCAACTTCGACGCCTCGGTCGAGCAGATCTTCCCCGGGCTCTCGGTCGGCGCCACGATCGTGCTGCGCGGTCGCGGCATTCCGGAGTGGGAAGCGTTCGAGACGGCGCTCCACGACCAGCAGGTCACCGTTGTGGATCTGCCGACCGCGTACTTCCGCGAGTGGGCGTCGCGCGTGAGCGCGGAGCTCCCGGCGCTGCGCCTCGTGACCGTCGGCGGTGAATCGCTGCCGCCAGCCGCGCTGGCGCGGTGGAAGGCGAGCGCGCTCGGCGTGATCCGTCTCGACAACTCCTATGGTCCGACCGAGGCGGCGGTCGCCGCTTGCTTCCACGAGACGTCCATTGCCGACGCGCGAGGCGGCAGCGTGCCGATCGGGCGGCCGTACGCCGGACGGAGCGCGCGTCTGCTCGACGCCTGGGGAGATGCGGCGCCGCCCTTCGCTCTCGCGGAGCTCTGCATCGGCGGCCCCAGCCTCGCGCGCGGCTACGAAGGGCGGCCGGCGGACACCGCGG
Source organism: Polyangiaceae bacterium (assembly GCA_035547195.1). Lineage (GTDB taxonomy): Bacteria > Myxococcota_A > Polyangia > Polyangiales > Polyangiaceae > DASZVB01. Next base: position 4,274 of record DASZVB010000033.1, read on the forward strand.
AGCGCTTCGTGCCCGATCCGCTCGGAGCGCCGGGCGAGCGCCTCTATCGGACGGGTGACGTCTGCCGCGTGCGCGCCGACGGCGTGATCGAGTTCGTCGGGCGCCGCGATCGGCAGATCAAGCTGCGCGGTCACCGCATCGAGCTCGGTGAAATCGAAGATGCGCTCGCGCGCTGCAACGGGGTTCGCCAGGCAGCGGCGGTCATCGCCGGCAATGGAAGCGCGGCCCAGGTCGTCGGTTACGCCGTCGGCGACTACGATGAAGCCGTCGTGCAACGGACGCTCGCCGCGCGCTTGCCGGCGTACATGATCCCGTCCGCGATCGTGCGCCTGGACGCGCTCCCCCTCTTGCCGAGCGGCAAGACCGACCGCCGCGCCTTGCCGGAGCTCGTTCGCCCGCACGGCGCGATCGTGCCCGCTCGTACGCCTCTGGAGGCATCGCTGCTCCGAGTATTTCAGAGCGTTCTCGGTCGCGCAGACATCGGCGTCACCGACGATTTCTTCGATCTCGGCGGCGACTCGCTCCGCGCGCTGAGCGTCGCCGCGGCGGCGCGCCGTGAAGGGATCGTAGGGTTCTCGCTGGAAACCCTCTTCGCGGCGCGCACGGTGGCCGGGCTCGCCGAAGCCGCGGAGAGGCAAGCGTCGCTCCCCGCGAACGTGATCTTACTCGGCGAACGAAGCACCGGGCCAAACCTCTTCTGCGTGCATCCGTTGTACGGCACGGTCGGGGCGTATGCGCCGCTCGGGCGCGCGCTCGGCGACGTGGCCCGCGTATACGGCATTCAGTCGCCGATCCTCTCCGAGCCGGCGTGGCGCGCCGCTTCTCTCGACGCCCTCGCTCACGAGTACGTGGAGCGGATGCGCCGCGTTCAGCCGCACGGGCCCTACCACCTGCTCGGCTGGTCGTACGGCGGCTGGGTCGCCGTCGCGATGGCGCGTCACCTCGAGACGCTGGGCGAGCGCGTCGGGCTCGTCGTGATCGTCGATACGAGCGCGGACGTGCCCGCCCCCAGCGCCGACGACCGCGCCGCGGTGAGGCGCGAGCTCGAGGAGGCAGCTCGCGCGGCCGTCGACGACGATCGCCGGCACATCGCGAGCGAGCTCGCCGGCGCGCGCGGCGTCACGGGACGCGCCGTCGACGCCGCGCTCTTGGAGACGCTCGTCGACGCCGTCGTTCACCACGAAGAGCTGCTCGCGCGGCACCGCGTCCAGGGCGTGCGGTCCGAGCTCCAGGTCTTCCGTGCTTCGAAGAGCGAAGACCACGGCGGAGGGTCGGGCTCGAGCTGGAGCCGCTTCGCGGCAGGCGGCGTTCACGAGACGGCCATCGAGACCGATCACGAGCGGATCGTCATCGATCCCAGATTCGTCGGTCATCTGCGCGCGCTCATCGCGTTCATCGGAGGAACCCATGTCGAATGAAGAGAGCGCCGTGACGCGGCCGACGTTGATCGCGGAGATGCGCCGGCTCGTCCGCATGGCGTGGCCCATGGCCGTTTTTGCCGCGGGGATGGGGATCATCAGCGGTCTGTCGACGGCGGCACTGCTCGCGACCGTCAACGAAGCGATCCAGAGCGGTTCGGGAGTGTCGCGACGGCTGCTCCTGCGCTTCGCGGCGCTCTGTGTGCTCGTTCTCGGCGGCGAGTCGATCGCCGCGGCGGGCAACAGCGCGCTCGGCCAGAAGGTCATCGCCGCGCTGCGGAAGGAAATCGCCGGCAAGGTGGCGTGCGCGCCCATCCCCGCGATCCAGCGGTATCGCGCGCACCGGCTGCTGGCGACGTTGCAGCACGACGTCGACACGATCAGCGCCTTCACCTTCAACTTCTCGGGGCTCGCCGTCGCGGCCGCCGTCACGCTGGGGTGCCTCGTCTATCTCGCGAGCCTCTCGCCGGCCCTCTTCTCGATCGCCGCGCTCTCGATCGCGCTCGGTCTCTGCGCGACGTACGTGGCGGGCCGCCGCTGGACGAAGAATTACGAGGACGTCCGCGACGCGCAGGACGAGCTGCAGAAGAGCTATGTGGCCCTCACCGAAGGCGCGAAGGAGCTCAGGATGAACCGCGTCCGGCGTCTGCGCGTGTATCGTTCGCAGCTCGGACGCGCGGTGGACCGCATCCGCGATCGGAAGATCGACGCGATGAGCGCCTTCTGGTCCGCGCACGCCGCCAGCGGGGTCCTCTACTTCGCGGCGATCGGGGTGATCGTCGCGCTCGGAGAGCGACTCGGCGCCCCGCGCGGGGTGGTGAGCGCGTTCGCGCTGGTGCTCCTCTACGTGAAGGGCCCGCTCGAACAGCTCGTGAACGAGCTGCCCGGCGTCGCTCAGGCGAGCATCTCCTTCCGGCGCGTCGCGGAGCTCTCCGCCGCGTTCGCGACACCCGAGCCGTGCCTCGTCCTCGACGCCGGCAGACCGCGCGCCTCCGAGCTGCGGAGCATCGAGCTTCGCGGCGCGACCTACGAATTCGCCGGATCGGAGGGAAACGGTCGGTTCATGCTCGGCCCGATCGACCTCACGATCGAGAGCGGCGAGGTCGTCTTCGTGACGGGCGAGAACGGCTGCGGCAAGACGACCTTGCTCATGTTGCTCCTCGGGCTGTACGAGCCGTCGGCGGGTCGTCTGCTCCTCGACGGCCGTGAGGTCACCGCGGCGGCGCGCGACGAGTACCGCCAGCTCTTCGCGCCGGTGTTCTTCGACTACATGCTGTTCGAAGACCTCACCGCGTGGAACGAAGTGAACGCCGGCGCCGCCCGCGCGTATCTCGAGCGCTTCGAGCTCTCGGAGAAGGTCACCATCGAAGACGGCGTCCTGTCGACGACGGACCTATCTGCCGGCCAGCGCAAACGCCTCGCCCTGATACAGGCTTACCTCGAAGATCGCCCGGTCCTCGTCTTCGACGAGTGGGCAGCGGAGCAAGATCCTACCTTCCGGAGGATCTTCTACACGGAGATTATTCCGGACCTGCGGCGGCAAGGCAAAACGCTCTTCGTCATCTCCCACGACGATCGGTATTTCCACGTCGCCGATCGTCGCATCACGCTCCGGAACGGGTGCATCACCGAAGACGTGCGCAACGGCGAGTGGAGGGCGCCGGCGCGGGCGGTCGGCGATGTAAATTGAGCCGCGGGGGGTTTATGAAAGTGCAAATCATTCGCCTAATTGGTATATCGCGCGGAGTCCACCGATGAACCGTCACGACCTTGCAACCACCCCGATCTTCATGGCCGCTCTCCTTCCCCTCCTTGGTTGCAGCAGCAGTGGCGGCGACAAAGAGGAGGCGCGTCCGCACACGACGAGCGGCCCCCTCTATGTCCTGCACACCCGCGTCTCGACCGGCGACGAGCAGGTCAGCTATCTCGCCACGACGACGTCGATCGATGCAGGGTCCACGTTCGACCTGAAGAACGCGATCGAGCTTCCGTCCGGCGACGTGTCGCTGCTCCGGCTCGAGGGGACGCCGTATCTGTACACGGGCTCATGCGACGACCCGACGGTGACGCGCTGGGAGGTCGGGAAGGACGGATCCATCGTCCAAGAGTCGACCCTGAGCTTTCAGGGAGCGGGCCAGACCGACGCCTGCTTCGACTCCGAGTTCGGCATCTACTCCGCCGAGCGCGCCTTCTACGTGCCCTTCCAGTCGAGCAGTCCCGTCATCGTCGTATGGAACCCGACCACGATGCAGGTCGTCACGACGATCCCGCTCCCCGTGCAGCAAGAGGGCGATCTGCTCCCGTTGACCAACCTCTCCGCGCGGGGCGATCGCCTCTTCGCGACGGTGTCCTGGCAGGGAGCCTTCGACGCCGACTCGTCGAAATTCGGCGACCACGTGCACGTCATCGAGATCGATACGGCGACGAACAAGATCGTGAACGAGTCGGACGAGCCGCGCTGCAACGAGCTCACGCTGAGCAGCAAGACCTCCGACGGGACGCTGTACTATTCCACGTACTCCGGGGACGCGAATATCCGCTGGGCGCTCGGCTCGAGCCACGGCGTCGATCCGTGCGCGCTGCGTATCGTCCCTCCGGATTCGTCATTCGACCAGGGCTTCGACGTCGATCTCCAGTCGCTCGCCGGCGGGCGACCGGCGGGCGGCCTCGAGATGTTGAACGACGACACCGCGTTCATCCGCGTCTGGCACTCCGAGCTGGTCGATCCGCTGGCGCCGGATCTCTCGAACTGGGAGGACGTGACCGGCGAGAACGGCTTCTTGTGGTGGAAGTGGTCGCTCGGCTCGACCCAGGCGGAGCGCATCCCCGACCAGTCGCCGGGAAATTATACGCTCACGATCGCTGTGGACGGCCGGCGCTTCGAGAGTCACTGGTCCGATGACTTCTCGTCCACGACGCTCGAGGAGCTCGATCCCGAAGGCGTCATTCGACCCGCGCTGAGCGGGAAGGGGCAGATCTTCGAGATCATCCGGGTGCGCTGAGCGAATCTTCTTCGGTCGCCTCGCGCCGTCGTCGTCAATACTCGAGGGTCGTCTTCGTGAAGAAGGTGCGGCCCGGGCGCTGGATGCCGTAGAAGTCGTAGACCCTCTCGTCCGTGAGGTTCTGCACCTCGAACGACGAAGTGATCCGCAGATCGCCCGCGTCCGCGGCGTACGTCAGCGCCACGGTATGCACGAGCTGGGTTGGAATGGTTTGCTTGGTGGACAAAAGGCCGATGCTCTCCCAGCTCCGGAAGAAGCCGAGCACGTAGTGAGTGTTCCAGATCAGCGCGAGCAGATCTCTCCGGCGGACGACGTTCGCGAGCTGCCCGCGCGCCGCGGCGTTCGCGAAGAGCCAGGGCCGATTGGGGATCCGGTCGCCCGCGAAGCCGCCGAACGTGCCTTCATGCGAGGTATTCCGGAAGTCCTGGTAGGTGGCGTTGGCGTCCAGCGAGAAGTGCTCGCCGCGCGACGTCCATCCGGCCGCGCCTTCGACGCCGACGGAGCGCGCCCCGAACACGTTCTGGTAGGTCTGATAACGGTCGTTACCGAGCAGCACGATGAGCTGCTTCGCGTTGCGGACGAAGCCGTTCACCTCTCCCCGAAAGGCGCCGGCGGCGGTGTCTCGGGCGTCGAGGCCCACGCCCAGGTTGAAGTTGTCGCTCGTCTCGGGCAAAAGCTCGAGGTTCGCGTGGATGAGCGCGTCGTCGCCGAAGACTTCGTCCGGTCGCGGCAGGCGCGTGGCGCGCTCGTACGACGCCTTCGTCCAGAGGAACGGCGTGAGGCGATATCGGAGCTCGTCGCCGACGCCGAACCGGTTCGTGTCCCGATCTCGCCGGCGCAGGATGCCCCCGGCGACGGGCTCCTCGCCGCGGAGCATCTGAAGGTAGTACTTTCCGAAGACGACGTTCTGAAGCGTTCGCTCGAACGGATCGACTTCGTACTCGGCGCCCAGCACCTGCGAGAACAGGTCGCGCTTCGCGTTCAGCGGATCCAGCGCGCTCGGGTCCGCCTGGATACGCTCGTCGCCCGTGCGCGTCGTGAACGTCGGTGACAGGTTCAGCCGCACCGCCTGGCCCGGTGTCTGATAGGCGAGATTGAGCCGGCCGAGCGTGGCGTGCTCCCAGGTGAGCTGATCGTGGTGCAGCGCGTCCGTCTCGCCGGTGGTGCGATTCGGGAGTACGCAACGCCCATACCAGTCGTATATGCAAGAAGCGACGTCGAGGAAGTGGCCCCGCGTGTAAGCGTGCCCTCCAACGACTGAAACCGTCAGGCGGTGCCAGAAGACGTTTTCGTATCGAATCGTGCCGCCGAGGGCGGTCTCGCCGTAGCTGACGCCTCCGTAGGGGATCGTCATCACCAGGTTGCTCTGGTATTGCCGGTCCCACCCCGTCGCGAAGCCACGCACGAGAAGCCGCCGTGCCCAAGGCTTGTCGACCAGCCCCGCTTCGACGGAGCCTCCAGCGGCCGCGTAACCGTTGTGGAACGGCAGGACCGTCACCGGATGCGGAACGCCGGCCGCATCCGGCTGCTGCACGTCGATGGGATAAGCATTCTTCGATCCGTCGGCGAACCCGCTCACCCGCAAGAAGAGCCCCGTCGCTTCGTCGAGGTGCCGGGCCGTCACCGCGAGCCGGCCCGTGCCATACGAGCCCGCCTCGAACGAACCGGCCGCGTGCGTTCCGCGCAGATCCTGGTCGGTGACCAGGTTGACGGCCCCGCCGAGCGCGTCGGCGCCGAAGCGCAGCGGCACGACACCGCTGTAGATCTCGGCGCGCTCGACCCTGTTCACCGGCACATTCGAGATCCCGAACGGGTAACCCGAGAGCTCGAGTGGCAAGCCGTCGAGGAAGAAGCGAATCTGATCGTCGGTGAGGCCGTTCAACGAGAAGCGGGTATCGGAGCCGAGCCCCCCGCTCCGCTGAACGCTCACACCCTGCGTCCGCGCGAGCACGTCGCCCATGTCCGCCGAACGATCCTCTTCGCGCTTCGTCTCGACGACCTTCACCGCTTCGGCCGACTGACGGAGTCGATCCGCGGCGGACTGTCCTCGAACCGAAACCTCGACCGGCGCCGCCGGGGCCGGAGCACTCGGCGGCGCTGCGCCGGACGAGCTCGACGACAAAGGGGGAGCCGATAGCTTTGGTGCTGCGGAAGTCGTCGCCGCCGCCGACTCGGGAGATGCGGCGACGACCGCAGGGACGCGGGCCGCATCGGGGACCGACCGAGCGTGGAACTCCATCCGATAGAGGATGCGGGCGGCCACGGGTACACCGTCGCGGCGCGCCGGTGCAAACCGGAGCTTCATGGCGGCCGCGCGTGCGGCGTCGTCGAACGCTTCTCCGCCGCTGCGCTGCACACCGGCCTCGGCGACCGAGCCGTCAGTCGCGATCAGCAGTCTCAACACGACGGCGGCGTCGCGTGGCGCGGCGGTCTCCCCGGACGGATACTCCGCCTGCACTCCCTCGAGCAGCACCGGCGGCGCGAGCGCGCTCGTTGTTCCCCGCGCGCTCTGAGACGGGGGATGGGACGGCTCCTCCGCTCGCGCGGACGGTGAACGGAGGACGGCGGCGATCGTGAGAGCGAGCCACGTCGCGCGTCGAATTCCTGCAAAGAGCGCGACCCGCGCGAGCACCCGACGAACGAACGCCTGCTCGACGTACATCGTCCGACTTCCTGGCGCGCGCCTGACGGCACTAAATATGCGGAAGATTCGCATTATTCGTGGGACGGCGCTGGTTACTACCCGTTGACTCGAGCGTCCACGGAAATGATAATGCGAATCAGTTGCTATTTGAGCCGATGGGGAACGAACGACCATGACGACTCGTCAGCACGCTCGGGACAGTGTTTTGCGGGCGCGCGCTTCTGCAGCAAGGAAGCCAAGCTCGGCCGTGCGGCTATTCGGCGCCGCCGCGCTCATCACCTCTACTGGTTGCGGGAGCGAGCCGGGATCGAAGTCTGGGACGCGCGTCGCGCCCGGAACGCCAATCTACGTCGTCGAGACGACCGTCTCCAGCGGCGACGACGAGCTCGGCTATCTCGTGCCGATTGCCGGCGCCCTTGGCAGAGTGAAGAGCTTCAACCTCGACGACGCGATCGAGATCGGCGACAGCACCATCGCCGGTTGGGATGGCGCGCCTTATGTCTACGCCGGCGCGAGCGACGCCCCCACCATCACGCGCTGGGCATTGCAACCCGATGGAACGCTGTCCAAGGACGGAGAGCTGAATTTCTCGGACCTCGGCATCTCACACGCCGCCGTCGACAACGGCTTCTTCTACGCGAAAGACAAGGCTTACATGCCGGACGACGACAACCGGCAGCTCATCGTCTGGAATCCAGAGACCATGCAGCTCGTCGGCACGATCCCGCTCGGGGTCGAGAACGACGGCCCGCTCCTGCCCTGGACCTCTCTCACCGTCGGGCAGACCGAGGTGCTCGTGTCCGTCTCCTGGGAAGAAGACTTCTCGAGCGACTGGTCGAGGTTCGGCGACCACGTCGAGTTGATCACCATCGATCCGAACACGGACACCGTCGTCGACAGGAAGTCGGACACGCGCAGCAACTACGCCTTCTGGGGCAGCGTGGGCTCCGACGGCGCCGCGTACTTTTCCCCGATGTCTTACTACGCCCCCATCCGCTCCATGCTCGGCGAGGACGCCGGCGTCTCGTCCGTCGCGCTCCGCGTGCTGCCCGGCGAGCATGCGTTCGACCCTGGCTATAACGTGGACCTCAGCGCCCTCGTGGGCGGTCGCCCGGCGGGCGATCTGCTTCCCATATCGGATCAGGTGGCGCTGATCCGTGCCTGGCACAGTGACCTCGTGAGCGCGGTGGCGGGGGACAAATCGAACTGGCAAGACGTGCTGAATGAGGCCGGCTTTCTCTTCTGGCGGTGGGAGCTGGGTTCGGACAAGGCCGAGCTGATCCCCGATCAGCCGCCCGGGGCGAGCGAGATCACGAGCGTCTATCACGTGGACGGACGTGCGCTGCTGCCGCGGGTGAACGCCGACTACTCCGCGAGCGAGCTCGAAGAGCTGACGCCGGATGGACGGTTCCAGACGGTGCTGCAAGGTCCCGGCAATTTCTGGGGCGTCGTTCGTGTCCGCTGACTCCGCGAATGAGTCCGGACGTGTAATGTCCGGAACGGATGCATCACCGAAGCCGTGCGCAACGGCTAGCGGAGGACGCCGGCGCGGGCGGCCGGCGTCCTGAATTGAGCAGGGCGAGCTTCGGAGCGACGCGGGACGCGCAGTGCGACTCGGCCTGGTGCACGAGCTCGTGGGCGACCGTGAGCGAAACACCGAGCTCGGTCGTGATCTCGCGGAGGGTCCGGTGCTCCAGACGGCTCATCTCGAAGGCGGTTCGTGTGCGCTCCGGCAACTCGGCCAAAGCGCTGGCTACGGCGCGCAGCTCGTCGCGGTTCAGCGCGACCTGCTCCGGCGTCGGCGACGTCGCGATGGCCGCGTCGAAAATCTCCTCCGCCTCGTAGCAACGCTCCGGCGCCAAGTGGCGAGCCCAATCGGTCGCCAGGTTTCTCACGATCCGGTACAAGTAACCGAGCGGGCGAAGGACGACGTCGAAGTCTTGCCCTGCTTCACTCGCGGGGACGAAGCGCAGGTAGGCCTCCTGAACGACGTCCTCCGCCCAGGCGCGGCTGCCGAGAACGCGTTCGGCGTAGGCGACGAGCGCGGATCGATGTGCAACGTAGAGGTTGAGTCGAGCATCCACGAGCAGCTCCACGGATGAGCCCGAACGTCTCTGTCGTCGGGCGGATGGTGCACCTGGACCTCGAACGGCTTCGAATCAACTTGGATACGACTGACTCTCGCCGAGTGGGCGCCACCGGGGCGCGCCAGGGTCGCTCGAGAGGCGAGTATATGCGAATGAGTCGCGTTTTCAAATAGGGGGAACGGTTACTCGCCCGTCGCGTGGCGATGGGCGCAATTCAGCGATCGAAGGACACGTTGACCACGACGGTCGCGGCGACGGGCAGCCCGTCTCGATCTAGACCGGGGAGCCAGCGCTTGCTCATCGCACAGCGGCGGGCTTCGCGCGCAAAACCATTTCCCGGATCCGACAGGGCACGCACGGATCCAACGTCGCCGTGGGCGCCGACCGCGACGCCGAGCCGCACGCTAGCGTGGTCGACGCCGGCGTCGTCGGCCTCGGGCGGAAAGGGGCAGGCCCACTCCGCGGCGCCCGCGAGCCGTGGAGGGCGTGAGTGGTCCGCAGCCGGTCCGCTGCCGACGCCTTGGCCGCCTTCGGGATGTATGGAGCCGGAGCGGACGGCGCGCGACGCGGTTCCTGTCGCCGTCGTGGCTCCGCCCGCGTAGGTGGCGCTCGTGCCGGCGACGAACGCGTCACCGAAGTCGACGACCTCGTCGCGCGCGGCGAGGACTTGGGCGGCGCGCGCCGCAGCGGGGGCGGCCTCGGGGGTCGCTTCGCGCCGAGCACGAGGTGCCGGACGGGCAGGGGGCGTGGGGATGGAAACGGCGGTCGGAGCCGGGGGCGCGAACGGCTTGTCGATGTCGATCATTTCCGTCACGACGCTGCGCGGGCGCGCGCTCGTGCGTTCGACGCGGTTCCTGACGAGCGAAAGGACGAGTCCTCCGTGCAGGACGATGGCTGTGACCGCCGCGAACGAAAGCGCGCGTGCCCCCGACGGCGCGGCAGTATCGAGCGGGCTCGAGCACGCCGGCCGCGCTCCGAGCGGCGGGTGCTGCGAGGGGGCGACGTCTCGATAGTCGCCGAGGAGCTTGACGGCATCGATCACGGGGAGGTCTCTGCGTCCACCGGCGATCCTTGCTGCACGCCGAAGGCGACGCGCGACAGGCCGGCTTGTCGAAGAACGTCGAGGACATGCATGACCCGGCGGTGTTCGACGGTGCCGTCGGCCTGAATGACGGCACGCACCCCCGGATCACTCGCCAGCGCCGCGCGGGCGCGTTCGAGGAAATCGCGATCGGAGGGGGTCGCGACGCCGTCCACCAGCGTCACGCCGTCGGCGCGCACCGACACGCTGAAGATGCGCTGCACCTCGCCGCCGGTCGCCGCTTTCGGCAGATCCATCGGCATGGCGCGCGAGACGACGAGCTTCGCCGTGACGAGAAAGATGACGAGCAGGACCAGCGTGACGTCGACCAGCGGCGTCACGTTGATACCCGTGATCGCGGTTCCCGGTTTGCCCGAAGAGAAGCCGGCCATGCATCACCCCGCGAGCGGTTCGTCTCGCAGCGAACGATGTTCGACCGTCTCTCGGGCGACAGCGGCGCTTCCTGCGCGATCTTCCGTCTTCGCGCCGGCGAGGTGCGCGAGCACCACGTGACCCAACGTTTCGGCGTCGGTGAGCGCCGCGGTCACCCGCCCCTGGAAATAGTTGAACACCGCGACGGCGGGGATGGCCACTAGCAGACCCACCGCGGTCGCGACGAGCGCTTCGGCGATCGTCCCCATCACCCGCTCGGGAGCGAGCGACGCGCCGCCCGCCAGCGTTCCCGCCATGGCGTCGGGCCTGCCGAGCGCGTCGAAGGCGCCGACGACGCCGATGACCGTGCCGAGCAGGCCTATGAACGGCGCGTTGTTGCCGACCGTACCGAGGAACAACAGCCGCTTCTCGAGACGGCGGCGCTCGAGACCCATCGCAGCGGCCATGGCTTCTTGCGCCGCGGTGGCGCCGAGGTCGAGCTCGGCGAGGCCGGCCAGGGCGACGCGGCTTTCGACGCTGGGTTCCTGGGAAAGAAGGGCGCTCGCGCCGTCGAGGTCTCCGCGCCGAAGCAGCGCGCGCAGCTGGGGGATGAGCGCGACGAGGTTGCCGCCGGCGCGCCGGAACACCCACGCCCGCTCGAGCGCAATCGCGACGGACACGACGCTCAGCGCGAAGAGGAGCCAGAGCACCCAGAGCGCCCCGGAGTGCACCATGAGACGAGTGATGCGTGCGATCATGCTGTACCTCGATGAACGTACGGAACGCGCGTGCGGGCGATCGACATGGTCAGATGTCCGCCGTCAGTTTGAAGTAGTAAGCGCGACCCGGCCGCTGCGCCCCGTACGAGTCGAACAAGAGGGCGTTGGTGACGTTGTCGATCTCGAACGTCGTCCCGATGCGGGCCGGTTCCAGGGTGAAGCCGTAGGTGACGCCCACGTCGTGGGAAAGCTGGGCGGGCACCTTTTGCTGGTAATCCGCGAGCCCGATCGACTCCCACCCGCGCAGGAACGAGTGGACGTACCGCCCGGCGTAGAACGGTTCGAGCGCTCCGGAGATTCGCGCCGGCAAGCGCGCGACACGTCCGCGCAGGCCGAACGACGCGAAGAGCCAGGGCCGGTTCGGGACTCGATCCCCGTCGAACTTGCCGAACGTCCCCGATGACGATGCGTTTCGCAGATCGAGGTAAGTCAAGCTGCCGTCGAGCGTGATCCATCGTCCGGGCGACGACCACGCCGCGGCGCTCTCCACTCCCCGCGAACGCGCCGTGTACACGTTCTGATAGGTCATGAACTGCGCGCTGCCGAGCAGCACGATGAGGTTCTGACTTTCCCGCCAGAAGCCGTTGATGTCGACGGTGACGTCGCCGAACCGGCCGCGCCGCAGCTCGAGGCGGGGGCCGACGTTCACGTTGTGGCTGACCTCGGGCTCGAGCGAGAGGTTCGGAGAGACGAGGACGCCGTTCCCGAAGAGCTCGTCGGTGTTGGGGAGGCGGGTCGCGTACTCGTAGGACGCTTTCAGATAGAGCCACGGCGTCGCCCGGAAGCGGAGCGCGTCGCCTCCGCCGAAGGTGTCCTTGTCCCGCGACAGCGGCCGGAAGATGTTGCCGGGCAGGACGTCTTCGTACGCGGCGTGGAAGACGTAGCTCTTCGCGAACGCGACGTTCTCGACTCGCTGTTCCAATAGGTCGAGCTGCCACTCGAGGCCGCTCACCACCGAGAGCCGCTCTTTCTTCGCCGAAAGCGGGTCGCGCTCGGTGGAAGACGTGAAGGTCCGATCCTCGCCGGTGCGGTCCGAATAGGAGGGGGAGACCGAGAACCGGAGCGTGTTGTCGCGCGGCAACGACCAGGACAGAAGAGCCCGATCATAGAAGTCGTTCTGCCAGTAGACGTCGTCGTACGGCTGGCCCGCGATCTCTCCCGGGATCTTGCGCTTCAGGATGCGCTCGCCGTACCAGTTATAGACCCAGTCGCTCTTGTCGACGAACGTGATCTCGCGACGAGAGTAGCTGGAGAGCACCTCGAGCCGGAGCTTCGTCGAGAGCGGCTGATCGTAGCGCGCCGTGAACCCGAAGACGCGTTCTCCGTACGTCACTTCTCCGTACGGGACGGTCATGACGGCGTTGGTCTGCAGATCCTTGTCGTAACCGGTGTAAAAGCCGCGCAGCGAGAGTCGCTCCGCCCAGGGCCGGTCCACGACGCCGGCCTCCGCGGCGACGCCGAACGCGCGATACCCGTCGTGGAAACGCGGAACCGTGGCGTCGTGGAGCCGGCCTTGCGCGTCCGGCACCTGCACGTTCACGTCGTAGTCGTTCTTCGTGTAGTCGAAGAACGTATCCGCTCGCGCGAACAAGCCGGTCTTCTCGTCCTCGTACTTGCCGCCCGCGGTGATCCGGTGGGTGCCGAACGAACCGATCTGGTAGCTGACGTCGGCGTGCGAGCCGCGGCGATCCGTGGACACCAGGTTCACCGCTCCGCCGAGCGCGTCGGCGCCGAAGCGCACGGGCACGACGCCGCGGTAGATCTCGACGCGGTCGACGAGGTTGACCGGGACGTCGGCGACGCCGAAGGGGAAGCCGGCGACGGCCAGCGGTACGCCGTCGAAGAAGAAGCGAATTTGATCGTCGTACAGGCCGTCGAGCGAGAACCGGGTATTGGAGCCGAGGCCAGCGTCACGGCGGACGGCGACGCCCTGAGTCCGCGCGAGCACCTCGCCGAGGTCGGCGGTCTCGCCGCGCGCTTTCTGGGCATCGACCACGGTGACTGCTTCGGCCGAGTGCCGGAGGCGGTCCGCCTCGTTTTGTGTCCCGCGGACCTTCACGTCGACCGTCGCGAGAGGAGGTTGCGGCGGACTGCTCGGCGCCGGAGTCGCAGCGAGCTCGACCGACGTCTCGCCACCTGCAGAGACATCGGCGGTCGTGCTGGTCGCTCGACCGCCGTCGGCGATCCAGATCGTGTAGCGTCCAGGAGAAAGCGGCTTCGCCGTAAAGCGGCCCGCGTCGTCGGTGTCGAGCCGGACGGCGCGACCGTCCGCGCCGACGAGGTTCACCGAAACGCCCGCCACCGGAACACCGCCGCGGAGCACTCGCCCCGACAATGAGCCGGCGGGCTCCGCAGGCAACTCGGGTCCGAGCTTGAACGAGTAGGGATAGCGTATCCGCGCGGCGATGGGCTGATCGCCGCGGCGCGCCGGCTTGAACTTGAACCGAAGCGCGGCGTCACGAGCCGCCTCGTCGAAGCCGTTGCCAGCCGGTTCAATCACGCTGGCACCGGTGACGCGTCCCTCGACGTCGATGTAGAGCTCGAGGAGGACCGTCCCCTCGACGTGCGCGGCGCGAGCGGCCTCCGGATATGCGGCCTCCGCGCTCTCGACGAGCTCGGGCGGCGCGACGCCGGAGTGCTCGGCGCTCCCGGCTTCCTGCGCCTCGGCGGGCTTTGCCGTCGTGAATGCGCAGAGAAGGGATGCAACCACGAGCCAGCGAACGCGGCTCAGCTTCATCGGCGGCGACTCGGCATGGGCTACGCGGTCGAGTCGTTCGAGGCCGGCGGCTCATTGTCAGACCCGTTCACGCCCGTCGACCGAATAGGCGGCCCCGGAGGGTCAAATTGACAATGCGATTCATTTGCAATTTCCATGGCACGGACCTGAGTTGGCTGTCAAGCGACGGTGTCCGAGGAGTGCTTATTCCCCGGATTCATTGGCGGGCCAGCGCGGCAACCGGATCCAGACGCGCGGCACGACGCGCGGGCGCATAGCCGAAGAAGATCCCCGTCGAGACGGCGCAGGCGAAAGCCGTGAGCGCCGCCCCCGGGGTCATACGGATCGGCATCCCGGAGAGCTGTGCGCCGAAAGCCAAGATGACGCCGAGCACCACGCCGATCACGCCGCCGATCGCCGACAGGGCGATCGCCTCGGCGAGAAACTGATTCAAGATGTCCCTCGGCCTCGCCCCCGTCGCCGCACGGATGCCGATCTCGCGCGTCCTTTCACCGACCGTCATGAGCATGATGTTCATGATCCCGATCCCGCCGACCACGAGCGAAATCACGGCCGTGAAGGCGAGGAGCGACGTCATGATGTCCATCGTCCTGGTCTGGGCCGCGACGGTCGCCGCCTTGTTGTACACCTCGAAGTCCTTGAGGCGGTGCTTGTCCGTGAGCGCGGCGGTGATGGCGGTCACCGTCTCGTCGGCGTGTCCGAGATCGTCGATCAACACCGAAATCCAGGACAGGTAGCGCGTGCCGTAGATCCGTTGGCTCCCCGTCGGAAACGGGAAGACGATGGTGTCGTCGTCGTCCGAGTCCCCGGTGAGCGCTCCCTTCTCGCTCAGCACGCCGATGATCTGGAACGGCACGTTGTTCACGAGCACGAAGCGCTCGAGCGCTTCTTCACCGGGAGCGAAGAGGAGCTTCTCGAGCTTCCGTCCGATCAAGGCGACGGTGGCGAGACTCCGCTCGTCCGTCTCGGTGAAGAAGACCCCGCGCTCGACCGCCCAGTTCAAGATCCGCGGGAAATCGCTGGTGATGGCGACGCCGGTGGTGCGGTGATCCGTGTTGCCGTAGCGCACGATGACCGAGCCCTTCAGGTACGGCATCGCCGCGGTGACGTTCGGTACCGTGCGCACGATCTCGGCGTCGGATTCGGTGAGCTGACCGCCGGCGTCCCTGGCGCTCTCGGCGCCGGGAAAGACGTAGAGGCGGTTCGTGCCGAACACCGCCAGCTGTTCGAGCACCGCTCGGCGGGCGCCTTCGCCGATGGCTAGGAGCGCGATGATGGCGGCGACGCCGACGACGACGCCGAGGAGCGTGAGCAGCGTGCGGGCCGGGTTTACGGCGAGCGACTGCCGAGCGGCGCCCCAGGCCTCGGACACCTCGCTCCAAAGGGCACGACCGCGGGTGCGCGCGGGCGGCGCGGTGGGACCGGCGCCGGGCGCGTCGCCCGTGCGGACATCCGCGATCACCACGCCATCGCGGAGCTCCACGACGCGAGCGGCGGTTCGGGCGACCTCGCGATCGTGGGTGACGACGAGGACCGTGTGTCCCTCTCGCCAGAGCTTCTGCAGGAGCGCGAGGACCTCCGCGCCGCTCTTGCTGTCGAGCGCGCCCGTCGGTTCGTCGGCCAGGATGATGCGCCCGCCGTTCATCAGCGCGCGCGCGATGGACACGCGCTGTTGCTGACCGCCCGACAACTCGCTCGGTCGATGATGGTGGCGGTCCGCGAGGCCCAGGCGATCGAGCAGCGCCCCGGCGCGTTCTCTGCGCTCCGCGGGTGATGCTCCGCCGTACATCGCGGGGAGCGCGACGTTCTCGAGCGCGGTCCGTCCGGGGACCAGGTGATACTGCTGAAAGACGAAGCCGAAGACTTCGCGTCGCAGCTTCGCCAGGGTTTCTTGGTCGGCGCGGGTGATCTCGACGCCGTCGAGGCGGTAGCTGCCCGACGTCGGACGGTCCAGACAGCCGATGATGTTCATCAAGGTCGATTTCCCCGACCCGGACGCTCCGGTGATGGCGACGAAGTCGCCGGCGGCGATCTCCAGGGAGATGTCCCGCAGCACGTCTTGGGTGCTGCCGCCGGCGCCCGCATAGTACGATTTGAACACGCCCCGGAGCTCGATCGCCGGGTGGTTCGCCGCCGCGGCGTTCACGGCATCAGCCCTTCGAGCCAAGGCCGGCGCTCGGGCAGTTCGTGATTTTTCACGACCCGTTCACCGGCGGCGAGCCCGTCGCTGATCTCGACGACGAACCGCGTCGTGACCCCGGTTCGAACGGGACGTCGCTCGAACGTGCCGTCGATGCTCGCCACGTACACGGACGTCGCTCCTCCGCCTTCTTCGTGAAGGAGGGCGGTGGTCGGGAGCAAGGTGGTGTCCTCCGCGTGCGCGATCACGAAGAAGACCTGCGCGGACATCTCCGGCTTGAGCTCGCCGTCCGGGTTGTCGAGATCGAAGAGCGCCGTGTAGAGGATCACGTTGCTCGCCCCGGAGGGCGCATTGCCGGAGTTCGCGAGGAGCGATCCCGGTTGACGAGGAGGGGCGGGGAGAAGTCGCCTGAGCTTCGCCTTCCAGCGTCGGTCGGGGCGACCGAGCGTCGTGCAGTAGAGATCCATGCCTTCTCGCAGGCGCGCCACGTCCGCCTCGGACACCTGCGTCCACACCGTCATGGTCGAGAGGTCCGCGATCCGCAGGAGCAACGGCGCTTGCTGGTTCGCGTTCACGGTCTGGCCTTGGCGCACGTCGACGGAGAGCACGGTGCCGCTCATCGGCGCGTAGATCCGCGTGTAACCGAGCTCGACTTGGTCGCCTTTGAGCACGGACTCGAGCTCGCGCATTCGCGCCTTGATGCCGTCGACCTTCGCGGCCGCCGAACGGGCGTCACGCCGGCTTTGGTCGAAAACCTCCTGCGACGCGAGCTGCTCGTGGAGCAGCCGGCGTTGTCGTTCGGTTTGCTGCTCCGCGAACTCGAGGACCACCTGCTGTTCGGCGAGCTCGGCGCGTAGCTCGTCGAGCTGCGCGCGGTCCACGTCGATCTTCGACGATTGGATGCGCGGATCGATCTCCGCGAGCAGAGAGCCAGCGCGAACGAAGTCGCCCGGCTGGACCAGCACCCGCCGCAGCTGACCTGAAACCTGAGCTCCGACGTCGACGTACTCGCGCGGCTGGAGCTTGCCGAGCGCGGTCACCGTATCTTCGATGTCGCCGCGCCGTGCGGGCACGAGCTCGACGGCGTCCAGCGCGGCCCTCGCCGATCTTGCGCGGAGATAGCGGACGGTCACGACCAGCGCCGTCGCGAGCACGAGAAACGCGAGAGCGCGTCGAGCCCAGCGCCGGCGCAGCGTTGCTTCACGAGGGAAGCCGTTGCTCACGCTCTGCATCGGTCCCGCCGTCAGCGCGCGCTCCGTCGAAAGTCGCGACGACTCTTGACAAGCGCTCGATCCCTCCAGTAATCGATAATGCAATTCATTCGCGTAATCTCTCAGTCCGGCCGGTGCTTGTCAAGGCCGTTCGAGAAACACAAATAACTGGAATCATTGGTATTATCGATGATGCAAGGTCGCCGCTACCTGGCGTTCGTCGATGTGGATCACCGCGCCGTCGGCCCGGGTTCGAAAGTCGCCTCATGATGAAAATCAGCGCCCTCTCGTGGCTGTTGCCGCTCACTTGTCTCGCGCTCGCCGGTTGCGGCAACGACGAGAAGGGAAAGCCCGCGCCGGTAACCAAGAAGCACCAACCGCCGGCCGCCGACGGCGGCGAGCCGGCCGAGCCGCCCGTCTACGCGCTTTCCGTCATCGCCTTCGGGCCCGACCCGAACTCCGACATGACGTACGTGAGCGTCTTCGACTCGCTCGACATCACCAGCGTCGATTTGAAAAACTCCTATCCCTTTCCGGGCGACGTCGACATCGCCGCCTACGACGGCAAGCTGTTCGTCTCGGACGGCGAGAGTCCGAACATCATCCGCTTCGGGCTCGATTCCGACGGGAAGCTGAACAAGGAAGCGACGGTCAGCTTCGCGAACCTCGGCGTCGACTTGGTCGGCATGCGCGACAACATCTTCATCAGCTCGAAGAAGGCGTACATGACGTTGCCGACGGGGCAGTACGCGATCTGGAACCCCCAGGACATGACGCTCGGTGGAACGATCGACGTCCCGGACGTCGATCGGGACGGCATGGTGCTCGACGGATCCCCCGCGGTCTTGCGAGGCAACCACCTCTACCGCTCCTTCTATTGGGAGGACTGGTCCACCTATACGTTCTCCACCGAGCAATACATCGGCTCGTTCGACACCGACTCGGACACCTTCCTCGGTTGGACCTCTGAGCAGCGTTGCCCGAACCTCGGCGCCGTCGCGCAGAAGGACGAGTCGGGCAACCTGTATTTCAGCAATTGGTTCTACAACGTCCCGGGCACGCTCATGAAGAATGCCCCGAAGAGCTGCGTCGTTCGGATTCCGTCGGACTCGGAGTCGGTCGATCCCGACTGGACCCTGACCTTTTCCGACGTGACCGGCGGACACGAAGGGGCGCAGCTCAGCTACATCGCGGACGGCAAGGGAGTGTTCGCCGCGTTCCACGAAGAGGATTTCACGATCACGAAAGACACCGCCCCCTACGAAATCCCGTCGGCGGTGGAGTGGGAGGCGTGGGGAGTGGACCTCGATACGAAAGCGGGGCAGCCGATCTCCGGCATGGACCGCATGATCGCCGACCAGACCGTTTTCACCCTCGACGGCCGAACGTTCCTCCTCGCGCCGGGCGCCGATTGGGAGACGAGTACGGCGTACGAGCTCAAGTCGGACGGCTCGGCCCGGAAAGCATTCCCGATCGACGGGTGGAGCCGAGGCTTCGTCAAGATCCGTTAGCCGGGCGAGCGGCGATGCGCGCGAGGACGGTTGGCCGCTTCAGGATCGTCCACAAGTGGAGCAGCCTCGTCTGCACGGCCTTTCTCCTGACGGCCTGCTTGACGGGGCTCCCGCTGATCTTTGGCGACGAGATCGAGCAGCTCGCGGCCGGCGCTCCATCTCGACCGACCGTGGAGACGTCGCCCGAGCGCTCCCTCGACGAGCTGGTGCGGAGCGTACGCGAGCGATACCCCGACGCATTCCTTCAGTTCGTGTTCTGGCCGGACGAGCGCCGGGACGCTCTCGGAATCGGCATCGCCAATCGGCTCGACGCCTCCGACGAGGACGTGCGCCGGTTACTCGTGAACCTTCGGACCGGCGCCATCGAAGACCAGCGCGACGAAGGACGCCTGATTCGGTTCGCGCGCGAGCTGCACGAGAACCTCTTTCTCGGTCCAATCGGGAGCATCGTCCTCGGCGTTGCGGCGGCTGCGCTGCTGGTCTCGCTGGTGTCGGGCGTGGCGGTGTATCGGCCTTTCATGCGACGACTGGACTTCGGCGCCGTTCGCGGCGGTTCGCTGCGTCTCGCATGGCTCGATCGGCATAACCTGATCGGCATTGCGACGCTCGTCTGGGTCGTCGTCGTCGGCGCCACCGGGTTCGTGAACACGCTCGAGGAACGGCTCTTCGCTGCTTGGCAGGCGGAACGAGTCCCGGCCCTGATGGCCCCCTACGCGCACCGCCCGCCGGCGAGCCATCTGAGCTCCCTCGAAGGCACGGTGCGAACGGCGCGCGGCGCGCTCGCCGGGATGGCGCCCGCGAGCGTCACGTTCCCGGGCACGCGATTCGCGACGCCGCGGCACTATTTCGTCTGGATGCATGGCACGACGTCGCTCACGAAGCGGCTCTTCACTCCGGTGCTCATCGATGCAGAGAGCGGTGCGCTCGCCAGCGCCGAGTCCTTGCCGTGGTATCTCCGGCTCCTCGAAGTTTGCCGGCCGTTGCACTTCGGTGACTACGGCGGCTTGCCGCTGAAGCTCATCTGGGCCGCGATGGATCTGCTCCTCGTCGTGCTCACGGCTTCGGGCGCGTACCTCTGGCTCGCCGGTGGCGCGAGAGTCGCTCAAGAGAGTTCATCGCGATGAGCACGCCGGCGAACGAGAGAACGTGGTGGCAAGTGTTTCGAGCGCCCATCGCTCTCGCTGCGTTGACCGTCGCCGGACTGGCCACGGCGCTTGCCGGAGAGCAACCGCCCTACCGGTGGTTTTCATGGATCACGCTGACGGTGCCGCCGGTCGTCACCGTGACACGTGCGTTTCGACGCCGGCGCTGTACTTGAGACGCGGCGCCACGCTGCGCTGGATTCGAGCTGTCTCGTCAACGGCGGTTCAAGGGAAGGGTGCCTGCGGCCGCGCGCCCCGGGCGTTTCGGCGGCTCAGCGACGTTGAGCTTCTTGGTGCTCGCCGCGGTTGGATATGGCTTCGACTTGATGGGGCCGGGCACGACCGAGCGGCGGGGATCTTCGCCCTCGTGCTGCGGCGGCGGGCCGCTCGGCATTTCGCGCAACAGCTTTCGCGTAGCGCCCGGCGTGAGCCATCGAGTCCGGTCGATGAGTCGTTCGCGGTCACTGCGGTCAGGCGCCGTGAGTAGATCTACGACCAACACGCCGAGATGTTCCGCAATGATCTGAAGCGTGGCAAGCGACGGGCTGGCCCGTCCGCTTTCGATGTCGCTGAGGTAACCTTTCGAGCCCAGGTCGCTCTCGAAGGCGAGCCTTTCTGCCGTCATCCGTTGCTCCGATCGAATCTGGCGAATCCTGCACCCCACGGCGAGCGCCATTGGATCCGGAGCCGAGCGGCGAGGCATGACGCCGGAACGGTAGGCGTATCGCTCAAACGACGAGTTCGTCGGGGACGAACCTAGGCGCGTTGCGGAAATCGTTGACGCGAACGCGGATCCGCGCGAAGTTCGTCGGGGACGAACCTCGCTCCTCGCGGCTCCCTGATACAGCGCCCAGCATGGCATCGGTAGGCATTCCTGGGCGCTGATAAAGGCGCGTGGGCTATCACTCGCGTGAGCTCGGAGTGGCAGCAGGCGCGCCGCCTCCGTCGCGACGCGGCGTTCCTAGGCAGCGCAGGGCGAAGCAACCGAAGCGACTCAAGGGAATCAGCGACGCAACGACGAGGACGTCATTGATGGGCAAGAACGCGGCTCAATCGATCTCGGAGACACCGATGACTTTTTCGAACTGGGGATCCGACGATCCCGATGAAGAACGTCTTCCGCATCTGTTATTCGTGGGGGCTGGAGGTCTGTTCGCCGCAGCCGTGCAGCTCCATTTCTCGATGTGCGGGTATGTCGTGCGCGTCGCCGCCGATATCCACGAAGCGGAGGAGATCGCCGTCGGTCAACAAT
Source organism: Polyangiaceae bacterium (assembly GCA_035547195.1). GTDB lineage: Bacteria > Myxococcota_A > Polyangia > Polyangiales > Polyangiaceae > DASZVB01. The sequence goes on from DASZVB010000033.1 coordinate 25,650, forward strand.
TCGAGTGCGGCGTGTTCAACGTCGATGTACTCGCCGCGGAGGTGTTGGCCGTCACGATTCGTCTGCTGAAGAGTGGACGCATCCGTGCAGTGCTCTTTTGCGCGCCGGAAACCGTCCCCGCCACCTTGTCGTGAAGGACTCCGCCGACATCGCGGACGTTCCCTGACGCGTCTGCTTCTGAGCTCGTCGCTCGACCCCGTGCTTCAGCGGGCGGCACGCGGAGACGCTGGCGCGGGACGCGAGCTCCACCACAAGCTCGGCACCGCTGGACCCGCTGCTCACGCACGACACGCGCAAAATTTGCGTCTCATGCGCCATGGCGCGCCGTATTGCTGGGCGCTCGAGCACGCCACATCGTCCAGAACTCGGGCGGCTCGGGGGTTCGTCCCGACCCGGACGCCGGCGCCGATTCGACGGCCAAGGCCCGAAAAGATTAGGGTTTCGCTGGCGCGGGAGCTTTGACAACATCGAGCCATGGGCAAACCAAGCGACAGCTTGACGGCGGCGCTGTGGGCCACGCTCACCACGACGCTGCTCGGGGGACTCATCGTCGTGGGCTCGCGAAACCTGGCGCACTTCGACGCGGCGCTGGTCGGTTACACGTTCGCTACCCTCTTCGCGACGTTCGGTATCACGTACCGGTACGCGATGTGGCTCCGGCGACCCCCGACGCGCCTTTACTTTCGACGCGGATGGCAGGTCTTTCTCGCGCCGCGATGGTTGCCGGCGAACCTGGTCGAGCTCGCGCGCCGCGCGCTGGTCGAGTTCGCCGGAAATCGATTCATCTTTCGGCGCGGCGTTCTGAGAGGGGCGGCGCACTGGATGATCATGTGGGGTTGTATCCTCGCGGCCGCAATAACGTTTCCGCTGGTCTGGGGCTGGATTCACTTCGAAACGGTCGCCGGCAAAGAGGACGTGTATCGCACGTTCGTGTTCGGCTTCCCGGCGGGGGATTTCCCCGTCGACTCGCCCTTCGCCTTCGCCGTGTTCCATGGCCTCGTGTGGGCTTCGTTTCTCGTCATTCCGGGGGTGATGCTCGCCTTCCGGCGGCGGGTGCTCGACCACGGCGCGTCGGCCGTGCAGCAGTTCGGAGAAGACATTCTGCCGCTCGTGCTGCTGTGCGCGATCAGCGTGACCGGGCTGATGCTCACGGTGAGCTACACGTGGCTCCGCGGGTACGGTTACCCGTTCCTTTCGATCCTGCACGCGGTCACGGTGATCGTGACGCTCCTGTGGCTGCCGTTCGGCAAGTTCTTTCACATCTTCCAGCGGCCGGCGCAGCTCGGCGTCGCGTTCTACAAGGACGCGGGCAAGCGGAGCGAGCAAGCGCACTGCGCGCGCTGTCACAAGGAGTACGCCGCCGCCGCGATGATCCGGGATCTCACGGCGGTCGAGCGCGATCTAGGCTTCCGCTACGAGATGACGGCGGGCCGCGCCGAGCACTATCAGGAGATCTGCCCGCGCTGCCGTCGAGCGCTCTTCGGGCTTTCGCAGGGCGCTCTCTGGAACGCTGCCGTGGACGCGGACGCAGCGCGAAAGGTCGTCTGAGCGATGGCGACGCTCCCCGTCGAAGAGCTGGAGATCACGAAGCGCTTCGGGCCGCACCTCTCGGCGAACGTCCGCGCCACCACCTCCGACGAGCCGGAGCGGTTGGTGGAGACCCACTGCTGCTTCTGCGGCCAGCAGTGCGGCATCAAGCTGAAGGTTCGTCACAACGAGGTCATCGGCTTCGAACCTCGCGAGGACTTCCCGTTCAACCGAGGGATGCTCTGCCCGAAGGGCGTGAAGCGCTATCTCCAGGGTTCACACCCCGACCGCCTCGTGTCCGCGCTCCGCCGGGACCCTTCTGCTCCGGGGGGCTTCACCCCGCTCGCCTACGCCGACGCAATCGCCACGGTCGCGCGGGAGATCGGGCGCTTGCAGGAGAAGTACGGGCCGTCGTCGGTCGCCGTCCTGAGCGGCGCGAGCCTCACCACCGAGAAGACGTATCTGCTCGGCAAGTTCGCCCGCATCTGCTTGAAGACGCCCTTCATCGACTACAACGGGCGGCTGTGCATGGTGAGCGCCGGCGCCGCGAACAAGAAGGCGTTCGGCATCGACCGGACGACGAGCCCGTGGTCCGACATGGTGGGCACCGAGGTCATCTGGGTCGCCGGATCGAACGTGGCGGAGTGCTCGCCGATCACGACGAACTACATCTGGCAAGCGCGCGAGATGGGCGCGAAGGTCATCGTTCAAGATCCGCGCATCACCCCGGTCGCGCGCACCTGCGATCTTTACTTGCCGGTGCGCCCGGGCCGCGACGCGGCGCTCTTTGCCGGCGTCCTCGGTATCATGATCGAGAAGGGATGGATCGATCGCGACTTCATCGAACGCCACACTAGCGGCTTCGACCAGGTGGCGGAGTATTGCCGGAGCTGGCCGCTTGCGCGAACCGCCGAGGTGACCGGGGTTCCGGCGCGATCCATCGCGAAGGCCGCCGAGCTCTGGGGGACGGCGAAGTCGAGCTTCCTCTTTCACGCGCGCGGCATCGAGCACCACTCGAACGGCGTTCAGAACGCGCTCGGCACGATCAACCTGGTTCTGGCGTCGGGTCGAATCGGCAAGCCGAAGAGCGGGTACGGCACGATCGTGGGACAGGCGAACGGTCAGGGCGGTCGCGAACACGGACAAAAGTGCGATCAGCTGCCCGGGTTGCGCGACATCTCGAACCCGGAGCACCGGAAGTACATCGCGTCCGTCTGGGGCGTCGAAGAGAAGGACATCCCCGGCCCGGGCGTGGACGCTTACGAGCTGTTCCGAAAAATCGACGGCGGCGAGATCAAGGCGCTCCTGTCGATCTGCATCAACCCCAAGGTGTCGCTCCCGGACAACCAGTTCATCACCCGCGCCCTCGACAAGCTCGAGTTCTTCGCGGTGATAGATTTCTTCCTGAGCGACACCGCTCGCCACGCCGACGTCGTGCTGCCGGGCAGCTTGCAGGAAGAGGACGAGGGCACCGTCACGCAGGTCGAAGGCCGCGTCATCAAGATCAACAAGGCGGTCGACTGCCCCGGCGAGGCCCGACAAGACTGGAAGATCATCCAGGACATCGCCCACGCGCTCGGGCGGCCGAAGGGCTTCACCTTCCGGAGCCCGCGCGAGATCTTCGAAGAGCTCCGCCAGGCGAGCAAGGGCGGGGTCGCCGACTACTCCGGCATCACCTACGAAAAGATCGCGCGCCAGAACGGCGTATTCTGGCCTTGCTACAGCGAAGATCCGAAGACGGAGGCGCCCACGCCGGACCACGCCGGCACGCCGCGTCTCTTCGAACCGGGGAGCTACAACCCGGTCGCGAAAGGCAAGGGCCCCTTCTACTTTCCGGACGGGAAGGCGCGGTTCAACGTCGCCGAGTACCGCCCGGCCGTCGACGACGTCTCCGACGAGTATCCTTTATTTCTGACCACCGGGCGTGTCGTGTCGCAGTTCCTCTCCGGGACGCAGACGCGGCGCATCGGACCTCTGGTGAAGCAGTACCCGGAGCCCCGCATCGAAATGCACCCGCGGCTCGCGGAGAAGCTCGGCGTCGCCGACGGCGCCTGGGCGACGTGCGAGACGCGCCGTGGATCCATCACGGTGCGCGCGCTCGTCGTCACGACGATTCGTCCGGACACGGTGTTCATTCCCTACCACTGGGGCGGCCAGAAGAGCGTGAATCGCGTGACCGTCGCGGCGCAGGATCCAATCAGCAAGATCCCCCAATACAAAGTGTGTGGCTGCCGCGTTCGGCCGGCGAGCGCCGAACCCGAGTACGCGCGGTCGCTCGAGCCACAGCAGTGAAGGTCGGAGGACGAGATGCCCGTTCCGCAGCACCTGGAGTTCTTCGTCGATCCTAGCCGGTGCATCGGCTGTCAGGCGTGCGTTCAGGCGTGCAGCGAGTGCGACACGCACAAGGGCGACTCGATGATCCACCTCGAGTACGTCGACCGCGCGCACTCCGTGCAGACGGTGCCCGTCGTCTGCATGCACTGCGAGCAGCCGACGTGCGCGGAGGTCTGCCCCGCCGACGCCATCAAGCGAACGGGCGACGGCGTGGTGCAGAGCGCGCGCAAGCCGCGGTGCATCGCCTGCGGCAACTGCGTCATGGCGTGTCCATTCGGCGTCCCGGAGCTCTACGCCGATCGCCAGATCATGATGAAATGCGATATGTGTTACGACCGCTCCTCGGTCGGCAAGAAGCCGATGTGCGCGACGGTATGCCCGAGCCAGGCGCTCTTTTTCGGGACCCGGGAGCAGATCTTGGCGCTCCGCCCGCAGTCGATGCCGACCAACAAGTTCCAGTTCGGCGATCAGACGATCCGAACACGGGTCAACGTCCTCGTCCCCCGCCACGCCGGACCAGCTCCGTACGTCGACGTCACCGCCGCGATGGACGTCGAACCGACGAACCGCACGGTGCGCCTGAAAGTGCTCGGCGACCGAAGCCCCCCGTCGCCTCTCGAAGACGGCGAAGATCCCTTCGCTTCGGTGGAGGTTTGAGATGAGCGAAGACCCTCAGAGCCGCTATGAACGAGATCTGCTGCTCGATCCGCGCCTCGACTCCGAAGCGCGGGAAGCGCTGACCGGAACGACGCGCGCGGACGTCTACGCGCCGGAGCCGTACCCGGATCAGGTCACCGTGCCCCCCGACGCCGATCGCACCGCGGTGCGGCCGCGCTGGCGCCGTGACTTCGCCGTCGACTGGCCTGAAGACAACTACGTCGCCCGGCGAGATTTCGTGAAGTTCCTCGTGCTCACGAGCGGCGCGTTCGTCGCGGGCCAAGGATGGATCGCCGCGCAGAGCCTCGCGCGAAGCCGCAGAGCGCCGCCCGGTCGCAAACGCGTGGCGTCGCTGGCCGGTCTCTCGCCCGGCGCCGTCGTCGCGTTCAACTTTCCCGGCGAGCACGATCCCTGCCTGCTCATTCGCACGGCCGCGGGTCAGCTGGTCGCCTACAGCCAGAAGTGCACCCACCTCTCGTGCGCCGTCGTGCCGGAGCTCGACAAGGGCGTCCTGCACTGCCCCTGTCACGAGGGCTACTTCGACCTGCTCACGGGACGCAACATCGCCGGACCGCCGCCGCGCCCGCTCCCGAAGATCGTGCTGCAAATCGAGGGCGACGACGTCTACGCCGTGTCCGTCGAAATGAGGACCGTGTAATGGCGATCCGTCGAAGCGCGACTCGGGAGCAGCGGACGACGGTCATCTACGGCGTGCTGTGCTTCGTCCTGCTCCTCGTCGTCCTGCAGCTCTGGTTGCTCACCGCGACGATGAACGCCTGGCTCGGCGGTGACGAAGCCGTCGTTTGGCCCGCTTTCGCCGCGAGCGTCGCGTGCCTGGGTCTGAACCTCGGTCTGCTTCGCTACGTCCTCGGCGGACGAGTCTGAGCGCCTCCGGGCACGATGGAAGCGACCACGGACGGCATCGCGGGGATGCATCCGGCGTACTTCGCGCTGGTCATGGCCACCGGCATCGTCTCCATCGGGTGCCACCTGCTCGGATTGCGAGGGCTCTCGTGGGGCCTCTTCGTACTGAACGTCGCCTTCTACGTCCTCCTCTGGAGCCTCACCGTCGTCCGCGTCGTACGGTACCGCGCGCGCGTCGTCGCGGATCTCCTGAATCATGGTCGTTCGGTCGGCTTCTTCACGACGGTGGCGGCGACCTGCATGCTGGGCTCGGACTGTCTGCTGATCGCCGACGGCCTTCGCGCCGCGCAAGCACTGTGGTGCTTCGGCGTCGCCCTCTGGATCGTGCTGACGTACTCCATTTTCACCATCATCACGGTCAAGTCGGAGAAGCCAGCCTTCGTCGACGGTATCAACGGCGGGTGGCTCGTCAGCGTCGTCGCCGCGCAATCGGTGAGTCTCCTCGGGTCGCAGCTCGCGCCAGGCTTCGGCGAGCACACGGACGCGGTGCTCTTCTTCGCGCTCGTGACCTGGCTGGGCGGGTGCATGCTCTATGTGTGGATCATCTCGCTCATCTTCTATCGTTACACGTTCTTCGTCATGAGCCCGGACGATCTCGCGCCGCCGTATTGGATCAACATGGGCGCGGCGGCGATCTCGACCCTCGCCGGTTGCATGCTGGTGCTGGCGGCGCCGCATTCGGCGGTGCTCGGACAGATCTTGCCGTTCGTGAGGGGCTTCACGCTCTTCTGGTGGGCGACGGCGACGTGGTGGATCCCGATGCTCGTCATCCTCGGCGTCTGGCGGCACGTCGTGAGGCGTTTCCCGCTGCGCTACGATCCGCTTTACTGGGGCGCCGTGTTTCCCCTCGGCATGTACACCGTCAGCACCTTCCGCTTGTCCCGCGCCGTGGACGCGCCGTATCTCGCCCGCATCTCCGGCGTCTTCGTCTACGTCGCGCTGGCCGGGTGGGCCATCGCTGCGCTCGGCATGTCCGTGCGGGTGCTCGAGCGGTTGCGACCGCGGTCGAAAGCCTCTCAGGCCCCACGGTGACGATACCGACGCCCGAGGACGTTCGGCGGGCGTGCTCCCGTCAACCCGGCTTTCCATCCACGCGCGGAGCGACGAGCACCGGCGCATAGGTCGCGAGATAAATAGCGAACGCTCCGGACCACACGACGCCCGCCACGGCGAGCGGTCCGAGCGCTCCGGGCCAGAGCACGGGCGCGAGGACGCGAGCTACCGCGCCGAAGAGCACCGCGGCGAACGCGAACGCGATCCGGCGTGGAACCGCGAGCAGGCGTCCCGTGTGCCCGAGCCCGACACGCGTCATCATGCCGAGGGTGAGAGAGCCGAGGGCGCCCGCCGTGAGCGCGTGCAACCCCGACGCGAACGGGATCGACGAACATGCCGCCGCTGCTCGAAGCGCGAGCCCGGCGACGATCCACAGGCTGCCCGCGTGAAGAATCCACAGCAGCGGCGCGCGCAGGGCGCGAGCGCTTCCCCACGAGCGCATCCGGCACGCGGTGAAGAGCGCGCCGAGGGCGCAGACCGTGCCCGTCGCCGCTAGGGGGGCGTCGAACACATCGACCAGCGCGAGCGCGACCACGGCCGCCGCAGCGAGGCGCTCGAATACGGGATGCGCGCGGACGTCCTCCGCGCCGAGGGCGTTCCGCGTGAACAGGGGGACTACGCGTCCGGTCATCACGACCAACGCGACGACGAGCACGTCGACCGCGACGAGATTGCCGCGATGCTCCCACGCGGAAGAGATCGCGCCGAGGGCGGCGGCATGGATGGACGCATTCGCCGTGAAGAGGGCGCCGAGAATCGCCAAGAAGCCGTAGTTGCGCCGGTTTCTGGTCTTCAAGATCGGACGGGCGCAAGCGATCAGCAAGGCCGGCAAGAACGATAGATCCAGGAAAGCAGGCAAGTACCGCGGCAGATGCTCCGGCACCAGCATGCCGGCGCGCCCGGCGATCCAGAGCACTACGAGGAGCGCGAGCGCTCCGCCCTCCGCCGTCGCACGGCCTGTCCAGTTGGCTACTGCCGTGAGGAGAAAACCGCCCAGCACCGCGCCGGTGAATCCGAATACCATCTCGTGCGCATGCCAGTACATCGGCGGCAGGTAAGCGCCGGCGCGAACGTACCCGTCGAGCTCGAGCAAGAACAGCGGCACGGCGAGCACGGCGTACACGGCCGCGCACAAAAATAGCGGCCGGAAGCCCTTCGCAAACAACGCCACGCCACGACGTTGCTCGATACTCCGGATCAAATCGGAAGCGGGGATGACGGGCTTTCCCGGCTGGAACGAACCAACGTGCAGTGGAGACTGGGACATGCGACGTGCCTCAAGAAATTCGGAGGAGTACGGCTGCGACCACGGCGACGGCCGCCAGCGCGATACCCACCGATTTCAGGTGTTTGGGCGTGGGATGAAAGAACGAGATGACGGCGAGGGCGGCGCCGGCCACGAGCGTCGCCAGCGCCTGGCCGCGCAGCGACGCCACCGCGAAGAGCCCTGCAACCGCGAGCGGAACGGCGATCGAGGCGAAGGCTTGCGCGGTGGCGCGCTCGCGTTGCCGGCGTGAAGCGCGCGCGAAGCATGCTCGAACGCCGAGCGCCGAGCCGATGAATATGGCGAACCACGCCCCGGCGTCGGAAGCGGCGTCCGCGGCGGAAGCGCCACCAGCGAGCTCGATGGGGATGCCCGCGAGCGACAGCATCCCGGTGGCGACGAGCTGCAAGGCCGCGCTTCGTCGAATGCGGTGGCCGAGAACGCCGCCGAGCGCGATGGCGGCGATCGCGACGGCGACGGCGACGAGCCAAGCAGCGCCGGAGCTCGCCTTTCGGGACAGGGCGGACAGCACGACGACGCCCAGGATGACCCAGAACCCGTGCTCACGCGGCGCGAGCGTGCTCTCTTTCTTCGGAGAAGCCTCGGCTCGAGCTATGGACGACATCATTCCACGACCTCCAGTCGTCGCGGTCCCGGGCGTCGCTCGGGATCGTAACCCGGTGGAACGTACGAGCAGAGCGGGTCGGAGCCGAGCGCGTTCCCGGTCATCGCGTAGGCTCGTGCCCGGGAACCGCCGCACAGATGCCGGTATTCGCAAGCGCCACACTTCCCGGTGAGCGCCGTCGCGTCGCGAAGCCGCTGAAAGAGCGGATCGTCCCGATACACGTCGATCGGATTTTCGCTCCGAACGTTGCCGCACGGGATGGGCAGAAATCCGCTCGGGAAGATCTCACCGCGATGCGACACGAACAAGAAGCCGCGCCCGTCGTTGACCCGTTCGCCTTGCTTGCCGAAGGTGCCGTGCTGGACGGCCGCCGCCCCCTCGGCCTTGCGCTGCGCGAGCACCCGGCGGTAGTGCGGCGCTGCGGTCGTCTTGACGGCGAAGCGAGCCGTCGCGGCGATCGTGGCAAGCTCGTGGAGCGTGGCTTCCACCGCTTCGGCCGACGGAAGCATCCGCTCTTCGGCGCGGCCCGTCGGCACGATGTAGAAGACGCTCCACAGCACGCTCCCGAGCTCATCGACGAGCGCGGCGACGTCCCGCAAGCGATGTATCGTTCCCGCGTGCACGGTGGTGTTCACTTGCGATCTGAGCCCGCACGCTTTGGCCGCGTTCAGGATGCGGACAGCGTCGGAAAAGCTACCCTGAACTCCGCGAAACGCATCGTGGATCTCGGCGGTGTGCCCGTCGAGGCTGATGGCGAGTCGATGGAGGCCGGCGCGCGACAGCTGGTAAACCAGCTCGTTCGTCACGAGCGGCGTCGCCGAAGGCGTGAGGCCGAGATGAAGACCTTGCGAGACACCGTAGCGGACGAGCTCGAGCAGGTCGGGACGTTTCGCGGGGTCGCCGCCGGTCAGCACGACGAGCGGCACTCCCCCGGCACGCAGCTGTCGAAGGAGCGCGAAGCCCTCTTCCGTCGTGAGCTCGTCAGGGTCGCGCTGTGGCCGCGCGCACGCGCGACAGTGCTGACAGACGAGATCGCAGGCCTGAGTGGTCTCCCAGATGGCGATGAAGGGGTGTTCTGCATGCTTCATTGGACGATGGTCGCTGGGTGAGTTGCTCGTTGCCGTCGACGCCTCGCTCGCCGTCGCCGCTTCGGGCGCGTTGTCCGAAGCGGCCCATTGCTGCCAATCGTCGCCGAACAGCTCGACCGGGTGCGGCGTGCGCTCGGTGCCGTTGCCGCACGTGAGCTCGTCGGCCGGGCAATACTTGTCGCAGCCCCAGCAGACTCTTTCCGGATGGGGCGGCTTCAATGGAACGCGGATCATGACTACCGATTCGCACGAATCCTGCCTCGAACGGGAGCAAGCGCCGGGCCAGACAGAGCCTGTTGGACGCCACTGGCCTGCTTTGCGAAACTGGCTGCTTTTCGATTCGCCGGAGCACGCCCAGCGACATTCGCGTCGAACCAGGTTCGCGCGAAGCGAACCGTTTGCGTGGGCTCGCAAGATCTGCCGCCTTGGTCAAGCGCTGGCAGCGAGGCTCCAGCCGCGTTAGCCGGGCTCGCATGCGATTCGAACACACGAGCTTTCCAGCCCTTGCGACTGGGTCGGGGTGCGCTGAGCTGCGCTCGTCGTCGCCTGCGGATGTGATGGCATGAGGTTCGCACCGAGTGTGTGCCGGCGGCTCCGGAGAAGTGTGATGGACGACGCACAAGGTCAGACTGGGAAAAGACTCGACATCCGTACCCGCGAGACCCTTCGAGACGCCCGCGCGCCCGGGGTGCATTTGGGCGTGTGGTGCCCGCGGCAGGCGATCGATGTTCCGTTGGAACATTGCCTCGCGTGCGAGGATTGCACGTTGGTCAAGTTGCCCTGCGGGGACGACGATGGTTTTGTCGTGTGCGCCGACCCGGACGACGAAGTCGGGCACCCGCAGGCGAGCCCAACTGCGCCGGCTTCCGGATCCGGCGATCGAATCACGGTGTCGGCGATCATGACCACACGCGTCGTGTGTGTCGCGCCCGATCTCGGGGTCCATGCGCTGGAACGCTCGTTCGTGGACGAAGGCATCTGTAGCGCGCCGGTCGTCGACGACCACGGGCTGCCGCTCGGCGTGGTATCCGGAGCCGACCTCGTTCGCTGGCACAGTCGGTGCTCGGTGCCGGACGGAGCGACGGCGAAGGTCGAAGATATCATGACGCCGTGCCCGCTCTGCATCCGGGCGAATGTTTCGATTGCCCGGGCGGCGGCCTTCATGGCCTTCGAGGACATCGAGACCATGCCGGTCGTCGGCGCCCGGGGTGAGGTCGTCGGTGTCGTCACGGCCAAGGACGTGCTCGGATGGTTCGCGAGGAGTCACGGCTACGTCTTGGGCAACGGCCGGCGTAAAAGCTCGCGCGCCATCGATTCGTGAGCAGCCCCGATTCCAGCGCTCCCTCGCGCCGCGATCTTCCAGTTTGTATTGTCGCGGAACGTGCGGTGCCGAGAACCGTCTACGTGTGTGCGCGGACGAGCTCGTCGGCGAGCGTCTTCAGCCATGCCTGCTCCGTGGCCCGGCGCTCTGCGGCTTTTCCGGTGTTCAACTTGCGGCTGAGGGCCGCGAGGGTTTGACCGGAAAACTCCTTCTTCATCGCCGGGTAGAGGAGCTCGTTTTCCTTCTGCATGTGGGCTTGCTCGAACTCGATCAGCTCGCGACCCGTCTCGATCACGCGTGCCTGCCTCGCGGCGGTAGGCGGGTTCATCGCCACCGCGAGCTTGCGCAGCTTGAGGAGCAGCGCGCATTCCCGCTCGTGCTGATCGTGGATGTGTGCGAGGGGTGCGCCCTTCGTCGAGTAGCCGACGCTCTCCATGGCCGGGAACAGCACTTCTTCCTCTCGCTCGTGGTGCAACAGCTCGACGAATTCGCGAAAGAACACCACGAACCGGTTCAGCTCGACGAGATCCAAGATCCCCGACGACTCCGTCTCATCCAGAAAACCGCCGAACGCGTTCAGCACTCGGGAGATGAGCCGGTGATCTTCGACCAGGGTCTCGAACAAGTCCATCGACGGACCTCTCTGCAACGCACATGCCGCGACGTCTGCTCCAACCCGGGCGCGAGCCAATACTTCTTCATGGCGCGCCCGCTCCGCGGTCTCGGTGCGTCCGTGCGACTTTTGCGCCGCTCGCGACGCACTCGCGCAGAAAATACGTTCCGGCAAAGCCCTGCCAGGGCTGCGGTCCCTTAGTTCGCCGTTTCTGAAAGCTCGTGTAGGTGTCGCGGAGTCGCGCTCGCACTGGAGGAGTGCTCCGAAGGAAGTCCACTTCAAAGCGAGCGGCTCAGCGGATTTGAACTGGGGAGATCTGCAACACACGAGAGGTGTCCAATCGAGCATCGTCCGTCCGCGTTGCGACGGTGGAACGGGAGACCGATTCTCCGGTAGAGTGACGAGTTGGGGTAGCCGCGCCCGACTCGGTGGGTGCCATCGCCCCGCTTCCTGGAGTCCGCGATGGTCCGCAAGCTAGACGAGCCTGCTCGCCGCCCGGTGCCCGTCGTGAGGCAGCGCTAGAAAGCGAGGGCGTCGGGGGCAGCATGAACCTGAACACAATGCTTCTCTGCAGGGCGCGCGCGCGCCTTTGCGCGCTGCCGCTGGGCCACGTGATCGAGACGATGCGGCCCCTGCCCCTCCGGCCTTTGGGAGGCATGCCGAGCTTCGTGAAGGGAGTCTCGGTGATCAGGGACGCGCCCATCCCGGTCGTCGATCTCGGCGCGGTTTTGGGGCTCGAGGACGACGCACGACCGGAGCGGCTCCTGACGGTCCGAGCCGGAGAACGTCACGTGGCGTTGGCGGTCGAGTCGGTCATCGGAGTCCGTACCGTCGATGTCACGGCGCTGGACGTCTTTCCGCCTCTTCTGGGCGAAAGCAACGCCGATAAAGTGGCGCTGCTCGGAGCGCTGCAGGGAGAGCTGCTGCTCGTTCTTCGTGCGGGCCGGCTCGTGCCGGAATCGATCTGGGCCGAGCTCGCGCGGGGCAACTCGGAATCATGACGCCGTCGGCAAAAGACATCGAGCGATTCCGACGCCTCGTGGCGAGGGATCTCGGGTTTTACTTCGATGCCGGCAAGCAGGGGTTCCTCGGCGAGGTTCTTTCCCGGCGCGCCGCCGCCCGAGGCATCGGCGTCGACGCCTATCTCGCGATCACCGAGGCATCCCTGGCGCTCGTCGAGAGGCGTGCGCTGGCGCGCGAGCTCACCGTCGCTGAAACGTTCTTCTTCCGGGACCGCGATCAATTTCAGGCGCTCCGCGAGATCGCGATCCCGGCGCGCGTGCCTGCTCGAAGCCTCGAACGGCGGTTGCGAATATTGTGCGCGGGGTGTGCGTCGGGCGAGGAGCCGTACTCGATTTCGATGCTCCTTCACGACTGGATCGCCGAGACGGGGTGGGACGTCTCGATCGTGGGGATCGACGTCAATCCGTCGATGCTCGAGCTGTCCGCCAAGGGGCACTATGGCCGTTGGGCTCTTCGCGAGACCCCGAACGACGTGCAGCGGCGCTACTTCACGGTCGAGGGCGCCCATTTCGTGCTGGACGAGACGATCCGCAAAAGGGTCACCTTCGAAGAAAGAAATCTGGTCGACGAGGACGCTTCTTTCTGGCGACCCAGTTCGTTCGACGTCGTCTTCTGCCGCAATGTGCTGATGTACTTCACGCCGTCGGTGATGAAGGCCGTGGTCGCACGAATTGCGCGGGCGCTCGCTCCGGAAGGTTTTCTGTTCCTCGGCCATGCGGAGACGCTCCGTGGCGTCTCCGAGGAGTTCGACGTCCGGAGCACTCACGGAACCTTCTATTACCGGCGGCGATCGCATCCCCCGAAGCTCGCCGAGGAGATCCCCGCGGAGCTTGCCCTTGCGCCGATCGACCTGACCTTCATGAGCGCCCCCGGTTCCGATTCTTGGGTCGACGCCATCCGCCAAGCCTCCGACCGAGTTCAGGCGCTGACGAACGCCTGGATCGCCTCGGGAGGATCGCAGGCGCCCGCGCCCACGGCGGAGATCGCGCCGTCGTGGAGTCCATCGGCCGCGCTGGAGCTGCTTCGAGAGGACCGTCTCGCGGACGCCCGGGCGCTGCTCAGTCGTGTGCCACCGGAATCGATGCGGAGCCCGCAGGTGCTCTTGCTGCGTGCTGTCCTTTCGACCTACGGCGGGGATCTTGCCAGTACGAAGGAGCTCTGCCGCGAGCTCCTTCACCACGACGAGACGAGCGCGGGGGCGCACTATCTGCTGGCGCTCTCCCTGGAGCACTCGGGCGATCTTCCAGGTGCGGCGAGCCACGACCAGTTGGCGACCGAGCTCGATCGGACGTTCGCCTTGCCGCATCTGCATCTGGGCCTTCTCGCTGGGCGCGAAGGAAACAAGAAGGGCGCGCGGCGCGAGCTCGAGCAGGCGCTCGCGCTACTTCACCGCGAAGACCCGGATCGTCTGCTCCTCTTCGGTGGGGGATTCAGCCGCGAAGCACTGATGTCCCTCTGCAAGGCTCAACTGAGCCGCCTCGAAGGTGTCCCATGAGCAGCGAACAACCGACCCTCGCAACCCGCGTCGCCGATTTACGTCGTTCGTTCGACGAATCTTTCGCCAACAGGCCTTCAGAGTCTGCGGCAGACGAGTCGAGCTTCCTCGGAATCCGATCGGGCGAGGGCCGCTACGTCGTGCGTCTCGAGGAGGTCGGCGGGCTCTTCGTCGACAAGATCGTGGCTCCGCTGAAGGGGCGTCTGCCGGAGCTCCTCGGCATGGCCGGCATTCGAGGGAATGTCGTTCCGGTCTTCGCCTTGGGCCGCCTCCTCGGCGAGCCGCCGGCGACGGCAATTCCTCGTTGGCTGCTCGTCGCCGCCCACTCGGCGGTGGGGTTCGCCTTCGACGCCTTCGACGGTTACCTGAGGGCCCCAGCGTCGGCGGTCGCTTCGGCGGAGGGCGAATCGTTCCAGGTTTCGGCGCGGGAGATACTGCGCGTCGGTACCGAAGCAAGGACGATCATCGGAATTCAACGGCTGATCGAGGCCATCGGCAATCGCGCGGGCGTCGCCGCCGCGCACAAGGAGCACTGACATATGACGTTCGGGAAGAAGCTTGCGATGACCTTCATTTTCTCTTCCGTGCTTCTGATAGCCGTCGGCACGGTGGCGTACCGGAGCATCGTCTTGCTGACACAGACGAGCTATAGCGTGGCGCATTCGCACCAGGTGCTCGAGCACATCTCGACCGTCGCGAGCCTGCTGAAGGACGCGGAGACGGGACAGCGCGGATACGTCATCACCGGCGACGAACCATTCCTCGAGCCTTACAACGACGCAATAAGCAAGCTGCCGGCGATCGTCCGCGATCTTCGCGAGCTCACGCGGGACAACGTAAACCAGCAGCGAAGGATGGACGAGATGGAGCCGCTGGTCTCGCTGAAGCTCGGCGAGATGAAGCGCACGCTCGACGCGCGCAGGAGCAACGGGTTCGAGTCGGCCGCGAAGATCGTCGCGGCCGGCGAAGGAAAACGGACCATGGATGACTTACGTCGCGTGCTGTCGCAAATGGAGCGCGAAGAGCGAGACCTCCTGAAGCAGCGAGCCGATGAGGTGGAGGGGGCGTCGAGCGGCGCCCGCTCGAGCATCGCCTTCGGCACGCTGCTCAGTCTCTTGCTGGTGACCGCCGTTGGATTCGCGATCAACAGGTCGTTGAACTCGCAAATAGGATCCGCCGTCCAGCACATGCAGAGCTCCTCTACCGAGCTTCAGTCGGCCGCCACGCAACAGGTCAGTGGATCGAAGGAGCAGGCGACCGCGATGACGCAGATCACGACGACGGTGAGCGAACTGCTCGCCACCTCCCGGCAGATAGCGGAGAGCGCACAGAGAGTCGCCCAAGTGGCCTCCGAGACCGCCACCGCCGCCAAGAGCGGGGATCAGGGTATGCAGAGGACCCAAGAGTCCGTCGCGGGCATTCGGCGCCAAGTGGACCAGATCGTCGGGCACATGCTCGAGCTCGGCAAGAAGTCTCAGCAGATCGGCGGGATCCTGGAGATCATCAACGAGCTCGCCGAACAGACGAACATCCTCGCGATCAACGCGACGATAGAGGCCGTCGGCGCGGGGGAAACCGGGAAGCGCTTCGCGATTGTCGCCGACGAAGTTCGAAAGCTCGCGGATCGCGTCGGCGGTTCGATCAAGGAGATCCGAGTCCTCGTCGACGACATCCGCGCGTCCGTGAACACGACGGTGATGGCGACGGAGAGCGGATCGAAGGCGGTCGACGCCGGCGTTCGTCAGATCGGCGACGTCGCCTCGTCGCTCAAACACATCGCCGGCCTGGTGACGACGACGACCGAGGCGTCGCGCGAGATCGAGCTCAGCACGAAGCAGCAAGCGACGGCTGTCGAGCAGGTGAACGTCGCGGTGGCCAACGTCGCCCAGGCCGCCAAGGAAACCGAGACGAGCTCCAATCAGACGCTGCAGACGGCGACCCAGCTCGCAAATCTCTCGCGAGATCTCTCGCGTATCATTCGTCCGCCGACGCTCGCAAGCGCATGACAGCGGATCCGTTCAAGTACTTCCGCGTCGAAGGGCGCGAGCTCTCGGCCGAGCTCGGGCGCGCCTTGCTGGCGCTCGAGAAGGGACAAGACCCCGAGCTCGTGCAGCGCTTGCTCCGGCTGGCGCACACTCTGAAGGGCGCGGCGCGCGTCGTGAAGCACCGAGCGATCGCGCAGAATGCACACTCCATCGAAGAGCTGCTCGGGCCGCTCAGGGACCAGGCCGTCAAAGCCTCGAAGGAGCTGGTCGACGACGCCTTGAAGCTCGTGGACGCGATCTCTCGTGAGCTGAACGAGATCGACGCTCCGACGAAACCGGACGTCGGGGCGCCGGCGTCGCCGGCCCCAACGGACGATTTTCATCGAACGATGCGCGTCGACGTCGATGAGATGGACGCGCTGCTCGAGGGCATCTCCGAGGCGAGCGCGCGGCTCAGATCACTCCGAAGCTTCGACGACGTGCTCGAGCAGATGGAGCGGCTCACGAATCACGCTGCGTCGAAGCGCGTGTCGGATGCCGAGGAACGCGGGCACGCGGCAGGTGCCGGAGCCCGGTCGCCGCTCGACGAGCTTCGCGCGCTCGCTCAAAGTCTCAGGCGGGCGATGTCGAACGGGCTCGAGCAAGCCGAGCGCGAGCTCGTCGACGTGCATGACCGGGCGGAGCGGCTCCGATTCCTGCCGGCGGGGATTCTCGTCGCGTCGCTCGAACGAACCGTTCGCGACGGCGCCCAGGCCGTCGGTAAGCGCGCCGCCCTGCAGACGAAGGGGGGCGATGTTCGCCTCGACGCGCGTGTGCTCGGCGCCGTGCAAGGCGCGCTCATTCAACTCGTCCGCAACGCCGTCGCTCACGGGATTGAATCCGCGCCCGAGCGCTCGAACGCCGGCAAGCCCGCTTCGGGCCGCGTCAATCTGGAGATCGTCCGGCACGGGAACCGCATCGCCTTCAGGTGCAGCGACGACGGCCGCGGTATCGATCTGCGGGCTCTGCGCGCGGCGGCGCAGAAGAAGGGGCTCGTGTCGGCCGGTGGAGCGCCGGCGGACAGCCGTTCGCTGCTGGATCTCCTCCTGAAGGGCGGGCTCACGACCTCCGATTCCGTTACCGAGCTGTCGGGCAGGGGGATCGGTCTGGACATCGTGCGGGAGACCGCAAAGCGCCTCGATGGCAGCGTCAGCGTGCACACGGATCCCGGGATCGGCACGACGTTCGAGCTGACGGTGCCCATGGCGCTCGCCTCGCTGGACGCGCTGACCGTAGAGGCCGGAGGGACCACCGCGTCGATCCCGCTCGAGGCGGTGCGAAGAGCCGTGGCGCTGCGCCCCGCCGACTTCGTGAAGACCCCGGACGGAGAATGCGTCCAATTCGAGGGAGCGACGATCCCCTTCCTGTCGCTCGCTTCCGTTCTGCCGGGGTGCTCACCCGTCGAAAAATCCCGAGGCGGTCCAATCCTCGTGGTCGATGGCGCCGGCGCGCTCGCGGCGATAGGCGTCGATCGGCTCCTGGGGGCCTCCACGATCGTCGCCAGGACTCTGCCCACCATCGCCGCGGCCGACTCGCTGTTTGCCTCGGCGAGCTTCGACGAAAAGGGGATTCCGCGACCCGTCCTCGATCCGGCGTCCCTTGCGCTGCTGGCGCGCCAAGCCCAGGTCGAGCGCGAGACGGCCGCAACGACCGAGACGCGCCCGATCCTGGTGATAGACGATTCGCTGACGACGCGAATGCTGGAGCAGGGCATCCTCGAGGCGGCTGGGTACGCCGTAGATCTCGCGACCTCCGCGGAGCAGGCGCTCGAGATGGCCGCCGAGCGGGATTACGCGCTCTTCCTAGTGGACGTGGAAATGCCGGGCATGGACGGTTTCAGCTTCGTGGAGAAGACTCGCGCCGACGCCAAGCTGCGTACCGTACCGGCCATTCTCGTGAGCTCTCGCAACGCGCCGGAGGATCTGCGTCGAGGTCGCGACGTCGGCGCACGCGCTTACATCGTGAAGAGCGAGTTCGATCAGGGGCGACTGCTCCACGTCATCCAGGAGCTGGTTGGATCATGAAGACGAAAGTTCGCGCCGTCGTCGTCGAGGATTCACTGACCGTGCGCAAACGCATCGTCGAGGTGCTCGCGCACGACCCCGAATTGGAGGTCGTCGGCGAAGCTGAAGACGGGAAGCAAGGCATCGAGCTGTGCCTGAGACTTCGTCCGAACGTCATCGTGCTCGACATGATGCTGCCGCTGATGAGCGGTCTCGCGGTCACCGAATACATCATGGCGTACAGCCCGACGCCCATTCTCATCGTGTCCGCTTCTTTGAACCGTGGCGAAGTCTTCCGCACCTACGAAGCGCTCGCCGCGGGCGCGGTCGACGTGCTCGAGAAACCGACGGGCGCAGAAGAGGACGACGAGTGGGATCAACGGCTGGTCTCGACCGTCAAGCTGGTCTCGAAAATTCGCGTCATCACGCATCCGCGCGCGCGGCTATCTTCGTCCGCGCCGCAGGTAGCGGCGCGCCCCGTGCGTACTCCTCGGGGAGCGGGTTATGGGATCGTCGCGCTGGGTGCTTCCACGGGCGGTCCGGGAGCGCTCGTCCGAGTGCTGAACATGCTGCGCCCGGAGCTACCCATTCCGCTGGTCATCCTGCTTCACATCGACACCGCCTTCGGCGCGAGCATCGCTGACTGGCTGGATCAACAAACGCCTCACCGCGTCTCGTTCCCCCGCGACGGGGAACCGGTGCTCGAGGCGGCCGGGCGCGTGGTGATCGCTCCGCCCGCGCGGCACCTGCTCGTTCGCGACGGCCGCTTCCGCCTCACCAACGACCCGGAGCGACACTCGTGTCGGCCGTCGGTGGACGTGCTCTTCGAATCGATCGCGCGCGAGTTCGCCGGGAGGGCCATCGCTGGCGTCCTTACCGGGATGGGGCGCGACGGTGCTCTGGGCCTCCTCGCCATCCGCCAAGCGGGCGGCTTCACGTTCGCCCAGGACGAAGCGACGTCCGTGGTCTACGGCATGCCGCGAGAGGCCGCGCTCGTCGGAGCTGCGGAGCAGATCCTGCCGCTCGGCGACGTGGGCCCGACGATCCTGGAGCTCGTCAGTCGGAAAAAAGGAGAGTCGCCATGACGGGAGCCGTGCTCATCGTGGACGATAGCCTCACCGTCCGCATGGATTTGGCCGATGCTTTCGAGCGGGCCGGGTTCCAACCGCTCCCCTGCTCGACGGTGAGTGAAGCGCGCGGCACGCTCGAGGAGAGGCCCATCGCCTTGATCGTGCTGGACGTGCTCCTGCCGGACGGAGACGGCATCGAGCTCCTGAAGGAGATCCGCTTGCGCGATGGAGGCGCGGACCTGCCGGTGCTCCTTCTTTCGACCGAGGCGGAAGTAAAGGACAGAATTCGCGGACTACAAACGGGCGCAGACGACTACGTCGGCAAGCCGTATGACACCGGCTACGTCGTCGCGCGCGCGCGTGAGCTCCTGCAGAGAGAGCAGCTGCGGTCTTCCGCCGAGGCGGCGACCATACTGGTCGTGGACGACAGCGTGACGTTTCGCGAGGAGCTGCGGGGAGCTCTGGAAAGGTCGGGCTACTCGGTCATTCTCGCCGAGAGCGGGGAAGACGGCCTGCGCATGGCCGCCGCCAGTCGTCCGACGGCGCTCATCGTGGACAGCGTCATGCCCGGCATCGACGGCACTACGGTCATCCGCCGGATCCGCCTCGACGGCGCGCTCAGCGGCACTCCCTGTCTTTTGCTCACCGGTTCGGAGGGCAGCACCGCGGAGCTGAGGGCGCTGGACGCCGGCGCCGACGCGTTCGCCCGGAAAGAGGAAGACCTCAAGGTCGTCCTAGCGCGCCTCGCGACCATCATCCGCAACGCCTCTGGGACCGGGAGTCCGGTGACGAGCCTCCTCGGCCCGAAGCGGATATTGGCCGTCGACGACAGCATGACCTATTTGCAAGAGGTATCGCGAGTGCTGAGGGGTGACGGTTACGACGTCGTCCTCGCGCGTTCCGGCGAGGAAGCGATCGAGATGCTCGCCGTGCAGCCGGTCGACTGTATCCTCCTCGATCTGTTGATGCCCGGGCTCGGCGGAAGAGAAGCGTGCAAGCGAATCAAGACGTCACCCGTCGTCGGCCATATTCCCCTGATAATACTCACGGCGGTCGAAGATCCCGACAGCATGCTCGACGGGCTCGGCGCGGGCGCCGACGATTACATCTCGAAAGCCAGCGAGTTCGAGATCCTCAAGGCGCGCGTGCGTGCCCAGATGCGCCGCAAACAATTCGAGGACGAGCATCGGAGGATCCGTGAGGCGCTGCTCAAGAGCGAGCTGGAAGCCAAGGCGGCGCAAAAAGCGGCGGAGGCGCGCGCGGCGTTGGTCGCCGAGCTGAAGCGGAAGAACCGCGAGCTGGAAGCCTTCAGCTACTCCGTGTCGCACGACCTCAGGGCGCCGCTGCGCGGCATCAGCGGCTTCAGCGAAGCGCTGGTGCGCGACTACGCCGACAAGCTGGACGAACGAGGCCTCGGCTACTTGCGTCGCGTTCAGGCCTCCGCGCAGCGAATGGGCGAGCTGATCGACGATCTCTTGGAGCTGTCGCGGGTCACGCGCGCCGAGCTGCGGCGCGCCCGCGTCGATCTATCCAAGTTGGCGCGGGTGGTCACCGAGGATCTGGCTCGGAAAGAACCGTCGCGAACCGTCTCGGTGCAGATCCAAGAGGGCCTCTTCGTCGACGGCGACAGCAGCCTGCTCAGGATCGTCCTCGAAAATCTCCTCGGCAACGCCTGGAAATTCACCGCCCGCGTCCCCCTCGCGCGTATCGAGGTCTCCATGACGAACCAAGAGGACGAACCGGTCTATACCGTCCGCGACAACGGCGCCGGCTTCGACATGAAATACGTCTCGAAGCTCTTCAACCCCTTCCAGCGCCTCCACGGCGAAGCGGAATATCCAGGGACGGGCATCGGGCTGGCGACCGTGCACCGGATCGTCGATCGGCACGGCGGGCGCATTTGGGCCGACGCAGCGTCGGGCGCCGGCGCGACATTCTACTTCACGATTCCGCGCGCGGACGTGAGCGAGGTGTCATGAAGCGAAGCGGCGTCATTCTCCTGGTCGAGGACAGCTCCGACGACGTCGATCTGACGCTCCTCGCTTTCGAGGGCAGCAAGGTGTTGAACGAAATCGTCGTCGTGCGCGACGGTGAGCAGGCGCTCGACTACTTGTTCGCGACCGGACCGTACGCCGGGCGGGACGTCGAGCGAGCCCCGGAGCTCGTCCTCTTGGATCTGAAGCTGCCCAAGATTGACGGGCTCGAGGTGCTCCAGCGCATGCGAGCGGACCCGCGGACGCGAAGGCTCCCGGTCGTCGTGTTGACGTCCAGCGGCGAAGAGAAAGACCGGATCTCGAGCTACGACCTCGGGGCAAACAGCTTCATTCGGAAGCCGGTCGACTTCGCGCAGTTCATGGAAGCGGCAAGGCAGCTCGGCCTGTACTGGCTCGTTCTGAACGAACCGCCACCCGGCTAGCCTCGACTCGAGCAGCTTTGGAAGAACGGATCACGATCGTCGTGGAGGCCAAGAGCCACGAGAAAGACCGGCGAGGCCGGTGCCAGCAGTCGAACACGACCCTGGTCGCGACGAGCTCGAACGCGCGGGCGGGGGTGACGATGCGTGTCGTCAGAGATCGACGGCGAGCGGCGTGAAGCTGCCTTGCGAGCTTCCATTTCCGATGTAGCCGCCCCAGCACTCGACCTTCCCATTGGTGAGCACCACGCAGGCCGCGCCGTCGGAGACGGACACGGCGGCGACGCCGCTCGGGACGCTGGTGGTGCCATCCACCTGGTAATTCGTCGCTTGGCCCCAGCATTGGACGGCGCCGGACGTCGTCAGCGCGCAGTTGAAGCCGCCGGAGACGGAGACGGCGCTCACCGGGGCGAGAATGTCGGCGAACGGAACGGGTACGACCGACGAAGCCACCGCGTCGCCCCCGCTGTCGACGGCTCCGCTGCCGAGCTGACCAGTGGAGTTGTCGCCCCAGCAGAGCAAGTCGGTGGCCTTGATGGCGCACGCGACGTGACCGCCGGCGGCGATGGCGGTAACTCCACTCGTCAAGCCCACGACGGGAAGCGCTCCGTTCGACGGCCCCACGCGCACGTGCGGGCCGTCCCCGAGCTGACCCGACGAATCGTCGCCCCAGCACTCCACCTCTCCCGAGTCGAGCAGCGCACAGGCGAAGTCGCTACCGACCGCGACCTGTGTTGCCGGGCCGTCGAGCCCGGACACTTCGACCGGCGTGGAGCTGTAGAGCGAGTGCACGTAGTCCGTGGACCGAAGTCCGTTCAGCGCCGAATTTCCGAGCTGGAAGGACGTGTTGTCGCCCCAGCACCGGACCGCGCCGCCGGTCGTCACCGCACACGCGGATTTCACTCCCGCCGAGATCTGTTTGACGCCGCTCGTGAGCCCGGACACCTGAACCGGGGTCGTGTGCACTTGGTCGCCGCCGTCTTCACGGATTCCGTTTCCGAGCTCTCCCGTCGCGTCCTGACCCCAGCACTGCACGCCCCCGTTGGTGTTCAGCGCGCAAGCGAACGAGCCGCCGCTGGCCGACACCGAGGTGATGGAGCCCGAAAGACCCTTGACCGGCGTCGGGCGCAACGCGCTACCGGTCGAACCGTTGCCGAGCTCCCCTTCGCTCCCGAACCCCCAACATTCTACGCCGCCGTTCGAGGTGACGGCGCATACGAACGTACTCCCCGCCGCGAGCACGGTCGTTCCCGTCGAAGACGGTGCCGCGTTCGAGCCGGCCCCGTCGAAGCTCGACGCGTCGGGCGGACCTCCATCGGCGTTCGCTCCGCCGCTCGAAGATCCGGATGCGCCGCCCGCCGCTGTTTGGGTTCCCCCCGTCGAAGATCCGGCGGTACCGCCGTTCGTGGCCGCGCCTCCGGCACCGCCCATGTTCGTACGACCGCCCGTGGCAGTTCCGGACGAGCCGCCGCTCGCCGTGCTTTCGCCGCTGGTCGTCGCGTCGCTCATTCCGCCGTCCGTCGGATTCAACGTTCCGTCACCTGATCCGTTGGAGCTCTGACTGCACGACACCGCAGTCGTCAGAGGAAGGACGGCGAGAAAGAACCAAGAGCGTGCCAACGAGCGCCATATACAGAGTTCGGTGAGGTCGATCAATGCCATCGAGCGAAGCGGCTTCCGGGCGTGTCAACCGAACGGAATCGCGTCGAGTTTGTGGCCGCCTCGGCTGGAGCAAGCACGATCAAAGGCCCTCGATCTGCGCGCTGCGCCCGCCGCGCGCTCGGCGCTGGAGTCAACCTCGCTTCTTCCGCTCTCGACCCGTCTTGCGCCGGAAGTACTAAGCCGCCAGCGACTGTACGAGCAGAGCGAGCGCGGTGACGACGAGGCCGCCGTACGCCCAGCGTAGAAAGCGTGCGCCGTGCAGCCGGTGGTTCAGCGCGCGTCCGATCGCGATGGCGACGAACGTCCCCGGCAGCGAGACCAGGTAATATCGCGTGACGAGGGGAACCCACAGACCCGCCGCGAAGTACCCGGCCATCCCGAGGACGCTCGCGGGGAGGAAATAAGCCTGGAGCGTGGCCCGGAAGCGTTCCGCCGGCCACCGGCGCAGCGAACCGTAGACCACGAGCGAAGGGCCGTTCATGCCGTACGCGCCGCCGAGGACGCCGGCGACGAGCCCGCAGCCGAGCAGCCAGGGGATCCGATCCTCGCGGAGGTGGAATGACGCGCGGCTGGCGAGCGAGTAAAGCGCGAAGACGAGGAGGACGAGGGCGAGCAAGGCCTTGACGAGTCGCGCGTCGAGACCGGTGAGGAGCAGGAGCCCGATTGGAATCCCGGCGATCGTCGCGAGGACGAGCCAGCCGGCGCTCCGCACCTGCACGTCGCGAAAGTCTTGGAGGAGCACGACGGCGGCGACGGTGATCGAAACCAGCACCGTCAACGGTGCGGCGACCTGGACGGGGATGCGAAGTGCGAGCAGCGGTACGGCCACGAGCGCCTCGCCGAACCCGAGCGCCGAGCGGATCAGCGTTGCGAGGAAGATCACGGCCACGACGTGCGTCACGACGCTATCGATCACGAAGACCTCGAGCCGGCAGCTCACTGACCTGCATCGGCCGCGAACGCGTCGTGGGCGACGTTCCACAGCGTGAGCACGTCGTTGCCCGCGGGACCTCCGTAGATGCAATCCTGGACCAATTGATCGTAGTGGTTGCCGGTCGGATCCTGTCGCGCGAGCGTGATCGGCGCGTGGGGAGACGCGGCCGCCGTGCACGGAAAGGCCATGTAGAACCCTTGCCGGAACGCGACGCTCTCGACGATGGCGGTGACGCGCTCGATGTCGCTCGGCAAGAGCATCGCCGTGCGCGGGGCGGCGTCCGGGGGCGTGTCCGTCACACGGCCGTCCGGGTACACCGTCCACTCTTCACAGGCGCCGGCGCCATCGCAAGTGACGTCGGCGCTCGGGGCCTCGGCGAAAGATACCGACGACCAGGCCACCGGGATGAAGCGCTTGCACGTGCCATTCACGCAAGCGGGACTGCCGAGGGATAGAACGCACGGAATTGGTCCGCTGGAACACCCCTGCATCTGCACGCGGGTGCAAGCGGCCGCCGTCTCGTCGACGCTCGCCAGAAGACGGCCCGCACCCTTCTTCGATACGACCGGAGCGCTGCAGTAGAAGTCGCACGCTGGCGTCGGGCCCTCGACGCACTCGGCGTCATTCGTGCACGATAGATCGGCGTCGCTCACGGCCATCTGGAAATCGTTCGAGACGGTCTGCAGCTCCGCGCTGCACTCGGACGTATCGCCGCCGGCGCCCGAATGACCGCCGCTGCCCGTGGTATCCCCCGTGCTGGTGATTCCTCCGGCGCTCGTGGCGCCGCCCGAGCTCGTACTTCGGGCGGCACCGGTGGACGCGCCGCCGGAGCCCGAAGTCCGCCCGCCGCTTCCCGGTGCGTACGAGCCGCTATCCGAAGGCGTGCTCACGCTGGCGCCCGAGTCCCGGCTCGCGTTACCTCCGTTAGGTTCGGTGTTCCCGGAGCTCGTTTTTCCCGCGCCGGAACAGGCCGAGATCACGACGAGGAACGCAGATCCCCAGATCGACATTGGCAAAAGCTCGGTTCCGCACATCACCCGCGTCTATATTGCAAGGGCTTTCGCGACCGCACAATGGGGAGTTGCCGGAGGTGCCTTCTGAGCCTACTTCTTCAGGATCCGGAGCTTGTCGCGGTGCCGCGCCTGGGACGCGTTGAAATCGCTTTGCGTCAGGCCGAGGGCGGTCGTGGTGACGCGCAAGACGTTCGTTTCGGCGATGGTGATCTCCTCGTCGGCGGCCGCGATGTCGACGAGCGCATCGAGGAGCTCGCGCCGGAACGCGCGGTCGGCGAGCTCACAGAGCTCGCGAGCGTAGATGGGGGCTTCCACCGTGGCGATGGTGAGGATCTGCTCGCGGAGGACGCCGCGAATGGCGTCGACGCCGCCCTGGTCGAGCCCGTGGACCCGCGAGAGCTCCTGGGCGATGCGTTCCTCTTCGGCGCCGCAATAGTCGCGATCCGCGTACGCCACCGTGGCGAGCAATCCGGCGACGGCGACGACCAGCCGTCGGGCTTCTTCGTCCGCTTCCGGCAGCGCGGCGTCGACGACCTCCGCGAGGCGCGTGCCGGAAGCCGGGGTCCGGTCGCCGAGCATCTCCGTGAGCCATTGCAGAAGTCCGCTCATGGGATTGGCATACGAAGGACGGATTGCCCGTGCAACCGCCATGGAAAATCGCGTGCCGTCGAGCACTCCGACCATCCCAGCCGCCCGATCCCGCTCGATCGGCGCTTCGTCACGGCGTCGACGTGATACCGCCGCTCTTTCCGCCGTCGATCGCCGGCATCGGCGCGGCGCCGCCGTCGTTCACGCCGACGACCTTGCCCCCGTCGGGCGGCAAGGGCCCGGCGCCGCCGTCGTCGTTCATGCGGGCGGCGACCGGCTGCGGTGCGGTGCCGCCGGCGGTGCGCTGGATCGACGAGACGTTCGCGTGCAGCACGAGGCCTCCGTAGGTGAGGACGGCGGTGCCGCCGGCAAACTGAGTGGACGCAAGCGTGAGCGGCGACGACGGGGAGAGCGCCGCCTTCGGACTCGTCATGGCGAGCGCGAGCGTCGCCGGCCCGACGGGGCTCCCCACCGCGACGAGCTGCGCGGCGGTCACGTCGTATTCGTCCGTCCGTATGTGCACATTGGCGCCGGCCGTGTTCGCGTCGATCTTCGACGCCTGCAGGGACAGCGGGCCGACGGTCGCGTAGAACGCGAACGTGCCCGGCTCATTGACGTAGTCGAACTCGCTCTTCGCCGTGCTCTCGGCCGCCGCGGCGGCGGTCACATCGAGCGTGAACGCGCCGTTGATGGAATCGGCGTACAGAATGCCGGGCGGCGGAACGGTGATCACGGGCGCGTCGATCTGATCCACATATGCCTTGAAGGTGAACGTCGCGAACCGAGAGGCGTCGGCGTCGACCTTCTGGCAGACCCCCTGCCAACAGACGCGATCGTCGTCGCAATGCGTGAGGTTCGGCTTCTCGGGGCCTGCGACGCACGTGTGCGTCGAGTCGAGGCACGTCGCGGGTCCGTTGCAGGCGTCCCCCGTATCGCAAGCGCGCTTCGGATCTCCCGAGACGCAGCTGAACCGGCAAGAGTCGCAGCCGTCGCCGTCGCGGTCGTTGAAGTCGTCGCACTCCTCGCCGTAGTTCAGGACGCCGTCCCCGCAGACGCCGGCGCCGACGGTCGAGGTCGAGCGCGTCACCGCGTCGGCGTGCCCGCGCACTTCCGCTCCGGCCAGGTGCATGACGAACGACGTGTCGTCGAACCGGGAAATGTCGGGAGGATCGAGCGGCAGCGACGTGCCTCGCACGGCGCCGAGATCCTGCGTCGACGCGAGTCGCAGCGTGAAATCGATGGCCTGTCCGAAGAACCCGGCCGCCGTCGCCTGCTCGACGTCTATTTCGTACGAATCCATCGCGCCGCCGTTCGTCGATTCGACGTCGTCACCGACGGAGATGGTCGATTGCACCAGCGAAGGATCGAGCCCCGCGCTCACGACGCCGACGTCGCCGACGTCGAGGTGGAGCTCGAATTGTCCAGCGATGTTCTGGAATCCGTACGTCGCGACGCCGCCCGATGGAGTCACCGTCGCCGCGCTGGGATTGAAGGCATAGACGCCGCGCAGTCGATCCCCGACCGAGACGGGGAACGGAAGCGCGTCGGTCACCGGCGAGACCGCGTCGACGGCGCCGGTGAAGTCGAAAATGACGAGCTCGTTGGGCCCGCCCGCGCCGGCCTCCGGCGTGCCCGTCGAGCCGTCGACGGCGCCGCCGTCCTTCGGCTTCGCGGCGGAGCCGTCGGCGGTCGCGTCGCCGCCGGCGGTCGCGTCGACCTCGGCGCCGTGATGGGGCTTCGGGCCGCGCGGGTGGCTCTCGCCGGGGTCCGAGCAGGCAAGGATGGGAAACGAGCAAACGGCGATCGCGATAGCGACACGAGTCGAGCGTCGCTCGTGCCGTGCACGCGGCGATTGGATCTTCACGCGAACGCTGAAGGTAGCATGGAGCGCCGCATCTCGTGAGGCGACCACCGCACGACCGAGCGGAGAAGCGCTGTGCGTGACGCCGCGCGGATGTCAGGTGAGGTGAGCGATGTGGAGCCAGGTCGTCATCCACGCCGCCTCGCCGGCTAGCCGCCGACGCCATCGAGCTCGGTGCGCTCAGCCTACGGTGATGCCGACGGCGTCTCCCGCTTCGATCAGCGCGCGCGCGATGGCTTCGGCGAGGGCGCTGCCCGTCCTGGCAGCGGCGTTCGGGCCTCTGACGAGCAGCGCGATGCCGGCGATGCAAAATGTAGTGGAGATGACCACGCCGAGCAGGACCGCTTCGTAGGATGTGCCGTCGAGGTCCCGCCATTCTCCGGTCATGGTCCCGAACGGCTCCGCGTGGAGCGCGACGGTTTCCATGTCGTCGTCGGCGCGCTCGCGTTCTATGCACTGCGCCGCGAACGACGTGAGCTCCGTGACCGAGTCGCACGCCGTGTTCGACGCCGCCAGAACGAGCCCGTTCGGCGTCGATAACAAGAGGTGTCCCCGCGTCGGCGGATCGCCGCTGCAGAGAAGCGCGAGCGCTCGATCTGCGCGTTCGCCGGCGCTCGCGCAGGTAGAAAGAACGTCCGTGAGTCCTTCCGTGGATTGCACGACGCCGTCGGTGCTCACGAGCGGAGCTTTAGCTGTGGTTTCCACCAAGCCTGCTCGGCGCGCTTCGTCGACCAGGTGTTCGTAACGCGCGCGCAGCGCCGAGCTCGTGGCGCGCCGATAGAGCTCGCTCGTGGCAGCCAGAGCCCGTTCGAAGCCTTCCCTGTCGCGCTCATCGAGGGCGATTCGCGCCAGGACCTCGTAGGATCGCGCGAGTTGAAGACCGGACACGTCGAGCGCTTTCTGTTCCGCGATGACCGCCTTGGCGCGCCGCCGCGCCTCGGAAAAACGACCTTGTTTTGCGTCGGCGCCCGCGAGCGCGAGCGAGAAGCCGCGCACCATGTACGGCATCCCGATCGTTCGGCACGCTTCGATCGCGTCACTGCCCAGCGCGACGGCTTCGTGCGCTCGGCCTAGCTCGGTGAGCACTTCTACCGCGAGTGCCTTGGCCTTCCACACCCAGGCGCTCACGAAGCGCCCGTGCTGCCCGGCGCGTATGGCAAGCTCGGTGGCCGCGAGAGCGCCCGGGCGATCGCCGCAGAGCCGCAGGTAATGCGCGTCGGCGACGTGCATCATGGGACGCCAGCCGGGGAACTTGTCGGCGAGCGCGTGGATGCCGGCGCGCACCTGCCGGACGCCGGTGAGGTCGCCGGCGGCCGCGTGCGTTTCGAGCTCCAGAGGCAACGTCGAGTACATCGACGAAGCGCGGTTCTGGAGCGCGAGCAACTCGGCGGCGCGGCGATGCGCTTCGGCGGCCTCGGTGTCTCCCTGCTGGAGCGCGGCGATCATCTGCATGAATCGCGCGCTGACACGGTGATGTATGTCCTGTTCCGACGCGAACCGCGTGAGGAACGGCGCCGGTATTCCGAGCAGGACCTCCGCGGCGGCGAGCCAATAAGAGACGGCGGCACGGATCTTATCCACGTACCGGAGCTGCTCGGTGCCGATTGACTCCAGGTCTCGGACGAGCTCCACGTTGAGTGCATACGCCCGCTCCCGCTGTCCGAGCCCGGTCATCAGCGTCGCGCGCGCGTTCTTCAGGACCGCGGCGACGACCGGATTCAAGGGCGCGAACGGCTCGAGCAGTTCGGGCAAGGATGCCTGGAGCTCGACATCGTGGGCGCGCGCGGCGACCGCGATGGCCATCACCGTGTACGAAACGAGCTGGTGGATCGCTGCTTCCGGCGACAGGTTGCGCTCGGGTTCCGCCGTCACGGCGTAGCGCTCCGTGGCCGCGGCGATCGCCATCGTCGCCCGCGCCGCGGGCTCCAGGGTAGGGTCGAGCCGCTGCCAGTCGTCGTAGCCGCTGTCGCGCTTCAGGTTCGCGAGCCAGCGATGCTGCACGGCGTGAAAATGCGCCGGGTCCGCCCCTTGCGACGACGTGCTCGCGAGCAGGACCCAGATCACTTGCAGCTCGCGCTCCGGCCTTCCGAAGCGCTCCGCAGCCGCGCGGACCGATTCGAGCGCGCGCACGAGCTGCGTCGTGGCGAGCGCGGCCTGAGCGGACGCGCCGAGGGCGGTACGCTTGTCGGTCGTGTCCGACCGTTCAGCGAGGCGATCGAGCCATAGAGTTGGGTTCTCGCCGCGGCAGCCGTGGTACAGGCATACGTAGAGATGGCGCCCGGCGCGCTCGTGGATGCGACAGAGCGCGTCGTGGATCCGGCGCCGGTCGACGTCGTCGAGCGACGCGCAGAGCGTCCGAGCGACGCCGGTCGCCAAGAGCGCATAACCGGAAGAATCACCGGAAATGATGCGGGCCGCGCGGAGCTCGTCGATGGCGGCGCCGACGCGCAGCGACGAGCCGAGCGTGGCCGAGAGAAGGTCGGCGCGGCTCAGGCGTTCCAGCATGTTTTCGGCGAGGAGGCTCCCGATCTCACGCGCCAGGGGCCCGAGCTGACTCAGCCGAAGCGAGAGGGCTTCCTCGACGCTGGCGGGTAAGATGCCGTCCGGAATTTCGGCGGGGATCGTCCAGCTGCCACCCGCGTACCCGATGACTCCTTGGTCGACGAGGTACTGGGCGCAGGCCATGCATTCGCGTGGCCTTCCGCCCGAGAATGCCGCGACGCGAGCGGCCAGTCGCTGCAAATTCGGCACGTCGCCGAACAACGACGCGAGCAGCGCGGTGACGTCCGTCTCGCTCAGGGGACCGAGCGCGATCGGCGCGGCGTGTTCGTGAATGATCGATACGGCGGCATCGTTTGCGCCCCCGTTCTTCTCCGTGACCACCCCGGCGAACACGAGGCGCCGCGTGCCCGCTTCCCACGTCAGAGACGCCAGCAACGCCGCCGAAGGCTCGTCGATGCGGTCGACGTCGTCGATCGCGAGCACGAGCGGGCGGGTGCTCGCGATCGCGAGGATCCAGGTCCGCAGAGCGTCCTGCAGCTCGGTGCGGGGCAGGCTCACGCGCGTCACCTCGCCGATTGCAGCGCTCGCCGCGGCGTCCGTCGCCGGGTACAGAACGGCGGCGATCTTCGGGTCCGCCGACGCCGTCGATTGAGCCAAGGACGGTGCAGCGCGGTGGAGCTGAGTCGCTATCGACGCCGCGACGCCGAACGGTCGCCCCGCGTCGGCGTACCCCGCGCGAACCGCGACGGCTCCGACGAGCTTCGCCTCGAGAACGAAGGCGTCGAGTATGCGCGAGCGGCCGCTGCCCTCGTCTCCGGCGATGACGAAACTGCCGCCTCGTCCCCGCACCGCGCGCAGCATTTGCTTGCGGAAGTGAGAGACGGCGTCGCTACGGCCGACGAGATTCGGCGTCGCGAGATACGCTCGCGCCGCGCGTAATTCGTCCGCGGGTTCCACCGGAAGGAGCGGCAGCAACCGGTGCATCACTTCCGCCGCGCTCTGCGGGCGCGATCCCGGGTCGATGCGCAGCATCCCGAGGAGGAGGTCTTCGACGGCGGCGGGGACCTCGGACACCAGCTTCGACGGTCGTAGCGGCGTCGAGCGCCAAGCGTCCCCCAACTGGTCGAAGCTTCGCGCCGGGTACGGCTGACGGCTCGTGAGCGCATAGTAGAGCGTCGCGCCCAGCGCGAACAGGTCGCTGCGTCCGTCGAGCGACATCGTCCCCATGAGCTCCGGGGCGACGAACGGGGGTGTACCCGCCAGCAAGGTCGTCTCGCCCATCGGCGAGAGCAATCCGAAGTCGATGAGCTTCGCCTGTCCGGAGGCCGTTCTCCGGATGTTGCGCGGCGTGAGATCGCGATGCACGAGCCCTCGCGAATGCAAGAGCGACAGCGCGGAGCAGATTTCGTACGCGACGGTGCACACCTCCGGCCACGGCAAAGGCGAGAGCTTGCGCAAGTCGCCGCCGTCGAGGAGCTCCATGGCGTAGTAGGGTTGCTCGCCCTCGACCCCATAATCGTACGCGCGCACGACGCGCGGATGGGCGAGCTGAACCAGCGTGTGAAACTCTCGTTCGAACAGCTCGATGCTCCGGACCGCGTGCGAGCTCTTGTCGACCGCGAGGACCTTCAGCGCGACGGTGTTGCCGGTGGCGTCGTCGCGAGCGCGGTACACCGACGCCATGCCTCCGCGCCCCAGCAGGTGCAGAACCTCGTAGCGCTCCGCAAGCCAGAAGGGGGGCTGCGGCGCGTCCGCGGCGAGGCCTTCTCCACGCATCCTCGAGCGGATACGTACCGACCACCCGACGGCATAACCCTTTTCCAGCTAGCTTCGCGAATTTCGGATTCTCGTCGTAGAGCAGAGCGGCGTTGCAGGCGTGTGCCCATACGGTGAACACGGCCCGGACCCGCGATGGGCGCCGCGGTCATGAGGCGGCTGCAGGCCCTTGTCCGGCAAGGTGGGACTTGCGTCGACTGGGTCATCACGGAGAACGGCGCGGGCAGCTCCACGCTGCCGCCGGTTCGCAGCGCCTCACGTCAAGCGCCCGAAAGGTCGCTCGCGGCACCGATCGGGGGCAGCTGTACGCGGCGATACCAGCCACCCTCCCAGGTGACCCAGAGCGCGCGCGGATCGTCGAGTCGGTTGGAGTGGAAGCGCACGCGCAGCGGGCGCCCGTCCGGGGTGATCTCTTCGACGGTGATGTTCAAAGGGCCCGCGTGGATGACTTCTCCACGGGTAAAGGGGTACTCCGGCGCGCGCACGAGGCGGCTGTAGGGGTCCGCCAGGTAGCCGTCTCGCGCCTCGAGCACGATCGAGGAGGCGTCCGGTCGCGTCATTCGGACACCGGTCATGGACGAACCGAGAACGTATATCCGCGGCGGCCACGCTCCCTTTTTCACATACAGGGGAGATACCTCCGTGATGAAGAAATTCGGAGTGTTCACGACGTAGAGCACGTCGAATTGCGATGGATCGTGCGGTGGGAGGGCGATGGCCGAGTAGCGAAAAGGAAAGTCCGCCCACAAGAGGCTCTCGTGCGCGCGCGGCGCGGCCCACAGCGCCTGGACGCCGTGGATGAACAGAAGGACGAAAGCAAACGCGGCCGCTCCCCCGCGGAGCAGGAGATTCCTCGAGGCGACGGCGGTCTGCCAGAGCATGAGCACCAGCTCGGCAATCAGCGCCAGGGCCGCGATGCTCGGGATGAGAAACAATCGCGGAGCCAGCTCCACGACGCACGCAGGCAGCGGCGCAAGAACCAACGCGGAAAGCCAGAAAGCAATCCTTCGGTTTCGGAGCGCCGAGCGGAGCAGGAACATCCCGCACCCGAGTGCAATGGCGGCGGCCACCCAGGGAAGCACCGATGGATCGTGCGACCACGTCGCGCCGATGCTCCGCGGAACGAGCAGCTCGCGCAGCGTCGCCGGCAGGACCTCGGGAACGCGCTCGGTGAAGAAGGCGCGGGGAGACGTGAAGGGGTCGCGGTAAGCGGCGCTCCCCCGCACTCCGTACCCCGCGCCGCGATAGAAGAGCTGCCAGGCGACGGTCACGGCGAAAAGTGGCGCGAGGCTCGACGCGCGTCTCCGCGGTGAGTCCCGGTCGAGGAACACGGCGTACGGAACGAGATATGCCCACGCGGCGATCGTCCCCTCGCTGCATCCATACCCCGCGAGCAACAGCAGCGGTGCGACGCGGCGTGCGGCGCGCGATCCATCGCGGCGGCTCGAGTCGTGAGCGATGAGGACGCCGGCAACGGCGGCCGCGCTCATCAAGGTGTTTCGACCGGCGATCCACGCCGTGCCTTCCGCGTGCGCTTCGCTCACCGCGAAGAGGAGCGACGCGAGCGTGGCGGTCCGAGCGCCGTCGACGCGGCGATAGAGCGTCGCTACGAGCCACACGATGAGCGCGTACCAGGCGCAGTTCTCGAGGTGCATCCAGAGCGGACGCTCGGGAAAGAACGAGTAATCGATGTAGTGGCTCAAGCTGGCGAGGGGACGGAACATCGCCATCGACAGGTTCGGCAGGGTCCACCAGGGGAGAGCACCATCGGCGATGCGCCCGGCGATGTCCGATGGCCCGCGCCGGCCGCAAAGGTCGAAGAGTTGCCAGAATCGGTGCGTGCCGGCGGCTCGCTCCGTCGCTACGAAGAATGCGTGCGCGTGGTCGTCGAGCGTGAGCCCGCTTCCGATGCCGGGAAGCGTCACCGCGAGCCCGAGCGCCACGGCGAAGGCGGCTCCCAAATACCGCGCCACGCCTCGGTCGGTTCGAGGCTCGTTCATCGCCGCGAATTCTGTCATTTCGAGATGAGGTCGTGACGTCGAAATCGTGTTGGAGATCGCGCACGCAGTGGAGCGCAACGACGATCTCTATCGCTCACGATTTCGACTGCGCGCTCTACGCGAACGCGCGCGCCTGAAAAATAACGATCGTTCCACGGCCTGGAAAGCTACTTGCAACCGTCGCTCGACGCTGTGCGTGAAGTTGTGAAACTGGTCTGCAGAGTCGAGTAACTCGACAGGCCAACGGCGTGGTCGCGCGAGTTGATGATCGTCGAAGTCGGCGCCGCAGCGACGGAGCGCCTGAGCTCTTTCGCACATCATCTGCGCCGCTTTGAGCAACTCATTTGCTCTGGCAACGAGAACGGAGTGCACTAGTTTGCTGGCGGTGCCGCCTCGCCGCCGCGTGATTTGGGGTTTCGTTGCGTTGGCTACGTTGCCGTGCTGCACGGCGAACGACGACTCGAGGTCCGCGTCGATCTCCGACACCTCCGACGCGTCCGAAGTCTCCCGGCCCTCGAAAGCATCAGATGCTTCGACTGCGTCGACTCAGTCTACCGGTTCGACCCGGTCGACCTCCTCGGCTGCGGCGCATCCGGACGCCGCCGGCGCTGCGCGCCCCGACGATTCCAGCGCGGCGAGCTCCGGTGCGGCGCTGGCGTCGCTGTCGGTCTCTCCGCTGGAGCTCAGCCCTTCGTTCTCTCCAGATATCCACGATTACACGGTCGCCTGCGCGGCGGGCACGAACAGGTTGCAGCTCTCTTGGGCGACTCGCGGGAGCGCGCGCGTGGCGCTCGTCGTTCCGGTGAAAGCCGACGCCTCTTCTGCTCGGCCTGCGACGCCTCTCGACGGATCCGCCCAGCGAACGACGGCGGCGAAGGCGTCGTCGCTTCGAGATGCCGGCGCGGCCGACGCGGCGCCGTGGGAAACCGAGACCGTGTCGTACGGCTCGTCGGCGAAAGACGTGACGGTGGAGCTCGCCGAAGACCAGGCCGCGACCCTTCGAGTCGATGGGGCCGCGGAGTATTGGATTCGCTGCCTGCCGCACGATTTCCCGACGATCCTGGTGACGGAGAAGGCGGACGCCGGCGCTCGGGGCGACGGCTTTTACCTCCTCGGAACGGCGATCACTCCGCCGGGGAGTGCGTCGTTTGCGATGGTGCTCGACGTCCACGGCACACCGGTCTGGTACCTGCGCGCCGCGCAGACGGTCTTCGATGTGGACCTCGCCGCGCCGAACGTCATTTCGTTCCTGACCGCGGCGGCTCCGAGCGGATTCGGTACGGATCCGAACGCGCGCTGGGAGCTTCGCGATCTCGCGAGCGGCCGGAGCACCTACGTGAAAGCCGTAGAAGGTCCGACGGATTTGCACGAGTTTCGCATACTCGCGAACGGTGATTACCTGGTTCAGTCGTACGACCTCGTCGGCGGCGTGGATCTGACGGGGCTGCAGAAGTTCGGCCCCGACTCGACCGTGGCCGATTGCGTCCTTCAAGAGCTCGACCGTTCCGGCGCGCTCGTGTGGACCTGGCGCGCCGGCGACCACATCGACATGGTCCGCGAGTCGACGATTCCCGAATCGGCGGCCGTCAACGGTCAGACCGTGGTCGACCCCATCCATGTCAACTCGGTGGACGAAGCAGCGAACGGCGATCTGCTCGTTTCCGCGAGGCACCTCGATGCGGTCTTTCTGGTTTCGAAGCAGACCGGCAAGATCGTCTGGAAGCTGGGCGGAGCCGCCTATAGCCGCGACGGAGCTCAGCTGCTTCAGCTGAAGGGCGATACCGGCTTCTTCCGGCAGCACGACGCGCGCTTCGTCTCGAAGGACACAATCTCGCTCTTCGACGACGAGAGTCTCATGGCGGCACCGGCGCGCGCCGTGGCGTATTCGATCGACCCGACGAGCGGAACGGCGACGCGGGTCTGGCAGGACATCGGCCCGACCAGCTCGGTGGCGATGGGGAGCGTGCGCGTCCTACCCAACGACGGCGTCGTCGTGGGCTGGGGACTCCCTTCGAGCGGCTACGGTGGGGTGACCGAATTCGACAAATCCGGTCACGAGCTTTTCGAGATCGGGTTGCCGTCCGGTGAGCCCAGCTATCGCGCCGTCAAGGTGCCGCCCGGATCGTTCGACCTCGACGTTTTGCGGCGAGCCGTTGGAGAAGAGTAGCGCCGGACATCGGGGGGACGGGTCAAGACGACGAGACGCGTTAGGCCCCCCTGCGTTCTTCGACCCTCTCAGTCCGTCAGAATCATCGTCTCCGAGACGTCGTCCATGTCCGGCAGCATCGCGGGAGGCGGCGCGTTCTCGTCGGAACGCGGAGCGAGCCTCGAGAGGAGGAGCTCGGCTCTGGCCGCGAGCGACGGCAAGCCCGTCTTTTCGTACCAGGACGCCATCTGCGTGTAGTACGCCTTTGCGGTGTCGCTGTCGTTGCGTAGCAGCGCGACGTGCATTCGCGTCTCGTACAGCGTGCCGAGCGTCAACGGGCCCGCGGCCGGCAGGTGTCGCTCGATGAGCGCGTCGAGGCGGCGTTCCGCGGCGGCGTAGTCTTCGAGGCGTGCCTCGGCGATGGCGAGCTCCGTCTCGACGAGCTGGTTCATGACGACGAGATCGCGGTCGGCTTCGGTCATGGAAGCCAGCGTCGCCTCGCAGAGCGCGCGCGCTCGCGCGGGGTTGCCGGAGGAGTTGTACGCGCGCGCGAGGACGGCGATCGTCCGGTTGGCGCCCACGATCCGCTCGCCGCTGGCCGTCCGCGTCGCCTCGAGCTCGGCGATGGCTTCCCGATGGCGGCCCCGCATCACCAGGTACGCGCCCCGGGCACGTCGCGCGTAGAGAGACAGCGACGGAATGTCGGCGGAGACGCGCTCGAGCACGTCGCGCGTGTGCTTCATGCCCATGGCGTCGTGGTCTCGAAGGTGCGTCGCGATCATGGCGCCGTGCCACCAGATCTCCACTTGCCAGGCGGTTCCACGCTGGATGGCGTGCGTCTCGACGCGCTCGCGGTAATGCTGCAGTCGGTCGACGACGCCCTGATTGGCGTAGTAGAGCGCGCGCACCTGATCGGCGCTCATCTCGTAGAGCTTCATGCCCATGGCGTCGAGCTCCTCGGCCATGCGCAGCGCGGCGGGGCCGTCCGCCCACGTTTCGATGACCCCGCAAGCGTACAGGGCTCCTCCGAGATACAGCTGCCGTCGAACGGGGGGCAAGCCGACGATGGGTTCTTCGCTGCGGAGGCGATCGAGCATGCGGCGCCACGCCTCTCGCGCCTGACCGCTCGCGTTGTCTATCGTCATCACGAGGTTTCGCGAGAATTCGTAGACGAAGGACGCGACGTGATTCTTGCCGAGCGCCGTGAGCGGCTCGAGCACGGAGACCGTCCGCAGCGCCGTTTCACGATCGATGTAGATGACGTAAACGCCGGTGAGGGTCGCCACGACCCCGAAGAAGACCGCGAAGGCCTGCTTCAGGTTCGGCGCACGCCCGGTCTTGGCGGCGCGCGAAAGCTGGATCGCGGTCGCGGCGATCGCGACGAACAGCGCGAGCCGTCTACCGATGAACCGGCGGAGGCGGGCGACGAGATCCAGCCGAAATAGCCGCTGAAAGAGCACGAGGGCGTCGTCGCCGTACTTCCCCGCGAGCCGATGATCGCTGTAGTACGCCGCCGTCGCCAGCGGGCCGAGGATCGCCGCGATCTCCTCGATGGGCCGATTCTCGCGCCTGTACAGGGAGAGCACCTCCTCGAGGATCGGGATCACGTCGGGAAGCGCTTCCGTCTGGTTGATGAGCTCGATGCTCCCGCTGGCGAGGAGACGTCGTCCGCGCTCCTCTGCGCCGCCCTTCAGCAGGTGTAACCCTGCCTCGATCTCGTCTTTGGGACCGAACGCAGCGCGCGCGAGGATCGCCTCCGCGAGCTTCGCGTGCACTTGCTTGGCTCGTTCGGGCGAGAGCTCTTTGACGTACGGCGCGTAGCGATTCACGAAGCGGAACGCCGTCCGGGTTCCACTCGCCACGCCTTCGAGCAAGAGTTCGTCCACGGCCGCCGACAGGTGGCCCGGTTGCTCGTCCGGAAGAAGCCCGCACAGCATCGCGACGGACAGCGAACCGCCGTGCAGCAGGAGGATCGCCGTGATGCTCTTGGCCACCGTGGAGAGTCGTTCGAAACGCCGCTCGACGACCGCCGCGAACGTCGACGGGACCTGCTCTTCGCGAAGCTCGCTGGGCAGTATCCACGTCCCGCCGTGATGCAGGATCACCCCTTCTTTGACGAGGTGTTGCGTGAGGTCCATGCAGTGTTGCGGGTTGCCGCGGCTGCGTTCGTGCAGCTTCTCCGCCAGGCGCGGGAGGTTCGGCGCGTCGCCGAACGCCGAACGCAAGAGCGCACGCGTGGCCGTGAGCGACAGCTCGGACAAGGGAACCCGCCGAGAGACGCCGTGCAGGAAGACGACGGGGTCGCTCGGGGCGCGCCCATCGTCGGTGGTCCGTGAAGCGACGATCAGCATCGACGCACCCGCTGCTCGGGCGAGGCTGGCGACGAACGCCGCCGACGACTCATCGAGCTCGTCCACGTCGTCGACGAAGACCGCGAGCTTCTCCTGTGCCCCGACCGCGGTGAACCAGGCGAGCAGGGCGTCCTGGATGCGCATGCGCGCTTCACCGGGCGTCGCGAAGGCGGGCACGCGCGCGACCTCTTCGCCGAGCTTGTCGCGGACCTCCGGAGAGAGCAGTCCCAGGATGGACGCGTGCGCCGCGGCGAGCGTTCGCGAGAGGTCGGGGAGCGCCTCCAGCAATCGAAGCGAGAGCTCCGCGGCGCCGCGATTGAACCCGGAGAAGAGGCGCGCCTCGACCGAAAGGACGGTGACGCCCGTGAGCCGAGCTTCGAGGCTCGCTTCTCGCAGCAGCCGCGATTTACCCTGTCCGACGCTCCCTTCCACGAGCAACGCGCCGCCCTTGCCGCGGCCGAGCTCGACGATGGCGTCGGCGATGAGCTTCGCTTCCCGCTCGCGGCCGACGAACTGCGTGCTGAGCAGCTGGGGATCTTTCGAGCGCACCCGCGCGTCGGCGGTGAACCCGGCGATGGCGCCCGCGCGCTCGATCACCTCCGCGGCGGTGAAGGGACGGGCGAGCGGCGCGCGGCTGAGCAGCGACATCACGAGCTCGTCGAGCTCCGCGGGGATCGCCGGCAGCTCGGTAGCGACGCTCGCCGGCTTGCTTTCGTCGGATGGAGGTTCCGGCTTCGTTTTGATCGTCGTGAGGATGGTCGAGGGCGGCAGCGCCTTCGGATGGGGCGTGAGGACGTCCTCGACCTTGTACGCGGCGTGCGGGCGCAACCCGGTGAGCAGGTAATAGGCCATGGCGCCGAGCGAGAACAGATCCGAGCGCTGATCGAGCGGCGCGCCCGCGGCAGACTCCGGAGCCATGAAGGCCGGGGTGCCGACGATATTTTCCGGCTTGCCGAACTTGGCGAGCGCGCCGAAGTCGAGGAGCTTGAAGTCTCCGCGCGCGGTTCGCCACACGTTGCGCGGGCTGATGTCACGGTGCACGAGCTCGCGGCGGTGCACGAGCGCGAGGGCCCCACCCACGTCGCGCAGGCACGCGCAGACCTCTTGCCACGGCATGGGGGCGAGCGCGGCGACGTCCCCGCCGTCGAGGAGCTCCATCGTGTAATACGCGCCGTCCGCGTCCACGCCGTAGTCGTAGACTTCGACGATCGCGCGGTGCTGCAGTCCGGCAAGCGTATGAAACTCTTCCTCGAAGAGCGCCGCGGACTCCGGAGCCGTGCTCGTCAGCCGCTTGAGCGCGACCGTCCGGCGCAGCGATTCGTCGTAAGCGCGGTAGACACTCGCCATACCGCCTTTGCCGAGCAATGAAAGGAGCGTGTAGCGATCCGCTACTTTCGGAGGTTCAGTCGCAAGCGCCGCATCGGACATGAACCTCCGATTGTAACCGTATGACGCCTCGGATCAAAAGTGAGCACCGCGGATAGGTCCGGTGTTGACCTCCTTCGTGCGACAGCTGCTCACTCGCGCCTCCGTTCGAGCGAGAACGGCGTCCGGGTGCTGAAAACCCCTACGGCGTCGTCGTGGCCGCCACGCCCCGCGCGCGCAGCGTGATCCGCGCGATGCAGCAACGCAGGCCGTCGGTGGACGCTTGCGGCGCCGAGAAGTAGTCGTTCACTCCGCGGTCGTCCGGTTGACACGAGGCGGCCGGCGCCGCGAACGTGATCACCGTGTCGGTGAAGACGACGTCCTCCGGCGGCGACACGAAGCCGCCGTAAGGCTGCTCGATGTCGAAGATCGCCCAGTTCTGCGACTGACCTTTCAGGTCGATGCTGAAGTCGACCGACTTCGACGTTTGCTCGTCGGTGATGATTTGCTTCCACGTCGTCCCGCTGAGCGAGATGTCCATGTCGAGCTCGTCTCCCACGGCGACGTTCATGGTCGACCCGCCTGCGCAGCCCGTCGGCCCCGCCGCGGGCGTGGAGACGTTCACGTACATTCCGGAGACCCACCACGAGCTGTAGTCGATGTTGGCCATCTCGCCGCAGGACGTGCCCCAGGTGAGCACGGGCTGTAAAACGCCGTTGCCCTCTCCGGCCGGGTCGCTGCCCCCGAGCCATTGCAGGCCGGGCCAGATGAAGAGCGTTCCCATCGCCGCGGGCTTCTTCGGGACCTTCAGGACCGTCTTCAATTCGACGATGTGATTGCTCGTCGGAAGCTCGTACTTGACCGATCCGTATCCGCCGTCCGCCGGCAGCGTGGAGCTGTCGGCGCCGATCTTGCCGCCGTCGCACGGGTTCGGCGTGGAGCCGCCGCTGCCGCTCATCCCGGCCGCGCCGCCGCCTCCGTTCGCGCCTCCGTTCGCGCTTCCAGAATCGCCCCCCATGCTTTGACCGCCGCTGCCGGTGACGGCGCCGGCGGCGCCAGCGACGTCGCCGGCGCCAGCGACATCGCCGCCCGCGCCGGCGACGTTGACGGATCCACCCGCGCCGCTCGCCGTGGCGCCGCCCGTCGACGGTGGAAGCGTGGTCACCGCGCCGCTCGCGCCGCCGCTCGTCGCGCCGAATCCGCCGCTGCCGCTCGCGACTCCACCGCCACTCTGCCGCGGAAAGCCACCGGTATCGACGCCCCCGGCGCCCGTCTGCGTGAATGCGCCGCCGGCGTTGATCGTTCCGTCGCCGTTCATCGATTCCGCGTTGCTGCCGTCGCTCGAACCGCACGCGGATAGGCAGGCGACGAAGAAGGGGAGCATCGCGCGGCGCCACGCGACCCGATCCGAGTTGCTCATGCGGAGAATGCTCGCACGACGCTCGTTCTCGACGAATCGTGCCAGGCCGCGTGCCCCAGGTAGCTCGTGCAATCGGCGCGATTCGTTATGACCTTCGCAAACAGTGAAAGAGATCACCGTGACTGTCGCGAAGCCTGAGCGCTCGAGGCCATTTCGAGCGCGCCCGCGCATTGCACCAACCGGTTGGGAAGACAGTCGCCCGTGCCATGCGCTCGGCCGGCGTCGAGCACCGCTTGACATGCAAGTCTCCGCTTGCCTATATATAGGCAAGTCATTGCTTGCCTACCGCGTCATGCCGGAACGCCGCGACACCGATCTGCTGTTCAAAGCCTTGGCCGATCCCAGCCGGCGCAAGCTGCTCGATCTGTTGCACGCGCACGACGGCCGCACCCTGAACGAGCTCTGCGAGCACCTCGACATGACGCGGCAAGGCGTGACCCAGCACCTGGACGTGCTCGAGGCGGCGAACCTGGTCGCCACTGTCCGGCGCGGGCGCGAAAAGCTGCACTTCCTGAACCCGGTGCCGCTGCAGGAAATCTACGAGCGCTGGATCGCCAAGTTCGAAAAGCCGCGTTTGAAGGCGCTTCACGATCTGAAACGACGACTGGAGAAAGCAAAATGAGTAGATCGACCTATGTGTACGTGACGTATATCCGCACCACGCCGGAGAAGCTGTGGTCAGCGCTGACCACGGACGTGGAGTTCATGAAGCAATACTGGTTCGGCAGTCACTGCGAAAGCGAATGGAAG
This sequence comes from Polyangiaceae bacterium, assembly GCA_035547195.1. GTDB lineage: Bacteria > Myxococcota_A > Polyangia > Polyangiales > Polyangiaceae > DASZVB01. The sequence continues at coordinate 67,452 of DASZVB010000033.1, forward strand.
GCGGGATCTTCGTGGAAGCTCATGTCCGGGGACGGTCAGGTCCTCGACGCCGGCGAGATCGTCGAGGCCGAGCCGCCAAGGCGCTTGGTGATCCGCTGGCATCATCAGAACAAGCCCGAGCTCAAGGCCGAAGGCGCGTCGCAGTGCACGATGGAACTCGAACCCATTGGAACGGCGGTCAAGCTCTCCATCACCCACACCATCGAGCGCGATCCATCGAAATTCATCGAGGCGGTCTCCGGCGGTTGGCCGAAGGTCATCTCCAACCTGAAATCGTTGCTCGAGACCGGCTCTGCCGTGCTGCACGAGCCCTACCCGACGCGTTGAACGCTCGTCGAGGCCGACGTACGGACGACATTCCGTCGGACAGAGCTCAATCGTTCGAGTATCGTGAAAGGTCCAAGATCCCCGCGCCGATCGCGTCGATTTTCGCGAACCGTGCATTGAAGAAGTCCGACGTGTTCCAAAACGCCGGATCGCTCCGGCGCACCCCGTAGCGATCCAGGAATTGCGCCCACGAAAGAGCGCTCGGAAGCGCCACGACGTCCGCCGCGAAATGATCGACCTGCTCGGCTCGCACCCGGAGGAAGAGATTCGGTCGACTCACGACGACACCCCGCACGACGTGAAGCGTATCCTCCGCCGGGGCGCGCTCTTCGTCTTCCAGAAACATGAAATCGACGTTGAGATGCGCCTTGTTGCGAACGATGGTGTAGAGGGCGTCGTCCGCGTCGCCGGTATCGATCCGAACGAGCGCGGTATCGGGGAACGCACCGACGAAGGCCCCGGATTTTTTCACGAAACGGCGCGCCTCGCTCTCGAACTGCGCGGCGGGTCCCGTCGCGGTCGACGTGACGCCGTCCCACTGGATTGGGTCGCCATCGCCGACGACGGCGCGCGGCAGCTCCTGGGAGACGAGGCGCGTAATGAGCTCGTCCTTCGCGTGCGCCGGATCCGCGTAGACGACTCGTGATTCGGGCTCGGCGTACTGTGGCTCGAGCACGTCCAGGATCTTCGCGACCTCGGGCGGCCGGTACCAGAGGTCGCGGACCGCTCGCCGCTGCGACTCGGGCAAGAAGCTCAAGAACTGAGTCTCCGCCTCGATGCGCAGCAGGTTCATGTATCGGCGTGTCGATACCTGGTGAACGAGGTTGCCGAACACGTCGAACCCGGCGACCAGGTCGTAGTACATCCTCTCCAGGATGGGGTAATCGAGCACCCACGCCGTCTTGGGCACTCCGCCGACTGCGCCCTCTAAGACGAACGCGCTGTCGAAATGCCGGTACACCGTGAGCACGGCGCTGCGGTTCGTGCCGTCGCCGTCCCAGATGTCCGCCAGCGTTCGACCGGGAGCGGAGAGGCGTTGCAAGAATCTGGTGCGGGCTCGCAGGTAGGAGAGCTCGTCGACCTTGAATCGCTCGTACACCGCCTCGAGGCCGTCGCCTCCCTCGGCCGGCACGGCGAGATCGCTCGCGACGCTCGGCAAGAAGTCGGGGTGCGTGATCGCTGGGTCACCTCCCGGCGAGAGAAAGAAGATGAGGAAGTGCTCGTCGATCACGTCGAGCGCGACCTGACCCTTGCAGACCGGTCCATGGATGAACGCGCGCACGTGGTAGTAGGCGTCGTCCAGCATGAACTGATAGCGCGCCCGCGCGGGGATCGCCGAGAACGCGACGAAGGGGTTCGCCGCCACGCTTCGGTCGTACGAAGGAAACGCCGGCGACGGGGTGCTCCACTGGGCGTCGGAGAAGAAGACGTGCTCTAGGCGCGCGAGCTTCGCATCGCCGAGGACGTAAGGCACGTGCGTCTTCTCGACGATCGTTTCGGTGACGCGCCGGAGGCGATAGTGCATCTCGCCCGGTCCTGGATCGTCGTACGGTCGCACCGTCGCGATTTCGTCGACGGCCGCCGGCGCCCGCGTGCGGGATCGCACGAGCCGAAACCACTCGTTCGGCACGCCTTCGATGGCGAGGTGCGCGAGAAACAGGTGCTCGTAAATGTACCGGGCTACGATGCGCGATTTGGGGTCCGGCGCGTCGAGGAACGCTTCCCAGCGCGCGATCGCGGAGCGGGCGACGTCGCTTTCTTGCAAGGCGGCGGGCCGGCCCGCGCCGCGGTGAATCCAGCGCTCGATGGCGCGCGTCTCCGCGTCGCCGAGCGGCGGGAAGCCGTACGGCATTCCTTTGTCCGGACGCAGGCTCAGCTCATTTTGAAGCGCGGCGACGTCGCGCGGGCAGCTCCACGCCTCGTCGATGTTCACCGCCGTCTTGATCGGCACCCGCCGGCGCTGTTCGACGAGGCGGAGGAGCGTCGAAGCCTCGGTCGCGGCGCTCGCGTTCTCTCCTCGCAGGACCACGGGAAAAAAGCCGAACCGATCCCGCCACTGTGAGGTCGTCTGCGCGTCCTGGAACATCCGCGTCGGGTGGATGCCTTCCACGCGCGTCGGTTCGTACACGCGGACGGGATTCGCCCCGCGATCGAGCCCTTCGAACGATTGCAGGTTCAGCTGACAGGGCGCATCGAAGCACGAATGACAAACGACGCAGCGCCGATCGAGGAGCGGCTGTATCGTAGCGGCGTAGGATGGATCGGCCGGCGCCGCCGGCTCCGCGAGGAGCGCCGGTCTTCGTGACCGATGCACTCGGACGAGACCGAACGCCGTGAGGCCGGCGATGGCGCCGACGCCGAGACAAATCTTCAATCGCCTGGCGGTCGGCACGGGCTCGGCGAGTATGCACCGCTATCTTTCTCGCGTCGACGCTCGCGCGACGGGCGAAAATGTGCCACGTCCGGCAGCACGCTTCAAAAGTCGTGGCGTCTCTCGCGCCCAGGCCCAGCTGGCACCGGCCTCGCCGGTTTTTCTCGTGGCACTTGGGCCTCCACGACGATCGTGATCCGTTCTCCCAAGCCTCGCTCAAATCGAGGCTAAGGAAAGCTCATCTTCAAGACTTGAGCGCAGGTGATGCTGTCGGCGACGCGGACCTTGCTGAAGGTCGAACCCAAGATCTGCTGGTTCGCCGTGCTGGACTGGTTGTCGAGGGACTCCCACTGCGACTGGGTGCAAGCGGTGCCGTCGGAGAGCACGCAACCGCGAACGCGTCCGTCCACTTCGGGGAAGCCGTTGGATGGACCGTCGTAGTTTCCGGTGAACGTGCTGCAATCGACGACCTTGCCGTCGAGGCTCGCGAGCACCCGCGCGCCCACGAATGTCTTGGCGACGCGCAGGGAAGCGTTCGCCGGCAACGGCACGTCGGCGTACGGATACCCGCAGCTCGTCGAGGTGCCGGTGTTCACCGACGTATCGGTGATGCCCGGGTTGCCGTCGCCGTCGTCGTCGACCCACGTGAGCCCGGCGGCGTTCCACGCGCTCGGCCACGCCCCGAGCGGATTGGTGAGCTGTACGCCGGCGAGGGTCGCTTGCACCGGCGTCGTCCAGGTGTCGCCCGGATGCAAAACGGAGAGGGTCGCGGTGTCGTGCGCAACGGGCGGCAGGGGCGCCGTCTGCGCGTACGCTTCGTGAAAGTACGGGCTACAGATATCGGGTGACGTCGAGCCGCATGCGGTCGTGTCCGTAGTCAACGTGGAGCCCGATACCGACTGCTTGACGATGGACCACGAGTAAGTCGTGTCGCTGCCACCGGCCAGAAGGGTCTTCCCGAAGAACGTCACCGCGTCCCATTGAATGTCCAGCGCCGTGCGCATGGCGAACGTCCCGGTCTGGTTGCAGGTGCAGCTCGTTCCATCGCCGAGCATGTCCGAAGGACACGTGCAAGTGTAGCTGCCCGGCGTGTTCGTGCACTTCGCGTTGGCGTCGCAATTCGCCGTCTTCTGGGCGCACTCGTCGATGTCGGTGCAGGTGACGCCGTTGCCGGAATAGCCGGAGTTGCACGTGCAGGTGAAGCTACCGGTGGTGTTAGTGCAGGTGGCATTGGTGCTGCAGTTGGCGGTTTTGAGAGCGCACTCGTCGATGTCGGTACAGGTGACGCCGTTGCCGGAATAGCCGGAGTTGCAGGCGCAGGTGAAGCTACCGGTGGTGTTGGTGCAGGTGGCGTTGGTGCTGCAGTTGGCGGTTTTGAGAGCGCACTCGTCGACGTCGGTGCAAGTGACGCCGTTGCCGCTGAAGCCTGCCTTACACGCGCAGGTGAAGCTTCCGACCGTGTTCGTGCACGTCGCATTCGCGCTGCAATCGTTCAGGTTTTGCGTGCACTCGTTCACGTCGTTGCAGGTGACGCCGTCGCCAGAATACCCAGGAAGACACGCGCACGTGAAGCTGCCCGTCGTGTTCGTGCAGCTCGCGTGGGAACTGCAATTGCTGGTCTTCTGCGCACATTCGTCGATGTCGGCGCATTGCGTGCCATTGCCCGATGGGTCGGTGTAGCCCGCGGGGCACTTGCACGAAGGCACGCCGGAATTCACGACGCACTGGGCGTGCGAGTCGCACTTGAGCGTTTGACACGTGGTGTCCACCTGGCAAACGGTCCCGTCCCCGTGCACGTCGATGTAACCGGAAGGACAATGGCAAGTCGGGTTGCCCTGGCTCAACGTGCACGTGGCGACAGGATCGCACTTGGTGATCGAGCATTCATTGGTGCACTTCGTCCCGTTTCCATTCGTGTCCTGGTAACCGGGGGGGCAGGTGCAGACGAAGCCGCCGGATTTGTTGGTGCACACGGCTATCGGATCGCAATTGTCCGTTCCGAGCTGGCACTCGTTGATGTCCGAGCAGGTCTGCCCGGTTCCGGTGAACCCCGGCTTGCACGCGCAGCTATAGGACCCCGGGGTGTTGGTGCAGAGCGCATTCGGGTCGCAGGGGGAACTGGTGCATTCGTTGATGTCCGTGCAGGTGACGCCATCGCCGGTGAAGCCCGACTTGCACGCGCAGACGAAGCTCCCGGTCGTATTCGTGCATGTCGCGTTCGCGCTGCAGTTCGCGGTTTTCTGAGCGCACTCGTCGACGTCCGTGCACGTCACGCCATTACCGCTGAAGCCTGCCTTGCACGCGCAGGAGTAGCTTCCCGGTGTGTTCGTGCAGATGGCGCTCGCGCTGCAGTTGGCGGTTTTCTGGGCGCACTCGTCGACGTCGGTGCAGGTGACACCGTCGCCGGAGAAGCCCGTCTTACAGGCGCACGTGTAGCTCCCGGTGGTATTCGTACAAGTGGCGTTGGAGTTGCAGTTGGCGGTTTTGAGGGCGCACTCGTCGACATCGGTGCAGGTAACGCCATCACCGGAGAAGCCAGGTTTGCAAGCGCAAGTGAAGCTTCCCGCGGTGTTCGTGCACGTCGCCTGAGCGCTGCAGTTGGCGGTTTTGAGGGCGCACTCGTCGACGTCGGTGCAGGTGACGCCATCACCGGAGAAGCCGGGCATGCAAGCGCACGTGAAGCTTCCCGCGGTGTTCGCGCACGTCGCCTGAGCGCTGCAGTTGGCAGTTTTGAGAGCGCACTCGTCGATGTCGGTGCAGGTGACGCCGTCGCCGCTGAAGCCCGCGTTGCAAGCGCAAGCAAAGCTCCCGGCGGAATTCGTGCACGTCGCGTGTGGGTCGCACGGCGACGGCGATGCGGCGCACTCGTTGACGTCGGCGCACGTTTTTCCATCTCCGGCGTATCCGGTGTTGCAGGCGCACGTCACCCCTCCGTCGGTATTCGTGCACGCCGCATGCGGGTCACACGGCGATGCGGTGGCGCACTCGTTCACGTCGGTGCAAGTCTTGCCATCGCCGGTGTAACCGGTCTTGCACGTGCAAGAATAGCTTCCGGGCGTGTTGGAGCACGTGGCGTTGGTGCTGCATAGTGAAGGCGACGCGGCGCATTCGTCGATATCGGTGCACGGAACGCCGGGACCGCTCGTCGTGAAGCCGTCCGGGCAGCGGCAGGTCGGGACCGGCGCGGTTCGATCGCAAGCAGCGCTCGGATCGCAACCGCCGCAAGGATCGCCGGTGTCTGGCTGGGAGACGCCCGAGTCGTTCGGCGCCGCAGTCGCCACGCCGCCCGTGCTCGCGTCTACGTTGCCGGGCGTCGGTTGGCCGGCGCTCGCGCCGCCAGCGCCGCCACCGCCGCCAGAACCGGGAAGGACACGTTTGCCCCCGTCGACGGAAGCCGCACCGCCGGTGCCGACGACTGGCGATTGGCCGCCGTCCTGCCGCGGTTGGGGTGTCGTCGTAGAGCCGCTGTCTTTGGAACCGTGACGTGTGGAATCGGGTTGTCCGCTACCGTCGCAGGCGGTCATGAGGAGCACTGCGAGAAGCGCGGTCCAGAGAAGATGCATCTCTGCCTTCCCAATCTGAAGATCGAGTGTTGCCGCCTCGATGACGATACCGATCTTTGTTCCGCGTCACCAGCACGACGAGTTCGCCGAACGACTCAGCTGCGCGCTTTGATTCCGCGTACGTTGTAGAAGTCGGTGGTAGTTCCAAGCGTCGGGGCGGCGTGTCCGCGGGCGGACATGACCGATCTGGACTTGCTCTGATCGCCGTCCGTTCGCCGTCGAGCTCTCGATGCTGTTGCGTACGCGTGCGTGAGCCACTGGTTGGATATGGAAGCAGTGGATCGCGCCGGCGCTGGCGCGGGCTTGCGCCGTGGCACGCGGGCGTGACACGCCGAGCAGTCACGTGGCGAACGCCAGCTCGGAGCGCACGGACTCGGCGGGCGAAGAGGGTTGTGCGTGCAACGGCAACGGGGAGTGTGGCGTTGGGCTCACGTGTGCGGCGCACGTTTGCATCCGGATGCCGTCGGCGATCGGCGGCAGTTCGTCGACAAGGGGATCCGGCGGGCGAGTCGTGGCGGGCGGAGCTGGCTCGGCGCCGCATCATCAACGAATCCTCACATGAACGAGCCGTGAAAAGCGATTCACAATCGGAGCGTTGGACAGCATGCGGCCTACAATCGGTCGGTGCGGAAGGCGACGTCGCGCCGCGAATATCCAATCTTGCGTGCCGAATATCTAATCTTGCGGACTTGCGGCGTATCCGGCGCGTTTCTCACGTACGGTGTGCTGCTGAGCTTCGACTTCGAACCCGTCGGGTCGGGCATCGTCGCCGTCATTGCCGGCTTCATGATCTGGGTCGCCGCGCGGACCGCGCTCGGTCGCGCGCGTCAGCGTGAGGATGACTGTGCGCAACCGTAGCTCGAAGTGAATGGCGTGGACTCTCGTCCGACGACCGGAAAGCTCCCTGCGAAAAAGAGCACGGCGGCGCAGCCCTCGAACGCGCCGTGACGGCTACGCTCGCCCGACGAGGCCCGGCGTATCGCCGGCCTCGATGAGGTGGCTCGCCAGCGCCGCGGTGAGCGCATATTCCAGGGCGCGAGGCTCGCCAGGACCGTCGAGGAGGACGGCGAGGGCGGCGTGACGAAGGACGCCGTCGCTGAACGCCGTCAGGAGCGTCGGCCGATACGTGTGCCCCGCTCCGTCCTCGAATACGGTGAAGCCCGCGCCGAGCGGCGCGTCGTCCAGGGACACCAAAGCGGTCTCGCCGTCGCTCGCGTCGAGCTCGCGCTCGAGATAATGACGCGCGTAGCCTAGCAGTCCTCCCGGGGCTTCCGGCCCGAGCGAAGCGACGAGCTTTGGTCCATCGGGCGTGCACAGGTACAGATAACCCGCGCTCGCCCCGGTTCCGCTGCAGAGGACGTCGAGGATGCGCGCTCCGCGATCTTCCATCGTTTCGACTCCACGCAGCAGCTGGGTCACGACCACCGTCGCGGATTCGCGCGCTCCGGCGACGTGGGTCGACTCGAAGTCCCGGAGTTTCGGCAGGGGAGAGGCGACCGTCCGGCGCGCTTCGTCCATCAAGCGCTCGTAGCGCGCGCCGAGCGGCGAACCGAGACCATGACGATATTCTTGCGCCGTCAATCGCGCATATTTCTCGACGGCGGCTTCATCGCCGGCCCAGATGGCAATGCGCGCGCGGGCCTCGTACGTCGCTCCGAGATGGAGCCCGGTCACGCCGAGCTCCGTCTGCGCGGCGATGAGCCCGTCCAGCCGCCGGCAGGCGTCGTCGTGCGCCCCGAGCTTCGCTTCGGCGAGCGCCAGCGCCCGCACGAGCGGATGCGCTTGCGCGACGATGCCGTGCGCCGTGCACTTCTCGAGAGCGCGTCTTCCATCGGACGCCGCTTTCTCGGCCTCTCCGAGCTCGATGAGCGACGCCAAGAGCCCGGCCATCGCGACGGGGAACGCCTGCAAGATGCGGCAATGGTCTTCCGCGTCCGGTTCGGTGATGGCCGCGGCCCGCTCGAACGCCGCGCGCGCGAGGTGCATGTTCCCGCAGATGTACTGGAATTCCCCTTCGCCGATGTGTCGATAAGGGACCCAGCCGGCGAGCCGCGCCGCGCGAGGTTCGATGCGGTCCATGACCTGCCGCAGCCCGGTCAAATCGCGAGCCATTGCATGCACGGCGAGCTCGAGCCACAGCGTGCTGTCGAACATCTGTCGCGTCCGCGACTCGAGCGCGAGAAGCTCGGCCTTCTTGCGGTACTCTTCCGCGCTCTGCCAATCGCCCGCTTGGAGCCGAATGGCCTTTCGCAGGTAGAGCGCGTTGACTCGCTGCATCGGCTCCTGATCCAGCCGATCCGCCCACTTTTCGGCCGACGCGAGCCCCATGGTCGCCGACACCACGCCGATCCCGAATTCGATGGCGCCCCGGATGCGATCGACCGAAGGGAGGATCTCCCGGTTCAGTTGCCCGAGCCGCTCGTACACGGAGAGGGACAGCGCGAGGTACTCCTCGAGCTGCCCGTTGCAGACACCTTGGACCGTCGCGAGGGCGTTGTCGCGCATGGCGTCGACCACCGGAGACAGCGCGACGAAGGGATCGAGGAGCGGCGGCAACGACCTGAGCAGGCCCACGTCGTGCGTGCGCGAACCTACGGCGATCGAGATCACCACGTAGTGAACTAGAAATTTGATGGCCTCGTCGGGCGCGTAGACCCGCTCCGCTTCCGGCGTCGCCGCGTACCTCTGGTAGGCGAAGCCGATGGCCTGCGACCGCCGCTCGGCCTGATCATGTATATCGGTCAGCTGCCGGAACCGGGCGAGCCCCGAATCTTGCTCGAGCTGCGCGAGCCAGTCGGGCGCGGCGTACCAGTAGAACGTGTGATCCGCGCTGACTCCGAACGACGCGAGCCAGCGACGCAGCTCGGTGAGCTCGCGAGGGCTTCGCCCGAGCGCGCGCGCTTCGTCGAGAGTGCGGCGGAAGATTTCGGCTACCTGCGTCGTATCGAGATCCGTCAAATTGCGGAGCGCGTTCGGATCACCCCCGGCCATCAACGGCACGAGTCGCGAGAGCGCGCGTTCCGGATCCCCGGCCGCGAACAGGTGTTGCACGACCAGGAGACCCGGTCTGCCCTCGTAAACACGGACCAGCGCGCGATGGCGGCTCCGCCGCTCGTCGTCGGAGAGCCCGGCCGTGAGCGCGGACGCCCAGCCCGCGTGCGCCATCGTCATCACCCTGCCGTCACTCACCAGGATTTGTTGCGAGAGCAGCGCGGTGAGCGCGGCGTCGACCTGCTCCGCCGCCTCGTCCGGACAGAGCAGTGAGTAATCTTCTCTGGTGAACGCGGCGTTCGCCGAAAGCGCCTGCGACTCTGCGATGAAGCGCGCGAGCGCGGGGAGCGCGGCGAGCCGCTCGCGGATCGCGTCCTCGGCGTTCCTCGGCAGATCCCGCGTGTCGAGGACGCCGGGAAGCGTCCAGGTTCCCGTCTCGTACTGAACCCGCCCTCGATCGACGAGGTGCTGCGCGAGATCCATGCACGTGCGCGGGTTTCCCCGCGACACCGCGTGGATCTCGCGGCTCGCCAGGCCGAGGTTCGGGACGTCGCCGAAGACGGACGCGAGCAGCTCTCGCGTCTCGTCCGGCGTCAGCGGGTTCAGCGTGACCACTCTCTCGCCGTTCGAAAACGCCCGGAGCGCGTCTTGGTCGGGGAGCTCCGACTCGGCGGTGACGACGACGAGCAGACGACAGCGTCCGCTCCGGCTCGCGAGCGCATTCAGGAACATCATGGACGCGTCGTCGACGTGTTCGATGTCGTCCACCGCGACGAGCAGCGGGTTCTTCGAAGCGATGGATAGGATCGAGCGCACGAGCGCCTCCGGATCGCCGGGACGCTGAAACCCCGAGCTTCGCAGGCCGCCCTCGGTGAGGGGATGGCCGGCGACGTCGGGCATCGTTTGGACGAGCTGCGCGACCAGGGCGCGAGCGGCGCCGAATCGGCCGCCGCCGCTGATCTTCGCGCCCGCGCGAAGGACCGTCGCTCCGAGCAGCTTCGCGTCGAGCACGCAGGCGTCGAGCACGCGCGATCGTCCGGTCCCCGGGGCGCCCGCGACGAGGACGCCGCACCCGCGCCCCTTGAACGCCCGCTGCATGTAGCCGCGCAGCTCCGCGAGCGCGCGGTCGCGGCCGACCATCGCCGGCGTCGTGAGGTAAGCACGTGAGACGCCGGGCGGCTCGGCGCGCTCGAGCCCGGCGATCGCCGACAGCCGATGCATGACGTCGAAAGCGGTTTGCGGCCGCACCGCGGGCTCGCTCGCGAGGAGCGACGCGACGAGCGCGTCGAGGGCCTCCGGAACGTCGCTCTCGAAGTGAGAAGCCGCGGGCGGCTTGCTCTTCCAGACGTCGAACAGCTGGGCGAAGTTGCTGGCCGGGTACGCGGCGCGCCCGGTCAGGGCATAGTAGAGCGTCGCGCCGAGCGAAAAGAGATCGGCGCGCGCGTCCAGCGCCGACCCGAGCACGACCTCCGGCGCCACGAACGACGGAGTGCCCACGACCACGCCCCCCGGCCCCATCGGCGCCATCGCGCCGAAGTCGATCAGCTTGGCCTGGCCGTCGCGCGTGCAGCGGATGTTGCGCGGCGTGACGTCTCGGTGAACGAGCCGTCGCGAATGGATGAGGGCAAGCGACGAACAGACGTCGTAGGCCAGCGCGCACGCTTCGCGCCAGGGCAGCGGCGCGCGCTGCCGCAGATCGCCGCCGTCGAGGAGCTCCATCGTGTAGTAAGGCGCGTCCTCCGCGACGCCGTAGTCGTAGACCTCGATGATCCGCGGGTGAGACAGCTGCGCCAGCGTGTGAAACTCGCGCTCGAAGAGCGCCGCGCTGCTCTTCCGGCGCGCGTCGTCGTCCTCGACGGCGAGTTGTTTCAGGGCCAGCTCTCGCCCCGTGACCGTATCGCTCACGTGATAGACGATGGCCATGCCGCCGCGACCCAGAACGCCGCGCACCGCGTATCTGCCGGCGACGCGGTGATCCGCGGCGTCCGTCGTTGCTGCGTCCGTCGTCCGCGTCGTCTCGTGCATCCCTTGCGCGCTCCTTCCACTTTCGACGGGCGCCGAAACCTCCATCATACTTCCGCGCGAGCTAGGTGGTCACCAGGGACGCTCGTGCCGAGGTGGCAGATCCACCTCCAGCGGCGACGTGTGGCGACTCGCGAAGGTCGGACTCATGAGATCGCGCGGCCGGCCGTTTACGCGAGATGTACGAGCCGGCGCCGCAGGGACGGCGACGCTCCGCGCTTTCGGCGACCTCGCGTAGACGAATGACGGCCCCGGTATTCGACCCAGAGTCCGCCATCGGGACGACGATCGCCAAACGATACAACGCCTCGCGGCTCATCGGTAAAGGTGGGTCGGCGGCGGTGTACGAAGTCGTCGATTCGCTGAACGGTCGCACGCTCGCCTTGAAGTGGCTCCTGCCCGAGCTCGCTGCACGCGCCGACGGCGCTCTCCGCTTCCGGCGCGAGTACGCGACCCTCGCACAGCTGACGCATCCGCTCATCATCCGGGCGCACGATTACGGCGTCGACGAGCAGAGGCCGTACTACACGATGGATCTGCTGTCCGGCGAGGATCTCCGGGGCATGGCGCCGCTCGAATGGCGAGCGGCGTGCGCGCTGCTTCGTGACGTCGCGTCCGCGCTGGCCATCGTGCACTCGCGGCGGCTCGTACATCGCGACGTTTCGGCGCGGAACGTGCGGCGCACCCCGGACGGCCGCGCCAAGCTCCTCGATTTCGGCGCGCTCTGTCCGATGGGCGTCGCGCACGAGGTCGTCGGCACGGCGCCCTTCGTGTCTCCGGAACAACTCGCCGGCGAGCCGCTCGACGCGCGCTCGGACCTGTTCTCGCTCGGGGCGCTCGCGTATCACCTGCTCACCGGTCGACACGCATTTCCGGCGAGCAGCTTCGCCGAGCTCTACGGAATGTGGAGCCGCCGCGTCGAGGCGCCCTCCGCGACCGGCGCGGACGTCCCCGACTCGCTCGACGGCCTCGTCCTGTCGCTCCTTTCGCTGAACCCGCTGGCTCGACCCGGAAGCGCGGCGGAGCTGTTCGACAGGCTCACCGGCATCGCCGGTCTGACCCCGAGCGACGCCGGGGAGAGCGCGCAGGCGTATCTCGTCACGCCCACGCTGGTCGCGCGCGACGACATCGTGGTTCGGTTCCGGCGCCGTCTGCTCCGCGCGCAGCGCCGCCGCGGGAGCACGCTCCTCATCGAAGGACAGAGCGGGCTCGGCCGCTCGAGGCTTCTCGGGAGCCTCCTCACCGAAGCGAAGCTCCGCGGCATGCTCGCGGTCTACGCGGAAGGGGAGCAAGGCCAACGCGGTCCGTTCGCGGTTGCGCGCGCGCTGGTCCGCCGCCTCGCCGAGAGCGAGCCGCTCGTGTCCGAGTCTCCCGCGGCAGACACGCAGGCCGCTCCCGCCGCCGGCGCCGCCGTGCCCGCCCTTCAGTCGGAAGGAGCGATCGCACAGGAAGACTGGCCGGCGATGGTGGACGAGATCGCGGAGTGGCTCATCGGGTTTGCGAGCCGGGTGCCGCTCGCGCTGGGTGTCGACGACGTCGAAGCCAGCGACGAACCTTCGCTCGCCGTCCTCACGAAGGTCGCGGAGGCGGCGACGTCGCGTCAGCTCGTGCTGGTCGCCTCTGCCGAGCCCGGTTCGAAGCGAGCCGCCGTCGAGCGCCTCCGTGCAGCCGGAAGCTCGCACGTCATTCGACCGCTTCGCGCGACGGAGACGCGGCAACTGCTGTCGTCGGTGTTCGGCGACATTCCCCACGTCGACGGCGTCGCCGAGTGGGTGCACCGTCTCGCGGAAGGCAGCCCGCGGACGGCGCTCGAGCTATCGCAGCACCTGGTGGATCGCGGGCTCGCGCGGTACGAGCAGGGCGGCTGGGCGCTGCCTTCGTCTCTGGAGGGGCTCAGCCTCCCGGAGAGCGTTCACCAAGCGCTGGAGGCGAAGATCGCCTGTTTGCAGCCGCTCGCGCGGCGGATCGCCGACGGCCTGGCGCTCACGGCGGACGACGAGCCCCTGAAGCTCGAGGAATACGCCGCTCTCTTGGAAGACGGAGAGCAGATCTTCGAAGCGCTCAACGAGCTCGTCGCGGCGTCCATCCTCGTCGGCCAAGGTTCCACGTACGTCTTCGCCAACAAGAGCATCAAGCGAGGGCTCGAACGGAGCATATCGGCCGAGCGGCGCCGGGAGCTGCATGGCCGGCTGGCGGCCGCGTACGCGGCGAGCTCGAGCGTGCTCGGCGCCTATCATCATTTCCTCGCGGGTGAAGAGCAGCGCTCGTTCTCGCTCCTCGTCGGGTTCATCGCCAACAGGAACGAGCACGTCTTCCGGGGGAGCAGCTTCGCGCGATCGGAGGCCGGGGCGGCCTTGTACGAGCAGCTCTTCGAGTGGGGCATCGAAACCGGCGCGCCTCCCAGCAAGCTTCTCCTCCTCGGCCGGGCGGTGCTCGGCCTGGCGTCGGCGGTCGATACGCGCCTCGCCCGTCACGCTCCGGTGATCCTCAATCAGCTCGAGAGAGACATCGGGCTCGTCTACTGGGACGAGCTCGGAGACGTCGCGGATCCGTTCGAACGGATCCGGATGTGCATCGGGCGCGCGTTCGCGGCTCGAGAAGGGACGCCGGAGCACGAACGCGGGCTCGATCCAGTCAAGGCGATACAGGAGTTCGCGGCCTGCACGGCGATGCTGGCGGGCGTTTACGCGCGCACCGCCGATCCCGAAGCCGCGAGCGCCCTGCAGCAGAACATGGACCGCCTGAGGCCGCTTTCGCCCGCCGTGGACGTGCTCGCCGACATCGTCGCGTACACGACGCGCGCGCTCCGCGGCTGGGAAGCGACGGATCTCAGGCTCCGGATCATCGAGCGGCTCGCACAGCCGTTCACCGGCATCGAGGAGACTTATCGAGAGCCGATCTACCTGACGACGATTTACTATCAGGCCCTCAACGAGGCGATCGCCGGAGACGACGTCGCGTTCGAGCGCATCGCCGTTCTCGAAGGCCACACGCCGTACGCTCCGCTCCTCTGGCAGGTTCGCATGGTCGCGCACCTGTTCAAGGGAGCCGAGAAACAATCGGAGGCCTGCCGGCGAAAGCGGGATCTCGCGCTCGTCGGACGGCTCGACGTCGACCGCCAGCTCGAGACGAGTCTCGCGCACGAGGTCATCGCCTACATGCTCTTGGCGGACCTGATGGCCTTGAAGCGCGTGTTGCCGGTGCTGGAAGAGCGCGCTCGGAAATGGAGCGGCTGGATGCCGCTCTACCTTCTGGCGCAGGGCACGTATCAGGGGCTTCGGGGCGATCTCGGCTCGGCGCTCGATCTTTGTCGGAAGGCCGTCGCGCTCGTCGAACCCGGCCAGAACGTGGCGTGGTTCGTCGGGGTGAACCGCATCGTGCGCCTGATGCTCCAGCTCGGATTGGATCGAGAGACGCGCGAGTTCGCGCGCGCCTCGCTCGTCGAAACGGCGAAGTACGCGGCCTCGCCTCATCACGGGTTTCTACTCGAGATGGCTCTGGCCGTCGCCGAGGCCAGGGCGGGCGACGCGGCGGCGAGCGAGCGCGCGGCGCGGGTGCTCGCAGAGGCGGAGGCCACCGGCAGCAGCGGCATCCTGGTGATCGAGCTCCTCGTCGGGCGCGCTCAGGTCGCGCAGGCCCTGAACGACCAGGTCACCTTCGCGGTCGCCTCGAAGAAGATCGGCGAGATGTGCGCGAAGGTCGACAGCATCGCCTTCGCGACGAAGCTCTCGTCGCTGCTGCGCTTGCCGCTCGGAGCCGGTTTCGAGCCCGTCGACGCGTCGCCCGCGACCATCTACTCCCGGGCGACGCCGGCGCAGATCGACCACCGCATTCGGACGGATATCGAGCTCTGCCGCGGGGCGGAGGAGCGCGCGAAGCGCGTGCTCACGACCGTGCTTCGTCACGCGGGCGTCTCCCAAGGCTTTCTCTATCTGAACCAGCCCGAAGGTCCGATGCTCGTGGCGTCGCGGTCCAACGACCCGCCGCCGAGCGAGATGGACGAATACCTGCTGAAGTGCGTTCGCTCGGCGCAGAACGCCGGCATGGAGCAGACCGAGACGACCGGCATGGGAGCGGGTCCCTTCGGCACCCGCTTCGTCTTCCTCGCGATCTCGACCCATCGGGCCGAAGACCCGACGACGGCGGCCATCGCCATGCTCGACTGCAGCGACGCCCGCCCGCGCATCGTTCCGGACATGGTCCTCAGCGTCCTCGCCGAAGCGCTCATCGACGCCGGCGACGTGCAGTTCGTCCAGTAGAGAAAAACAACGGCGAGCAAAACGGGAGAGGGAGGATGCCCACCCCCCATCCGTGCTCGCCGCCTGCGGCGGCTGCGCGCGGTGGCCCCTCCCCAATCGCCGGCTTCGCCGGCTCAGGGAGGGGAGCGATGAGGTACCATCCGGCCATGTCGCTTCGTGCATTTTTCGTTCTTACGACGCTGCTGGTGAGCAATGCGTGTGGCGGCGACAGTTCGTCGGGCGCCGCGAGTTGCGCCACCCACTACGACTGCCCGGCTGGGGAATCCTGCGGCACTCTCGACGGGACGACGTATGCGTGTCACGTCTCCGGTACGAGCAAAGCAGGGGATTCGTGCAATGCCAACCAGGGGCTACCGCTTCAGTGTAGCGACCGTCTCTTCTGCCTAGGGATCAACGACGTCGGCACGTGCCGCTTCTGGTGCGACGCGAGCAACCCGTGTCCCGCCGGCAACGGGACGTGTACGTCCGTCCAAACGACTAGAGGGGCCACGCTGGGGGTTTGTTTCTAGTCCTCGTGCGAGCTGCGCCGCTGCGCGCCTTCGCGACGAAGTTGTTACTCCCACGGCGTTCGCTTCGGACCCTAGAAAGAGGGCGTGCCGCGCAGATCGGCACGAAAGGATAGAACGCCATGAACCGACACGACATCGTCGACCACGAGACCTGGCTGCGCACGAGGAAGGAGTTTCTCGTCAAGGAGAAGGAGTTCACGCGCGCGCGGGATGCGCTGAGCGCGGCGCGCCGCGCGCTCCCCTGGGAGAAGGTCGAGAAGAATTACGTCTTCGACGGCCCGGCGGGACAAGAGTCGCTGGCCGACCTGTTCGAGGGCCGATCGCAGCTCGTCGTCTACCACTTCATGTTCGGTCCGGACGCGACGGTGGGATGCAAGGCGTGCTCGTTCTGGGCGGACAATTTCGAACGTAACGTCGTTCACCTCGCGCACCGGGACGTCACGCTCCTCGCCATCTCTCGGGGGCCGCTCGAGAAACTACTCTCGTTCCAGAAACGTCTCGGGTGGACCTTCAAGTGGGTGTCGTCGGGTCGAAACGACTTCAATTTCGACTTCGGCGTGTCGTTCGAGCCGAGCCGCGGCGAAGCGACCTACAACTACGCCCCCAAGTCGTTCGGCGGTAGCGAGCTGCCCGGGATCAGCGTGTTTTACAAGGACAAGGACGGCGGCATCTATCACACCTACTCCACGTACGGGCGCGGGCTCGACATGATGAACGCGGCCTATCACTACTTGGATCTCGTGCCCCGGGGACGTGACGAGGAGCATCTCTCGTCCTCGATGGAGTGGCTCCGTCACCGGGATGCGTACGATGCCCGCTCCTGAGCACCGAGCCCGCGTTGCGTCCCGTTCCACGTCGGCCGTCGCGGTTCTCGCGGCGGCCCTCGTGCCGAAGTGTCCGCTCTGCGTCGTGGCGATGCTCACGGCGCTCGGTTTGAGCTCGGCGTGGGCGACGTTTCTCGGCGGCGTGGCGCGTCCGTTCGTGTTCGCGCTGGCCGGCATGGCGATCGCGCTCGTTGGGTTCTTCGAGCTTCGCAGGTTCACGGCGCGGCTTCGCTCGCAGCGTTCCACGAGCTGCTGCGCGCGGTCATAGTCGAGAAATCCACGCGAAGGGCGGAAAGCCGCAAGCCTTCTGCTCTTCCGTGAAGCCCTGGTTGTCTCTCGGAGCTCGTGGGCGAGCGCAGCGCGTACGTGCCCAGCGTCAAGCGCAGACGCGCGAACGGCTTCGGCCCGACGCCTCCGCGCGCGTGCCGGCGAGCCCGATCCGCTTTCTGCCACACTGGCTCGGGACTTATGTCGGCCGAAGCGCGTCGCGGCTCGATGTCACAGTGCCTGGCTTTCGCGCCATCGCGCTGGACTCGTCGCTCTCGCCCCGGCGATACTACGGGGTTCATGCTGGTCGGCGAGGTCGTCGGTGATCGATTCGTCATCGAACGTCCCATCGGGGGCGGCGGCATGGGGACGGTGTTCCGCGCCGCCGATCGCATCGGCGGAGGCGCGGTCGCCGTGAAGGTGCTCGACATCGCCACGGAGGCCGCCGTGGAGCGATTTCGTCGTGAGGCGCGCGTGCTCGCCGAGCTCTCGCATCCCGGCATCGTGCGCTACGTCGAGCACGGGGAGACGAGCGCCCGACAGCCGTTCATCGCGATGGAACTGCTGGAAGGAGAGGACCTCGCGAAACGGCTCAACCGGGGCGGCCTGTCCGTCGACGAAAGCTTTTCCCTGGTGCGTCGAGCCGCGGAGGCGCTCGCTTTCGCGCATTCGAGAGACATCGTTCATCGCGACGTCAAGCCCAGCAACTTGTTCCTGGTCGACGGCGACCCGAATCGCGTGAAGGTGCTCGACTTCGGTATCGCGCGGCTCGATTACCGGACCGTGGCGCTGACACGCACCGGCGCCATGCTCGGGACGGTGGGCTACATGGCCCCCGAGCAGATCATGGGGTCGCGTGACGTCGACGCTCGGGCCGACGTGTTCGCCCTCGGCTGCGTACTGTTCGAGTGCTTGACGGGAAAACCGGCGTTCGTCGCCGACCACGTCGTCGCCGTCTTCGCGAAGGTGATGGCCGCGGATCCGCCGCGCGTTTCGGAGCTCCGCCCGGGTCTCGGGAGTCGCGTCGAGCAGCTCGTCGCCAAGATGCTCGCGAAGGAGCCGGAGCGAAGGTTCGCGGACGCCGCCGCGGTCGCCGCGGCGCTCTCGGACGCGGGCCAGCGGGCGTCGAACCTGCCGTCGACGGCGCCCGAGAGCGTGATGAAGATCACGGCCGCCGAGCGCCGTGTCGTCACGGTCATCCTCGGCGAGCCCCAGGCGCCGCGCGACGGCATGACGCTCCCGCAAGAGCGGCTGGAAGCGAATCTTCACCGCGTGCGGGAAATAGCGAGGCGGTTCGGCGCCGATGCCTGGGAGCTCGCCGGCGGCGCGTTCGTCATCGTGCCCAGAGCGGGTTCGGCGGCGACGGATCAAGCGGCGCACGCCGCTTCGCTGTCGCTCGCGCTCCGCAGCGTGAGTCACGATTTTCGGATCGTCCTCGCCACCGGGGCCCGCGAATCGACCGGACGTCATCCGCTCGGCCCGGTCATCGATCGCGCCGCCGCGCTCCTTCGCTCGGTGGCGCTGTTGCCGGGGCGTCAGGGCCGCGCGGTGGCCATCGACACCGTCACCGAGGGGCTCTTGGCTTCGCGCTTCGTCGTGCGCACGACGAAGGGCGTGCACGTCTTGTCGGGCGAGCGCACGAGCTCGGAAGCGCCGCGTTTGTTGCTCGGCAAGACCACGCCTTGCGTCGGGCGCGACAAAGAGCTCGGGCTCTTCGAGCTCACGCTGCGCGAAGTCGTGGAAGACCGCGTCGCGCGCGCCATTCTCGTCACCGCCGCACCGGGCATCGGCAAATCGCGGTTGATCTCCGAGTTTCTGGCGCGCGATCCGGTCGCCGCCGGGGCGCGTGTGTTCCTGGCTCGCGCGGAGGTCGTCTCGTCCGAGTCCCCCCTCGCGCTCGCGCGACAGCTCATCCGCTGCGCGGCGAGCCTCGACGACGTCGAACCGGGCCCCGAGGAACGCGACCGTTTCGAGCGGTATGCCGCCGATCTCGCGCGGCGAACGGGCGCGGAGACGCTGGTCGAATTTCTCGGCGAGCTCGTGAGCGTCCCGTCTCCCTCGCCGCCGAGCCCGCTGCTCGTCGCCGCTCGCAACGACCCCTCGGTGATGCGCGAGCAGAAGCGCCGCGCCTTCGAGGAATGGATCGACGCGGAGACGTCCAAGGGCCCGGTGATGATCGTCCTGGAAGATCTCCACTGGGGCGACGCTCCGACCGTGAATTACCTGGCCGATGCGCTGCGGCGTCTGTCGGATCGCGCGCTGATGGTCCTCGCTTCGGCGCGCCCCGAGGTGCGGGAGCTGCACCCCGCGCTCTTCCCGGAGCAGCACGAGATACGGCTCGGGGGGCTCTCGCCGCGTGCCGCCGAACGCCTGGTCCAGTCGGTGCTCGGCGACGGCGCCGACGCCGGCACGGTCGCGCGCATCGTCGAGCGCGCGGACGGCAACGCGTTCTATCTGGAAGAGCTCGTGCGCTGCGTGGCCGAGGGAGACGAGAGCCTGCCGGAGACCGTGCTCGCGATGGTGCAATCCCGGCTCGATCGGCTCGAGCCCGACGCGCGCCGCGTGCTCCGCGCCGCCAGCGCCTTCGGCGAGCGGACCTGGACGGGCGGCGTCGCGTACATGCTCGGCGATCCGACGAGCGGCGACTGGCTGGACGTGTTGTCGGATCGCGAAGTCCTGGTCCGCAGGGCGGAATCGCGGTTCTCCGGCCAGCGCGAATACGTCTTCCGTCACGCGCTGCTCCGGGACGCGGCTTACGCGATGCTCACCGACGACGATCGCAAGGCGGCGCATCGTGCGGCCGGCGAGTGGCTCGAGAGAGAAGGCGAGCGGGATGCGGCGATCCTCGCCGATCACTTCGTCCGCGGCGAGGTGAAGGACTCCGCCATTCGCTGGCTGGTCGTGGCCGCCCGCGCGGCGTTCGAGGCCGGGGGGCTCGACGCGGCGGTCGCTCTGTCGACGCGCGGCATCGAGCTCGGCGCATCCGGCGAGGATCGGGGGACCTTGCTCGTCATCCTGGCGAGCGCGAAGACCTGGAGCAGCGCCGACTACGGCAGATCGGATCAGCTGCGCGAAGCCCTCGAGCTCTTGCCGGCCGGCAGCCTCTTCTGGTGGTCGACGATCTCGGCGCTCATCTGGACCGCCGCCGCGCTCGGCCGCCCCGAGCAGGGCATGCCGTACGTGCAGCTCGCGTTCACGACGCGGCCGGCCGAGCTCAGCGGTTTGTACGGGGAGGCCGTGCTCGGGCTCGTCACGGGCATGTTCTCGGTGGGGCAGGTCACGCTCGCCCGCAGCTTCCTCGCGCAGTTCGATTCGATCCTGGAGAACGATTCCGCGCTCGACCCGGTCTTCGTGGCTTGGATCGAGGCGGCGCGCTGCGAGGTTTCGTACAACCTGCCCTTCGAGGGACCGTTCCGCCTCGAGTCGGCGCTGCACTGGGGACGGCGGAGCTTCACGACCATGGCGCGCGCCGGCAACAGCACCGGGGAAATCGTCGCGCTCGTTCACCTCGGGTACACGTCGGTGATCCTCGGCGCCTACGACGAAGCCGAGCGCGCGCTGACGCGGGCGATCGACACCGCTCGGCGCACCGGCTTCGAATTCGTGCGCCCGTACGCCGAAGTGTTCCTCGGCATGTTGAAATCGCGCCGCGGCCGCTTCGCCGAGGCCCTCGAGCTCGTGTTGCCGTTGCACCGGTCGCACGACGCGAGCGTCGCCAATCTCTCCCGCGTCGCCGCCGCCGAGGCGTACCATGGTCAAGGCAAGCTCGCCGCGGCCCTTTCGCAAGCAGAGAGCGCGGCGGAGGGACCATCGCCGCGGGCGCGTCGCTGGGCGGGCAGCCTCGTCGCGGAGATCGCGCTCGCGCTCGGACGGCCCGAAGAAGCGCTCGCCGCGGCGGACCGGGCGCTCGCCGAACCGATGCTGCTCTCGCCGGAGGGCGAGCGCGGGCTCTTGGTCGCGCGCGCCGAAGCGTTGCGTGCGCTGGGCCAGGAAGACGCGGCGGCGTCGGCCATTCGCGAGGCCGCCGATCTGGTGCGCACCGTCGCTCGCGACATCGAGGACGCCGAGCTTCGCCGCGGTTACCTCACGCTGGTAGAAGGCAACGCACGCGCTCTCGAATCGTTCGAGTCCTGGGGAAAGAAAGCAGAACGATGACCGAAACCCGAACATCGCCCATCAAGGTCGCCGTGCTCGGCGGCGGCGCCGCGAGCCTCACGACGGCCTTCGAGCTCACGAGCCCGGAGCATTCCGGGAAATACGAGGTGACCGTCTACCAAATGGGCTTTCGTCTCGGCGGCAAGGGCGCGAGCGGACGCAACGCCGCGGAGCACGACCGCATCGAAGAGCACGGGCTGCATCTGTGGATGGGCTTCTACGACAACGCCTTTCGCCTCATGCAGAAGGCTTACGGAGAGCTCGGACGCACTTCGGGGCCTCTAAAAACGTGGCGCGACGCCTTCAAGCAGCACGACGACGTCGTGCTCATGGAGCCCGTCGCCGGCAAGAACATGCAATGGACGCTGCGCTTCCCGCAGAACGGCCTCACGCCCGGGGAAGGGGAAGAGCCGGCGCTCTGGGAGCTCACCCGCGCGATCTTGCATTTGATGCACGACATCTGGCTCGGATCGCCGTGCCGAACGCTCGGCGCGGGGCAACCGACGCCCGCGGTGCCGGCCGAGGTGGACGCTTCGGTGCGCGGCGCGGCCGTCCGCGGCTATGCGCCCAGGCCGCTGCGCAGCGGGGGCCTGCTCGCCCGATTGCGTGGCGCGATCCTGCCGGGCGTCGAAGCCCTCGAGCACCCCGTGGGCGCGTTGATCGCGTCGGCGCATTCCATCGCGTCGTCGATCCCTCACGATCAGAAACCAGGGGACGCGGAGACACGCGCGCTCGTCTGGTTGATTCAGAAAGCGATGGAGCTGCTCTATCGCTTCATCGGCGACCAGGCGGCGGTGAACTTCGACGCCCGCCGCCTGTGGGTCAGCGTGAACCTCTGCGGCGCGGCCGCCTGCGGCATCCTGCAGGATGGTTTGCTCGACCAGGGTTACGCGGCCATCGAGCACCTCGATCTGCGACAGTGGTTGCAGCAGAACGGCGCCAACGCGATGACCCTCGCCTCCTCGCCGATCCGCACCGTGTACGATCTGGTGTTCGGCTTCGCCGGCGGCGACGTCGGCAAACCGAGTCTCGCCGCGGGCACCGGGCTACGCGGCGGCATGCGCCTGCTCTTCGATTACAAGGGCTCGATCTTCTACAAAATGCAAGCCGGCATGGGGGACACCGTCTTCACCCCGCTCTATCAAGTGCTCGCGCGACGCGGAGTGAAGTTCCGTTTCTTCCACCGGGTCGACGCGCTGCGGGTGAATCCCTCGACCAAGCTGGTGGACGCCATCGACATCAAGGAGCAGGTGCTGCTGAAGCGCGACGAGTACGAGCCGCTGGTCGACGTCGGCGGGCTCCCGTGCTGGCCGAGCGCGCCGCTCTACGATCAGATCCGCTCGGGCGACGCTCTCGCGCGATCCGGCATCAACCTCGAATCGGCGTGGTCACCGCCCTTCGAGGACGAGCGCCCCAAACGACTCGAGCGCGGCCGCGATTTCGATCACGTCGTCCTCGGGATCTCGCTCGGAGCCTTTCCTTACATCGCGCGCGAGCTCGCGGAAAATAGCGCCGCCTTCGCCGCCATGGTGGAGAACGTGAAGACCGTGCAGACGTGCGCCTGCCAGCTCTGGTTCGGCCCCAGCCTTCGCGAGCTCGGGTTTTCGAATCCGGAGCTCGGCGACGAGGCGCCTCTCGTCGGCGGGCTCACGGAACCGCTCGACACGTGGGCGGACATGAGCCAGCTGCTCCCCCGCGAAAGCTGGCCGGCGGACGGCCCGCGGAACGTCGCGTATCTCTGCGGCCCGCTCGACGAACCGACCCCGGTACCGCCGTTCTCGGATCACGATTTTCCGGCGCGCGAGCTCGCCAGATTGGACGGGATCATCGTCCCGTTTCTCGACAAGCAGATGGCGGCGCTCTGGCCGAAGGTCATCGGCGCGGGCGGCTTCGACTGGAACGCGCTGGTCGGCACGGGCTCGGGGCCGGCGCGACTTCGATCACAGTATCGCCGCGTGAACATCGACCCGAGCGAGCGGTACGTGCTCTCGGTACCGGGCAGCAGCCGCTTCCGGCTCTCCGCGGATGGATCGGGATTCGCGAACGTATTTTTGGCCGGTGATTGGACGAAGTGCGGCCTCGACGCCGGCTGCGTGGAAGCTGCCGTCACGTCGGGTATGCTCGCCGCGCGTGCCCTCGTCGCACGCACGTGAGGCCGTTCCGGTGTGCCCGGTCCGCGCCGACGACGAAGAGCTTCATTGCCCGGAGAGACCGGCGAGCGGCGCCGCACGTGACCGGAAATCGACGTGACTCGCCTGCGAGGAACCGGAAAAGGCCGAAGCCCTGCCGGTCCCGCCGGCAGGGCTTCGGGCTACACCGCGGAGTGTCCGTTTACGGGAACTGCGTCAGCACGGTGCTGCAGGGGACGTCCCCTGCGAGCTTGGTCGCGGTGAACGGGATGGCCGTCGAGCTCGGCGTCACGTCGATGCTCCCACTCGGGAGGAGCGACGGATTGCTCGACCCGAACACCGTGCCCGTCGAGGTGAACGAGGCCGTCCCGGTGATCGTCGACGGATCCGTCAGCGTCGCCATCAAGCTCGTATTGATGGTGAGGCCGGTGTACGCATCGATCATGATGAGGCCGCCGATGTTCGACGGGATCGTCACGCCCGGGTTGCCGTCCATATCGGAGTCGACCTCCATGCCGGAGGCGTTGATGCCGGTCAGGATGGTCGTCGCCGGAATGGGAACCGGCTGACCGACTGTCGCGGTGAACGACGGCACGGAGATGCTCGTTTGCAGAGTCGCGAGCACCGCGGGCGAGAACGTGACGACGAGGGCGCTCGCGTTCGGCGTGGTGACCGGGTTCAGACGGCAGATCTGCAGCGTGCCGCTGAGCGCGCCGGCCGACGACTGCGTGACCGCGAGGCGCAGCACGATGTTGATGTTCGCGTTCGTCGTGCCGACCACCGGTGCGCTGATGGTGCCCGGAGCGGTGACCTGCGAAACCCACGTGCCCGTCAGGTCGACCCCGCCGCTCGTGGTCCCACCGGTAGCAGTGGCGCCGCCGGTTGCGGTGGTGCCGCCGGTAGCAGTGGTGCCGCCCGCAGCAGTAGTACCGCCCGTTGCTGTCGTGCCACCGGTAGCAGTGGCGCCGCCGGTCGCGGTAGTGCCGCCGGTAGCAGTGGCGCCCCCAGTTGCGGTGGTGCCGCCCGCAGCAGTGGCGCCGCCCGTGCTGGTCGCGCCGGCCGTGCCGCCACAGGCCGTCGTGCCACCGGTGCTGGTCGTGCCGCCCGCGCTGGTCGTGCCGCCCGTCGTACCCGGGCCGGCGTCGGCACCGCCCGTGGACGTGGCGCCGCCGGTCGAGACTACCCCTCCCGTCGACACGCCGCCGTCGGGTGCGGCACCGCCGGTGGAAACCGTGCCGCCAGCGCCTCCGCTCGCGCCGCCGGCACCGCCCGCGCCGCCCGTGCAAGCGTTGCTGCACGATTCGATCGCGCACTGTTGCAGGTTGCGAATCGCCGTAAAGGATTGCTGACTAAACGGCTGGCTCGAACGGAGCGCCTGCTCTTGCTCCGAACACGAGGTATCGACGCACTGGCGGATTGCGTGCACGCACGCAAGCTTGCTGATCAGACAGGGGAAGGGAGCCAGCTGGTTGAGGGCGTCCTGCACCTGATCCGTGCTCGTCGAATCCGACGCGTCGGTGCCCGAGCTGCAGCCGCCCGCTGCGAGGAGCGAGCACGCGATGGCGCCGCTGGTCAGTAAGACATAGCCAATCTTTTTCATCAGTCGCCTCCTGTGTTGGTTCTAGCCACGCGAGCTCGTCTCGAAGGATTGAGTGCACGCGCGCAGCGCGATCACGTCGAGCGCCGGCGTGCACCGCCGCGCTGCGCGCCATTCGCTGCAAGAAGCGAGCACAACGCTCGGTCACACTCTCGCGACGTGCGTTCGAACTCCGAGTCGAGCCGTGATTCGCGGCGAAGTACGAGTGTTCGCTCGCGGCGTGTGGCGATCGTGCGACAACCGGCGAGTCCAAGGTTCGCGGCATTGCGACCCAAATTGGAAATGTACCGTGGCTTTTTTTATACCCGCGCGTCCATCATTGCTCGGCGACGCCGCATCTCGGCGCGATCGGGCAATGATGACGTGCTGTCTCCGAGGCTGTTTGCGACAACCGGCGGAGCGTGCGACGCGAACCGACTGGACGGTAACTCCAAGACGAGCGCCACGTCGCACGGCATCGCGCACTCGATTCCCGGCGCGTCTGCCGAGAGAATCGAGTGAGTCGAGATCGCGAGCACCGGCTCCGGATCGGCGGGCGGCGAGCTCGAAGCGAAGGCGACCGCCGCAACCCCGCGCGTAGCGCAGCTCCCCATCTGTGCTCGAGCAGAGGGCGGCCGATGCTCACCGCCGCTTCGAGCGACGAAGGTAGGTGAGGAACATGTCAGCGGTCACCGCGCCCCACCTATCCACCTCGGCCCGCGAACGTGCGGTCTCGGAGACGTGCTTGCCCATGGCCGAAAGCAAGCTGACGTACAGGTCGACGGCGGCGGACCGCTGTCGGGGCGAAAGAGCGGGCGCCACCTCCGCCACCAGCGCGCCGAGGACCGGCAACCCGCGCCGGCGATGCTCCCGTGCCTCGGGCGCATCCCGGTAGAGCGGCGCGGCGTCCCCGAGCGCCCGCCGGAGCGGCGCTTCGTCGAACTCGGTGCGGAAGAACGCGACCATGGCTCGGCGGAGCCGCTTTGCCGCGTCGAAGCGCGCGTCGCCGAGGATGCCGTCGAGCAGTCGCCCCGTCGCCTCCCACTCTTCCCGTTGCAAGCGAAACAGGATCGCCTCTTTGTTCGGGAAGTACTGGTACAGGGAACCCACGCTCACGCCGGCCCGCTCGGCGACCGCGACGGTCGTGAACGCGGCCGCCCCGTCGCGCTTCAGAACGCGAATCGCGGCCTCCAGGATTGCGGCGACGAGCCGGGCGGACCGCTCCTGCTTCGGCGTTTTCCTCGGGCTGAAGGCTCGCGAACGGCGCGTCGACATGCGGCTCTGGAATGCGAATTGTGAACGCGAATGTTCCTTCGTATTTTATACGCATGGAAAGCAAACGCCAAGACGAAGGCTCCACGCCCGGCACGCTCACGACGCCGCCCGTCGCGCCGCTCCTGTCGCGTCTGTTCGCCGACGCGGAGAAGAGCGACAAGATCCTCGGTAAGATGTTCGGACACCTCTCGCGTGAAGAGCGGGCGGCGCGGATGTCCGACCCCAACGCGGACTACCGCGCGTTCTACGAAAGGGCGAAGGACATTCACATGTCCGTGTCGCCCGACACCGGAGCGCTCCTCTACATGCTCGCGCGCGCCAATTCGGCTCGCGCCATCGTGGAATTCGGCACGTCGTTCGGCATATCGACCATTCACCTGGCCGCGGCTCTACGCGACAACGGCGGGGGTCGGCTCATCGGCACGGAATTCGAGCCGAACAAGCTCGCCCACGCGCGAGCGAACCTGGAAGCCGCGAAGCTAGCCGATCTCGTGGAGATCCGCGAAGGCGACGCCCTCGAAACGCTCTCCCGCGACTTGCCCGACGCGATCGACGTCGTCCTGCTCGACGGCCACAAGGCGCTCTATGGGAAGGTGCTCGCGCTCGTCGCGCCGCGCCTGCGTCCCGGATCGTTCCTCGTCGCGGACAACGCGGACGCTTGTCCGGCCTACATCCAGCACGTGCGCGCCGCGGGCTCCGGCTACCTGTCCGTCCCATTTCGGGAAGACGTCGAGCTGACGATGAAGATATGATGACCGACGAATCCATGTCGCACACGCCTCGCGTGGACGATGCGTCTCCGAAGGTGAGCGCGGCGACGCCGGACGAATTCGATGCGATCCTCGCGCGCGAGTCCGGCGTGCTCGTCGTCCTCTATATGTGGGGACCCGATTGTCCGAACTGCGACTTCTTCGCGACGCGGCTACCGCGCGTGCTGGAGTCGCTGGCGGGAGCGAACGTCGTATTCGTCAAGGTCGACGTGTATGCCTACCCGGAGCTGGCGCGTCGCTACGGCGTGTACGGAATCCCCCATTTCATGTTGTTCAGAGAAGGAAAGCGCATCGGACGGATGAGCGAGTTTCGCGGCGACGCGTTCTTCACCGCGGTGATCCGAGAGCACCTCGCTCCGAGCGAGTGACGGGCGCGTCTCGAGATCGACGGCGGCCGATCTCGAGACGTTCGTCTGCTGCGGCAGCCCTCAGTGCTTGCCGCTGTCCATGCCGGAATCCATGCCGCCGTCCATCATGCCGCCGTCCATCATCGGCATCATGCACATGGGGAATCCACCGTCGGGGCCGTTCATCTTCGGCGCCAGGTGCGTGATGTAGGCGCCGATGGCGAGCGCGTCGGCGTCCGTCAGCCCGCCGAAGGCGCCGGCGGGACCGACGGGCATGGGCGGACAGATCGTGCCGCCTTCGACCATCTTGCCCGTCTGCAGCAGCGTCTTGATGGCCCCCGGCGTGTAGTCCGCCTGTCCAGTCTCCTTGTCGGGCGTGATGTTCGCCGACACGACATCGAATGCCGGCGCGAAGCTCCGACCACCCTGGAATGCCTTGGCCATGTTCGGTGCACCGTTCTGGAGCTGCTCCGTGTGGCACTCGAGACAGGGGCCGAGGTCGCCGGCGATGTACTTGCCGCGCATGGCATCGTCGTAAGACGGGTCCGTCTTCTCGATGACGGGATCCGGGACATCGGATGCGTTGACCGGGGCGATGGGGAGCGAGGCCGCGAGGTTGCCGGGCAGCGGCTGCCGCGTTCCGACGTCGTTCGTGATCGGTGTAAGCTGAAGGATGTACGCGGCCACGGCGGCGGCGTCGACGTCGGCCATGTTGTGCATGGTCGTGTACGGCATGGCCGGGAAGAGCCCGGTGCCGTCCTTCGCCTTGCCGTCGCGGATCGCGTTCTCGACGTCCTGGGCCGTCCACCCCAGCGTCTTCAGTTGCGTGAGGTTCGGCGCGGGGATGTTGCCCATGCTGTCGTCGTTCGGCACGAGGTCGGCGAACGAAGCAGTACCGGCGAGGAGCTTCGACGTGTCCGGCGCGCCCGTCTGGAGCCGCGGCGTGTGACAGTCGCCGCACGCCTCGATGTGTTCGACGATGTACTTTCCGCAGGCGACCTGGTCGCTCATGCTCCCGCAAAGGGAGATAGGCGCACCGCCGTCGAGGCCGCTGTCCGTCTCGTGCGATCCGCCCGAGCCCGCGGTCCCGCCGCTGCTCGTCCCGCCGCTCGACGAGCCGCCCGTCGACGAGCCGCCGGCGCCCGCGTTCGCGCCGCCGGCGTTCGCGCCGCCGGAGCTCTTGCCGCCGGCGCTCGCGCCGCCGGTGGAGCTGCCACCTGTGGAGCTGCCTCCCGTGCCGCTGTCTTCGACATTGTTGTTGCTGCTGTTGTCGCTGCTGCAAGCAAAAGCCAACGCCGCTGCTGCAATGCAACCAAAGACCACGCGCCCCAAAACTACGTTCCTTCGCATCGCCGAGCTTCCTCCGTCCATTTCAAGACGTCCCGCGGGGGACCGCTGTTTGTCCAAGCACCCTCACTCACCCGCGAGCGTCATACATCGTTCCCGTCGCGATGGGCACCGTCTTCGGATGAACAGTTTACGATTTCTCGCTGGCGCGCGGCGGGATGGAGCCCGTTGCCACGATCTTGAAGAAAGGCCCAGGCTGCGAAGCGCGCTCCGCGGCTGCTCAGGTCGAAGCAATAACCACGTGCCTCGGAGGTATAGAAAGCTTCATCGCGACCTGCGGCAGCCGTCGCATTCGATCATCGAGCATTTCGATAACATGCCCGCGCGCTCGACTTTAGGTCTGCGGTCGCCGACCTGATCTCCGTGCCTGAACGCGTCGCCGGAGCGCGGGAATTGCGATCCGGTCCGCGCGCGGTCGGCTACCTGACGACCGTACACACGCCAACGGCGCACAAGCCGCGCAGCATTCGGCATCCGGCTGACATTGAGTGGCCGAGGCCTTCCACGGTTAGAGTGACGGCGGCGCCGCTGTCCGGCGTGTAGAGCACCGTCGCGCGACTGAAGTCGATGGAGGCGCCTTTCGCTGGCGGCATAACCTTGAAATCGCAGCCGACGTCGTTCGCGGCACGCCAGGCACCGGAGCACGATGCGGACCGTGTTCCTGCGCTATCCACTCATCCGGGCGCAGCGCTGAGCTCGTACGGTTCTACCGTCGCCGGGAGCGCCGGCGTGAGCAACGTCCCGCCCTTCTTCGCCGGCACCAACGTCTCGCCCCCGGGGCAGAAGCGGCGAGCTAGTTCGTTCGGATAGCCTTATCTCTCGGGGGGCGCGTCGTTCATGGTTTGATGGCGCTCGGCCATCTCGAGCAAGAGCTCCGGCGGCGCGAACCTCTGGCCGAACTTCTTGGCGAGCTCCGCGGCGCGGGTCGCGAACGCGCGCACCCCGACGTAGTTCACGAATTGCAGAGTTCCCCCCGTCCAAGGCGGCGCGCCGATGCCCATAATCGAGCCGATGTTCGCGTCGCCGACGGAGCGAACGACCTTCTCTTCCAGGCAGCGGATGCTCTCGATCGAAGTGATGTAGAGGAGACGATCTTGCATCTCGCGAAACTCTGCTTCGCTCGGGCGCGCGCGCTCCGGCTTCACGAAATGTTCCCACAGCCCGGGCCAGAGGTGCTTCTTGCCCCCGGCGGGATACTCGTAGAAGCCCTTGCCGGCGGCTCTCCCTCTGCGGCCGAACTCGGTCACCATCCGATCGACGAGCGCGTCCATCGGCGTCGCTTCGAGGACCTTTCCCTCCGCCGCCAGATCGCGGCGAGTCTGTTCGCGGACTTCGCGCGCGAGCTCGAGCGACACCTCGTCGTTCACCGCGAGAGGGCCCACCGGGGAACCGTTCTGTAGCGCGGCTTGTTCGATGCTCACCGGGTTCCACCCTTCGGCGAGCATCGTCACACCCTCGCTCACGAACGTCCCGAAGACGCGCGACGTGAAGAAGCCGCGCGAGTCGTTCACCACGATCGGCGTCTTCTTGATCTTCTGGGTGAAGTCGAAGGCGCGCGCGAGCGCTTCGTCGCTCGTTTCCTCGCCGACGATGATCTCGACGAGCGGCATCTTGTCGACGGGAGAGAAGAAATGGAGCCCGATGAAGTTCTTCGGTTGCCGTGACGCCTTCGCGAGGCCGCTGATCGGCAAGGTCGACGTGTTCGAGCAAATCAGCGCGGTGGGGGCGGCGTACGCTTCGGCCTCCGCGGTGACCTTCGCCTTCAGATCCCGGTTTTCGAAGACCGCCTCGACGATCATGTCGCAGCCGTCGAGGCGCTCCGCGTCCGCCGTCGGCTCGATACGAGCGAGGAGCGCCTTCGCGTCCGCGTCCGTCATGGCGCCGCGTCCGACGGCCTTCTCGACCAGCTTCTGCGAGTAGCTCTTGCCTTTCTCGGCGTTCTCCAGCGTGACGTCTTTCAGCACGCAGGCGATGCCCGCCTTCGCGGTGACGTAGGCGATACCGCTGCCCATCATGCCGGCGCCGAGGATGCCCACCTTCTTCGGGAGCGACGCCGGGACCTGCGCCGGGCGATTGCCTCCGGAGTTGATCTTCTGCAAGTCGAAGAAGAACGCCTGGATCATGTTCTTCGACACCCGCCCGGTCACAAGCTCGACGAAGTACCGGGTCTCGATCTTCGCGGCGTTGTCGAAGTCGGTCTGCGCGCCCTCGACCGCCGCGGCCATGATGAGCTTCGGCCCGGGCATGTTCGCACCGCGGAGCTGCTTCTTCAGGTTCGCGGGGAAGGCGGGGAGCTGCATGGCGAGCGACGGCGTGGACGGTGTTCCGCCCGGCATCTTGTAGCCGTCGGTGTCCCAGGGCTGGCGCGCGTTCGGGTTGCTTCGAATGAACGCGCGGGCTCGCGCCATCAGGTCGTCGCGATCCTTGGCGAGCTCGTCGACGATCCCGGCCTTCAGCGCTTGCTGGGGGCGCATGCGCTGGCCCTGCAAGAGCACGTCCATCAGCGCCTTCTGGATTCCGAGGAGGCGGACCGTGCGGACGATTCCGTTGCCGCCGGGAAGCAGACCGAGCGTCACTTCGGGCAAGCCGAATTCCGACTTCGGGTCGTCGAGCGCGATGCGGCGGTGGCAGGCGAGGGCGATCTCGAGGCCGCCGCCGAGCGCGCTGCCGTTGAGCGCCGCGACGACCGGGACACCCAGCGTCTCCAGCGCGCGAAGCTGTCCGGTCATTTCGCGGATGCTCTTCCACATCGAATCGCGGTGCTCGGGCGTCGCCTGCACCAGCAATCGTAGATCGCCCCCCGCGAAGAACGTCTTCTTCGCCGACGTGACGATGACGCCGCGAAGCGTCGCCTTCTCCGCCTTCAGGCGCAGGACCCCCTCGGCCATGGAAGACCGGTAGAGGTCGTTCATCGTATTGGCGGACTGATCCGGATCGTCGAGCGTCAGCGTGACGATGCCCTCGTCGTCCTTGTCCCATCGAATCGCCGTCTTGCCGGTCATGCTCGAGCTCCGCCTTTCGAAACGTCTAGAGTCGCTCCACGATCGTCGCGATGCCCATCCCTCCGCCGACGCACAGCGTGCACAGCCCGTAGCGCTGCTTTCGCCGTCCGAGCTCGTCGAGGAGGGTGCCGAGGATCATGGCGCCGGTTGCGCCCAGCGGATGACCCATGGCGATGGCGCCGCCGTTCACGTTCGTGATTTCGTGAGAGATGTCCATGTCGCGCATGAAACGCAGGGCCACCGCGGCGAAGGCTTCGTTGATCTCCCACAGATCGATCTGCCCCTTGTCGAGCTTCGCTTTCGCGAGCGCCTTGCGCGCCGCGGGGGCGGGCCCGACCAGCATTATGGTCGAATCTGCGCCGGACACGGCCGTGGCCACGATCCGGCCGCGGGGCGTCAGCCCGGCGTCCTTGCCGGCCTGCTCCGAACCGAGGAGGACGAGCGCGGCGCCGTCGACGATGCCGGACGAGTTCCCCGCGGTGTGCACGTGGCGGATCGACTCGACGTAGTGGTACTTCTGCAGGGCTACGGCGTCGAAGCCGCCCATCTCGCCGATGACCTCGAACGAAGCGGGCAGCCTGGCGAGCCCCTCCAGGGTGCTGTTCGGCTTGATGAACTCGTCCTCGGCGAGGATGGTCTGGCCGTTGCGGTCGAGCACCGGCACGATGCTCCTTGCGAAGCGGCCCTCGCCTCGCGCGTGGGCGGCGCGTTGTTGCGACGAAAGCGCGTACGCGTCCACGTCCTCGCGCGAAAAATTCTCCATCGTCGCGATGAGATCCGCGCCGATGCCCTGAGGCACGAACCCGGTGTCGTAGTTGATGAGCGGGTCCATCGCCCACGCGCCGCCGTCGGAGGCCATCGGGACGCGCGACATGGATTCGACGCCGCCGGAGAGCACGAGATCTTCGAAGCCGGAACGGACCTTCTGCGCGCCGATGTTCACCGCCTCGAGCCCCGACGCGCAGAAACGGTTCACTTGCACGCCGGCCACCGTGTCGGGCAAGCCGGCGACCAGCGCCGCGGTCTTGGCGATGTCCGCGCCTTGATCGCCGACGGGCGTGACGCACCCGAGGACGAGGTCGTCGATGCGATTCGGATCGAGCTTCGGGTTGCGGGCGAGCGTCGCGGCG
The DNA here is from genome assembly GCA_035547195.1 of Polyangiaceae bacterium. Taxonomy (GTDB): domain Bacteria; phylum Myxococcota_A; class Polyangia; order Polyangiales; family Polyangiaceae; genus DASZVB01. Next base: position 100,316 of record DASZVB010000033.1, read on the forward strand.
ATGAGCGCCGTCACCAGGGAGACGGGCTTCACCTCGTGAAGCGATCCGTCCTTTTTCCCCTTGCCGCGCGGCGTTCGCACGGCGTCGTAGATGAAGGCTTCCGTCATGTATTTCTGCCCGCGCTGGTTGACCGAATTTACTAGATGGTCTACTAGTTACCCGTGGGTAAACTAGCCGCCGAAAGGGGGCCCGTCAAGGACGCTTCGCCGTGGCGACCACGCGAAGAGCGCACGCGCGCACGGGACGAAAAGCGTGAGGCGGTGCTCCGGACGGCTGCCGGCATGTTCTCGACGCGTGGCTTTCACGGGACGACGCTCGTCGACATCGCGACGCAGCTGCACATCACGAAGCCGGCGCTCTACCACTACTTCGCGAGCAAGGACGAGATCCTCATCGAGTGCACGCGCATGGGTCTCGCCGCCGTGGAAGCGGCGTTCGAGGAGGCGACGCTGCGCGGCGCGACCGGTCGCGTACGGCTCGAGGCGTTCATGACCTGGTACGCCGAGAACATGACCACGGTGTACGGCGCCTGCTTCGCGCGCGTCGCCGAGCAAGATCTCGGCGTGGAAGCGCGCAAGGAGCTGCGCGACGCGAAGCGCGTCGTGGATCGGCGGTTCTGCCAGCTCATCGAGGCGGGTATCGCCGACGGCAGCGTCGCGCCGTGCGACGTGAAGCTCGCGGCGTTCACGCTCGCCGGCGCCCTGAGCTTCATCGGGCACTGGTACAAGCCCGGCGGGCGATGGACTTCGCGGGAAGCGGCCGAGGGCGTGGTGAAGCAGCTCGTCGCCGGGCTCGCCGTCAAGGGCGACTCTGCCCGGAGCGAAGATGGACGCCCCGTTCGCTAACGGCGGCAGCGCCGGCGACCGCTGCGGTGGAACCGCTGCGGCCGGATGTGCTACGCAGACGGCCGCAGTCGGACCGCCCGGCGGACCGTATCCGACGTGCGCGACGTCGAGCCCCTGCTCGGCCAGGCTGATGATCTAGACCCAGGGTAGGGTTGTCGAACACGTGACTTCGCGGTAGTCGTCTCGACGGCCGCGCGCGAGGTGAACGATGGCGAAGGTCGTCAACCTGAACAAGTTCCGGAAGCGTAAGCAGAAGGCGGAGGCAGCGAAGCGAGCCGAGACGAACCGTAGCTTGCACGGTCGCACCAAGGCCGAGCGAGAGAAGGAGCGACTCGAGATCCGGAAGCGCGACGCGTTTCTCGACGGCGCGTTCCTCGGGGAACGGAACGAGAAGGAGTAGAGCCGCTCCGGCATGGTCACGGTGACGCGAGCTGGCGACGCTTAGGCTCGCGGTGCGGCGGCTCTTCGGGAGGTCGTTTCGGGGACATGGAACGCTCGCGACTCGACCCTGGTGGCGTACTCGCGCTGTCGTTGCTCCTCGTCGCGCGCACTTCGAGGGCGATCGATGCCTTCGAGATCCAGGTTTACGACGGCACGGCGAACCGACCCGGGGTTCCCGGTCTCGAGCTCCACGTCAACTACGTCGCGGACGGGACCAAAGTCGCCGAAGCGCCCGAGCTGCCGATGAATCACGTGACGCATCTCACGCTCGAGCCGTCCGTCGGAATCACCGACTGGTGGGAGCTCGGCGGGTACCTGTTGACCGCGCTGCGCGGAGATGGGCGATTCGACTACGGGGGCGTCAAACTGCGTTCGAAGTTCGTGACGCCGGGCTCTTTTCACGAGCACCTGCGGCTGGGCTTCAACTACGAGCTCTCGCTGCAGCCGTCGTCGTACGACGCCGATCGCTGGGGAGGAGAAATTCGTCCGATCGTCGCCTGGGAAGACGACAGATGGCTCTTCGCCGGAAATCCGATCTTGGACGTCCCGCTCGCGGGGAAGGGACTTGAGTCCGGACCCACGTTCGAACCCGCTATCGAGGTCCTGCGCAAGCTCGGCGCCTTCGGCTCCATCGGCGTCGAGTACTACGGCGCCTTCGGGCCGATGGAGGGTTTCTACCCGTTACGGGAGCAGCAGCACTACATTTATCAGGTGTTCAATCTGCTCGCGGTCGAGCGGCTCGAGTTGAACATCGGCGTCGGCGAAGGTCTGACGGCCGCGAGCAACCGCGTGGTGCTCAAGATGATCGCCGGCTGGTCCTTCGAACCTGCGAGTCTCAAACCAGTCGAGACGCAACGAAACGGAGACCGAGAATGACCCAGCGCCGGAAAGAAGGATGGATCGTCGGGGTCACAGTGTTCGTCGCCCTCGGCGCGATACAATCCCGCTCGATGGCGACGAGCGCGCGACAATCTTCCGAGGGATCCACGACGACGTCGTCGCTAAAGATCACGTCACCCGCATTCGCAGCGATGGGCGCGATCCCAAAGAAGTACACGTGTGAAGGCACGGAGGCGTCGCCGCCGCTCGAATGGACGGGCGCTCCCGCGGGCACGAAGAGCTACGCGCTCATCGAAGACGATCCCGACGCCCCCGATCCGGCCGCGCCGAAGCGCGTCTGGGTTCATTGGGTGCTCTATTCCATTCCAGCGTCCGTCACGCGGCTCGCCGAAGGGGCGTCGAGTAGCCTCCCGAAGGGCGTCAAGACCGGGACGAACGACTTCGGAAAGGCCGGATACGGCGGTCCCTGCCCTCCGAAAGGACGACACCGCTACTTCCACAAGATCTACGCGCTCGACACCGTGCTGGATCTTGCGGGCAGCCCGAAGAAGGCGGACGTGGAAGCGGCGATGAAGGGGCACGTGCTCGCGAAAGCGGAGCTCGTCGGCACTTATCAAAAGGGGCAATAGCAGCCGCGCGGGCCCCCTGATCGCGAACACGACAACGCCGCCGCGCGCTCTCGGCGCGGCCCGATGTCCGCGTCCGGCTCTCAGCAATATCCGATCTTCGTCAGCACGTCGCCCGGCATCGCCGTCTTCACGCGCTGGCAGGCCTTCTTGTAGACCTTCTCCCATTCCGCGCGTTCGGCGTCCGTCTGCACGTGCACGGTCATCTTCTTCTTGAGTCGTTCGAACGCTGCGTCGTCTTCGCCGCGGATGATCTTGCCGAGCGCCGTGGTGGCGTTCCTGCCGAGTTGCTCGAAGGTGTCCCGCTGATCTTTCGGGAGCTTCGCGAGCTCCTTGTCGGAGAACACACCCGCTCCGACGCCGAACCCTGCCACACCCGTGTTGAGGTGATCGAGCCGCGACGCCCATTGCAGCTGCTCGGCGGCCAGCGCCGGAGTCATGAGGACGTTGATGGAGCCGGAATTGAGCAGCGGGAGAAACTCCGTCACGTCTGCAGGTTTCGGCGTGACGCCGCCGATCGCCTCGAACACCTTCGGGCCGATCACGTCTTGCGCGGTGACGCCGGGGTTCTTGCCGCGTAAGTCTTCCGGCACTTTGATGTCGAAGCCTTGCGACATCGCGCGACCGGTGCCGACGTCACCCCAACCGGAGACGTAGAACCCTTCTTCGGCGATCGCTTTGTCGAACTCCGGGCGGAGCGCGTCGCGGGCCTTGTCGAGCTCCGCCCAGGTCTTGAAGGCGCCGGGCATTTGGAGCGTCACGATCGGCTTGTAGATCGCGGACAATCCGACCGCGGTGATGGTGGCACCCGACAGCTGTCCCGAACGGATCTTACCGACCATGTTCGTTTCGGGTCCGGCGGTGCCGTTCCACAACCACTGGACCTCGATCTCGCCACCGGTCTTTTCGTCGGCGGCCTTGGCCCAAGCCGTGAACACCTTGCCCCACGGGCTGTGTTTAGGTGCCAACGTTCCGATCCGAATCGTGGACTTGGCTTGCGCCGTGAACCCTACCGTGAACAACGAAGCGGCAAAGGCGGCCGCGATCATTCGAGGCATCATGTTTTACGTCCTCCCGCGGGCAGCCTAACACTACTGTTGGAGTCTTTGGCGGTATGACAAAAGATTTCGTAGCAATGTATCAATCCGAGTAGGGGAGAACGGCAATCGGTTTCAGCCGAAGCAGCGCGGCGGATCTCGAGGCTCAAATGAGACAACGCGTCGAGGGAGGTCGTCCCTCGACGCGTTGCTGGGCTTACGGACCTACGACGTCAGGTCACCGCGGAACCGAAGTCGGGTCCGACGGATCGCTGCCCCAGAGGAGCTCGTCCCGGTTGGCATAACCGTCCCCGTCGCGATCGATGCCGATGCGGAAGCCGGAGCCCGGCGGCACGCACGTGAAGGTGAGGGCGTCGCCGTGAAGACGCACGAGCTTTCGAAGGGCGGAATCGGGGATCGGCGGAAGCTCCGCCAGGTCGCCCTGGAAAGCGCCGTTCGAGAGCACGAACCCGACGCTCTGATCGAGCAGCGAGCCCTGCGCGACGAGGTCGCACGCGCCCGCCGCCGCTTGCGCCTCCATCAGGTCGATGCGCGCGCCGACCGCCGACGCGTTCGAATTCGTCAGCGTGACTTGCTGTCCGACGGCCGGCAGCATGTTCGTGTCGAACGCGAGCACGAACGACGAGATCGCTCGGCGGAGCGCCAGGCCCTCGGTGGAGATGCCGTAGGCGGGGTTGAGCGGATCCGCGTCGTTGGCGAACAGCGGGATGCCGTCGGGGTTCGGCGGCGTGGTCACGCCGTTGGCGGTGAGGGGACCGCTCGTACGGAGGAACGACACCGGCGTGAGGAAGTGCTCCAGGCTGCCGATGCTGCCGTCGTGGAGATAGCCGAAGCCGCGGACGGCATCGACCACCGGGTTCAACGGCGGGATCAGCGACGCCACGTTGATGACGGAGTCCGGCGAGGAGCCGAACATACCGACCTTCGTGTACGCGTTGCGCAGGTGCGGGATCTTGAAGAGCTGCGCCTCGTTCTCGAACGAGAGCCGGCCGCTCGTGCCGAAGAAGCCCGGGTGCGCCGTCATCCCGCTGTTGCCGGCGGGATCGAGCGTGTGGCAGCCGTTGCAGTCGTGGAACCGATCCACGGGTGCTTCGGTGCCGTCCGAGTGCTGGTTGAAGAAGAACGCGCGCCCCGCCGCCTGCGTGTCCGTGAGCGAGTTGTCGAGGTTGCGGATGGGGTTCGGCGGGTACGTCGACTCGAGCATGAAGCTCGCGAACGCCGTCATGTCGTCGTCGCTGAGCTGCGCCGTGTCGCCGACGAGACCCGGGAAGGCGACGTTGAACGACTTGAACGCAAAGAGCTCGTTGAACATGCCGCCGTTCGGCTGCGCCGTGACCGCGGGTTGTCCGCCGTCCAGGAACGGCGCGCCCGTCTGCTGGATGGCTCCGTTGCGATCGCCGCGCCAGTGCATCGCGCCGTGGTTGTCGAGGCCGCGGAGGCTCTGCGTGGTCATCGGGCCCTTGACCGGCAAATACGCGGCGAAGACGCCGGCGATCTCAGGCCCGAAGAAGCCGATGATGGCCGATTCGGGCACCGCTTGCAGGACCGCCTCGTTCGCGTAGGTCGTCGTGATCGGCAGCGGAATGTTGCCGGGATTGCCGAGGTCCCAAGCGAGGGCGTCGTTGTCGCCGCCGACGTGGCAGCTGGCGCACGCCTGGTCGCCGAGCGCGGAGGTGTGAGTCGCGTCGTAGAGGAACTTGCGACCGTTCGTGACGACCGGTGGCTCCGGGTTCCACATCTTCACGTGGCCGATCTCCCGTCGTCGATCCAGATCGACGACCGAGATCGCGTCGTCGAAGCGCGTCAGCACGTAGCCGAGGCCGCTGTGCTCGTCGACGACGACGCCGGTCGGGCCGCCGCCGCTCAGCGTCACTTGATCGTGCGCGTTCGGCGTCACCGACGAGGTCTCGATCGCTTTGGTGTCGTAGACGAGCAGCTTGCTCGAGCCTTGCGCGACGACGTAGAGGTTACGCCCGTCGTTCGAGACGGCCATGTCCAGCGGGAACGCAGCGCTCAAGGACGGGTTGCCGGTGCCCGCCGCGTGATTGAGGTGCGGATTCAAGTTCGCCGCGGAGACGCCCATCGTCGAAGGATCGAGGACGCTGATCCGGCTGTCGACCTCGTTGCCGACCACCGAGGTGAAGCCCGGGGTATGGCCTTCGAAGCGAACGTCGTTGTGCGCGTCAGTGTTGGAGACGTAGATCTTCTTCGTCTTCGGGTTCACCGCCATGTTGAACAGCGTCGTGCCGACGTGGTTGTACGTGCCCGACGCGACGCCGGCCGGCGGATTCGCCGTCGCGTCGATCGTGAACACGTCGTTGTCCGGAAGGCGGACCTTCACCTCGTCGTCGAAGATGGTGCCGTAGGCGTCGAACCAGTGCGACGTGCCGTCCTCGCCCGGCTTCCACTTCACGATGAGGCCCGTCGTCGGCATCGGGATGGTCTGCCCGCCGAGGGTGATCGTCGCGGGGCCCGGCATGATGCCGTTGTAGACGTTCTTCACCGAATCTTCGGCGACGGTCGTCGTCTGGTTGCCGGAGAGGAACGCCGCGGCGTAGACGGTCTTGCCGTCCGGCGTCACGGCGAGCGCGCGCGGCGTGTCGGCGAAGAACGTGAGCTTCGTCAGGCGCTGACCGCCCATCGCGGCGCCCAGGTTGTTCGCGTCGAACACCCAGACGTCCGCGCGGCCCGCGGCCGGGTTGAACAGATCCGGATCGTCCGGAGAGTTTTGTCCGCGATGCGCGGTGGTGACGAAGGCGCGGTCGTGGCGCGCGCCGGCGAAGACGATGTCCCGCGGTTCGTCGCCGACGAGGAGCGTGCGCGTGACGCGCATATCTTCGTCGTCGCTCACGTCGACGACGCTGACCGAGTCGGAGAGATGATTGACGACCCAGACTTCGTTCTCCGAGCGCGCGGCGACGGCGACGGGCTCGAGCCCGACGGGCACCGAGCCGACCGATTTCAGCTTGTTGCCGGTGACGCGGAACACCTCCAGGCGGTCGTCCGGCGTGTTCAGCGCGAAGAGGAGCCTGCCGCTCGGCGAGAGCGCGAGCGGGCGCACCTGCAACGTCTCGAACAACGTGTAAGGTCGGTTCGTTCGAGTGACCTTCGGCGGCGGCCCTTTGTGAAGCGGGGCGCTGAGCTGATCCGTGGGATCGGCGCTCCCCCCCTGCGACGCAGGGTCGCTGCATGCGGCGATGGCCGCGAGTGTGACACCGCAGTACACACCTAGCAGTCGTTGCATGGGTACTCCTCTATGAGCGAGCTTGTCGAACAACGCTCGGACTCAATCGTATACACCAGTCCGGATTCACGCCGGAATGGGTCACGATGAACCCTATCGCTTCCATTCAGCTCGATTGCTCTCGTCGCATCTGCTCTGTCAACACACCTGGTCGGTGTGTGGATCCGCGCCGCGTACACGTTGCGCGCGGCGAGTGCGCGCGTGTGGGCAAGCGGCGTCCTCTCGGCGATCGACGCGTAAGGAGCCAATGATTTCCGGAGTCCGCGACGACGCGACCAAGACGCGTCAGCGCGATCCCGCGCGGATTGACGGCGTGCGTCGTCGCTCCGGTTCCGGTGTCGACGCCCGCGCGTCCGTCGCGACGAGCGCCGTCGCGACGCGATCTCCATCGAGCTCGACGCGTCGAACCTTGGAATTCGCGCTATCCGAAACGATTAAAGATTGCCCGTCGACGATCACACGGTCGGCGGCCGCAAGCGCGCGCCGGCACCGGGCCCGTCGTGTCGCCAGCAACGCCGTCCACGTCGACGATCGGAGCGAGCGCCGCCGCCTTTCACGATCGACACGCTGCCGTTCGACGTAAGTGCGGACAGCGTGCCGCCATCGCCGAACGCGATCGCGGTGATCTGGCGCGCGAACGGCGGGCACAATCTTCGCAAGATGCCGCTTTCGGGCTACGAGGGATCATGCGAATCGGCGCTCCTGTTCGATCGGCGCTCCGTCGCGGCCTGTGCGCGCTGAGCTTCGCGGTCATCGCGGTGGGCGCGAGCTACCGCTCGGCGTCGGCGTCGGCGGACGACGCGCTTCCCCACGTGCGAGTGAAGAACATCGGTTTGCACGTCGGAGGCGGGCCGAACGACGCCGCCACGAAAGCGCCTTTCTTGAGGCAGATCGCAGCGCATTTCGACGCATTCCGACGTTGCTACGGCTCGGCCGAGCCGCCTTCGCAACACGGCACGTTCGGGATCGATCTCCTCGTTCCCAAGGAAGGGGGGACGCCCGTCACGTCGAACCCGCGTACGAACATGAAGGGACAAGCTTTCCGAGATTGCGTCGTGGACGTTTTCTCGTCGATCCCGTTCGAACGACCGCGCCGGGGCGCCACGAAGCTGAGCTACGCGCTCTCGTTCGAGCCGGAATGAAGAAGCTCCGGGGCCCGCGCCACGGAAGGCGCGCGCGTCACTATGGAAGATCGACGCGCCCCGCTCACCGCCGTAATGCTCTTTTACGCGTCGACGGCGTCTTCGACGACGCCGTCGACGCGGCGACCGTGAATCGAAAGCGCCTCTCGCGCGACGTGGAGTCGTTCTTTTTGCGGGCGCTCGGCGCGCGGTGATCCACCCCAAAGCGGTGTGTTATAGGCATGTGCATGCCGGCGTGGAGTCGTATCGCTGCGGAGACGTCACATCGCCCGTGGCCAACGCCAGCCCGGCCATGGCTCATGACGATGAGCTGGCACGATCTGCTCTTCTTGCACTACCGCGCCGACGCGGACCGGCTTGCTTCCACGATCCCACGCGGGCTCGAGCTCGACACGTTCGACGGAGCGGCGTTCGTCTCGGTGGTCCCGTTTCGGATGACGAACGTCGGACCCCGTGGCTTGAACTTCCTACCCAGGGTCTCCGCTTTTCCGGAGTTGAACGTGCGCACGTACGTGACCGCGGGCGGCCGGCCCGGCGTGTGGTTTTACAGCCTCGATGCGGCCAGCGCGCTTGCCGTAGAAGCCGCGCGCGCGTTCTTCCACTTGCCTTACCTGCGAGCCAGCATGAAATGCGATCGGGACGACGCGGGCTGGGTGCACTACGAGAGCGAACGCGTGGACGCACGCGGGAGGGCGGCGCGTTTTCGGGCGCGCTACCGAGCGCTCGGTTCCCCGCGAAGAGCTGCGCCTCGCTCGCTGGAAGAATTCTTGACGGATCGTTACTGCCTGTACGCAGCAGATCGAGCCGGTCGCGTCCATCGTGGGCACATCCATCATGTCCCGTGGCCGTTGCGCGACGCGCAGCTCGAGGTCGACGTAGACACGATGACGGAGGCAGCCGGCCTTTTCGTCGGCCGCGAAGCCCCGGTCTTGCACTTCGTCGATCGCCTCGACGTCATCGCGTGGACGCTGGAGAAGGCGTAGTAGACTCATCGTCGATGACGGTTCCGAAGCTCGAGTATTGGTTCGAATTTGCGAGTACGTATTCGCACGTCGCGACCCAGCGCATCGAAGAGCTCGCCGCCGCCGCTGGGGTACGCATCGTCTGGAGGCCCTTCTTGCTCGGACCGATCTTCAAGGCGCAGGGGTGGAACACCTCTCCGTTCAACATCCAGCTCGCGAAGGGCGCGTACATGTGGCGCGACATGGCCCGCTCTTGCGATAAATACGGGATCGCCTTTCAGAAGCCGTCCGTCTTTCCACGCAACGGCTTGCTTGCCGCTCGCACGGCCACCGCCGCGGACGGTGCGCCCTTCCTGCCGGCGTTCGTCCGCGCCGTGTACCTCGCCAACTTTCGCGACGATCTGGAGATCGAAACGCCGGACATCGTGCGCGGGTGCCTCGAACGCGCGGGCTGCGCCGATCCCGACGCGGTGATCGTTCGCGCCGAAAGCGACGAGGTGAAGGGCCGGCTCCGAACGCGAACCGAGGAGGCCGTCGCCCGCGGCGTGTTCGGCGCGCCGAGTTTCTTCGCCGGCAGCGAGCTCTTCTGGGGCAACGACCGCCTCGAAGACGCGATCGCCTGGTGCCGGCGTAGCTGAAGAGCCAATAGGTCGCGGGGAGCGCGGCGAAGTCGAGCGACCAACGAGAAATGTCCAGGACGCTCGTCAGATCGGTGCCTGGCAAAGGAACCTTCGCCTCTCACCCAAGTGGGAGGCGAAGGTCCCGACAGGCCACCAATGGACGAGCGTCTACGCGTCGCCGCCGGTGCGGTACTCGAGGGGCGTTTGCCCGGTCCAGCGCTTGAAGGCGCGGTGGAACGACTCCACGTGGGAGAAGCCGGAGAGAAACGCGATCTCGGTGAGCGGAGTACGGCGCTCGCGAAGATGCTCGGTGGCGAGCTTGCGGCGCGCGGCGTCGAGCTCGGCCTGGAACGTGGTGTGCTCGCGCTCGAGCCTTCGCGTCAAGGTGCGGCGGCTCATGTGCAGGGAGCGGGCGATCCCTTCGGCGCTGACGTCGCCCGAGGGAATGGACTGCTGCAACATCCGGCGCACGACCGCCGCGAGCGAATGCGACGCCGACAGCTCGGCGAGGATGGAGTCCGCCCGCGCGCGGAGCAACGCCTGCAAGGCCGAGTCCGAACCGGGCATCGGCGTGTCGGCGTGGGTAATGTCGCAGGCGAAGCCATAGCAGGGCGCCTCGAACTTGAGCGTCGCCCCCGGGAAGTACCGAGAGTACAGCGCGGCCGCTCCCGGCGACGCGCTGTGCGCAAACCAGCACTCCACGTGTTCCGCCGGAACGTGGTCCGCGACGTGGAGCCGGAAGAAGGCGCACATGGTGAAATCCGCCGCGGTTCGCGTCCACGAGCTCGCGTCGTCCTGCAGCTGGACGATCATCTGGCGCTTGCGGGCCTCGGAGGACACGCGGAACGAGTCCGAGAGCAGCCTGCTGTACCTGGACGCCGCGCCGAACGAGTCGCGCACCGTCAAGGACGATCTGACGACGTAGTCGAATACGCCGCCGGATCCGAACGTCATCGCGTTGCCGAGCCGGAGCCCGAGGCAATCGTCCTGCAGGCGTTCGACGCCACGCTCGAGCATGGCGTGGACGTCCTCGAGGGGGACTCGGTCGTCCGCTTGAGCGCTCCAGAACGCCGCCGGTACGAGGTCGCGATGTGCCGCCGTCGATGCAGCGACACGCATGAAGGGTTGTAGAAGACGAGCGGAACACGACGACAGCATGTTGTTACCCGTTTCGTTGTCGACACGAGTCTATCACTCGGACGACGACGAGTTGAGTTCGCTCGCGCGCAATTCGATCGAACGGTCACTCCTTGAATGTCAGAAAGAATTGTTTCGAGCTTCGAGAATTGACGCGCGAGGCTTTTAGCTTTCTGGGTCAGGTCCTGGCCACTTGCGCTCAGGCGGCCCGCGGGCTGAATTCCCCCGGATTAACGCGCGAAATCCATCACGCCGTCGTCGAGGCGACCGAAGCGCAAGCTCAGCATGTCGAGGGCGTAGTTTTGGTACAGGCGCCACGGCGCGCGCGTGCCCTGACTCGGAAACCTCTGGATGGAGCGTCGAATGTATCCGGAGGAGAAGTCGATGTACGGCGTTCGCGGTAGCGGTTCGCGCGCGCGAGGTGTGCACTGCCGGTATCCATGTCGCCGCATGCGATTCAGCAACCGGCACGCATACGCACAGGTGAGATCGCACTTCAACGTCCAGGACGCGTTCGTGTAGCCGAAGCACGACGCGAGATTCGGGACGTCGCTGTACATCATCCCCTTGTATGCGATGGTCTTCGAGAAATCCACCGGGCGTCCGTCCACGCTGACGGCGATCCCACCGCAGACTTCGAGCTCGAGCCCGGTCGCCGTCACGACGAGATCGGCGTCGAGCTCCTCGCCGGACGCGAGCTCGATGCCGCTCTCGGTGAACGTCGAGATCGTGTCGGTGACGACCGACGCGCGTCCTTCGCGGATGGCGGCGAACAGATCGCCGTTCGGCACGAGACAGACGCGCTGATCCCAGGGACGGTACGACGGCGTGAAATGCCGTTCGACGTCGTAGTCCGGGCCGAGCTCGGCGCGGACGCCCTCGAGCACGCGTCGTTTCACGTACTCCGGCCTCCGGCGGCTGAGCTGGAAGAACACGAGCCCGAGGAGCACGTTCTTCCAGCGCGTCGCCGAGTACGTCGTTTTCGCCGAGAAGTGCTTGCGCGCCCAGTTCGCGAACGGATCTTCGTCCGGGTGCGAAACGACGTACGTCGGCGAGCGCTGCAGCATCGTCACGTGCGCCGCGGTCTTCGCGAGCTCGGGGACCAGCGTGATGGCGGTCGCGCCGCTGCCGATCACGACGACGCGCTTGCCGGCGTAGTCGACGTCGGGCGTCCAGCTCTGCGGATGCACCACGCGCCCGGAGAACCGCTCGACGCCAGGAAACGCCGGCGTGTATCCGGCCGAGTAGCGGTAATACCCCACGCAGCCGAACAGGAAGTTGCACGTGAACGTCACACGTTCACGCGACGGGCCCTTCTCGGCCGTCACCGTCCACAGCGCATCGGCCGACGACCACGACGCCTCCGTCACGCGGTGTTCGAACCGGATCTTCCGGTCGATGCCGAAGACGCGGGCGGTGTCCCGGATATAAGAGAGGATCGACGCGCCGTCGGCGATGGCCTTCGAGCCTTTCCAAGGCCGAAACGCGTATCCGAGGGTGTACATGTCGGAGTCCGAACGGATCCCCGGATAGCGGAACAGATCCCACGTGCCGCCGATGTCCTTGCGGCCCTCGAGGATGGCGTACGAGTGCGTGGGGCACTTGGTCTGCAGATGGAAACCCGCGCCGATGCCGGAAAGCCCGGCCCCGACGACGAGGACGTCGAAGTGTTCGCTGGACATGAGAGGGCGGGAGAAGCGCGGCGAGTATTGCACGCCGCAGGACGACTTTCAGTCGGCGGTCCCCGCGCCCTCGGCCAAGTCGATCCTGTCGCCGCGCGGCATGGCCGCGGCGCGCTCGAGCTCGGTGAGTCCGTCTTCCAAGAAATCGATGATGCGCTGCACGCGCGGGACCGTCTTCCGGCAAGCGACGATGCCGAAATCGAGCGATCCGGCGTAGCTGGTAACGGTGATGTTCGCGGCCATGCCGTGGTAGACGAGCGACACCGGATAGAGGCCGTCGAGCCGCGCTCCGTTCCAGTACAGCGTCTTTTTGGGGCCCGGGACGTTGGAGATGACGATGTTCGTCGGTGTTACCAAGGAGCCCAGCCCGAGCAGCGACGGCAGCATCAGCGGCGTCGACATCAGGGCGGTGTAGAGGATGACCTCGTTGAACGCGAGCTCCTTGATCAGCGACCGGCCGTCGCGGATCGACGCCTGGATGGTGCGCAAGCGACGTACGGGATCGTCGATGTTGGTTGCCAAGTTGACGAGCACAGCGCTCGTCGCGTTGCCGAAGTCGTCGGCGTCGCGAGGCCGCACCGCGACCGGCGTCATGGCCGTGAGCGGCCGATCCGGGACGCCGCCGCCGAACTCGGCCAGGTATCGGCGCAGCGCGCTCGACGACATCGCGAGCACGATGTCGTTCACGGTCGCGCCGAACGCTTCCCGCACGCGGTGAATGCGTTCGAGCGAATACGACTGCGCGACGAAGCGGCGCGCGCCGGTGACCTTCGTGTTCAGGACGGATCGCGGTCCTTCGAACGGCGCGGCCATCCGTTCCTCGCGCGGGCGTTGATAAGAGGACATCGTCCGTGCGATGGCGCGACCGACGTTCGGCAGGATGCCGAGCTGCGCGCCTACCGCGTCGAGCACTCTCTCGAAGCCCTTGTGCGTCGGTCGCTGCGGCGCTTCGGCCTGCTTCCAGCCGCGCCCCTCCTTCGCCCACATCAGGGGCACGTTCCGTTCGCTCGGATCCTCGCTGAGCGACGCCTGGAGCAGCCGCATGCCGGCGGTGCCGTCCACCTGGGCGTGGTGCATCTTCGCGTAGAACGCGAACTGGCCCGTGTTGAGGCCTTCGATGAGCGTGTACTCCCAGAGCGGGCGCGTGCGATCGAGCAGCGCGCCGTGGAGCCGCGAAACGAGGACGAACAGCTCGCGGTACCGGCCGGGCGAGGGGAGCGCCGAATGGCGCAGGTGATACTCGATGTCGAAGTCCGGATCGGTGTCCCAGTTCGGGAGCCCGAGGCGCGACACCGGGTACACCAGGTGCTGATCGAAGGGCGCCCGGAACTCCTTCACCGAAATGAACTGGTGAAACAGCTCCTGAAGATAGTCAGACCCAGCGTCCGGGGGCGGGCGGAGCAAGAGCAAGCTGCCCACGTGCATGGGCGTCGCTCGCGATTCGATCGCGATGAACCCGGTATCGATCGGCCCTAGCGGTCGCATCGGTCACCGGAGCATAGCGCACGCTGCGCTCACCTTCGCCTCTCACCCGCGTGGGAGGCGAAGGTTCTGCATCCACCTTATGGAGGACCGCTCATTGACACACGGCGCCCACGCAGGACTTGCTGCAGGTGAGGTTGCCGTTCTGCGTGTAGGTCCTTGCCCAGCCGCCGCCGGCGAGCTGCGCCTTCAGGGCGTCCGGCTGGCAGGTGACGAGAGCACCGTTGCTCTGGATGGTGAGGTTGCCGGCGTCGTTCGCGAGCTTGCCGGTGGACTTGATGAGACCCAGTATCGACGTGAGGGAGGGGTTGCTCGAGATCTGGATGTAGTCGTTCGTGTTGCTTCCGACGCTGGTTAGGGATTTCAGACCGTCCAGGTTGACCAGGCCGTTGTTGCCGTAGATGTCGAGGTAGCTGCCCACGGTCGTGAGGGCGGTGAGGCCGTTCACGTTCGCCAGCACCTGGTTGTACTGGATGTTGAAGTAGCCGCCGACCATCGTGAGGCTCGTGAGCCCGAGGTTCTGCAGCGCGCTGTTGCTGTAGAACTGCAGGTAGCCGGCCACGCTCTGGAGAGCGGCAAGGCCGTTCACGTTCGTCAGCGCGCCGTTGGACTGCACGTTGAGGTTGCCGCCGACCGTCTTCAGGCCGGAGAGCCCGCCGACGTTCGTGAGCGACTGGTCGTTGTAGATGCTCAGGTCCTTCTCGATCGTCTGCAGGTTGCCGAGCCCGTTGATGTTCGTGAGGCTCGTGCTGTCGATGTGCACCGCCCCGGAGACGTCGACGACGTTCTTCATCCAGGCGAGGTCGACGGTGTTCACGATCGACACGTCACCGTAGAACGTACCCGCCTGGCCGTCGGTGGGGGCGGTGCCCGCCGCCGTGCAGCTGGCGCCGTTGCACGTCTTGCAGCTCGCGTTGCCGCCGCTCTCGTTGTTCGAGGGGTCGATCGCGAGCGTCGTCCCGAGCGCGTTGACCTCGCAAGCCGAGAGCACCGGGTTGCCGGCGATCTGGTAGAGGTTGCCCACGCCGCTTGCGCCCTTCAGCGTGCCGGAGCGCAGGCCGGTGATGTCGGCGAGGAGCGGGTTCGACTCGACCGTGAGGTTCAGACCGATCGCCGTCAGGTTCTTGATGCCGTCGAACTGCGTCAGGACGTCGTCGTCGCGGATGATCAAGGACCCGCCGACGCTCTGCAGCGCGCCGAACCCGGTGATCGTCTGCAGCGCGGGGTCGCTGGAGATGTTCAGGTCGGAGATGGTCTGCGTCAGCGCGCCGAAGCCGCTGATCGTCTTGACCCCGTCATTCTGGATGGTGATGTCCTTGTTGGCGGCCGTGAGGGCGCCGAAGCCGCCGATGCTCGTGAGCGCCGGGTTGTTGTAGATTTGCAGCGAGCTGCCCACGGTCTGGAGCTTGTTGAAGCCGTTGCTGGCGTCCATCGTCGCGAGCGCCGGGTTGTCGTGGATCAAGAGCTGCGCGCCGACGCTGCCGAGGTTGGTAAAGCCGCCGATGGAGGTGAGTACCTGATTGTTGTTGATGTACAGGTTACCCGACGTGACATCCGTGAGCGCGGTGAAGCCGTTGATGGTCTTCAAGGCGCCGTTGTTGTCGATGCGCAGGTCGCCCGGGATCGTCGTCAGCGCCGTGAACCCGCTGAGGGTCGCGAGCGCCGCGTTCGACTCGATATAAACGTACTGGCCAACGGCGGTCAGCGCGTTGATGCCGTTGATGCCGGTGAGCCCCTGGTTGCTTCCGATGTTGATGTACGTCCCGACGTTCTTCAGTGCGCTGAGGCCGTCGATGCTGGTCAGCGCGTTGTTGCCGTAAATCTGCAGGTAGCTGCCGACCGTCGTGAGCGCGGGCATCGTCAGGGTCGCCAGGTTGTTGTTGTACTGGATGTTGACGTAGTTCCCGACGCTCGCCAGCTTCGAGAGTGCGTTGACGTTCGTCAGCGCGTTGTTCGAGTAAAGCTGGAAGTAGCCGCCGACGCTCGTCAGGTTGCTCAGACCGGTCAGGCTGGTGAGCGACCCGTTGCTCTGGATGTTGAAGTCCTTGTCGACCGTCGTGAGGCCGTTCAAGCCGTTCAAGCTGGTGAGCGAGCCGTTGTTGTAAATGCTCACGGCGCCGGTGACGTGCGTGAGGTTACCGAGGCCGGTCAGGATGCTCAGCGACGTGTTGTTGATCGTCAGGTTGCCGTCGATCTCGCCGACGTTCGCGAGCGTCTGCAGATCTTGCGACGTGGTGACCGTGATATCGCCGGTGTACACGCCGTTCTGTCCGCCGGTCCCGCCGGACGTGCCCGAGCACGTGGGGCCGGTGCACTGCGAGCAACCGGCGTTGCAGCAACTCTGATCGTTCGAGTCGCCGGGCCATCCGCCCGCGGCGATGAGCGTCTGCTTCAGGTCCTCGACCGCGCACGACGACAGCGCCGGGTTCGTCGAGATCGCGAACTGGTTGCCGACCGCGCCGAGGCCGAGCAGGCCGTTGATGCTGGTCAGGGCCAGGTTGTTCTGAACGAGCAGGTCGGTGCCGATGACCTTCAGCTTGTTCATGCTGTCGAAGCTGGTGAGCTTCGTGTCGTGGATGATGCCGAGGTACGTGCCGACCTCGGTCATGCTGCCGAACGCCGTCCCGCTGATCGACTGGAGCACCGGGTTGTTTCGGATGTCGACGTGGCTCGTGACCTTCTGGAGCTTGCCGAAACCGGTGATCGAGGCGAGCAGGGCGTTGTCGTGGATCTCGATGTTCCGTTGTAGGGTCGTGAGCGCCGCGAACCCCGTGAGGCTGGCGAGGACGGAGTTGTTGTAGATCGTGATGTCGTGCCCGACTTGCGCGAGCTTGGCGAGCCCGTCGAGCTTCGTCAGCGCGCCGTTGTCGTGGATGGTGACGACGCCGGAGTTCCCGTCATTCTGGTTCGTCGAGATGTTGACGTTCTGCAGAGAGGCGAGGCCGGTGACGCCGGTCAGCGCCGCTTCATTGTCGATGTCGAGGCCGCCGACGTCCGTCAGCTTCAAGAAGCCGGTGAGCGCCGTCTGCTTGGCGTTGTAGTTGTCGGTGAGCACGCCGCCGACGCTGAGCAGATTCGCGAATCCCTTCACGTCGGCGAGCGCGCCGTTGTTGTTGATGGTCAGATAGTTGTGCACCGACGTGAGGGCACCGAAGCCGGTCAGGCTCGCCATGGCCGGGTTCTGGGAGACGTTCATGTAGTCGCCGACGCTGCCGAGCCCGGCGAAGCCCGTGAGATCGGTGAGGGCGTTGTTCCCGTAGATCTGAACGTAGCCACCGACTTCCTTCAGGTTCGGGAAGCCCGAGACGTGGAGGATGCCGTTGTTGTACTGGATGTTCAGGTAACCGAAGATCTTCTTCAGGCCGCTGAAATCGGTCGCGGCGAGCTGCAGGAGGCCGTTGTTGCTGTAGAGCTGGAGATACCCGCCGACGGTGTTCAGGTTGGCGACCGCCGAAAGATCGGTGAGGGCGCCGTCGCTCTGGATGTTGAAGTTCCCGACGACCGTCGTCAGACCTTCGAGGCCCTTCAGCTTCGTCAGGTTGCCGTTGTTGTAGATGCTGACGCTGCCGCCGACCCATTGCAGGCTGCCGAGGCCGGTCAGATCCGTGAGCGACGTGCTGTTGATGTTCAGGTCGCCGGAGATGCAGGTCGTCTTCGCGTTCTGGAACGCGGTGAGATCCGCCGCACTCGAGATGGTGACGCTGCCGGAGGTGATCGTTCCGGTGCAATCGATCGGTACGATGGGTTGAACGCACTGTCCGCCGGAGCACAGCGACGTGTCGCCCGAGCACGCGGTCTGATTGCTGCAAGAGGTGCCGCACGAGGTGTCGAGGTTGAGGTTCACCTCGCAGCCGTCGGTGGGGTCACCGTTGCAGTTCTGCGTCCCCGCCGCGCAGGGCACGCACGTGCCGACGATGCAAGTCTGCGTCAGGTCGGTGCAAGCGACCTCCGCGCCCCAATTGCCGGTGCCGTCGCAGGTCTGCACGGCGTTGTCCCCGGAATCCGCGCACTGCGTCCTTCCCGGCACGCATTCGCCGGTGCTCGGGCTGCCGCCCGTGCCGGAGCCGCCCGTGCCGCCGCTGGAGCCGCCTGCGCTCGTGGTGCCGCCGGAGCTGGTCGTGCCGCCGTTGCTCGTGGTGCCGCCGGAGCTGGTCGTACCGCCGCTGGCCTGGGTGCTGCCGCCCATGCCTTGCATGCTGGCGTCCATGTTGCCGCCCGTGCCGCCGTCGACTTCGCCGCTGGTGCCGCCGGTGCTGGTGGTCCCGCCGGAGCCGGTCATGCCGCCGGTGCTGGTGGCGCCGCCCATGCCCATCATGCCCATCATGCCGCCCGTGTTCGAGCCGTACCCGACGCTTCCGTCGAGCGCGCCCTTCAGGGTGCCGGCGGTGGTGACCTCTTCGGGGTTCGCGCACACGCCGAAGACGCAGAGCTGACCGGTGACGCAATCGCGCTTGTCGTTGCACTGGTTTCTGCACTGCAGATCCACCGCGCAGACGAGCGGGTTCGCGCAGTCCGAGTTGTGGACGCAGTGCGATTCTTCCTGCGCCTCGCAGATCTGCGTCGTGTTCATTCCGCTGTCGTCGGCGGCGACCTTCACGCAGCGCTGGTTCGCCGGACAATCACGGGCTTTTTGGCACTCGGCGTGGCAGTAGCCGAAGCTACAGATGAGGCCGCTCGAGCAATCGCTGTTGAACTTGCAGACCTGCTGGGCTTTCGCCGGCGTGTTGTCCGAGCCGCACGCCGGCGCGAGCGCGACGGCGGCAACGGCGCTCGCGACCGTGATCGAGCGCTGCATCCACGTTACGAACGGAGACCTCTTCACCGGAGTGAGCGACATGCCGGAAACCTCTCGTGAGTCCCTCTGCCCTTGGGGTGATAGCGGCAGGGAGGGTAAGGACGACGACCCTTCGCGAGCGCGTAGCTTCAGAAGAGCCAACCGTACTTCTACATCGGTCTCTCTTCTCTGAACAGCGAGAAGAGACGAAAGCGCTATCGAGGTAGGCGTGAGTGCGACCGTTTCAGCGCCACTCCATCATCATCCAGGTATCGCTCGCTCGCTGGGCTCGCTCGCTCTAACGGCCCTTGCGTAAACGCGGGGGAGTCTAACCGTGGCCCTTGCGTGAACGCGGGGAGTCTAACCGGGCCCTTGCGTGAACGCGGGGAGAGCGCGGGCGGGTAGTGATAGTGAACGCCTTTGCTTCGCTCGGGTCGGGATGTCGAGGATCGACACGGTCGGGTAGAGCGTTTTTTGCGTCGACCTTCGCGGGCGGGCTCGTGGTAGGGTGCAAGGCTTCGCGAGCCTCGGGCTCTCGGTATTTCTTCGGCGTTCAGCATGCCCCACTCGATGATGCCCCTGCCTCCGCGTCGCCGGGGCGTGTTCGCGTCCATTGGGGCTGCGGGGGCCGTCGCGCTTCTTGCCGTCGCCGTTCCTTCCTGCGGTCACAGCTCGACGGGCAGCGCGTCGTGCGTGCCGGGGCAGCAGAACAAGTGCTACGGGGCAGGGCAGTGCCTCGGGTACCAGGTTTGCAAAACGGACGGCACGTACGGTGACTGCGTTTGCGGCGGCGTGGACGGGGGCTCGCGGCCGTTCGCGCACACGGGCCCGTTCTCGGGATTGCTGGGCGCCGCGTGCATGGCGTCCACCGACTGCCGGAACGGACTCGAATGCGTCGGCTCCGACTCGAAGATCATCCATGGAGAAGGGCCGAGCGCCGGGATGTGCCTCACGCGCTGCTCGGTTCAGCACCAAGAGCTGTGCACTTCGGTGGACGCCACGGCGAAGTGCTTCGTGCTCGACGACAACGGCACCTCGGACACCTCGGACGATGTCTCCTATTGCTTGCCCGGGTGCAAGCTCGGTGACCAGCCGGCGTCCGCCGACAAGTGTCGCGGGCGAGTGGACGTCGTGTGCAGCAACGACTCCGGCGCCACGAGCGTTGGTTACTGCCGTCCGTCGTGCCGGAGCAACCTCGACTGCGCTCCACGTTTCTGCGATCTCGGCACGGGCCTCTGCGCCGACAGCGCGCCCGCCGGCGACCCCATCGGCTCGAGCTGCGCCCCGGGTAATTCGAAGTGTAGCGGCGGCTGCATGCAGCAAGGTTCCGGTTTCTACGAGTGCACCGGCGTCTGCGGATACGAGACGCAAGGGTGCGGGCAAAACGATCAGTTCCCGCTCGACTATTTCTGCTCCATCCCCGAATCGAGCATGAGCGGCGCCGGCGATCTGGGTTACTGCGCGAAGCTCTGCGATTGTGACTCGGACTGCAACCGCGCCGACGCGATCTGCCAGGCGAACCACGACTTGATCGCGATGGCGGGGCGGCAGGGGATCTGCGTATCGAAGACCGCGGCGAACGGGACCGCCCGGACCGGTCTGGCCTGCAAGTGACTCGCCGTTGGCACTACTGGCAGAAACTCGCCGCTTTGGCCGCGCGCTGAACGCACGGACATCGTCGCTTCCCTCGGAAAAAGTGCGCGTCGCCGCGACGCGTGAATGAAATTGCGCCCGCGAACAACGGAGCACGGGCTCGTACTACGGCTCACGTCCCGAGGACGGTCATCCCCGACGAGCGCAACGGCGCTTCATCGAGTAGAACGGGGCACGGGGAATCAGCCCGTTCCGACTTATGACAGCGCGCAGCGCAAGGCTCCGCCGCGTGACGCGGGGAGCACGATGCGATGACTCGATTCCGAATCCATAGCTTTGCTTGTCTGCTCATCGCGCTCGTCGCGGCATCGTGCAGCGCCCTGCTCGACTTCGATCCGCGCAAGCTTCCTTCAGAAAATCCCGCCAGCTCCGCGCACCCGGCGCCCTCGGACGCCGCCGTCCTCCCCGGCGCGGACGCGGGGAGCAGAACGGACGCGGGCACGACGCTCGGGGCGAATTGTCCGCCGGGTTCGGCTGGCATGCCGTGCACGCCGTGCGCCGCCGGCGAGTACTGTCCCGGCAAAGACGCCAACGCGCAGCAATGTCCGCAAGGGCAGTGGGACAACGATCACAATCCGGCGACGGCTTGCGTCGCGCAGCGCGATTGCCAGCCCGGCGAATTCGTGTCGTCGGTCGGCAGCGTGACGGAGGACCGAACCTGCGCTCCGTGCGCGTCGGGTCGGTTCAGCGCGTCGGTGAACGCGACCGTGTGCGACGGCTGGACGACGTGCGCCGTCGGAGAGTACGTCACGACCGCGGGCAGCAGCACGCAGGACCAGGCCTGCGCGGCGTGTCCCTCCGGGACGTACTCGGACGCGCCGAACTCCGGGCAGTGCGTGGCGTTCGACGCCTGCGCGGCGGGGAGCAAAGAGACGACGCCCGGTAAGGCCGGCGCCTGTACGCCGTGCACCGTCGGCGAGTATTGTGCGGGCGCGGACGCCGCGCCGCAGGCGTGCGCGAACGGCACTTGGGATCACGACGCCAACCCCGCGAGCCCCTGTGTCGCCTGGACGTCGTGCGGTCTCGGCACGTACGAAGCGACGAAGGGAACAGCCGTCGCCAACCGCGTCTGTAGCGCCTGCGAAGCGGGGACCTTCAGCGCGACCTACGACGCGACGGCGTGCGCCAAGTGGACGGAATGCCCGGCGGGTCAATTCGTGAGCGCGGTCGGCAGCGCGGCGAACGATCGGACGTGCGCTCCTTGCGCCGCCGGGACGTACAGCATGGGGATGGACGCGACGGCGTGCATCTCCTTCGCGGATTGCGGCCCCGGCTTGTACGTCAGCAACGCCGGCTCGTCCACGCGCCCCCGGGAGTGCGCGGCGTGCGCCGCGGGCACGTTCAACACCGCGACGAACGCGATGGCGTGCCAGGCGTGGTCCGTCTGCCAACCAGGAACGTACGTCTCCGCCGCGGGCACGACCGGCGCCGACCAGGTGTGCACGGCCTGTGCTTCGGGCACCTATTCGTCGACGACGAACGCCGGGCAATGCGTTCCGCAAGGCGCGTGCGCCGCGGGCTCGAAGCAGGTGTCGCCCGGTACGTCGGGCTCGTCTCCGGTCTGCGCTCCGTGCAGCGTCGGTGAATATTGCGCCGGCGCGACCGCGGCGCCGCAAGCGTGCGGCAACGGCACCTGGGACCACGACGCGAACCCCGCGAGCCCGTGCGCCGCGTGGACCGTGTGCGGCGCCGGACAATTCGTCGGAAAGCAAGGCTCGGCCACGGTGGATCGCGTGTGCTCGGCGTGCGCTACGGGCTCGTTCAGCACCGTCAACAACGCCTCCGCGTGCACGGCGTGGAGCAACTGCGCGCCGGGGCTGTACGTCAGCGTCGCCGGCGGCGCGTCGAACGACCGCACGTGCACGAGCTGCGCGTCGGGTTCGTTCACTTCGACTCAGAATTCTCCGGCCTGCACGACCTTCCATTCGTGCACCGCGGGGCAGTTCGTCTCGGCTGCTCCGACGTCGACCTCGGACCGCGTTTGCTCGAGCTGCGCGAGCGGGCAGTTCAGTACCGGCACGAACGCGCCGGCGTGCGGCGCCTGGACGACGTGTCAGCCCGGTACGTATGTCTCCGCAGACGGGAATGCATCGGCGGATCGCATTTGCACCAACTGCGCCGCGGGTACGTACTCCAGCGCGCCGAACGCGGCCCAATGCGTCCCCGCAGGTCAGTGCGCCCCAGGCACCCGCCAGACGGCTCCCGCCACGAGCACGATGGCGGCGACGTGTGCGAGCTGCGCAGTCGGGTGGTACTGCCCGGGCGGGACGAATCCCGGCGGGCCGTGCGCGACGGGATCGTGGGACAACGACATGAGCGCCGCGAGCGCTTGCGCGCCGTGGAGCAACTGCAGCGCCGGCACCGCCATTTCCATGAGCGCGCCCGGCTCCACGACGGCAGATCGACAATGCACCGCCTGCGGCTCCGGCACGTTCAGCGCGACGGTGAACGCCGCCGCCTGCGCGCCGTGGACGTCGTGCGGGTCCAGCGGATTCATCTCCGTCGCCGGCACGTCCACGACGGACAACACGTGCACGCCGTACACGGTGTGCATGCCCGGCGAGTTCGTGCAGGCGGGCGGGACCGCGACGACGGATCGCGCCTGTATGACCTGCAGCACGGGCTTCACGACGACCACGAATGCCGCGATGTGCACGGCGTTCACGCAGTGCGTGGCGGGGCAGTACCTCGCCGCGATGGGAAGCTCGACGAAGGACAACGACTGCGAGCCGTGCATGAGCGGCACGTTCAGCGCCACCTCCGGCGCGACGTCATGCACGCCGTTTACCGCGTGTCCGACGCCGAGTGAAACGCAGACCAACATGGGCACGCCGACGCACGACAACGTGTGCAGCTGCAATCCCGGCTGGTTCGTGGACACGGGCGGAACGAGCACGCGGCCCGTATGCACCCCGTGTCCGAGCGGCACGTTCAGCACCACGGCGAACGCTGCGACGTGCACGACGGATATGGTGTGCTCTCCCGGATCCTACCTGGTGACGACGGGGGACTCGGCCCACGATAACGCCTGCAAGCCCTGCGACACCGGCTTCACGACCATGGTCAATCAGACCACCTGCACGCCGTGGACGGATTGTCCGAGCGGGCAGATCGTCGCGCTGCCGCCGACGAGCACCACGGATCGCACCTGCATGGCCTGCCCCATGGGTACGACCAGCACGGGCCCGAACGCCACGATGTGCATGTAGCGACGGCCGCTTCGCGCTCAGAGCTTCAGCATCCCGTAACGGGCCGTTTTGCGCGACGACGTACAGCGCGCAAAACGGCACGGGTGCTGGCGACTTCTCCTCGCGCGGCCGCCGATCACTTCCTCGCGGCGGCTTCGGCGGCGAGCTTCTCTTTGTACTTCTTGATCATCTCGTCCTGCTCCTGCTTCGGGACCGGAGCATAACGAGAGAACTCCATCGTGAAGTTGCCCTTGCCCTGCGTGGCGGAGCGAAGGTCCGTGGAGTAGCCGAACATGCTGTTCAGCGGCACCTCGGCGACGACGGTGACGTTCTCGTCGCTCACCGTCTCTTGGATGACGCCGCGGCGCTGGTTCACCTGGCCGACCACCGAACCCTGGAACTCCGAGGGCGCCTCGATTTCCACCTTCATGATGGGCTCGAGGATCGTCGGCTTCGCCTTCGCGTACGCTTCACGGAACCCCATGAGCGCTGCGGTGCGGAATGCCTGCTCGGAGGAGTCGACCGCGTGCGCGAGGCCGTCGTTGACGGTGCAGCGGACGCCGACCACCGGGAAGCCGATGAGCGCGCCCTTCTTGATCCCCTCGCGGAAACCCTTGTCGCACGCGGGGATGAACTCGCGTGGAATCGACCCGCCGACGACCTCGTCGACGAACTCGTACGTCTCGACCGCGTCGGGGGGCAGCGGCTCCATGAAGCCGTTGACGCGCGCGAACTGGCCGGAGCCGCCGGTCTGCTTCTTGTGCGTGTAAGCGATGTCCGCGCGCTGGGTGATCGTCTCGCGGTAGGCGACCTGCGGCTGGCCGGCGATGACGTCACAGTTGTACTCGCGCCGCATGCGCTCCATGTAGATGTCGAGGTGGAGCTCGCCCATGCCGCTGATGATCGTCTGCTGCGACTCTTCGTCCTGGTGCACGCGGAAGGTCGGGTCTTCCTTCGTGAAGCGGTTCAGCGCCTTCGAGAAGTTCGCCTCGGCGTTGCGATCCTTCGGGGCGACGGCGAGTGAGATGACCGCGGCCGGGACGTGCATCGACGTGAGCGTCACGTTGACTTTGCCGTCGGTGAAGGTCTCGCCGGAGCTCGCCTCCACGCCGTAGAACGCGACGATGTCGCCGGCCTCCGCCGTTTGGATCTCTTCGCGGTCGTCGGAGTGCATGCGGAACATGCGCGGCACGCGGACCTTCCGCATCTGGTTGGACGTGTTGAAGATGGTGTCGCCCGTGGTCACCGAGCCCTGATACACGCGGAAGTACGTGAGCTGCCCGTACTTGTCCTGCTGCAGCTTGAACGCGAGGCCGACGAAGGGCTTCGAACCGTCGGATTCGAGGACGATCTTCTGTTCGTTGTTGGCCTGATCGTGGGCCTCGTTGACGACCTCGCGCGGGTTCGGCAGGTACTCGACGACGCCGTCGAGCAGGAGCTGCACGCCCTTGTTGCGGAACGCCGAGCCGCACATGACCGGCGTCATCTTGAGAGCGAGCGTCGCCCGGCGGATGGCCGCGCGGAGCTCCTTCTGCGAGATCGGCTCTTCGTTGATGAACTTCTCGGCGAGCTCGTCGTCGACGTCGGCGACTTTGTGGACGATGTCGTCGTACGCCTTCTTCGTCTCTTCGGCGTATTCGGCCGGGACCGGCTCTTCGCGGATGTTCTCGCCGTTGTCGCCGTCGAAGTAGAACGCCTTGCCGATGATCGGGTCGATGATGCCCTGGAACTTGTCCTCGGCGCCGATCGGCACCTGGAGCTTCACCGGGTGGTGTCCGAGCTTCTCCTTGAGCATGTCGGCGACGCGCGCGTAGTTCGCGCCGGGGTTATCCATCTTGTTGACGAAGGCGATGCGCGGCACGCGATAGCGCTTCATCTGCTTGTCGACGGTGATCGACTGGCTCTGGACGCCCTTGCCGGAGTCGAGCACCAGGATCGCGCCGTCGAGGACGCGCAGCGCGCGCTCCACCTCGATGGTGAAGTCCACGTGGCCGGGCGTGTCGATGATGTTGACGTTGATGTCCTCGTACTGGCCCTTCGAACCCTTCCAGATGCAGTACGTGGCGGCCGACTGGATGGTGATGCCCTTTTCGCGCTCGAGCTCCATCGAGTCCATCTTCGCGCCGACGCCATCCTTGCCGCGCACCTCGTGGATGCGGTGGATCCTGCCGGTGTAAAAGAGGATGCGCTCCGTGAGCGTCGTCTTGCCCGAGTCGATGTGGGCGGAGATACCAATGTTGCGGATGCGCTCGAGGGGAATGCGAGTTGCCACGTGCTGTTCTCGGGGTGAAAGTGGAACGACCCCCGTACCGAAACCGGTCCCGGAAGGGAAGCGGTCACTCGGAAACGGGCCCGCCATTCGCCGGCGGGCGGGGCGGGGTTTAGCACCCCTTCGGCCGCCGTGTACGGCGAAGTCGCATTTTCGATAAGACCGGGCCCGGGACGCGGTCCGGACGGCTTTTTGCGGCGACCCCGGGGGCCGTAGCTCACCGAAACAGGTGACGGGATGCGCACCGCGGGGCGTCGGGAAAGTGATTTTGCGGTCTGCACGGCAGGCAAAGCAGGGCCGTGCAGCGTCGCCCACACGGTTTGAAAGGGTCGTGACACGACTGGCAGGAGAGCGGAGTGGTCGGCGGCGCGGGCCGGGGCAGGGGGCGTCCGGCCGACGTATCGGCGCTAACCTGCGGGCGCACACGGCAACGATGGAGCACCGGGCGGCGGGCTCGCCCCGGCGAGCTGCGGGCGCGAAGCCCACCGCAATAGGAAACTGCGATGGATTCGGCACGGACATCACTCCACGGACGCCCTGCAGACGACGCTCCGAGTGCCGGGCTTCAGGAGTCTACGCCGGAGATTCTCGATTCTAGGCCGCTCCGCGCTCGAGCATCGTTCGGACGTCGCGGACGGTGAGCAGGCGCTTCACCGGTTCGAAAAGCGGGCGCACGTCGGGGTTCACTTTCGAGCCGAGCGACAGCCATTGTTTCACCCGCGCGACGCACAAGCTTTCCGTGTAATGCGCGTCCTGCAAGCGAGCGAGGTAGTCGAGCAGGAGATCGGTGAGGAGCCGTCGCTCCGAGTCGGCGTCCGTGTTTCCTTCGCCACAGAGCAGCGACGGTCGCCCCATCGGGCCGCGACCGAGCATGAAGGACTCGCATCCGCTCTGGTCACGACACCTGGCCAACGCATCTCGCGTATTCAGGTCTCCGTTGGCGATGGTGGAAATCCCGATAGCTCGCCGCGCGCGTCCGATCGCTTCCCAATCCGCGGGCGGCCCGTACATGTCCGCCTTCGTGCGGCCGTGGATCGTCAAGAACGTCGCTCCGCCGCGTTCGGCTGCGAGGGCGATTTCGGTCACCTGATCGCTGCAATCCCAGCCGAGGCGGATCTTGGCGCTCACGGGGTGACGAGCAGGGACGGCCGCGCGGACGCTCGCGACGATGCGCTCGATGCGTTCCGGCGTCTTCAGGAGAGACGCCCCTCCGTCGTGTCGATTCACGAGCTTGGCGGGGCAGCCGAAGTTCAAGTCCACACCGGACGCACCGGCCTCGATGGCCGTCCGCGCGGTCGCCGCGAGGGGCTCCGGTTGCCCGCCGAGCAGCTGAACGAGGACGGGGGTCCCCGCCCTCGTCACGCCGCCTCGCGATACCTCGGGGCAGGTGCGCCGAATCACGTCCGCGGAAAGGGGACGACTCGTCACGCGCACGAACTCCGAAACGGTGAAGGACAGAGCGCCGGGTCGTGCGCGCGACGTGAGGAGGTCGCGGTAGACGTGATCGGTGACGCCGTCCATCGGGGCGAGGGCGACCGCTCCGATTTTCGGTTCCACGGTCAGGGCGGATCGGTTCGGTGCGTACAACGTTAGCGCAGCCTAGTCGCCCGCTCGAAACATGGGCGATGGAAAATACTAACCTCGAAACATGGCACGCGAAGACTTTCGCCTTCGTCACGAGCTCCGGGTGCGGTGGTCGGAGGTGGATCCTCAAGGCATCGTGTTCAATCCGAACTACCTGATGTACTTCGACGTCGGCGTGACCGAGTACTGGCGCGAAATCGGGTACGTGTACCCGGAAGCGTTTCACGGCCTGGGAGTCGACACGTTCGCTGTCAGCGCGAAGCTCGACTTCAAGGCGCCTGCCCGTTACGACGACTTGCTCGAGGTGCTCATGCGCACCGCGCGCCTCGGCCGCACGAGTCTTCGCGTGCTCTGCGAAATACACCGCAGGGACCAGATGCTCGTGTCCGGCGAGTTGACGTACGTGATCGCGAGCCTCGCCGAGCGACGCGCGACGCCGATTCCCGATGGATTGATCCGCGCCGTTCTCGAGTATGAAAAAACGTCGCCGGAACGCGCGCCGTGAAATTCGGAAACCACGCGAAACAATCCGGCCGACCTGCTCCGCGCCAGCAAATCGTGCTTCACGCGTCGCACGTGGGGTGAGAACCTCTCGCGAAGTGAGGGGGCTGAAGGGAGATGGCGAGATGGCGACAGAAACGCAACTAACGGGTAATGGAAGCGCCAACATCCAATCCGATAGCCAGCACGGCGTCATCGGTTCGTGGTGGCAGCTCGCGATCGGCATGACGGAGTCGTCGTGCAGCTTCGGCTTCGGCATCGCGCAGGACACACGCGCGGAGCTCCGCCGTCGCACGGACGTGACGCTCACGTTCGTGGAAGACATCAGCGTCGGCACGCTGAAGTTCGTGCGCCGGGTGATCGATCGCGTCGATGGCATCGCCGCGGAGAGCCTCGGTCGTGGCGAAGCTGCGGTCCTCGTCGCGACGAGGACGCTGCGCCGCGCGGGCCACGGCGTCACCGACCTCGCGTCGAACACGCTCTCGGACACGATCGGCTCGTCCAACGGACGTCGTCCCGAAGGGTTGCGCAGCAGCAGCGCCACCGCGTAGCGGTCCCGCGGCGGCCATCGTGCCCGGCGCGCTCCGCTCGAGCTCGCACCGCGAGCGGCGAAGCGCTCCGGGCGCTTTTTCGAAGGCAAAGGCTTAACGCGGCCTACCGTCAGTCGAGTCTCTTTCGTGCGACAGTCGCCTCGCGATCCGAGGCGCGGCCTCGCGCGAATCAGGAGACCTTACATGACGGAACATTCGGCGGCCTTCGTGGCAGCCGTGACGCTCGCGCTCGGTGTCGTCAACGTCGGTTGTCAGAACGAGTCCGCCGACCAGGGCCTGGTCGTGGACGACGCGGGTCCGCGCCCGAAAGCGAAGGGCCTGAACGGCAACGACGCCGCGGCGATGGGCCACCCTTACGTGCGAGCCGGCGGCATCGGCGTCACGGATCTCGACGGCGCGAGCACGTTCTTGACCTCGGTGCTCGGTATGAGCCGGGAGGGCGCGGACGTCACGCGGCCGGATCGCGTCGAGCGGACGTTCTTCGCGAAGCAGGCGGCGCGCGGCTCGCGCGTCGTGCTGATGAAGTTCAACGACGGACGCAACACGAAGGACATCACCGCGAAGATCGTATTCGAAGCCGCGGACGTCCAGGCCACGTACGACGCCGCCGTCGCTGCCGGCTACCCATCCATCCTGGCGCCGATCTCGCTCGGCAACGGCGTCCTCGTGTCGCAGGTGAAGGGACCCGAAGGGTACACCGTGGAGATCCTGAACGGCCTCGATCCGGGCGGAGCCGGCATCGCGAGTCCGTACTTCATCGCCCTCGCGTTCGGTGTCGGCGATTTCATGGCCTCGAGGAAGTTCTACGCCGATGCCCTCGGCATGGTCGAAACCACGCCCTACTCCGACTCGGATCTGATGGAGCAGACCATGGAGTATCCGAACGGCGGCGGCGCGGGCCTCGTGCTGCAGCACTACAGCATGTCGATGCATCAGTACGAGAACAACCCGGTGAAGCACGTGTCGTACGTGCCCGACGTGAACGCCTTCGCCAAACGGATCCAGAGCGCCGGCGGCACCCTCGTGCAAGCGCCCGCCGCGATGCCGGCCTATGGCGGCAGAACCGGCGCGGTGCTCGCGGATCCCGACGGCGTCGTCATCGAGATCGTCGCGGAGTGACGCGAAGGGCGCGCTGCCGCGTCGCTTAAGTGGACGGAGCGACTCGGCAACCACTCGCCGAGCGCGACGGAGCGTTTCGAATGTCGGCGTGGCGGCGAAGGCGACGCGCGGCATCGCCTGGAGATCGAACCCCGACGAGCGCCGCTACGTACTCGCCACGAGCAGCATCTCCGAGCCCGTCGGGCGAAACCCGTCCGTCCTGCCGCTGAAGTAGCGCTCGGCGAGGACGGCCGGTGGCACGTGGTGCACTTGCTTGAACCCCGCTTCGCGCGCGAGCTGGGTAATCTCTTCCGGTGTGAAGAAGCTGACGAAGGGCGTTCCGCTCGCCTGCGCGCCCCTCACCGCCGCTTCGTATCCCGGACGTTCCTCGGGTTCGGCCAGCTCGAGCGGCAGGATGAACGTCATCGCGAACGTGGAACCCGGAGCGAGCCCGGCCACTTGTCGCAACATCGCCGCGTTCGCCTCCTTCGTGAGATACATGCTGACGCCGGTCGCGGTCACGACCGCGGGTTTCGCGGCGTCGAAGCCGGCGGCCTGGAGCCGCTCCCACCAGGAATCGCCGGCTTCGAAATTCACCGGTACGAACCGCAAGTACGAAGGAATCCCGAAGCCGAGATCGATCAAGCGCTGTCGCTTCCACTTCTGCGGCTCGGGCTGATCCACCTCGAACACCGTGAGATTCGCCGCGACCTCCGATCTGCGCTGGGCGAAACTGTCGAGGCCGGCTCCGAGCAGGACGTATTGGCGGACCCCGCGGGCGGCCTGTTCGACGACGAGATCTTCGATGAACCGAGCTCGCGCCACGATCGAGGCGCGGAAGAGCCGCGTCCCTTCCGGATGCATGTCCGGGCGCTTCTCCCAGCCCGCTTCTGGAGCGGCCAGCGCCAGGCCGACTTCGTCGTTCAGGACGTGTGGGGGCGCGTCGACGTGAACGTGCAGGGCGCGCCACAGGGCCACCCGCACGGCCGTGCTGTCGGGTTTCGCAGTTCGAACATCGTTCATGCCGTTTCCTAACCGAAAAAATCGTTCGCCGCTATGCGCTCACGTCATCGGTCGTAGTCCGAGAACTCGTTGGACGATCCGAGCGTGTGGCCCAGGTTGGGCTGCATGGACGAAACGCAGCTGAACGACTTCATTCGACGTTACACTTCCATTAGGGAACAGTGCTCCGCTTTCGTCGAAGCGAAGAAGACCGTTTCCCGCGGCGAGCAAGCTCCGCACGGACAGCGAACGAACGCGTCCCGAAGATCGCTCTTCTTCGCCGAGCGTGGTCGTACCGACCTCCGGCGCGCGGACAGCGAACGAACGCGTCCCGAAGATCGCACCGGTAGCGCTTCGAGCGCGTCGCGATTTACTTGGGTCAGTGAACGGCACGAGCTCCGGCGCCGACAAGTGCGTCTGTGGCGCCGATCCGGCCGAGGTAGGCTTTCCAGCCATGAAGCGCTCGCTCAATCCCTGCACGGACGGATCGTCCCGAACTGTCCTCAATACGAGCAGAGCCTCGATGTAGAACGCCGCCCGCCGCCGCTCCTGCACGCGAACGTGTGGCGGGAAAAAGTGTGAGTGCACGGCACAGGGCGTACGCATTTTCGCAGTCGCGTCCCCCTCGGCGTTTCGGTAGAATGCTCGGCTATCGTCGGGGAGAGAAACTGAATCCTTC
Organism: Polyangiaceae bacterium; assembly: GCA_035547195.1. GTDB lineage: Bacteria > Myxococcota_A > Polyangia > Polyangiales > Polyangiaceae > DASZVB01. Next base: position 131,694 of record DASZVB010000033.1, read on the forward strand.
GATCCGGCGTACCGTCCAATGGGTGGTCGAGGATCAGCGAGCGCTGAATCCGCACCCGCCGAAGGCAGTTCAAGGAACGTGTCGCACCCTAGCTTCCGACGAGCCCTTTCTGGGCTCTGCGCACTGGCACTCTTCGCCGGCTCCGCATACGCGGACCCGGTGTCGTTCGGTCCCACCGACGTTCCGACGGTGTTCTTCATCGCAAAAAGCAACAACCGCGACCGGGTGGATTACGGGACCCGTCTCGACGCGAGCTGTCATCCCACGGCATCCGACGCGACGTTTCCCTACTGGCGCGACCTGGAACGGAGTCCCGCCAACGTCCATACGATGGGGATGTTCGCGCGCATGGCCTACGGGTTCTCGGCGCAGCGGATCGAGCACCAGGCGGACGGCGCCATCGTTCAGAAGCTCGTATTGAAGCAGATGAATCGGCCCATCTGGGTGACGACGGCGAAGGCCGAAGACGGCCATTGCAAGGCCATCGCCTGGACGAGGATCGCCGGGGTAGATCGCGCGGAGCTGATCTCCATCTACGTGAAGCTCGCGGGTGCGCTATCTGTCGATTACGTCGACGTGAGAGGTCGAAATCGCGCGACAGGCGAGCTGCTCGCCGAGCGGATCAAGCACTGACGCTCTCTCTCCACGGTTGCGCGCGCTCACTGGATGCGACGATTTTTCCACAGTCGTGTGCGCTCACTGGATGCGGTGATTTTTCCACAGTCGTGCGCACTCACTGATGCGACGGTTTCTCCACGGTCGTGCGCCCTCGCCCCGTGTGCGCGCGGTACGTCGGTCACGCGCTAACGACGCGGCGCCAGCAATGCCCTCGCCCGTGCGCGCGCGGTGCGTCGTGCGCGCATCGATGAATCTGAGAGTGCGGCTCACCCCGCGCCGTGCGCACGCGGTGCGTCGGAACGAGCCGACGATTTGCTTCGCGGTCGTGCGCCCTCGCCCCGTGTGCGCGCGGTGCGTCGTGACGGACCGCGTGTTCAACGGTTGTGAGCTCGTGCGCGGGACCTCGCGGCGAACAGCACCCTTGCGCACGGGGGCTGCAGCGAGGCGACCCGAACCTACTCCATTGCTTCAGAGCGTCGGGGCGACCTGTACCTACTCCATTGCTTCAGAGCGTCGGGGCGGCCCGCACCTACTCCGTTGCTTCAGAGTGTCAGCGCGGCTCCCAGGCGGAGAGCGACGGTGATACCGGCGATGCCGGCGACGTGGGTGGTGTCGGCCAGGAACGAAGCAGAGGCGAGGGCGGCTCCGACGTCGAGGCCGACGACGGGGGTGAGGGGTTTGGCGGGGAGCCGGAGCGTCGCGGAGAGTAGGCCGAGCGCGATGAAACGCGAATGCGCGTGACCGAGGGTCGCCGAGTTGCTCGGGGTGCCGCTTGCCCAGACGTAGCCGGCGTGGATCGTCGGTCCAATCTCGAGCGTCGTGCTGGTGCCGGCGACGGCAGCGATGCCCGCGCTGCCGGTGACGGCGGTCATCCTCACGCTGCCGTTCGCGGCACGAGTGTCGCCGTAGCTCGCGTTGCCCGCGGCGTGCGCGGTGAACGAGTCGCCGACGGGGAGCGAGACGGAGAGCATGCCGCCGAGCAGCGCGGTGTTGCGGCTCGGAAACGTGCGCGCGATCGCCTCCGCCGAGACGAAGCTGCGCCGCGCCCCGGGCACGACGGTGGCCGCGGGCGGCGGGGGTCGCGACGCGGCGACGACCGGCAGCAGGGGCGGCGCAGTGAGCCTCTGAACGATGGAGGCGCGGACCTCTGGCGGCACCGAAAAGGTGGGAGGCGGCGAGCCGGTCAGCTGGAGCTCCGCCCAGCTCGCCTGCAAGAGCTCGGCGGTCGCGATGGCCAGCGCTCGGGGCCGCTCGTCGAAGGCGACGTCGCCGATGGACATGGTGCGCTCGACGACCTTCGAGGTCGCACGATCGACAACGTGGATGGTCACTTCCGCGGCCGACTCGCATCCCGGCGCCGAGAGCTCGATGGCGGCGAGCAGCTCCGCGGAGAGCGGCGCCGAGACATGTCCGGGCCCCTTCACGCGCACGTCGGCGACGCCGATCGCGCCGAGCTCGACGCGCATGAGCGCGAGCAGCTGCGCGCCGTCGAACGGTCCGGCGGTGCACAGCGGCAGATACAGCTCGACCACCGAGGCCGTTGGCCCGACGTCGGCTACGGCGGCGCGAGCGCCGAGCGCGACGGCGAGAGCCACACAGCCGGCGAACCGTCTCGGCAAGGTCAACGCGAACTCGGGCATTTCGGGAGCCAGATACCTTCGGATAAAATCTTCGCCCGGTGGGGCCGCGAGCGCGTGAAAATGGCTCAGCCAGAGCAAATTAATGTCGCCGCCGAGCCAATTTGCGGGGCGAGGGCACTGACGTACATGCGGGAAGCGAGCCCGGGATGGGGCTGGGTCTGGCCGGTGCTGATCGGTTGCTTCGTGGCGTGCTCGTCGAACGACGTCGTGTTGGAGACGCGGCGAGGTGACCCGGCGCCGTCGGACGACGACGCGGGCGCTCCGTCCACGACGGAGGACGCGGGGCCGCCGAAGGGCGTCGACCCGGACTCGCTGCGTTCCGGGTCTCGCATTCACGTCCGCGTCCAGGTCTCCGACGGAGAGCTCCTTCAAGTGGTGGGGCTGCACGACACGCTTTACGACGTCGACTGCCACATCGACGTCGCGGACGACGGCGTTTCACGCTGCCTACCGGCAGCCTACGCGGGTGTCGTTTACGCAGATGCCGACTGCACCGAGCCGCTGATGCGCTTCGGTCCCAGCGAACCGCCCTGCGACGGACCGCCGTTGCCGATGTACGCGCTACTTGACGACTCGGTCACGAACCTTTGCTCCAAGTCTACCTTTCACGTCGTGATTTCGGGCGCACGGATCGATTCGCCCCCTCAGCTGTACGATAACGCCAACCGCGACGGCACCTGCCAGCCAACGTCCGCGGGGACGAGCACCATCTACGCGACCAATCCGTCTCCTGCATCCGACTGGGTCGCGTTTCAGAGCACGGTGACGCCCCTCACGTCTCGATTGGGCGTCATCCAGTGGAGCGGTTCCGACGGCTCGCGCATGCCCGGTGACACCGTGCTGTTGTCGAACGACGAACCGTGCGACCCCGATAAGCTACCTTCCGTGCCGCCGAACCCGGATACCGTCTCTCACTGCATCCCTAGGAACGTTCAAAACATCACGAACGGTCCATACTTCTCGGATGCCGCGTGCACGGCCGCAATCGCCGTCGCTCCGGCTTGTGACCCACCGGAGCTCATTACCGAATTCACGCCGAGCTCCGATTCTTGCGACGACAGCGCCGCTGGCTACTTCGCTCTGGGCGACGTGGTAAGCTCGATGGTTTACACCACGACGCCATCCCTCCAGTCCGGGTCCTGCAGCCCCGCCGGGAGTCAGAGCGCCGGCCAGATGGCGTACACCAAGGGAGCACCGGTGGATCCGGCGATGTATCCGCCGATGCAGATGGTGCTCGTGGGAAGCGGTCGAGTGCGGCACTACGAGTGGCAATCGGAGGGCGTGTCGATCAGCAACTCGGGTAGTCTGGTGGACGCAGCGACGAAGGCACCCGTGACTCCGACGGTGTTCGTCGACGGCGTCACGCGCGGCGTGTTCTCGGCGACGACAACCGACAAGTTCTTTTCGGACGCCAACTGCAAGACCTGGATGCTGGACGAACCAACGTTACTGGACACCTGCGCCGCGCCGGAGCTGCCGCGCTGGGTGTCGTTCGAGGCCACACCGACGGCTGCGATGCCCATCTGCGAAGGCTATTTTACGCAATCCGCGGTCCGTCCCGTCCTCGGCAAGCACACGGGCAAGGTCTATACGCTCGATCTGGACATCAACGCGGAAATGAACGGCGCGTGTTCCGAGTACGTGCCGTCGAAGAGCACCGTGACGTACGATTTCTACGACCTGGGGAATCCCATTCCCGCGAGCTCGCTCTTCGCCGAGATCGAGACGGTCGATCTGTGAAACCGTCGTTCTTGGTGCAGGGGAGAGGCGGCGAGCATTGCCGAGCAACGCTAGGCCGTCTCTGCTTTCGCGCCGGCGGCGGCCGGTTCCTCTTCGCGGTAGAGGCGCCCCGCCACCAGGCCAGCCAGAATGGCTGACAGAAGCTCACACGCGCTCGTGCCGAGGAGGAGCGACGCCGGAAATACGTGGTCCGCCAGGTGCGAATACAGCGTCATGTGCACGACTAGCCACTCCACCAGCGCCGCATATACCGCCGTGCGCTGCCTCGCGCCGAATCGAGGCCTCATCGCGGCGTAGAGCCACGCGATGAGTATCCCAGCTCCCAGATCGAAGGAGAGCCAGAACGCGGGAATCGCCGGGTTGCGCGCTGGCAAGCCGAGCGCCGCGTACGCTGCGTCCCACGCGGAGCCGAAGATCACCCCATTGGTGATTCCATCCAGAAGATCCAAGACGAGTCCTGCTGCAAGACCTCCGAGCATGATGCGCTTCACGTTCATTGGAGCCCTCCCTCGACGAGCGCTTTCACTTTCGTGTTGCCACCTTCACACGACCCATCAGTAAATCCTAAGGGAATCGAGGAATCGGCGCGCCTCTCTTGCTCCGGGCCGCCAGACGTCGTCCTTGCTCGACGAGATCCGGCTGGCACCCGTCGCGTCCGCGTCCACCCCCATGCTGATCGCCCCGCGCGCCGTACCCCGAGCAGTGCCGCGTGGCCTGGCCTAGCCGGTTGACGCTGGTAACGCCCGACGTGCTCCAGAACGCGGGGGTCCTGTCGGTAGCGACGATCGGCCAAGCATATGCGCACTTGGCGAACATCAAGGGAAAGAGCGGCATCGCGCGCGGGCGCGGCGCACGGACACGGAAATCACCGTTCGCAGTGTGCACGCCGTTGCACGCGTGACAGCGAGCGTGTGCAACGAGCTGTACATCTCGATCGCGTTACGCGCCGGCGAAAGCAACGCGACACAACCGCACGCGTGAATCGCGTCGCGAGCGCTATTCAGACTTGGGTCGGCGATGTAGAGAGAGCGTCATCGTGCTCGTGCTTGGTCGCGAGGCCCGCGACGACGAGGACTCAAGGAGAAGTATTTCGAATGTCGTTCACGTTCGTGCAGAAGTCTTTGTTCGCAGGATGGGTGCAGCGGTCCGTCGGCGTCGCTGGTGTTGCCCTGGCCCTCCACGTTGCGGCGGGTTGCACGTCGGACAACCCGCCGACGAGCTTGAATCAACGCTGCAAGCTGAACAGCGACTGCACCGGAAACCTCGTCTGCTCGTTCGGCTTCTGCCACGCGGAATGCGAGAAAGCAAAAGATTGCCCGGCGAACCAGCTCTGCGTCACCGTGGGCGGTCAAGACAGCGCCGTTCCGACCACGGTGTGCCAGCTGCAGGAAGAGTCGCACTGCGCGCACAACTCCGAGTGCAATGCCCCGCTCGTGTGCGCGGTCGATCTGCAATGCAGAAACCAGTGCCTGGAGACGCGCGATTGCATTTCCGGTGAGGTATGCGTGTTCGGCGTGTGCGCGAACCCGGAGGAGATCGCATCGAGCGGCAAGCTCAAGGGCGCCATTGCCGGCAGCACCGCACCCGGTTCGGGTGCGGGCGGCACTCGCAACGACGGCGGATTGAGCAACGGCGGCGGTAGCGGCGGCAGCGGCCAAGGGGGAGCCAGCGGAGCGTCTCCAGGCGGCGCGGGTGGCAGCGGCACTTCGCGGACTGACGCAGGCACCGGCGGCAGCGAGATCGATGCCAGCCCGGGCACAGATGGCGGCGATTCCGGTACGGTCGCCTCCAGCGGCGATTCGTGCGGCACTGCAGAGAAGACGCCGAACGACGACCGCGATCACGCGACGGCGTACGAGCTCGGGACGAATTTCAGGGGATGCCTGCAGACGAACACCGACGTCGATTTCTACTCGTACACCGTTCCATCGAGCCCCGCGCAGGGCGGAGTCGTCGTCGTGAGCTTGACCGAGGTCGGAACGACCGGGGGCCTGGACGTCACGACACAGGCTGTCGCCGACGACGGCGACGTCGTGAACGCCTACGGCACCGCCGGACAGAGCGTGTTCCAGTGGTTCAACGCCAAGGCGGGGGCGAGCTTCCGCGTCAAAGTGAGCTACTTCACGGGATCGCAGACGGCGACCCCCTACACGCTTCAAGTCAAGTACTCGGGCGTGAACGACAAGAACGAGCCCAACGATTCGCGCGCCATGGCGACGCCCATCACGAACGGCGTGGCGGTGCAAGGCTACCTCTTCGCGGGCTTCGAGAACTCGACGAGCATCGCGGACGGGGCGTGGGACGATTGGTTCAAGATCACGTTCCCCGCCGGAATGGCGGCCATCAATCTCACGGACATCGCTAGCGACATCACCGGCGATCTGACCCTCTACGATTCGCTGGGCTCCCAGGTCACGAACGACTACTCCGTGACCAACGGCGCGAGCGTCGTCATGAATCAAATGGTCGCGGCGGGCGACTACTACGTGAAAGTCACGCCCTTCCTCCAGCCCGCAGCGAAGGGAACCGGATCGACCGTTCCCGCATACGTCACGCAGCCGTACACGCTCACCGCGACGGTGAAATAACGTTCCGCCGTATATGCTCACCGCGACGGTGAAATAACGTTCTGCTGAGCGCGCGCGTTCCTGAAGCGGGAGATGACAGTCTGCACCGTTGGGTCGACGGGTTCCGCCGCTCACCGAGACCTGCTCGGCACCGGCCTTCAACTTCCAGGCTGCGGTTGAAGCTTCTGGGATTAGGAGCTCGCCGTCGCCCGTGACGCCAGTTACTTCAGGCGCCCATCACGGCGTGATCTTGCCGAGCAGAATGTCGTGGATGAGCCCGGCGGTGTCGAACACGTCGAGCGTCGAGGAGCGGAACTCGGTGAGGTAGAGCTTGTCACCGAGGGGCGATAGCGCCCACTCGCGCGGGAACACGCCGACGTTCAGCGTGGCGAGCACCGCGGACTTCCGGCCGAGGAGCGCGCGCGTGGCGTCGACGATGCTCACGGTGCCGGGATCGTCCGCGAAGCGATTCGAGTTCGCCACCGCGACTAGGAGGCCGCCCGCGAAGACCTGCACGCCGACGGGCGAGACGCCCACGGGCGTCGCGGAGATCAGCGCGTGCTCGGGATCGGAGAGGAGCCGCGCCGTGCTGAAGGCGCCGAGCGCGTTGGCGGCGCGCTGGCTGACCCACGCCACTTCGCCGCCGGGCGAGAGCACGATGCGGACCGGGACGCATCCCGCGTAAGCCCGGGACACGATCGACGTCGCCGGGTCGACGCCGGCGCGCCGGATGTCGATCACCGTGATCGTGCCCTGGGCGCCGGGGCGCGTGCCGCTGCCCGCCGGGATGTTGCAGACGGTCGGATCGTAGCCGGGCGTGCCGGCGTCCGCTTCTTCGCTGGTCACGTACAGGTAGCGCCCGTTCGGCGAGACCGCGAGCCCCACGGGGAGCTGCTCGACCGGGACTTCGCCGACTACCGACGACGCGCCGAAGTCGCTCTTGAGGGCTTTCTCGACGTCGATCACCGCGATCTTCTCGACGTTCTCCTCGCTCGAGAAGACGAGCCGCTCGTCCTTGGAGAAGTGCACCTCGATGGCGCCCGCGTCGTCGCCGAGCGACACGTATCCGAGGACGGGGTCAGCGTCGCTGCTCTCGGCCTTGTGGGCATCGATGAACGCGACCCCCTGCGGCTGCACGGCGGCGAGCAAGGTGCGACCGTCGCGGCTCACCGCCAGACCGAAGGCGCCGCCCGCGGTGGGAACGACGCGAAGGAGGTGCGGCCCATCGACCCGCCGCTCCACCACGGCGATGCCCTGGGTGGGGCCGCTCAGGGACGCGAAGGCGAACCTGCCATCGGGGCTCGTGACCACGCCGAAGGGCGTACCGGGCAGCGTCAGTTTTTGCGGTGTGCTCGCGGGAGCGGTGGCGCTCTGTGCCGAAGCAGCAGGCGCCACCAGCAAGGCGGCGGTGATGACCGGTGAAAGGAGTCGGTGGAGGGCAGTGGAGACGCGCATGCCTTGTCTTTTATACAAGACATTATGATATTTCAATGGATATGAGCGAAGCGCGGGCGAGAAGGGACGAGCTGCCCGCTTCACAGCGTCCGCTTCGTGCCGCCATTCTAAGGCTGACGTCGAGAAGGCGGCCGCCGTTCTAGCTCGGCACCGGCGATCCTCGGGCCGTCCGCGGTCAGGTCTTCATCGACGTCCCTGCCGCAGCGACTCGCTTCCGCTTCGGCCCAACATGCATTCTCCGTCTCAGCACCCACTCGTATCCAGCGTGCAGTACCCGTACTGCACGACGCCGCTCCCCGTTCCGACCGCCCCATTCGCGAGCGCGTTGCAGGTTCCGTAGATCGTCATCGAGCCGCTGGCGGAGTCGCACATGATGCTCGGGCAGTCGTCCTTCTCGTGACCCATGCGGCACCATTGCGTGCAGACGCGCGTGCCGTTGTTGAGCTCACAAAGGAGTCCCGCGCTGCAGTCGCTGGTCGACGTGCACGCGGCGCCCGGCGATCCGGAACCGGCCGCCACGCAGTTCGTGGTGCCCGAGACGCCGGTCGCGGATACGATGCAGTTTGCGCCGTCCCCGCAGGCGCCGAACGCCGGATCGGCTGCGGTGTTGGTCGGGTCCATGGGGTTGCACTGCCGAGTGCACGCCTCCCAGCCGGCGAACGGCTTGCCCGTCGAGTCGTCGGTGACTGGATTGCATGCGCGATACGTCGCTCCCGGGGCGCCGCAATCGGCCGCCGTGTTGCAATTGGGACGACACACGCCGCCGACGCAGCCCGCGCCGGCAGGGCAGTCACTGTTGTAGGCGCACGCCGACCACATCGGCGTACCGCCGGGCGCGATACACTTCGTCGTCGTTCCCACGTAGGTGCAGTTCTGTGACGAGGCGCAGCCGCAGCGCGATACGAGCTCACATTGCCCGTCCGTGGTCGGCGGATGGCAACCGTTACTCGAGCCCCCGCTTCCAGTGACTCCGCCGGAGCCTCCAGCGCTCGAGCCTCCCGAGCCGCCACTGTTCGAGCCGCCACTGTTCGAGCCGCCACTGTTCGAACCGCCACTGTTCGAACCGCCACTGTTCGAGCCGCCGGTGCCCGCGTCGATCGCGACTTGCGTGGTACCTCCGGCCGCAGGTGACCCCCCGCCGCCCGAAATACCGGTCGATCCTCCGTTGCCGGGTGCGGCTCCGCTGCCCGATCCGCCGCCGGCGCCGGCGGATCCTCCACCGCCGCCGTGAATGCCGCCGTCTTGTTTCACCACGGCGCACGCGCCGGCGACACACGACTCACCCGCCGCGCAGGCGTTGCCGCAAGCTGCACAGTTCTTTGAGTCGGTCTGGAGGTCCGTGCACCCGCTCGAGCACATCGTCCCCTCCACGTACTTGTAATCGGTGACCGTCTCGCAACACGCAGCGGGATCCGAGATCTCGGCGCAGACGGAGTAGTCGCACTCCTGATGACTTCCCGTCGCGACTCGGATCTGACAGGGAGACGGGTTCGGCTTCACCGGCGTTGGGCCGCCGTCGGAATCGGGCACATGCGTACACGCGCCCGATTCGCAAGCAGCCTTGAAAGTGCAGGTGCCTTGAGAGCTGTGACAGCTTCCCGATGCGCCCGGCGAGGCGCCGCCGGTCCCGTCCAAGTCCACGTCCGCGCTGCACTTCAAGCCGGTGCCCGAGAAGTCCAGGCTGGAGCCGTTGAAGGTGCCGGACGCTTTCGTTCCGTCGTTGCACTGCATCGTGATCTGGCAACCGTTCTGGTCGAAATTGCACGACGAGGGCGGACAATCTCCGCTGATGCTCCACGTCCCCGAGAGGTCACGGCATTTGCCGCCTGCGGCGCTGCCGGAATCCCCGCCGCACGCCGCCGTCGATTTGAGGCCAATCACGGTGACCATCACCCACAACACGCCTGAAGCGAGTCTCATGTTTTACCGTCTACGTTACAGACGCCCGGCCGTTTCGGTCCAGAGGAGTGATTCCGACATGGGTCCGGGGCGACTTCAGACACCGTCGCGGCAATGATGCGCCGCACTGGACGAGCTAGTGGATAGTCGGCAACATAGCGCAAAATGATGCGAACAGGTCATCTCTCGGGTGCGAGTTCCGACCCGGGATGCCCGCGCTGGTGATGTGTGTCGTTGCACGAGACGCGTTGCCGGATGTCGGATGTCGCCGCGCGAAAGCGCCGACGTGAGGGAAAAACTTTATGCATTACCGGAGTTTGATCTCTTGACGGATTTGCGCGCTTGCCGACATCTTGGATGCTGATGCGCTCTCGTCTCGATCTCCGCCGGCAGTTTCTCTCACACGTTCTGTTCCCCTTCATCGGAGTCGCCGGCGTCGCTTGCGGCGGCGCCGCGTCGTCGAACAATCCAACGAAGCCGTCGGCGGACGACGGCGATATCGGGCCCGTCGTGGCGAGCGCCTCCATCGGGCCGATGGGTGGCTCGGTGAAGACTCCGGACGGCGCGCTGCAGGTCGATCTGCCCGCCGGCGCTCTCAGCAAGGACACGCAGATCTCCGTCAGTGAACGCGCCTCGCCGGGCGACGGCGAGGTGGGCGTTGTGTACGAGATCGGGCCGACCGGCACCCGCTTCTCGTCACCGGTCACGCTCACGATCGAGTATTTTCCCGACGACCTCGCGGGCCGACCGGAAAGCGAGCTCGCGATCGCGACGTTCGCGAACGGCAGCTGGCAACCGCTGAGCGACAACAAGGTGGACACGAAGAATCACAGCGTGTCCGGCACGACGCTTCATCTGTCGCCCTACGCGGACGTGATCGTGCCCCGCGCGGCGGACGGCGGAGCATCGCCGAGCGGCGAAGGCGGCGCGTCCGGCGTCATGGTCACCGGAAGCGCCGGCAGGGGAGTCGGCGTCCCTGCGCGCGATGGGGGTGCATCGGCGAGCGGCGGCGCGACGAACGGCAGTGGGGGCGGCGCAGCAAAGGATCAGAGCGGCGCCGGAACGACTGGCTCGGGGGGCGCCACGGGAACCAGCCATCCCAGCGCTGGAACGACCGGGTCCGGAGGGGCGACGGGAACGGATCCGGGCGGCGCCGGGATCACCGGATCCGGAGGCACCGTCAGCGGCGGCGGGCAGCCCTCCTCGGGCGGCTCGGGTGTTGGCGGTGGCGGCGCCGGTACTTGCTTCAACGACGGCGCCATCGCGGCGCAAGGCACGCCGATTCCGACGTGCGAAACGTCGGAGCCGTGTTCCGTGTACGCAAACACGTACGTTCAAAGCTGCGTCGACACGTCGAATGGCTACAGGGCGACGTGCTGTCCAAGTACGAATTCAGCCGGTACGGGCGGAACGAGCTCGGGCGGCGCGACAGGGGGCGGATTCGGAGGTGGCAGCGGCGTCGTGGGCACGGGATCCGTCAGCGGCGGCGGTGGATCGAGCACTGGAACTTGCTACGGCGACGGCGCCGTCGGGCCGCCAGCGGGACCGTTTCCGACGTGCGAGACGTCGGAGCCGTGCTCGGCGTACCCGAACACGTACATTCAAGACTGCGTCGACACGCCGAACGGCTACAAGGCAACGTGCTGCTCGACAGGCGATTCAGGAGGCGCACCCGGCTCGGGTGGCACGACCGGGGGCGGTGGCACGACCGGCGGCGGCGGGACAATCGTCGGGACCGGCGCCGTCAGCGGCAGCAGCGGCGGCGCCGTCAGCGGCGGCGGCGCCGTGGGTGGATCGGGCACCGGCACCTGCTACGGCGACGGCGGCATCGGGCCGCCAGGGGGACCGTATCCAACGTGCGAGACGTCGGAGCCGTGCTCGGCGTACCCGAACACGTACATTCAAAACTGCGTCGACATCCCGAACGGATACAAGGCGACGTGTTGTTCGACGGGCAGCGGCGGCGCGCCGTCGGGCGGAGGTGCGGACGCGGGCGGCGCCTCGTCGGGCGGCACGGGATCGGCTGGCGCGCCGTCGGGCGGCGGCGGGGCTCCGTCTGGCGGCACGGGCGCGAGCGCCGGGGCCGTAGGCCAAGGCGGCGCGCAAGCCGGAAGCCCGGCTGGGTAATCGAGCCTCTACATCCGTCGAACAGCGCGATTCAAGGAGCCCGCGATCGCGGACACCGCTCATGCCGCCCGAGACGGCAAGCGCTGCCTCGTGAAGCCGCTCCACCGCCTCGACGTCAAGGAAGATGACGTCGGTGTAGTTCACCGCTTGGCGAGGGCTACGAACAGATCCCGATGCTGCTCCACGACGCGGTCGATCGTCTCATTGATCCGGCGTCGTCGGTCGGGGTCGATCGGCGTAGCTTCGCGTCGGCTCGCCGGCTCTGCGGCGAGGCGAACCTTCGCGTCCGCGGTGATGCCGGGCGCGGTGGGGTGCTTCGACGGAGTGGCCATGGCTTCACTTTGCTACGTGGTCACACGTCGCAAGCTGCAGCTACCGACGATCGAGGTAGCCGGTGCCCAAAATGACGAACGGCCCGATCCGAAATCGAGCCGTTTTCTTTGCGGGGCGGACGGGACTCGAAAGCGCCGAGCGCACCGCAAACGTGAGACTTTGCCGAGGAATCGCGAGGTCGGCCGTTCTGATCCGCTCGCGACGACCAGCGATAACCCCGCGATTCCTGGTGCCGGATCAAAACCGGATCAATTCCTGAAGGGCGGACGGGACGCATCCGACGACCCGGTGGAGGCGGCCCTCGCCACAGCTCTCCAGGGTGCCACCCAGGCCGGCGAATGGAGCACCGTCGCACAGCTCGCGCGGGACCTCGAGGAGCGTCGGAAGGCTCGCGCGGGCGTGGTCGAGCTAGACGTGGAGCGGGAGCGACGACGGCGGTAGCTTGGAAGAAAGTGCGTCTCGCCGGCGGCAACCGACGAGACGCGGAAGGGACACGAGGCGACGTGCCCGACGACGGCAATACTCCAAAGCGATCCAACGTCAACCATCGCGTCACCGAGCTACGAGCCTTGGTGAAGCGACTCTTCCGGCTGGGAGACGACCTAGCGAGTCGTGCGAGCGATCCCAGGGCGGATCTTGACGACATGGAGAAGCGTCTGCACGGCGCGCTCGAAAAGCTGACGGGGCGCTCGCCGGATGCAGAGGCACGGATGGCGACCCTCGAGGCGCTCGAGACCGCGACACGCAGCGGAGTTACCGACCAGCATGCAGTGGTGCGACGACTGCTCGGCGAAGACGACGTGCTCATGTTTCGGCTCGCGAGCGCAGATCGCGTTGCGTTCGAGCAGGCGTTGCATCACGCGATCACGGCGTGGCCGGCGCGCGGTGCTCGTGCGACGGGCTCGTCTCGTCATCAAAAGTGGCCCGCGGCAGCGAAGCTCCTGCAGGTGCTTGGTCTCCCGTCGAAGCCGACGAGCCTCGAACGAGACTGGTCGGATCGGAAGCGCGGCACGACGCGAGCGAAGCGAAACACCGGGAAGCAGTCCCGGTAATTATCCAGCCAAAAACGGCTCGGTCACGATGCGCAGCGCGCGGCGAGCGTGCATGGTGTGCGCATGGCAAGTGCGCGCCGAACACGTCCACCCGAATTGGATACCGCTCGCGTGCGGGCTCTCGCGGTCGAGGCTGACGTCGATCCGCGCAGCATGGACCGTCGGTTGCGCGGGCAGTCCATCCGCGGCGCGGCGGCCCATCGGATCGATCGTGTCCTGGCCTCACACGGGATAACGCCAGGTGCCCTTCGAGGGTCGGAGGCCGCATGATCGACGCCCGCGCACTACTCGTCGCGCAGCTCCACGCCATCGAGAGCGATCCCGCGCTCGCCGAACGCGTTCGCGCCGTGCTCGGACGCGACGGTGCGCCGATGTACTACCGCCGGTCGTCGTCGCCGATCGAGCTCCGAGCCTGGGACCGCGCCGTCCAGGAGATCCCGACGTTCCGCGTCGGGCGCGAGCTCCTTGTGCGCGCCTCCGACCTACACGCCTGGATCGAGCGACACCACGCGAAGCCGGTGGAGGTCGTCGCGAACGACGACGACGCGGACGAGTTTGATGACTTCCGGAATCGGCTACAGCGGAGGATCGGGTGAGCAGCGACCACGTCGCGGCCGCGATGGCGGCGAATCCGCGATTCGCAGCAGCTAGTGCGGCTTGGGAGGCTCTGTTTCTTCGCGCGTGCGAGCAGTCCGGTCTCGATCGCGCGGAGCTCCTGCGCCGGTGCAAGACAGCGGATTGGCGACATCACCGGCTTGCGGCGGAGATCGAAGTCGAGGGCTGGCTCGATCGGCTGAACGAGGCCGTCTCGCTGGAAGAGGAACGCCGGCGCCGTCAACGTGAAAACAGCATCAAAGGGGCGGTCAACGAGGCATTCCGGAGCGGTCCGCGTTCGATGGTCGAGCTCGATGCGGGCGCGCTGCTGAAGCTGATCCCCGCGCCGCTCCAGAAGATCGCGCGGGAGCTTCGCAGCAACCAAGGGGGCGTACTCGCGCTCGGACCGACCGGCATCGGCAAGACCGCGACGATGGTGCTCGTCGGTCGGCGACTGATCCGCGAGGGCTACGAAGAACGCGAGGCGAAGCAAGCGGAGCGCGGCGAACGCTTCTTCGGAATAGACGTCGCCGGCGTCTTCGGGTGGGCGCGCGCGGCGGACCTCGCTACGGCGCGCCGTCGGCACGCACTCGGATCCGAAGCGCCGGAGATCGAGGCCGCCAAGAAGCCGTTCACGCTCGTCATCGACGACCTCGGTTGGGAAGGGAACCCCGAGAACCCGTACTTCGTGGCGCGGCAATGCGGCGCGGAGCGCGAAGGGTGATGGCCTACCTCGTCGATATCTCGGCTCCTCGCTGCCGTTGCGGCAGACCGGCGAAGGTCCGCCTCTTCAACCGCGTCAACGCGCTCCTCGGCGAGTTCTGCCGCTCGTGCGGCAATCGCTTCTGCACGGAGCACTCCGAGCTCGAGCGGCGACAGACGCCGGCGAGGCGTGTGCTCACACCGGAGCGTGAGTGATGACGGACGAAGAGCGCCGGTGCAGCGTCAAGCGGGCCAGCGGTCGTCGCTCTCAACGATGCTCGCACGCTGTATGTATCCGTCGTAGACGCCAGCGGGCTGCCAGCACGCGCTCAGGATTCGCAGAAGGCGAGACAGGTGGCGCGGTACCGAGTGGTTCTGCGGGTCCGGGATCGGCAGGATGGCGCGATGTCCGTCTACGCTGACCACGATGTCCCGGTAGATGAGCGAGCCCGAGTAAAAGAAGCTCAGGTATTCGCTGACCGCGTTCTGATCGGGGAACTGCAGCGTCCAAGGCTCCTGAAAGTTCGGATTGCACACTGGCCCGATGACGACGGCGATAGCCAGGTTCGGTCGAAAGCTGTAGAGCGTGAGCGTTTCGCCCGCGGGTGCCGTGTAGTTGTAAAGGGGCTCACCTTCCAGGTGGGTCCAGTTTCCCGGCGAGCTCATGAGGATTGCTTCGAAGTAGCTGTCAAAAAGCATGCTCGTTTTCCTCCCGCCGCGCTTTCTACACGGCTCCAACCGAAAGCATCGGCGAAAACGATTCGGGTAGCAAGTACAATGGTTGTACGTACAATTAGCAGCATGGTTCGTGACCAGCTCACCGCCCGCCTCGGGCTTCGTGTCGCTCCCCTGGAGGCGACGATGCTCGGCGAGCTATCGGCACGTACGGGGCTCAGTCAGAGCGACGTCGTCCGGCAGCTCATCCGCAAGGAGTACGCCCAGGTCGTCGGCGAGCCGCCTCGGACCGTGAAGAAACGCAAGAAGTAACCCCAACAAGTGGGCCCCGCGCCGCTAGAACGGCCGGGACCCGGACCACGAGAAAGCGAGTTCCCATGGCCACGAAGACCGTACGACGAACGAAAGCCTCTGCAAAGGCGGAGCCGCCCACCGGGGCGGTGCCCGAAACGCCCGCCCCGACGATCGAGAGCCACCGTGCTGAGCTCTTCCGAAACGTCGAGGGGTATCTCGACACCGCGCGCGACTACCTGATCGACGGGTGCGACGAGAGGAACGAGAACAGCTTCGACGCGCACCTGGTGATGTCGGCCATGAAGTACATGAGCCTGGCGCGCCTCAATCTGGCGGAGCTGCGCGAGTCCGTGCTGCCGGAAGCCGAGGTGACGCCGTGAGCAGCCCGATTCTCTGCGATGTCTCCGAGCACGAAGGTGACCTGCTCGTCGAGTCGTACCAGCGTCGCAACGGCAAGCTGGTGCTCGTCGCCCGCGTACGCGGCCCCATCGCCCAGATAAAGGGAGCGCTCGCTCTCGTGCCCGTCCTGCAGGCCGCCGAGCGCGCGCACGGAAGGCCGATGACGCCGTGACGAGCATCGAATTCAACCCCATCCTCGAGAACCTCACGGAGGCCCGTCGCGAGATCCTCATGGCGTGGAGTCCCGACGACGGCGACGATAACGAGACGCCGCGCCACCTGATGACCGCCCTGATGGACCTCGAAATCGCGATCATCGCGCTCGAGAGGTACCGAGAGCTCGCGCCGCCGCCCACGAAGGCGTCCGCCGAAGGGACGGTGGTCCAGTGAACGCCCCGCCGAACTCCGAGCTCCTCGTGGGCTTCAAAGACGACCTTCGCGAGTGTCGAAAGCGCATCTTCGAGCGCTGGCGCAAGACTGAGCAGAACGGCGATCTCGCGTGGACCATCATGACGCTGCTCGAAGGGCTGAACGATGCCGAGCGACAACTCGACAGCGCCATCCAGGATGAGCGTGCGGGGGAGGCCTCACCGTGAGCCCGCCCCGCATTCGCGTCCGCCCCGAGGTGCAGGCGTTCAAGATCCTCGAGGCGCTCGCCGCCTGGTGCTCGAAAAAGCCCGGCCGCCGCTTCCTCGTCGAGCACGCGCCCGACGGCTGGAAGGTGACGCTCGACAGCCGCGAAGCCTCGACGGGCGTCGACATGATGGACGCGCTCGCCCAGGTGGCGACCGTCGCGTCGCTGGAGGTGGGATAGATCCCCGTCATTGACCCCGGGGCTCGGAAGGGCTCCGGGGCCAGGAGTTGCGATGAAGGACTACTCGTTTGGGGGCTGGCTGTTCGATACGTCGAAGTATCTCGTCCCCTTCGTGCTCGGCGTGGTTGCACTGTTTTGCAAGGAGTGGGTCGAGAAGCGCTTGCGGATTGCAGCCGCGCGCCGAGCCTTGTGGAATGTGCTTCGCCATCACCCCACGTCCGCCGAACGATGTCAGCAGACCGTCGCGCTCGCGCAAGCAGTCCTGAAAACAAGCTTCGTGGGAATCGAGACGTACATCCACGAGATCGACGTTACGTCGAAGTTTGAAGACGAGCTGATCGCGCTCGACACGTCCAACGCGGTTGCCTACTGCAAGCTGAAGGCTGCGGGAGCCGGCATCAGCAGATGCATTGAGCGCCTCCAATCCTTGGAGGCCGAGTACGATGCGACCGACGCTGCCAAGTTGAAACTTCTGCGCGCATACGAAGTGATGGTTAAAGCGCTGTACGAGATAGCGCGAACCAAGCTCACCGTGCTGCGAGTGTTGAGTTCTTCGGTCGAGGACCCCGCGGAGCGGGAACAGGTACTGACGGCCGCTCAGGCGGATGAGAAGGCCACGGAGCCATTCAGCAAACAGCTCTCCAGCGTGGCGTTGTCGTCGGAGCTTGTGCAACGAACGGTTCAGGCCGCGATCACCGACGCCGCTTCAAAGAGGAGAAAGCAGGATGCCCCGTCCGAAGAGTGAAGGCGTCGTCGCGCAGCTCCCCGACGGTCGCTACAAGGTGCGCGTAACGCTCGCGGACGGCTCGTACAGCTGGCACACGCTCAAGAAGAAGTGCAGCGAGGCGCGCGCGCGATCTCTCGGTGAAGTGGTCCGAGGACGCGCAACGCGAAGGCCTCCGCGGCACGAAGGCGCGGCCCGGCGCGCCCGGTGAGACGTACTCAGCGTGGATCGATCGCTGGGAGGTGAGCCGTCGCGCGAAGGGCCTCGCGTCCGTGGGCGACGACATCTCGCGGTACCGCACGTGGATCGCTCCGCACGTGTGCCCCGACGGCGCGAAGCTCGGTCAGAAGCCGGTCGCGACCATCACGCGGCGCGACCTCGAGAGCTTCGTCCAGGCGCTCGATCGGAGTGTGCAGCTGCGCGAGCTCGCGTGGAAGACGGCGATCAACGTGTGGTCGGTCGTGACGAAGTCTTTCGGGAACTGCTCACGCTCGACTTCAAAGCACGCGCTTCGGCGGAGCGCTTCGAGCTCGCGAAAGACGTCGCGGCGTTCGCGAACGCATCGGGTGGCACGATCCTGTTCGGCGCCGACGAAGACCGGGCCACGGCGACTTTGCGGGCCTACGTGCCGCTTGATGAGCGTGAAGCCGCCAAGACGGAACGCGACGTCACCGAGGCCGTACGCGATCGCTGCAATCCACGGCCTGTCATCGCGTGCGCGTCTATTCCCTACGGCTCCGGTGTCGTGCTTGCAGTGAATGTCTGGCCGTTCATCGGCCAAGCCGTCGGCGTTCGGGTTCGCGCGGATCGTGGTGACGGCTACGGCGGCAACGCCTACGTTTTTCCGCTGCGCGTCGGCACTCATACACCCGACCTCGAGCCAGGACAAATTGCGATGCTCATGCTTCCGTCGCTTCGACGTATAACGATCTTGCTGAGTCAGATCACCCCTCGATCTCAAGTGACGTTTCAATTCAATCTTCCGTCTCACCAAAGCGTGCGGGCAGCGTACGTTTTCCTCGGCGTACATCCGCTTCAGAACCGAGTTGAAGTAGCCGATCGGGATACTCCTCAGACGCCTCTCAGTCTTCCGTTAGATGGGGTCGAGAGTGTTTGGCTTGATGCACGCGGGTGGACGCTGCTCGTGAACGGTCGCTTTGACGAGCACGACGGCGTAACTCGTTGGATGAATATCGTTCGCTGACGTGCTCCGCTGTCGCTCGCGTTGCGCACGCCGCGCGCGACCGACGTGCGACAAGGGGTATACGGGTCGCTCTTTTGGCCAGCAAAGGGGCGCCTCAAGTGAGCAGCGCGTCATTTCTGAACGTCAATTAACGGAATTCACGCAACATTTCACAACCCAGCGACTTTGCCGAGTAATCCGCAACACCAGGGCACAATCCGCTGCATTTACATCCATTTACAGACTATACTTGTATTAACTGGCACAGTTGTTAGTGTCGAGCTAACTTCCGTGGATGATAGGCCATTCATCGGCGCCGGCTAACGACGCTCTCGGACGCAGCCAACACACCGTCTGTAATTTACAGAACCGCTCGGGCATTTACGCGCCGGTGCCGCATCTCCTCGCCGCGGCGCGCGCCTTCAACGAGCTCGCCGCGAGCTCGAACGACGTCGACGAGCAGCGCCGGCTTTCAGGGGAAGCGGGCCGATGCCTCGATCTCTCTGTACGGCACGTGCTCCGCGTCAGCCGAGCGCGTCGTCGGGCTGCGCTCGCCAAGCACCGCGCTCGTGCGGCGGAAATTCGCGGCGCAATTCCGGAGCTCGCACGCCGAGGATTTTTTGCGGGCCTCTCGCCGCTCGAGTGCGCGATTTTCAGCGACTTGATTTCCGATAACCCGCGGGTGCTGCCGTGAGCCGCCTTGCATCTTCCGAAGCGCGTGCCGAGGCGCGCCGACTTCGCGACGCTGGGCTCAGTCTCCGAGAGATCGCCGAGCGTGTGGGTTTCTCGCACGTCTCCGTTGCGAAATGGCTCGCGGTACCCGAGGCCGTCGACGTGCCGCCGGCGGTTGTCGCGCCGGCGCCCTTACTATCGCCACTCGACGTTACGCCAGACGGCGCCGAGCCGCTGGACCTCGCGAGCACGCTTGAATTCGTCAAAGAGAGCATGCGCAATTCGCGCAACATCGCGGATGAGGCGCGCAAGGTCGGAAACTTCAGCGCGGCACAGCGCGCGACCAGAGACGTGGCCGCATTCAGCGCGATCGTTGCGCGACTCGAAAAGCAGGCCGTCGCGGATGAGGGCTCGGTGCGATACTCACGCGAGGACATCGATCGCGCGATCGCAGGCGTCCGGGAACGCGTGGCGTCGCTCGTCGCGCGCGGCCTCCGGTGCCAGGATTGCGGACGGAAGCTTGCGGCATCGTGGGGCGGGGTGGATGCCGCAAAACTTGCGACCATCGGGGTGGACGATACCGGTGAGGAGAAGCGTTCATGAGATCGCAAAGCCTCGAAGGCCTTCGCCAGGCGCACGACCGCGCTACCTCGGCGAACGTGAAAGGGGCGGTTCGTCTCGACGCACGGCGACTCGCCGAACGACTTGGCGTGTCGCCGCCCGAATGGTGCGCGATGCGA
>DASZVB010000034.1:0-106314 GCA_035547195.1 Polyangiaceae bacterium
CCGTGCGCGACGTGCCACGGCAACGACGCTTCCAACTGTCCGAGTTGCTCCTCTGCGTCCTCGAGCAGCAGACGGAGCTCCGCAATTCGCGCTTTGAACGAGTCACCGGACGTCGCACGCCACGGTCGATCCCGCAGCCCGAGTCCAGAGCCGGCGCCCTGCCAGACCTTGACGTCCCGCAAATGCAGGACGTCATCGATGTTCATCAACGTGTCCAGGAAAGAGGCGCCGACGATTTGCTTGGCTCCCACTTCGCGGACCGAGCCCACCTGCGCAGCGCCGCGGTATGCTTCGTGACCATCGAAGCTGACTGCGAGAACCGGGATCAAATCTCCCACGTGCAGTCGAGCGTCCCCGGTCCACTCGAATGCAACACCATTTTGTGAAACGTCGTGAAGGTCACAATCCTGCTCCCAATCATCAATCATGACCGTGACGGTCGCCCCCACCGGACCGAAGTCGGCCGACAGATACCGTGGAGGGCGGAAGTACACCTCCCTGCCGCGGCCTCCGTCCAAGTCTTGGTAGCTCACCGCTATACTCGGTGGGGGGCCGCTCGTGGCTCGGGTGGGCCGCAGTCCTGAATCAACGGGCGCCGGGATCGACGAATCGAGGGGCGAAGGTTCGGCAGGCTCGCTCCGCGCAGCGGCTTTTTTCATCATTGGTACTCTTGGCCTTTCAGCACCGGCGCTCGAACGACGGTGGGATTCGAGCTGAGCTTGTCTCTTATCAAATTGCGCACGCGGCGTCATGACCGTGTCGTACCGGTTTTGCGTTCTGCGCAACGACACCGAGCGCCTCTTTGCAGAAGAATGTGATTCGTGCCCGGCCGATTGGCTATCGGAGATGTTTCCGAAACGCCACACGCAGCACGGACTCGCGAAGCCACGAGCGACTTGCAAGCTACCCATTCGAGCGACCACTGAAGAGCCGCTCGGGCGAAGCGTTCCGAACGACCCATCTCGAGTAAGCTTCGATTCACTCATATCACCAAGACCTCGCGTTACCTCACAGGATTGTCGGTCTTTCAGAACTGAAACGCGGATGACACTCGAGCGACGCGCCCGATCGGCAATCGCGCAATCTTGCAAGGATATGTCAGTGAGTTGACGGACGAACCGCGGACCGCAGACGCTGCGCACGATTCGAACGCTTCTCTTTGTCTTCGTTGGAGCTCAGCCGGTGCGTGAACCGCGGACCCGCGGACGCTGCGCACGATTCGAACGGATACCTACGAGGCTGGGCGGTCGAACGAGTCAAGGAACGCGGCCGGCAACCGAACGCTGAAACGGCTGCCGCGGCCGAGCTCCGATTGGACGTCGAGCTCGCCGCCGTGCTCGTCGACGATGGTCCGACAAATCGGGAGGCCGAGCCCGGTTCCTCGGTCGGCCTTCGTCGTGAAGAACGGTTCGAAGATGCGCGACAGCTGCGTCTTCGACATGCCGCCGCCCGTATCTTCGACGTCGACGACCACCGTCGCGTCCTCTTGATAAGTGACGACGTGAATGCTGTTCGACGCGGCGTTTCCCGCCGGGATGGCCTGAGCCGCGTTCACGAGCAGGTTCAAGAAGAGCTGTCCCAACCGAGCCTCGTCTCCCATGATGCACGACGTCTCGCCGTACTCGCACGTGACGATTGCGTGATCAGCCAGCTGACCCTTGGCGATGCGCAGGCTCGACTCGAGCACGCGGCGCACGTCGACGAGGCGATGCTCCGCGCTCCGGCGTCGTGTGAGCGCGGCGAGATCGGCTATCATCGTCCGCACTCGCGACAGCCCGGAGCGCCCCTCCTCGACGCAGACGACCAGCGTCTCGAGCGAACGGAGCAAGCGGCCCTTGACTTCGTCGGAGGCGCTGGCGCACGCCGCTTCGACGTCGGCGCGTAACGTCTCGAGCGACTCCTCCGCGATGTCGAAGTTGCCCATCGCGAACGCGAGCGGGTTGTTCACCTCGTGACCGATGGACGCGGCGATCGTGCCGAGCATCGCCAGGCGCTCCGTCTGTTCGAAGCGATCGGCGAGAGCCCGACGCTCGGCACGAAGCAACGCGCGCTCGATGGCGACCAAGAGCTCCCCCGCGCTGAAGGGACGGATGAGCACCACGTCTCCGCCAGGGCGCGTCTTGCCCGGATCGTAGATCGCGACGAAGGGGATCCGCCCCAGCACCGGATCGGTCCGGAGCCGCGACGCGAACGCGGCGACTTCGCGCGCCGGATCCTTCACGCCCTTCGTGTCGAGGACGATGACGTCGGCTGGGCGCTCGTTCAGCGAACGGATCGCGTCCGTGATCGTGCTGCACGGATCCACGACATAGCCGTCGATGGACAGGACGCACGACAAGGACGGGCCGCCCTCGCACTCGGGTTCTACGAGCAAGACGCGCTGAGGAACCGACGTTTGCAACGCCAGAGCCGTATTCGCAGATCTCATGAACCCCTGCCTTCCCTCCCCCCACGAGAGACCGCGTGGACACGTCCCCGTCCACGTAGCTTCCGATTCTAGGCGCACGATTCAGGCATCGCAATGGGAGAACGCGCGGCCATGCGGCGCCGACGGCGCGCGAAAAAGTATTACCGCATTTCCCGACAATGCGGGTGTCAGGCGACCCAGAACCACAAAGTGAACCGAGCTACGAAAAAACCCTGCAGCGCCGCCCCGATGGCGATGGCGCTCGCGCCGAGCAGCGGCCGCTTCTGGACGAGCAACGCGAGCGCGGCAAAAAGTGGAAAGAGAACGACGACGAAGCGAGGCATCGACTGCAGTGGCTGGAGCCGCGAAGGCGTCATCAACGGCAGCACGACCCCCACCAACGCAAACACCGCGAGCGAGGGCCGCAGCCTCCGGACAGCAACCACGGACAACGCGAGCCCGCCGAGCGCCGCGACCAGATTGTAGGCATGCGCTTCGAGAAACCCGCCCGGATAGTCCGGTAACCTGGGGAACCCGCCGGGCAGCGGCTCGAGGTACGGGAGGTGACCCGGCAGAAGGACGCGTATCCCGTCGATGATGCCCACCCACGGAGGCGTGAGCCGCCGCTCCCAAAAGCGCTGCGCTCGACTGAACGCCCATGGATCGCCGACGGCCTTCTCGAGCACCTCTTGCACGACGGGGAAAGCGAGCAGCGGCAAGAGCGTCGAGACGACGACCTTCGCGCCGACTCGGGAGAGAGCGCGGAGAGAGTCGCGGGTCAGCATGGACGACAAGCGAATCTCCGTCGCGCCCGCGTCGCGCGCGAGCACCTGCGTGAATCCCTCGACGAAGAGGGCCGGGACGACGGCGAAGCCCGTCCAGCGCGTGAGCGACGCCGCGAGCCCGGCGAGGCCCGCGGTGACGAAGCGCCCGCGGCGCGCCGACCACAGCGCGACCGCGACGAAGAGCAGGAAGATCGACTCCGTGTACACGGCGTGGAAGAAGAACGCCGTCGGGAACGTCACCAGCAGCACGAGCGACGACAGCGCGAGCTCGTCGCCGAGCTCGGCCCTGAGCAGATCCCAGAGAAACCACAGCGCGGCGGCGAATGCGCCCCACGAAGCGACGCATCCAGCGACGAGTATGTCGCCCCCGAAGAACGGCGCGAGGCCGCGTATGAGCCAGGGATACACCGGAAGGAACGCGGTCGAAGCGTCGTACCGGTAATAGCCGAGCGCCGCGATGCGCAGATACCATTGGCCGTCCCAGTGCTGCCAGGGGTCGAACACGAGCCGCGCGACGCCGACGTGCGACAGCGGAATGAAATCCGGCACGGGCAGCGGATGGAACTCGAACATCGTCAGCAGCGCGTAGCCGCCGATGAACGCCGGGAGCCCCCACGCGAGCGCGTAGAGCGCGACGAGAGTCCACGCCGAGCTCGTGCCTCGCGGCGCGTCGGGCTTCGCTGATTCGTCCATCGTATTCAACGCGAAGAGCTCGCCTCGAGCACGAGCTCGTCGCCTTCGAGCTTCAACGTGAGAGCGCTCCCCGCAGCGAGGGCCTTGTCGAGGAGCTTTTCGGCGAGCGGATCTTGGACGTGCTTGAGGATGGCGCGGCGGAGCGGGCGAGCGCCGAGTGCGGGCTGATAACCGAGCTCGACGAGGCGCGCCTTCGCGGCGTCGTCCACGTTCAGCGTGACGCCTTCCGGCAAGAGCGCGCGAACGCGGGAGAGCTGGAGGTCGACGATGCGCGCGAGGTGCTCGCGCGACAGCGGCCGGAACACGATGACGTCGTCGACGCGGTTCAGGAACTCCGGGCGAAAGAACTTGCCGAGCTGATCGAGCAGCACGTCGCGCAGCGCTTCCCGACCATCGTCCGAATCGAAGAGCCGCTCGTCGGTTTGGAGGATGCGCTCGGAGCCGATGTTGCTGGTCATGATGACGACGGTGTTCGTGAAATCCGCGGGACGGCCGCGGCCGTCGGTCAGCCTTCCGTCGTCGAGCACCTGGAGCAGCAGATTGAAGACGTCCTGATGTGCCTTCTCCACCTCGTCGAAGAGCAGCACCGAGTAGGGACGCTTCCGCACCGCTTCGGTCAAAAAGCCGCCCTGTTCGCTGTCGGCGTACCCCGGCGGAGCGCCGAGCAGCCGCTGCGCCATGTGGCGCTCCATGAATTCACTCATGTCCAGGCGCGTGAGCGCCGCTTCGTCGTCGAACAGGAACTCGGCGAGTGCCTTGGCGAGCTCCGTCTTCCCGACGCCGCTCGGACCCAAGAACAGGAACGAGCCGATCGGACGGCGCGGATCGCGGAGCCCCACGCGGCCGCGCCGGACGGCGCGGGCGAGCGCGCGCACGCCTTCGGATTGGCCGACGACGCGCTCCTCGAGCCGCTCTTCCATGCGGAGCAGCTTGTCGGCTTCCGCTTCGAGCATCTTGTTGACGGGAATGCCCGTCCATTCGGCGAGCGTCGCGGCGACGTGCTCTTCGCCGAGGACGGCCGTCTCCGTGCTCGCGCCGGAGGTGCGCGCGCCCTCTTCGGCGCGGGCGAGCCGCTCCGCGAGCGACGGGATCGTCGCGTGCTCGAGCTCGCCGGCGCGCGCCGGCTCCTTCTTCGCGCGCGCGTCTTCCAGCGACGCGCGCGCCGCGGCGAGCTCGGCGGTGAGCATGCGCACGGCGGCGACGGCGCCGCGGCGAGACTCGAGCCGCTTGCGCATCTCCGCGACGCTCGGCCCGAGGCTCGCCGCCTCGCTCTGGAGGCGTTCGCGCGTCGTGCGCGATCGTTCGTCGGGCGCGCCTTCCAGCGACGCGATCTGCGCTTGCAGCGACTCGAGCCTGCCGATGGCTCGATCCATGACCTGTGGCACGCCGTCGGTCTCGACCCGGAGCGCCGCCGCGGATTCGTCGAGCAGATCGATCGCCGCGTCCGGCAGCGCGCGATCCGCGAGATAGCGCTTCGCGAGCGACACCGCGCACCCGACGGCGCTCTCGGAAATGTGCACGCCGTGATGCGACTCGAAACGCGACGCGACGCCGCGGACGATCTCGACGGCTCGATCCGTCGACGGCTCGGCGACTTCCAGCACCGTGAACTCGCGGGCGAGCGCGGCGTCTTTTTCCGTCAGGCGGCGCAGCCCCTCGGCGTTCGTGGTCGCGAGGAGACGCAGCGTGCCCTTCGCGAACAGCGGACGCAGCGCGTCGCCGGCTCCTCCCGCGGGCTGCAGAGCGAGCTGTTCGAGCCCCGCGAAGACGAGGATGGGCTCCCCGCCGGACGACGACGCCGATTCGACGAGCTTGCGCACGCGCGCTTCCAGATCCGACCGCGCGCGCGCGCCGGACGACAACGCGCCGACGTCCACGGCGAGCAGCCGCGCCGTCGACAGTCGCGTCGGGACGTCGCCTTGCGCGAGCCTCCGCGCGAGGGCACGAACGACGGCGCGCTTGCCGACACCCGGCTCTCCGACGAGAAGCGGATGATTCTTCTCGCGCCGCTCGAGGATCGTGATGAGCCGCCGGAGCTCGGCGTCGCGTCCGATGACCGGATCGCCGGCCGCGGCGCGGGCTTCCTTCACCAGATCGCGAAGCTCCGGCGCGCTCGCTTCGCCGCCCTCGCGGAACGGCGCCTCGCGCGAGAGGGAGCGGAGCGCCGCGAGGTACGGCCGGAGCGAACCCGGCCCGATGCCCTGAGCCGACAGCACTTCGCCCGCCGGCCCGCGGATCTCTTGCGCGAGAGCGCCGAGCAGATGCTCGACGGACACTTCCCGGGAGCGCTCGTGATCGGCGTCGCGATCGGCGCGCCCGAGCAGGTCCAAGAGGCGTGTCGACAGGTAAGCGGCGCCGCGGGCTTTCGGGAGCGCGGCGAGCGCGCGGTCGACCTCGGCCTGCATTTCGGCGGTGTTCGCGCCGGCCTTGCGAAACACTTCCACGATGCCCGGGTGGCGTTCGAGCGCGCGGGCGAGCAGGTGCAGCGGCGTGACCTCTTCGTGGCCGCGGTCGTCGGCGAGTGACTGGGCCGCGACGACCCAGCCTCGAGCATCGGGGGAGTATCGGTCGAGGGAGAGCGTCGCCGATTTTTCGTTGGCCATGATCGGAGCCGCCCCATCGCTAGGGTGAGGTGAGCGGCGGAGCGGACAGGGTAGATCGGCCGCGCGCTCGACGCGTAGAGGATCTGCCGCTTCCCATGCGCTAACATCGGGAGCCGTGCTCGCCGAGCTTCCCTATTGGTTCTGGGCGGGCGTGGCGATCGCGCTCGGCCTGACGCTCGGGAGCTTCCTGAACGTCGTCATTCACCGGCTCCCGCGAGGCGAGAGCGTCGCGTACCCGCCGTCGCGGTGCCCCGCGTGCGGCGCGCCGATCCGACCCTACGACAACGTTCCCTTGTTGTCGTTCATCCTCCTGCGCGGCAAGGCGCGCTGCTGCAAAGCCCCCATCTCACCGCGGTATCCGCTCACGGAGCTGCTCGGCGGGCTCTGCGGCTGGGCAGCACTGGCCAAGGTACTGGTCGATTCGCCCGCGGACGCGCCGTGGTGGACGGGCGCCTTGCTCTTCCTCGCTTACCTGGCGCTCGGCCTGGGTCTCATCGCGGCGATCTTCATCGACCTCGAGTTCATGCTGCTCCCGGACGAGATCACTCTGGGCGGAGCCGCGCTCGGCTTGTTGACCACGCGGCTCCGGCACGTTCCGCTGCTCGACTCGCTCGTCGGCATGATCGTGGGATTTACGCTCGTGTTCATTCCGTTCCACCTCGTGTACCGAATGATTCGCGGGCATGCGGGCATGGGGCTCGGAGACGCGAAGCTCCTCGTGCTCGCGGGCGCGTGGTTCGGGTGGAAGGGCGCGGTCTTCGCGCTCCTGGTCGGCGCCGTACAGGGCACCGTGGTGACGCTCGTCGTGTTGCTCGTGAAGGGACGTATCGAAGAACCCGCAGCGGTTCGGGAAGAGCGGGCGCTCTTGAAGCAAGAGCTCGACGCGCTAGCGGGCGAAGAGCGCGAAGCGAGGCTCCGCGAGGCCGCGGCCGATCCGCTGGCGACGGAGGCGGAGCCGGGGATAGGAAAGCTTCGCATCCCGTTCGGGCCATTTCTGGCGATCGCGATCATCGAATATCTCTTCTTCGGCGAGCCGCTGATACAAGCCTACCTCGGGGTGATCGGGTCTTGAGGTGGGCGCCCGTCGCGGCCCTGGCCGCGCTGCTCTCGGCTTGCGGCGGCGGGCTTCGAACCGTGCCCTTCGGGCCACGAGGAAGCGGCGGCGCGCCGCCGTTCATCGTCGAATCGGCGCCTCCGCCGCCCAAGGTAGAAAAAATTCCCGCGGATCCCGGCAAGTCTTGCGCGTGGCTCGACGGCAGATGGGAATGGGTCGATCAGACGTGGTCGTGGACGCCCGGCGCCTGGGTTTTCGTTCATCCGGGTTGTCATTACGCGACCCCGCAGGCGCTCTGGGTTCCCGCTTCCGGGCGGGGGCTCCTCTTCTATCTTCCAGGGCGGTGGTATCGCGACTCGGACGGCAGCGCGTGCGGCGAACCGCTTACCTGTCCTCACTGAGATTTGCGGGTGCCAGCGTTGGAAAGCTCGTTTGGGGGTGGGTACCGATGCAGAAACGAAGGTACGTATACGAACCATCATTGCGCGGTTGCGGGACAGCTCGTCGCGGAGGAAATCCACCGAATCGGCCCATTCGTCGTCGTCCCGGCCGTGGTTGACACCGATCTCGAGGGCGGTGCATTAGTTCTTGCCTTCGTAGTCCAGCGCGGTCGCGCGTCCGCGTCGTGCCGCTGACAAGCCGGCGCCGGTCTCGCCGGTTGTTTTCCTGGGCGCACGTCGACAGTTGCCGATCGTGATCCGTTCTGCCAAAACCGACGTGTCTCGTCGGGCTGGGGCTTCGACCCAGCCGGGGTCCTCACATGTCCAATCACATTTACAGAGAGTACGACATCCGAGGCGTCGCCGACCGAGATCTGACGAGCCCCGTCGTGAAGGCGATCGGACGAGGCCTCGGGACGATGCTCCGCCCGAGCCAGAGCAAAGGACGCTACCGCGTCGCCGTCGGACGCGATTGCCGCGTGTCCGGCCCGCGCATCTCGTCGGAGCTCATCGCCGGCCTTCGTCGAGCGGGCGCCGACGTCGTCGACATCGGGGTCGGACCGACGCCGTACCTCTACTTCGCCGCGCACCACCTCGGCACGGACGGCAGCGTCATGGTGACGGGCAGTCACAACCCCGGCGACGAGAACGGCCTCAAGATCATGCGCGGCAAAGCGTCGTTCTTCGGCGACGACATCCGCGCGCTGGGCGAGATGGTCGAGACCGGTAGCTTCGGCCCGGACGGGGACGGCGGTTTCGAGCAAACGAACCTCGAAGACGCCTACGTGCAGGCGCTGACGAAGTCGATCCGCATCGACAATCCGTCCATTCGAGTGGTCGTTGACGCGGGCAACGGAGCGGCGGGACCGCTCGGGCTCAAGGCTCTCCGGGCCGCGGGCCTCGACCCGGTCCCGTTGTTCTGTGAAATGGACGGCACCTTTCCGAACCATCACCCCGACCCCACCGTGCCCAAGAACCTGGTCACGCTGATGGAGACGATGAAGAAGGAGCGAGCCGTCGTCGGCATCGCGTTCGACGGCGACGGGGATCGCCTCGGCGTCGTCGACCAGAACTTGACTCCCGTCTGGGGCGACCGGCTCCTCGCGCTCTTCGCCAGGGAAATGCTGCCCGCGCATCCGGCCGCGACCGTGATCGGCGAGGTGAAGTGCTCGCAGACGCTGTTCGACGACATCGCGCGCCACGGAGGACGGCCCATCATGTGGAAGACGGGTCACTCCCTGATCAAGACGAAGATGAAAGAAGAGCATGCTCTCCTCGCCGGCGAGATGAGCGGCCATTTCTTCTTCGCCGACCGCTACTTCGGGTACGACGACGGCATTTACGCGGCGTTGCGCGTGCTCGAGATCGTGGCGCGCGCGGGGCGGCCCATCGGCGAGCTCCTCGCCGATCTACCGGTGACGGTGTCGACGCCGGAGATCCGCGTGGACTGCCCGGACGCGCTGAAGGCCTCGGTCGTCGCCGCCGTGCGCGACCACTTCCGGGGTCGGTACGAGACGACGGAAATCGACGGCGCGCGCATCACCCACCCGGACGGCGCGTGGGCGCTGGTGCGCGCGTCGAATACCGGGCCCATCATCGTGGTGCGCTTCGAAGCGCCCACCGAGGCCCGCCTCGCCGAGGTCCGCGCCGAGGTCGAGACCGTGCTCGACGCCGCGCGCGCGAAGCTCGGCGCTCCCCGCTCCGGCTCGCATGCCTGAAGACGAAGGGCCGGCGCGGGCGCCGGATCAATCCGAGCAGCGCGACGACGAGTGGACGATCGCGCGCGTCGTGGCGTGGGCGACCGACGATTTCCGGCGCCGCGGCCTCGACTCGCCGCGGCTCGACGCCGAGCTGCTCTTGTCGCACGTCCTCGGCGTCGAGCGCCTGCGCCTCTTGCTCGACGCGAGCCGCACCCTGACGAAGCCGGAGCTCATGGCGTACCGCGAGCTCATCGTGCGGCGACGGCGCGCCGAACCCGTCGCGTACATCGTCGGCGTGCGCGAGTTCTACGGGCACTCGCTCCGAGTCGGTCCGAGCGTCCTCGTGCCGCGCCCCGACACGGAGACCCTGGTCGAGGTCGCGCTTCATCGCACGCGCCGCGCGCACCTGTACGGCGACGCGCTCGATCTATGCACCGGCTCCGGGTGCGTCGCGATCGCGTTCGCGAAGAAACGGCCGACGTGGCGCGTCACCGCCGTCGACGTCTCGCGCGACGCCGTCGCCGTCGCACGCGAAAACGTGGAGCGCGCCGGCGCGACGTTCACGGCCCACGTCCTCGAGGGCGATCTCGACACGCCGCTGCCCGGCGGCGCGCGGTTCGACCTGGTCACCGCGAACCCGCCGTACATCCCCACCGCGGATCTCGCGACGCTGCCGGCGGACGTCCGCGAGCACGAACCCCACCTCGCCCTCGACGGCGGAGCCGACGGCCTCGACCTGGTCCGTCGCGTCGTCGAGGTCGCCCGGCAGAGGCTGCGTCCGGGAGGCGTCCTGGCCGTCGAGGTCGGACACGACCAGGCCGCGCGCACCTCGGCGTTGCTCGACGGCGCCGGGTTCACCTCCGTCGAACGACGGAGAGACTACGGCGGGATCGAGCGCGTGGTGAGCGGCGTGCGCGGCGAGTGACGGTCGCCGCCGCCGCGCGGTTTGTGCTCGTCTATTTGACGACTTGCGGGAATCGGATGCCACAGTCGGCGCAATCCGTACCCCACGTGCACTTGACGTCGTCGTCGTCACAGTAGCCGTCGTCATGCGTCTTGCAGGTGTCGCTACACAGCTTCGGGTTCGTGGTGCCCAGCACCGCCGTGCATTCGCTGGCCTCCCACGAGCAGAAGCCCTGACAATCGCACTTGCCGTTCCCTTTGAAGGCTGGGTTCGGAGACGAGTAATCACAGCCGTCGATGGTTTGCCCGTCGCAGAGAGCCGGGTACGCGTTGTTTCCGCAATCCGGCTGCTCCCAGTCACACCACCCACCGCAGGCGCAGATACCGTCGAATTGGATGTGGCACGGGTTCGTGGGGGCACAGCACGCGCCGAGCGTCTTGCCGTCGCACGCGCTGACGGTGACCTTGCAATCGACTTCGTCCCACGGGCAGTCGGGGCACTGACACGTCCCGTCCTCGATGTCACCGCTATCGATCCCGCCGGTAGGAACGCAGTCGGTGCCCTTGGAGCCGTCACACAGCCCCTGACCACGACCGCCGTAGCGCACGCCGCAGTCGGCGCAGTCGGTCCCGAACGCGCAGTTATCGTTGTTCGCGCCGATGCCGCCGTCGTCACAGGTCCCGTCGTTGGCCGTGTACTCGCAAACGTTGGAGCAAATGCCGAGCCGCGGTCCGCAATCCGTACAATCCGTGCCGAAGGGGCACGTCGCCAGCGCCGCGCCGGGGCCACCGTCTTCGCATTTCTTGTTGTTGTGAGTGCTGCAGGTGTCGGTACAGTTCGACGTTCCGCCGACGCGGGCCATCTTGGCCGCCCCGCCGCAATCGGAGCAATCCGTCCCGAGGGCGCAGTCGTCGTAGTCCTGATACGTCGCGCCGTCTTGGCACATTCCGTCGTTCGCCAGGTGGCACGTGTCGGAGCAGAGCCCCGAGTTCGCCGCCGTGCACTCGCCCTGGCCCGCGTCGTCCTTCACGCAATACCCCGGCGAGCAGTCGGCGTTCGTCGTGCACTTCGGACGGCAGAGCCTGGGGCCGAGATCGCTGTTCGGCGCGCAGAAGTTCGGCGAGCAGCAATCGTCGTTCGTATCGCAGGGCTCGTCCTTCTGACGACAGGTCGCGCTGCAGCTCTTCGCGTCCAGCGCGCACGCGCCGCGACCGCTGACCAACGGGAGACAGCACCCCGATGCGCAGTCGCGATTCGTCACGCAGTAGTCGGAGCACACCGAGCCCGTGACGCCGCCGAACGTCATGCAGACGGGATCGCCCGCCGTGCCCGGGCAGCAGTCGGCGTTCTTCGTGCACCCCCTGCCGGCGGCGGTGCACGCGGCGGGCGTGCAGTCCTTGCCCGCGGCGAGCCCGAGCTCCGTCGGATCCTCGCAGCCGAAGCGCGGCCTGCCGCCGGGCATCTCGAAGATCACGCCGCACTTCCCATCCGGGCGGCAGCAACCCGGATAAGTGGTGCTCCCGTCCGTCGAATCCATGTCCGTGCAGATGGAGTCGAGCGCGCCGGCTTGGTCCGGCTCGAGGCAGCCGGGGCCGCCGTTGACGCTGGTATCGACGCCGCAGCGGTCTTGCTTCGGACCCGTGCAGCACGCGGGATACGTCGTGTGGCCGATCGGACGATCCAGGCAGTGATTCGCGCCGCACGGAAGCCCGACGGCCGCGTCGGGGCCACCGTCGGTCGACGTCGTTTGTCCCCCGTTGCCGGAGCCGCCGGCGTTCGCGCCTCCGGAGCCGGCGTGGCCGCCCGAAGCGACGTCGCCGCCCGAGCCTTTGCCGCCGCTTCCGTTCATCCCCGAGCCGCCGCCGGCGCTCGCTCCGGCGCCGCCGCCCGCGCTCGCTCCGCCGCTGCTCGTGAAGCCGCCCGCTTGACCGCCGTCGGGGAGCGTCCCGCCGCCGTCCGGTGACGACGAGAGGATTTCTCGGTGATCGGGGATCGAGCTGCAACCCGCACCGACGACGAATGCCGCACCCAACGTCAAGCACACAGCGATGGAGACGCGCTTTGCCATGCTTCACTCCGTAGAGAGTCGTTTCAGAAGCGTCCGGTTACGCCCGCGGATCCGAGCCCGACCCACGGCTGTATCCCCGCGGTCGCGGCGGGGTGCTCCTTGTGCGAGAGCCCCATGACGAGCAGCGTGGCGCCGGTGGCGACGCCGACGCCGCCGACGACGAAGCCGACGATGGAGATGGTGCGCGCCGTGCGCGCGTCGTCGTCGAGCGACGACGCCTTCGCGCCGGTGGTCGCGTCCGGACAGGCCTTGTGATCCGGACCTGCCGAGCAGAGATTGTTCGCGTCGCTGACCTTGCTGGAAGAGGACAGCGCAAACCCCGTGCCCACCCCGATGCCGACGGCGCCGACGCCGAACGCCACCCAGGTGAGCGGCGAGATCTGGCTTCCAGCGTCGGCGCCCGGCGGAGGCGCCGCCGGTCCGGGCGCTGCGGCCACTCCGGTGGTCGCACCGGGCGCGGGGGCCCCCGCGGGCGTCGCGGGCGCGTTCGCCGAAAGATGCAGAGTGAGCACGACGGTCTCGCTGCGCCCCTCGCGCACCGTGATGCTGCTGACGGCGCTGTCCATTCCGTCGGCCACGGCCTCGAAGCGATGGTCCGCGGGATCCACGGGGCGCGGAACGCCGATGAGCGCAGGCGGCACCTGGATGCCGTCCATCGTCACGGTGACCGGCTTAGGCCCTGCGCCCTGCACCACCACGCTGACGTACGGCACCCGGGGCTCCAGGGCTTCGAGCTCTTTTTCGGCGTCCGCGTGCGCCGAACGGATCGGCTGCGTGGCTCCGGCGGGCACTTCCTCGTTCGTGATCTTGATGTACGTCTCGCGCGCCTTCACCAGCGAGCCGAGCTTCTCGTACGCGCGCGCCATGTAGAGCAAGTGCACGGGCGAATGAACGAGCGACTCGGCGCGGGTGAACAGATCCACCGCGTCGGCCCATCGCTTCTCGGAGAATGCCTGCGCGCCCTGCGTCGCTGCAGCGCGAGCGCCGGATCGCTGCTCGTCGGTTTGAGCGCGAGCGGGGGCGGCAGCGAGGACACCGGCAAGCAGAGCGCCCGCCAGCATGCTCGAGAAGCGAAGCTCGAACCTGCGAAGACCCATGAACCGGGACAATAACATAGGGAGTTCGCTGCTCCCTCAAGCGCTTTTCATCGGAAGCGCGTTCGCGAAGAGATCAGTAACCGAAGTTGATCGCGGGCTTCGACTTGGGCTGCTCGGGCTTCGGCTGCTTTTCGGAAGGCTTCTCTTGAGCTCTGTGATGGCTCGAAGACGGCGGACGTGGCTCGACGTGGCTCGGCGACGCCGCCGCGGGGGCGGGCGCGTTCGCCGCCGCGGGCGCGACCGGCGCGATCTCCGGCGCCGTTCTCTCCGGCGGCGCGGCGGTGGGCTCCTCGCGGATGGTCGCCGGGGGGATAGGAGCCGGCGCTGCATGCACCGCGACGACTTCGGGTGTACCGCTCGGCGTCGGAGCCGCTGCTTGCGCCGGCGCCTTCAGCAAGAAATACGCGCCCATGGCCGCTCCGGCGAACAGCAAGACACCGAACGCCGTCGCAGCGACGATGGGGGCGCCGCTCTTTTGGGGAGCCCGCGCAACGGAAGCGTTCGCCCAGGTATTCACCGTCGGATCGACGTGACCCGCGCCGCCGCTCGCCGCGGCGGGGACGTTCCCGCCGCCGCCGACGGAAGACTTGGCGACACCGCCGCTCCCCGTATTCGAGCCCACGCGCTGCCCGCCCGAACCGGTGTTCGAGCTCAGCGCCGGATCGGTGCCGGAAGTACCCGCGGAGCGCGGGACGGTGGCAGCGACTATCGCCTCGATCGACTCGCCGGGCGGCAGCGCCACCGCGCTGCCCGTCTTTTCCCAGGCATCCAGCGCGGCAATGAACTCGTCCGCGCTCTGGAAGCGGTGCGCGGGGTCGCGCGCGCTCGCCTTCATCACGATGCTGTCGATGGCCGGATCCAGATCCGGAACGATTTGTCTGGCCGGGGTGATCTTCGCGAGCGCGATCTCGAAGAGGAGCTGATTGAACGTCTCGGCCTGAAAAGGCACGCGACCGGTCAGCATCTCGTACATGATGATGCCAACGGCGTAGATGTCCGTCCGGCGATCGATCTCCGTGCTACCGGTCGCCTGCTCCGGCGCCATGTAGTGCGGCGTGCCCATCAGCGCTCCGGTGCGAGTCATCCGCGAGCTCGCGCCGCCTTGCTCGGAGAACTTCGAAATGCCGAAGTCGATGATCTTCACGAAATCGCGAATGCCTGCTTTTTCGCGCAGGATGAAGATGTTATCCGGCTTCAGATCGCGATGGACGATCCCGGCGCCGTGAGCGGCCGCGAGGCCACGAAGCACCTGCCTGAGGAGCGGCACCGACTCGGCCGGGGTGAGCCGGCCGCGCGCCTTGATGCGCTCGGTCAGCGTGCCGCCGTCGAGGAACTCCATGACCATGTAGCGCTCGCCCGTGGGAAGCGCGCCGAGGTCCAATATCTCGAGGATGTGATCGTTACCGACGGTGCCGGCGACCTGCGCTTCCCGTTCGAAGCGCTGCACCATCTCCGTGTTCGCGGCGATGCCCGCGTGCAGCAGCTTGATCGCGACGCGGCGCCGGATGCGGACGTTCTCGCCCTCGTAGACCGCACCCATGCCGCCCTCGCCGATGACGCGGACGATCTTGTACTTGCCGTCGAGGATCTGCCCCGGCAAAAGTGCCATGGTTTTTCGAAGAACGCCTTTGGGGGCCTCGCCTCTCACCGCGCGGCCGCGTCACATCGTACTCTAGACCAAGAAGGCTCGCCGAGAATTGGTCCTCTAGAACCCATTCGAGAGACTTTCTCGGGCGGTGCGCGCCAAAAGAGCCAGCCTGAGTTCGAGCCTCGCTGAAGTCAGCGCGCTCATCGCCGCCTGCGCGCTCGCTTCGGCATGTAACCAAAAGAGCGGTCCGGCACTCGAAAAGACGGACGACGAAGGGGAGATCCCCGTCCCGGTCGTCGCCGAGCCCCCGGCGAGCGGCCCGAAATTGGGAGCTCTTTCCGACGTCACGCCGGTCGTGGACCGTCCTTCCCGGCGTGGCTTGCGCCTCGGGTATCTGCACGCGGGCGCGCTCGTCGTGAGAGCCGCGGAGCCCATCGGCACTCGCGGGTGTGAGGGCGGGTGGTTCCCCATCCGCCCCCGCGGGTTCGTTTGCGCCTCCGGCAGCGCGACGTTGGAGCTCCGGCATCCGACGCTCGCCGCCATGGCGATCGGCCCCGAGCTCGACGCGCCGCTTCCCTACACCTATGCGCGCGCGAGCCGCGACTCCAGCCTCTACGAGGCGGATCCCGAGCACGAAGGCCACGTACGCGCCGTCGCGCCCCTCGAAGACGGCAGCGGCCTCGCGGTGGTCGGATCGTGGACGGCGATCGATCCGGAGGGAAAGGACGTGCGCCTCGCGATGACGACCGACGGCCGCTTCGTCCCAACCGCCGATCTGATGCCTGCGGCGAGCAGCCGCTTCGCGGGAAAGGCACTCGGCGATCGCGGAAAGCTTCCGATCGCGTTCGTGGTCCGGCGCGGCGTCCACCGCTTCGGCATGCGCGACGGCGTCCCGGAGAAGCAGACGCCCATCGAGTACCACACGCGGATCGAGCTCACCGGTCACATGGTGACCCTCGACGACGTCGACCTCTGGGAGACGGACGACGGCGGATACGTTCGTGCGCGCGACGTCACGGTCGTGCGCGAGCGACACGAGCTGCCCGCGTTCGTGACCGACGACCAGCGCTGGCTCGACGTGTCGGTGATGACCGGCGCCGTCGTCGCCTATGAAGGCGCCAAACCCGTGTACGCGACGCTCGCGAGCGTCGGACGCGATCGCCTCGGCGGACCCGGCGCCGACGCGATCACCCAGCGCGGGGAGTTCCCCGTCGTCGCGAAGCACGTGACGTTGAAGGAGCACGACCCCGCGACGCTCGCGGAGCACGTCTCGATCTACGACGCGCCGTGGGCGCTCGTGCTCTCCTCCGGACAGCTCGTCCTCGGAGCGTACTGGCACGACCGCTTCGGCATCGAGCACGGCCCCGGCAACGTGGAGCTTTCGCCGGCGGACGCGGCGTGGATCTTCCGGTTCCTCGGCCCGGAAGTGCCCGAGGGGTGGCACGGCGCGACGGACAAGCTCCAAAACGGCAAGCCGGCGATCGTCAACATACGAAAGTGAGCTAGTCCCAGAGCTCGCCAGCTGCGCGCTGGGTCTAGCCGAGCATCTCGACGCCGGACGACGTACCGATGCGCGTCGCTCCCGCGCGGATCATCTCGAGCGCCGCCTCGCGCGTCCGGATGCCGCCGGAGGCTTTGACGCCGGCGCGCCCGTCCACGGCGCGCGAGAGTCGCTCGACGTCCGCGACGCTCGCGCCGCGCGGGCCGAAGCCGGTGGACGTCTTCACGAAGTCCGCGCCGGCGCGCACGGACGCCCGCGCGGCCGCGTCGATGCGCGCTTCGCTCAGGTACCCCGTTTCCAGGATGACCTTGAGCACGCGCCCCGCCGTCGCGTCGCGCACCGCGCGCACGTCGGCTTCGACGGCGTCGAAGTCGTCCGCGAGGGCGTCGCCGATGGCCATCACCATGTCGACCTCGTCGGCGCCGTCCGCGACGGCGCGCCGCGCTTCGGCGGCCTTGACGTCCGGCGGGCTCGCGCCGAAGGGAAACGCGACGACGGTCACGACTCGGACCCCCCGGCTCGCGACGGCGCGCCGCGCGAGCGGTACGAACCGAGACGCGACGCACACGCCGAAGAGGCCGTGATCCGCCGCACGGAGGCAATGTGCCTCGACGTCCGCGGGCGTCGCTTCGGGGCGCAACAGAGTTTGCTCGATGTATCGCGCGAGATCCATGGCCGGCCGGATGCTACTTCCGCGGAAACGATTGCGCCACGCGATGCGCGCGGCAATGATCGCGAGCCGTGACGATTTCGCGCCTGGATCGTGCCGCTGCCCTTCGGAAAGACACCGACCGCCTCATGCGCGCGCTCGACGCGCACGAGACGTTGCTGGTCCCCGTATGGCGCGACAAGACGCTGATCACGACGGAGGCCGAGCCACACGCGGTGATCCCGACGGCGAAGATGGCCGGCGAGCTCGTCGACGCCGCCGCCGAGCTCGCCTGGCTGGGCCTCGTCGGCGGCAAGGATTGCTTCGCGCTCGACCTCTCCGGGCTCGAAGATCCGCTCGCCCACGCCGCCCTCGCCGGCGGTGGAACGCTCGCGGATCTGAGGATGGTCGGCGGCCTCCTGCCCGTCGAGGAAGCGGAGATCGTCGCGTACGCGCGCGGGCTCCTCTACTGGCACCGGCGCTCGCGCTTCTGCGGCGCGTGCGGCAGCCCGACGAAGGCGAAAGAAGGCGGCCACATGCGCGAGTGCGAGAGCTGCGACGTGAAGCACTTCCCGCGCACGGATCCGGCCGTGATGGCCCTCGTCCACAAGGGCGACCGCTGCGTGCTCACACGACAGCCCGGGTGGCCAAAAGGCTTCTACGCGGCCGTCGCCGGCTTCGTCGAGCCCGGAGAGTCCACCGAGGACGCGACGATCCGAGAGGTGAAAGAAGAGCTGGGGCTCGACGTCACGAACCTGGTCTACTTCCGTTCGCAACCTTGGCCGTTTCCGGCCTCGCTCATGATCGGTTTCTTCGCGGAAGCGACGAGCGACGAGCTCGTCGTCGATCACGGCGAGCTCGAGGACGCGCGCTGGTTTTCGCGCGAGGAGCTCATGAACCCCAAGGGCTTCATGTATCCGCAAGCGTATTCGCTCGCCGCGTACATGATCCGGCGGTTCGTCGAAGGGCTCTAACGCTGCTGTTGGCGTCCTTCGTCGCGTGAGGCCCGAAAAACGCGGCACCTGCGGCTCATGGATCTGAATCGCCGCCACGCGGTAGAGCGATCGCCGTACGCGCTCACCCCTTCTTCAGCGCTTCGAGGATCTCCACCGTCGCGAGGGATCGGTTCAGCGTGTAGAAGTGGATGCCGGGCACGCCGCGCGCGATGAGCTCGCGACACTGTTCGATCGCGTGCGCGACGCCGATTGCCCGGACGGCTTCCGCGTCGCCGCGCGCCGCCGTGAGACGCGCGAGCAGGTCCTTCGGGATCGTCGCGCCGCACATGCCGGTGATGCGCTGGATCTGCCCGAGGTTCGTGATGGGCCAGATGCCCGCGACGATGGGCCGCTGAATACCGAGGTGACGCGCGCGGTCGGCGAACGCGAAATAGTCGCGGTTGTCGAAGAAGAGCTGGGTGACGAGGAAATCGACGCCCGCGTCCACCTTGTGCTTCAAGTAGCGTAGATCCGATTCGAGGTCCGGCGACTCCGGGTGCTTCTCCGGATAGCACGCGCCGGCGAGGCAGAAGTCGTACCTTTCGCGGATGAAGCGAACGATCTCCGCCGCGTAGCCGAAGCCGCCTTCGGTCTTCACGAACTTCGTTTCACCGCGCGGCGGATCCCCGCGGAGGGGGAGGACGTTCTCGATGCCCGCGGCGACGAGCTGCTCGAGGACGTCGCGGATGTCTTCCTTCGTCGCCCCGACGCACGTGAGGTGCGCCATCGCCTCGATGCCGGTCTCTTGCTTGATGCGCCGGACGAGCTCGACCGTCAGCCGCCGCGTACTACCGCCGGCGCCCCACGTGACCGACACGTACGTCGGCGCGTACGGGCGCAGGTCCTGGACCGTCCGAAACAGCTGTTCGACGCCCGCCTCGTCCTTCGGCGGAAAAAATTCGAATGAATACGCGGGGCGCTCGCGCACGAGCTTGTCGATGATCTTCATGTTCAGGTGAAGGGAGGGTCTGCGACCCTAGCCCGAAATTTACTGACACACGAGTCCGGATCCACCGTTCATGGCCATCACGCACATTCCGGAGGCGCAATCCGTCCCGGTCTTGCAGGTCTGCCCGGGCATGCACGGGGCGCAGTCACCGCCGCCGCAATCCACGTCGGTCTCGTGTCCGTCCGTCTTCGTGTCCATGCAGAGCGTGCTGCACGCGCACTGCATGGTCGCGGCGCAGCCGTTGGAGAGGCTGCCGCATTGCGTGGGATAGTCGGCACAAGTCAGCGGCTTGCACGCGCAGACCCCGCCGGTGCACAGCGTCGAGACGCAATCGGCGCCCGCGCCGCACTTCTTACCGTTCTGACACTTCGCGCACTTGGAGCCGCCGCAGTCGACGTCCGTCTCGTCCCCGTTCTTCACGGTGTCCGTACAGGTGGGCGTCTGACACGTCTTCAGGATGCTCGACGACGAGCCGCAGACGTCGCTCTGGCAGTCGGTCCGCGTCGTACACGTCGATCCGTTCGGACACTTCCCGCAATCCGGTCCGCCGCAGTCGACGGCCGTCTCGTTGCCGTCCTTCATCGAGTCGTTGCAGAGCAACGCGCACGACTCGCACGTGAGCAGGTTGCCGCATCCGTCCGGGACGTTCGGACCGCACGCGCCGACCATCTGCTTGCACGTGAGCGGCGTGCAGGTGCAAACGCCGCCGCTGCAGTTGCCGTAGGTGCAATCCGAGTTCTGCAGACACTTCTTCCCGGTGGAGCAGGGCTCGCACGCGGAGCCGCCGCAGTCCACGTCCGTCTCCGAACCGTTCTGCGTCTTGTCCGCGCAGGACGCCACTCGACAGAGACCGAAGCCGAGCAGCGCGCCCGGACAGACGCCGCTCGAGCAGTCGCGGGCCAACTTGCAGATTTGTCCGGGCACGCAGGGCGGGCATACGGCGCCGCCGCAATCGACGTCCGTCTCGTCTTGGTTCTTGATCCGGTCGTTGCACGTCGCTAGCGGCACGGTCGCGCCGCCCGCGCCGAGCACGCCGCCGGAGCCGGTTCCACCGGTCGCGACCAATCCGCCGGCGCCCGTCTCGCCGGCGAGATCGACGGTACCTCCCGATGCGATGGCGCCCCCGCTCTCCGTCGCGCCACCGGAAGACGCTCCGCCGCTTTGAATGACGGCGCCGCCGGCGGCGACGAATCCACCCGCTGCGCTCTGTCCGCCCGTCGCGTTGCTCTTGCCGCCGGACGCGACCGCGCTGCCGCCGTTGCCTGCGGCGACACCGCCCGCAGCGGCGCCGCCGCTGCCCAGCGGTCCCCCGGTGCTGCTGAACAGCGACTCGTTCGGCGCGCTGCCGCACGCCGTTGCCAAACCACACACCGCGACGACCCAAGAAAAGCGAAATGCCCCGACCACTCCGCATAGCGTACATCAACGGAGACGACGGCGCTCGACTCCATCGAGGTCATCGACGTCCTCGACATGCACCCCTGTATGCGGCCACCGACCTGCACGCGATCGCAGAGCGCAACAGATGACCATGCCCAATCCTCGACGATGGCGTTGTCGGGTGACCGCGATGGCATCACGGCGTACGGCGGCGCATGCCGCACGACGTCGTTGCCGTAACCACGCTTTGTGCACCTTAGCGCTCATCCTCCGACGCCGTGTGCTCGCCTCGCCGGAAAGGCGCGATGAGCGCGACTCGCCCCCTGGACGCCTGAACGGCTCGTGCCGCGCCTCGACACGATTGCGACGCGCTTATATTGAGGATGGTCGATGCACATCCACGTCGTCGCGGTAGCTGGAGCAGGAATGGGATCGCTCGCCGGCCTTCTGGCTGAGCTGGGCCACACCGTATCCGGCAGCGACGTCGCCTTCGATCCTCCGATCGGGCCGGCGCTCGCCGGCTGGGGCGTAAAGACGATGGAAGGCTTCGATCCCGCGCACCTCGTCCCGCGGCCGGATCTCGTCGTCATCGGGAACGTCTGTAGAAAGGACAACCCGGAAGCCCGCGCCGCCATCGACGGCGGACTCCCATACACCCACATTGCAGGTGCGCTGTCCGATCTTGCCCTGAGCGGCACGCGCCCGCTCGTCGTCGCCGGCACGCACGGCAAGACGACCACGACCGCGCTCGCGGCGTGGCTACTAGAAGGAAGCGGACGAAAGCCGGGCTTCCTGGTCGGTGGGATCCCGGGCAACTTCGGCAAGAGCTTTCGCGCTCCCCGTCGCAAGCTGCCGCTCGCGGCCGAAGGGGCTGCGGG
The DNA here is from genome assembly GCA_035547195.1 of Polyangiaceae bacterium. GTDB lineage: Bacteria > Myxococcota_A > Polyangia > Polyangiales > Polyangiaceae > DASZVB01. The sequence goes on from DASZVB010000034.1 coordinate 21,692, forward strand.
TGATCGGCCGCCCTTCGTCCTGGAAGGGGACGAGTACGACACGGCGTTTTTCGAGAAGAGCGCGAAGTTTCTTCATTACCCGGCAGAGGTCGCCATCGTGACCTCCATCGAGCACGATCACGTCGACATCTATCCGACGGCGGAAGCGTATCGGGATGCCTTCCGGCGGTTCGTCGCGAAGATCCCACCTTCCGGGCTCATCGTCGCGAACGCGAACGACCCGGTCGTCGTCGAAGTCGTCACGAGCGCCGCGCGCGCGGACGTCGCCTGGTACGCGGTGGAGGGCGACTCCTTCCATGGCACGGCTCCGCGCTGGCTCGGCGCACCGGCCGGGAGCGACGCGCGGGGCACGGCGTTCGACCTGTACGCCGGAGGCGTCGCCGCGGGACGGCTCGTCGTTCCGCTCGCCGGCCGCCACAACGTGTCGAACACCGTGGCCGCCATCGGCGCCGTCGTCGAAGGCTACGGGGTGAAGATTCACGAGCTGGTCCGACCGCTCTCCGCGTTCGCCGGCGTGAAGCGCCGGCAAGAGGTGCTCGGCGAGCCCCGAGGGATCACCGTCATCGACGATTTCGCGCATCACCCGACGGCGGTCCGCGAAACCCTCGCCGCGCTTCGTTCGCGCTACGCGGGACGACGGCTCATCGCGGTCTTCGAGCCGCGAAGCGCGACCGCGTGCCGGGCGATGCACCAGGAGCAATATACGCAAAGCTTCGACGCGGCCGACGAGGTGCTGCTGGCGCCGCTAGGACGGAGGGGCATTACCGGAGAGATGCTCGACACCGAGCGCCTCGCCGGAGACCTCCGCGCTCGTGGAAAAATCGCGACGGCCTACCCCGACGTGGATTCCATCCTCCGCGATCTCGTGGAGCGCTCGCGCACGGGGGACGTCATCGCGCTCCTGTCGAACGGAGCCTTCGGAGGGATCCACGGGCGCCTGCTGCGCGCCCTCGGCAAGGATCGAGCCGCGGCGCGCGCATGATTTCGAAAGCGTGGACGGGCATGCTAGAAGCCCCCTCCACTTCTCTGGAGGACGGCTGTGACTTGTATCTGCGGCATCGGCGAATCGACGGAAACCCATTGCGGCCCCATCATCAAGGGCGAGCGCCAGGCGGACACCGCGGAAGCGCTGATGCGTTCGCGGTACACGGCCTACGTCCTCGGTGAAATCGACTACATCCTGGAGTCGCTCCACCCCGACCATCGCAAAGACGTCGACCGAAGCGCGACCGAAGCGTGGTCCAAGAAGGCCGAATGGAAAGGGCTCGAGGTCGTCTCGACGGAGGCGGGCGGCCCGAACGACGATCGCGGCAAGGTCGAGTTCATCGCCCGCTTCGATCTCGGCGGCGTTCCGCAGGTGCACCACGAGCGCGCCGACTTCGCGCGGCAGAACGGCCGCTGGTACTTCGTCGACGGCGAGCAGATCGGCCAGAAGCCGGTCGTGCGCGAGGGCCCGCGCATCGGCAGGAACGACCCTTGCACCTGCGGCAGCGGAAAGAAATACAAGAAGTGCTGCGGCAAGGCCGCCTGAGCTCCGTCCTTGGGTGGACTGTCGGAACCTTCGCCCGCCCGGTTGGGCGAGCGGGCGAAGGTTCCTTTGCCACTGCCCCCGTCTGACGATCGCTCGTTCTTTCTTTACGTGAGTCGCGCGACTGCCGTCGCGCTCCTCGCGACCCGTGAGCTCGTCTTCGTCACTCCGCGCGGGCGCAGCGCGGGCTCTCCACGACGACCGTGACGCCCTGGTTGCTCGGCACGAGCCGGTTCCAGAGCTCGGTCGTCGCGTGCATCCCGGTGAACACGTCGACGTGCGGGCCCTTCACGCGCATCCCGCGGTCCTGTGAAATGAAGCAGCCGTCGTGCACGGACGAGCGCGCGGCGTCGACGGGCAAGCCGTCGAACTCCGGGATGTAGATGGGCGTGCCCATCGGAATGAGGGTGTCGTCGACGGCCACCGTGTAGAGCGGCGTGATGGGCGTCCCGAGCGCGCCGCGTCCCCAGGGATACTTCTGCGGATCCAGCGCTTCGTAACAGATCTTCTGCTGCGTGCGCGGGCACACCTCGGCGCATTCGCAGTCGCGCTGCGCGAAGCTCACCGGACGCCCCGACTTCAAGATGCCGCTACCCTGGACGCACACCGCTTCGTAGAAGCTGCGAGGGACCTGCGCGATCACGCCGCAGCGCGCGTCCCTGAGCGACACGAGGTCCCCCGTAGCGTCCGCTTCGGCGGGGAAGTCGTAGTACGTGTTGCGGAACGTGCCGAGCACCTTGCCGACGAGCGGCTGCTTGCGAACGCGCTCGCTCGTGATTTCCGGGCGCTCTGCTTCGCTGCCGAGCACCTTGCTGCGGAAGCGCGTCGGATCGACGGCTTCGGAGCGCTGCTTCGGCACCGCAAGCTTCCCCGGCTCGAGATCGGCCTGATCGGCCGTCATCGGCTCGCTCATCCAGGTGTTTCCCGCGGTCGAGCAGGCGCTCGCCGCGAAGAGGCTCACGAGGCACGCCCCGCGCTTCATCCCTTCGTTCCGCGCGGCGGCGATTCCGGAGGTCCCGCGAGCGTCGGATCGCAGAGGTTACCGGTGTTGCGCGTGATCTGCGACCGTAGCTTCTCCGTGTTGTCGATCCAGTGAGCGCGCACGTGCTCGGGCACGCCGAGCTCCTCGAAGGTGTCCTTGAGGATCTGCAAGCGTCGGTTGAACTGACCGCCCATGATGGGATGCGGCGCGTGGACGTCACGCAATGGGCGGCCGGTGTAAGGCACGGCCGCGCCGAGGTGGCGCGCGGCGAACTCGTACTCCTTCTCTTTCACCCGCGCCCTGCTCGCGTCGCGGAAGAAGAAGCCGATCATCGGGTCGTCGAACACCTTGTCGACGAATCGGTCGACGATGCGGCGAACGGCTTGCTCGCCTCCGGCGTCCTCGAACAGCGTGCCCATCGCCGCCCCGCTCAGCGCCCCCCGCGCTCACCCGGCGCGTCGCGCTGCACGACGCCGAGCTCGTTCAAGAAGCGGCCGATGCTGCGGAAGCGCTCGTTCCTGCCGAGCTGCACGAGATGACCTCCGTGCATCGTCTCGAGCTTGCAATGAAAATGCGTCGCGAGCTTGCGCGCGTTCTGGATGGGGGTGATCTGGTCGCGCTCCGCGCCGATCACCAGCACGGAAGTCGCCGGGATGACGAGCTTGCGGTGGAGCGGGCTCGTCATGACGTGCACGGCCTCGAGCGCCTTGTGCTGCTCGATGGCTACCTGATCTTCGCCGAGGTGGCCGTTGAGCAGGGCGGCGTCCGCGATGGACGCGAGGGGAATGATGGGCACGGCGAACGCGAGCTTCGGCTCGAGCGTCGCCGCGAGCGCCGTCGAGAACCCACCGAGGCTCATGCCCATCACGCCGATCTTCGGGTGTCCGCGGTCGACGAGGAACGCGATGAAGTCGCGCAGATCCGCCATCGATTGGCGAAAGCCCTCGTTCGTGATGCGCGGCTCGGCGCCGGGGAACGGCGGCAGCCTGCCGAACCCCTTCGCCGCGCGCGACCCGTGGAAGGGCAGCACGAACAGCGCGAGATCCATGCCGAGCCGTCGCCAGAACGACATCGGCCACAGGCGCCGCTCCATGCGGTGCGCGCCGCCCAGGTAGCCGTGGATCAGGATGGCCATCGGCCGCGGCTCGTTGTGGAGCACGAGGCGCGCCGTCGCCGTGCGGTTCTCGACGTAGGCGTCGTACCGCTCCTGCACCTCCGGCAAGAACGTCTGGTAGTCGCTCTGCCAGCGCAGATCGACGACGCGAAGGCCGTTCGGCCGCGCGAGCCGCACGTCCTGGATCGGCACGATGCGACGCGGGTCGCGAAAGAACGACTCGTAAGCCCCGAGCCTGCGGTACCGTTCCCGGAGCCGGTGGAGCAGCGCGATGCGAACCTCGTGGCGCAGCGTGTTCGCGTGGCGCGCGCCGTTCGTGCGCGTCAGGGCCGTGCGGCGGACGGCGAGATCGACTGCTGCGGCGGCCGCGCCGAAAAGTCGACGAGTAGGGCTGTGCATCGCTTCGATGCCCAGAGCGTAGTACACGCTCAGGGCTTTTGCCGTTTCGAAATCGCGGCGCGCAGGACGGCGGCGTCCGCGCGGTCTTTGTCACGCATACTCTGCTTCGTGAGCAGCACGATCGCCTGCGCCGTCTGCCAGACGACAGATGTTCGCGTGTGCCCGCCCGGCTAACGTTCGCGTTCAGCTGCGAGCACCCAAGCGTAGGCGAGAGGCTCGTCAGCTGCAACGCGCAGTTGGGCGGCGGGCGTCATCGAGACTCGGTCCGCTCTAGCCACTTTACATCCAAGAGATCTTTCTCGCGGCCAGATGCGCGCTTGTTCGCAAGCAGGTGATGTCGCGAGAGTACGCCCGCCTCTTGATCGGCGAAATGAGCGAGCACCCGATCAGGCCATGCCTGGTCGAACGAAACGCCGTCGATCTTCGTGATCACGTCGATCCGAATTGGTTCGACGCCGATTTGAAATATCAGTCCTGGCTGCGACAAATCGTCGACGGTCAAATCGTGCAATGGCGCGCCGAATTCGACGAGCGCCGCGATGACTCGTTGGGCATTCGCGTTTGAAGGCCGAACCCATACGTCGAGATCCTTGGTTGCGCGGACAAGCCCATGAGCTGCGAGTGCGTGCGCTCCGACGACCAGGAACTCAACGCCATGTGCGTTGAATGCTGCTAATAGATCTCTGAAGTCGGGGTTCATTGTTCGGATCCCGATTCCACGCAAGACACTGGCGCGTGAGCTCCCACACCGCTGCAATGCGTTCGTCGACCGGAACATCTCGCCAGTCTTCGTCCACCGGCGCGGCGGTGCCCGGCCGAATGACCCGCGTCGATATGTTCCGTCGTGTGGCCATGCATCGCGAATTATAGCACGATGGGGTGCGGCGCCGAGCATCGGAGGCTGTTTCTTCCGTGGCGAATGACGCGCGACGTACCGGTCGACTCTGCCTCTGGCAGCCATCTCGCGAAGAAGCGAAATTCTCGCCAACTCGGCGAGTTTTCTAACAGCAGTGCTAGGCTCGAGTTTCGCGATTTTCGCGTGCAGAAAACCGGCGATTTTCCGCGCTTCGCGCGGATTTTTCGACTTCGGGGTCGATGCGGCACGCTTCAAAAGTCGCGCGTCTCTCGCGACCAGAGCCCAAGCTGGCTCCGGCCTCGCCGGTTTTCTCATGGCTCTTGCCCTCCTCGACGATCGTGATCTGTTCTTCCAAGACCGCTCAAGTCGAGGCTAGGAGCTACCCGTGACCGCACAACGATGGTTCGTATACGTACCATCACCTCTGCATCGGTACCCACGCAACGAGCTCTCCAATCGCGCTTGCCGAACCCTACCCCCGCGAGAGCTTCCGCGAGAGCTCCGCCTTCACGACCTTGCCGAGCGCGTTGCGCGGCAGCTCTTCGACGATGACGACGCGCTTCGGGACTTTGTACGCGGTGAGGCGCTCTTTTGCCCACGCCCTGACGAGGGGCTCGGCGAGCGCGTCGCGATGCCCCGCGCGCGGCACCACCGCGGCGACGACCGCGTCTCCCCAAGTTTCGTCGGCGACGCCGACCACGGCGACGTCGGCGATGCCCGGGTGCTCCCGGAGCACGTCTTCGATCTCCAGCGCGGAGATTTTTTCGCCGCCGCTCTTCAGGATGTCCACGCTGCTGCGACCGAGGATCGTGACGTAGCCGTCCGGCGCGCGCTTCGCCGTGTCGCCGGTCATGAACCATCCTCGCCGGAACGCGGCGCGCGTCGCCGCGTCGTCGCCGTCGTAGCCGTCGAACACCGTGGGCGCGCGAACCCAGATCTCGCCGGGCGTGCCGTCCGGGACGGGCTCGCCGTCTTCGCCGACGAGGATCGCGTCGACCCCGGGAAGCGGCACGCCGACGGTTCCCGGCCGCCGCTCGCCCTGCTCGGGGTTCGATAGGACGATGCCGATCTCCGTCATGCCGTAGCGCTCCACCGGGTACTGGCCGAAGAGCGTGCGGACGCGTTCGCCGAGCGACGCCGGCAGCGCGGCCGAGCCGCTGGTGACCAGACGCAGCTTTCGGGCCGCGCTCGCCCACCGGGCGCGCTGTTCGTCGGACGCGGCGTCGAACGCGTCGACGAGCTTCTTGTGCTGCGTCGGCACGGCCATCAGCACGGTCGCGGATCCGAGCGCGTCCAGCGTGGCGACCGCGTCGAATCGAGGAAGGAATCGCACCGCGGCGCCGGCGACGAGCGCGACGGCGAGCGCGACGCCGATGCCGTGCACGTGGTGCAGCGGAAGCACGTGCAGCAGCACGTCGTCGCGCCGAAAACGCCACGCCGCCGCGAGCGTCGTTGCCTGATGCAACAGCGCTTCGTGGGTGATGGGCACGCCCTTGGGCTTGCCCGTCGTGCCGCTCGTGAAGAGGAGCAGCGCCGGCGTCTCCGTGAACCCCTCGGGCGCCGGCAACGGCGCGCCTTTGCGCGGAAGCTCCGAAATACGGATGAGCGGCACAGATCCCGCCACACGCCTTGCCACATCGTGGAGTGGGTCCGCGACGAGCAACGCGCTCGCCCGCGACGCCGTGACGAGGCGGGAGAGCTCCGGCTCGGCGTAGAGCTCGGTCAGCGCGACGACGGTCGCGCCCGCGGCGGCGCATCCGGCGAAAGCCGAGACCCAATCCGAAGACGGCCGCGCGAGGAGGCCGACGCGCGCGCCGGCGAGCCCGCGCGCGACGAGCCCCGCTGCGATGGCCGACGCGCGGCGGATGAGCTCCTCGTACGTCAGCGCGAAGGCTTCGTCGAAGACCGCGATGCGCTCGCCGTTCTTCGACGCGACGGCGCGGAGATGTTCGAAGAACGGTGTTATCTCTCAGACCTTTCCGCGGTCGAGCATGTTGCGCACGGCGCGGAGCAATCTGTCAGGATCGTACGGCTTCATCAAGAGCTCGAGCGGCGTGTTGCGCGACGGATCGAGGATTTGCGCCCCCGCGGTGTAGCCGCTGGCGAGGAGCACGCGCTGGGTCGGCTTCAGGCCGGTGATGCGGGTCACCACCTCCGCGCAGGCCATGCCCGGCATGACGACGTCGAGGATCACGAGGTGGAAATCTTCGCTCGCGATCGCGCGCCACGCGGCGTCGCCGTTCTGGACGGCGGTCACCTCGTAGCCGGCCTTGGTCAAGATGCGCACGGCGACGGTGCGCACGCCGGCGTCGTCCTCGGCGAGCAAGATGCGCTCCGTCCCGGTGGGCGCCATCGCCTGGAGGCGAGTCCCGACGTTCGTGACCAGCTGGTCGCGCGCCGGCAAGTACACCTTGAACGCGGTGCCGACGCCGACCTCGCTGTAGCAATGCATCATGCCGCCGTGCTGGCGCACGATGCCGTAGGCGATGGCCAGGCCGAGCCCCGTGCCCGCCTGCGGCCCCTTCGTCGTGAAGAACGGCTCGAAGACGCGCTCGACGATCTCCTGGGGCATGCCGGTGCCGGTGTCGGAGACCGTCACGAGAACGTATCGCCCCTTCTTCGCCCACGGATGCGCGGCGGCGTACGCGGAGTTGACGAGCACCTGCTCGGTCTCGATCGTGATCTTCCCGCCGTTCGGCATCGCGTCGCGCGAGTTGATGCAAAGGTTCATGAAGATCTGATCGAGCTGCGTCGCGTCGGCCTCCACCGGCGGCAGCTTCGCCGCCGGGATCAAATCGATCTCGACGTTCGGCGGCATCACCCGCCGAAGGAGCACCATGAGCTGTTCCAGGCGCGCGTTCACGTCGACCGACTTGAGGTCGAGCTCCTGCGAACGGCTCATGACCAGCAGCTGCTTCGTGAGCTGCGCAGCCCTTCCCGCCGCTTCGAGCACCGTCTCCAGCTCTTCTCGCGCCGAGGGTTCAGCGGGTTGCTCGATGGCGAGCGACACACCGGAGATGATGACCGTCAACAGGTTGTTGAAGTCGTGGGCGATCCCACCCGCCAGAAGCCCGAGGCTCTCGAGCTTCTGGATCTGCATCATGCGGTGCTCGAGCTCCCGTTTTTCGCGCTCTGCTCGCGCGCGCGCCTCCGTGAAGCGGATCCGCCCCGCGGCCACGGAGAGCTGGCTACCCATGCCGACGAGATACGAGAGCTCCTCGGGCGAAGGAGAGCGGCACCCCTCTTCGTCGCCGAACGTGCCGAGCCCCAAGAAGCCGAGCGGCTTGTCGAGCAGGCGGAGGGGGATGTTGATGAGCGTCCGGTTCTGCAGGTGTTCGACGATTTTTTTGTTGGTGCGCGGGTCGACGCGAGCGTCGTGGATCACGACCGGCCCGTCGCTCGCGACGAGCTCTTCGAGAAATGAATCGCCCTCCACTTTCAGGATCTGCGCCGTATCCCAGACGATCTCGCGACGATCGCCGGCGTACTCGATCAGCCTGAGCTCTTCGGCGCTCTCTTGCTCGGCGACCATGAGCCACACGTGCCGGTAGCCCGTGCCGGCGAGGGCTTCGTCGCGCGCGGTCTCGAGCAGCTCCGCGAACGTCGACGCCCGCTGCAGCTTCCTGGCGAACGCGAGGAGCCGTTGCGCGTTGTCGTCTTCGGCCATTACAGCGTCTCCGAATGACGTGGCGCGCGCGAAAACGAACCCCCGGGTCTGCGAGGGCTCGTTTTCGCGCCCTCTCCCATCGGTCTGGTCGACGCTGCGGACATGCAGGTGTTCTGAGCGCTTCTCGAGTCGCTCTTACGCGCTTCACGTTACAGCAAGCGCCGGTCGTGCCACAGCAGCATTTCGAGCGTGCCCACCTCGCGCAAGAAGTTTTGATCGTGACCGCCCGGCAACACGGTAAGGTCGTTCGCGACGCCCATTTTACGGAGGCTGTCGCTCAATGTGCGATGCGCGTCGAGCGACGGATCCCACACCGACGTCTCGATGTGGATGGCTCGAGGACCGAGTCGCGCCACGATTTCCCGCAGCTTCCGAGCGTAAATGGACGCCGTGCGCTCGCCGTAGGCCGCTTGGACGCCGCCGACTGCTCCGAAGAGCTCCGGCTTGCGTAAGAACACCTCCGTCGCGACGTAACCGCCGAGGGAGCAGCCGTCGATCGCCGTCGACGCCACGTCTCGACGCGCCGGCGAAGACGCTTGCACGGCGGGGAGCAATGTTTTCGCGATCCAGTCCGCGTAGCGATCCAACGCCAGGGCCGTCACGCCTCCCTTGTAGACGTTCGGCGTATACGGACACACAACGACGAAGCCGTCGTACGGCTTCCGGCGAAGCTCGTCGTCGATCGCGCGCGCCCGCTCCGCGCTCAGGTAACGATTCGGTGCCGGTCCGGCGGCGGAGCCGCGTCGCAAGCGCGCGTCCGCGTCGACGAGACCGTACCTTTCGCTCCAGGCCGAAAGCCCGAGCGCCTCGCTCGCCGTCTCCGCCAAGCCATGGAGCAAGACGAGCACCTTGTACCCGCCGCGACGCGCCACACGCGGCGAGAGCACGAGCGCCTTGCGCGTCCTCGCCGCGTCCACGGGCAGCGTCAGAACGGTGCGCGAGAGGTCGCCCGCGGAGCCCTGGGCGTGCGCGTCGACCACGCCGAAGAGCCCCGCACAGGCAGCCCGAAGCAGGCGGCGCCGGCTCCATGATTGCGACGCGGCTCGCATCCCTCCTGTCTCACTCGATGCCGAGAAAACGGCAAGTCGATCGCTTTTTCGCTCATTACGATAAGAAAACTTGGCCGTCGCCGGAAGCTGCCGCAAAACCATGCCATGAGATGGCTCCTTATGCTGCCGGCCCTCGCCCTCGTGGCGAGCTGCTCCCACAAAGACAACGCTCTCGCCGACAAGATCTCCACCGTCGGAGGCTTTTGCAACGAGTGGGCTACGCGGGCTTGCAACGCGAACGTGGTGAAGCACTGCGCCGCCGCGAGCCAGGACGACTGCGTGAGCTCGCAGCAAGACTTCTGCGAGTCGCTCGTGCCGGAGGACGAATACTCGCCGAAGACCGCGCTCGACTGTCTCACCGCGGTCGAGAAGGCATACCAGCAAGACTCGCTCGACGCCGACGATCTGCAGACCGTTCTGCACCTCGGAAACCAGTGCAGCAAGATCCTGTCCGGCAAGGGCACGGCGGGAAATTCGTGCACCGCCGACAGCGACTGCGACACGGATTCGAATCTCGCCTGCGTGAAGAAAGGCAGTGCGACGGGCATGTGCGAGACGCCCTCGAACCCGCCCATCCAGGGAGGCTACTCGTGCAAGGCCGACGAGGCCGTTTGCGCGGACGGGTTCTACTGCGACGGCTCGGACTGCCTCGCCGACAAGTCGCAAGGCGACGATTGTTCGGCGAGCATCCCGTGCGACGCGAAATCCCACTGCCTCGACGCCCAGGGAAATGTCGTCGGCTCGGGTGAATCGGCCGACGGCGGCGCGTCCACGGGCACCTGCGCGGCGCGCAAATCGACGGGCTCCGACTGCACCAGCGACGACGATTGCACGAGCCTGATCTGCGAAATCAGCAGCGGCTCGACGAACGGCGTGTGCGCCGACCAGGTATCTTTCGCGCCGAGCGAGGAGATCTGCAAGAATTTACGGTGATGTGCTCCATCGAGCTGAATACTCGCGGGCCCCGACCCCGTCGGCTCGCTTCTAGATAATTTGTCTGCGATCCGAGGGGACGGGTTGGATACAATGCGCCCGTGATGCAGAGGCCTTTCGCCGGGCTCGCCGTCTTCTTCTTGGTGCTCTTCGCCGTCGCGGCCTGCGACGACAAGCCGAAGACGAATCCCTCCGAAACGAAGACGGCGGAGACCGTCCAGCCTCCGCCGATCACCGAGCCCCCGAAGCCCACGGGGCCGCCCGAGTTCACCGTCTCGCAGGAAGGGCCGAAGGTCGGCTGGACTTACGTCATGCTCGACAAGCCCGACGGCAAGCAAAAGCTCGCGAGCGAGATCGCCGCGAACAAGGACTACGTGTCGGGCAAGGACGTCTCCGTGCGCGCGGACCGCAGCTCGAAGCTCGCGCACGTCGCGGCGATGCTCGACGCGCTCGCCGACGGCGGCGCGACGTCGATCACCGTCGCGACGGACACGCGCACGGAGTTCCCGAAGACGGTGAAGTTCTCGCCGCCCGCCGCGGGCAAGTCCGCGTCGGCGTGCAGCGTCGTGGCCAAGGTGCTGAGCGAACGGCGGAACGCCGTGTGGAGCCTCAAGGGCGGCACGGCGGTGAAGAGCCCGAAGGGCCTCGCCGGACCGGACATGGCGATGACCGAAACGAGCCTCGAGACGGCGGCGCGCCGTTGCAAAGATTCCGATTTCGTCTTCGTCTCCGGCGACGACGACGTCGAATGGGGTCTCGTGTACGATCTTGCCGCGGCGACGCAGACGCTGGAAAAAGCGAAGCTCGGCCACGTCGTGCTGCTCGAGCCGTCGCCCGTGGCGGGCCGGCCGGTGAAGCTGCCCTGACGAAATGCGCGGCCGCGAGAGGCCGGGGCCGGGGCGACAAAGCGCGCTCCTCTTGACCCCGTGAACCCTCGGCCGCACGTTTTCTCGCCCGGAAAGGACATCGTGGCGTCCCGCAAGAGCTCGACGAAAAAAACCCGGCCAAAGAAGGCCGCTTCGGAACCGAAGGAGCCGGCGGCCGACGAGCGCGAAACGGACGAAGAAGAAGGCGCGCCAGAGGGCGACGGCGAAGACCAGGAGCCTTCGGACGACGACGTCGAATCGGTCGAGGCCGACGGCCACGTCGAGGTGATCGACGACGCCGAGCTCGAGAAGATCGCCGCGCCGAAGGGCGCTGCGAAGACCGCGATCACGCGGGCCGATCCGCTGGCTCAGTACATGAGCGAGGTGCAGCGTCACAAGCTCCTGACGCCGGAAGAAGAGCACGATCTCGCCGTCGACTACACGAAGACGGGGAACGTCGACGCCGCGGCCCGCCTGGTCACCTCGAACCTCAGGCTCGTCGTGAAGATCGCGTACGAGTATCGCCGCGCGTACCGCAACATCATGGACCTCATTCAAGAGGGCAACATCGGCCTGATGCAGGCAGTGAAACGGTACGACCCCTACCGCGGCGTCAAGCTGTCGAGCTACGCCGCGTGGTGGATCCGCGCGTACATGCTCAGGTTCATCTTGAACAACTGGCGTCTCGTGAAGATCGGGACGACGCAGGCTCAGCGCCGCCTGTTCTTCAACTTGAACAAGGAAAAGGCGCGCCTCACGGCGATGGGCATCGAACCGACGCACAGCACCATCGCGTCGAACCTCCGCGTCGACGAAAAAGACGTCGTGGAGATGGACCGAAGGCTCGCGCGCGGCGACGCGTCGCTCGACGCGCCGGTCGGCGACGCCGAGGGACGCCAGACGACGCGCATGGAGCTGCTCACGGCGAGCGCGAACGATCCCGAAGAGAACGCCGAGAGCACGGAGCTCTCCGAGCTCGTGAGAGAGCGCCTGGACGAATTCAGAAAGACGCTCTCGGGCAAGGAGCTCGAAATCTTCGACGACCGCGTGGTCGCGGAAGAGCCGCTCACCCTGCAGGAGCTCGGGGATCGCTTCGGGGTGTCGCGCGAGCGAGTGCGGCAGCTGGAAGCGCGGCTCACCGGCAAGCTGCGGACGTTCTTGAAGAGCGAGCTCGGCGACGCGGTCGAGGTCGGGACCTGATGCGGCGCGCGCTTCGGGCGAAATGAGCGGCGCTCTCTACGTGGTCTCCACGCCGATCGGCAACCTCGGCGACATCACCCGCCGCGCCGCCGAGACCCTCGGCGCCGCCGATCGCGTCGCGGCCGAGGACACCCGGCGCACGCGGGCGCTTCTCTCGCACCTCGGCATCGGCGGCAAGCCCGTGGTGAAGCTCGACGCCCACGCCGGAGACGACGCCATCGACGGGCTCGTCGACGCGCTGAAAAAGGGAGAGAGCGTCGCGCTCGTCACCGACGCCGGCACGCCCAGCGTCAGCGATCCGGGCACCGAGCTCGTGAAGCGCGCGGCGCAGAGCGGCGTCGCGGTGATGGCGATCCCCGGAGCGAGCGCGGTGACCGCGGCGGTGTCGGTGAGCGGCCTCGTCGACGGGCCGTTCCTGTTCCTCGGGTTTCTTCCTCGTAAGGGCGAAAAGCGCAAGCGGGCGCTCCGTCGCGTCGCAAGCTCCATCGAGCCCGTCGTGCTCTTCGAGGCGCCGAACCGCATCCGCGAGACGATCGCCGACCTCGCCCAGGTGGCGCCCAATCGCCGGGCCTGCGTCGCGCGCGAGCTCACGAAGATGCACGAAGAGCTCCTGCGCGGCACCCTCGCGGACCTCGCCGCGCAGGCCGTCATGGAGCGCGGCGAGTTCACGCTGGTGGTCGAAGGCAACGGGGATCCCGAGGCGGCCGACGACGGCGACGTGGACGCGCTCGTCACGGCCCGCCTCGACAGCGGCGATCCCGCGCGGACGATCGCCGACGACGTCGCCGAGGTGTCGGGCCGCCCGCGCCGCGAAGTCTACGCGCGGGTTCTCGCGCTCCGTAAGCTCCGCGAAGACGGCTGAGACGTCTTCGGAGTGCGCGAGCGCTTCGCGGGGACCTGGAGCGCGTCGCTCGCTTTGCCCGCGGCGGCCAGGCGTTCGGCGCGCCGCTGCTCGGCCTGCGCATGGCGCCGCTTGTCGTCACGCGTCTCGGGAACGAGGCGCGGAATCGGGCGCGGCTTGCCGTCTGCGTCGGTCGCGACGAACGTCAGGTACGCCTTCGTCGTGTATCGGCGCTCGCCGGAGCGAACGTCCTCGGTCTCCACCCGGCAGCCGACTTCCATGCTCGTCTTTCCGGCGAAGTTCACCTGCGCTTGCAGCACGACGACGTCGCCCACCCGGATGGGCACCAGGAAGTCGAGTCGGTCGATGGACGCGGTCACCGCCGAACCGCCGCAGTGCCGCATCGCCGCCACGGCCGCGCAAACGTCGATCCATTGCACGAGCATGCCGCCGAAGAGGACGCCGCCGACGCCGTTGGTGTGAGTGGGCATGACGATTTGCGTCATCTCCACGCGGGACGACGCGGGCGTACGAGGCTTCATTTCCGCGCACTCTAATCGAGCGCCGTACAGAAAGGCGCGCCACCCGCCGAGAACACGGCAGAAAATGCTATGCTCGGCCGCGTTTGCTTTGGGTCGGCCGCCTCGGGAGGTTGCCGGCGCTTTCGTCGCTTCGCTGGAGGATCGAATGCGAACTTGGAAGATGCTCTTCGGGGGTGCATGCCTGCTCGCGCTCGAGCTCGCGCCGCGGATGGCGCTTGCGTGCGGCGGTTGTTTCCACAACCCAGCCGTCGATTCCGTGGTGACCGGACATCGCATGGCATTCGCCGTATCCGACGATCGGACCGTGTTGTGGGATCAGATCCAGTACAGCGGCGACCCCGGCGACTTCGGTTGGGTGCTGCCGGTCGAACCGGGTGCGACCATCGAGCTGTCGACGGACGCTTGGTTCGAGGCGCTCGAGGCGGCGACGTCCGCGCAGATCTCGCCGCCGCAGCTCTTGTGCGTGCAGAGCTCGAGCTCGTCCGGATGTTTCGGCTCGTCTTCTTCGGATTCCGCGGGCGTGAAGAGCTCACCCGATCAGGGCGGGTTCGTCGGACCCGGCGTGACGGTCATCCACCAAGGGAGCCTCGGACCGTTCGAGACGGTCACGCTGCGCTCGACGGACTCCGGCTCGCTGCGCGCGTGGCTCTCGTCGCACGACTACGCCATCCAGGACGACGTCGATCCGATCATCGACGCTTACATCATGGAAGGCATGGATTTCATCGCGCTCCGGCTGATGGGCACCGAGCCCATGCAGCCGGTCCGCGTCGTCACGCCGAAAGGCGACGCCGTACTGCCCCTGCGCATGGTCATGGCCGGAACCGGCAGCGACGTGCAGATCGTCCTCTACACCATCGGCGAAGCGCGGCTCGGGCTCGCGGATCTCACCGAAGTGAAGCTCGACACGAGCCAGCTGACCTACGACTTCAACGCGAGCACGACGAACTACGACCAGCTCCGCGCCGACGCGCTCTCCGCCAACCTCGGCGCGAGCTTCCTCACGACCTTCGCCGCCAAGACGCCGTTCAGCATGAGCTTCACGCGAACCCTCACCACGTCGGGGGGGAAGTTCTCGAACCAGCTCGGCCAGCTCTACTTCGATCAAGGCGTCGAGGACGAGGGCACGACGGAAACGGGATGTTCGTTCGCGCTGACTGGGCTCACGAGCGACGACCTCATCACCGAAGATGTAGCGTCGCAATTCTCCTGCGGCGATCTGAGCGACCTCTCGGCCGCGATGGTGGGAATGCACCCGAGCCGGATCTGGCTCTCGCGGCTGGAGATGGATCTGCCGCGCGACCAGCTCGGCATGGATTGCCATGTGAACCACGCCCCGAAACAGGACCCCGTATCGAGCGATCTCGCGGCCGTCCGCGCGAAGAACCGCCCATCGACTTGCGAGCAGCCGATCTTCGAAAGCCGTATCGCGCGAGAACGGACGTCTCCGGCGCTCGCCGGCGCGTGGAGCGTCGCGATCCTGGGGCTTCTCGCTTTCGCGCGCCGGATCCGGAGGCGCCGCTGATGCACGACCGCGCCGTGCGAGCGCTTCTCACCGCGTTCGCCCTTCTCGCCGTGACTCGCCTTGCGCACGCCGCCCCTGTGCCGCCCGCGCCGAGCACCGTCGCGCCGGCAGCGACGGCCCCACCATCGCCCGCGGGCGCCGCACTCGCTCCGGAAACCGGCAACCCGTCGGATCTGCCGGCTCGTCCGCCGGCGCGCCCAACCGGCCTCGGTGATGTCCCGATCGAAACGGCCGCGCCCGTTCGGCGAGGTGCGTTCGTCCACGACGGCCTATTCGCGCGCGCGTCGGTCGGGCCCGGCTTGTTCCAGGCCTCGAGCGGGCACTCGCCGGATACGCGCACCTTCAGCGGCGGCACGGTCTCGTTCGACGCAGCCGTCGGAGGCTCTCCGGTCCGCGGCTTCATCATGGGCGCCGAATGGCAAACGAACCGCGTCTTCTCCCTGTCCTCGACCGACGCCGTCATCGACGGCGACGAGCCGGACCTGAGCGGCGTCAGCTTCTCCGTGAGCAGCATCGCGCTCTTCGTCGATTTCTATCCGGATCCGACCGACGGCCTGCACTTTCTCGGCGCGGTCGGGGTTGGCTGGCTCGACGTGAATCATTCCAACTCCGGAGACACGCCGAGCCCGACGGGGCCGTTGCTCTCTCTCGGCGTAGGTTACGAGTGGTTCGTCGGGCCGGAAATTTCGTTGGGGCTCCTCGCGCGGGGCAATCTCGGACTGTTCTCGGTGAACGAGACGGGGAGTTCGACGTCGACCGGGGTTACGGCGTTCGTGCCGGTGCTGCTTGCGACGGCAACGTATAATTAGGCGTTGATGGGAGACCCCTGAAACGATCGGCATATTCCTTCTACGCAGAGAATGCAGAGTTTGCGCGTGTGCCGATACCACACATTTTCGCTGCAAAGACAATTATCTTTGAATGTTCTTTGGCGCCAGCCTAACGATAGTTCCCTCTGAGCTAGTCCAGAATACGCCGTCTTCATCAACAGCCATACGAGCCACGTCTCCTCCAGAGTGTAGGCGTTCCACTGAGCCACCCTTTCGAGGCACCGCTGAAATGGTTCCATCCTGAATCCAGTAGATGCTGTCCTTGTCAACACCGATGCCGCTGGCGGAACTCGTTAGCGTGACAATTGTTGTCACCAAACCACCTTGAAGTGGCATCCTAATGATGCTGCTCCCCGCACCCGGTGGGCAAAGCCGAAAACAAGCCTCAGGAATCGTTTCAAGCAGCAACTCACCACCACGCACGAGCACCCAGTCTGCTGACTCTCGCTGAAAGATAACCGGCGAGCCACCCTGAACCGAAATTCTCGCGATTCCACGCGCTGTAGCAAGATACAGATTAGACCCGTTGATCGAAAGTGCGCCGGTCGACATGCCGATCGGTTGCTTGTCTGCTAAAACCGTCACGCTGCCTCCACCTTTAGGTGCCTTGACGACTTTGCCTTCCGGAATATCGGATTCGGGATTCAGCATAACAGTCCAGTAAACGCTTTCCGAATCGACAGCCACCGCTATGGGAAGTCCTTGACCGCTCGCAAGAACACGAAGGGCTTTTCCGTCACTGGTCATTCCCATGACCGTACCGTCGCCGATATTCGTCCAGTAGATCTCCGCGTCAAAGATCGCCATTCCCATCGGTCTGCGTTGGTTAGTCGCCAATACTTCTTGATCATCTCCGAACTTCGACACGCGCAAAACCGCTGTCCTCGTTCCCCAGAATACATAGTCATTACTCACCATGATCGGCCATGGCGTATCCTGCTGCCGCGCAAGGATGCAGGCACATCGATCAGTTACGGAATCGTAAGCGCAGCCCGCATCGCATTTGCGCTCCGCGTCATGAGAATTATGCGATCGACTCGGTCCGTCCAATTTCTGCAGTGGTCGCGACTGCGCCCCCGCTGACCTTGAAGATCCTGTCTTTGTTTCTACTGGATGCCGACACCCATATGCCAATGCTGCAAAGGCTCCTATTGTTGCCATAGCCCAACACCTGCCACATATACTTGACATAATGACTGAATCCATACACTAGAGCAATAGATGATTTGGGAGCGCGACGAAAACCCGGGGGAACAGCGACGTCCGGGTGCCATGTGGGGTGGCGCTGCGATGAATTCATTCATCGGGGCAGGGCGCGCGTGCCTCCCCGACTAGAAAAACCTAGAGAACACCGAGGTGTGTCAAACCTTTCGGTGCTCAAGGACAAATGTTGCTTGGGGAAGTCGTTATCAATGGTGTCTTTCCTTTTTGATAGAACCCCTCAATACGCGCTATAACCTGCGCCATAGTCAACACTTGATCAGGTGTGAGGTCAAACATCGCCGTATTCTCGGTAACACCATTCCCGAGCGCTTGCACTACATTGGATACGTACACCCCAGGGGAGTTCCCGGCTGAAGCTGGCGCCCACCCTTGTCGCGACGGATTACCTACCCCATAGAACACTTGCTTTATGGTTCGCGCTCCATAACAAGGACGACCGTTGCCGGGGCACGATCGCAGCAAATTCACCATGGCCTGAAACCCAGTTGCAACATCCGGAAAAATAACGAAGTTGTACTTTTGCCCGGTCTTGGGATCTGTCCAAGGAAACAATCCCACGCCATCCGCATTGCCGCCAGTAATGTCTCCCGGATTATTGGTAAGCTGGGCGAGCGTGCCTCCTTGCTGGATCCATTGCTGACAGCCTAGTGTAAATGTCACCTTCCAACCGGGCCCTGCGCTCGCCGTTGTCTTGCCCTGATTGCCACCCGAGGAGCCCTTTTTTGTTGCGGGGCGCGGCGCTCCGAGTACATTTAGATCCGACGCAGAAATTGTTAGCGAATCGGTGCCGTAAGACTGTGTCGGTGCATCCAACTCCCCGGGAACATGAAGAATTTGTCGAGTAAGGTAGTCAATTACATCGCCGCTCGATGTTACAGATGTTGTCACACTTTGTGAGGTCGGTCCAACGGCGGAAGTCTTCCAGATCCCTGTCACTTGCCAGTTACCCTCACTGTCGACTGTCCAAATATTTCCGTTGGGATCTGCATAAGCTGGTTGTCCGGCGTTTCCAACAAATATCCAACTATCGTCCCATCCGTCTGGAACCGGCTGCTTAAGCGTGGGCCCCGTTGGTCGTCCTCCCTCTTCCACGGTGCCGACGTCCGAGGACGTGGGACTCTCCTTTGGAGGGAAGCGCCCGTCCGAGTCCATTCTATAATAGTCGTGTTCTGGCGGACCGTCGTCATACCAGTCCCCGTTTGGAGCCTGGCGCCACTGTCCTTGTGCGGTCCACGGCGGATGTCCGTCGATTGATTCAATCTTCCAGCAGCCGCCACCGAAGTATTGAGCAGCACCTGTTGCAAATTGTTCACAATATTTGTCATTCGTCGTCCAACTGTAGCAGCCGCCAGCCCTGGGACACCAGGGTGTGCTCAAGAGCTCAATCTGATAGCAAAATGAACCGCCAGTGTTAACTTCACACATACCACGACCTGGCATGTACTCACCCCACCATGGGTTGTCCATATCCTGATAGCCGCCCCAGTCCGGAGATCGGTCGCTCGGTGACATGTTCGGTGATGAATTGCCTCCTCCACCAGACGACGTTGGCGGAGGCGACTGGTTCTGTGACTGGCACATTTCAGGATAGCACTTACAATAGTCGTAACAATTTCCAGTTGTGTCACAGGGACGACAATCGCAGCATGGACACCAGTCTTCTGGGGTGCAGTCGCAGTCACAGAGCGCCTCCACCACGGTTCCCACCGTTGGTTCTGAATCCAGTTTTTTTAGACGGCGCGACGCAGTCGTGTAGTTGACTAGCTGCTGTTGTTGGGCCAATGACAGCTTCGACAACATCTGCAGATTCGCGTAATTGACCAGCTGCTGCTGCTGACTCGGGGTCAACTTGGACAGCATCTGAAGATTCGCGTAGTCGACCAGCTGCTGCTGCTGACCTGACGTCAGCTTCGATAGCGCAAGAAGCTGCGCCATCTGACTCACCATGGCGTCCTGTTCTGGACGCCGGAGAGCGGATGCTCGCGCGGCGCTCTCCTCTTTGCACTCGCAGTCGGAGCATCCACAGTCTTCGATCTCGCCGACGCCCAGCTTCGCCAAGCTCGAATCCGCCGCACTGCTCGTCACGTCCCGCGCGAACGTCATGGGTTGTCGCGATTCGGCAAGCAGCGGCGGACACCCGAGCGACGGTTCCGTTTCCTTCTGAAGCTCGCGCGGTGGAGGCGCCTTCGTCGAGCTGACGGACTTCGGCAGGGCCAGATCGTCAACTCCGCACGCAGATGTTACGTCGCCCTGAACCGCAGTCCCGTTACGCTTCACGGACACGTTGGGAATCGCGTTCTCGCCTTGCCCGACTCCTGTTGTCGTCAAGCCTCGCTTCGCAGAGACGAGACGTACGGCGGTTCCACTGGCCCAACGCGCCCGGTCCTGAGCGATGGGACGCGCAATACGGGAGCCCGTCGGCGATGGCGCTGCGCCGGTAAGCCCCGCGCGGTCGTTCAGATTGAGTGTCGATGGAGCGACGGACGAAACGAGCAAGCTTCGTGCGGAGCTCCGAACCAGCGACACGGAGGCCGCGAGCGCGTCGGCGCTCGAATTCGATCGCGATGCATTTGATGCACCTGCCGATAGCCCAGCGTGAGTGCCCGCCGGCGTGAGCTCGGGGACACTGGACTTTACCTCGGCTATCCGCGTCAACTTCTTCAGTTTCAAACGCGCGGACCTAAGGTCGTCCGGCCGTGCCGACGTGACTCTACCGCTCGAGGCCGCTGACGGCAGACCGGCGGTAGCGCCGCTATTCGAGAGAGTCGGCGATGCTGTTGACGAGAAACCTCTCCGCAAGAGCGCCCGGACGTCGCCTTCTGACTTGCTCAGGGTATCGACCAACTTCGTCGTCGCGGATAACGATTTGAATTTCGCCGAATTCAGATCCATTTGACGCTCCGACTCCGATTACATGCTCAGGCTATCACGTTGCTAGCGACCTCGCACCTCGCGCTTCGCTGACCAAGAAATGAGCAAGTTCATCATGCTCACCCCCTTTCGACCGGTTTCCTTTAGGAGCTACGTATCTCGCGGCCGGTTACCCAAAGCTTGACCGTGCCTACTGGCGAGGTACCCCCCAATTGTAGTCGGAATCGAATGAAGCCGCTCAGTGGCAGCGAATCCGAAAATCCAAACGCAGACGGAGCTGGGAATCCTGGTGTTATTGTTACACCATTTAACTCAGGGGTCGCGTTGACATTTGTCCAGGTGCGCCCGTTCGAGCTCTCTTCCGTTTGGACCGTCAAGGTTGGTGAGGTACCGGACACTTCATCAGCGACCACGGCCACGCCAAGTTGGTCAACGCTCGACAGCCAGTCACACTGCTGCATGGTGTATAACGAGCTCGTTCCTGTCATGCGTTCCGCGAAGAGAAGGCGATGTACCCTTCGGTAGCCCCCACGCCCAGTTGCCCATACACGTACTCGCGCCGAGCAGATGTCGTCACCCTGAATGCTCACTTGAAGCTTTCGGAAACCCGTGCTGGGCCTCCCCGACCGCATGCTACCAGTATCCGATCCACTCACGACCGTGATATCTGTCGCGGATACGTCTGGCACATTGATATTTGGAACTCCCCCGAGTGACGGAAACCACGCTATCTCTTCGTCAGGCGTCTCGAAGACGAGCACAAACAAGGTCACAACAGGGCCCATCACCCTATCGACGACGGCAAATAGCCGCAGATCGTTTGCTTTTCCGAGCCAGTCGTTGAACCTTGGATCGCTGTCGCTGAAGGCGCTGGGGGGATCTCCACTCGTCGCATTCAGAACCTGTTGGAATACTAATTGTGCACCGGGCGGAACGCGCATTTCGGTGTCTCCATAGCCGAGTCGGCAGGATGCAACGGATCACTCGAGTTCTACTTCCTCACTTAGGCCCTTCCGCGACCAGTGACCCAAATTTTTACATGAGCGGCTGGCGACGTACCACCCAATCCATACACGAGTGGTAGCGCGTATGAAGCAGGCATGCCAGGGTCGGACGACGCCACAGAAGCGGAAAAGACGTTCGCTTGCCCAGCAACGAGGGGGACCGCGTTCAACAAGACCGCAAAGTCCACGTTGAACTGAACCTGAAATGACGGCAGTTCGGCAAAGACGACCGTCAGCGTCGGGCTCGTCCCCGAAACTCGGTCTGCGACGACGAAGACACGAAAAACATCGATGTTTCCCATCACTGCGGACCACTGGAAGGACGTCAAACTATTGGCGGCGCCTCCTCCGGTGACGTAGTCATCGACGACGAGCTCGTGGAATATTCGCATTATCGCTCCCACGTCAGCGTTGGAAGGAACAGCTCCGGTGGATAAAACAAGCTTGCCCCTTGCGGTAAGGAACGTTTCCGCCCCGGCAGCAAGCCCTCGTCCGTGATCATCCGGGCGGCGGCGTACTGCGCCGCAAATGTAGCAGATACATTTGGAGTTTGCTCTAGCAACTGTGGCCCGCGACCGCAAACCCACGCACGCACGTGAGCTTTTGGATTCGTCCCGGTGATGTGCGTATGAAGATACAGATACTTTGGTGGAGGGTTGTTTGCGTCCTGAACCAGGTACGATGTCGCGAAGGTATTGGGGCCTGCTACCAGTGAAACTGCGCTCAGCAAAACGGTCGTAGTCTCAAAGTAGGTGTTGTTCGGCATCGCGTTACCGAATATCCGCATGGTCAAAGCGGGCGAGGTGCCAGAAACCTCGTCGACAACGCAGATGAACCGAAGAGCTTCCGCCCTTGAGAGAAGGCAGGCCCACGGCTCACTCGCATACGCATATGCGAGATTTCCCTCTAGATACACATCCAGTACCTGGGCGTGAAACAGCCTCATCGAAGCACCGTCACGGGATCTGCTCGCCGCGCCCAGTAACCCAGACGCGAATGTGCGCCTTCGGCGTATTCCCGAGCAACCAGATCTGAAGCCGAACATATGCAGCGTTGGGGGTCGTACCCGGATCGCGGGCGACGGCGACGGTGTTCGCAGCAGTGCTGAGTGTCGCAGTAAGCTCAGGCGAGCCTGCCTTGTTCAACCAATGAACCTGGTCTGGGCTTTCCTGGATCTGTACATTTAACGTTGGCACGTTCGTGCCTTGCGTGACGGTGTCCACGACGGCGAAAATCGTCAACTTATCGGGGAGTCCCAGCTGCGCGTTCCACGATGCGTCGATCGTGCTGGTGACCGTGCTGCTTTCGATGTTTTCGTCGAACACGAGGCTATGAAAAACGCGCATGCGACCTCCACGGAACGGGCATCACCGAATCAGTGAGCTCTCGTAGCTACAACACCGACGCGGGCTCCGCTGAACCAAGAAAACGCGTCGAGCCTTCTGATTTTTCACTCGGGCTCGTACCCATGAAAGGCCGTGCCAGAGCGAGCAACCTTGCGCAGCGCTGAAGAAAGGTGTGCTGCGCGAGCACGTGCTTCTGACCTTCCCTGGCAATGGCTTCCCGAGCTTCCGGCCGCGCGAGATAGAACGCGACCTTATCTGCAGCTTCGGCTGGCGTTGCGAACGTAACGAGATGTCGATCGGGTTCGAACTCGCGACGGATCGCCGGGCTGTCCTCCGTCAGCAAGAACCCGCCAGACGCGAGGACGTCGTAGACGCGCGAATTCGTCGAATCGATGCATTGAGCGTGGAATACGTTGATGTTGATGAGCGAGTGGAAGTAGATGGACGCTAGATCAGTGCCGTAGCGGACGGATCCTGCGAGGCAATCGGCGAGCGACGCGTCGGCGTGCGCCCAGTCGGGACCGCCGAAGATTTTCAGCGATTCTACGGGCAACGCGCGCAAAATCCCCGTCCGCCGCCTGATGGTGCGAATTTCGTCAACGTAGAGAACCGGGGCACCCGCGTAAGGTTTGCCGGTCTCCTTCTCGAACGTCTCGGTGACGTCGGCGGACGTCGCGGCGAGCTCGTCTAAAAATTCCAGGTCTTCGGGACGTACTCGACGAATGAACTCGCGGAGGTTGATGACGCGAGCGTAGCCCGAGGATCCTACAAAAGAGACGGCCGGTCCGCGGCGGGAGGGCCATTGCAAGCGATCCGGTGCGCAATCCGGCAGCGGTTCGATGCCCGCCGCAAGGGAGAGTTGTTCCGAACGGCGCGCGCCGAGCCCGGCATAGGTGGATAGGTCGTGCGTATCGAAATAGAGGTGCAGATCAATCGTGTCGAGCTCGCGTTTCGTCAGTCGCGCGCGACGGGGGCTGTCTACCGACCAGACGACATTGGCGACGCCCAGCGCACGGAGTCCTGCGCTGCCGAAGGCCGACAACTCGGGCCGATTCGCCCATAGAACGAGATCTGGTACCAGAGTGAGGAGCTTAGACGCCCAGTCCTGCGCCCGCACATTGCGAGGGGCCAGGGAATCGCCGGGGAGAACCTCGACATCGCAACCGCAGGCGCGGAATCCCTCGGAATATGGACCAGTGAGGTAACCGTGCTCGCCTGCGAGCACCACTCGCAGTGGTTCGCCCAGCGTCCTGCGCCGGTGCAAAAAGAAGTCGGCGCCGATAAAGGTCTGCTCGATCTCGCTTCTTATGCGGATGGACCGCGCCTCTAAACGTTCGACAAGGCGTTCGCAGTCGAAATCGTCCATGCAGTCGGGGCCAGTGACGACCGTTACCGGTAGTAACGAAAGCCGCGGATTGCGCGCGAAGTACGCGTCGATGACGGCGTCCAGCTTGCCCAATAGGAGGACGGCGGAGGGACAGTGGAACACGGGGCCCCAGTTCGTAAAGGCCAGGCTCGCCTTCCAGAGCTCAAGGCGATCTTCTACGACGAGGACCACGGATTCGAGACCCCGTGATTCGACGAGCTCGAGCAATGCGAGCGCCTGATACCCCAAACCTGGTCGGATCACGATGTATAGATGCGGCGCGTCAACAACCAGCGCTCGCGCATCTCGGTGCGCGGCCTCCCAAGGGTCCTCCGGACCATGTAACCAGTGGCCGCGCTCGTCACGGCAGGCCGTGGCTGCTCCCGCTGGTTCGAAACGATAGCTGTTCGCGTCCGAAACCAGCGAAAGTACATCGGCATAGCAAGGGTAGGCACGCCGAAGCGCACCCGTATTCGATTCGACCAAAGCTTCGTTACGCATGGAACCACCTTTACCTGTGACCGGATCGCGATCCGCCCGCGATCTGCGCGCCTAATTTTCTCAACATGCTGCGACCAAGGCGCAGGCGAAACCGGACTGCTCCTTGCCCAATGCCGAGGGCGGCGGCAGTCTCGAGGATGGTCAGACCCTCGAGCTCCCGTGCCACCACCACCTCCCTTAGATCTTCTGGAAGATGCGCGAGCAAGCTTTCGCAGAGCGTGCCGCTTCGGACTCCCGTGATCACCCGTTCCGCCGTCTGAATCTCGATCTCGGAATCCTGACCGTAGGCCCATTCTCCGTCACGTATCCGCGAGCGCTGTTCGTGACGACGGGCGTTGCTCAGTCGCCATAGAAAGGCACGCTTGGCGTATCGTTCGAGCCTCTGTTGCGGCCAATGCTCCAGCGCCGGCGCCTGTCTCGCGAGCGCGATCAGAACGTCCTGAATGACGTCATCGCCGTCCCAACTGCTTCCTCTCGCTGCGAAAGTCATCGAAAGGACATCGCGAGTCTTTCTCAAGCGATACGCAAAACTCGGAGTTATGCCTATGTTCGACGCCTTGACGCTTGGTGCGTCTGAGCCACCTGCGACGCACGGCAGCGAAGCCATACCAACGTCCTCAGCGTTCGTAATAGCCACGCCCAACTCTTCGGGGAACGATGAAACCGCTGCGCCTACAAGTCCGCCCCGCTTGCCCATGACATGATTTCTCCACCCGCTCGAAGCTAGGCTCCGGTTGGAACCAGAGTCTCCGCTTCAGAACCCTCAATCACTCGAAGGGGAGCAGCCCCCGAACCCTGTCGCGTGCGGCTTCACGTTCCCGGCGTAAAGACGACGCTAGTTTTTAGATTATCACAAGATGCTGACTGGTAGCCAGCGGAATGCTTGCATGCGCCGACGAGTGACGAAACGGATCAGCAGTGTCAAATGCAGTGGACGGCCGTCGTAGATTACGTTGTCTTCGTGTTCACGGCGGTAGCACTTTGCAACGCTGACAACGCGTGCACGCCTCCGTTGGCTCACCGAGCGGACCACCGGTTGCAAAAACGGCCGATGAATATGTGCTGCGCGGCCCTCTTCCATCTTGCAGGGTACCGGCGAGCAAACTTGAGCACTTATCCCTCGAGCGTCCGCTTTATTGCCGCAAGCCCCTGTTCGATCATCCCCGCGATCGTCGGCGCGAGCTCGTTCGGCAGAATGTCCGCGATCCATACGAAGCGCGTGCGCGAAGGTCCCTCGGAGAAAACCTGCGCTGCGGCGTTGTGATGCGATAGACGCCCACCACGTGCCGTCCACGCGACACGCCGGAGCTCCTCGTCGATGCCGAGCACGATCTCCTCGACGACCATTCCGTTTCCGAACGTGACGACACGCGTATCTCCGTTCAGGCGCACGTCCGCCACGAACCCCTTCGCGAGGCGGGTGTGAATCGCTCCCACGTCCCGCAGCGCGTCCCATACGGCCTCGGGCGCCGCGTCTATCGTCACTTCCCGTCGAATGCTGGCCATGAATTTACGTCTCCTTCTTTCTTCCCCGAGCGTAGAGCCCGGCGTTTCGACGAACTTGGAGAATCTTGCGGCACCCCTGGTTCGTCGGAGGGTCGCTTGGAGGACCGGGATCTCGCCGTTTCAGACGTGCGCCGCCATGCCGTGCGGTTATCTCGACCTAATTGGACGTGGAAAGCCAGGTACCGCTGAGGGACATCCGAGTGGCTCGTCGCGTGTGACTGCACGCGGTCAGCGCAGAAATCCCCTGGCTTGAATGCATCTCTGACGAGAGAGGGACATCAACGGTACCTACGACGTGCCATGTCCCGCTGATGTACCTCGATCCTGCTTCGCGACTTGGATCGGCAGCATTTGAGCGAAATGCGAGCGTTGCTCGAGTGCACGTCGATAGGTCGATGTACAGATCATGTACCTGCGCTTGATGGGTCAAGATCCATCGCATCCACGAAGTGCGCGACACGCAGAGGTGCGCGACACGCATAGAGGTGCGCGGCACGCATAGCGTCGGGTCACCCTGCCCCACCGCCGCGAGCGCGCCGGAGACTGTCCCGCGGCTGCGACCGAACTTGGAGCACGTTGCGGCGTCGCTCAAAGGCTGAAACCGAGCATCAAGCCGCCCGCGCCGCGCCGCGTATCCACCCAGGGCGTGAACGCGAGCCGTTGCAGAAACGAGACGCCGCCGCCGTCGGTCGGGACGTCCTCGCGCGCGATCGCCGCCGCGTCGATGGAAATCGCGGCCGGTATCGCGAGCACGCCGAATACGGCGAGCGCTGGGTCGTGGTCGGAGATCGACGAGGCGATCAGGAGCGGGCCGACCGCGCGGATGCCGAGGCTCAGCAAGGCCTTGCCGGGGTGGCCATGGGCAAGATGGATGATCGGCGGCGCGGCCGAGTACGCCACCGCCAGGCCCGTGAGCCACGCGTCGTCACTGTCAGTGTCGCTGCGCGACGCGATCGCGACCAGCGCGAGGGTGGATGCGCCGTCGACGATGAGCGTCTGCCAGCCGTACCAGCGCCGGCGCGGCCGGTAGTCGCTTCCGGCGTCCACCGGGGGATGTTCCGCCGAAGCCGCGGGGCCGCGCGGCGCGAGCACCGTTCCGCCGGACCCGGTCGATTCGTTGCCCTGGGACTGCGACGGACCACGCAGCGACAGCGACGCGGCTCCGTCCCGCGGCGCGAGCGGCTCGCGACCGATGTCTTCCGCGCGCACCGCCGCGCTCCACGCGACGAGCGCGCCCACACCGCAGCACCACCGGAAAGGGTGCCCCATCCGTGGGGAGGATAACACGAACCGGGGGGAGCCGGCCTCCTGGTCCGCGACCCCTGTTCCGGGTCTTCGGGGCGAAGGTAGCCTGTGGTAAGAGCCGTGCCCGGTGTTCGACGCACTCAAGAAAGGCTTCAGGGAAGCTCAGAACCGCCTCGCGGGGTTGACCGAGCTCGACGACAAGAACATTCAGCCCGCGCTCCGTGAAGTGCGACTGTCGCTGCTCGAGGCGGACGTCGAGCTCGGCGTCGTGAAGCGGTTCCTCTCGCGCGTCGAAGAGAAGGCCGTCGGACGCACGGTGCAGACGACCGTGAAGCACGGCGGCGAGCGCACCCAGGTTTCGGCGGGCGACCAGTTCGTCAAGATCTGCCACGACGAGCTCGTCGAGATGATGAGCCACGAAGGCGAAGCCATTCACTTCGCCGACAAGGGCAAGCGCACCGGCGTCATGATGGTCGGGCTCCAGGGCTCCGGTAAGACGACGACGTGCGCGAAGCTCGCGCGCCTGCTCGCGAAGGACGGCAAGAGGCCGCTCCTCGTCGCCGCGGACATGCAGCGCCCCGCCGCAGTCGAGCAATTGAAGGTGCTCGGCGAGCAGATCGACGTCCCGGTCTTCAACGTGCCCGGAGCGTCACCGCTCGAGATCTGCCGCGCCGCGGACGCGGAAGCGAAGCGGCTCGGGCGCGATGTGGTCATCTACGACACCGCGGGCCGCTTGGCGATCGACGAGCCGCTGATGAAGGAGCTCGGCGACATCAAGCAGTCGGTCTTGCCGGAGAACATCTTCCTGGTCATCGACGCGATGATCGGCCAGGACGCGGTGAAAACCGCGGGCTCGTTCAACGAGCGGCTCGGCATCACCGGCGTCGTCCTGACGAAGCTCGACGGCGACGCCCGCGGCGGCGCAGCGCTCAGCGTGAAAGAGGTGACCGGCGCTCCCGTGCTGTTCTCCGGCGTCGGCGAAGGCACCGACAAGCTCGAAGAGTTCCGCGCCGACGGCATGGCCGGCCGCATCCTCGGGATGGGCGACGTCATCGGTCTGATGAAGGACTTCGAGGGCGTCGTCGACCAGAAGAAGGCCGAGGAAGACGCCGCTCGCATGCTCTCGGGCGAGTTCACGCTCGAGGACTTCCTTCAACAGATCCGCACCATCCAGCAGATGGGCTCGCTGAAGGACCTGGTCGAGCGCCTCCCCGGGCTCGGCGGAATGATGCCGCCCGGCGTGGATCTCGACGACAAGGAGCTCGTCAAAATCGAAGCGATGATCCAATCGATGACTCGCTTCGAGAAGAGCGATCCGAACTCGCTCATCCGCGAGCCGAGTCGCACGCAGCGCATCGCGCGCGGCTCGGGCTGCCCCGAAGAGGCCGTGAAAGAGCTCGTCCAGAAATTCCTCTTCATGCGGCAGATGATGGGCGGCATGGGCTCCGAGATGGGCATGCTCGGGAAGATCCCGGGGCTCAAGAACCTGGCCATGGCGCGCAACGTCCGGCGCGCGATGAAGAGTGGAAAGATGCCGCCGGGAATGCAAATGCCGCCGGGAATAGGGTTTCCGGGAATGCCCGGAATGCCGGGAATGGGGCTCCCGGGAATGGGGTTTCCCGGCGCGTTCGGCGGCGAAGGCGGCGGTTCCGCGGCGCCGCGAATGCGCCAGCTCTCGAAATCCGAAAAAAACGCGCGAAAAAATCAGCGCAAGCGCGAGCGCGATTCGCGTAAGAAGAACCGAGGCAAATGACCCGAAGCACGCTGCTGCTCTGCTGCCTGGCGTTCGCGACGACCGCCGCCTGCACCCCGGCCCAAAAGGGGGACAGCGCGGAAGACCTCGCGTCGTTCGCTCACGACGGACTCCCGGACGGCGTGAAGAACCCGACGCGCGTGGACTTCGGGAGCAAGATTGAGCTCGTTGGGTACGACGTCTCGCCCGAAGGCGTCGCCAGACCGGGTACATCCCTCCACGTGACGCTGTACTGGCAGCGCAGCGGCGATCTCGATCCGGGTTGGGGCCTCTTCACGCACCTGGAAGACGATCTCGGACGGCAGATCGGCAATTTCGATCGCGAAGGCGCGTTTCGTAGCGCGCTCTCGGGCAAGCCTTCGGGGCTCGCGCGCCTCGAGCTCGGCAAGGTGTACACGGACGAACAGAACGTGCCGGTCCCGAAGGAGGACTTGCTCACGCCGAACATCACGCTGGTCGCGGGGGTGTGGAACGACAGCATGCGCCTGCCGATCGTGAGCGGCCCGACGGATGGTCACGACGCGGCGATCATCGCTCATTTCGCCACGGGGGTTCCGCGCCGGACAGCGGCGCTCGTCAGCAACAAGTAAATGGTCTTAACCCGCAAATCTTCGGAGAAAATCATGCGACGAGGGGTGCTTCCGTTTCTCTTTGCAATGGCTCCTTCTCTCCTCGGGGTGGCTGCGTGCGTGGGAGGGTCGAAGGACGAACCGACGCCGGATCAGACCGAGGCCCTGAAGGCGTACATCCTCGACAAGGAGCCGACCGACGTCGGTAACAAGCTCGGGATCAACTTCGACAACAAGATCATCTTGCTCGGTTCGCGGGTGGAGCCGGCCACGCCGGTGCACCCCAACGACCACGTCAAGGTGACGATGTACTGGAAGTGCGAAAAAGAGATCGGCGAGGACGGGTGGAAGCTCTTCACCCACGTCATCGACGGCTCCGGTGAACGCGTCCTGAACATCGACAACGTCGGGCCGCTCCGTCACGGCAACGGCAAGACGCAGGCGATGCCGCCGAGCGCGTGGAAAGCCGGCAAGGTGTACGTCGACGAGCAGGAATTCACGGTGCCGAAGAAGGTGAAGACCTCGACCATTCAGCTGACGACCGGCATCTGGAAGGGCGAAGAGCGCCTGCCGATCCTCGCGGGCCCGCACGAGCACGATAACCGCGGCCTCGGCGCGACCATTCAGATCCAGAACGGCGGAACGGAGCCGCCGCCCTCCACACGGGTGAAGGAGCTCCGCGTCGACAAGCTCGACAAGGGCACGAAGATCAACATCGACGGCAAGCTCGACGAAGAGGCGTGGAAGACCGCCGCGTCGACGGGCGCCTTCGTCAATGTGAGCACCGGGGGATCAGCGTCGAGCTCGCCGGTCCAGGGCTCGGCGAAGCTCCTGTGGGACGACACGAACCTTTACGTCGGCTTCGACGTGAAAGACAAAGACGTCGAGGGCGGCTTCAAGAAGGACGAAAAGGACCCGCACCTCTGGACGAAGGACACCGTCGAGATCATGGTCGACCCCGACGGAGACGGCGACAACAAGGACTATTACGAGATCCAGATCAACCCGCAGAATCTGGTCTTCGACTCGCAGTTCGACAGCTACAACACGCCGAAGAAGGAGCCCGACGGCCCCTTCGGACATCAAGAGTGGTCGGCGAAGCTGAAGAGCGCGGTCACCGTCAACGGCACCATCGACAAGCCGGACGACACCGACCAAGGCTACGTCGTCGAAGCCGCGATTCCGTGGAAGTCGTTCAGCAAGGCGGAGAAGACGCCGCCCGAGCCCGGGCAGACGTGGCGCATGAACTTCTACGCGATGGAGAACAACGGCGGCGTCGCGTGGTCGCCGATCCTCGGGCAGGGTAATTTCCACCGCGCTTCGCGCTTCGGGCGCGTCCTCTTCGCGACCAAGGACTGGAAGCCGCCGGCGCCGGGCGCATCGGGCAGCGCGGCGTCCGCAGGCTCTGCTGCGCCAGCGGCAAGCGGTGCTCCCACAGGCTCCGCGTCGGCGGCGCACGCGAACTTCACGATCAAGCAACCGACGCCGAAGCCGGTCGCGCCGAATCCGTAATTCGCGCAGGGACGGGCGCAACCCCGCAACCGTAGCTTCGCCCAACGGCCGCGAAGCGTATCGATCTCGTCACCGATGCGCCGCATCCCGAATCTCGTCCCGATGCGCGGCTGAGGAGCGATTTCGAGAAGGGAGCCCGGTGGTTCGCGCGCCGCGTCCCGAATCCCGTCCCGATGCGCCGCTGATGAGCGATTTCGAGGCGCTGCCATCGCGCGATGAGCGATTTCGAGGGGGGGCTGCTATCGCGCGAGATGGTACGTATACGTACCACCCGATCGGCCTCTGCGAGCTCGTACGAACCGCAGTGACGCAATGGCGGCGCCGTGACGCGCTCGCGAACCGAATTTCAGTAGCCCGCTAGAGTCGATACCGGCGTTGCGCCTCGCCTTCCAGGTCCGCGCATTCGTGCGCCCAGCGCTTGGCGCGAGCGAGGTCCGCCTCGGCTCTGGCAAGTACGATGGACACGGCTTGGGGGACGTCGCCCGGCGCGGCGACGGCCTTCTGCACGCTGGCGATGGCGGCGAGCGCTTGCTCTTGAAGGGCGTAGGCGTCGCTGCAGGTGCTACGCAGTTTGCAAATGTCCGGGAGCGTGCAGGCGAGCTGGTCCAGCGCTTTGCGCAGCGGGGGCTTCGCGGCGTTGGGGGCCGCGCGGAGCAGCTCGACCTGGTGCGCTACCTGCGCGGCTTCCGTACGACCGGCCTCATCGGTCTCCGTCCGGCACGCCGTGGCGACAAGGACGACGAATGCAAACACGGTCCGCGGCGGCAACGGCAGAATCGTCAGTCGGAGGACTTCGGCGGCGGGCCCATCTGCACGCGTTCGCCGACGTACGAGCCGATGAGCGTGAAGAGCACGCCGAGCGCCGACATCAGCACGTACATGAACGCCGGCATGGCCTTCACGGTCTGGCTCTGGAAGAGCAAGAACGCCGTGGGCATCGCGACGAGGAACGTCGCGACGACCGGCTCGATGAACGTGCGGCCCGGCGAGATGAGCCCGACGAGCATGCCGCCGACGAACCACACGGGAATGGATACGAGCATCCCCGCGGAGCCTTCGAAATCGAAGAGCGGAATGACCATGGGCAGCCCCATGACGATCGCCGCCGTCAGCACCGCGACGATGACGAGCGCGATGCCGAACCACGACGGGCTGAAGCCCTCTTGCTGGTAGCGCCGCTCGAGCTCCTCTTGACGCGACAGGACACGCTTGAGGTCCTCTATCTTCGCGCCGCATGAGACGCACCGGTTGTTCGGGAGCGGCAGGTTGTTCTTGAACCCGCACGAAGGGCAGACGACTTGCTTCGGCTGTGCCATGGCTCGGAGCCTTCAGCTTACCGCCTCCCGGCTTTCCACCCAACAACCGAAGGCATCCCGCAATTTTTCGGGAACCTAAAGGCCCGGGGGCCTGTCTGTTCTGTCTGTCTCTGCCCTCTCTCCCCCTGGCCCATGGAGCACGCCGACACCGTCAGCCGGATCGATCCGGAGCTCGAGGCGCTCCCCGAGCCGCGACGGCCCTGGCGTCGGATGACCCTGGCGACGATGGCGCTCACGGCGGTCGCCTCCGCCTATCTCGCGCTCCAGCTGCTGCCGCTCGTCACTTATGCAGCGCGCGGAGGCGCGCCCGCGGAGCTCGGTGCCCTGACGGGTGTTCAGCAATACGAGAAGAGCGACGGCGCTTGGGTGCACGCCACGGGTACGCTGGCCGCTCGCGGCGTCGAGTATCGGCGGCCGCTCGATTCGGACCGGTACCGTGTCGTCCAGGTCGAGAACAATCCGCGGATGTGGGTCGAGCTGCGCATCCCGAAGGACATCGAGCCGGAGCACTACGTCGCGCCGAACTCGTTCGTCGGCCGCCTCACGCCGCTTCGCCGGGCCGGGATACGGCACGCGGCCTTGCCGGAGGCCATCGAATCCACGCTCGGGCAACCGCCGTCGAACGACGCTTGGCTCCTGATCGACGGCGAGTCGCCGGCGAGCACGCGCTGGGCCGTCGCGCTGTCGGCGCTCCTCGTCGCGTTCGCGGCGTTCAATCTCTGGGGCCTCTTTCACCTGCTGCGGCGCGCGCGAGAGGGCTGAGCGCCGGGCGGCGACGCGTCGCCGCGACGCGCCGTGGTACGGTCCGCGCCCGTGCCGCGCTCACCCAAAACGAAGACGCACGCGCGCGTTCGCCGCGCCGACGTCGTCATCGTCGGCGGCGGCGTCATGGGCTCGGCGTGCGCGTGGAAGCTCGCCGAAGCGGGGGCGCGCGTCGTGGTGCTCGAGAAGAGCGTGCCCGGCGCCGAAGCGTCGAGCGCCGCCGCGGGCATCCTCGGCGCGCACGCCGAAGCGCACGGCCCGGGGCCGATGGCGGATCTTCTGCTCGCGAGCCTCGCGCGCTATGGCGCGTGGGCCAAGGCGCTGTCGGTACGGACGGGCATCGACATCGAGCTACGGCCCTCCGGCGTCCTGCGCGTCGCCCTGGCGCGCGCGGAGCTCGTTCGAGCCGAACGCGACACGGCGTGGATGAAGCGCCCGGCGCGGGAGGTCGCGACGCTCTCCGCGAAGCAAGTCCAGAAGTTCGAACCGTCGCTCTCGAAAACGGCGGGCGCGCTGCACTTTCCGACCGACGCGCGCGTCGATCCGAAGCTGCTCTTTCGCGCGGTGCACATCGCGGCGCAGCGCGCGGGCGCCGTGTTCGAATCCGGCGCGTACGTGAAGACCGTGCTCGTGGACGGCAAGACGGCGCGCGGCGTGCTCGTCGAAGACGGCACCGAGTACTCGGCCCCCACCGTCATCGTCGCCGCGGGCAGCTGGTCGACGCTCGTGGCCGGCACTCCCATCGGGGCGGACGCGGTCGTGCCCGCGCGAGGGCAAGTCGTCGAGCTCTCCACGCCGGCGCCGCCGTTGTCGCACGTCGTCATGGGACCGCGCTGTTATCTCGTCCCCCGCGACGACGGACGCGTGCTCGTCGGCGCGACGCTCGAGTTCGTCGGGTATCGCCGCGAAGTGACGGCCGGCGCGGTGCGCGCTCTCCTCGACGCAGCCATCGAGCTCGTGCCTTCGCTCGAGCACGCAGTGCTGCGCGACGCGTGGTCGAGCTTCCGACCGTTCACTCCGGACGAGCTGCCGCTGCTCGGCCGCACTCGCGTGAACGGGCTTCTGCTCGCGACAGGTCACTATCGCAACGGAATTCTGCTCGCGCCGATCACGGCCGAGATCGTGGCGGCCATCGCCGCGGGGAAAAGGCCTCCGGTCGACGTCGGGCCGTTCGAGGCTTCTCGCTTGCTCCTCCATTGAGTGGACCGTCGAACCCTCGCCCGAGGGAGATGAGTCCGGACTCGTTCAAATTGGCTACCTGGCCCACGAGCTCTGCAGGACGGTGATCGATAGTACGTATACGTACTATCGATCGCCATCGAGTAACGTGGATTTGCGCGGCGATTGCGAAGCATGCCCGCCGCGCGCATGTTCCAGGCGAGCCAGAGCAGGCGCTGCGGCGATTCGTCGATCCGCGGTTGCCGAGCCATCGACCCTAATCTAGTGTCCGACGGCGCCGGCATCGCTCGGCCACAACGAGTCCCATGTCCATCACGTACCGCGCGGCAGGTGTCGACATCGATGCCGGCGACGACCTCGTCGAACGCATCAAGCCGATTGCCCGGAGCACCTACCTCGACACCGTCGTCGAGGGCATCGGAGGCTTCGCCGCGCTCTCGTCGCTGCCCGCGGACATCGAGGAGCCGTTGCTCGTCAGCGGCACCGACGGCGTCGGAACGAAGCTGAAGGTCGCGTTCGCGACGGGTCGCCACGGGACCATCGGGCAAGACCTCGTCGCGATGTGCGTCAACGACGTCGTCACGACCGGCGCGCGGCCGCTCTTTTTCCTCGACTACTTCGCGTGCGGCAAGCTCGACGTCGCCATCGCCGAAAAGGTGATCTCCGGTATCGCCGAGGGCTGCCGCATGGCGAGCTGCGCGCTGCAAGGCGGCGAGACGGCGGAGCTCCCCGGCATGTATCCGCCCGGCGAATACGATCTGGCCGGGTTCGCCGTCGGCGTCGTCGGACGCAAAGCGGTGCTCGGAAAGCAGCGCGTCGGCGAAGGCGACCGCCTGCTCGCGGTCGCCTCGAGCGGCCTTCATTCGAACGGCTACTCACTCGCGCGGCGCGTCCTCGAAACCGAAATGAAGCTCACGCTCGATCGACACGTGCCCGAGCTCGGCGTCACGCTCGCCGACGAGCTGCTGACGCCGACGCGCATCTACGCCCGCGCGGTCGCTGCGTTGAAGACGGCGCTCGGCGAATCGCTGCACGCGCTGTGTCACGTCACCGGCGGAGGCCTCTCGGAGAACCTTCCCCGCGTGCTCCCCGACGGCACGATCGCGAAGGTCCGCCTGGATCACGAGGTGCCGCCGATCTTCCAGCTCATCATGCGCGGCGGGCCCGTCGAGCTTTCGGAGATGCGGCGCACGTTCAACATGGGCATCGGGCTCGTGGCGGTCGTCGCGCGCGACGCGGCGGAGTCCGCGCTCGCGGCGCTCCGCGCCCAAGGCGAGAAGGCCTGGCCCCTCGGCGAATTGACGGCGGGAAACGCCGGCGAGCCTGCCTTCGTCGACATCGTGGAGTAGGCGCGTGGCCAGGCTTCCACTCGGCGTTCTCGTCTCCGGCACGGGGACGAACTTGCAGGCGATCCTGGACGCGGTGCACGAAGGGCGCCTCGACGCGGACGTGCGCGTCGTCATTTCGAACAAGGCGGACGCGGTCGCGCTGGACCGCGCGCGCGCTCGCGGCGTGCCGGCGATCACGGTGTCGCACAAGGCTTACGCGACGCGCGAGGCGTTCGACGGGGTGCTGGTCGAAAAGCTCCGCGAGCACGGCGTCGAGTGGGTCGTCCTCGCCGGATTCATGCGCTTGCTCACGAACGTGATGCTCGCGGAGTTCAAGAACCGCATCGTGAACATCCACCCGTCGCTCCTGCCGGCTTTCCCGGGCATCGACGCGCAGAAGCAGGCCTTCGACTACGGCGTGAAGCTCGCCGGCTGCACCGTGCACCTCGTCGACGAAGGATGCGACACCGGACCGATCCTCATGCAGCGGGCGGTACCCGTGCTCGACGCCGACGACGCGGCGGCCCTGCGCGCGCGCATCCTCGCGCAAGAGCACGCCGTCCTCGTCGACGTGCTCCGCGCCATCTCGCAGGGCAAGCTCGTGCTCGTGACCGGCGAGGACGGGCGCGTCCGCGCGCGGCTCGGAGCGGGATGACGTCTCGCCACTACGACGTCATCGTCATCGGACGCTCCATCGGCGCGCTCGCCGCGGCCGCGCTCCTCGCGCGGCGCGACTTCCGGACGCTGATCATCGGGCAGGGGCAGAAGCCTTCGTCGTATCGGTTCGAGGGCCGCACGCTGCGCCGGCGCGCGTTCACGTTCCTCGCCGCGACCAGCCCGACCTTCCGCCGAATGCTCCACGAGCTCTCGCAGACGCAGGTCTTCCGGCGCCGCCTTTCGCCGCAAGATCCGATGTTCTCCGTGCTCGGCGAGAGCTTCCGCCTCGAGATCCCGCCCAGCATCGAGCTCTTCGCGCGGGAGATCGACCGTGAATTCCCGGAGGTGCGCCCGGTCGTCGACGAGATGTATTCGCTCTTCGCCAGCGCCAACGCCGCGCTCGATCAAAGCTTCGATCGCGACGTCGTGTGGCCGCCGGGCACGCTGTGGGAACGCTTCGAGACGGGACGCGCCGCCGCGGGCTTGCCGCTCGGCGAGAGCGACGCGGACGCGGTGCTCGGGAAATTCCCCAGCGGACACCCGTATCGAGACGTCACCCTGCTCCCCGCGCACTTCGCGAGCGATCTCTCACCGGCGTCGGGCGTGATGCCCGCGCTCGCCCTCGCGCGCTTGCACGGCTCGTGGACGCGCGGCGTCCAGGCGCTTTCGGGCGGCGAGGACGAGCTCGAGTCGTTCCTCGTCGAACGTCTCATCGCCCACGGAGCGGAATGCCGCCTCGAGCAGCGCGCCACCTCCATCGTCGTTCGTGGCCGTACGGCGAGCGGCGTCATCGAGGACGGCCACGAGAGCGCGACGTCCGCCGACTCCATCCTGCTCGATTGCCCCGGCGAAGACGTCGCCGAGCTCTCGCGCGGCGAAGGCATCTCGCGCAGCGCGGAAAAAGAGTGGCCGCGCGTGACCCCGCTGTCCGGCCGCTTCGTGGTCAGCCTCATCGTGAAGTCGAAGGGCCTGCCGTCGGAGCTCCCGGAAGAGTCGTTCCTCTTGCCGCGCAAGACGGAGCGGCCCGATCCACGAAGGCTCGTGGTGCATTTGCAACGCTCCGCCGCGCGCGACCCCGAGCATCCGGACGAGACACTGCTCGTCGCGGAAGCGATCGTCCCCAAGCGCGGCACCCTGACCTTGCTCGAAGCGCGCGAGAGCATCCTCGCGACGGTGTTCGAGGCGCTGCCGTTCCTTTCGCGGCACCTCGTCCTCGTGGACTCTCCGCACGATGGCTTGCCCCTGTACGACTACACGTCCGGCGCGCGCCGGGAGATCGAGCGCATTCACGTGACCGAGAGCCGGCCGCAAGCCGAACCGATGCAATGGCTCTGGTCGGTCGAGCCGCGCGGATACCTGCGGCTCGCGGGCGAGCCGGTGCGCGGGCCCGTGCCAGGCACCTACCTCGTGGGGAGCACGGTGCTCCCCGCGCTCGGCCAAGAAGGCCAGCTCATCGCCGCAGCCAGCGCGGCGCGGCTCGTCACGCGGAAGGACCGCGCGCGCGAGAAGCTTCGTCGAGACATGTGGACGAAGATCGAGACCGGCTAGCCATGCGCGTGATCGCCGGCAAGCTTCGAGGCAGGCCGCTCCGCGCGCCGCGCGGTCTGACGACCCGTCCAACGGCGGATCGCGCTCGCGAAGCGATCTTCCAGATTCTCGGCAATCTGTCGGATCTCGTCGTGCTCGATCTCTACTCGGGGACGGGCGCCATGGGGATCGAAGCGCTGTCGCGCGGCGCGACTCGCGCAGTATTCGTGGAGAGCGATGCCGGTGCGTTGCGCGCGCTTCGCGACAACCTCACGCGTCTCGGAATAACCGGCCAAGCGACCGTTCTCGAGACGACGGTGGAGCGCGCTCGTCCCCATCTAGCGAAGCTCTCGCCGTTCGATCTGGTCATCGCCGACGCACCCTGGCGAATCGCTCAAGAGGCAGCGGAACTGGTCGCTCAACAATCCCGCGGTCTCGTTGCAAGCGACGGTCGCGTGCTCCTCGGGCACCCGACCGCGAGCCCCGTCGAGCTGCCCGAGAGCTCCGGCCTCGTGCTCGTCGATCGCCGCAAATGGGGCGGCACCGGAATGTCCTTCTATGAATTGTCCAGCAATACCGCCAAGTTGTAAGGTGATACGAGGGACCGATGCGACGGGAGCGCCCTCGTATATAGTTGGCGACCGTTTTCGAGATTCGCGTATCCACAAGGGAAAAGGGGATGTCTGAACCTTCCATACCGCCGCAGCCGCCGAAGAACCAAGGTGGAGGTGCTCTCATCGGCGCGGTCATCCTTATGCTGCTCGCCATGGGCGGGCTGCTCTACTGGAAATTCCGAGGTCAGGAAGCGCCGCCGGCTCCAGTGGCGACCGTCGTTCCGAGCGCGACCGCTCCGCATTTCGACGAAGCGCCCCCGCCGCCGCCGGCGATGGAACCCGACGCCGGCAAGAAGGCCACTCCGACGAAGAAACACATCGTGGCATCGGGGGGCTCGCCGTCCTGCGCGGCGGTCTGCAAGGGCGACGCTCCAGCGGCGCTCCGATCCGCGCTCGCCGGCGCGGCCGGAAGTGTTCGCGGCTGTTACGAGCGCGCACTGCGTCAAAACCAGATGCTGCAAGGCAAGCTCATGGTCGCGGTGAAGATCGGCGCGCAAGGCAACCCGTGCGGCGCCTCGCTCGCCAGTGATACGCTCGGTGACGCCGCCGTCGCGTCGTGCGTGCTGCAAAAGTTCCGCAGCGGGTCGTTCCCCGCGCCCATCGGCGGCTGCGTCGACGTCCAGGTTCCGATCAATTTCACGCCGAAGACAGGCAAGTGATGAAGGAGATGCGCCGCGCAGCAGCCGTCCTCGTTCTCGCCGCTTCGCCTCCGTTCGCCTTGTTCGCGTGCGGTCCCGCAGGAGCGTCGATCGGCGACGCCTGCCCGGACCAGCCGCTTTACAAATGGGAGTACGACGCAAGCACGAAGGCGTGGACGCGTGTGCACGTGGGCGACGGGGGCGAGCCGCTCTCCGCCGACGAGCTCGACGCGATCGCAGCGGCCGACAAGCACTGCCTGACGCCCGCGGGTAGCGCGGCGACGCTCTCGCCCAACGACGCCGGAACGACCACCCCACTGGACGCTTCACGGGACTGAGCGCCGTCCTCGGGACAGATGGACCCGGAGACGCGTTTCGGTGTTCTCCTGACGGTCGCGTACGACGGGACTCGCTTCTCGGGTTTCGCGCGCCAGCCGAGCGCGCGCACCGTCGCCGGCGAGCTCGATGGCGCGGTGCGCGCCATCGACGCCTCCGCCTCTCTCGTGCGCGGCGCGAGCCGTACCGACGCGGGCGTGCACGCGTTCTGCCAGCGCGTCGCGTTCGACACGCGCCTCGACGTTCCGCCGCGCGGCTGGGCGCTCGCGCTCGCGCGCCACTTGAGCGACGAGATCGCGATCGTCCAGGCGGCGCGAGTCGCGCCCGATTACGACCCGCGATCGCACTCGGTGAAGAAGCTCTACCGGTATCTAGTGCTGCGCTCGCCGATTCGGGACCCCTTCCTCCGATCCAGAACGTGGCGCGTGGACGACAGGTTAAACCACGAGCTCATTCGGCAAGAGGCCGCGGCGTTGGTCGGCACGCACGACTTTCGCGCTTTCCGTACGTCGACCGATCGGAGGACCGAAACGGTGCGCACGATCTTTCGCGCTGATGCGTTCGCCGATTCCGATCAGCGCATCCTCTGCGTCGACATCGAGGGCGACAAATTTCTACATCGCATGGTGCGAATCATCGTGGGCACTTTGGTCGACGTAGGACGTGGCCGGCTCGAACCCGGAGCCGTCACGCGGGGGCTGTCGACGGGCAATAGGCGCGTACTAGGGATCACAGCGCCGGCCGATGGTTTGTATTTGGCGAGGCACGAGCTCGACGACGATGGTCGAGACAAGTGGCCAGACCACTTGTCCGTACGTTGACTTGCAGAGTCTTTTGGGCGATAGGCACGGGTGGCGCGTGGGATGTGCTCGACGAGCGAGCAGTCTCGCGCTGGTTGAACCAGACGCCGCCTAGCGCGAGCGTCGGAATTGCATGTCAGGAGCGCCGAGTGATGGGACTCACCAAGAGAATCAGCAGCCGGAGCAAGAGAATCGTCCTGAACCCGACCGTCATGCGCTGGATCTCGGACGATCGGGTGATGAAGGCGGCCGAAGGTGTCATGGGCGCACGAACGCGCGTTCGCGCGGCCTGGAAGATTCTCATCGACGGCCACGAGCTCCCCGCGGTCGATCCATCGCTCGACGATTTCATCGGCGAGAACGCTCCTGTGGTGGCGCGCGGCACGAACGGACACGCCAACGGAAAAGCCACGAACGGGCACAACGGACACGCCAACGGGCACAACGGACACGCCAACGGCGCCGTCCTCAAGCAGAACGGTCACTCGAACGGCAACGGCCACGTCACGTTGAGCGGCGGCGTCCCTGCCGGCGACACGGTCACGCTGGACCAGGCGTTGAAGGAGCGAACGTCGCTGGCCGGCATCGGGGGCAAGGACGTCTTCGAGAAGTGTTACCAGTTCCTCGCCGCCGACAACGCCCGCAGCATGGGCATGTATCCCTTCTTCCGGCCGCTCGATCTGAACGACGGCCCCGAAGCGGTGATCGACGGTCGTCGCGTCGTGATGTTCGGCTCGAACAATTACCTCGGCCTCACCACGCACCCGAAGGTGCGTGAAGCGGCCAAGGCAGCGATCGATCGCTTCGGCACGAGCATGACGGGCTCTCGGCTCGTCAACGGTTCGATGAAGCTGCACAACGAATTCGAAGAGAAGCTCGCCGCCTTCTTCGGGAAGGAATCGGCGCTCGTGTTCACCACGGGCTACCAGGCGAACCTCGCGACGTGCGCGGCGCTTCTGTCGAACAAGCGCACCGTCGCGGTGATCGATCGCAACGTGCACGCTTCGCTCTATGACGGCGTCCGACTCGGCCAGGCCGCGGGCACGCGGCTCGTCCGTTACAAACACTCCGATCCGGAGTCGCTCGACGCGGCGCTCTCGCGGCTGGACGCCGGCGAGGGCGCGCTGGTGATCACCGACGGCGTCTTCAGCGCCGAGGGCGAAATCGCGCGCCTCGACGAGCTCGTTCCGATCGTGAAGAAGCACGGCGCGCGCATCTTCGTCGACGACGCGCACGCGCTCGGAGTCATCGGACCGGGCGGGCGCGGCAGCTCGTAC
Source organism: Polyangiaceae bacterium (assembly GCA_035547195.1). Classification (GTDB taxonomy): domain Bacteria; phylum Myxococcota_A; class Polyangia; order Polyangiales; family Polyangiaceae; genus DASZVB01. The sequence continues at coordinate 63,355 of DASZVB010000034.1, forward strand.
CAGTTCGGTCTGCAAGATCAGGTCGATCTCATCAGCGGTACGTTCTCGAAGTCGATGGCCAGCATCGGCGGCTGGCTCATCGGCGAGCGCAAGGTGCTCGACTACATTCAACACTTCGCGCCGAGCTTCATGTTCGCGGCGAGCGCTGCCCCGCCGAACGTCGCCGCCGCGATGGCGGCCTTCGACGTGATGCAGGAAGAGAGCTGGCGCATCGACAAGCTGCGCGACAACTTCACGTACATGCGCACGGAGCTCGCCAAGATGGGCTTCGAGCTCGGCCGCACCGAGACGGCGGTCATCCCCATCTACATCCGGCAAGACCTGCGAACGCTCTTGATGTGGAAGGAGCTCTTGGAGGAACAGGGCGTGTACGTGAATCCGTTCATCTCGCCCGGCGTCCCCCCGAAGCACGCCATGCTCCGCACGAGCTACATGGCGACGCACGAGCGTTCTCACCTCGATCGCGGGCTCGAGGCCTTCTACAAAGCCGGCAAGAAGTTCGGCGTCATCTGACACACGGCGTAAGCCGTCGCAGCGCTAGACCAGACCAGCACGGAGGAGCCTCTCGCCTAGAGCAACAAGCGCTTTGGGAAGGCGACGAGAGGCGGGGAGACAGCGACGTCTGGGTGCCGCATGGGGTGGGGCCCCGATGAATTCACTTCATCGGGTCGGGGCGGCGCCTGCCGCCCTGCCTAGGAAAACCTAGAGAACACCGAACGGTCAAACCGTTCGGTGCTCAGGGGCTTTGTTCTGGCTTATTATCATGGGCTTCTCTCACTCGAGTCACCGCGCGCACGGCGTGGTGGCGCCCGGAGGGCCTGCTCATGACCGGTCGGCTGCCTCGTGCATTCCCCCTCGTGCTGCTCGCCGTCGCGTGCGCGCCGGCGCGTTCCTCGATCGCCGAACACCGCCAGCGAACGGCGGCGGAGCGCGCCGCCGACGTCAGCGTGCCCGTCCTCGCCGACTCGGAGACCCAGATCCGGGAGCGGGCGAGCGGGCTGCGCGTCGCCGTGAGCCTCGCGGGCGCGAAGGCTGTTAGGGCGAAGACTTCGGGCGACGGCGTTCGATACGGCAAAGCCGCGCCGTACGAAGGCGACGTCGTCGTGAAGCCGACGCTCTCCGGCGCGGAAGACTTCGTCGCCTTCCCGACGCGGCCCGCGAAGGAAGAGCTCGTATATCGAGCCGACGTCTCGGACGCCGCCGGTCTGCGCCTCGTCGGGAACGTGCTCGAGCTCCTCGACGAGGCGGGCACGCCGCGGCTGCGCATGAGCGCGCCGTACGTAGTCGATCGCCGCGGGCGCCGCGTCGAAGCGCGGGTGTCCCTCGACGATTGCCACGCGGACACGAGCGGACGCGCGCCCTGGGGCCGACCGGTGACGGCGCCCGGCAAACCGCGTTGCAACGTGCGCGTCGCCTGGAGCGGCGAAGCGCGAGTGGAATATCCGGCCGTCCTCGACCCGAGCTGGACGTCGACGAAAGGCAACATGGTCGCCGCGCGGCGTGCCCACACGGCGACCTTGCTCGGCGACGGAACGGTGCTCATCGTCGGCGGCGCGTCCGACGCAAGCGACAGCGCGACGTACCTGAGCTCCGCCGAGCTGTTCGATCCGAAGACGAACACGTTCGCCGCGACCGGATCGCTCAGCGACCCGCGTGGCGAGCACGTCGCCGTGCTTCTAACGAACGGTCACGTGGTCGTCGCGGCCGGCAGGAACGCGGCCGGCCCGCTCTCGTCGGCCGAAGTGTACGACGGCGGCAAGTTCCACGGCGTCGCGCCGCTGCAGGCGCCGAGGACGCAAGCTCAGGCGACGCTGCTCGGCGACGGCGCCGCGATGGTCGCGGGCGGCCTCGACGCGACGAATACCGTGGTCGCGACGGTGGAGCTCTTCGACGCGACGTCGGAAAAATGGACGCTCGCGGCGCCCATGGCGAGAAAGCGCATCGGGCACTACGTGACGACGTTGTCGAACGACGGCAGCGGGCTCGCCGTGGCGGGCAGGATCACGACGACGCTCGCCGACCTCGCGCAGGCGGAAATCTACACGCCCGTCACGAACAAATGGACCGCGACGGATTCGCTGAGCGAAACGCGCTACGACTTCGGCGGCGCGACGCTCCCCGACGGTCGCGTCCTCGTGGCCGGAGGTTACAACACCATCAAGAGCGCTCCGACGGACGGCGCGGAGATCTACGATCCGGGGAAGCTCACGTGGTCCAAGGCCGGCACGCTCTCGACGGCGCGCTCCGATCTCACGCTCACCGCGCTTCCGGGCGGGCTCGCCGTGGCGGCCGGCGGCGTCGTGCGAGATGCACAGGCCGACATCACCTCGTACCTGAAGAGCGTCGAAGTCTACGACCCCACCGCGAACACGTGGTCCGCGCTCCCGGAAATGAAACAAGCGCGCTACGGCCACACGGCGACGGCGCTCTCGGACGGACGCGTGCTCGTCGCCGGCGGCAGCGCGGGCCAGGCGGCCTTCGCGACGGCGGAGCTCCTCACGCTGGACGCGAACGGAGCGACCTGCAAGACGGGCACCACCTGCGGCTCGGGGTTCTGCGTCGACGGCGTGTGCTGCGACACCGCGTGCGACACGAGCTGCAACGGATGCGTCCGCACCGCGACCGGCAAGGCCGACGGCACCTGCGCGGTGGCCCTCGCCGGGCAAGATCCGCACGGCGATTGCAAGGACGACGGCGCGCCTTCGTGCAAGATGGACGGCCTGTGCGACGGCAAGGGCGCCTGCGAGAGCTACGCCTCGTCGCGCTGTACGCCGAATGCGTGCAAGACGAACGACGACTGCACGAGCGGCTTCTGCGCCGACGGCGTCTGCTGCGACACCGCGTGCGACGGCAAATGCGAAGCTTGCACGAAGGCGAAGAAGGGCTCCGGCGGCGACGGCACGTGCGGCCCCGTCGCCAAGTCGACCGACCCCGACGGCGACTGCGGCACGATGGGCAGCGGCGTGTGCAAGGGCGCGTCGACGTGCGACGGCGCCGGCGCGTGCCAGGTTTCGACGAAGGGCAAGGCTTGCGCGTCGGCGAAATGCGCGGACGCGGTGACGCTCGCGGCGGCGGCCAGCTGCGGCGGCGACGGCGATTGCACGCCGGACACCACGGACTGCACGCCATTTCTATGCGACGCGAAGGCCGTCGCTTGCACCACGAGCTGCGGGAGCGACGACGACTGCGCTCCGGGCGCGAAGTGCATGAACGGCCTGTGCGCCAAGGCCGAGAACGGCAGCGCCTGCGCCAAGGCCATCGAGTGCTCGTCGGGGTTCTGCGCGGACGGCTTCTGCTGCGACCAGGCCTGCGACGGACAGTGCGAGGCTTGCGACGCCTCGGGCATGGAGGGCGCTTGCAAGCCGGTCACCGGAGCGCCGAAGAACGGCCGCCCCGCGTGCGACGGCACCGGAGATTGCGCGGGCTCGTGCGACGGGGCCATGACCGATATGTGCGACTACCCCCACGCCGACCACACCTGCGACGGCGCTGCACCGAACTCGTGCAGCGACGGCATGGAGACGGTCAATCGATGCAACGGCCTGGGCGCGTGCGTCGCGAGCCCGAGCGCGTGCGCGCCGTACGGCTGCGGCAAGGACGCTTGCAAGACGTCGTGCAAGAGCGACGCCGATTGCCAGGACGGCGTGCACTGCGACACGAGCGGGGCGTGTACGCCCGGTATCCCGCTCTCGTGCACGAACGATCACACGATGACCACGGTCACCGGAGGCACCCACGACTGCGGCGCATACCGCTGCGTCCGCGGCAGCTGCAACACGTCGTGCAAGGCCGATTCCGACTGCGCCGACGGCGCGAAATGCCAGAGCGGCAAGTGTCAGGGTGGGGGTGGCGGTGGCTCGGGCTGCGAGCTCGGCGCCGGCGGCGGCACGAGCAACTCCGCGATTTTTGCGGTGCTGTCGCTTCTCTTTGCACGGCTTCGACGGAAGCGTGCATTTTCGGAAAACGGCGCGAGCACGCCGAGGAGCCTATGGTCATGACGCTCAACGCCTACGAAACCACGAATCATTTCGTCGACCGCGGCCTGGAAGCGCTGCATCTGGACCAACGCTACAGGACGTTGCTCCTCACGCCGGCCCGGGAGGTCCGCGTCGAGCTGCCCATCTTGCTCGACGACGGCTCGCTCGCGAACTTCATCGGTTATCGCGTGCAGCACGACAACTCGCGCGGGCCCTTCAAGGGCGGCCTGCGCTATCACCCGACGGTCGAGATCGACGAGGTGCGCTCGCTCGCGAGCCTGATGACCTGGAAGACGGCGGTCATCGGCATTCCATTCGGCGGCGCGAAGGGCGGCATCCAGTGTGACCCGGCGACGCTTTCGCCGCGGGAGCTGCAACGCCTCACGCGCCGCTTCGTCGACGCCATCGGCACGGTCATCGGACCTCAAGTGGACATCCCCGCGCCGGACGTGAACACGAACGCGCAGGTGATGAGCTGGATCTTCGACCAATACAGCCGCAGGTTCGGGTTCGCGCCCGCGGTCGTCACCGGCAAGCCGCTCAACTTGCACGGCTCCGCCGGCCGCGACGCCGCCACGGGCCGAGGCTGTCTCGTCACGATTCGTCAGGTGCTCGCGGCGGAAGGCAAACACCTCGTGGGACAGCGGTTCGCGATACAGGGGTTCGGCAACGTCGGAAGCTGGCTCGCGCGCTTGCTCGTGCAGGAAGGCGCGAAGGTCGTGGCCGTCAGCGACGTCCACGGCGGGCTCTTCTCCGGCGACGGCATCGACATCGAGAAGCTGATGCACCACGTCACCGCGACGCGCGCGGTCGTCGGTTTCGAAGGCGCTCACCCGATCACGAACGACGAGCTCCTCGCGACGCCCTGCGACGTGCTCGTCCCCGCCGCGCTCGGGCACGTCATCGACCAGACCACGGCGCGCACCGTTCACGCGCGCTACGTACTGGAAGCGGCGAACTCGCCGTGCACGATGGAGGGCGACGCCGTACTTTCGGAGCGCGGCATCATGTGCGTGCCGGACATCCTCGCGAACGCCGGCGGCGTGACGGCCAGCTACTTCGAATGGACCCAGAACATCCAGCAGCACGCCTGGACGGAGTCGCGCGTCAACCACGAGCTCGAGCGGTACATGGTCGCCGCCCACAACGAGGTCGAGCAGACGCGGCGGGAGTTTCGTTGCTCGCTCCGGACCGCCGCTTTCGTCGTCGCAATCCGCAGAGTGAAAGAAGCGACCGATGCGCGCGGCTTCGATTGAGCGCTCGTCCATGGGGTGGCTGTTGGGAGATTCGCCCCCCACTTGGGTGAGGGGCGAATCTCCCGCCGCTTCGCCACAGGTCTGACGCGCGCTCTGGACTTGTTTCTGTGGTTCGCGCGACTTCGTCGCGCTCACGGCGCGCTGAAAACTCGATCGCTACGCTCGGCCGGCTGCCCCCAGATTCGGCCTTATTGGGTCAGGGACGAATCTCCCGTCGCTCTGGGCACCGATCCGATGCGCGCTCTGGGTCTCGCGACTTCGTCGCGCTCACGGTAAGCCGAGACCTGAATTATTACGGCCGATGGCCCTTACGGGCGGGCTTCGCGGTAGCCGGTGTCGTTGAAGTAGCTGCGGGGGTGACGCTGGCTTTCCAGCGTGAGCTCGGCGTTTCGGTGCCGAAGCCGCTGGAGCTCGAGCGCGAGGCGAACGACGGCGATGCTCAGGAAGACGATGGCCGCCCAGAGCAAACCTCCGAGCGCATACGCTCCGAGCGCGAGCGACCAGTTCAACATGGTGGCTGTGTATTGCTCCATTCGAGCACTCAACACCGAATCGCGCCAAATGGCAAAACCATTGGCGCTCGATTCATAGAACGACGGTCCGGATCTTCGATAACGTTCTAACCGTCTGCTACGACTCGATTTCGCCCGGCGCGCTTCGCAGCGTACAGACGTCGATCGGCGAGCGCGACGAGGACCTCGCTCGTCGGTTGTTCCGTGCATTCCATCGAAGCGCAGCCGACGCTGACGGTCGCGTTCAACAGCTTTTCCCCGTACGGGATGCGAAGCTTCTCGATGGCGACCAGCAATCGCTGCCCGGCGCGCTCGGCGCCGACGCGGGTGACGCCACGCAGCAACAGGACGAACTCCTCGCCGCCGTAGCGCGCGAACACGTCTTCTTGGCGCAAGAGCTCGGAGGTGGCGCCGGCGATGGCCATCAAGACCGCGTCGCCGGCCTGATGCCCGTAGGTGTCGTTGACCTTCTTGAAGTGGTCCACGTCGAACATGATGACGGCGGCGTGCGACGAGTGCCGCGACGCGTACGCCACCTCCGCGCCGAGGCGCTCGAGGAAAAAATGCCGGTTGTATGCGCCGGTGAGCGCGTCGCGGACGCTGCTTTCGTAGAGCTGCCGCAGCATCTTTTCCTGGTTCTCGTCGGTCAGCGAGAAGCGGAAGCACACGCGTGGCCCGAGCTGGATGACCGCTCCGTCGGTGAGGACGGCTTTGTCGATGCGCTCGCCGTTCACGTACGTGCCGTTGCTGGAGTCGAGATCTTCGGCGAAGTAGTAGCCGTCCTGGTAGAAGACCCGCGCGTGCGAACGGCTCATGCCTTCGTCGTCGACGACGGCGTTGTTGTCCGGATGCCGCCCGATGCGGATCTCCGGGCCGTCTATCGACACGACGTTGCCGGCTTGCACCGAATCCATACGCACGAGCACGGCGCGGTCCCGCTCGCGCGCCGCGGGACGCAGCGAAAAGACCTCGTTCGTCAGCGTCTGCTGCTCGAGCCGAGACGGGGAGCGTGCCCTCACCGAAGGCGCCATGGAATCGAACCGAGGCGGACGGTCGCTCTCCACCACAACAAGACCGTATCACAGGTGCCCCAAGCCCGCACGGCGCTCTCTCGCCGCGCTCCGCACGCCTTACGAGTAGCAGCGTGGTCGTGACTACGGGCGTCGCGCGCGAGTGCGGCGTTTGTCGACAGGTCCGTCGAAAGGTGGACGCTGCATGAAACCGAGCGCGCTCGTGCGCGCGAACGGAGCAGCCGTAGTGACTCGATCGGCAAAACGTCGTGGACCTTGAATGCCGATCGCCGTCACCCATGAGGAAATGGAGGCGAGACGCTCCCTCGCGTCTCTCGTCACGACGACGTGTAGGTTTCGCCCCACCGGCGAAACCAGGAGTGGGCCACCGGTTACGTCGAGCCCGACCCACCCGGTGCGCGACGAGCCGAACAGCTCGCCCGCGTACTGCATCGTATCCCGGTAGCGCACGCGCTCGGCTGTCTCACCGGCCGACAGTCGCCCGCGCGGGACGCGTTGCTCGGCCTCGACGAGCGCCTGCGCAACCCGCGCGGAGAAGAGCCGAGCCGCGATGTCCGACCCTTCGACGAGCACGAGGCGAGGGCTCAAGCAGCCGCGCTGATCGAACGGAACGACGTCGCGAACGACGGCGTTCGCAGCGAGCTCGAGCTCCGGGTCGCCCATGGACGACGCGTCCAGTGCGACGACGCCGAGCCCGGTACCGTGTCCTTCGAATCGCACCGAAGGCGGCAAACGATGCACGATGGCGTCCAGCGTTTCGTCGGCGCCATAGGCGAACACGACGTCGCCGTCCTCGGGGTGGACTTCGTCGACGATCGCGAACAGCTCTGGAGCCGCTTCCGCGAGCAATCGCGTCATCTGCGGCTCGCGACGCGAAGGCTTGACGAACACTCTGCTCGACGCCGAAAGCGCCAGGGCGATGGCACGATGCGCCGCGACGAACACCGAGGCGCCGAGCACCACGTGCGCCGCGCGCGCCGGAGCAACGGAGCTCACCAGCGCCCGCACCTCGTCGTCGCTCGGGGATGTCTCCAAACACTCCCGCAGCGCCATCTCCACCCCCTCCCGCGAAAGCCCCGTCCCCAGAACCAACCGCTCGCGCCCCCGCCGCCCAATCTCATTCCCTCCCTCCGCAACCCGACGAGCCCCCGCCACCAACCGCCAAACCCGCCCCATTCCCCCACCCTCATTCCCTACCCCTAGCTCTCCCCCTACCCCCAGCTCTCCCTCACCCACGACCGCCTCCCAAGACCATCTCCTCGATCGCCAGCGAACACCCCCGAGCCTCCGCCCCCGCACGCCGCCCCATCAACATCACGCCTTCTCCGATTTCCCGCACCACGTCCTGCGTCACGATCGCGACGGCGGAGTCGACGTTCCCCAGATCGACGAATCGCGCGATCCCGGCTTCGCCTTTTTGCACGGGGGACAGCGTCTCGGGATCCACGGCGGTCACGCGCAACCACGGCGGTGGAAAGAACACGCCGCGCGGCGCGAGAGCCGCGCGCTCGTAGAGCTGGCTCGTCAGCTCCGTCATGCCGTATTCGCCGACGATGCGCGCTTCGGCGACCCCGAATGCCGCGGCCACCTGCGCGCCGAGGACGCTCGCGTCGACCTCGCGCGTTTTGCCTTTGAAGCCCCCAGTCGTCATGACGACGCTTCCCTCCGGTGCATCGAACCGCACGCCGTTGCCTTCGACGAACAGCGCGAGCGCAAAACTCGTCGCGAGCACCACGAGCGGCTCTCTCCGTTCCTTCGCGATCGCCACGGCGCGCGCGATGCCCCGGACGTCGGCGCCGTCCGAGCCGACCAGCCAGCGCTCGCGAACGTCGTCTTGGAAATGGTCGGCGCGTGCGTCGCGGAGCGAACGGCCGTCGAGCGCCTCCATGAACGCGCGCATCATGTACGCGAGCGACGACTCGATCTGCGCGCCTGGATCCGGAGCGAGCGCGACGACGACATGACGGCGCGCCGGATCGCATCCGAGCCCCGGTAAGCCCCACGCGAGCGACAGCTCGCGATACGTGCTCGTCGTTCGCATCGCGTGCGTACCGCGCGCGCCGCCGGTCGTGCCGCTGGTGACGAATCGCGCGGCGTCTTCCTTCGGCGGATGCACCGCCACGCGCGCGAGCCGGAAGGCGTCCACGGGGACGGCCGGAATCGACGCGGCGTCCGCGAGCGGCCGGGCGTGCGCTTCGACGAGACGCCGGAACCCCGGCGAGTACGCCTCCTGAAAGCGCGCGATGTCGGCCGCGAGACCGTCGAACGACTCGGCGGGCGCACGTGACAGCGATGCGCGCGCGAACGCTCGCACGCGAGCATGCAGCGCGTCAGATTCTTCGGAGAGGCTCACGCGCCGAGACTCTGAAGCGCCGCGCGCGCCTTTGCAACGAAGCCGTCGAGCTGCGCCTCGGTGATCGTCAGCGGCGGCGTGAGCACGACGACCTCGCGTCCGCCGCCGCCGGTGGAAACGACGTAGCCGGCTTCGAGAAACCGCGCTTGAGCGCGGGTCGCGGCTCCGGGACGTGGCCCGAGGTCGATGCCGATCATGAATCCCGCGCCGCGAACGGCCGCTACGCCGGAAACGGGGGCGAGCTCGGCGGCGAGCGCAGAGAGGAAGCGTGCGCCGAGCTCGCGGCTGCGATCGACCAGGCGTTCCCGCGACAGCGTATCGAGGGTGGCGATGGCCGCGGCGCAGGCGACGGGCGCTCCCGCGAACGTCGACGTGTGGACGACCTCCGGCTCGCGGCGCCAGGCGCGCATGACGGCTTCGGTCCCGATGCAGGCGCTGACGGGAACGCCGCCGCCGAGCCCCTTGCCGAGGCAGACGACGTCGGGCGAGGCGTCCTCGGCCTCCGCGCGGAGCATCGAACCGCTGCGGCCGAGCCCGGTCCAGATCTCATCGGCGACGAACAGCGCGCCGTTCTCGCGCGCGAGCGTCGCGAGCGCGCGCAGAAAGCCGGACGGCGGCACGACGCAACCGCCGCGTCCGAGAATCGGCTCGACGAGCACGGCGCCCACCTCACCCGTCCGAAGCGCCCGCCGCGCGTCGTCGAGCGCTCGCATCCGGGCCTCGTCGTCGGCGGGATACTCGACGAAGGTCACGCGCGCGTTGAGCTGCGCGGCGAACGGGGCGCGGTACCCCTCGCGCAGTCCGCACACGGCGAGCGGCGCATACGAGAGCCCGTGGTACGCGCCGCGGAACGCGATGACCGCCGGTCGTCCGGTGGCGAGCACGGCCGTCTTCAGCGCGGCGGTCACGGCGTCCGCGCCGGATTGCCCGACGACGACCCGCGCGTCTTTCTCCGGATGAAGGGCCGCGAGCCGCTCCATCAGCGCGATCTTCGCGTCGGAAGGATGGACGTCGCCGAGCGCGAGAAGCAGTCTCTCGGACTCCAGCGCCGCGGCGCGGAGCACGCTCGGGTGGCCATGACCGAGCAGCAGCGCTCCGAAGCCCGCGGCCATGTCGACGTAGCGATTACCGTCGACGTCCACCACGACCGCGCCCTTGGCCGTCGCGAGCACGATGGATCCCGAGGGCGCGTCCGATTTCACGCGCTGGACGCGACCGGGGCTCGGCGCGGGCCCCATCGGCGCCGCGACCCGGGCGGCGCGCACGAGCCAGCTTCGAGATTCGGGTCCGGGCGGAACGCAGGCGAGAGCCGGCTGCTCGTCACCGCGGAGTGGGGGTGGGTACGACATCGGGACCAGTGTACCGGGCTCAAGCTACGCGGGCAGAAGCCGTTCCGTAAAGCGATGCGCCTCGTGCGTGCCCCTCTGACCCTGCTCTGCCTCGTCGCGAGCCTTTCCGGCTGCGACAAGGTCCAGGGGCTGATCTCGTCGGCGAAGACGGCGCCGAGCGCGTCGGCCGCACCAGGCGCGTCCAAAGCCCCCGAGGCGCCCTCCGCCGAATCGAAGGACAGCGACAAGACCGCGGAGCAAGACGAGTACGCGCTTCCGTTCGCGTGGGAGACGTCGGCGACGGAGCCGCTCGGCCGCACGCGGTCGTTCTTGAAGGACATGCTCCTCACGAACGGCGACTACATGAGCGCCGCGGCGAAGCTGTTCCCGACGTTCGCGGACAAGCAGACGCCGCGCGCGACGGTGCTGACCTGCGCGGATTCACGCGTGCAAACGACGGCGTTCGACGCGTCGCCGGAGAACGACGATTTCCTGGTGCGCAACATCGGTAATCAGGTCGAAAACTCCGTCGGGTCGATCGAGTACGGCGTCGAACAGCTGAACACGCCGCTGCTGCTCATCCTCGGGCATACCGGCTGCAGCGCGGTGAAGGCGGCGATGAGCGGCGCCGACAAGCTCCCGAAGGCCGTGCAAGCCGAGCTGCACGGGCTGCACGCGCCGAAGAAGGACCCGAAGAAGACCGACGCGGACGCGCTCACCTGGGCGGTGATCGAAAACGTCCACGACCAGGTTTCGGCCGCGCTGTCGCGGTTCGGCAAGCGCGTGCACTCGGGCCGGCTGACGGTCGTCGGAGCCGTGCTCGACCTCCGCAACGACATCGGGCTCGGCGCCGGACGAATCGTCCTCGTAGACGTGAACGGCAATCGCGATCAGAAGCGCATCGCCGCGTTCATCGAGGCGGTCACCGGCAAGCCCGCGCCGGAAGCGCCCATCACCCGGGAAGACGCGGCCGACGAGAAGCGCAACGAGTCGACGAAGAAGCTCCTCCACGCGCTCGCCCAGCTGCCGCCCGCGACCCGCCCCCGCGCCGCAACCCCCGAGCCCGCCGCCCACGAGCACGACCACGCCGACGAAAAGACGGCAACGCGCAGCTCGGAGGATTAGCTCTCAGCTGTCAGCCTTCAGCTGTCAGCCCTCAGCCAGAGTTCGGGCGCAGTGCGGCCGACGATTTTCGGGCTGATGCCTGACGGCTGATAGCTACTTAGAAACAAACACGGTTGCGGCCGCCGCGCTTTGCTTCGTAGAGCTTTTCGTCGGCGCGCTGGATGAGCTCCGTCGCCGTGTCGCCGTCCTTCACCAGCGCGCACCCGATGCTGATCGTCACCGGGATCTTCTCGCCCTGGAAGACGAAGGAGTGCTCTTTCACCTTTTCACGGAGCGTCTCGGCGAGCGCGGTCGCGCCCTCCATCTCCGTCTCCGGGAGCACGATGACGAACTCCTCGCCGCCGTAGCGCGCGAACACCTCGTCCCGGCGGATGCGGCTCTGCACCGTCTCGGCGAGCTCGCGCAGCACGTAGTCGCCGGCGAGGTGGCCGTAGTGATCGTTGATGCGCTTGAAGAAGTCGATGTCGAACATCAACAAGCTGAGCGGACGATCGTGTCTCCGCGAGCGGATGATCTCGCGCTCCAGCGACTCGAAGAGAAACCGCTTGTTGTGGATCTGCGTGAGACCATCGATGATGGTCATCCGGTAGATCTCTTCGTGGTACTTCGCTTCGGCGTCCTCGCCGGAGAGGTACTTCAAGATCGTCGGGCCGACCTTCACGCGGTCGTTCGAGTAGAGCTGCGCTTCACGAACGATTTGCTTCTCGTTGACGTACGTCCCGTTGGTCGAGCCGTCGTCCACGGCCCACCAGTGCGCGCCGCGGCGTTCGAAGTGCGCGTGTTGTCGAGAGACGGAGTCGCCCTCGAGCACGACTTGATTGTCGGCGCCGCGTCCGACGCGGATCCGCTGGCCTTCGAGAACGAACCTCTTCCCGAGGAGATTCGGTTCCTTCGTATAGATGACTACGAGGCAGTCGTTCCCCGTCTCTCCGGGCTCGTCGTCGAGCTTTCCCTGGATGACTTGAGTGACTCTCGTCTTTTCGTCGAAATCGCTGGGCACGCAGCAGAACCTGGACTCGAAAGTATAGACGCCCACGCAGGGGAGCGGGGCTCGTCCCCGTGGTCCACCGCCGCGCCAGTCCCTTTTCCGGCGCGCAGGGTGTCCGATGACACCTGCCTCGACCCTAATTTCACGCTGATATCGGCGTCAAGCGAGCCTTCGAGGTACGCCCTCCGTCACTTGGACACCGCCATGTAGGCGCGAGTGGGCCATGGTGCGCGTGAGCCCGGTCCCGACGGGTCACGCAACGCCGTCCACGGGCACCGGCAGACCGACGAGCCGCATCAAGCGCAGGGCGTTGCCGCCCGTCACTGGACCTGGCCGGAGGCGGTAGTCGAACGTCATGCGCCCGCCTTCGACGCTCTCGCGGAAATGACATTGGACCACGCGCGCCATGAGCTCGTCGGGGAGTCTGCAGAGGCCAATGTCGTGCGTCGAAACCGCGCCGATCGCGCCGCGCCGCAGTAGCTCGGCAATGATCCAGCGCGCGCCGATTTGCCGTTCTTCGGAGTTCGTTCCGTGCAGAATTTCGTCCAGAAGAAATAGAACGGGTTTATCCCCAGCCGTCGCGTCCAGGGTCGATTTCAACCGCGACACCTCCGCGTAGAAATGGCTCACGCCCCGCGCGAGCGAGTCGCTGATTTTCAGGCTGGTGCGGATCTCGAGCGGCGAGAGGCGCAGACGCTTCGCGCAGACGGGCGCGCCGGAGAGCGCGAGGGCCGCCGCGGTCCCCATGGAGCGGAGCAGCGTACTTTTGCCGGACATGTTCGATCCGGTGACGAGCAACGCGCGGCCGGGCTCCGGGAGGGAGACGTCGTTGGCCACGCGCGTCCCCGCCGGGATCAGCGGATGCGCGAGCTCCGTCGCTTCGAAACACGCCGGACCCTCGACGATCTCCGGCCACGCGAATCCGGGTTCATCGAAGGCGAGCCCTGCAAAGGCGCTCAGCGCTTCCACTTCTCCGAGCACGCGGAACCACTCGCGCGCATGGCGTCCCGCCGTTTTCTGCCAGCCCTCGAGCCGGAGCAGGCAATGGGCGTCCCAGAGCAGAAACACGTTGGCGAAGACGTAGATGAGGCCGGAGTGCCGGAGCTCGAAGTACCCCACGATGCGCTCGAACCGCCGCATCGACGCGGACGGGCTGACGGCGCTCGAGACGAGACCGCGCCGTAGCTCCGCCAAGAGCGTGGACGCGAGCTCGAGGCGCTCGATGAGCTCGAACATCGGCCCGTATCTCAGGAACGCCCCCTGCGTCGACGACACTGCTCCGAAGACCAGGTCCGCTTGCCGCCGCACGCGGGCGATGACCACGAACTGCAAGGCGAACGGCAAGAGCCAGACGGTGCCGGGCAAACCGATCGGTCTCGCAAAGAAGAGGAGCCCGAGCGTCACCACCGGAAGCACGTGCATCGCGATCACCAGCGCGCGCTGCTTCTCGAGCCAAGGTTCCTGCTCGGCCCACGCCAAGAGCGGCTCGGGATCCGGCGGTTCGACGGGGCGCTTCTTGCTCGCGGGCCGGCCATCCGTCACGAGGCTCGGCGGCGGCTCGACGACGGCGATCGAGAGCGCTTCGAGCTTTTGTCGCTCTTCGATGAGCGGGGCGAGGGCGCGCGCCGCCTCTTGCCGTGCGCGGATCGCCGCGGGCTCGGCGATGTTCGAGAGGAACCGCGCGACGGCATCCTGCCCGAAGCGCGTGTGGGCGACGTTGATGCGCTGGTACACGGAGCCTTTGCCGAACAGATCCAGATCCGTGGCGTAGGGATGCGCGTCGGTCGCGAAGCGCGCGCCGTCGTCCGGCAGGTCGTGCCATTCGCCGATGACGCGGGCGCGCGCGTCGAGGTTCACGCGTGCCAGGCGCAGCGCGTCGTCTTCCTGCGCGATGACGCGGGAGTGCCAGACGATGAGCACCACGAACACGACGGCGGCGACGGCGGCGACGGGGCCGCCCGCGGGCTGCCCGCCGAAGACCGCGACGAGCAACGCGATGGCGGCGGTACCGAACGAGAGCCCGCGGAGGTTCGACACCAGCCGCGATTTGCGGCCGAGCTCCGACGCGAAGCGCTCGAAGCGCTGCTCGCGCTCCGAGTAAAGCTGCTCCGTCGTGCCCGGCGACGGTTCCGGGGGAGCGCTCACTTTTTCTTCTTGGTGATCGTCACGACGAGCGTCGCGCCGACCGCAGGCTCGTCGGGGAACCCGACGAAGCGCCGATCGACGACGTCGGCGACGCACTTCGCCGCGGCGTCGCCGAGCCCGCGCTTCTTCTTGATGCTCACGCCCTCGGCGCGCCCGCGTTCTTGCACCAAGAACCGAAGCTCGACCTCCCCGCGTTCGGCGGTCAAGCCGCCGTTCTTCGACGCGCACTCGGCGAGCTTGTCGCGCATCTTGCGCAGCTGCTTCTGTGCGTCCGAGAGCGTGCCGCTGTCCGCGACGATGGGCGCGAGCTCCGCGACGAACTCGTCCACGGGTGGAGACGGGGGCGCCGCGGGCTCGGTCGCCGGCGGCTTTGGAGCGGGCAGCGGCCAGATGACGCCCGAGTCCGCCGCCTTGCCGATGGGCTCCGCGGGCGCGACGGCCGCCGCCGCTGGAACCTTTTGCTCCGGCGGAGCGGGCGGAGACGGCGCTGCCGCCGGCTCACGAAGCCGCGCGGCGTCCTCGGCGCTCAAGCAGCGCACGAAGCGGCCATGACCGTCGGCGAGACGGCCCCATGGACATTGCGCGTCCACGGCGGCGCGATCCGCCTCCGCGACCGCGTGGGACGGCGAACGCTCCGGCTCCGCCGTCGCGCGGGAGGCCGGCAGCACGACGCAAGCGGCCCCGGCGGCCGCGCCCGCGAGCGCCCGCCGGAACCGGCCCCGGCGCGCCGATCGAATCTGAGACTCGAAATTTGAAATCATGTGTCTGTTGGCGCCTTCGTCACTTACGAAATCGTCACCTACGATTCTATCTCCTAGCAGGTCACCTTCAGACATGCGGAACACTCGCCTCCGGCTGCGGTGCTCGCTCGCGCCCGGCGCGTCCCTACCCGAGTGGGGGATGCCTCCCATCCCCCACTCCCCCAGAAGCGAACGCGGTTTTTTTCCATGGCACGGAAGCGCGCGTCCGGACAAGAAATCGGCTACGAAGCCCCGCCGCGGTGACCCCGAAAAGCGCAAACTCCCCCGACGCCGCGGGCGTCGTGCTCACCTTCCTCGAGAGCGTCGGTCGGCGGTCCGAAGCGGAACTCTACCTGAAGCTCTTCCGCGAGCTGCCGAAAGAGAGCTTCGCCATCATCGCGCCGGAGGCCGCCGTGCTTCGTTACGCGGCGGGCTCCCTCGTCGAGCAGCTCCGTTTCTTGCGCGAGCTCGGCCTCGTCGCGCCCGTGGTGGTCGGCCTCTTCGATCAAGCGGCGCCCGAACGCGCCGCGCAGCGCCTCGTCAAACGGGCGCTCGACATGGGCGCCGTCGCCATCGACGCCGGCGATCCCGAGCTCGCTGCCCGGACGGCACAGGAGCTCCGCGACGAGAACCTCCCCGTCATTTATTTTGGCGCGCCCGGTGATCCGAGCGTGGCGGATCGCTTCGAACGCTTCTCCAAGCTGAGCGGCGAGCTCTCCACACGAAAGCTCGTCGTGCTGCGGAGGAAGGGCGCGCTCCGACGGCTCGCCAAATCGGGGCAGGCGGCGAACGAGCGCCGCATCTCCGTCATCAACCTGAAGACCGATCTCGCGGCGCTCCGCGAGCCGCGCGTCATCGGGGTCGACGACGCGGAGCTGCTCGAGCACATCGCGGAGTGGCTCGGGCGCCCGGAGTGCGCGCGCGCCGTGGCGAGCGTCACGTCGCCGCTGAACCTGCTGCGCGAGCTCTTCACCGTGAAGGGCGCCGGCACGCTCGTGAAGCGCGGCACGTCGATCGAGCGGCACACCTCGTACGCGACGCTCGACGTCCCCCGTCTTCGCGCTCTGCTCGAATCGAGCTTCGGGCGTCCGCTCGGCCCCGGCTTCTTCGACGAGCCGCCGCTCGCGGTGTACCTCGAAGAGAGCTACCGCGGCGCGGCGATCCTGGTACCGGCGGAGCCGGTGCCGTACCTCACGAAATTCGCCGTCGATCGGGTGGCCCAAGGCGAAGGCATGGGCCGCGATCTGTGGGAGGCGCTCGTCCGCGATCACCCGGCGCTCTTCTGGAGATCGCGCGTCGAAAACCCGATCCAGAGCTGGTACGCCGGGCTCTGCGACGGCCTGATGCGGGTCGCTGGCTGGACCACGTACTGGCGTGGTATTGCGCCGGCGGACGTCCCGCGCATCATCGAAGACGCCCTGAAACGCCAAGACGATTTCGGAGCTCCTCAGGCAGGCTAGCCAATGGCCATCATCCTCGGTTTTCTCATCGCGATCGCCGCGATTGGCGGCCTC
Organism: Polyangiaceae bacterium; assembly: GCA_035547195.1. Classification (GTDB taxonomy): domain Bacteria; phylum Myxococcota_A; class Polyangia; order Polyangiales; family Polyangiaceae; genus DASZVB01. The sequence continues at coordinate 80,324 of DASZVB010000034.1, forward strand.
ATCTACGTGCTCGTTCTGTATCGGAACATCCCCGGCGCGATGGAGCAGCGCTTCGGCGTGCTCGAAGCGCTGCCCGAGAACGTCGGCGAGTGGAAGGTCGATACGGAATCGGAGGAAGGCAAGGCCGCGCAGGCGCGGGGCCTGAAGCGCGAGACGCGGCACTTCTACGACCAGCAAAAAGACCGACTCTTGAAGCAAGTGCGCTACCGCAACCAGGCGACGAACGAGATCGCCCGCGTCGAGCCGGACGAGGTCGTGAAGCGGAAGCGGATACGGTCGTAGGTCTGCGGCGCGGCCGGCGCTCACTGCTGGACTGCCGCTATTGCGTACAAGCGTCGGGCGCGGCCCTAGGGGATTCAGGGGATCCCGCACCACGCCATGCATGTCGCCGTGGGTGGCGCCGGGCACGGTAGACGGGTCACCGTGCATCCGGCTCGTGTGAACGCCGGACACTCGTTCTTCTCGATGGAGTCGAGCTCGTTCTGGATCGCGCCCGCGCCGGCCTGAGAAGCGGCCACGTAGGTGCAAGACTCCAGGCAGGCGTTGCTGAGCATCACCACGTTGCAATCGCCGGCGTTGCTGCACTTCGTGTCCGCAGAGCCCACTACGGACTGGAGCTCGGCTTGCATCGACGCGGTGAGGTCCGCGCAGGAGAGACCCGCGTCCGGCGGAGGCGACGTCGAGAACACGTCCGTGCAAACGCCTTGGACGCATTGCGGAGGATCGCCCGTTTCCGCTCCGCAACCGCTGGCCCTCGGCACGCAACCCTGCGACGTGAACGACGAGCAGAGGCCGCCGACCTGCGCGAGCGCCGCATTCAACGCGGCCGCACCGGCCTTCGAGACGGGACCCAAGCAGCCGGGCTCGCTGCACGTGCCGGGCATCGACACGCGCGTGCAATCCGCGTCGACCTTGCACGAAGTATCGAGCGGAGAGACGGCCGCGATCTGGTTTCCGATCTGCTGCGCGAGTGAGTCGCAGCTCGATGGACCGCCGTCCACCGGCATGCCCGGCAAAACATGTTGACACATCCCCTTCACGCACCCGGGAACTCCGGGAAACGCGCAGGGGGGCTCGAGGACCGTGCACCCTTGATCCTTGAACTGCGCACAGACGCTCCCGTCGACCGCGTCGATCTGCGACTGGATGCGCGCGAGCCCGCTCTTCGAGATGGTGACGGTCGAGCAGGCGTTGGTACACGACACTCCCGGGAATTCCGTACAATCGGCGTCCGTGGTGCACGTTTCGTCGGCGCCGGCGCGGAGCGGCTGAAGCGAGTCCTGTGCCCGGCTAGTGAGCTGGTCGCACGTCAGATTCTTCGAGACCACCGGCGCGCCGCGGCAGATCGAATCGGCGCACGTCGCGTTCGTCCCGACGCTCTTGCAGTCCGCGTCCTTCGCGCAGGGCACGGCGCACGCCATTGCCTGGTCGGTGACGGGCAAGGAGTTGCACGAGGGAGGCGGCGCCACGCATGCTGCAGCGGCGTTGGCGTTGCAGTCGTTCGCGCACGTCTTCGTGCAGATGCCGCACCAGCACTCGAAGCCGCTGCCGCAATCCGCTGCGGACGTGCACGTCGCGAACCAGTTCGTGTTGCTACCGCCCGATTGCGTCGATTTTCCGCCGCAAGCATAAGCCGTCAAGACGGCGAGAAAGACTCCTGCCGTAAGCTTCGCGATCTTCAAGATACCTCCTCGTCGTTATTTGCGTTCGTGTTCACCGGAAGTAGCCCCCGTGTCATTGGCATTTACCCGCGACGCATCGAGGAGACCCCGTCGGCACGCTCGGACACGGCGGATGCACCGGGGTGCAGCCGTCTTGCACGAAGGCGACGCACGACGACGCGTCGAGAGTCGCGAGCTCGTCGCGGATCCAGACCGCCCCGGTCGTCGACGCGGCCACCCACTGGCAGGAACCGAGGCACGCGTTGCCGAGCGAGACACCGGAGCAGTCCGCGTCCTCTGCGCAGGACTTGTCCGCCGCATCGACCACCGCCTGGAGCTCCATGTTCATCTGCGACGTTTCGTCTTCACAGATCGAACCCGCGTCGATCGGCGTCGTGTCGGAGCCGTACCCACAGATGCCCTGGTTGCACGCGGGCGGCGCGGCCAGGATTTCAGGGCATCCGAAGAAGGCCGGCGGCGTGCATCCGTCGGCAAGGAACGGATCGCACACGTCCGCGTCGACCATTGCTCGCGTCACCGCGAACGCGGCAGCGGCGGACTTGGAGACGAGCCAGGTTGGGCAGCCCGAGTAGCATCGGTCTTCGGGTCCAATGCGCGTACAGTCGGCGTCCACCTGGCAAGACCGGTCGAGCCCCTGGAGCGCGGTGGTCAACCGCTGACCGATCTGCTGCAGGCGTGCGTCGCAACTGGACGCTCCCGCGTCCCTCGGCGCGCCCGGGAGAACGTGCTGGCACTGGCCCTGCACGCACCCGGGGACTCCAGGGAATACGCACGGAGGCTCGAGCACCGTGCACCCCTGATGCTGGAACTCCGCGCACACGCCGCTTTCGACCGCGTCGATCTGCGGCTGTATGGCGGCGAGCCCGGTCTTCGAGATCGTGACGGTCGCACAGGCGTTGGTGCACGACACTCCCGGGAACTCCACGCAATCCGCGTCGACGTTGCAGGATTCGTCGGCGGCGTCGCGAAGCGGCGAGAGCGCATTCGTCGCGCTGCGGGTGAGATCGTCGCACGTGAGCGGCACGCCGGAGTCGCGCGTCGTCGTCGTCAGGGACGTCCGGCGACAGAGGGAGTCCACGCACGTGGCGTCGGCGCCGGCGGCCTTGCAGTCTGCGTCCTTCGTGCATTGCAGGGCGCAGGCCTCTTCCTTGGCGGCCTGCGGGGGATCGGCGCACGAAGGCGGCGGCGCCGTGCACGTCGCTCCGGCGCTCGCGCTGCACTCGCTCGCGCACGTCTTCGTGCAGATGCCGCACCAGCACTCGAGACCGCCGCCGCACTCCGAAGAGGCAGAGCAAGAGGCAAACCAGTTCGTGTTGCTACCGCCCGCCGCCTCCGTCGATTTTCCGCCGCAGGCGTGAATCGTCGAGAGCGCCAGAAAGATCCCCGCTGCAAGCTTCGCGATCTTCACGGTGCCTCCTCGTCCGCATTTGCGCTCGGCACGTCCTTCGACGGCGTCCCCTCCCCCTCGTCGTCCGATTCGTCGACGTTCTGACCGAAGTACACGGTGACCTTGATCTTCCGTGCTTCGTCGAGCGTATGCCGTTCGTTGTATTGCATCACGCGCGCCCAGACGTCGTTCACGTCACGCCGGATGCGCGCGAGGAGTCCGTACACCTCTTCGAGGTTCGGATGATCGGGGGAAACCTCGAACGTGAGCGTCGCGCCGCCGACGACGTCCTTCGCGTCGGAGCGGGCGCCGCGGCGTACCTTCGCGGCGATGGCCGACGCGACGGCGCTGAAGTGATCGAACACCGCCGCTTCCCACCCCTGCTCGGCGCCGACGGGCACGACGAAGCTCTCCGCGGAGAGCGTCGCGCCGTCGCGCCGGACGCGTCCTTCGCCGATGAGCGACTCCACGGCCTGGTCGACGAGCGCCGGCGCGAACGGCAACGCCGCGCCGAGCTCCGCGCGCGTGCTCGGCCTGCGGTACAGCGCGAGCCATACCATCGACGTCACCGTCTCGGCGCGCGCGTGCTCCGCGATGCGGCCGCGGTCCGACTCCGACGATGCGCCGTACACCGCGCTCTTCCCCTTCCCCGTGGAGTACACGAGGCCCTGGTTGATCAGATCCACGAGCACGGACGCTACGTCCTGCTCCGGGTCGCGACGGAATCGGTCGAAGAGCTGCTCGCGCGTCACGCTCCCCTGCTCCGAGAGATAGCCGAGCACCGCTTCCCACAGCGTCCGCTCGCGCACCGTCGCGCTCTCCGTGAGCCGCTGCACCTTCTTCTGATAGCTGCGCAGCGCGAGGCCGAACATGTCGGCGGCCACCTTGCGCGCGACGCCCTGCGCCTCGATCTCCGAAGCGAGGTCGAGGAACACCTGGTCTGCCACGTGCGCGAGCGGCGCGCGGATCCCCGCCGACGTGGACAGCTGCGCGATGAGCACCGTCGTCTGGCGCACTATCGCGTCGATGAGGAGCTTCGCGTCCATGAATGAAGGCTACTCGGCGCGAGCGCGCCCGGGCAGGTGCCCCAAAGTTCACCGGTGCGGGCGGGTTATTCCGAGCCGCCGCTTGCGCAGAGCAGCGGCTCGAGCGCCGCGGCGAGCCCGAGCAGGCGACGGTCGTCGCCGCGCTTGCAAACGAGCTGAACGCCGATGGGGAGCCCCTCGCGCGACGTGCCCGCGGGCAAGCTGACCGCCGGGTGCCCGGAGATGTTGCTGCCCGCCGTGAACGCGCCGATCGGCACCACCGCGCGGAACGTCTCTTCGCCGCCGAGCCCGCGGAACTGCCCGACGCGCGGCGGCAGCACCGCGCTGGTCGGCAGGATCCAGGCGTCGGCGCCGCCGGCGTCGAACCACGCATCGATGCGGCGCTCGAGCTTCTTGCGCTGCTCGGCGGCTTCGCGATCGCCGACGCGGCGCCCCACTTCGCGCATCCAGCGGGTCGTCGGCTGAAGCTTCCCCGACGTCATCGGGGGCAAGGGGACGTTGGCCATGAGACGTCCCATGATCGGCAAGAAGTCGTCGAGCCCGATGTTCGGGAGCGCGGGCCCTCGCTCCACGCGGTGCCCCAGCGACTCGAGACACCGCGCCGCGCGCAGAACGGCGTCCTGTATCTCTGAATCGACCGGCGTGAGCGGCGACTCCAGCGCGACGTGAATCACGAGCCCGCCCGGCACACGCGCGCTCGCCGCGAAAAACGAGCTCTTCGCCGACAGATCGTGACGGCCGTCGAGCACGTCCATCAGGGCAGCGGCGTCGCGCACGTTCTTCGCGATCGGCCCGATCACGCTGATGTTCGCCACGTCGACGAGGGGATGCTCGTTGAACAGCGTCCCGCGGCCCGGTTTCACGCCGACGAGACCGCAAAACGACGCCGGCAAACGGATCGACCCGGCGCCGTCGGACCCGGGCGCGATCGGCAACATTCCGCCGGCGACGGCGGCCGCCGCCCCGCCGCTCGATCCACCGGCGTAGTGATCGGGCGCGCGCGGGTTGCGCGTCGGCGGCCCGAGATCCGTATCGACGAACGGCAGGATCGTCAGCTCCGAGCAGCTCGTCTTTCCGACGATCACGAAGCCCGCGTCGCGGCAACGCTGCGCGACCTTGCTGTCGAACGGCGCGATGACCCAAGCGAGCGCGCGCGAGCCGACCCGCGTGCGCAAAAACCGCACGTGCTCGTGATCCTTGATCGCCGTCGGCACGCCCAGGAAGGGCGGAACCGCGCCCCCGGCCTTCAACCTCTTGTCCGCCAGCGCCGCGGCCGCGAGCGCGCGCCGTTCGTCGAGCTCGACGAACGCGCCGAGCCGCGCGTCCTTCTCCGCGATCGCCCGAAACGTCGAGCGCGTCAGCTCGACCGCCGAGATCTCACGGCGGCGCAGCAGCGCGGCGAGCTCGAGCGCCGTCGTTTCGAGTGGAACCGAGCCGTCCATGGTCGGCCCATCGTATACCGCGCAACGGCCGCCTCGGGCCGGCCGAAAAGACGCGTCGCCCCGAAGCGCACGCGGGCTTCATTCGTGTGGGGGCCGCGCTGGGACGAGCGCGGCGCAACACGCGCCCGAATCCAGGTGCCGCTCGCCGGCGCCGGCGTCCTGCAGCCGCGCCTGCCCGGCGATTGAACGACCGACGTTATCTCGACGTTAGCGAGCGACGCGCCAGCGCGGTTTGGACGACCGACGTTGTCTCGACGTTGGCGCGCGAGCGACGCGCCCGCGCGGTGACGCGACGACCTTCACGAATCGCGGCTGCGCTGACGACACCGAAGGGGCCGCGCCGCGCCACGTTACAGCGGGGCGCCGGCGCGGTGACGCGACGACCTTCACGAATCGCGGCTGCGCTGACGATGCCGAAGGGGTGGCGCCGCGCCACGTTACAGCGGGGCGCCCTACTCCCGCTGCGTGCTCCGTTTCTAACGCTACTGCCGGAGACTTTGGCAGAATAGATCACGATCCGCGCGTAGGGACACGAGCCACGAGATGAACCGGCGAGACCGGCGGGCACTGGTTTCAGCTCGAGCCAGACGCGCTAGCTTTCGAGTCGATCGGATCTCGGAGGCGGGCTGGGAACGCGGGGTAGTCCTGGGGATATTCAAGGTTCCGGCAGTAGCGCTAAGCCGCCGAACGTGCCAGCGTGCCGAGCAGCGACAGGACGGCGCACTCTTCGTGGCGTAGACCGGCGGCGGGGCGTGGGCCGGCGAGACAGCGCGAGAAGGCCTTCGTCAAGCGGTCGCTCTCGTAGGCGTCGATGACGAGGGGATGGACGTAGCTGCTTCGGCAGATCGCGCGCGTGTTGCCGAGGTGCGCCGCGACGCGGTCGATCGCGGCGAGTAGGTTCTTCTTCCGTTCCGAAGCGGTTCGCGGCGCCACGCACTGGTGCAGGAGCACCGTGGCGTGCACCGTGGCGGACCAGGTTCGGAATTCCTTCGCGGTGAAGGAGCGGCCCGTCGCGGCCTTGATGTAGGCGTTCACGTCGGTGGAGGTGACGGGGCGGTGATGTCCGCGCTCGTCGAGGTACTGGAACAGGCGCTGGCCGGGGATGTCTCGACAGCGCTTGACGATCGACGCGAGCTTGCGATCGCGAACCGACGCGCGGTAGTCCTTGCCGCCCTTGCCGCGAAACGCGAACGCCACGACGGGACCGTGGATGCGCGCGTGGCGGTCCTTCAACGTGGTCAGGCCGAACGAATCGTTCTCCCTGGCGTAGCGCTCGTTGCCGACGCGCACGGCCGTTCGATCCATGATGCGCAGGATGGTCGCGACGACCTTGTTCTTGGTGAGCGCGGTCGAGGCGAGATCCCGCGCGATGGCGCGGCGCAGCTTCGGCAGCTCGGCGGCGAAGGCGACGATGTCGTGGTACTTCGCGAGATCCCGGACTTCCCGGAATCGGGGGTGATAGCGATACTGCTTGCGCCCGCGCGCGTCGTAGCCGGTGCACTGCAAGTGTCCGCGCGGATTCGCGGCGATGCGAACGTCGGTCCACGCCGGAGGGATCGCGAGCGCGCGAATGCGCGCGAGGGTCTTCTCGGCCTTCACCGGTTCGACGCCGGCGAAGTACGAGAAGCCTTTGCCGCGACGCTGGCGCCGGATCGCGAGATCGTCGCTCGACACGTGGACGAGGCCGCCTTCTTGCGCCGCGGCCTCGGAATCGTGCAGGACTCGCACTGCCTTGGGAATTGGACGGAATTGGATGACGTCGCGAGCCACACGTCCGATCTAAGGCCTCGTGAACGCTCCGCTAGATGTGGTGGCCGTGTGCGCGCCGAGGCGTTCGGCCTCACACTCGGCGTCAATCCTTGGCGAAGCCGCGGCGCAGCGTATTCTCGGAGATCGCGCGGAGGTTGCCGAAATGGAGGAGGTAATCGCGGCCGCCGGCTTTGCCGCCGGTGCCGGACCCGCGGTGACCGCCGAAGGGATGACGCGAGACCTGGGCGCCGGTGATCTTGCGATTGATGTATAGGTTTCCCACGTCGAACGACAGGCGCGCTCGTTCGATGTGCGCCGGGCTCCGGGAATAGATGCCGCCCGTGAGCGCGTACGCGGTGCCGTTGGCGATGGCGAAGGCCTCGTCGACGTCCTTCGCGCGGAGCACGAGGAGCACCGGGCCGAAGATCTCTTCTTGCGCCAGGGCGTGATCCGCGGAAACGCCGCCGACGATCACCGGCGCCGCGAAATAGCCGCGCTCCGTGCCGCGCGGGAGCTCCCCACGGAAGAGGACCTCGCCGTCGCGCTCGGCGAGCTCCACGTAGCGCCGCACGCGCGCGACGGATTCGGCGTCGATGAGCGGGCCGATGGACGCCGAAGGGTCTTCGGCGGATCCGGCGATCAGCGTCTTCGCGGCCGCGGCGAGGCGCTCGACGAACGGCTCGTAGACGCGACCAACGGCGATGACTCGGCTGCACGCCGAGCATTTTTGCCCCGCGTAGCCGAAGGCGGACGCGAGCACCCCGGGGACGGCTTCGTCGAGGTCGGCGTCGTCGTCCACGACGATGGCGTTCTTGCCGCCCATCTCGGCGATGACGCGCTTCAATCCGACCACTCCAGTGGACGTTTCGGCCGCCCGGCGCGCGATGAGCCCCCCGACCTCGCGCGAGCCGGTGAACGCTATCGTGGCCACGTCGGGGTGCGCCACCAGGCGCGCGCCCACGACCTCCCCCTTGCCCGGGAGAAAGTGCACGACGCCTTCCGGGACGCCGGCTTCGCGGAAGATCTGGAACACGTGGTAGCCGCAGGCGGGCGTCTGCTCCGCCGGCTTCAGGATCACCGGGTTGCCGGTCACGAGCGGCGCCGCGGCCATGCCCGTGAGGATGGCGATGGGGAAATTCCAGGGGCTGATGACGACCGTCGGCCCTCGCGGGACGAGCACCGTCGCGTTGCTCTCGCCGGGGACGTCGTGACGCTCCGGCGTGGCGAAGGTGCGCGCCACGAGCGCGTAGTAGCGGCAGAAGTCGATGGCCTCGGCGATGTCGGCGTCGGCGTCGCGCCAGGGCTTGCCGGCCTCGATGCACGTCCACGCCGCGAGCTCGTCGCGCCGCGACGCCATGATGTCCGCCGCTTTGTCGAGCACCGCCGCGCGCTCTTCCATGGGGACCGCGCGCCACCCAGCGAACGCCTCTTGCGCCGCCGCGACGGCGAGGTCCGCGTGCTCTTCCGTCGCCGACGCGCTCGCGGCGACGACTCGCTTCGAATCCGACGGCGACACGCTGAGGATGCGCTCCGCGGTCTCCATCTCGTGACCCGCGATGACCACGGGACAATGGGTCCCCGCGTCGGAGAGCGCGCGGTCGAGCGCCGCCTTGAACGCCGAGCGGACCTCGCTGCGCGAAAAGTCGCGGAGCGGCTCGTTCTCGAACGACTTCAAGCGCGCCTCGGTCTGGTCGTGCGTCATGGAAGGCTCCTGGTCACGGATTTCGGTCGCGCGTGGGCCGTGCGCCGTCGGCTCGGGCTTCGCGATCGCGCGCGTGAGCGCCGCGTCGTCGAGCCGTTCGTTTCGGACGAAGGACTCGTTGCTGGTGTTCTCCAGCAAGCGGCGCACGAGATACGCCATGCCCGGAATGAGCTCGCCGAAGGGGGTGTAGACGCGCACGCGCTGATGGAACTTGGTGAGCGCGAGCTTGAGAGCATCAGCCATGCCGTAGAGCGCCTGGAACTCGACGTACCGCTCCGGCAGCTTCGCCTCGCGCGCCGCCGCGAGCCCGCGGCCGAGGCTCCGCGGGTTGTGGCTCGCGAAGGCGGGGCGCAGCGATCCCGCGCGTTCCACGAGCAGATCGACGCAGCGCTCGTAGGAAGCGTCGGTCTCCCACTTCTCCTGGAACACCGGACATGGCCACCCGCGTTGTCGCGCGATGACCGTCTCGTAGTCCCAGTACGCGCCCTTCACGAGGCGGATCCAGATCGGCGCGCCGCGGCGCCGCGCCCACGCCGACAGGCGCTCGATGTCGTGCTCGGCGTCGCGCAGGTAGGCCTGAACGACGACGCCGACGTTGGTGCGTTTCGCGTATCTCGGGCTGCCGAGGACGTCCTCGAAGAGCGACAGCGTCAGGTCCTTGCGCTCGTACTGCTCCATGTCGACGTGCACGAATCCGCCGACTTCGAAGGCGGCGTCGAGGATGCGCCGGAAGCGCGGCACGACCGAGCGCGCCACGCCGTCGGGATCCAGGGGATCGAAGATCGGCGTCAGCGCGGAGAGCTTCACCGAGACGTTGACGCGCGGGAGCGGCGTCCCGTCGTGATCGCGGTCGGTGAGCGGCTCTTCCGGGAAGCGCCCCACGGCGCGCGCCGCTTCGCGGAGCAGGACGACGTATTGTTCGACGTAGGCGTCCGCTTCGCGATCCGTGAGCACCGCTTCGCCGAGCGCGTCGAGGGTGACGGCGAGCCTTCGCCTGCGCATGGCGCGGATCGCGCCGACGACTTCGCCGACGGTCGCGCCGGCGATGAACTTGCGCGCCATGCGCAGCACGTTGCGGCGCGCGGCGCGCGACACGATCTTCCCCAGGGTTCCGCCGGGCGCGGTGAGCTCCATGCTGAAGCGAAGCGGCGAAGGGAGCTCGCTCCGTGCGCCGCCCAGGTACTCGAGGAGATGCCCGGAGACGTCGCCCGGCGGCAGGCACGGCAGCACGTCGATGAAGCGGAAGAGCTCCACCTTGAGCTTCGGGTGCTCCATGAAGAAGTCGAGCATGCGCTCGTCGAACCACGCCGCGTCCGGCACCCAAGGCACGTCGTCGGCGGTCGCGTGCTCGATGAGCGCGCGCGAGAGCTCTCTCGTGGCGCGCTCGATCCGGGCTGCTTGCGGACGTGGCGGTTCTCGCACCACATTTCAGTTTAGCGCGGCCCGGGCTTTCCGGGATAAGATGTGGGATCGTCATGGAACCCGGACCGCCACACGTTCCCATCCCGCAAGAACCGCGGGACGCGCGGGAAGATCTGCAACGACTCGCTCACGGTTCGGGCACCGCGCAGGGACGCCTCTTCATGATGCTCGGCATCACGCTGCCCATCGCCCTGGGACTAGGCGTCGTGATCGGTTTCTTGGCGTTCGGCTCGCGGCCTGCCCCGCCCGCTCCCACGGTGAACAGCGCGAGCCCCTCCGCGGAGCCGGTCGCCAGCGCGGCGCCGCCGATGACCCTGGTCGAGCGCGCGGCATCGGGCGACTACAAGGCCCTCGACGAGCTGAAAGAGAAGCAGCCCGACGCGAGGACGGCGGAAGAAACACTCGCGCTCGCTCGCGGGCGTTCTCACAACAAGGGCGCGGCGCTCGAGGGGTTCGCCCAGGAGATTCAGAAGAACCCGGACGTCCTGAAGAACCACGACCAGCTCCAGCGCCTGCGCGATTTCCTGAATGACCGCGAGACGGCGAATCAAGCGGCGGAGGTGATCGTCGGGCTGCCGGGCACGCTGGGCCCGGATCTGCTCTTCGAAGCAACGGGATCCAAGAGCCAGCACGACACCGCGCAGCTCGCGCAAGATCTCCTCGCGTCGAAGGAGATCCGCGAGAAAGCTTCCCCGGCGCTCGGCGTCACGCTCGACCTGGAGCGCGCTAAGGAATGCGACGAGTTCAAGAATCTCCTTCCGAAGGTGAGTGAACAAGGCGACCGCCGTTCGCTCCCCGCGCTCATCAAGCTCGCGAAGAAGACGGGGTGCGGCGACGACGGCAAGGACGACTGCTACGCCTGCATCCGCGATCTCGACAAGGACAAGAAGGCCATAGACCTGGGCGACGCGATCACCGCTGCCAAGAGACGAGCCCCGCCGAAGTTGTGATACGTCTCGTCCGCTCGCGGTTGCTCGACGCGAACCGTACGCCACCCGAGATCGCCGCTACCCTTGCCGCTCATGCGATGCTCCCCGCGTCCCCCGACGGCGGCGCCGACCGGGTGCCGCCCGACGGTGGGCCCTGACGCGCTCAGCGCCCGAGCGCCTCGGCCCGGTTGACGATCCGCGGGGTCAGGAAGATCACGAGCTCGCCGCGGGTGTCGCTGGCCCTTCTGTGCTGGAAGAGCACCCCGAGCAACGGGATGTCGCCGAAGAACGGCACCTGGTCCAAGTTGCGGCCGGTGTTGCGCGTGTAGATGCCGCCGATCACCGCCGTGTGGCCGTCCATCACCAGGAGATCCGTCTCGGCTTCGCGCTTCAAGATGGTGGGATCGCCGCGCGCCGAGGTCTGGTTGAAGTCGGGTTCGTCGCGGTTGATCTTCACGTGCATCGAGATGCTGCCGTCCGCGGTGACGTGAGGCTTCACCAGGAGCTGCAGCTTCGCTTCCTGGAAGGTCGTCTGGACGCCCTGCGCGCTGACCTGGGAGAACGGGATCAAGGTGCCCTGGGCGATGCGCGCTTCGTGGTTGTCGAGCGTCAGGATGCGCGGGCTCGAGAGGATGCGCAGCATGCCGTTCGACTCCGCCGCGGAGAGGCGCAGGTTCAGGTTGAAGTTGTTGTCGACGGAGCCGAAGGTGAGACCGAGCGCGCCGCCGCTCCCGGTGCCGACGGCGGCGGGCAGGTTCACCGCGAAGTTCGGGTTGTTCACGGTCCGCGTGAACGGCGAGAGGCCGGCCGTCGGCGTGTTGCCGTCCGTCGCGCCGCCGACGATGCCGATGCTGTTCGGGAACGCGATGCCCGTCGGGTTGCCCGTCGCCGCCGAGAACGTCGCGTCGCCGCCCCACTGGATGCCGAAGTCGCGCAGGTAGCGGCTCGTCGCTTCGACCACGCGCGCTTCGACGAGGACCTGCGGCGTCTGCGTGTCGAGGGAGCGCGTCAGCTCCTCGATCTGGTCGAGGTTGCCGGCGACGTCGCGCACGATGAGGACGTTGGTGCGCGCGTCGACGGCGATGGAGCCGCGAGACGAGAGCAAGTCCCGCGCGCGCGCCTGGATCTCGGCGGCTTGCGCGTAGCTCACGGGGATGAGCCGCGTCTCGAGCGGCGCGAGCTGCAGCTCCTGGCGCCGGCGCGCGATCGCCATCTCGCGCTCCTTCTCGAGCTGCGCGAGCGGCGCGACGCGGATGATGTTCCCGCGCTGAACCATGCCGAGGTTCTTCGACTGCAGGACGACGTCGAGCGCCTGATCCCACGGGATGTTGCGCATGCGGATGGTGACGTTGCCCTGCACGTCGTCCGCGGTGACGATGTTCACCCGACCGACGTCGGCCAGCAGCCGAAGGACGTTGTGGATGTCGGCGTCCTTCAGATCCAGGTCGATGCGGCGCCCGTCGTACTTGCCTCCGGCGGCCGCCGCGGCGTCCGCCGCCTGTCCGGCGATCGCCGGCGTGAAGCCCGCGGCGGATTCACCGGAGACGCGGGTCTCGACGACGGGACGCGATTTGCCGGCGCGATAATCGGTCGTGACCGGCGGGATGTCGTGGATCGTGTCCTCCACGTGCAGCGTGCGCGCCATGCGCGCCGCGCCGCCGTCGACGGCCACGCCGGTGACCGACGCGGGCATGCTCCCCGGCTTGAACAGAGTCCACAACAGCGACGAGCCCCGGCGGCCGACGCGCGTCGCGAGCTCGCCGTCGCTCTCCGCCTCGAGCGTCACGGTGTGCTTCGATGGATCGCCGAAGCTCGAGACGGCCGTCACCAGGCCGCCGTACGCGCTCACGTCCCGCTTCTGCTCGAGCTCTTCGCCGATCCGCGTGTCTTGGAACACGAGCTGCGGGCGCCCCGATTCGCTCCGCGACTCCGTGTACTTCGGGACGGCGGAGAGGGACACGACGACCTCGTCGTGATCGCCGTGGTGCTCGAAATCCACGCCGGTCAGGCGCGGCGTCCCTCCGTCATGGGCGGCGAGCGTCTTCACGGCGGGGACCGTGTCCACGCCGGGCACGCCCGGCCTGACGCGAATGACGAGATCGTCGTCGCGCACCGACACGAGGTACTTCGCGTCCTCCATCAACGTGACCAGGATGCGGGTCGTGCTGCCGCCGCCGGTATGGAAGGCCTGCGTCAGCACGCCGCCGACGACGCCGACGCGGTCGGTGAGCGCCGGAGTCGCGCCGAGGACGTCGGCGTCCGTCACGTCGACGACCAGCCTGCGGTTCCCCTTCTCCAGGCGCGCCGTATAGCCGGGCTCTGCCGTGAAGCTGACGACGACCTCGGCGGCGCGGGGCTCGTCCAGCGGTCGGACCTCGACGTGGGTCGCGTGCCGAGCGCCGGCCGCCGCCGCGAGCGACGGCGCGAGGGCCAGGGCGATGACCACCGCCGCGAAGCGGGCGTGGGGCCGAACTCTCGGCGCCCAAGCGGCGGGCCATTTGCCACGTCGGGCCTCGTCGGATGCGGCGCTTGTACGAGGGGGGTTCGGCAAGAAAGAGCTCATTTCGGCTCCCAGCGGGGCGGAAGGCGAACGCCTCCCATGACATTCGGGATTGAGCCGAAAGCGTACCCTCCGAGAACGAAAGCGAACAAATAACGGGAGAAAGTCTCGTCCGTGAAGATGACCCAGGCGTCGGGACAACGTGCGTAGCCGCAAAGCGTCCACCTCTGGGGGCGTGGGGGATGGGAGGCATCCCCCACTCGAACAGTGTCGCGCCCTCCCTCGAGCGAGCAGCGCAGCCGGAGGCGAGCAGCGCAAGCGAGGGTTCCGCTCCGATCCACTCACAAAAACCAGGAAACCCACGACGCCTGCGGCGTCTCTTCGCCCGCGCCTATTGTAGCGCGGCCTGCTCCTGCTCCTGCTCCGTACGCAGCGGGATGATGCGCGTCGAGCTCGGGACGTCGGGGTTCGTGGGGTCGTCGCGCACGAGGACGATGTCCGAGTCGCGGATGCGTTCCACGCGCCAGTTGATCTCGTAGTCCGCGCCGCTCTGGCCGCCTTGCACCGTCTCGGCGCGGCCGACGAACTGCCCGCGCTGGATGATGTGGCCCTTCCCCGTGGGATCGATGAGCAGCGCGCGCTCCGGCTGGATGCGCGTGACGATTCCGACGAGCTTGAGCTCGTCCACGGCGTACTGGTCGAGGATGACCTCACGCTGCGACTTCACCTTCGTGCGCGCTTCCTCGGCGAACGACTTGGCGAAGGAGCGGAACGGATCGCGGCTGCGCTCGCCCTCGGCGAAGTCCGTTTCCTGGAACTCCGCCGCGGGCGGCGCGTCGCCCGAAGGCTTCGGGGCGGCCGCGGGTTGTACCTGGCGCACCAGCGGCGCCGACGCAGGCGCGGCCGTGGAACCGGATCCGGCCGGCGCCGTGGTCACTTCTTCGCTGCACGCCAGGACGACGAGCGGCGCGGCGATGATCGCGAGGAGAGAGCGGGACATCGGCTATTGCACCTTCTTCGGCGGCGCGCGCTTGTCGTCGATGGAGTGGAACGCGGTAGCGAGCGCGCTCACCTTGAGGAGCACCTCGTCGCCCTTCATGTGGGGGTCGGTGATCGAGATATTCTCCATGTTGATGATGCGATCGAGCTGGCCCACGTTGTAGAAAAACTTGGCCACCTGGTGGAATCGTCCCTCGAGCTCGAGCCGCATCGGCACGCGCGCGTAGAACTGCTCGTAGGCCTCGTCTTGCGGGGTCCACGCGGCGAGGCTCACACCGGCGACGTTGGCGACCGACTGCACGGCGCTGAGGAACGCCGGGTACTCCGTCGTCGCCGGTAGGATCTTGTTCAGCTCCCGCTGGCGCTGCTGCCGATCCGAGAGCTCGGCGAGGTCGAGCTGGTAGGCGTGCTGCGCCTTCTGCGCCTCGGCGAGGTCGTCGCGCAGCTGGCGTTCCCTCCCTTGCTCGGCCTTGATGCTGGTCGCGACGTCGCCGTAGAAGACGACGAAATACACCACGCCGGAGAGGATCATCAGCGCGGCGCCGATGCCGATCTTCGCGGCGAGGTTCAACCGAGACAGTGCGCTGGGAGCCTTGGCCATCTCAGTACCTCGCCTTCGCTTCCAGCTCGAACTGCACGAGATCCATGCCGGCTTCCGTCGAGTGCATCTTCTTCGCGGGCAGGAGCTTCACGTCGGCGAAGTAGCTGGAGAGCGACATGCGGCGAGCGAGCTCGCTCACGTCTTCGCCGTCGCGTGCCGTGCCTTCGAGCCGCACCTGGCGGGCGCCTTCCACGTATCGCGTGAGCCACAAGCGCCGGGCGTCCCAGCCCGGGTTGTAGACGGCGAGGGGGTTCTCTCGACGGAGCTGGTTCAGCCTTTCGGGATCGACGGTGGGCCCTCGACCCGGCGTGAGCATGCGCGCCAGCTCGAGGAGCACCGCCGTCGGACCGGTGCGCGCGCTCTGCAGCTTGGAGATCGCGTCCTCGCGAGCCCGCAGCCGCTCGAGCTGCGCCTTCACGTCGTTGTGATTCCGAACGGCGTTCTTCGACTGGTCGATCTGCGTCTCGAGCTCGGAGTTCTTTCTCCGCTGCGCGACCAGCTCTTCCTTCTTGTTCCCGTGAAAAATGATGAACCCGACGGCCTCGAGCGCGACGAGCAGCACGATGACGACGGCCCAGAGCTGGCCGCCCTCGGCCTTTTGCGCGCGCCGCTTCTGCGGCAGTAGGTTGATGCGAATCATGCGCGCGCCTCCCGGTCTTTCCGGAGCGAGAGCCCGAGCGCGACCGAAAGCTGCGCGGCGTGCGCGGAGAGGAGGTCGCGATTGACCTCCGCCGCCTCGACGAGGATGCGCTCGGTCGGCATCCAGACCTCGACGGCCACCCGCGAGCGCCGCTGAATGGCCTGGGCGAGCGGAGCGAGATTCGCGGACCCGCCGGTGACGTAGATGCGGCTGATCTCGCCTTCACCGGTGGTGGCGAGGAAGAAGTCGAGGCTTCGCTGGATCTCGCCGGCGATGGAATCGGTCACCGACTCGATGATTCGCACGGCCTGTTCGGGGATGATCCCCGGCCCGCCGTGCGGTCCCGCGCCGCCGCACTTGTAGGCCTCCGCTTGTTCGTAGGGCACGCCGAGCTGCTTCTGTATTTCTTCGGTGATGGCGTTGCCGCCGTTCGCGATCTCGCGGGTGAACGCGCTCACGCCGTTGGCGACGATGTTCAGCGACGCGAGGCTCGCCCCGACGTTGATGAGCGCGATGCTCTGATCCATCGGCAGACCGCGGGACACCTCGAAGACGTTCTGGACCGTGAAGGCGTCGATGTCGCAAACCACGGGCTTCAGCCGCGCGTCGCGAGCGAGCTGGACGAAATCACTGATCTGATCTCGCTTCGCGGCGACCAGGAGGAGATCCATCTGGCTCGCGTCGGGCCTACGCCGCAGGACCTGGTAGTCGACCTGCACGTCCTTGATGTCGAAGGGGATGTGCTGCTCCGCCTCCCAGTGAATCTGCTCTTCGAGCTCGGCCGGCGTCATCATGGGGACGGTGATCTTTCGAATGATCACCGTCTGCCCGGAAACGCTCAGCGCGACGTCTTTCTGCCGGATTTTTCCGTCCGTGAACGCCTTCTGCAGCGCCTCGATCACCCGGCCGGCGTCCATGACTTGCCCGTCGACGATGGTCTGCGGGGACAGGGGGGCGAAACCGAACCGCTGGAGAGAGAACCCCCGGCGGGTCTCCTTGACCTGGCAAACCTTCACCGAGCTGGTCCCGATGTCGACTCCAACCAGGTTCTTGCCTTCTGCCATGTTTCCTCGGGACTCGAACGCTCGGCGCTTTGGCGCGAATGAAAGCTTGTCATCCTACACAAAAGACCGCCAAGAAACGCGCCAGCGCGGGCTATACCCCCCTCCCGAACGATTCGGGAGGAGCAGCGGGTAGATTATTACCCCCCGCGGGAACGGACGAGATGCGGAAAACGTAAGGCCCGCCGGCTGGTGGAGAACCGACCTGGGTCGATTACTACCCGCCGAGCTGCGTTGACGTCGAGCAGTGCTGCGGATGCAGCGATGGAGTCGTTCAGAGACGATTTGCACGAACTCTCGCAAATTCGACGTTCGCGACGCAGATCGTGTTCCCGTAGGGAAGAAGAATACAGCACGTGCGCCCCGGGTAGAAATCAACCCGTAAGATAGCGCACGTCGCTACGAACCAGCGTAAATCACGCTGGATTCGCAGCTGGCATGGAGGGTGCTGAAGCGTAGACCCGAGGTCCAGCCGATGTCGTCATCTACGTCAATTGCGCGTGAAAGTGAGATTCCGGAGAGCGGTGTACACCATACGGTGCCACAGGCTCCGCGCAAGGCGGTGCCGATGCCTTCCGCGGCACTTTCGGCCGAATTGCTCGCGCAATACGAGCCTGTCGTGCGGCAGATCGCAGGCGGCTTTCAGCGACGCCTCCCTCGCAACGTCCTTCGCGACGACCTGATCGCGGCGGGCATGAGCGGACTGTGGGACGCGATTCGCAAGCACGGCGTCGAGCGCAGCGGCAACTTCGACTGGTACGTGCGCGTCCGCATCCGCGGCGCGATCCTCGACGAGCTCCGTGCACAGGACTGGCTCCCGCGTCGCGCCCGCGCGGCGGCGGCCGAAGCGGCCAAGTCGTCCGGCGGCTCCGCGCCGAGCGCTCCGGTGGTCCTTCGATTCGACGAGGTCAGCGAGACGGAACAAGCGCGTTGCCTCATCGCGAGCGACACCGTGAGCTCGGACCAGCACCTCGAGGACCGCTTCGTGCGCGACCAGCTCGCGAAGGCCGTCGAGCTGCTCCCAGAGCGCGAGCGCCACATCGTGTCGCTCCACTACTTCAAGGGCGTCAAGTTCAAGGAGCTCGGACGCATGCTCGGCGTCAGCGAGCCCCGCATCTCCCAGCTGCACTCCCGCGCCATGAGCCGCCTCCGCGTCATGCTCGCGGAAGCCGAAGCGGCGTGACCGCTCGTCGATGAGGTGGACTGTCGGAATCCCCGGCCCCCACGATGGTGAGGGCCGGAGACTCCGTCGTCCTAGCCACGGGTCTGACGAGCGCCCTGGACTTTTCGCGTGGGTCGCGCGACTGCGTCGCGCTCCGTTCGACTGAAAGCGTGCCGCTCCGAACTTTCGCGGGCGTCGCGCTCCGTTCGACTGAAAGCGTGCCTCCGAACTTTTCGGGGTAGATCGCACGACTGCGTTGCGCTCTTTTCATCCTTAGAGCTCTTCTCTCGACGGGGTGGCGGGCGAGCGCTAGCCTCCCCTTTGCGGCGAGGAGGCTCCGATTGGCATTGCGCGTTAAGGTGCTCGCGACGTTCTGCGGCGCCGCCGTATTGTGCTGTGTCGGTCCAACGTCGGCGCGCCAGGAAGGCGCTCCGTCCAATGCGGCTCCGTCGTCCGATCGGTCGTCGAACTCCGATGGGGACTCTGATTCTCTGACCGTGCAAGGCGACAATGCGATCTACCTCGAGGTGATGGGCGCCTCGCTGTTCTACGCGGTCAACTACGAGCGGCGATTGGGCGACTTCGCCGGCCGCATCGGTGTCGGCGCGATGCCGCTCGGTAACGCGGCGTCGAGCGGAACCGAGGGCGGCGGAACCAACTGGGCGCTGACGGTGCCCGTGACCATCAGTTATGTGGGTGTCGGCTCACGGATACACATGCTCGAGCTCGGAGCTGGCGCGACGTACGGCCGAGGCACCAGCGGTAGCAACGGCGACACGACGAACGACGTCTTCGGAAACGCATTCGCCGGGTATCGATGGCAACCACTCCGCTCCGCAGGCTATGGAGGCTTCATCTTCCGCGTCGGTGTCGACACTATACTCGGCCTTGCTCGCACGACCTGGCTGGCGTTGCCGTGGCCCTATCTTTCGGTCGGGGCGACATTTGGTTGAAGCGCCGCATCTCTGCCGCTATCTCATGGCGGCTCGAGACGGTGCATGTCGAGCGCAGCCGGAACGACCCAGCCCAATACGCCCGCCTCCGTCGGGAGCGCGCAGAGCCTCGCGCTCTACATCGTGTATCCGCCGGAGCTGTCGCACACGGTCGTCGAGCTGGCGCCGGGGGTCGTCATCGGCCGCGAGCTCGGCGCGCCCGGTTTGGACGAGCCGCTCGGCTCGGGAGCGCGCAAAGAGC
The DNA here is from genome assembly GCA_035547195.1 of Polyangiaceae bacterium. GTDB lineage: Bacteria > Myxococcota_A > Polyangia > Polyangiales > Polyangiaceae > DASZVB01. The sequence goes on from DASZVB010000034.1 coordinate 99,840, forward strand.
GCTTCGTCACGCTGGCGCACTCCACGGTGTCGCGCCGTCACGCCGCGATCGACGGAGCCTTCGGCGTGCCCGTCGTCAGGGATCTCTCGAGCCGCAACGGGACTCGCGTGAACGGCGCGGTCGTCTCCGCGCCGACGCCGCTGCTCGCGCAGAACGTCGTTCGCTTGGGCGACGTCCTCGGCGTCGTGGACGTGGCGCGACGGCTTCCGCCGCTCCCGGAAATGGAAGAGGCGCTCCCGGGCAGCGCGCCTTCGATCGCGTTCGCGCGATCGGTCGCGCTCCGCGCGGCTTCGGATTTCGCGCCGGTGCTCGTCCTCGGCGAGACCGGCACCGGTAAAGAGCGCGCCGCCGCGGAGATCCATCGGAAGAGCGGACGTCCAGGGCCGTACGTGAAGTTCAGCTGCGCGGAGCTTTCGGCGCAGCTCGTGGAGTCGCAGCTCTTCGGGCACGAGCGCGGCGCGTTCACCGGCGCGACTTCGGCGAGCAGAGGGCTCTTCGCTCAAGCGGACAAAGGGACTCTGTTCCTCGACGAGGTGGGCGAGCTGCCCCTCGATCTGCAACCGAAGCTCTTGCGAGCGATCCAGGAAGGAGAGATCCGCCCGCTCGGAAGCTCCCGCACGGAGTCGGTCGACGTGCGCGTCGTCTCCGCGACCAACCGGGATCTCTCGCAGGACGTCGACGCGGGGCGCTTCCGCCGCGATCTATACGCGCGGCTGTCGTACTTCGAGGTGCGGCTCCCGCCGTTGCGCGAGCGCCGGCAAGATCTGCTCTTCTGGATGGACCACCTCGCGGCCGCGTACGCGCGGGAGCGAAACGTAGAGGCCCGCATCGAGCTGAAAGCGGACGCGGCGGAGCTGTTCTTGCTGCACCCCTTCCCCGAAAACCTGCGCGGCGTCGATCGATTCGTGCACCGCGCGCTGTCGAGCGAATCGAAGGGACCGCTGGGGAGGAGCGCGCTCGTCGAGCTCATCCCGGAGTGCGGCTCTCCCAGCTCTCCTCCCAGCGCGGGCGGCGACGGGGACGGCGCCGGAGCTCCGGCGGCGCGCTCTTCGCCCAGCGAGCGGCCCAGCCGCGAGGAGTTTCTCGCGATCTACGAAGCGAACGGGCGCAGCGTGCGCGCGACGTCGAAGCACTTCGGCAAGGACCGCCGTCAGGTCTATCGTTGGCTCGAGCTGTTCGGCATCGAGCGCGAGGATTAGCCGAGCCCGAAGCGCGATCCGCGCCCTCTGAGACGTCCCATGGGACACCCCGCGGGACGCGGCGTGAAGCGGGCGCGCCGCCGTGAGAGATCGGCGAGATTTCCGCTCGCGCGGAGATTTCCGCCCCTTGGCATCCGCAGTGCAGAAGAGCTCGGCGTACGCCGCCCTCGTCGGGCGCCGAAATCACGAAAGGAACTCTTCGAATGAAAACCGTACTCCTCCTCGCCTTGGCCGCTCTCCCTCTCACCGCCTGCGGCGGCGCGATCGAAGACGAGGGCTCGACCGATGGGAGAGTCGGTACTTCCGAGAGCGACCTGACCGCCACGTTCACGGAGCTCGTGGACTTCGATCACGATCCTTCGGGCAACGCGATCGCCGACGGCACCGCCGTCGACAACGTCTATTCGAGTCTGGGCGTCACTCTTTCCAGCATCGTGTGCACGTCGAGCGGGTGCACGTCGGGGCAGCACGCGTACGCGAGGACGTGGGGCTCGACGAACATCGCGAGCCTCTTCGCGTCGCCGACCGTGCCGGTGTTCGACGCCCGCAGCGGCGCGGTGCGCGCGGATTTCGCGACGCCGCGGACGTGGGTCAGCATCGACGCGACGCCCGTCCTTCCGCCGGAGTACTTCGGCACGCCGGCGTCGCAGCCGTGGATCGAGGCGTACGACGCCAACAACAACAAGATCGGCTCGTCGGTGTATTATCCGATCGCGTACGGCGCCGCGGGCTACGGCTCGCAGCAGACGCTGAAGATCGACGCGGGGAGCGCGATCATCAAGTACGTGCGCTTCTCCTCGCAGTACTCGTCGAGCAGCCCGGCCGTTTACGCGGCGCTCGACAACCTTCGCTTCAACGGCGCGACCGTCATCTGGAATCCTCCTCCGATCAAAATCCTCGAGCCCGCGGTGATTGCGCATTAGGCCCGGAGCGGGTCGACCAGAGCGAGCTCTGGGCTCAGCTCGTGGTGACGCTGGCCACCGGACGGCCCTGGTAGTTGTTCACCAGCGCGGCGATCACCACGACGAGCTCGCTCGGCTCGATGGGCTTCGTGAGATGCATGTTGAAACCGGCCTTCAACGCCTGCGTGCGATCTTCGCCGCGGGCGTAGGCCGTCAGGGCGAGCGCGGGTACCCTTCCACCCTTGTCCGCGGGAAGGAGGCGTACGCTGCGCATGAGCGTGTAGCCGTCCACGTCGGGCATTCCGATATCCGAAATGAGGAGATCGAACGGCTCTTCCGAGAAGGCCTCGAGCGCTTCGGCGGCGGACGCGGCGGTCCTGACCTTCGACTCGCATTGCTCGAGGACGAAGCGGAGCAGATCGCGCGTCGCCGGCTCGTCGTCCACGACCAGCAAGCGCAATCCCGAGAGCTCGGGCGGGCAATCGAACGTCTGCGGACCCTGCGCCCCGATCAGGGCGCGGTCGGGCGGGAACGCGCCGCTCGCGCGGAGCGGCGCCATGGGCAGGCGCACGACGAACGTCGCGCCGCGATCCTTGCCGTCGCTGTACGCGGCGACGTTGCCTCCGTGCAGCTCGACCAGCGATCTGACGATGGCGAGCCCCAAGCCGAGCCCGCCCGCCCGGCGCGTGAAGGCGCCGTCGCCCTGGCGGAAGCGGTCGAAGACGTAGGGCAGGAAATTCACCTCGATGCCCTGACCGGTGTCGGCGACGACGATCTCCACGTGGGATTGCTCGCGGCGCAGCCGCACGTGCACGCGCCCGCCGCGAGGAGTGAACTTGATCGCGTTCGACAGCAGATTCCAGACGATCTGCTGCAGCCGATCGGCGTCTCCGACGATGGTCGCGTGAGAATCGAGCACCGCCTGTAGCCGGACTCCCTTCGCCTCGGCCGCGGGACGAACGGCGTCGATGGCGGCTTCGACGATCCTCACCATTTCGAGCGGCCCGACGCTGAGGACCAGCTTGCCTCGCTCGATGCGCGACAGATCGAGCATGTCGTCGATGAGCCGCGCCTGCACGCGCGCGTTGCGCTCTATGGTTTCGACGGCCTTGGTCACCTGACCCGCGGGGATCGCCCCCGACGAGAGCAGACTCGACCAGCCGACGATCGCGTTCAGCGGCGTCCTGAGCTCGTGGCTCAGCGTGCTCAGGAATTCGTCCTTCGCGCGGCTGGCGTTCTCCGCTGCGGCGCGCAGGTCTTCGACGCGGCGCCGCGCGATGACCTGCTCGGTGACGTCGTTGGCGACGAGGATGATGCCGGAGACCTCGTCCGAAGGGCCGCGCAACGGCTGGACGACGTAGTCGAAAAAAGCTTCGGCCACGACGCCGCGCCGCAACACGGGGACGCGGAACTCGGTCACGCGGAGCGGACGCGCGGTGCGGTACACGGTCTCGAGCGAGGTCACGACGGGGTGATCGCCGATCTCCGGGAGCGCCTGGCGCAACGGGAGGCCGATGAGCGACGTGCGGCCGACCATGTCGCAGTACGGCGGGTTCGCGAGCTCGAAGCGCAGGTCGTCTCCGGTGAAGACGGCGACCGGAACGGGCGCTTGCTCGAGGACGTCGAACAGGCGCGCGCGCTCGGCTTCCGCCGCCTTGCGCAGGCTCGCGATTTGCAGATGGGTCGCGACTCGGGCCATCAGCTCGCGCGCCGCGAACGGCTTGACCAGGTAATCGTCGGCGCCGGCTTCGAGCCCCTCGATGCGCGACTCTTCCCCGGCGCGGGCCGAAAGCATGATGACGGGGACGTTGCGCGTCCGCCGATCCGACTTGAGCGCGGCGAGCAGATCGAAGCCGTCCAGGTGAGGCATCATCACGTCCGTCAAGACGAGATCTGGCTTGCGGCTCTGCGCCGCGGCGAGCGCGGCCTTGCCGTCGCACACCGCCTCGACGGTCCAGCGCTGGCTGAGGAGCCGCTCGAGGTAGTCTCGCATGTCCGCGTTGTCGTCGGCGAGGAGGATGAGCGCGCTGCTCGGCCCTTCCGGCGCCGACGGCGACGAAGGCTCTTCGCGGGTCACGGCGTCGCCGTCGGGGAGCCACCGCTCGGCTTCGAGCACGAACGGCGCCACAGCGCGCGCGCCGAAGACGCGCTCGCTCTTCTTTCGGACCCTCTCCGCAGGCAGGTGCGACGCGCCACGCGGGACGCAGAGGGTGATGGTGGTGCCGGCCCCGACGGTGCTCGCGATGGACGCGGTGCCTCCGTGCAGCCGCACGAGCTCGTTGACGAGCGCGAGCCCGATGCCGGAGCCCTCGTTCGTCCGCGCGCGCGTCCCCTCCACCCGATGAAAACGCTCGAACACGTGCTGCAGGTCCTTCTCCGGTATGCCGCTGCCGGTGTCGGCGACGGAGAGCTCGACGTGCTCGGGGAAGGTCCGCAGGCGGAGCGAGATGCTGCCTTCGAAGGTGAACTTGAGCGCGTTCGAGAGGAGATTCAGGATGATCTTCTCCCACATGTCGCGATCCAGATAGAGGGGATCGGAGAGCGGCGGGAGGTCGACGTCGAAACGTAGGCCCGCGCGCTCGATGGCGGAGCGGAACGCGCTCGCCAGATCTTGCGCGAGCGCCGACAGATCCGTCGGCTCGTACGACGCCACGGCGCGGCCCGCTTCGATGCGGGAAAAATCGAGGAGCGCGTTGACGAGCTTCATCATCCGAAGCGCGTTGCGATAGACCGTCTCGAGGTTCTCCCGCCGGAGCGTCCCCGACGGCGACGCGCGGGCGTCCTCGATCGGCCCGAGGATCAACGTGAGCGGCGTACGAAACTCGTGGCTCACGTTGCTGAAGAAGGCCGTCTTCGCACGATCCAGCTCGGCGAGGGCATCGCTCCGTCGCTTTTCCCGGTCGTAAGCCTCCGCGTTCGCGATCCCCGTGGAGATCTGCCCGGCGACGAGATCCAAGAAGCTGCGGTAGTCGTCGTCGAAGAGGCGAAACGGGTTCAAGCCGACCACCAAGAGGCCCCTGTGCCCCGTATCGTGAGGCGAGGTGATCGGGACGATGGCGACGTCGCGCGGCGGCTCGCGCCAGCCGCCGGTCGGCAGCTCGACGACGGACGGCGGGATCGGACTCACGACGACGGTGCTTTGCGCCATCGCCTGCGCGACGGGAAGCGGCGACGTCGCGGAGAGCTCGAGGCTCTGCGGCGCGAGCGCATGCCCGGGCTCGATCCCCGCGACGGTCGCGAGCGACAGCCCCTGATGCTCCGGACAGGTCAGGTAGATGGAGGCGAAGGGCAGATCGCGTCCCGCCGTGGAGATGGCCTGCGCCGCCTGCGCGCAGGCTTCTTCCGGCGAATGCGTATTGACGAAGTGCGACGCGAGCTCACGCAGGAGCGCGAGCTGACGCTCGCCCATGATCCGCCGCGTGTCGTCCGTGTTGGCGCAGAACACGCCGCCGGTCCCGCCGTCGTCGTTGGGGACGGGGCTGTACGAGAACGTGTAGTAGGTCTCTTCCCGGTAGCCGTTGCGCTCCATGATGAGGAGCAGGGCCTCGTCGTAGGTGCCCTCGTCGCGCATCACCGAGGTCACCCTGGGCTCGATGGCGTCCCAGATCTCGCGCCAGACCAGCGACGCCGGCTGCCCCAGCGCGGCGGGGTGCTTGCCGCCGACGATGGCTTTGTACGCGTCGTTGTACAGGTTGATGAGCTGATCGCCCCACCACACGAACATCGGCTGCTTCGACGTGAGCATGATGCGGACGCAGGTGCGCAGCGTCGACGGCCACGTATCGACGGGCCCGAGCGGCGTCCTCGACCAGTCCATCGCCTGGATGCGGGCGCCCATCTCGCCGCCGCCAGCGAGGAAGCTCCACGTTCGTTTCGGTCGATCTTCGGGGGAACTCGTCACGGTGCACGCTGCCGTCCTCGATGCGGCGCGATTCGTGTGATCGTTCCTAGTCCGACCCCATCGCCCTGTCACCCCTGTCACCGGATCCGGATCCGCGGACGAATCAGCGGAAGACGATGAATCGGCGAAGGCGCGGGCGAGTGACATTTTGCCGCACGTTCGCCGCCGCTGCGACCGATTCTTTCAAGGTTCCGCGCCGTAGCGGAACGCGTATGGAGTCATGGGCCGCCCGACGGCGTAGAGCGCGCTCGTCTCGTACGTGTTGAGCGGCGCTTCCGGTGTTCCGGCCCGGTGAACGAACGCGGGGTGACGCGATCCGCGATCGAGCGCGACGACCTCTCGGCAACCGAGCTCGACGAGGATGGCCGCGAGCGGATCGCTCGAGTCGTGCCGCGCGGTGGCGATCAAGATCCGACCAGTCGAAGTGACACATAGCGCGCCGCGATCGCGGGTGCCGCCGCGATCGCTGGCGC
>DASZVB010000035.1:0-25487 GCA_035547195.1 Polyangiaceae bacterium
CGATCTCGGAGGCTACGTTGGCAACCGCTCAAGCGGTCCACCCGGAACCACCATCATCGGTCGGGGACTGGAGCGAGTCCTTATGGCAGCCGAAATCTTCGGCGAACTCCGCCAGGCAGGAAAATTGAGATGAATGCCCAGACCTCTGGGGGCGTGGGGGATGGGAGGCATCCCCCACTCGACACGCGACGCACCCTCCCGCGAGCGAGCAGCGCAGCCGAAGGCGAGCAGCGCAAGCGAGGGTGCCGCGTTGAACCGCGCCGAAGGACCTAAAAACCTCACGTCGCTCACGTCGTCTGCTCCAACACAGTCCGCCTCTGGGGGCGGGGATGGGAGGCATCCCCCACTCGAACAATGCCGTGCGATGCGCGAGCGAGCAGCGCAGCCGAAGGCGAGCAGCGCAAGCGAGGGTTCCGCTCCGAACCAAGACAAAAAACCTGAAAAACCCACGACGCCCCTGCCGTCCTACCAAACCGAGTCGTCTCTACCCCTTCGCGGTAAGCCCCGTCCCAACGACGTAAATCTCCGTACTGCTCTTCCGCGTCCCCTCGGGCTTCAGCACGCGGCACGTCTCGTAGCGCTCGGCGACCGCTTTCTTCGCCGTGGGGAAGTCTCCGCTCATGAAGATTTTGCCGACGAAGGCGGAACCCTTGGCCCCGAGGCGCGTCGCCACGTCGAGCGCGCGCATGAAGAGCTCGAAGCTGCGCGCTTGATCGCTTCCCTTCGAGCCGCTGGTGCTCGGCGCCATGTCGCTCAGCACCACCGCGTAGGGCGCGTTCTCCACGACGGGGTTCGGCGCGCTCGCGTCGCCCGCGCCTTCGCGGAGCGCGAGCTCGTGAACGTCACCACGAACGAAGAGCACGTTGTCCCCGAGCGACCGTTCGACGTCCTGCAAATCGACGCCGACCACTCTTCCGCTCTTGCCGACGCGCTCCGCGGCGTACATCGACCACGAGCCCGGCGCGGCGCCGAGATCGAGCACTCGCTGCCCCTGCTTGAGCAGGCGCCAGCGCTCGTCGATCTCCTTCAGCTTGAAGACGGAGCGCGCGGGATACCCACTCGCCTTCGCGGCGCGCGTGCGCGCGTCCGGCCTGGCGTAGGGGTTTTGCCCGCGGCGGCTCAGCCGGCGCTCGCCTTGCGCTTACCGCCGTCGGGCTTGCGCGACGCTCCGCGCACGACGACGAGGGAATTGCGCGCGCCGGGCACGCCGCCTTCGACGAGCACCAGGTTCTCTTCCGGCACGATCTTCACGATGCGCTGGTTGAGCACCGAGACGGTCCAGTTGCCGTGCTGCCCCGCCATGCGCATCCCCGGGAACGTACGGCCCGGCGTCTTCCTTTGGCCGATGGAGCCGCCGTGACGCCGGTATTCGTGCGTGCCGTGCGTCTGCACGTTGCCGGCGAAGTGATGGCGCCGAACGACGCCGGAGAAGCCGCGACCGCGCATCGTGCCCTGGACGTCGACGATCTGCCCGACCTCGAACACGTCGGCCAGATTGACGCCGTTGCCGACCTCGAATTTCGCGGCGTGCTCGGCGCTGCAGCGCAGCTCGCGCAGCTCGCGCTTCGCCGGGACGCCCGCCTTCTTGTAGCCGCCGGCCAGCGGCTTGCTCGTGTGCTTCTCTTTGCGATCGTCGAGGCCGAGGACGAGAGCGTCGTAGCCGTCCTTGTCCTTCGTGCGCTTGGCGACGACGACGGGGCGAGCCTCGATCACGGTGCAAGGAACGACGGTGCCGTCCTCCGAAAAGATCTGCGTCATGCCGATCTTACGACCGACGACTCCGGGGTGCTGGTTCATGGCGGTAGGCGTGGCGGATTAGCCCCCTCATCCGTCCACGTCAAGCCTTCGACGGCCACGGGCACGTTGACGACGGCCCCGCGGGATGCATAATGCGCGTCCTCGTTCACCGGCCCCCCTCGGCCACCCCGCCAGGGCGCCCGCCATACGCCGAGGTCGTTCGGCGGCCTCCTCGGTGGCGGAGCGTGCGGCCCGGTCACATCGGAGTTAGGTCCCCTGCCATGTCCATGACACCCGCGAAAATCGAAGCTTTCGAGCGAGCCGCGCTTCGGAGCGATTTGCCGGATTTCCGCGTCGGGGACACGGTCGCCGTCCACTACAAAATCGTAGAAGGCGACAAGCTCCGCGTGCAGATCTTCCGCGGGGTCGTCATCAAGCGCCACCGGGCCGGCGCTCGCAGCACCGTCACCGTCCGCAAGACGAGCTTCAGCGTGGGCGTCGAGCGCACGTTTCCGCTGCATTCGCCGCGCCTCGAGAAGATCGAGGTGGAGGCCCGCGGCGTCGTCCGCAAGGCGCGGCTTTTCTTCCTGCGCGGGCTCGAGGGCAAGGCTGCTCGCGTCCGCGACGAGAAGGATCGCTGAGCTTGGGTCAATCGCCCAGCCCGGAGTAAGCTCGCAGGGCGGCGCGCCTCGGCCAATGACGAGGCGCCCGCGACCCCTCCGATGACTCCGTGCCAACGCTGCGGCGCAACGAACGAACCGACGAGTCGCTTCTGCGTAGCGTGCGGTGCCCCGCTGATCGTCCGTCCGGCGGCGCCGGGCGGAGCGGTACCCCAAACTGCGCCTCCTCCACCGCCCGCGCAGACCTGGGGTCAGCCGCCCGCCGCGTCCCCATCGAACCCGGCAGCGCCCGGGCGTGAACGGAACGCGCCGAGCTCCGGGTTCGAGTTCGCCGAAACCGCGTCGCCGCAGCAGGACACCGATTTCGAAGCACAGCGCGCCGCGGCTCAAGCGGCCGCCGCGGCGATGCGCAAGGGAAGCAAGCCTCCCCCGCCGCTTTCGTCCGAGCCGCCGCCCTACCTCCCGTCGGCGCCGCCCCCGGCGTACGCGCCTCCCGCTCCCGTCGACGTGCACAGCTCGGCGCCGCCGCCCGGCTCTTATGCCATCGCGCCGGCGCAGATGACCGCGGCGATGCCCTCGCTCGATCCGGAGACGGTCCCGGAGAACGCGCCGAGGATGCTCGCCGGCTTCATCGTCAGCTACGACACGCACCCGCTCGGGCGGTCGTGGCCCATCTATCAGGGGAAAAACAGGATCGGGCGGCAGGGCTCCGGCGCCGAGCTCGACATCGAGCTCGATCATCCGACGGCTTCGTCGCGGCACGCGCTGATGTTCGCTTCCGCGTGCCCGGGCCGTATCAAAATCGAAGACAGCGGCAGCACGAACGGGACGCTCATCAACGGCGCGCGCCTGATGCCGGGCTCCCGGCAAGAGCTCAAAGACGGTGACCGAGTCCGGTTCGGGCTCCTCTCTGCGATCATCAAGATCGTTTAACGCATTACCGGGACCAGAATCATGACGCGCTTCCAACACCGATGCGGCGGATTCGTCCGTGCGCTCCTCGCCATCGTCGTTTGCTTCCTCTCGACACGCATCGCCCACGCCGCGCCGGAGGCGCACATCCTCAGAATCGACCCGGAGGCGAGCCAGCAGAGCGGCGCCCCGGTCATCTCGATGGTGGTCGAGGTGGTGCAGTCGAAGAGGATCAGCGACGCGACCGCGCCGTGCGCCGCGGTCACCGGCAACTCCCAGCTCTCGTGCATGGCGGAAGCGCTGGAGAAGCCCGGCGCGCTCTACGATCCGTTCCCCTTTCCGTCGGCCAACGCGGTGTTCACCGTGTCCGTCGACGACACGGATCGGCCCGCGAAATTCGTCTCCGCCACGACGTTCGGACAAGCGACCAATCAACCGCGCGTCGGGACGGCGTGGCTGATCCTGGTCGACGCCGACCGGCGCATGGGCAGCGAGTTCGAGGACGCGAAGCAGGTCGCCGACCAGTTCGTGGCGAGCCTGGGCCCGAACGACATCGTCAACGTCATGTTCTTCAACGACCGCCAGGTCGTGCAGGACTCGAAGTGGCTGCCGGCGTCGAAGAAGTCGAACGCCCAGGCCTTCATCAAGGGCGTCAGCGGGACGTATCCGGACAGCGGTCGCAACCGCGCGCTGCTCACGATCATCAAGACCGCGGCGACCGACGGGTTCGGGGCGCTCGGCAACGCCGGCGACACCATCAAGGTGCCGATGCATCAGGCGATGGTCGTGCTCTCGAGCGGCTACGGCGGGGCGGATCCATCGACCACCGGCCCCGGCGCGATGCAGCTCGCGCAGTACATGACCGGCGGGCGTTTTCCGGAGGACAACACCGCGCTGCCGAAGGCTCCGGTCCCGGTCATCAGCATCTATTTCCCGCTGAATATCCTCGACGAGTTCCGCCAGAACTCGCTCGACTTCATGCAGAACCTCGCGAACCCGGAGATCGGCGGGTTCTTCACCATCGTCCAGGGCGGCCAGGGCGCGCGCGGCGCGAACATCGTGAAGGTGGTCCGCACCCGGTTCTCGAAGATGAACCTGGTGCAGTGGCGGGTGTCCTGCATCGCGCCGACGATCACCCAGAGCTTCAAGCTGGTCTTCAACAACGTCAACCCGACGATCCTCGGAGACAACTCGTTCAAGGACGTCCCCGTCGGCATCGACCCGAGCACGTGGCCGCTCGACGTCAACGCGCAGTACACGAAGGACATGATCACGCGCGCGGGGGGCGTCTACCCGGGCGGCAAGGTGCGCGTGTACGGCGATTTCTGCTGGGGCGGCGAAGCAGGGCGCGGCGAAGTGTACTTCCTACCCGCGGGGCAAACCCCTCCGGCGGATCTCAGCGGCGCCGACCTGGATAAAGCCAAGGCGACGCAGCAGCAGCTCATCGCGCAAGGCATGCGCGGCCAGGCGACCGAGACGAGCGACACGTTCGCCGAGTTCACGGTGCCCGACAACGACAAGATCGTGCACGGCAGCGGCGACGGCGCGGTGGCGCAGTTTCTCATCTACGACAACAAAGCGCACCGCACGAGCGGCCTCACCGCGTCGACCATTCTGGAGGTGAAAGCGACGAGCGCGCCGCTTCCCCTCCTGTGGATCTTCGGCGGCGCGTTCGCGCTCGTGGTGATAGCGCTCCTCGTCGTGGTGCTCCTCCGCGGCGGCAATCGCCGGCGTACCGCGCCGACGCCCGCCGCAGCGCCGCGGCCCGCCCCGGTCGTGGCCGGGCGCGCGCCTTCGGCGCCCCATTCACCCGAACCAGCGTTTGCCACGCGGGCCGTCCTGACCGGATCTCCGGGTACGTTCACCGTGACCGCGGGCTCCGAGATCCGCGCCGGACGGGACGCGAACCAGTGCACGCTCGTGCTCCCCGACGCGCGAGTCTCGAGCGTCCACGCATCGCTGAAGCTCGAAAACGGACATCTCTTCGTGCGGGACGAGGGCAGCAACAACGGAACCTTCGTGGACGGCGCGAGCGCGCCGCGCGGTGTCTGGACGCAAGTGAGGCACGGAGCCGCGCTGCGCTTCGGGCCCCTCGAGCTAACCGTGCGCCTCGAATAGAGTGCTTCCGGACACACACGCGCCCACGCGCCCATGCACCACGCCCACTGAGGGCCGAATCGTGGGGCGGGGCTCTATCGAGGGGAAATCGCCGCACGGGACCTGAACGGTCACGGGCTCGGGAAAACTGCTTCCGCGCCGGGATCGCGGTAAGCTGTCCCTCCAATGCGCTTCAACGCCTTCGTTGCGGCCGCGCTCGCTCTTTTTCTCGGAGCGTGCACGACCGGGGGCCTCGACGATCTGTCCAAAGGCGGACCGAAAAAGTCTCATACCGGGGGCTCTGGTGGCCAATCGGGCGGCTTCGTCGACGCCGGCCCCGATGCGTTGATCGGCGGCGGCGGCACGGGCGGCGTCGACTCCGGAAAACCGACGCAGTCGTGCAACGACAAGACGCTCAACGGGGGAGAGACGGACGTCGACTGCGGCGGCCCGTGTCCGCCGTGTGCCGTCGGCTCGATGTGCAGCGCCGCGACGGATTGTGCCGGTGGCAGCTGTGTGAAGGGCGTGTGTCAAGCGACGTCCTGCACCGACGGCGTGATGAACGCCGGCGAGACGGGCGTGGACTGCGGCGGCGCGGCTTGCCCGAAGTGCGGCGTGTCGCAGGGCTGCAGCACCGGCGCCGATTGCACGTCGAGCTCCTGCGCCGACGGCAAGTGCGCGGCGGCGGCCTGCGACGATCACATCCTGAACGGCAACGAGACGGACGTCGACTGCGGCGGCGGCGCGTGCGATCCCTGCGGCGCCAACCGGACCTGCGAGGTCGCGGGCGACTGCGCGTCCGACATCTGCCAGTCCGGTAAGTGCACGGCGGGGAACTGCACCGACGGCACGCAGAACGGCAGCGAAACGGACGTCGACTGCGGCGGCTCGTGCACGCGCTGCGGGTCGCAGAAGCGCTGCCTCGCCGACGCCGACTGCCTGACGGGCTACTGCACCGGCGGCCGCTGTCAGGATCCGCGCTGCAGCGACGGCGTCCTCGACGGCGTCGAGAGCGACGTCGATTGCGGCGGCACCGATTGCGTCGCGTGCGGCACGCAGCTCGCGTGCAAGGCCGCGTCGGATTGCTTGAGCCAGGTTTGCGAAAACATGGTCTGCCAGGCGCCTTCGTGCACCGACACGAAGCTGAACGGTGCCGAAACGGACGTCGATTGCGGCGGGGCGTGTTCCGGCTGCGCCGACGGGCGACACTGCAGCTTCGGCGGGGATTGCCAGAGCGGCGTGTGCGAGAGCGCGAAGTGCCAGACGGCGACCTGCAGCGACGCGGTGAAGAACGGCAAGGAAACCGGCGTCGATTGCGGCGGCGGCGACTGCTCCCCGTGCGACAACGGCGCGACGTGCAACAACCCGACCGACTGCAAGAGCGGCTTCTGCACCGCGACGATCTGCACCGACAAGACCTGCGTCGACGGCATGCGCGACGGCATGGAGACGGACACGGACTGCGGCGGCGCCGTGTGCCCCAAGTGCCCTCCGTCGAAGGCGTGCAGCATCGACTCGGACTGCGCGAGCCTGCGCTGCGTGAACGACAAGTGCGCCACGCCGACGTGCAGCGACATGGTGCAGAACGGCACCGAGACGTCCGTCGACTGCGGCGGCAGCTGCCCGGCGTGCGCGGTCGGCGAGCCGTGCGCCGAGGGGCACGACTGCGTCAGCAACGTCTGCGTCGGCGCTCTCTGCCGCGCCCCCGCCTGCGACGATTTCGTCAAGAACGGGAACGAAACCGACGTCGACTGCGGCGGCGGGACCTGCGCGAAGTGCGCGGTCGGCGCGAGCTGCAAGGCGGGCACGGACTGCACCACGGCGTCCTGCGACCCGACCATGAACGACTGCCAGGCGGCGACCTGCACCGACGGCATCAAGAACGGCGCGGAGACCGACAAAGACTGCGGCGGCGGAACTTGCCCCAAATGCGCGAACGCAAAGGATTGCTCCGCGGCGACCGACTGCACCAGCAACTTCTGCGCGAGCTCGGGGGTCTGCGCGTCCGCGTCGTGCAACGACATGATGAAGAACGGGGGCGAGGCCGACGTCGATTGCGGCGGCGGCGTCTGCCCGGCGTGCATCCCGGGCAAGACATGCACCGCGGGAACCGACTGCGACAGCGACGTCTGCACCAGCGGCAAATGCGTCGCCGCGACGTGCAGCGACGGCGTCAAGAACGGCACCGAGAGCGACAAGGACTGCGGCGGCTCCTGCTCCAAGTGCGCCACGGGGAAGGTGTGCGGAACCGCCAACGACTGCTCGAGCGGCGTCTGCACCAGCGGCAAGTGCCAGGCGCCGACGTGCAGCGACGGCGTCAAGAACGGCACCGAGAGCGACAAGGACTGCGGCGGCTCCTGCAGCGGCTGCCCCGCCGGCGAAGGTTGCGGCGGGCCCAACGATTGCGCGAGCAAGGTGTGCTCGTCGAACGTCTGCCAGCAGCCGACCTGCGGCGACATGGTCAAGAACGGCAACGAGACCGACGTCGATTGCGGCGGCGGCGGCTCCTGCAACCGATGTCAGCCGAACCAGGGCTGCACCACGGGAGCGGACTGCAACACCGGAGTGTGCAGCAGCAACCAGTGCCAGGCCGCGAGCTGCACGGACGGCGTCAAGAACGGCACCGAGAGCGACAAAGACTGCGGCGGCAGCTGCTCCACCAAGTGCGCCAACAACCAGAGTTGCAACGGCAACGGCGACTGCGCGTCGGGCGTCTGCACCTCGGGCGTGTGCCAGACGGCGTCCTGCGGCGACAAGGTGAAGAACGGCGACGAAACCGACGTCGACTGCGGCGGCAGCTGCACCAAGTGCGCCGACAACAAGATGTGCACGGTGAACGGCGATTGCACGTCGGCGCATTGCTCGAACGGCGCCTGCGCGCCGCCCTCGTGCAGCGACGGCATCAAGAACGGAAACGAAACGGGCACGGACTGCGGCGGCTCCATGTGCGGCAAGTGCTCGAACGGCACCACCTGCAACGTGGGAGGCGACTGCACGAGCAACGTCTGCTACCAGAGCCAGTGCTGCGGTCCGAAGTCCTGCTCTTCCCAGGGCTTCTCCTGCGGCTCACAGAGCGACGGCTGCGGTGGCACCCTGTCGTGCGGAAGCTGCAACAAGAACGTCCCTTGCGTCAGCGGCAAGTGCGTGTGCAACGCGAGCCAATGCGGCGGTTGCTTCCCCGGCCCGTGCTGCAAAGACTCGGCGACCTGCGGGTGCAAACCGCTGTTCGGCTCGGGGTGCTTCTGAGGCGACTCGAAGACGACTGCGAGTCGCGGTTCGGATCCGCTGACCCGCCCTAGACTCGAGTTTCGCGCTTTTCGCGTGCAGAATACTCGCGCCTTTCCGCGCTTCGCGTGGATTTCTCGACTTCGGGGTCGATGCAGCACGCTTCGAGAATCACGCTTCTCTCGCGACCAGAGTCCCAGCTGACACCGGCCTCACTGGTTTTTCTCGTGGCTCTTGGCCTCCTCGACGATCGGGATCTGTTCTTCCAAGCCTTGCTCAAGTCGAGGCTAGGGCTCGAACTCGAACTGTTTCGACAGCGTCGCGAGCCACCACTGGCGCCGAACGCGCGCTGCTTCGAGTGGATTCGAAGCGAGACCGACGCCACGCGAGAACTTCGTGCCGAACAACGGAGCGAGCGCCACGCCTTGGTGCATCGCCGCAATGGCGACCATCGTCTCCTCCATGTCGCCGCGTGTGTCGGTTGGCGCAGTGGCTGAGCCGTTCTCGAAGCCTGGTCGTTTAGCCGCGTGCAGCGACCGCGCGACGGGCTCGAACACGGGGGAACCGGTATCGCGCCAACCCGCTTGATGGAGGGCGACCGCGAGCCGCGCCTGGCCAGCTTCGTAAAAGGCCGAGAGCCGCTCGAGGAGCGCCGGTAGCTCCGCTCCATCGTTCAACCAATCGGCAACCAAGGCCGCAAGCGCCTTCCGATAGCGCGCGCCAAGGTGATCCAAGAGGCAAACGGTCAATTCGTCTCGCGATCCGAAGTGATGATTCACCCCCATGTCCGTCATGCCGACGCGCTGCGCGACGGAACGCACCGTGAGTGCGTGCAGCCCCTCGTCCACGAGAATCGCCTCCGCGGCCGCGAGAATGGTGAGGCGCGCTTCTTCTGCGCTCCTTCGCCTCGAGATCTGGGGCGACCGCGTCGAGCCGCTGCGCGGCGGTCGTATCGGAACCGTCCGCTCTTCCGCCGGATCAGCGTGCTCGTCTCGATGCATGGACCCACATCGGCCGCGCGCGGCGAGAGTTGTCTTCAATGTGCGCTCGCCTCGAATCAGGCAAATTATTTTTCGAACCTTGGATGCTCAAGGTCGCCCCCACGCACGCTGCCCGCAGGAGGCACGGCGCGAATTTCTCGGATCAGCGGGCCGAGTGCGATGTGTCCCTTCGCGGCTTCATACCTTGACCAGTCAAGGTCGGTTTGCACGAAACGAGAATCACACGACTATTTTTCCAACCTTGAATGCTCAAGGTTGCCAACGCGTATGCAGGACCAAGACGCATGCACGACCAAGACGCATGCACGACCAGGACCGACCAGCGCGCATGCACGACCAACGCGCATGCAGGACCAGGACCGACCAGCGCGCATGCACGACGAGCATGCATCCACGACCAGCACGCATCTACGACCAGCACGCATCTACGACCAGCACGCATGCACGACCAGCACGCATGCACGACCAGCACGACGGGAAATGCTCCTCAGGCTCGCCACGCATCGATGCGAAGCTCCGCGCGTCGAAGTCGCCGTCGAACCGTTTCGGGCTCGCCAGCTCGCGTCCTACCCCGCCTCCCCGCGTCCCGCAGGGCACCGTTCACTTCATCGAACGCTTCGCCGTCCCCCGCCGTCTCATCCCATGCGTCTTCCCAGCCCTGTTCACCGGAAGCTGCGACGACGCCGTCACCGGCACGGCGTTGGGGTTGCGCGCGGGCGCGCTCGGGACTGCACTCGCGGGCGCTGGCGGCGCCTCGGCTGTGGCCGGGAGCGGCGACGAGCGTGGCTCGTAGCTTTGCACCACGGCGGGCGGAGCGGCGGGCGGCTTCTCCGAACGGGCGCCCTTCCAACGGGCGCCCTTCCACAGAAGGGCCGCGAGCACGAGTACGGCGGCGATGGCTACTCCGAGCGCCCAGCGCCACCATAGGCGACGGCGCGGCGCGCGGGCGATGGTGTCGACGGTCTCCCGTCGCACCGTGGGGGGCGGCGCCGACTGACCGAGCATGACGAGCTCGTCGCTGGAGTCTCTCCAGGTCGCCTCGATGGCCTGCCCGCTGATGTCCTCGGTCGCGCCGCGCGCGAGCGCCCAGTTCGCCAGCGCCTCGCCGAAGGCGCGCATCGAATCCCAGCGTTGGCGCCGGTCTTTGCACAAGCCCTTCGCGACGATGCTCCAGAGTTGGTCGTCGCCGGCGGACAGGTCCGTGAACGCTCGCGGCTCGTCCCGTTGGATGGCGATGAGGATCGCGTTGTGCGTCCTTCCGTCGAAAGGACGAATGCCCGCGACCATCTCGTAGAGGACGACCGCGACGGACCAGATGTCCGCGCGGTGGTCGACGCCGGTCCCTTGTGCCTGCTCGGGCGGCATGTACGCCGGGCTTCCGAGGAGCACGCCGTCCTTGGTCAGGGTGAGCTCCTTCGGCAGGTCGAGCTTGGCGACGCCGAAGTCCACCACTTTGGGCTCGATGCGATCGCCGTCGGCGCGCGCCAGAAAGACGTTCTCTGGCTTCAAGTCCCGGTGAATCACGCCTTTCGCGTGCGCCGAGACGAGCGCGTGGACGATCGGCAGAAGGGTGCGGACGGCGTGAATGGCCGGGAACCGGCCGCGGCGCTGAAGCAGCGTCGCGAGATCTTCTCCGATCAGCCGCTCCATGACGATGAACGGCTCGCCGCGCTCCGCCAACCCGAAATCGAAGATGCGGACGATGGCGGGATGCGTGAGGCGCGCCGCTGCACGGGCTTCACGCAAGAAGCGGCTGCCCGCTTCGGGCCCCTCCGCCTCTTTGCGAAGGAGCTTTACGGCGACGTCGATGTCGAGCGCCTCGTTGCGCGCAAGCCACACATCGCCCATGCCTCCACGCCCGAGGACGCGCTCGAGGCGGTACTTGCCGGCAACCACTTGCCCCGGCGAGTGCCGATACAGCTCCGCCCCGCCGGTGGCAGGCGCTCCCGACCGCCGCGGCGCAGCGGAGGGAGCGGACTGTTCTCTATCCTCACCCGGCAAGATCTGTGTCTTTCGAGCAACGGACGGAGGCCGCCCATTATTTAGAGTACACCCGGGACGGGTCGCCCCCAACCGACGACGCGCGCGTCGCACCTCGCTGCCGCGGCGCAGCGGAAAAGCGCTTCCGAGGCTCGTACAGCGACAGCAGACGCCGCGGTGTCACACTCGTGACGCGCGACACTCGGCAGGTGCCAGCCGCGTGTCGCTCAGGAACAGGGGCGACTGGATACGGTAGCCGGTGCGACGGCCGGTTCCGTACCGGCAACCGTCGGGCTCCGACGGCTCGAAGGCCCCGATTCCTGCCGTCGTCTTCGTACTACAGCGTCTCCGACCAGGAGCGGCAGCAGGAACACTCCGCCTGGCGCGATGATCATGAGGATCCAGAGGATGGCGCGAACGAAGGAGGGCACGGCGTTTGTCTTTTATATGAGCACGCCGCATGCCAAAGGCAATCCGGGCTGCCGCAAAAAATTTGACCCGGGGGCACCAGGATCGCGATGTCATAGCTGAGCCCCCGAGGCACACGGCGATGCAGAGCGGCACTCACCGGATCGCGGTTTCGTCCATGAAACGCGGCCACGAACACGGTTGCTGCGCGCGTGCATCGGTCCTCAACGCGTCGCGAATGGCCACCTGGTTTGCCGTTGGAAGGAACGGGAGCGCCGCGTCCGACTCGTTGCTCCAACTCTGGGAACCCGTAGTACCGTGGCGGGCTCTACCGCGTTGCGGGACAGGGAGCGTTCAATGATTCCGGGCTTTGCGAAGCAAACGATCACCATCGGAAGCGCCCCGAGCGCCGACATCCGCCTGAGCGGCCCTCAGGTGGCGCCCGAGCATGCGCGCGTCGTCCACGAAGGCAACGGGCGCCTGTTCTTCGTCGACGGCGGCGTCGGTCCCTCGCAGGCCGGCGGACAGCAGCTCGCGCCGGGCTCGAAGGTCCCCTTCGACTTCCGGACGCCATTCGCCGTCGGTGGCGTGCCCGTCCCCCTTGCCCACCGGGCGCTGACTTTGATGCTCCTCGAGCTCGGCCAGGTGCCGGTGACGCCGGGCAAGCTCCTGCTCGGACGGGACCCGACCCGGACGAACGTCGTCGTGCATCACCCGAATGTTTCGGGTTTGCACGCGACGCTGACGCTCGAGCCGCCGGCCATCTTCGACCACGGCTCCACCAGCGGCACCTGGCTCGGGCAGCACAAGCTCGAGCCGAACCGGCCGCAGCCCATCGATCCGAGCGGCGTCATCGCGCTCGGCCCCATCCCCATGCAGGGCAGTCTGGCGCTCGAGCTGCTTCGGAACCTCGCCGGCGGCGCTCACGAAGCCAACGCGGCGCCCACGGGCTCGACCGGCGCCGCGATGATGCTGGCCACGCCGCCTCGCGGCGAGATCGGCGCGCAGGCGAAGCGCCGGACGGTCCTCGGACAGGTGAGCCTCGCCGCGGGGGGCGAGTCGACCAAGTCCATCGGCCGCACGAAAGACAACGACATCTGCATCGACCACCCTCAGGTTTCGAGCAAGCACGCCCTCCTCCACAAGGTCGGCAACGAACTTTTCCTCGAAGACCGTGGCAGCGCGAACGGAACGTACGTCCGCGGCCAGAAGATCGCCGCGGGGCAGCGTGTCCGGGTCTCCAACGGCGAGAAGGTCTTCTTCGGCCCGATGCCCCTCGTGCTGCAGTTCGAGGCGAACGACGTCGCCGTCGTCGTCGAGGACTCGGATCAATGGGCGGGCAAACCCCTGTTCGAGATCGAGGCCTGGGATCTGGTGATGGAAGTGCCGGACCGGGACAACCCCGGCACGCAGAAGACCCTGCTCGATCACGTCAGCTTCAAGGCGCTCCCCGGCGACTTCATCGCCCTCATGGGGCCCAGCGGCGCCGGCAAGACGACGCTGCTGCTCACGCTGAACGGCTATCTGCCGCCGACGGCGGGCCAGGTCCGGGTGAACGGCGAGGACCTCTACGCCATCTACGACAACCTCCGCGGCTCCATCGGGTACGTGCCGCAGGACGACATCGTCCATCCGGAGCTCACGGTCTGGGAAGCGGTCCGCTACAGCGCCCGCTTCCGCTTACCCCCGGATTACTCCGAAGAGGAAATCGATCGCCGCGTCGCGACGACGCTCTCGCAGCTCGGCCTCGAGGGCGTCGCGCACCTGCAGATCGGCAAGCCCGAGAAGAAGGTGCTCTCGGGCGGCCAGCGCAAGCGCGTCAACATCGCGATGGAGCTCGTCACCGACCCGGTGATCATGTTCCTGGACGAGCCGACGAGCGGCCTCGCCGCCGACGACACGACGGCTCTCGTCGACTTGCTCGCGAAGCTCGCGAAGTCCACGGGCAAGACGATCATCGCGACCATTCATCAGCCGGCGAAGGACGAGTTCGAGAAGTTCAACCTGGCGCTCGTGCTCGGCCCGGGCGGCCTCACCATGTTCTTCGGTCCGACGAAGCCGGACGCCTACCGATTCTTCGGCAGCTACCTCGAGCGCGTCGGCAAGCAGAACAACGTCGACAATCCGCGCGACATGTTCGACATGTTGAACCAGCGCGAGCGGCCAATCTGGGATCGGATGCACGCCGAGAATCCCGCGCTGCCCCGCGTGGAGTCGCGGAAGGCGTCGGCGCGGGAGTGGAACGCCGAGTTCTTCAACGACGCGAACCCCACGTTCCAGAAGATGTACGCGGGCAAGCGCGCCGTCGGCGAAGGGACGACGTCCCAGGGCGTCACGCGCACGCCGCCGAAGACGACGGGACAATTCGGGCTGCTGTTGAGCCGCTACATGCGCGTGAAATCGCGCGACGTCTCCGGCACGGCCATCATGCTCGCGCAAGCGCCTATCATCGGCATCCTTCTATCCCTGGTGTTCGGCGGACAGAAGGACGCGATTCCGTTCTGGTGCCTCGGCGCGCTGCAGGAGCTCTCGAACCGCTCCGGCCAGACCGCGACCGACACCGACACGCTGAAGAGCATGGTGCCGACGCCGGACCACACGGGCCCCATTTTCTTCCTCGTCGTGTCCGCGGTGTGGTTCGGAACGAGCAACGCGGCCCGCGAGATCGTCAGCGAGCGCGCCATCTACGTCCGCGAGCGCATGGTGAACCTGAAGCTCTGGAACTACGTGGTGTCGAAGTTCGTGCTGCTCTCGCTGTTCTGCGTGGTGCAGTGCACCGTGCTCCTGGCGATCGTGTTCTTCGCGCTCGGCTTCCGCGGCGGCTTCCCCGCGTTCGTCATCGGCCTGGCGACGCTCATCGCCACGGCGATGAACTCCGTCGCGCTCGGCCTGTTCGTGAGCACCCTCGTGACCAGCAGCGAAGCCTCGATGGCGCTCACGCCGATCGCGCTCATTCCTCAGGTCGTGCTCGGCGGCTTGATGGTGCCCATGACCACGAACCCGCTCCTCAAATGGCCGATGCTGATCATGCCGGCCCGGTGGGGTTTTCAGGGCGTCGTCGCGCAGGAGCGCCAAGCCATCGTCAACGATCCGGCGTGGATCATCGATCTGAAGAAGCCGGATCTGTCGAGCGCGCCGGACTTCCTGTTCAGCGGCAAGTTTCAGTGCGCCGAAGCGCAAATCGCGAGCGATACGTTCAACGGCGCGTGGGGCTTCGTGAACTGGCAATCCGCGTGGCTCCCCCCCCTGGTGCTCACCGCGATGATGGTCGTCCTGCTCGGCAGCATCCTGGTGTTCCTGAAAGCGCGAGATCCAGTGTGATTTTTCACAGGAAGATCGGAAGGTCGGAAGGTTTCTAATTCGGAACC
The DNA here is from genome assembly GCA_035547195.1 of Polyangiaceae bacterium. Taxonomy (GTDB): domain Bacteria; phylum Myxococcota_A; class Polyangia; order Polyangiales; family Polyangiaceae; genus DASZVB01. The sequence continues at coordinate 15,349 of DASZVB010000035.1, forward strand.
ACGCTGCGGTCGCCCCCCCAACCCCCTTCCGCCCTTCCCTCCTTCCTGTTCAATCTCACTGCGCCCCGCCGCTCATCGGCGTTCCATCATCGGGCACCGACGCCCCAAAGCACGCGACGAGCGCGATCGCGTCGTGCTCCGGCGTGCGATGGTTCGGGTCGACGAAGCGCAGCGCGCGCCGCTCCGTCGCGGGGCAATTCTTCACCAGCGCGGCGTTGTCGTTCGGCTGCGACGCCGGGTCGATGTAACACCACCCCGGGGCTTTGGGCTCGTCGCCGGTGTGGCAATCGGGTCCGGCTTCTTGAATCTTGCAGACGTAGAACTCGCTACATGCCGGCTTGTTCGCCGCGTCGCAAGCGCCGATGCTCTTCAGCTGCGCGAGCGCCGGCGCGATCACGCCGGGATCCGGATCCAGCCGTCCCGGCGTGGCCGAGCAAGCCGGCGTGCCGCTCGTCGGGATCGGCCGCGCTTCCACGACGCTGCAGGGTAGCTGGCCGTTTTGGTCGGGCACGAGCTGGCGCGGCAGGCAGCTCCCGGTCAGCACCTCCTTCAAGCGATCCACGATGGCGTCGACCGCGGGGCGGTAGCCGTAGTCCTGCCGTGTGTCGTCTTCCAGGTTGCGCGCGCAGATGGAGGCGACGATCGAGTGCTTGTCGAGGTCCTTCAGCACTTGGAGCTCGCGCAGGCCGGGATACGCCTTCGCGAAGCGCTGGGTCGTCGAATAGTTCCCGGAAGAATCCTGACACAGAGGATTTTTTGCGTCGACCCCGTCTTGTTCGCAGTCGCACCCGCTGTTGACGTCCGCATTCGCGCACTGCTTCGCGTCGGCCTCGTTCAGCTTGAAGATGCAGGCGTATTGCAGATCGTCCGTCCCGGTGAGCCATTCGTGGCCGTTGATTGGATTCGCGAGATAGCCGGCGCTCGGATCGGCGAGCGGCTTGGGCGGCTGCTCGTCATCGACTCCCGATCGCTGGCCTTGCGACTCCTGCATGAGAGCATCGATCGCCGGGATCGGCGGTTGCCCGTCGCCGGGATTGTCGTTGCCGAGGATCACGTCCCACGTCTTGTTCGCCGCGAGCTGATCCGCGTTTTGATAATGGAGCTCGCCGCTCGGGTAATCCGTGCCGTCTTCCGTCTTGCTCGACGCGATGTCCTGCCACGGAACGCCGATGATACCGGCGACGAAGACGAGGGACGGGTCGCGCGTCGCCGCCGTGTCCGTCTTGAAGAGCGGGTTATCGACGATGTCCGGCTTCCTGTCGCCGTCGGCGTCGGGGCAGCTCGCGTCCGCCGGCGCGAGCGCCGGCAAGGACGTGCACAGCTGGGGCTGCGAGAAGGCGTTGACGTAGCGCGCGGTCGGATAGAGGAAATCGATGCCGAAGCGCTGCACCTCGTGGAAGCAGCGCAGGCCCGCCTGCTTCGAAGTGTCACCGGGCTCGTTCTGATCGCAGATGGGATCCTTCGCGCAGCCCGTCGGCGGCTTTTCCGCACACGAATAGCAGCAGGGGTCGTTGGGATTCGAGGCGCAGATGGTCGCGGCGCGAGGCAGCGCGATCGTCGACGAGGCGTAGTAGCCCTGCCCCGACTCCCGGATCGAACAGTCGTTTTCGTCGGTGAGTAGGATGATCGCGACCAACGAATCCTGGCGCAGGAAGGCCGCGCGCTGCGCGAGCAGCTTGGCGTCGCGGCCCGTCGGATAGGCGCACTTGTTGCCCGACCCTGGACAATTCTGGAGCACGATGGTCGCGTACGGGTTCGGATCGACCAGGAATCGGTATGCGGACTCGAGCTGCGACTCGTAGCCGCATCCTTGGGAGCCGACGGCGACGGTCATCTGCGCGAACGTCGTCTTGAACGCGCCGAGCGAGGCGTTCGGGTCGGTATCGGGGTTCCAGTCGAGAAAACCTTCGGGCGTGGGCGCTTGGCCGCCGGAGGGCACGCTGAATCGCGAGCGGCTGCCGATGAGCCAGCCGTGGTCGTTGTTCTCCTGCGTGACGGGATTCGAGTCGTCGCTCGCGCAGTAGCTGTTGTCGCCGTGGTTGCCGAGGCTCGAGGTGACGATGCCGACGTGGATGTCGCGAATCGGCGTGAACTCGCGCATCAAGGGGGCCGGGCAATCGGCGTCCGGGCTGGCCGCCTTCTGCGGCGGCACGCTAGGGTCGTTCGGATTGACGCAGTTCGGATTGACGAGGCGCTCGACCAGATCGGGGACCGCCTCCTCCAAGACTTTCTGCTTGTCGTCCATGGAGGTCGAGTTGTCGATCATGAAGAGGAGGTCGATCTTGTCGACCGCCTTGCCGGTGACCTCGGTGACGAACTGGTTCGTGGTCCGCGGGCGGCAGTCCTCGTCGCAGAGAGGTCGGTTGATGCACGCGACCGCGAACAGGGCGGCGGCGACGGAAATGGAGTTGGTGTAGTTCGACGGCATCAGAGGTGGCTCCTCGGGCGAGACGGCTTCGGGGCGCACCACCGCTTCCGCGCGAAACGACGAGCGCAGCGGCGTTTCGACGCCGCGGCGCCGCATCCGCGCTCCGGTGATGAGCCGGCACTGCGTGCTGCCGGCCGCGTCCTAGTAGAGCAATGGCCGTGCCTCGCGCGAGCCGGCGATAAATCGTTCGCCGCGCGCGAAAGATGTCACCTACGTTGGCGAACGCCGCTCGCGCCCGCCAACGAAGTGCACGCGATCAGCGCTCAGATCTCTCCGCGCTTCGCTTTACCGACCCAGAGCGAGATCTCGCGATCGACGGCGCCGAGGGCTTTGTCTTTGAACGGACGCAGCAAGAACGGGACGTCGAGATCCATGTCGATGGTCGAAGGCTTCACCTCGAGCACGCCCTTCAGGGTGATGCCTTTCGCGGTGAACGAAATGTCGGCGCGATCCGGGCTCGTCCAGTTCGCGGTGGGGTGGTACTTCGCGAAGCGCTCGGCGTACGACGCGAAGGCGGCTTCGGCGGCGCGCTTCGCTTGATCTCGCCCGAGGTCGTGAGGAACGCTGTGCTTCATTTCGAGGGGTCTCCGTGAAGGTCGGCAAACGCGCGCTCGCGGCGCTGCTGTCGGGCCTTGGACGCGACTTGAGTGAGGACCCGGTCTCTGTACCACCGCTCCCGCTCGCTGTCGCCGACGAGAGACCACGACGGCTCCGTCTCTTCCACGACCGCGCGCGTGTCGTCGAGGAAACCGGCGAGCGCGACGTGAGTCTCGGCCTTGCGCGGGTCGAGCGCGGCGAGGGTGCGACCGCTGGCAAGCACGGCGGTCGCACGCGAGATCGCCGCGTCTGACCAGCCGTTCCGGATCGCCACCGACAGCAGATAGCCGAGCACGCCCGCGTTCACGTGGAGATCTTCCACCGTGCGAAATGGCTTCACGTAATCGGCGTAGCCGTCGCCCGGGAGCACCGCCGATTCGTCCACCTCGACGGCGTCGAAGACGAGCTCGGCGTGCGGCACTTCGGGCACGAACGCCGTCTGCGACATTTCCGTGACCGTCAGCCCATGGGCGTCCCTCGGAACACGAACGGCGCGCAGAACGGGACGTCCCTCTTCGCCTTCGCCCTCTCTCGCGACGACCACGAGCACGTCGGCGAGCGGCGCCATGGTGCCCCAGCGCTTCTTTCCGGTGAGACGGCGGCCCCTCGCCGCAGGCTCGAGGCGCGCCTCGACGGCGCGCGGATGAGCGCCGCGCTCCTCCGTGACGGAGAAGCCCGCGACGGCGTCCGCGGGCAGCGATGGAACGAGGGCGTGGAGCGCTGCTTCGTAACCCGACGCGAACGCGTACCCCAGACGATCCGCCACGCGACCGCCGGCGGCCGCGCGATCGTACGGCAGGACGAAGCGCGCGCGGATGTCCCGCGTCGACGCCCAGAACGCGGGCGTGTCCCCGGCCGCCGCCAGCGCGGGCCGCTCCCTGAGCAAGAACCGAAGTAGGTCGTCCATGGTGGTGCAAGCCTGCGCTCGAAACGGCTCACGCGAAATGCGGGAGCACCTTCTCGCCGAAGGTGCGCACGCTCTCCGTCACGAGCTCGAGCGGGACGGTCCCCATCTGCATGATGAAAATGAGCTCGTCGACGCCGAGCTCCACGAACCGCTGGACGAACTCCTTCGCCGCCGAAGGATCCCCGATGCAGGCGTTGTTCGCCGCGCCCGGCGCGGTGCGGTTCCGCATCGCGGCCGCGAGCTCGGCGTCGCTCAGGAAACCGCGCTCCACGGGGAGGCGCCCGGTGGGCCGCTCGCGGCCGAGGTAGTACCGGCTGAGCGCTGACGCGAAGAACCGAGCCCCGCGAAACCCGTACTCGCAAGCGCGCCGGTCGTCGGAGAGGACGAGAGCCGGGGGCGCGCACGCGAAGTGATCGACCACCGACTTTGCCACGGGCTCCGCCGCGGCGATGGCCTCGCGGTAAGCCGTCACCTTGCCCATCAGGTAGTCGTCGCTGCCGAGCGAAAAATTGAGCGCGCCGAGCCCGAGCCGCCCCGCCGTCGTGGCGGACTCCGGACCGGTGCAAGCGCAGTAGATCGGCGGGTGCGGGCGCTGCACGGGCTTCGGGACGATCTGCGTCGGGGGCACGTCCAGGTACTTGCCTTTGAATTCGAACACGTCGCTCTCCCACATCTCCGGGATCGCCCGGAGCGCCTCCAGCCATTGTTCGGAGAGCGCGGCGGGGTCGGCCTCGAACGCGCCTTGCTCGACGGCGGAGGAGCTCTTGCCGGTGCCGAAATCGACGCGGCCGCCGGACAGGATGTCGAGCGCCGCGATCCGCTCGGCGACGCGGATCGGATGATTGTAGCGATGGGGTAGCAGCGTGACGCCGTGCCCGATGCGGATCCGCTCCGTCCGCGCGGCGACGAAGGAGAGGAATATCTCCGGCGCCGACGAGTGCGAGTACTCGTAGAGCCCGTGATGCTCGACGGCCCAGATCCCGTGGAAGCCGAGCTTTTCGGCGAGCACCGCTTGCTCGACGCACGCCCGGAACGTCTCCGTCTCGCTCGCCGGCGTCGGATCCGCGATCTGCATCTCGTAGAAGAGCGAGAACTTCACCGGCGCCCCCCCTGCTCGAGCCACCTGGAGAAACCGCGCGCGACGCGGCCGCGCACGCCGCGCGCGTCCGTCATGCGACGGAAGCCGTCGATGATGCCGCCGAGCAAGGCGCCGCCCATCGGCTCCCCGCGCACCTCGATCTTGCCGACCAGCGCAGCGGTCGTGACGTCGGTCTTGCCGGAAAGCAGCTCGAGCAGGGTGTCCGCCGAGAGCGTGACCCGGGACGTCGGAGGGCGAAGAATGCCCGACTTCAAGGTGACTTTGCCGTCCTCCAGAACGAGGGAGAAGTCGCCGCCGGCCGGCCCCGTCACGTCGATGTGGAGCGCGAGCGTGAGCCCGTCCGAATCGCCCGACGTCCCGTCGTCCGCGGCCTGCTTCGCGAAGCGCGCGGCCATGGAAAAAAAGAGCGCGATCCTCCGGTCCGTCGCCCGCGGCGCGGCGCCGCCGAACGCGATCGCGACCTCGGCGCTCGTGGTATGGCGCGGTGTCCAGCCGAGCTCCGTGCGGGCCTTTTCGGAGCTGACCCGGAGATCTATTTCCGCGACGTCGAGCCAGCCGGCGTCGAACCGGCGCTCGCCGAGCAGCGGCGCGAGCACGCTCGACGCCCGCGTCGCGGCGCTCGCCGCGGCGCGCGGCACGCTGAACGGGCGGAAGCCCGCGAGCCGCGCGAGCTCCGCGCCGGCGATCGGGTCGCTGGCGACGAGGTTGTACGCGCCCTTCGCGCCCGCGTAGAGCGCTCGCACGACGGCGTCGGCGACGTCCTCGTCCCACACGATGGGCACGCGTACGTCTCCGACGACGGGCAGCACGCGCTTGCGCAAGAAGCCCGGCGTCACTATCGACATCCGGCGACCGAGCAGAACACCGGGGCGCAATCGCACCACGGTGACGTGCGGATGCGACATCTCGAAGGCGTCGAGGTGTTCTTCCACTTCGTACTTGTTGTCGGCGTGCGGAAGGCTCGGGCTGCGGCGGCGCGGCGTGGTCTCGTCGATCACACCGGGCGTGGGCTCGGTGCCGTACGCCGCGACGGACGACGCATAAACGATGCGGCCGACGCTGTGCTGAGCCGCAGCGGCGAACAGGCGCCGGCTGCCGTCGACGTTCACGGCGTACATCGTCTCGACGGTGGCGCGCGGCATGACGACGAACGCGAGGTGCACCAATGCATCGGCGCCCTCCATGTAGCGCTCGAGGCCGGGATCTCGAAGATCCGCGATGCGCCAGTCGATCCGCGCGCTCGGCACGGCCGGCGGGACGAGATCGAGCGAGACGATCTTCTTGATCTTTCGATCGGCCACGAGCCGGTCGAGCACGAGCGTGCCGAGCTGACCAGACCCGCCCGTAACGACGACCTTCATGGGAACACGGGAAAGCGCCTCGAATATCTACGACTTGTCGCCGCGTAAAGCCTTTTCGGGGATGCGCGCCGACAACCCGAGTAGAGTGTCACGTCGTGCACATCTGCCACATCTCGCAGGTGATCCCCAGATGACGCTCCCCAAGCTTTCGCAACGCATGCGCTTTCTCCGCCAATCGGAGATCCGCAACATGACCATCGAATGCGTAGCCTCAATGATTCCGCATACTTACGAACCCGTGTCGCTGCGACAATGTTATAAAAAGCCAGAGAATCTACGAAAAACATCGGCATTGCTACACGTGTCACATCGCGTTTTGAGCTGACTTCCGACACTCAAGGACACCCATCGCTCCTCAACATCAGGAAAGCAAGCCGTCAAAACGCAAAAAAACGGGAGCCCGAAGGCTCCCGCATCTCTCTTAGTTGACTGGCTTTACGAGGGTTCTTCTTTTTAGCTCCTGCCATGAAGTAGCCTCTATCAGAGCCGCCCTCAGATTACAAGCTGGCATACAGAGCACCAAGTGTCGTTAATGTACCGTCGGGGTTACCCAGCGGCACATTGCCAGCATTAGCCGTAGAGCCGCTAATAGTAGCCGACGCATATACGTTAGGATACCAACTAAACCGCTCCACATAAGAACGACTCTTTAATGACGGAATAACATTGGCTATATAAGCCTGAGCTTGCGCACTGGAGGGATACGTCCAAGTAGTAGGATCGGCTGACACGAAGTTAATCATGCCCCATTCTGTCACCCAGATGGGCTTCTTCCACTTTTGATAGACTGCATCAATATAGGATAGGAGACCAGCCCCCGTAGGATCCGTAAAGAGGGCGGCATAACTATGGATGCAGATAAAGTCTACGTGAGGAAGATAGCCGCCACCGTTTCCACTCATAAAAAGCTGAAACCAATTACCATTGGCGCTCATATCTGTAGCACATGCCGGACTACCTAATCGGCAACCCGTTGCCTCAAACAATGGCCAATCTATCAAGGCTTGCGCCACGGTAACATTGGCTTGAGTGCTTAGGTCAGGCTCATTATAGCCGATAATCGTTCCGTATTGAGCCGCACTGGATAACTGACTCAAGTACGACCTGTTATAGATCATAGGTATAAACTGAGACCGCGTAGCAATGTCTGTCGTTGGATTATACGTATAGTACCAACCCACGGGATTGGTTTGATTATCCACCAACCCGCCAATCTCAGCTACTTCTACATCTCCACTCAATTCACGCCCGAATGGCAAACCGTCCATAGTAGTATTAAACGGGAAGGTTTGAGCCGGCAGACCTTTACCGCAAGCATAGGTTTTCAATTCCAGCATCAGATAGTTCTCGATCTTGGTGTAGGTCGAAGAAGACCAGGCAGTGGCACCAAACGTAATACATCTCACCTTGATATTGGAGAAGTTGACTCCTGTGGACGCACCACGGAAGCATCCGACAGTAAACTTACTAATGGTCGCCGCTACCGTACTTTGCGAGGCGGAGCTTACATTGGTGGTGACACCATTGAGACGGATAGTTAAGTTATTACCATCATAGATAATGGTAATAACCACACAATTACCAGCAATCGGAATGCAGTTGGTACTGGTAACCGATTGAGTCAATGTGGATCCGGAGTTACCAGCTCTCAAAACCGCAAACTTGCCCGAATCCAAAGCCAAAACGTGAAAGTTTTGGGTATCGGAAGTGCCCGAGAAGGAGATAATCTCTTTTATGGAGTTCACCGTTTCGGCACTGACGGCAATGGTCATAGACCACGGCATATTAGTGCCAGAGATCAACGCCCCAAGGGCATCTCCCGTCATCTTGTCGTCCACACCGTCCCAAAGAAGACAGTTCTTTTGATTGGTTCCCCAACTCGTGACCGTAGGTTGATAACCATCTGAGGCTTGAACCAAACTGATGGTACCCTTATGGGGCGCCCAAGTAGTAACACCGGTGCCGGATTGGACGCCCGAAGTAGAGATGGTGAGGTATTCTTTTTCCGCGATCCAAGCGTTAGTGACGTTGCTATCAGACAACCATGGATAAGGTGTTTGATTAAGATTAGTACCATAAAGCATAATCCTCCTTTATAAGGCTGCTGCTAAGCCGTGTGAGTAGACATAACACATCAAATATCCGGAGGTATGATTAGACGCATGCCCACCAAACTGGATAATGACGTTAGTACCCGACCCAAGGATAGTAGCTCCGGTGCATGTGATATTGTCCACTGGCGACGGACCATCCTCGATACCTAACTGAGTGGCGTTAGCACCCGAAGCACGGTACCAATCGGTAGAGCTCTTCTTCTTGTAGAAGTTGGTAGTATTGTCTCTAGCTAAATACTCAAAGGTAATACGATAGAAAGTATTATCTGAGAGAGCGATGGTTTTGACGGTACCAGGCGTGCTATTAGTGGTGGTATAGCCATCAATGGTAAAGATGGCTCCATCCAGAATGGCACCTGGTTGCCAACGGTTATTGGATTGCGACCAGACTAGCGCATAGCCGTCAGTTGGAGAGGTTGAAGCCACAGCATGGCTCTGCAAACCAATAACTGTTTGGGAAGAGGAGCTACCGGAAAGGTCTCCAGCTGCGGTAAAGGAGCTTCCGCCAACAATCTGGGTCCAGGTAGCTGGACCGATGGAGCTGAGAAGCCATACAGTACTATCGCTCAGCTGGAGAGCGATCTTATCTACATCGCTACTAGTCAGGGCTCCGGAGGTAGTTGGAGTTCCCGAAGTAGGTGTAAAGCTACTCCTAGCGGTAGAATCCGCAAAGGTCCAGGTGAAAGGGCTATGTAAACCGTCGTTAATTCCTTGTTGTCCGTGTTTTGCACTCATGAAATATTCCTTAGATGTAAAGTAAGAGACCACTCTCATTGACTAGCCAACCGTTGTCGCTAGTGAGTGGCAGCACGGCGGAGAAAGTAGATCCGTCAGTGCTAAGTAAAACTTGCCCTTGTTGGGTTGCGTTTAGTGGGGAGACATTCCCCAAGTTATCGGTCTGCAAGAGCCGCGTGCCACCACCACCAAAGCCCGGAATGTTGATGGTCCCATCATGACCGATACTCAACCGTTGGGTGTTGTCGGTCAGGAAGTAAAGCGCATCGCTGATAGAGCGGATATCTACACCACCAACCGCGGCTATATCTATGCTACCATCTCCACCTGGACCACTATTGGCGGTAATGGTGACCGATCCACCCGTGGAGCCGGCAATGTTACCGCTACCAGCCGAGATAGTAATACTGCCGCCAGAGCCACTGGTTTCGCCACCTGGATACGTACCGCCACCAACGGTAACGACCGCACCATAGTTAATGTTACCCGTACCGGAGTCGATACTTTGACCACCAATGACAGCAACATTCCCAGCCGAAGCATTGGACATGCTGGCAGTAATCAAGCTTAGATCGTAGCCGTCAGCCCCCTGAATATCATCGCCGTTAGAAACAACAATGTTATAACCATCGGTCGTATTGCCTAGCGCTAAAGTTTGCGAAAGCGTTTGCGAGCCAGCGCCACCAGTCTGATTGACTGGTTTCCAATAGCCGTCAGCCTGGTCCCACCCTAAGACTTGTCCATTCGAAGGAGCTACCGCATTGACGGAGCGACCCTGGATCTTGACCACCGTGTTGGCGTTGATGGCTCCAGTGACGTCCCCATTAGCCACTACCGAGACACCACCTGTAGCGGCTCCGGTAATGCGATGATTGAGCTCATCCGTCCAACCATCGGT
>DASZVB010000036.1:0-122500 GCA_035547195.1 Polyangiaceae bacterium
AGGGCTCATTCACATGCCAGGTCGCCGACAGGTCCATCTGACCGCTGCTCTCGCTGGCCAACTCGTTGGCGTACGCGAGGAGGGCCACGACCGCTGGCTCGTCTCCTTCATGCACGTCGACCTCGGCTACGTCGAACCCTATTGCAACCGATTCACTCCGATCACGCTGCCACGCCCTCAGGCAGCCAGCTGAACGTGTCACCTATGTACCCGGTCAGAAATGTCACCCATCTTTCCGGTTGCACACCAGATCGCGACGCAGACAAGACGTTGAAACGGTTCTCCGAAAACCCTTTGCGGCCTTTGCGCTCTTTGCGGCCTCTGCGCTAAAAAACTCAGATCGGATACTGATTGCAATCACCGACAACCTCTCAGGTCACACGCCGTGCGTGGACGAATCGCTCTACGTTTCCGCGGGGGCCCGGTAGGACGCTGTCGCTCTCTGCGATTAGGGTGAAGCCGGTGTCGCGCAGAGCGGCGCGGACGGCTTCGATGGCGCGTTCGCGCTCGTGTTCGTCGCGCACGACGCCCCGCGATTTGCGCGCGCTTTCCGGACCTACCTCGAATTGCGGTTTTACCAGCGCGACGAGCGTGCCGTCCGCGCGTAGCACGCGCGCGATCGCGTCGAGCAGCTTCGAGAGGCCAATGAACGACGCGTCGACGAGCACCACGTCGACGGCTTCGTCGAAGTCGCTGGCTTGCAAGGTGCGCGCGTTGGTGCCTTCTCTCACGACCACCCGCGGGTCGGAGCGCAGCGTGGGGTGTAGCTGGTCGTGTCCGACGTCGACCGCGTAGACCTTGCGCGCACCCCGCTTCAGCGCGACGTCGGTGAAGCCGCCCGTCGACGCGCCGACGTCGACGATGACGGCGCCGGTCAGGTCCAGAGCGAACGCGTCCAGGGCGCCCGCCAGCTTTTCACCGCCGCGCGACACGAACTCGAGCGGCGCTTCGACGGCCAGCGCGCCGTCCGTGTCGAGCAGCTGTGCGGGGCGCTCCACCCGCGCACCATTTGCCGTCACGCGGCCTCGGCGCACGAGCTCCTGCGCTCGCGTGCGCGTCGGAGCCAGGCCGCGCTCGACGAGCAAGAGATCGGCGCGAAGCTTCTTACTCATCTGTGATGCCCGAATGCAGAAGTACCGAAAACGTTTCGTGACGACGGGATACGCACCGCGTCGTCACGAAAATTGACGACGCGCGCTCGATGGATGAAGGATGCTCCCGCCGACGAGGGCCCGGCGAGCGCCATCTGCACGGCACAGGTCCATGCGAGCCCGATACACGAAGGAGAATCTCATGAGGCGGAGAGGTATTGCACTGAGCGCGTCCGCGCTCGCCTTCACCACGGCCACGGCGCTCGCCGGTCACGCCGGCGCTGCGGAGCCCGCGCTCGCCCCTCCAGCAAATCCGCCTCCCCCCGCGACGGCGACCGGGAACGCCGAAGCACAAGGAAGCCTGACGCTCGGCGGATCCGCGAATGCCAACGCCGGCGCCAATGGGCAGACCACCGGCGCCATGACCCTGCCGCAACAGCAGCGCGCCGCGGATCCGCCGCCGCCTGCGGCGCGCGTCGTGCCGGGCAACTCGGAGCACGATCAATTCGTCGGGACGCTGGCCATCGGCTACCTCGGGAGGCGTGACATGGCGGTGGGGTGCACCACCGGAGCGGAAGGAACACAGGGCGCCGCTTGCACCGGTACACAGACCATCAACGCACCCGTGATCGGCGTCCGTTACTGGATCAGCGATCTGCTCGGCATCGACGCGGGCCTCGGCATGGCGATCAACAGCTTGAGCGCGAACAACGGCGTCGAGCGCCCGAGCACGACGGCGTTCATCATCCACGGTGGCGTTCCGCTCGCGCTCACATCGGCCGGTCACTTCACGTTCGAGCTCATCCCGGAAATGAACGTCGGGTTCTCGAGCTGGTCGCAAACCGGCAATGGCAGCGGCAGCGGATTTCATTTCGATATTGGCGCACGCGCCGGCGCCGAGATTCACTTTGGTTTCATCGGGATCCCGCAGCTCTCGCTTCAGGGGACCATCGGCCTCGCGCTCGCCTTCGACAATACGAAGAACACGCCCGCTGGCGGGATGAGCACCAGCCTCTCATCGGTGACGTTCGCGACGTCCGTGCAGGACAACCCGTGGAACATCTTCACGAGCAACGTCGCCGCTCTCTACTACTTCTGATAAATTCGTGACGATGGCGGGAAGCAGGCGCTTCGGCGGAATACTCGGCGCGACGGCAGCGCAGACTTCGCTCATCGCCGCCGTCGTTTGTCTGCTCGCCGCGTGCTCCGGCGACAACGGCACTCCGCGCGTTTCGGTCCCCGACACGCACGCCGCTCAAGATCCGCCGGCGAACCCGCAAGAAGCGTTACTCAACGGAGAAGTCCCACTCGGGAACTCCGAGCAGCCTCCGGGAAACGCACAGCAACCGCCGACGAGTTCGGAGCAACCGAATTCGACCACCGGTGGCGGCTCCGGTAGCTCCCCCATCACAACCGTCACGAACGCGTGCACCGCGTTCTGTACCGCGTTTTCCAATGCGTGCTCGGGCAGCTGTGGAAACGCCTGCGCCGGTCTCCAGGTGCTTTCCCCCGCCTGTGTCAGCGCGTTCTCTGCATTCCTCAATTGCTTCACGGATGGGCAGGTGATCTGCAGCGGACAGGGACGGCTGCTGGTCCCGAACGAGGGGACGTGCGCCAACGAGGCAAGCGCCGTCGTCGATTGCATCGAGGGCTCCGTCACGGGTCACCTCATTCCACCGACGGCGATGCCCGGCAACGACCAAGGCAACTGACGATCGCCATTTGCGCGCGGCCGTTCGCCACGTCGTAGGCGCACGGCGCCGCTACATTTCGCCATGATTCGGCGATCTACGAGCCGGCGCGGCCCATGCATCGGGCGCTGTCGTCGTGCGTGTCGACGTCGTTCTTCTCCTGGCGGCCGCCGCGGTGCTCGGCGGTCTCGTCGTTGCCGCACCGCTGCCTGTCGCGGCGTTCGGCGCCGTCGCTGTCGTGCTTCTTCGCCGTGCCGTCGGCTTCCGCTGGCTCGCCCTCGCCACGGTTCTTCTTTCACTACAGGCATTGCGCGCCGCGCACGTCGTCCCCGCGTTCGAACGTCGACTGGAAGCAGTTCGCTCTCAGCTCGGTCCGCCCCGGCGCTGTTCGGGCCAAGGCGTCGTGGAGACATCGCCGGCGTTGCGAGCCGGTGTGCTCGGCTGGGTCGCCGCGTTCGACGTCCTCGACTGCGAGGGGCGCGCCGTCGGTCCGGCGCGCGTCCGCTTGTACGAAGGTCCTGCCGCGCTCGCGCGCGGCGATCGCGTCGAGGTCGTCGCGCAGCTCGCGCCGGTCGAGCTCTTTCGCAATGCGGATCTTCCGGATCCCGCGCTCACCGCCGCGCGGAGCGGCGTCACCCTCAGCGGCGCCGCGGTGTGGACGGAAATCGTGCGCCCGGCGCGCGGTCTCGGCGCTTTCATCGATCGCGCGCGCGGCCGGGCCCGCGCCGGCATCGACGCGACGTTCGCGCCCGCGGCCGCTCCCCTGGCGCGCGCCCTCGTTCTCGGAGAAAACGACCTGTCCGACGACGACGCGACGGCGTTTCGCGCCAGTGGCCTCGCGCATCTGCTCGCCGTGAGCGGCACGCACCTCGTCTTCGCGGTGCTCGGCGTCGTGAACGCGCTTGCCTTCGTGCTCGTGCGCGTCGAGCGCGTTTCGGCTTCTCGAGACGTCGGGCGCATCGCGGCGGCGGTGGGCGCGCTCCTGGCCCCGCTCTACGCCGACTTCGCGGGCGGCAGCGGTTCGGCGTGGCGCGCCGCCTTCATGCTCTCCGTCGTCCTCGGCGCGCGCGCCTTCGGCCGGCGTCCCGTGGCGACGCGCTCCTTCGCGCTGTCCGTCGCCCTCGGCGCCGCGCTGGATCCGTTGGTCGCGCTCGACGTCTCGTTCATGCTCTCCGCCGCGGCGACGGCCGGGCTCTTGTGTCTCGGGCAGCCGCTCGCGGCGCGCTTCGCGCCGTCCACCATGGGCGCCGCGCGGCGCGCCGTCACCACGTCGGTCATCGCCACGGTCTCGGCGATGCTGCCGTGTACGCCGCTGCTCTCGATCCTCGGCTCTTCGCTCACCTTGGCGGGCGTTGCCGCAAACGTGGTTGCCGTTCCTTTCGGCGAGCTCGTGTCCTTGCCGCTCTGTCTCGTTCACGCCGTCGTGCCGACGGGCGCGCTCGCGCGCGGCATCGCCTCCGTCGCGTCGGGCGCGCTCCTCGTCGTCCGTTTTCTCGCACGGACCAGCGCATCGGCCACCTGGCTCAGTGTGCCCGTGCCGCCGCCCGCGGCGGCGCATTTCGTCGTATTAGGCGCCGCCGCGCTGGCGCTCGTGGTCCGTCGCGACACGGTGTCGCAGCGCACCGCGATCGCCCTCGGCGCGGCGCTGTCGCTCGCCGCCGTCGAGGCGCACGCGCGCCGCGAAGGCGCGCCGCACGGCGTCCTCCGCATGACCGTGCTCGACGTCGGGCAAGGCGACTCCGCGCTGGTCGATCTCCCCGACGGCAGGCTCATGCTCGTGGACGGCGGTGGCTTCGTCGGGAGCCCCGTGGATCCGGGGCGCAGCGTCGTCCTGCCGGCGCTCCGCGCGCGCCGGCGCACGCGCATCGACGTCGCGGTGCTCACGCATCCGCACCCCGACCATTTCCTCGGCCTCGCGACGGTGCTGCGCGCCGTCGACGTCGGCGAGCTCTGGGACACCGGTCAAGGTCGCGAGCAGGGCGCGGGCCCACGATACGCGGCCATGCTCGCGGATCTAACGCGGAGAAAGATCCCGGTGCGCGGCCCGAACGAGCTATGCGGCCCGGAACGAACCCTGGGCGGCGCGCGCATCCAGGTGCTCGCGCCGTGCCCGTCCTTCGACCCTGCGCTCGGCGCGAACGACAATTCGTTCGTCATCCGGCTTCGTTTCGGCGAGCGCGCGCTGCTGCTCACCGGCGACGCCGAGAGGCTCGAGGAAGAGCGCCTGATGCCCTTCGCCGGCGCGCTGCACGCGGACGTCTTGAAGGTCGCTCATCACGGGAGCCGGACGTCGTCGTCGCCGGAGCTGCTCGCGGCCGTGCGCCCGTGCTTCGCCACGGTGTCGTGCGGCGTCAGGAATCGCTTCGGGCACCCCTATCCCGGGACGTTGCTCGAGCTCGAACGAGCCGGCGCGCGCGTCCTGCGCACGGATCTGCTCGGGTCCATCGAGATCGTCACCGACGGCGTGGCCGTTCGGGCGCGCGTGTTCGGGGGTGACTTCGGGGAGCGCTTCGCGGCGGCGCTCTGGTAACCTGCGGGGCGACGGGCCGCCATGCTGCAAGTGCCGGAAAAAGTCCTGGTCACGGAAGCCGCCATCGCCGAAAAGGTGCGCGAGCTCGGGGCGCGCATCACGCAAGACTACGCCGGGCGTTCCCCGGTGCTCATCGGCGTGCTCAAGGGCTCGTTCGTCTTTCTGGCGGATCTGGTGCGCGCCATCGATCTGCCGCTCACCGTCGAGTTCCTCGGCGTGCAGAGCTACGGCGACGCTACCGAATCGAGCGGCGTCGTCCGCATCACGCTGGATCTCGCGCGCCCCATCGCCGGCCGCGACGTGCTCATCGTCGAGGACATCATCGACACCGGTCTCACCTGCCGCTACCTCTTCGAGCAGATCGAGGCGCGCGGCCCTTCCAGCGTGAAGATGTGCTCGCTCCTGCACAAGCCGTCGCGAACGCGCGTCCCGGTGCAAATCGACTACCTGGGCTTCACCATCCCGGACGAATTCGTGGTTGGTTACGGCCTCGACGCCGCACAGAAATACAGAAACCTGAAAGACCTGCGCGTGCTCGAGTCGTGACGCGCGCCCGAGTGCACGTGTTCGCACGCGCGCCCGAGTGCACGTGTTCGCGGGTCCTTACGAGCCTTGCTCGCCGCGGGCGCGCCACCGAGCGAGCCGCTCGGCGATGGTCCGCTACGAGCCTTGCTCGCCGCGGGTGCGCCACCGAGCGAGCCGTTCGGCGATGGTCTGCTCGTATCCTTCGCGCGAAGGCTCGTAGAACCGCGCTCCCACGGCCTCGTCCGGCAGGTACGTCTCGCCCGGGACGTAGCTGCCCTCGTAGTCGTGCGCGTAGCGGTATCCCTCGCCGTAGCCCTCGTCTTTCATCAGACGCGTGGGCGCGTTGCGCAGCTTCTTCGGGACCGGCAGCGCGCCGCGTTCGCGGATCAGATCGCGCGCGCCCTTGAAGGCGCGTCCCACCGAGCCGGATTTCGGCGCGGTCGCGAGATAGAGACAAGCGTGGGCGATGGGATACAAGCCCTCCGGCATGCCGAGCCGATGAAACGCCTGGTCCGCGGCCACCGCGATGGTCAGAGCGCGCGGGTCGGCGTTGCCGATGTCTTCGCTGGCGAAGATGATGAGCCGGCGGAGCACGAACGCCGGGTCGTCGCCCGCTTCGAGCATCCGCATCAGCCAGTAGATCGCCGCGTCGGGGTCGCTGCCGCGCATCGACTTGATCAGCGCGCTGACGACGTTGTAATGCTCCTCGCCGGATTTGTCGTAGAGCAGCGTCCGCTCTTCGCTCGCGCGTTCGACGGCGGAGAGGTCGAGCAGCGAACCGTCGGGGACGAGCGACGCCGCCGTTTCGAGGAGCCCGAGGGCGCGACGCGCGTCGCCGCCGGCGCTCTGCGCCATGGCCGAAATCGCGGCGTCGTCCGCCGAGAGCCGGCGCGCGCCCAGGCCGCGTTCGGCGTCGCCGAGGGCGCGGCGCAAAAGGGCGGAGACGTCGGCCTCCGCCAGCGGCTCGAGGTGAAAGACCTTGCAGCGCGAGAGAATCGCGGCGTTGACGGCGAAGGACGGGTTCTCCGTCGTGGCTCCGACGAGGGTTATCGTGCCGTCTTCCACGTGCGGCAAGAAGGCGTCTTGCTGCGCCTTGTTGAAGCGATGAATCTCGTCGACGAACAGCGTCGTGGCCCGCCCCTCGTACGCGCGTCGCTCGCGCGCCGCGGCGAGGATCTCGCGGAGCTCCGGGATGCCGCCGAGGACGGCCGAGAACGGCACGAACACCGACTTGGTCGTCCCGCTCACGATGCGCGCGAGGGTCGTCTTCCCCGATCCCGGCGGTCCCCACAGAATCATGCTGGGCACGCGATCTCCCGAGATCGCGTCGGTGAGCAGCTTGCCGGGTCCGACGATGTGCGTCTGTCCAACGAGCTCTTCGAGCGTGCGCGGCCTCATGCGATCCGCGAGCGGCGCGGCGGGCCCGACGTGCTCGCCGCGGCTGCGGGCGGCGTCGAGCAAGGTGGGCTGCTCGCCGCGGGGCGGGGCTCTCCGCGGCATCAGCGCCGTTCTCCGAATATCGCGCGTCCGACGCGCACCATGGTGGCGCCGGCGAAGATCGCGTGCTCCAGGTCGTGCGACATCCCCATGCTGAGCTCGGGAAGGCGTTCCGCGCCGCCGTGCTCGTCGCGCAGCCGCGCGAGCGTGTCGAAGAACGGGCGCGCGCCGCCGGGATCTTCCGTGTACGGCGGCACCGTCATCAGCCCGATCAATCGCAGTCCGGGCCTCGTCTCGATCGCATTTAGGATCGCGTCGAGGTCTTCGGGAGCGCACCCGGATTTCTGCGCTTCTCCGCCGACGTTGACCTCGACGAGGACGGCGAGCCGCGGCTCCCGGACGACCTTGCCGAGCTCCTCGACGAGGCGAACCGAGTCGACGGTGTGGATGGTGCTCGCGAGCCGCGCGGCGAGCTTCGCCTTGTTGCGCTGCAGGTGACCTATCAGGTGAAATCGAAGGTCGGGCAAATCGGAGAGCGCCTCGAATTTCGTCTCCAGCTCTTTCACGTAGTTCTCGCCGAAATCGCGCTGGCCCGCCTCGTACGCGGCGCGGATATCGTCGGCGGATTTCGTCTTCGAGACCGCGATGAGCCGCACCGAGCCGGCGGGACGTTCGCATCGAGCGAGGGCCTGCTCGATCTGATCCCGGACGTCGCGGAGCCGGCCGCCGATGTCGCTCACGCGGCAAGCGTACGGTCGTTGCAGCGAGCACGCAATGAGGCGTACCGTCCGCGGCCGACTTGTCGCTCTACCCCATCACCTTGGTCGCGCATTCGTATCTGAGGTGGGCGGTGCTCGGTGCGGCGTTCGTCGTCATCGCCCGGACGGCGTCCTTCGGATCGACCTCGACGTCTTCGAGCGACGCGGAGTGGACCGCGGGTCACGAGTCGGCGCACAGGGCGCTGCTCGGCCTCGCCGACGGACAATTCGCGCTGGGCGTGCTGCTCTGGGCGTGGCTCAGCCCCATCTCGGCGGCGTTCCTCGACGATCCGCGGCACGCCGTTCACGACCACGTGCTGCGGTTCTTCGGACTCGAGCACGCCACGATGATGGTGCTCGCCATCGGGATCCTCCACGGCGGCAGGCGATGGTCGAAGAAAGCCGGCGCGCCGCGATTGCGAAGGCGGCGCGCGTTCGCGTCCGTCACCGCCTTCGTCGCGCTCGTCGTGCCGTCGATCCCGTGGCCGGGCCTGCATCACGGCCGTCCGCTGTTTCGAACCGAGGTCGCGACGGAGCGCGCGAGCGCGGCGAAGCCGTCCGTTTGTCCGCCGCTCTACGAGGTCCGCTGTGCCATGTGCCACGGCACGCACGGCCGCGCCGACGGCATCGCGGCTCCGTCCCTGCACCCGCCGCCGCGCAATTTCACGGACCCGAAGTGGCAAGCGGCGACCAGCGACGTCCGTATCCGCGACGTCGTGAAGGACGGCGGCTTCGCGCACGGCTTGAGCGCCGCCATGCCGGCGCAGCCGGACCTAACGCCGGCGGATCTCGACGCGCTCGTCGCGTGCGTCCGCTCCTTCAGCGGCAAATGACGTTGTCGGAAGTCGAGGTCACTCGTTGCGCTCGGCCGGAGCGATCTCGCGGATGCGCACGCCGAGCTCGCCGTCGATGCTGACGAGCTCGCCGCGCGCGACCTCGCGCCCGGCGACGCGGAGGACGGCGGGCTCGGCGAGCCGCAGGCCGGTCTCGAGGACGTCGCCGGGGCGGAGCGCGCCCCATTGCCGGGCGGTGAGCGTCACGCTCCCCACCTCGACGCGGACGACGAGGGGCGCATCCAGGGCCATACTGGTCAGCGTCTCTTCGGTGCCGTTCATCGCTTCGTCTCCCCCGCGCAGGGCGTCTTCCACGTCGGCGCCGAGCGCGACGACGTTGCCCCGTAGCACGAGTCGTCCCGCGTCGGAACGTCCGATCTCGACGCCGCGCTCTCCGTCTTCCGGGCAGAGCGCGGCGCGCGCGAGCGCGTTCCACGGAAGGCCGCGCGTGCCCGTGTCGCCCGAGCCGTGCTCCATCGGCGCGGGCCCGTGCTCTCCGCGCGACAACCAACCGTCGCCGGGGAGCCAGACGTCACCGCTCGCGAGGGCCGCGAGCGTCACCGGCTCGGCAAAAGAAACCGCGGCCACGATCGGGATGCGGATCGGAAGCGCGCCCACCGCTCGTAGATCGGTGGGCGCGAGCGCGCGTGAAGTCGGGATCGCGCGATCGTACAGCGAGATCGCGACGTGATAGGCCCGGCCATCCAGGCCGACGCGGACGTCGACGCGCGCGTCGTGCGCGCCGGCGGGCGGCTCGTGTCGCGCTCGAAGCGGCAGCGCGATTCCCGCCCGGCGCGCGATTTCCACGACGACGGCGGAGAGCGCGCCGCGCGAGACCGCGTCGAGCGGCGTGTCCAGCGCGGTCAGCGGAGCTGCCCGCCGCAGCACGCGAGCGAGCACCAGCGACGCAAGCGAAGGCTCCGGCTCCACCGCGAAGGCGACTGCTCCGTCGACGCTCTCGAAGAAGATCGCCCGCTCGTCCTCTGGTGCGACGGGCGCGGCGTGGAGCAAATCGAGTCGCACCTCGGCGGACAAGACCTCCGACAAGGCCGCGCCCACTCGGTCCAGCGCAAGAACCGCGGACACCGCGCGGCGGACGCGCCGCTCGGCGCGGATCGCCTCGCGCGAAACGTGGGGCAATCGCTCCCACGGATACGGAAGAACCGCCCGGACCACGGCGCCAATGTACCGACTTCGGCTCTCCCGCGCCTCGTGTTACGCTTCGAAGGAAGGAGTGCACCCCATGCCCGTCCTGCGAGCTGCCGCGGCGCTATCGGTTCTGGTCCTCGCATCGGCGTTCGCGCCCGATGCGCGCGCCGACGGCACTTCCTTGAGTCTCGGCGGCGGGGCCAAGGCCACGTCCAGCGGCGTCACCGGCGGCGCGAGCGCCGGAGCAACGTCGACGAACGGCGCCGCCGCCGCCGCGAACCCCGCCGCGAGCGCGACCACCACGCCCGCGGCGCCCGCGGACATCCGGCGCGATCCCCGCGGCGTCAAAGGCATCAGCCCTTTCTGGGAAGCCATCAAGAAAGGCGACGACGCCGTCGCCGCGCACGATCTCGACGGCGCGAAGGCCGCTTACGACGAAGCGATCCGCGCCGACCCCCACAACGGCATGGGCCAGTACCGGATGGGCGAAACGGAGCTCGCGCGCGGACACATGAAAGAGGCGGAGGAATCCTGGCAAGAGGCCCTGCGCTTCGCGGGAGACGACGCCTCGCTCAAGGCGAAAGTCCTCTTCGTGCTCGCCGACTTGAAGGAACGTCAGCGCGCCTTCGAGCAAGAAACCAACGGCTGGAACTTCTACGAAACGCACGCCAAAGCCTTCCCCGCCGCGAAGACCTTCCCCGACACCGCGGCGGATCGCAAAAAGCGCATCCAGGAATGGAAGCAGCTCGAAGTCGACTACGGCGCCGTCAAAGAGCGCATCCAAAAGCGTCTCGAAGAAGCCGACAAGAAAGCCGCGGAGAGCGCCCAGTCCCCCCGCAATCGCTGAGAGCTCGTCACCGAACCCAAAGAGTCCGCTGAGATTTGGGAGGGGGTCGCGGCGCGCCACTTCTCGTCGCGGGGCCGTCGCACGTCGAAGGGGGCCGTCGCACGTCGAAGGGGCCGTCGCACATCGAAGGGGCCGTCGCGCACGTCGAAGGCGGTGCCGGCCCTCGTGTAAGTACTTCCGACGGACTCGACATCGTGAATTGACCACGCTATCGGCGCCGCCTTGCGAACGGGAACCTTGATGGTTCAAGGTGGGCTTGGAAGTGCTGGAAGTCGCAAGGGATTATTTTCGACCTTGGTGGCTCAAGGTGGCGCTTCGGAGACGAGCCATCGTTCTTTCCGCGGGCGGCCGCCCGAGGGTTGAAAGCCGCGCAGCAAGACCGCGGCGCGGAAGACGTCGGAGGCCGTCGTCGTGGGGAGGTCGGGCGCGTGTCGTCGTCGCGCTAGGGCACGTTCACCTGGATAGCTCGCGACAGAGCGTCGTCGGCGCGCTCGGCGAACGCAGCGAAGCGCGGGTATTGCGCGGGCTGTACGCGGCCGGCGGGTAAGTCGATCGTGCGTCGGAGGCGCAGGACGCCAGCGGCGAACGAGTCTTGAACCAGCACGCGGCGGTCGCTCTCTTCGAGGTTCGCCGCGGCCGGCGTGGAGACGGTTGCGCCCTTCGGCAGCGTGATGTCGAGCGAGATCGTGCGGCGCAGCGTCTCCGCGATGAGCAACGGAGTCTGACGCGACGGCAGGGTCGCGAGCCGGCCGAGATCCGGCGCGAGCGGCGGCACGATGACGAGCCCCTTGCCGCTCTGCTGCGCGAAGCGCGACACCTTCACGTGCATGCGAATGACGAGCGGCGCGTCGAGGTCGTCGCGATGCTCGATGTCGTACTTGAGCAACGAGCCGCCGTGCAGCGTCTGCGCGAGCAGGTTCGACTCCAGCGCCTCCTGTAGCTGTTGCTCCGGCACTTGCGAGAGCCCGCGGCGCAACGCCATCGCGATCTTGCCTCTGAACTCCTCGACGAGGTCCAGCGTGAGGCCTCCCGTCGCGTCGAGCTGGCCCGCTCCCGAGAAGGCGATGCCGTCCTCGGAGCCGCGGTCCGGCACCGTCGTGCGCTCGCGCGCGCCCTCCACGAAATAGGCGGGCATGCCGCGCAGATCGGCCGAGACGTAGCCGAACGGGGCGTACTTGTTGCCGAGCGTGAGCCAGGCCGTTTCGTGCCCCGTCTCGATGGCGGCCACCGGTTGCGAATAGACCGTCGCTTCCGACAAGGGGCCTTCCGGCGGCGGCGCGAGCCGGCTCTTCGCCACGGCGTAGCGGACGTGAACGCCGACCGCGCGGCACAGCATCTTGAAACCCTGCCAGAGGTTACCGCGCTTGCCGATGATGACGCGCCGGCCGTCGGATTCGTCGCCGGCCTCCACGTTGTCGAGCAGCCAGCGGTACAGGCGCTTCGCGCGACCGATCTCGTCCTTCGGCGGGAGCGGCTCGACGATGTGACGCGCGATGCGGGCGATGCGTGGATCGACGGGCGTCGTCTGCGCCAGCGCGTCGGAGACGGCCTCGAGCCGTCGCGGAAGGGTGACGCCCCACCCGATGTGCACGCTCGGCAAGAACTCGGTGATCGGCGCGCTCCCCGGCTCCGTGGGCGCGGCGGGGCTCTCGTCGACGCGCCACCTTCGCGTGACCAGGCCGTCGTGGTGCTCGATCGTCGGCGTCGGCACGGTGCCCGTCGTCTCGACGACGAGATCCCGGCTCTCCGGCGAGATGACCACGAACTCGCTGCGCGCATAACCGACGTTCTCTTCGCGGAAGAACCACCGCGGCCCCAGGTACATGACGCCGTGACCTTCGCTCGGCGTGAAGACGACCTGCTCCGTCTCGATGTAGTCCCCGACCTCCAGGTGCGGGAACGTGACCGTCGGTTTGCCCGATACGAACTCGGGCTCCAGCGTCGAGCCGTCCTTCTTGATCACCCGCATGTGCAGGACGAGCCCCTCGAGGGCGCGGTGTTCGGCGAACGTGGAGATCGCCTCCGCGCTCTGCAGGCGGATGATCTCGTGCTCGAGCATGCGGCTCGAACCGTCGGCGCGGACCCACAGCGCCGCGTAGTCCAGGACGCGCGCCGCGGTCCCCGGCATGCTGCGGCCGCTCTTCTCGTAGGCGGCGATGATGTCGCGCGCGTTCAAGCGATAGGGCTCGAGCTCCGTCGAGCCCTCCACGAGATCGATGGCGCTGGAGAGGGCGCCCGGGTTGGCGCCGGCCTCGACGGCATCCGCCAATGCGTGCCGCAGCGCCCGCTCGTCGCCGCTCGCGTAACGCGCGTCGGCGAGCTCGAGGCGCGCGCGCGCGTTCGTCGGTTCTTTTTCGACGGCGGCCTCGAGCTTCTTCCAGAGGTTCGACACATGCCCTTGCCGCACCTTGGTCTCGAAGATGCGCTCGGCGAGCTCCTTGCGCTCGGGGTGTTGCTTGGCGAGCCGCTCGAGCTCGGTGATCGCCGCGGCGAAGTCCTCGCGGCCGAGCGCGCGCGTCGCCACGATGTCGTCGTCGCGATCGAGCCGCTGGATGCGCGCGACGAGCTCGTCGCCGGTCTTCGTGTCTCCCTCGGCGTCGTAGACGTCGATGGCCGCGTGCAGCGCGCCCAGGTTGTTCGGAAAGCGCGCCAGGAGCTCCTTCACCGCGCGCGAATGCTCCGCCTGCCAGCCGAGCTCGCCGTACACGCGCCCGAGGGCGAGCAGCACGTCGGGCACGCCGGGGAACTCGCGAGAGAGCTTCTCGAGCTCCGGGACGGCTTCCTCTGCGCCCTTCTTCTCCGCAAGCCCCACCGCGAGCGAGAGCCGCGACGCCCAGAGGGCGGGGTCCTTCTTCGCCGCGCGTTCGTGGAGCTCACGGACGAGGTCGCTCGCTTGCGACGACTCGAAGATGGGGTCCTCGTCCGCGAACACGGCGGCGTACGACAGCGCCGCGCCGGCGGCGCGATCGACCTTCTCGATGAGCGGCGCGGTGAGCACCGACGCGACGTCGTCGCTGCTCTCGACGTGCGCCATGAACGCGGCGACGAGCCGCGTGACGTCGTCACCCGGATCGACGACGTCGCCGTTCTCGATGAAGCGCTCGAGCACGTTGGCCGAGCCGATGATCTCCGGAGGTGTCACCAGGTACGGCGCGTCGGCGTCTTGGCTCGCGGTGATGCCGCTCGGCGTGCCGTCGGGACGGAGCAACCGTATCGAGGTCGAGGGCTCGCCGAGGCGCGCGACGATGCGGTGATGACCGCGCTTCACGTGCAAGAGGACGCCGAAGCGCGGCCAGACGCCCCACTCGCGCACGTCGCGGTCGAGCACGAGCGCGTCGTCCAGGCGAACGGCGAGCGCGCCTTGCACGGACAGAAGCAGGTCGCGATCTTCGGCGACGTCGAACGCGGCCTCCACGTAGTAGATGCCCTCCCCGGGTCGCTCGTCGCTCGAGAGCGCGCACGAGCGCGCCTCGGTCTTGAGCCGTCGCGGCGCCTTGGCGACCCCGGGCTCCGGCTCCCAGCGGTACGGCCATGGTCCCGGCTGCTCCGGCGGGAAAACACGCGTCGCGTCCGCCGGCGCGCCACGGCCGAACGGCCCCGCGAGGCGCGCCGACGTCAAGCAGCCGTACAGCTCGACCACGCGGCGATCGACGTCCTCGTCGCCGTCGGCCCAGGCTTCGTCGATCCGCCACTCGACGAGCTCGCTCCGCGCTCGCCACCCCGCCCAGCGCGGTTCGCGCAGGACGTCTTCGACGAATCCGTGCCACTCGTGGAACAGATCCGGCGCCTCGTCGCTGTAGGCGACGGCGCGGCTCGCGGCGAACCAGGCGATGAGCGGCGCGCGCTCGTCCTGTGAGTCGCGCGCCGCGCGGACGGTCTCCATGTAGTGTTCCGCCGCGGCCGCGATGCGCCCGTGGACCGCGTCGTCGAACGCGCGCGCCAGCGAGGCGATCATCCCTCCACCGCGAAGAGCGTCGAGCTTCGCGCGCGCTCGTAGGGCTCGCTTCGCGTCGCCGCCCGGCGAGATGAGCTCGCGCAAGAGCCACGCGCCCGCCGTTTCGGCGTCGCCGGTCGCTTCGCCGCTCCGCCGGACGTCTTCCATGGAGGGCTGCTTCGGGGGCGCGCCGCGCGCGGCGCAAGAAGCGACCAGGAAACTGGTCAGAAGTAGCAATGCGTATGGACGGAGCCGGCGTATCATCGGGGATCGGTTCATGAGCTCGGTCCGAGCACGAGGCGCGGAGTCATCGCCGAATCGGCGTCCGCACAGAATTGCTTGAAAGCGGCGTATTGCTCGGGCGCTACCTTCTGCACTTTCACCACCAGCCGGCTCTTCACGACCACCTTCGTCGCGTCGTGCTCGACGGCGACGGCGTAGCTGCCGAACGGGCCGTCGCCCTTCGCGTCCGGCGGGCTCGAGACGACGCGCATCCCCGGCGGAAGCTTCACCACGAACGTGTCGTCGAGGGTCCCGAGCGGCGGCAGCTTGACGGCCAGCCGGCGCGTCGAGAGGGACGCGTAGGTCGCCGTCAGCCGCAGGCCCGGGGTCACCGGCACCGTCAGCTCCTGGCCCTCTTGCCGGCCGAGTCGCGACGCGGCGCCGCGCACCTTGATCTGGACCGGCTGCTCGATGTCGTCGAGCGTGACCGCTTGGACCGCCGCGGGCCCGGGCGCCAGCTCGAAGCCGCCGAATTCGCCGGCGAGATCCTCGGTCAGGCGATCGCGCCGAGTGCCTTCGGCGTGGAAACGACGGCGCCACGACGCGGCGCTCGTTCCCGTCGTCTCGTAGGCCACTTCGAGCTGCGCGGCGCCGTCCTTGCGCAACGTCGCGGTGACCTCGCGCTTGCGCACGCTCTTCTCCGGAGGCGGCACCGGGAGCCGCACCAGCTCCGAGTCGCCGCGGTTCACCCGGAGCGCGAGCGCGCCCTGATCCATGGCAGGAAGCTCGGACGAGCCGGTGAACTCCGCGGTTCCGTCGAGGTACAGATCGAGCGACGGCACGTAGGCGATGGCGTGATCGAACGGCGCGAGGCTCGCGACGGTGGAGTCGAAGTCGCCGCGCAGCCCGGAGCGGACGATGACCATGGTCGAGTCGATCCCGAGCTCTTTCAAGAGCGTCACGATGACCGCGGCCTTGTCCTTGCAGTCACCCCAGCCGCGCGAGACGGTCTGCACGCAGCGGTGCGGCTTGTAGCCGTAGATGCCGAACTCCAGCGCGACGTAGCGCGTGTTTTCGACGACCCAATCGTAGACGGCCTTGGCTTTCTCGAGATCCGTCGTCTTCCCCTCGGCGATCTTGTGCGCGAGCTTGCGGGTCTCGTCGTCGGCTTCGAGCTGATCCTTGACCAGGCCCCAGTACCATCGCCCGAGGTCCTTCCAGCTCGAATACGTGGAGACGTGCACGAAGCCGAGCAAGCTCGGCCACGGCGGCATCGACGGCTCGGGGACGAGCGGCGGAACGTGGTCGGCGATGAAGCGATAGATGCGCTCGCTCCCGCGGTCGGCGATGGATTGCTTCAAGCCCGGCAGATGCTTCGTGTCGACGTACAGTTTCCTGCTCTTCGGGGTGATGAGCACGTACTCCGCGTGGCCCGTCGGCTCCGACGATTGCAGGTATTCCACGTCGCCGAAGTAGTCGGCGAACGGATTCTGCGCGCTCATGGAGTCGATGCGGTACCGGAGCTCCACGACGTCGCCCGGCTCGAGGCGCGGGAACTGCACGTAGAACGTCCGCGCCGACGTGTACATCGCGATGCTCGGGTCGTCGGCCGCGCCTTCGCCGCTCTCGACGGCCTCGTCGACCGTGCCGTCGCCGCGGAACACGCGCGCTCCGCGGAGCTGCACCCGCTCGGAGTCCGCCTGATACTGGAAGGCGTACTGCCGCGCGAGCGCCGCGGCGGCGTCGGTGAGCGGCTGAAACACGATTTGCCGGAACTTGCTCGAGAGCCCGTTCTCGAACACCGTGGTCACCGTCATGTCGAGCACCGTGCGCCGATTCTGCCCGGCCGCGGGCGCGTGCCGCTCCTTGAGGAACCGCTCCGGCTCCCAGGCGTACGCTTCGTCCATGCGCGAGCCGCTGGGCTCGAGGTGCTCGACGTACTCGCGCACGTCCTTGTTCTGCGGTTCGACCGAGAGAACGCGCGTGAGGAGCGCGAGCTGCTCCGTTCGATGGCCGCGCTCGCCCTGAAGGTCGGCGAGCGCCCGCAGCGTGCCCACGTCGTCCGGCGACAGCGCGAGGCCGCGTTCGTACGAAGCCGTCGCCCGCTCGGGCTCTCCGAGCGCGCGATAGGCCCTCGCCGCGGTGCCGAGCGCCCATTGTTCGTCGGGGTTGGCCGAGAGCAGGCGATCGATCCACCGCTCCGCCGCCGGTTTGTCGCGCCGGGCGACGCCGAGATCGATGTAGCGGGAGAGCAGCGTGCGATCGTCGAAGCGGTAGGCGGCGTAGCGCGACTCCACCTCGGACGCCTCGGTGTCGCGGCCAAGCGCGCGCAGCTGCGAGGCGTACATGTTCAGGAGCAGCACCGAGCGCGGGTTTCGCTCCGTCGCGTGGCCGAGCAGCTCGAGCGCCGTGCGGCGGAGCCCGCTGTCGTTGTAGAGCTCGACCTCGCCGCGGACGGCGGTCACGTTGTCCGGATCGACGCGCAGCACGTCGGCGTACAGCGGAAACGCGAGGCGCGGATTCAAGCCGTCGCGCAGGAGAGCGGCGCGCGCGAGCGTCACGCGCGGCTCCACGTGTCCCTTCGGCACGAGCTTCTCGGCGCGCTCGACCCAGCGCGCGCTCTGGTTGCGATCTTCGGACAGCTCCGCCGCGAAGAGCAGGCGCGGGATCGTCGGCGTGGCGGTCGCGGCGGCTTCGGCCAGGTTCTTCGCCGTGTGCAAGGTCGGGTCGTCGCCGCCGGTGGTGACGAGGTACTTCGCGTAAGCGAAGAGATCGTCCGGGTGCGGCGCCTTCGGCGCGACGAGGCGTTCGAACGCCTGAATGGGCCCTTCGACTGCGCCGCGCTTCGTCGCGGTGAGTTTCGCGGGCTCCTTCGACTTGGCTTTGCCGGCGAGGCTCGCGACCGTCTCCGCCGCGTCGGCGCTGGCCTCCAGCGTGTTCGTTGCGACGAGCGACGCGTCCGGACGTCCTTCCGCGTCGGCGAGGCGCACGGAGAAGACGGGCGCCGACTCGGTGCCGCAGAGCTTCACCGTGAGATTCGAAACGCCGCGGCCGAGATGGACCGTCGCGGCGTACCGGTCGGCGTCGTAGCGGCGCTCGGCGCTGTCCTCGACGACTTCCGCGCCGTTCCAGAATACCTTCAGCGCTCCCCCGGAGCCGATCCAGAGGGTGATATCGCGCTCGCGCGGCGTCTTTCCCGAAATGAACGACGTGGCGTACACGCACGTCTTCTTGTCGGGGCGCATCAGGTTCTCGAAATCGACGTACCCGAAGGGAAACGCGTTCGGCAGGCTCCGCCAGCGCACCGGCCGCTCTTTGCCGGTGTAGGCGCGCCCCGGAACGATCTTCGACGCGAAGTCGGATTCCGGGCCGAAAGCGTTGTCCAAGCCTCCCTTGCCTTCGTTATCGAAGGGCCCGACGGCCATCCACGCCGTCACGAAGCCGAGCGCTTGCGTCTCTCGCGTCGCGGCGGCGACGTCCCCCCGCCGCAGCCGCGCGTATGCCGCGAGCAGACCTGCATAGGCCCGCTCCGGGGGCCCGAGGTGCGCGTCGTGGCTCGCGTCGCTGAGCGCCTCTTCGACTTGGCTCGGATCCGCCCGATCCCACGTATCCCACACTGCGCGCAGAGCGGCGTAGGTCTCGGGTCCGCGAACGCGCCCCAGGTCGCGTACGGCTTCGATGAGGTCCGGGTGGAACAAGGACGTTGCCGCGGCCGGCTCGGCTACGAGGACGGCCGCGGCGGTGACGACGAGGGCTCGGGAAAAGGTACTCACTGTAGGCGCGGGGTCTCCATTCGGGCGGCAGTGTACAAGAACCCGACGAAAACACGCGCCTTGCTGGCAAGGTTGGGCTCAGTTAGAAGAGGATGTTGACCCCTTCGTCCGGAAATCTTTTTTCGGGCATTCTCGACTACTTGCGCATGATGCCAGGCTCACCCCAATGCCCGCGTAGAGCAGACGCCTTGGAGCCCTCGACGAGTGCTCGGATCTCGCTCGACGCGCTTGCTTCGAGTGCGCGGCCGAACGGCGCGCGGAGGCCCGAATGAATCCTCAGATGGTGATGTACGAAGAGGAGTTCAATCAGATCCAGACGGTCGTAGACCGTCTGGTGAAAGAGGCGAACGCCCGGGTCGTCTTCATCGTCGACAAGAACGGGCAGCTCATCGCTGCAAGCGGCGAAGTCGACAACATCGACACCACTTCACTCGCGTCGCTCACGGCGGGCAACATCGCCGCGACGGGCGGCATCGCGAAGCTCCTTCGCGAGAACGAGTTCGCGACCCAGTTTCACGAGGGCGAGAACGCGAACATCCACATTCAGCTCGTCGGCAATCGCGTCATCCTCGTCGTCATCTTCGACTCGAAGTCGAGCCTCGGCCTCGTTCGCTTGCGCGTCCGCAAAGCGAGCGAAGAGCTGAATCGGATCTTCGAGGCCTTGCTGTCGAAGGTGCAGGAGCCCGGCGGCGACTCCCCGTTCGCCGAGATCACCGACGAAGACATCGACAACCTCTTCAACGACTGATCAGGCGCCCGATGAGCTTCATCAACTACATGGCCCGGGAGATCAACTGCAAGATCGTCTATTACGGGCCTGGCCTCTGCGGAAAAACGACGAACCTGCAGTACATCTACGAGCGCACCAACCCCGAAGCGAAGGGCAAGATGATCTCGCTCGCCACCGAGACCGAGCGAACGCTGTTCTTCGACTTCCTGCCGCTCTCCCTGGGCGAGATCCGCGGATTCAAGACGCGCTTCCATCTCTACACCGTGCCCGGTCAGGTCTTCTACGACGCGAGCCGCAAGCTCATCTTGAAGGGCGTCGACGGCGTCATCTTCGTCGCCGACTCGCAGCTCGAGCGCCTGGAAGCGAACGAAGAGAGCGTCGAGAACCTGCGCACGAACCTCGCCGAGCAGGGCTACTCCCTCGAGAAAATCCCGTACGTCATCCAGTACAACAAGCGGGATCTCCCGAACGCCGTCACCGTGGAAGAGCTCCGCCAAGTGCTGAACCCCGCGAGCGTCCCCGACTACGAAGCCGTCGCGCGCACCGGCGTCGGCGTGTTCGACACGCTGAAGGCCGTGAGCAAGCTCGTGCTCACCGAGTTGAAGCGCGGCGGGTGAAGCGCGGCGCCGTGCGAACGGCGGCTCAGAAGCACGTGAACGAGAGGCCGCGGATCGCGGCGCTCAGAAGCACGTGAACGAGAGGCCGCGGATCATCGCGTCGGAGACGTCGGTGATGTTCGGTCGATAGACACGCGCGGTCATCGTTCGATTGAGGCGGGGTCCCTGAAGCGTGCCAGTGTCGCGCTCGCCGAAGGCCCGTCCAACGGAGGGCACAAACCATGGAATGAACAGTACTATTTGGCGCCAGGGTGTTCTTTAGGCAGGTCCCTTGCCTAAGTCGCGACGACACCGTAGAACCCGTCCCCCGCCATGTTCATCGCGAAGTTCGGGCCGAAGAAGCGAAACCGGAAGAAGACGGCGCGCCTGAAGGCGAAGCTGCGCGCCAAGAATCGTAAGCGCCGCACGAACCACATCGGCGCTTGAGCCTCGCTTTCAGCGTTGCCGAACGCGGATCGGCGCGCTTCGCCTCGTGGCGGTAAGCGGCCGTCCAGTAAATTCTTCGGGGCCCGAGCGCGTTCTTCCGCGAGGGCATTCGTCGGAATACTTCGCAACACGGCGCGCACATCCGTGCTTACGCGGACACGATCGATAGTACGTATACGTACCATCGATCGCGTCACACCATACCGGCAACAATGTAGAGCTGGCCGCGCTCGGTGCGAATTCGAATCCCTGCTTTGACGAACCTGCGCGCCGGCGCGGCTGCTTCGACGGTGCGCTCGCACAGCGTGGCCTTCTGTCGCTTCGCGTCTTGCGCCGCGCCCCGTTCCAGCGGGGCGCTCCAAACCAGATCAGCCGTGTTTGGCGGTGAGTAGCTTTTCGATGAGGCTCTGCGAGTAGCTGGAGAGTTTGCGAAAGACGACGCCCATGCCGGGCGGATCGGTTTCGACGCGGACGACTTCGCCTTCGCCTTCGATGGTCTCGACGTCGTCCATGATGACGCTGAAGCGGAGGTTGACGGTCGTGCCGACCGGCAAAGGCTGCTTCGTTTTGATGAACACGCCGGTACGCGAGATGTTCGTCACGTACTCTTGGATGAATTGATCGAACGAGTCGAACGCTTTGTTGATCGTGACTCGGGGTTCGCTTCGGCCCGTCATGGCGGTGACCTCCAAGCTGTGGTTCCCGGGAGCGCCCCGCGAGCGTACGCCCGCGGTCACTTCCCCTGTAGGTCGAACTGTTCGATGTGATATTCGGGCCGCGGGTTCAGCGTGATGCGGCGCGCGAAGCGGCGCGCGGCCTCTTCGACGGCCTGCTTTTCCTCGGTTTGCATGAAGTCGATGACCGCGGGGTGCGCGTTCACGACGACCGAGTAACCGGGCAAAGATCCGCGGTCGCGCCGAATTTGCCGCAGGATTTCGTAGGCGATGGTGGCGCGTGACTGAATCTGGCCGGTGCCGTCGCAGTAGAAACAGGGTTCGTGCAGGACGCGCCCGAGGCTCTCGCGGGTGCGCTTGCGCGTCATCTCGACGAGGCCGAGCTCGCTGATACGGTTCAGCGTGGTCTTCGCTTTGTCCTTCGCCAGCCGCTGCTCGAGCGCGCGCCAGACTTGCTCGCGGTTGCCGTGGCGCTCCATGTCGATCAAGTCGAGGATGACCAGACCGCCGATGTTGCGGAATCGGAGCTGATAGGCGATCTCGTCGACGGCCTCGAGGTTCGTCTTCAGCGCCGTCTCTTCCAGATCCCGGCTGCCCTTGCCGACGAAGCGCCCGGTGTTCACGTCGATGGCGGTGAGCGCCTCGGCTTGATCGATGATCAAGTAGCCGCCGCTCGGCAGCGGCACCTTGCGGCTCAGCGCCCGGCCGATCTCGTCCTCGATGCCGTAGGCGTCGAAGATGGGCTCGTCGCCCTGGTAGAGCTCGATGTGCCCGGCGCGCTCGGGCATGAACATCTCGATGAAGCGCACGAGCCTGCCGTATTGCTCGCGGTCGTCGATGACGATGCGCTCTATTTCGTCGGTGAACAGATCGCGCGCGACCTTCAGGACGAGGTCGAGCTCGGTGTAGAGCACCGCGGGCGCCTTCGCGCCTTCGTGACGGCGCGAGACCTCTTCCCAGACCTTCACCAGGTAGCCGATGTCCGTCTTCAGCTGCTTCTTGGTGAGGCCCTCGGCCACCGTGCGGACGATGAGCCCGCCCTTCGGCGGCTTGATGGCGTCGATGACCTCGCGCAGCCGCGCGCGCTCGCGCGACGAGCCGATGCGCTTCGACACGCCGATGTGCTCGACGGTCGGCAAGTACACGACGTGGCGGCCGGGCAGCGAGACGTGGCTCGTGACGCGGGCGCCCTTCGTGCCGATGGGCTCCTTCGAGATCTGCACGACGACCTCGTCGCCTTCCTTGACGACCTCGGTGATCGGCACCGAGCGCGAGATGCGCGAATCCTTGCGGCGCGCCTTCTCCCATTCGCGGCCATTGCGACCACCGCGGTTGTCGCGCTTGCGGCCCTCGCGCCCGCGGTTCGCCTCGCGCTTCTGCGCCGGTTCCGCGGCGCCGGCGGTCGCGCCGCCCTTGCGCCGCCGCCTTCGCCGGCGGCGGCCGCTGCCTTGCCGCTGCTCCAGGTCTTCCCTCGGTTTCGGCTGCGGCGCGGTCGCCGCCTCGGACGCGCCGAGGACGCCGCCCTCGGCGAGGGCTTCGACGACCGCGGACGTCTCGATCGTCTTCCGCTCGTCTTCTTCTTCGTCGTCGCCCTCGTCGTCTTCTTCGTCGGAATCGGCGGCTTCTCCGTCGCCCTCGGCCGCGGCTTCGACGTCGGGGGCTTCGTCCGCTTCGTCGCTTTCGGGCTCTTCGTCGTCGGACTCGTCTTCGTCCGCCGCGACTACGGCGTCCAGGTCGCTGGTCGGTTCGTCGGACGCCGCGGGATCGGACTCGTCTTCGTCGGGGCCGAGGTCGTCCTCGTCGTCGTCGGAGCCGTCGAGCGACATGATGGGCTCACGCGCCGCGGCGGGCTCTTCGTCTTCGTCTTCGTCCTCGTCCAGCACGGGCGCGGCGACGGGCGACGAGATGTCCGCTTCGTCCTCGTCCGGGACCGGGGTGCGAGCGTAGTCGGCTCGCCGCGCTTGCTCACCGCGGATCGGCTCGTCGCCGTCCTCGTTGGCGCGGCTACCGCCCCCCGCGAGATACGCTTCGAAGTCGTCGGGACGGATGAGGTCCTCGACGTGTAGGAATGCGGCGCGCTCCATACCGATGTCGATGAAGGCAGCCTGCATGCCGGGTAGAACCCGGGTGACTTTTCCGAGAACGATGTTCCCGACGCTCCCCCGGTGCGCGGCGCGTTCGACCTGAAGCTCGGCGATGACGCCGTTTTCGATCAAGGCAACGCGGGTTTCGCGGAGGTCTACGTTGATGACTAGGATATTTCGGGCCATTTGCGAGACCAGGCACACACGCCTGGGACTTGCGAATTGCTATCAGGGCACGGGTGGGCCCTCGACGTAAAGGTCCTCCCGATCGGGGGATGCCGGTTTCCCAGCGAAAAATGCAAATAGCAGATAAACAACCGAAAAAATTAAATAATAAGCTGGCCTCTGGGCGTTGTTGACCCCGCCTCCGGCAGGGCCGCATTCTCTTTCGTGCCGTGGCTAGATCCCACCTGGTTCTCGATATCGAGACCGTGCTCGACCCGGAGCTCCCCATCGCCGAGGCCGGGGAGGTCGAGCGCTTGCCCGCGCCGCCCCACCACCAGATCGTCGTCATCGGAGTCCTGTGGTTCGACGGGGACTACAAGGTCAGCCGGTTGGGCATCATCGGCGAGGGCAAGGACGAGGCGGCGGCCCTCCGCGATTTCGCGCGGTTCCTCGAGGACCGGAAGCCGGAGCTGGTCACTTACAACGGCCGGGGCTTCGATCTGCCGGTCATCGCGGCGCGCTGCCTGCGCCACGGGGTGCCCCTGAAGCACTATTACCGGTCGCGCGACATCCGGTATCGCTTCTCCGCGGACGGCCACCTCGACCTGATGGACTACGTCGCCGATTTCGGGGCGGCGCGTCCGTCGAAGCTCGACGTCATCGCCAAGCTGTGCGGCATGCCGGGCAAGGTGGGCGTCGCGGGGCACGACGTCGGGCCGCTCGTCTACGCGGGCCGCATCGACGAGGTGCGCAACTACTGCCTCTGCGACGTGGTCCAGACGGCGGGCGTCTTTCTCCGCGTCGAGCTGCTCCGCGGCGAGATCGACCTCGCGACTTACCGCCAGGCGATCGGCGGGCTCATCGAGCACATCCGGACGGATGCGCGGGTCGCGCCGGTGAGCAAGGGGTTGAACGAGGCGCGGCTTCTCATCGACGAAGGCTGAAATGACCTACGATCTCTTGAAGCGCGCGCTGAACGCGCGCGTGAGCGACGTTCTGCCCGAGCCCACGCCGCTCGACCGCGCCACGAACCTGAGTCAGCGGCTCGATCGCGCCGTGTACTTGAAGCGCGAAGATCTGACGCCGGTCTTTTCCTTCAAGGTGCGCGGCGCCTACAACCGCATCACGGCGCTGGAGCCGGAGCAGCTCGGACGCGGGGTCATCGCCGCTTCCGCGGGCAATCACGCGCAGGGGGTCGCGTTCGCGGCGAAGCGGCTCGGCGTCGCCTGCCGCATCGTCATGCCGCGCACGACTCCGTCCATCAAGGTTGCCGCAGTGCGCCGCCTCGGCGCGCAGATCGACCTCGCGGGCGACAGTTACACCGACGCCGCGGAGCGCTGCGCGCAGATCGAGCAAGAGACGGGGATGGTCTCCATTCCGCCGTTCGACGACCTCGACGTCATCGCCGGACAGGGCACCATCGGGCTCGAGATCCTGCGCCAGGCGCCGCGGGATCTCGCGACGATCTTCGTACCCATCGGCGGCGGCGGGCTCATCAGCGGGATCGCCGCGGTGGTGAAGGAGCTCCGTCCCGACGTGCGCATCGTCGGCGTGCACTCGACGGGGAGCGACGCGATGTTGCGTTCGCTCCGCGAGAAGCAGCGCGTCCGGCTCGACCGGGTGAACCTGTTTGCCGACGGCGCCGCCGTGAAGCAAGTGGGCACGCTGACCTTCGCGCTGTGCCAGCGGTACGTCGACGACATCGTCGTCGTTTCGACGGACGAGATCTGCGCCGCGATCCAGGACGCCTTCGAGGACACGCGCACCGTGCTGGAGCCGGCGGGGGCGCTGTCCGTCGCGGGGGTCAAGCGAGCGCACGCCGCCGGCGCGCTGCTCCACGGCCCGGTCGTCGCCGTCGCGTCGGGCGCGAACATCCCCTTCGCGAAGCTCGGCTACGTCTCCGAGCGGGCGGAGTTCGGGCAGCTGCGCGAAGCGATCCTCGTCGTGACGATCCCGGAGCGCCCCGGCGCCTTCCTCGACTTTTGCCGGATCGTGGGCGACCGCAGCGTCACGGAGTTCAATTACCGCCTCGGGTCGCGCGCCGCCGCGGACGTCTTCGTCGGTCTGGAGGTCACCTCCGCCGACGAACTCGCGGCCATCGCGAGGAGCTTCGAGCTCCACGGCTATCGCTGCGACGACCTGTCGCACGACGATCTCGCCAAGACGCACGTCCGGCACATGGTCGGCGGCCGCTCTGCGAACGCGAAAGACGAAGTGCTGTACAGCTTCGAGTTTCCGGAGCGCCCCGGCGCGCTGCTCGAGTTTCTGACGAGCCTCGGGGGCAAGTGGAACATCTCGCTGTTCCACTACAGAAATCACGGATCGGCGTACGGCCGCGTCCTCTGCGGCTTCGAGGTCCCCCCCGAGGAACGCGTCGCGTTCGTCCAGACGATCGACGCGCTCGGGCTGACCTACGAAGAAGAGACGCAGAGCCCGGCTGCGCGGCTGCTGCTCGGGTAATGGAGAGGGGGGGTTGCGAGGGAATGCCGTCGGGAAACTGCGTGTGGGTGCGCAAGCTGTCCTTGTTCTTCGCGGGCGCAGCCTTGGTCGGTGCTTGCCATCGAGGCCGTTCGGCACGAATCGGCTTGGCCGACGTCGAGCGGTGTGAGACCGGGCTCGAGAACGCGAGCATTCAACCGTCGATCGCGCAGGGAATGCAGACTTATTTGACGGAATGCGCGGGCGTCTATTCCGAGCCCGCGTGCCGCCAAGCCTTCCTGCAGGCGGCGGCGGTCGACAACGACAGGTTTCTGCCGACGGTGGTCCCGCCGTGTCGCAAGGCCTATTGCGGCGCCCTGAGCGCGCAGCATTTGAAGTTGTGCGACGCGGCGGATCCAATCAGTGCGGCGGACGAGCTGGAGGGCTGGCCGCCTTTGCACAACGCGATCCTCGCTCGCGACGCGGGCGAGTACGCTCCGCGGCTGACCGAAGCGATGGCGCACTTCTACTTGACGGTGCAGAAGCGATTCGCGGCCGGGGCCCCGTCGGCGAAACCCGGCAAGCCATGATCTCGTCGGAGAGCGAAGGCACGCGCGCGCGTTCGGCAACGGGCGAAGCGACGGACGCGCCGTCGTCCGCGCGAGTTTCGAAACGGACGAACCTGTCGCGTATCAAACGGATTCTGAATCGCCCTGGGGCCTGGGTCGCCGGTACGTACGGCGCTCTCGCCGTCGTCCTTGGTCTGCCTTCCTTGTTGTATCCGCTCGGACGCGATCAAGGGCTCTTCTACTACGCGGCACGCGAATGGCTGCTGCGCGGCCAGGTGCTCTACCGGGACGTGTGGGACCACAAGCCGCCCGTCATCTACTTCGTGTACATGACGGCGATTGGCCTGTTCGGGGAGCACACATGGGCGATTCGCGTGCTGGAGCTCTTGGTGGCGGTTCCGCTGCTCGGCTGGTGCGCGGCTCGGCTGGTGTCGGAGCCGGGCGAGCCGGGGGGCGCAGAGCGGTTTGCGGTCGCATGGTTCGGTGTCGCGCTCTCTTATTACGGGTGTTTCAATTTCTGGGATACCGCGCAGTGTGAGATCTGGAGCGTGCTCTTCGCGATGCTGGCGTTGGTCGCGGTGCTACGTGCGCGCCGTGCCCCCGTCGGCGCGTTCGCCGGCGGCGTCCTCTGCGCGATAGCCCTCTTCACCAAGCCGCCGGTGATCTTCTTCGTCTTGCTCTGTGCGGGCGCCGTCGCGTGGCGAGCGCGCCGCGACGGAGCGGCGGCGAGGATCGCGGTCAGGCGCTTGGGCGAGTGGGCGCTGGGCATCGCCGTGACGGCAGCGGCAGTGCTCGCGTATTTTGCGATTCGCGGCGCGCTCGCTCCGATGATCGACATCTTGGTCGGCGCGAACGCGGTGTACGTCGCGAGCGAACGTACCGTCGACTCGACGGCGGACATGTTCACCGCCACGACCGGCCGCTTCGCGTCGATGGAGCCGCTCAGCGCGGCGGCGGCGGTCGTCGTGGCAGGCGCCCTCTTCATCGGCTTCGCGCGTCGCGATCGCACGTTCGCGCGGCGCTACGCGCTGCCGCTGTTGCTCGCGCTCGCGACGTATGCGGGCGTCGTCATGCAGCTGAAGTTCTACGATTATCACTGGGGGACGATCGTCGCCGCTGGCGGCGTCCTGGCTGTGACCCTGTACCAGGACGCGCAGCGGATTAGCGCTACGCGCAATGGGCTCTTGGCTCCCGCGGCTTACCTCGCGGCGGTGGCGGGACTCTGCGCGATCTCCGGCGCTCCGGCGGTCCAGAGCTGGCTCAAGACTTCGCAAAATACGGTCGGTCTCCTGACGGGCAGCGTGTCGCGCGGCGAGTTCATGCGCGCATTCGACATTCCGAATTTCTACGCTTGCTACGAAGCCGATCTGACCGGCCGCTGGCTCGCCGATCACGCAAGCAAGGACGATACGCTGGTCGTGCGGGGTTTCGAACCGGAGATCTACGCAAAGAGCGGTCTCCATTTCACCGGTCGCTTCTTCTGGACTTCGTTTCTGACGATGCCCACGCGCAGCTATCGACGCGCCGAGCTGCTCGACGAAGACCTTCAAGCCATCGTGAAGCATCCGCCGAGGTTCGCGGTCGCGCTCAGCGCCGCGTCCGACGGTCTCGACTCCGCCGCGTGGTTCGAACGATTGGGATACGTTCGTCGGGTCGAGACCGGTACCTTCACGGTGCTCGAGCGCGGGCAATGAACTTCATGGATCTGGCCGTCATTTATCGCGCGCGCCGAACAGCCGCTCGGCGACCTGCACGCCGTACATTCGCGTCGCGAGCGGGGTCTGCTGACGCAGCAGCTCGGCGTATCGACGGCGCGCTTGCAGCGAACCGCAGCGCGCCGCCCTGCGCCGGCCCCGCGACGGCGCGCGCCGCGCCACGACCCCCCCTACAAACCAAAGCGTGCTTTGTTCTGGGCGAGGAAATCCACGTACGCTTGCGAGTCGAGGCCGGGATCGATTTCGCCGGCTTCGACGCTGGCTTCGAGGGCGCGCTTGATGTCGCCGATGCGCTTGGACGGCGGAATGCCGAACGCCGCCATGATGGCGTTGCCGACGCCCTTGGGGAGCGGCTCTTCGCGGGCGTCTTCGGCGGCGAGATCGGAGATGCGCGCCGAGAGCTCTTCGATCATGCCGATGCCGCGGCGTTTTTTTTCGGCGCGCTTGGTGGTGATGTCGGCGCGCGATAGGCAGAGCAGGTCTTCCAGGTGCGTGCCCATCTCGCGCGCGAAGCGGCGCACGGCGCTGTCGGTCCAGCCGCCGTCGTACTGGCTCGCGCGCAGGTGATGCAGGACGAGGAAGCGGATGGAGTCGCGCAGCGAGTCGTCCGCGGAGAACAGGCGCTCGCGCCGCTCGAGTTTGTCGAACATGCGCGCGCCGACCTCGGCGTGGCCGAAGAAGTGCACCTCGCCGCCCGGGCCGAAGGACCGGGTCTTGACCTTGCCGATGTCGTGGAACAGCGCGGACCAGCGCACCTCGAGACGCGGCTCGGCCTGCATCACGACTTGCTTGGTGTGCTTCCAGACGTCTTTGTGACGGAATTCGCCGTCGCCGAAGCCGACCATGCTCTTCACTTCGGGGAAGAGCGAGTCGAGGACGGCCGAATGCAGCAACGCGTCGAGACCCTCGTCGGGGCGCGGCGCGAGCATCATGCGGTCCAGGCGGCGCCTCACGTCGGACCGCGAAACGGCGTGGAGGTCTTCGGGATGGACGAGGACGACCGGCAGAGCCGAAGCGCACCCCTCCGCCTGGGCGATCGCGCGATCGAGCGCCTGGATGGCCCGATCGGGGCTGCCGGAAGGGACCTCTTGGCGGGACATCATGACGAGATCGGTGACGCCGCGGTGATGCGCGCGGGGGAGGGGTCGTCTAACAGGCTTCGGCGCCGTTCGCCACGTTCCCCGGCGACGCCGGACAACGCCGCTCAAACGTTCAGGGGACGACGCGATCGAATGAGCAGTAACCCCCGGAAACCAGGCCGATCCGCGGGGTCGCGGCTAGGCTTTAGCGAGCGTGCTGCGCGTAAATAGGCCCCCGCGACGCAAGTCGCGTCCGCGCTTCGAGCCCGGGCGCGCGGCGGCGCGCGCGCTGTGCGGCGTGCTCGCGGTCGTCGGGGCGCTGCCGCTGCTCGTCGGGCTCTTGCTGCGAACGGAGCTCGTGCGTCATCGCGCTTCCGTCGAGACGGAAGCGTTGATTCAGCGCCTCGTCGGCGTTCACGCGCGCTACTCGGTTCGCATCGATTTGGTCCCGCTCGAGCTCGTGCTCGAGAACGTGCGCGTCGACTCGAGCGACGGCGGCGCCCCCGCGCTCACCGCGCGCCGCATGACCGTGACGCCGCGGCTCTTCTCGCTGCTCTCTGGACGCCTCGACGCCGGGGACATCGAGCTAGAAGCGCCGAGCGCGCGCGTCGTGCTCCGCGACGGCAAGCTCGTCAACCTTTCTTACCGCGTCCCCGAGTCGAAGGGGCCCGCGCCGAAGCTTTCACGCTCGCCGTTCGCGTCGCTGTCGCTCACCGACGCGCGCGTGTCGCTCGACATCGACGGCGTTCGCGCCGAAGCGGGGCCCGTCGATCTCGACGTCTTCGCGGAGTCGGGTCTCGCCTTCGAGACGGCGCTGCGCGTCGGCGAGAGCCGCGTCGCGCGCTCGCGGGAGACGCGCGCGGGCACGGCCGTCGACGACGACGTCCTGTGCGAGCTCGACGCGCGCTTGCGGCTCGCCAAGGACGTCGTGCTCGTTCGAAGGCTCAACCTCATCGGGTCCGTCGACGCCGATCCGAATCCGGGCACGTACGGCGGGTGCCGGCTCGCCGCGCCGGACGCCGGGCGCGTCGAGCTGCGCGTGTCGGAGGGGCGCGTCGCGCTCACGAATTACAAGCCGGTGCTGGCGACGGCGCACGTCGTCACTCGCGTGCCGATGGCCGTCGCGAACCGGTTCGCCAAGGGCCCGTTCCGTGGTTGGGTCGGGCTCGCCGCGGACGTGCGCTGGGATTCGCGCGCCGACATGCCGGAGGTGCGGGGTCGCGTGCGCGGCGAAGGGCTGGAGATGGCCGGCTATCGCTTCACGCAGGCGTTCGACGGCGACGTCGACATCAAGGGCGGCGAAGTGAAGATGAAGACGCTGCACGCCACCTACGGCCACGCGAACGTCACCGTGGAAGGCCTGAGCGTGCGCCCCCTCGTGCCCGGCGTTCCGGTCCGCATCGCGCGCGTCGATAGCCGCGGGCTCCGGTTCCCCGATCTGATGGAGGCGAACGACGTCACGAAGAACACCATCGTCCAGTGGAACCTGGACAAGACGATCATCACGGATTTCGGCGGCACCGTGAGCCCGCTGCGCCTCGACGGCGACGTCCACTCCGACACCACGGACTTCGAGATCTTCGACCGCGCGTATCACTCGCCCGCGCGCCGCCACATCATCGGCGTGAAGGCGGCGACGGTGCACACGCGCTTCGGCGTGCGCCCGAACGGGCTGCTCTTCATGGGGTCGCGCGTCGACTTCGGGCGCAGCGAGATGGTCGCGAACGTGTCCGTCGGTTTCGACAACGTCATCGACCTCGCCGTCGCGAAAGGTTCGCGGCTCGACCTCGCCGACGTGAGCCCCCTCGTCGACATTCCGATGAGCGGCATGGCCGAGCTCGACGTCGCCATGGCCGGCAAGGCGAGCGTCGCGGAGCTCACCGGGCAGCTGAAGATAGACGGCCTGGTCTTCGACGGCTTCCCCATCGGAGACATCGAGAGCGCCCGCGTCCGCTTCAAGCCGCTGGTCCTCGAGTTCCTGGACGTCCACGGCACGAGCGGCGGAAGCCGGTTCCACGTCCCGACCTCGCGCCTCGACTTCGACGCGAATGCCGCGCTGCTCGTCGACGCGCAGGTGAAGAGCGATCGCCTGGAGCTGCGCGACTTCTTCACGATGTGGCACTTCGACCAGGATCCGAGATTCGACCATTTGAGTGGTCGCACAGCGGTCGACGCGCGCGTCCAGTACGACCTGCGAGGCCGGCGCGACAAGTGCGGCGGCGGCTATTTGCGCGTCGACGGCCGGCTCACGCTCGCGTCCGCGGATCTCTTCGAAGAGCACTACGAGTCCGGCGACGCGCGCTTCGATTTCCGGTGGATGGACCCGAAGGCGGGCTCGCTGGGCATGCAGGTCGACGTGCCGAGCCTCACCTTGAAGAAGGGCGACGGCACGATCCTCGGCAACATCAAGCTCGAAGGCGGCGGCGCGATCCGCGCGCACTTCGTCGGCACGGGCGTGCCGCTCTCGCATCTCGACGCGCTCGGCGCGTTCGGCAAGGGCCTGGACGGCTCGGTGAGCGCGATCGCCGAGATCAGCGGGTCGCTCGACGCGATGGCGGCCGACGTCGACGCGCGCGTCGGTCCGACCCGGCTCGGGCGAGCGACGTTGCCCGGCTCCGATCTGCGCATCCACCTCGAGCCGATTTCGCGTCCGCTGCGCCAGGTCGGCAAGACGGCGTGCGGCCGTCCGATCCCCGCGCCCTTCGACCAGTCGGTGTACGATCAAGATCTCGCCGACGGCGTCTTCCACGCCACCGGCCAGCTCTTCGGCGGTCAGATAAAGCTCGAGGATCTGCGCGTCACGCGCCAGCGTTCCAAGACGGTGCGCGGCCAGGTCGTCGCGAACAGCCTGGATCTCGGCGCGATCGCGGAGCTCTCTCCGCAGATCGCGCTCTCGGACCGCAGGCTCGAAGGTCGCCTGAGCGGCTCCTTCGCGCTCGACGATCTGCCGCTCGATCGCGCGGGCGCGTCGACCGTCGCCGTCGAGCTCACCGAGCTCAGGCTCGGCAGAGCGGGTCTGCGCGTCGAGCTGACCCAGCCGGCGCGCCTCACGGCGACGCACGGTCACGTCGACGTGAACGGCGTGACCCTCGCCGCGACGGTGCCGACCGGCGAACGCGCCCTCTTCGACGTCGGCGGCGTCGTGTCCGGCATCGGCGACGCGCCGAAGGTCGACGTCACGCTTTCGCTCCGCAGGACGGAGCTCGGCATGTTCGCGCGGCTCTTGCCGCAGGCCGAGCGCATCGCGGGGACGCTCTCGGGCGCGGTCCACGTCAGCGGCACGTGGCCGCGGCTGTCGC
The DNA here is from genome assembly GCA_035547195.1 of Polyangiaceae bacterium. Taxonomy (GTDB): domain Bacteria; phylum Myxococcota_A; class Polyangia; order Polyangiales; family Polyangiaceae; genus DASZVB01. The sequence continues at coordinate 32,567 of DASZVB010000036.1, forward strand.
AGAGCGGGCAGCTGAAGCTCGAGCACGGCGAGGTCGCGTTGCGCACCGCGCCCGTCACCGTCAGCGACATCGACGTCCTAGTCGGCATCGACTCCGACGAGATCCGCATCATCAACGCGAACGCCTCCGTCGGCGGCGGTTCCATCGACGTGCGCGGCAGCGCGCCCATCCGCGGGCTATCGATCACCGACGGTCACGCGACGATCACCGCGCGCAACGTCAGCCTGCCCGTGCTCGAGGGCGTGCGCTCCGCCGCCGACGCGGATCTGGAGCTCGCGTGGCAAGCGAGCGCCGGCGGCGACGCCAAGCGCTCCCTGCCGAAGCTCACCGGCGACGTCACGCTCACGTCCTTCCGCTATTCGCGCAAGGTGACGATGGCCGCCGACATCGACACGCTCACCAAGCGCGGCCATCGCACCCACTTCGAGTCGTACGATCCAGTCGACGACTTCGTCGACATCGACGTCCGCGTCCGCGCCTCGCGCCCCCTCGAAATCGACAACGATCTCGTCCAGGCCAAGCTCGACGTCGCCGATCCCGGCCTCGTCCTCTCCGGCACGAACCAGCGCTTCGGCCTTCGCGGGGAGCTCGACCTACAGAAAGGCGGCCACATCCGCCTGCGCCGCAACGACTTCGAAATCACCCAGGGCCTCGTCCGCTTCGACGACGACGAACGCATCGCGCCGCGCGTCGACGTCACCGCCGTCACCGACTACCACCGCTACGACGACACGCTGACCACCACCGCGACCAGCGCACCCGCGCCGAGCGCCGGCAACGCGACCGACTCCGCCGCAAGCGCCACCGCGGGCGGCCGATGGCGCATCACCCTCCACGCCTACGGCGATCCCGAAACCCTGCGCGTCGATCTCTCCAGCGAGCCCGCCCTGAGCCAAGACGACATCTTCTTGCTCCTGACCCTGGGCCTGACCCGCGCCGAGCTCGACCGCGCCCAATCCGCGACCGCCGGCAGCAGCGTCGCCCTCGAAGCCCTCGGCAGCCTGACCGGCGCCAACGAAGCCGTCACCGACAGCATCCCCGTCATCGACGAATTCAAACTCGGCAGCGCCTACTCGTCGCGCACCGGCCGCACCGAGCCCACCGTGACGATCGGCAAACGCCTCGCCGAACGCCTCCGCGCCTACGTCAGCAGCGGCCTCAGCGACCAACGCGAAGTCCGCTCGAACCTCGAATTGCGCCTGTCGCCGCGGGTGAGCGTCGAAGGCTCGTACGACAACGTCAACGACATCTCTTCGTCGGCACTGGGCAATCTCGGCGCGGATATTCGCTGGCGTTTGGAATTCGAATAGGTTGCTCCCCGGCGTATGGCGTCGCGATACGACCGCCGTGCTCGCCTGCGGCTGCGCGCGGCGGGCCCCTCAAGCCCGTGCTCGCCCGGCCGTCGTGAAGAAGTGACTACACGACTAGCCGGGCTGCGCGCGGGCGAAGGGGCCGATCAGGACCACATCGCGATATGCCCCGGGGGGCGCGGTGACAACCGCCATCCACTTCGACGACGAGGCGCGCCTGCGGCGCGGCGAAGTCGACGATGAATCCGTTGATGACGACCTGGCGGCGGAACGCCACGCCGAGCTGCGCGCCGCGAAGCGCCCGCCAGAGCTGCGCTTCCGACGGCGTGGGCGACGCCCGCATGAGCCGCGCACGCGTGGGAGAGGATGTGGAGCGGGACACGGTGACCTTTGGGAAGCGGAGCACGCAAGAGACCTCCTCCGCCCGGCGTGCGGCCGGGCTTCGCGACCCACGGCGCAGGCGCCATGACGGGCGAATCGACCACTTATCTTGTCGGAGCTCCGGAGCTCGGTGGGGCGCGTGCGCCCTCGAGCGGAGCCCGGCCGCATGCCGGGCGGAGGCAGTGTGCCGGTGCTCCGCGCACGGCACCAAGCTGTCGCGTGGACGGACTCGCACCGCTGCTGCGGGACCCTTGCGCGCGCGGAGCCCCGCGTGTCGTGGTCCGGCGTGTCGAGTCTCCGGGCGAGCACGCAGCGAGAGGGACCCGGCCATTCGGCCGTCGAATCGCTGGACTTGCGCGTATGCACTGATGTGCATACGATCGACGCGTGATGCTTCAGTGGGACCCCGGCAAAGGCACGTGCGAATCGTGCCAGGCATCGGGTCGCGTTCAGCGACGCCGTGGGCGTATTCGAGGACCCACTCGCAGTCACGATTGATGATCCACATCCACGAGAAGACAGGTTCGTGACGATTGGCCTCGATTTCCTCGGGCGCGCTCTTGTCGTGTGCTGGACGCCTCGAGGCTCGGATATCCGGCTCATCTCGGCAAGGCTCGCGGGTCCTCGCGAGCGACAGCAGTACGAAAGTGAAAGGTGATCACATGCGCAAACACTACGACTTCAGTGGCGGCCGTCGCGGAGCGGTTCTCCCCGTCAAGCCGGGCAAGACGCGCATTACTATTCGTCTCGATGACGACGTGCTGGATTGGTTTCGAGAGCGCGTCGAGGCTGCGGGTGGCGGTAGCTATCAAGCGCTCATCAACGACGCCCTTCGCGCACAGATGCGGTCCGAGGAAGAACCATTGGAAGTCCTCGTTCGGCGCGTGGTGAAAGAGGAATTGCGGAAGGGCAAAGCACCGCGCCGGAGCAGGTCGGGCAAGGCTGCATGATTCGCACGCGTAGCAGACACAACAGCTCGGGCGAGCGCAGCAAGAAGCGACGACGCAAATGAATGGATCCGCTTCGCGCCTGCGGGACCCTTGCGCGCGCGGAGCCCGGCGCGTCGTGTTCCGGCGTGTCGAGTCTCCGGGCGAGCACGCAGCGAGAGGGACCCGGCCGCGCGCAGCGCAGCGAGCACGGCCGGTCGCACCGCGATGCTCCCTGGTCGGGGGAGCAGCCCGACCGCGACCGCCGGCAGCAGCGTCGCCCTAGAAGCCCTCGGCAGCCTGACCGGGGCCAAGGACCCGATATCTGGCGCGCCGGAGCGCCTCATCCCGGCGCGTATCGGCGTTTCGGCGCGCGATATGAGCCGCCGTCCACCAGACGATGATCGAACGCGGATAGGTGATCCGGAACACGAACGAGAAGAGAAAATTCGCGGGCAAGGAATAGAACGCGATGAGGACGATGTCCTGTTGCGAGCCGCGGAACGCGACCTGGTCTTCGTGGTGTCGGACGATGATGGCGCCCCCGCTGGATTTGGACGGCAGCGCGACCCACGAGCGTCCCGAGCATGTCGTCGGACTTCTCCGAGTCCTGGTGCGGCAAGAAGAACTGCCCCGGCGCGTAAACGAGCAGGTTATGGAGCTCCGCACGAAGTTGCCGATCGGGGCCGAGCCCGAGCTTGCGACCGAGCTCGCTGAGTGCCGGGCTCAACGCCCGCTCCCAGGCGGATTCATCGAAGTCGATCTCGGGCGCGGCGATCTCCCAGGTGTCGCGCACGGACGTATCGAGAAGAGTCCTGTCTTTGTAGCCGTAGCGGGCTGGCTTCGCGATACGACAGAGCGCCTTCGCCTTTGCCGCAGAGATCGGCAAGTCGAGCTGCCCCACACCCGCGATCCTGATTCGAAGCGCAGCCGCCGGCAGGGTGTGCCGAGCAGCGAACGTCGTCTGCCGACCAATTTTCGAGAGGACGTCCGTCAGCATCATCGAGCGGCGCGACCGTACCACGCCCGCGTGCTAGCTGAGCGACGCATCGGCGCGTGCGCAGCCGAGCCTCGAGGCGTGCGACTGCGGCGGGATCTGCAAGTGCGGGCAGCCGGTTCCGCCGTTCGAATCGCGCGTACCGACTTTCTTCGGGGTCGCCGGCGAACGGAGGAGGCCCCCAGCCCGCCGTCGCGGCCTTTGCTCTCCGACCGCCGCCGTCAACGCGTACGTTCGGGAATGCGCGCGAGCGCAGTCAGGCCGCCGGCTTCGGGCCGCTGCGTTTCGCTGTGCGCGGCCCGGCGTGCTCGTGTCCGCGGCGCCCCGCAGCGGCGATGATCTCGACGCCGCCGTGCTTCACGCCGCGGGTCGCGATGATTCGATCGGCAATCTTCTTCAGATCATTGGAACGGCCCCTCATCACGATCACTTCCAAACAGAGATCATGAGTCAGGTGGACGTGCAGCGCCGCGTGAACCTGCTCACCCAGCCGATGTTGGAGCTCAGTCAGCCTCTCGCTCAAGTCTCGAACGTGGTGGTCGTAGACGATGGTGAGCGTCGCCACGGCGTCGGCCCCCGAGCTCACCTTCGAACGCGTGACCTCGGCGCGCACGAGGTCCCTGAGGAGCTCCGATCGCGTGCACGCGCGTTGCCCGACGAGTTCGTCGAGCTCGGCGAGCAAGGGAGATTCCATCGCGACGCCGAAGCGGACCAGGGAAGACTTCATGAACACCCGTTATAGTACGCGGGGCTCGGCGGCGAGAAACGGCGCTGATTGGGTGCACTCTTCGCCGCACGGTGCCTCCGTCGTTCTCTTCCGGCTATTCCGAGAGGGAGAAACGGACCGGCACCACGACGTGGCTCGACAAGGCGACGCCTTGAAGGCGAGCGGGTTCGAAGGTCCAGCGTCGAACGGCGGCGACCGCGGCTCGGTCGAGCAGGGGATAACCGCTGCTCCGCTGGACCGAAACCGCGTCGGCCGAGCCGCGGGCATTCACGACCACGTCCAACAGCACCGTGCCCTCTTCGCCGCGTCGCCTGCTGGGAGTCGGATAGTCGGGCGCGGGGTTGCTGCGATAGCGAGGCACGGCCGAGACGATCGCGGTACCGTGCGGTGGCGCGGGCGAGGAGACGCCACGCGATCCGGGCTCACGCCGACCGCCGACCGTAGGGGCTGCGGGCACCGACGCGTTTGGAGCGCTCCAGGGGACCGGCGACGCCGCGGGGAACGTGGGCCCGCTCGACGTGGCGAGCTCGGCCACGTTTGGCGGCGTGGGCTGGGAGGGCTGCTCCGCCGCTGCGACGTGACGCGGCGGCGGGCTCGTCGGTGATCGCAGCGGAGTGAATCGTCCGACGGGAGCGGGTGCCAGCGAAGGCCGCGCGTCGGCGAGCGGCGCGAGCGCCTGTTCGGCGACGGGATCGGGACGCGCCTCGACCACTTCGACGTCGAGGGCATCGACATGGCCGGCCGGCACGGCCGGAGACCGCGCACCTTCACGCGACGCAACCAACGCCACGCCGCCGAGGACGACGCCGTGCAGAACCGCGGCGCCGAGGAGGCTCACCATCATTCGCATCGCGTATCGTTCAGAAGTGCGCCGTCAGGCTCGCCCTCACCTCCAGCGGTTCGACGGGATGGATCACGAAGTCGTTGACGCCCGCGGCTGGCTCCGGAGGCAAGCGGTGCGCAGCCAAGAGTGCGTTCGGAAGCCTCGATGGGTAGAAGTAGGCGATATCGTCGGACTTCGAGTTGAAGGCGTTGAGCACCTCCGCGGCTATCTCATACTTGTCGAAGCGATAGCCGGCGAGGAGATTCAATATCGTCGATGCGGGTTGGCGCGCGGCATTGTCTTCGATGACGGGCTGCGAGCTGAAATAGCGGATCCGCGCTCCACCGAAGATACCGCTCGGCGTCTCCACCGCCGCCGTCCCCGAGATGACCATGGGGATCGAATTGGCGATGTACAAGCCGGAGCCACCGTCGGCGGCGTCTTGCGGCGTGAGATACCGCGCGTGGGTGAGCGAGAAGTCCGCCGAAAGAGTCAGCCAGCGCGTCGGTTTGTAGAAGTTTGCCCATTCGACGCCGTAGCGACGCGATTCTCCGTTGGCCTCCGTGTCGCCGGAGTCACCGCTGAAGGTCAGCTCCGAATCCGACTGCAAGTACCAGAGCGAAACCGTGCTCACCAGGCCCGGTAGGATCGACGTCCGCGTCCCCACCTCGGCGCCTTTGGTCCGAACGAGCAGGGGCACCTTCTGTTGTGCCTCACCCGCCGAGTCCACGGTGATCGTCGCTCCGCGCGCGTCGTTACTGTGGAAGCCAAATCCCCCGTTGACGTAAAACTCCGTCTTTGCCCAGGGGCCGAATACGAGCGAGGCCTTCGGACTGACGATCCCGGCCGCTGCATTGCCGGAGTTCGCCGCGTTGGTGGTGCTATCGACGTGGACGTCGAACACGTCCCCTCTGAGTCCCACGACGCTCCGGAGCCAGCTCGTCCATTGGATCTGGTTGCTTCCGTACACGCCGCTGTTGATCTCCTCGATGTGATCGTAAACCTCCACGTCGAGAATGCTCCGCGCAGACGTGTGGTTGAGACCGGAGTCGGGGATGGTGTCGTTTCTTACCTGAATGCCGAGCGTGTTCTCGACCTTCGCCCCGAACCAAGTGCCGTCCCAGGTCTGCGAGAACTGAGCACCCGCCACGTAGCGGCGGTCGACCTGCTCGAACTGATCGAGGTGTACCGGATCGTCGAGCGCGTAGTCGAAATCCGACCATAGATTGAGCTGGTAATAAAAACCGTACACCAGCAGCTTGGTCGTCGTGCCGTCGCCGTGGTGGGTCCAGTCGAAATAAAGAGTGTCGCGACCGGTTCTCCCACCGTCGGTAGGATCGATGTTCCCGAAGCGCCCGATGACCCCTTCGTCGATCGCTCGCAGGGGCACTTGGTCGGTCGAGCGCCAAGACGGAGCCCAGTAAGCGTTCGCCGTGACGTTGAACTCGTCCGTTCCCTTGCCCCAGTGGTACCGCAAGAGCCCGTTGTAACGGTTGGAGTTCTCCGGCAAATCCCAAGGCCCGTCGTAGTGGTTGTATTCGAACGCATAGAGCAGCGAGCCGGCTCCGAGCTCCGAGCTTCCGGCGAGTAATGCCCGCGCATAGTTGAACTGACCGAGCTGCACCTTCGCAATCCCCTCGGGCAGCGTATTCACGAGGTGAATGTTGGCGGCCCCCGCTCCCGAAAAATCGCCCACCTCGGGAAAGAATGGCCCCTTACGATAATCGATGTGGTCGATCAGCTCCGGGATCATGAAGTTGAGATCGGAGTAGCCCTGACCATGAGCGTGGCTCGGCAGGTTCACGGGCACTCCGTCGACCGAGAAAGCGAAGTCCGTCCCGTGATCCAGGTTGAAACCGCGCAAGAAGTACTGGTTGGCTTTTCCGTCGCCCGAGTGCTGGGTGACGATCATCCCCGGAACGGTTTCGAGGATCTCCCCCCGCCGCAACACCGGCAAATCCTCGAGATCGGGCGCGCCGATGTTTCCCTGCGAGGCGCTGTGGGCCACGCCGAGGAGATCTTCCGCACGGCTTCGAACGACGACTTCCGGCATTCTCACCGGCTGCTTTGCGACTGATGGCGCGACCTGCGGGCTCTGGGGCGGAGTCGCCGGCGCGGCGGGAGGCGCGATGGCGGAGGCTGCTGCCGCAGGAGCGGCCGCGGCCGAAGCGCTCGGGCTTGCCGGAGAAGTCTGGGCCGGCGGAGGAGCAGTGTCGGCAGGCGGAGGAGCCCCCGCATCCTGCGCCCACGACGAATGTGTTCCTCCGAGCAGGATCGCCGCGGCGATCGTCAGCGAGCCTCTGCGGCCGCGGGTGAATTGCATGGGCGCCTCGTAGCACGAATTAGAAAACACATGCTACTGGATCCGCGGCGCCTCCGTCGCGCCGCCCGGCGCGCGTTATCGGCGAGTATCTCCTTCACGTCGACGCCGAGGGGCGCCCGCAGGCCGAAGTGCTGTGGCCGAGCTACACCGACGCCGAGCTCGGCGCGGTCTTCATGTGCTTCAAGGCCGTGCGACCCGGCCGCCGATCGCGCCGCCCTCGCGCTCTTCTTGCCGGCCCTGAGCATCCCCGAGCTCACGGGGTTAGGGGCATCGTACTCGGTTCGCGAAGCGAAAAGCTGCCGGCCGGTCTCGCTGGATGCCAATCGACGAGCGAAGTAGCAAGGGTGCCCGAAACGCGGTGAGGCGTATCGCATTTCGAGCTTGGAGCCGGCAAGCTTCATCGCGGAGATCGAAACGTGGAGACACCGGACGAAAGCACGCCGATCCGGATTCGCCCTGCCGTGGAGGCTGACGCCGAAGGGATTGTTCGGGTGCACTTCGAAGCCGTGCACACGACCGCCGCTGGATTCTATACGCACGCCGTGATCGAGAGCTGGTCTCGAGAGCCCGACGAACGACGATTCGCTCGATTCCGGAGCATCATCGCCGAAGGAAGAGACCCAGTGATCGTAGCGGATCAGGGCGGCTGCGTTGTCGGATTTGGCATCGTCGCTTCGTCGGACGGCGAAGTTCGCGCAGTTTATGTTCATCCGCGGGTGGGCCGCCGCGGTGTCGGGGGTCTCATTGTCGCGGAGCTAGAACGATTGGCTACGGTGCGCGGCCTCACGTCACTTCACTTGAAGGCTTCAGTGAACGCCGAAGGTTTTTATGTGCGCCATGGATACCAAATTGTCGAACGCGGGGCGCATCGCCTTCCTGACGGTAACGAGATGTCGTGCGTCCGGATGACGAAGTCGTTGATTGCTAAGCGTATCGGACCATCATCACGATAGCTTCAGCGGATTGGAGAGCGAAGGGGGGGCGCACGCATTGTCCGTGGTGGGCGCACGCGTTGTCCCCAGCGGGATCGGCTAGTGCGCGCGCTCTGGCGCTGGTACATTGGACGCCTCGATGTCGACTCTGGTTGCCTGGTTTTGGGCAAACGGACGCATGAGAGCTCTTTCCCTTGCACTGGCAACGGTGGCGGCGCTCGGTTTCGTGCTCAGCGTCGTCGCACACGTGGCTGCAGCGATGGGTGTGCTGCCGTTCGGCGGCGCCGTGTGGGGTCTACACGGTGGCGCCGTGTTCGTGGCCATTCCGGCAGCCCTCATCGCGCGGGCGGAAGCTTCGAGCGAGCCGCTGAGGAATTTCTGGCGGGCCACATTGCGACGCTGCCCGCCTTGGGTCAAAGCGCTCGCGCTCGCTACGTTCGTCTACGCCGGTGCAAACTTCGTCCTGTTGTTCGCGCGCACGCGGGGCACCAGAGCGACCGACGCAGTGGCTGTTCAAGGGTTTTCGGCATATTGGATGGCGTTCTACGCGATCGAGTTTGCGATCCTGGTCGCGTTCTTGATGCGGGAATACGATGCCGAACGGCAGCGATGACGACGCAGCCTTCCGTGAAAGGTCACCCCATGCGACAAATACGAATCGTTTCTTCGGTCGCGCTCGTCACCCTGCTCGGCCTCACCGTCAGCTGCGCGCCTTCGGCGACTCCCCCACCGAACAGTTCGAGTGGAGCAGGGGCTTCTGCGGTCCTCAACAACGACGATGATCGGGATGTTCCTCGACCTGTAAAAAGGTTTGCGGCGACCGGCGCGACGACACGGATGGCGTTCTTTTGGGATGTAAGGCCGGATTGTGCGTCGCTCGGTGTTCCGGTGATTCGGATTTCGAAGCCGGCGCAGCACGGGCAAATCACGACTCGTGAGGACACTGGGTTCCCCAGTTACCCACAGGCGAACTCACGCAGCCACTGCAACCAAACCGAGGTGTCGGGGATTTCCGTCTGGTACACATCGACGTCTGGATACGTCGGGGCGGATTCGGCAGTGGTCGAAGGGCTCTTCCCCGATGGGGGACACCAGGTAGTAGAGTACATGATCACCGTGAAGTAGTCGGCGGACTTGCGATGCTTCGTGCCGTGCTCTTCGATCTGGATGGCACGTTGTCCGACAGGGATTCGGCGATGAGAGAGCTGTTCGCCGACCAGCATCAGAGGTTTGCTGCGGCGCTGCAACGCATTCCGTGTGGCAGCTACGTCGCCCGTATGCTCGAACTCGATGCTCACGGTCATTGTGACAAGGCAGAAGTCTATTCTCGGGCGGTGACTGAATTTGCTCTATCTGACACTCTCGCCGCAGCATTGTTGGCAGATTTCTGGAGTGCGTATCACGGCCATTGCCGATGTTTTGCGGATGTGCTCCCTGCGCTGCGCGAGCTCCGCCGTCGCGGCTTGTCGCTGGGCATCATCACCAACGGCGTGGTCCGGGTCCAGGAGCCGGCGATTTCTCACCTCGGGCTCAACGACCTCATGGACACCGTCCATATTTCGGAGCATGAAGGTGTCCGCAAACCGGACGTCGAGATCTTTCGTCGCGCCCTTCGTGCGCTAGATGTGCGCGCGGAGGAGGCCTGCTTCGTCGGCGACGATCCCGACGTCGATGTTCGTGGTGCCGCAGACGCGGGCCTGACGCCGGTGTGGCGGCGCACGACCTACTGGAAGCTACCGACCGTACGCCACGAGGTCGTCGACGACCTGGGCGGTCTCTTGGTGCTGCCTGATATGCCGCTGAACTCATCGGACGTGGTGTCGCGTTGATGTGGCCGGAAGCGACCACTCGAATGGACAGGGACGTGCCGCGCCTGCGGGACCCTTAAATTCATCGGATATAGTGTCGCGTTGATGTAGTCGGAAGCGACCACTCAAATGGACGGAGACAGGCCGCGTCTGCGGGACCCTTGCGCGCGCGGAGCCCGGTGCGGCGTAGAGGGATTTGCCGCGTCGCCGGGCGAGCACGCAGCGAGAGGGACCCGGCCGCGCGGAGCGCAGCGAGCACGGCCGGTCGTACCGCGTCGCGATCGGACGGGGGAGCATCCTTGAGCGATCTTCGCCGCCCGTCGGGAGCGGCGAAGATCGCTTCGCGATTGTTGCGCACTCAGTGCGGTTCTGGCAGTTCGCTGGCCCCGCCGTTACTCCAGGTGTCGCACGGTGCGCCGCCGCTGCCGCCAGCAGCGGGCGCCGCGCCGCCGCTGCTCGATGTCGTGCCTCCCGCGCTGGAAGGGGTGCCGCCGGCACTCGATGTGACGCCTCCGGTGCTCGTCGCGCCTCCGGTGCTCGCGGCGCCTCCGGTGCCGGTGCTGCCGCCGTCGACGTCGTGCGGGCGGGCCGTGAAGGTGTCGAAAGCGCACTGGCAGCGATTGGTCGCGCCGGTCGGGCAAACGGCGATCTCGTAGCGGCCGTCGGGAGTTTCGTCGAAGGGGATGAGCTGGATTACCTCGAACTGGGAGGGGGGGAACGACACCGGGTGCGTGCCGTGCGTCGCGGGGAAGAGCGCGGGCGGCATGCCGTTCGCGGTGATGGTGCGGTCCGCCTCGGTGTCGCCGCTGCCGCGATCTCCGGGCGCGGCGCTCGGTGTGGTGTCGCTCAGATTGCCGGGCTGGCCGTCGAGGAAGCCGGCGTCTTCGTAGCCGGGCGCGAGGACGGCGTAGAAGAAGGAGCCGTCCACGAGAAAATTGGCATTCCTGAAGGGAAAGTTACCATAGTCGAGACCGACTTCCGACGTATCGGGGCCCGCTGCGCATTCGGCGGGCAAGCTGATGACGGGCACGATGGGATCACAGAGGTCCACGAACTGTGCGGTCGGAGAGACCAGGAAGAGCGGCTTCGGAGCGCCGAGGTTCGGGTTCTTGCAGACGGGACCTGGTGTGGGTTGCTTGGGCTCCGGGGTCGTCGGTGGCTTGGGCTCTGCGGTCGTCGGTGGTTTGGGGCTCGGGAGCTTGGGAATCGGGAGTTTCAGTCCGCCTCTCGCTGCGAGCGCCGAGCTCGTATCGAGGTCCTCGGACGAGACGCCTTGTCCATCGCTGCATGCGGCGCTCGAGAGCGCAGCGACCGCGCACGTGAGGAGCGTCGTTGCTCCGATGCGCGCACGCGACCCGCGATTCGTTGCACCATGACTCAGATGATTTGCCGTTCGCATGTGTCCTCCGCTGGGCAGTCGCCGTCCCCTCGCGCGGCGCGACGCGCGTTCGCGCTCGCCGCTCGACCGGCGGCGTCCGCGTTTCAGCAACGCGTATGCCGCGCGACGTCAGAAGCGATTCGCCGTTGAAAACCGCGTAGTTCGACGGCTCGGTCTTCGGAGCGTCGGAAAAATTACGAACCGTCTCGAGCTGAACCACGACGGCGCGATAGCGCGCTCCGCGTCGGATTGGCCTCGCGGTTGTCAGGCCGCGCGGTTTCGATGCGAAGACCGGCTCGAAACTTGCTGGACGGACATCGCTCGTGCTCGTCGAGCCGGCGAGGCGACGGACGCCACGTCGTGAATGACTTCATAAGGAGAATGGGATGGCTACGAAGAAGCGTGGACGAAAGACCGGTGGGCGGCGCAAGGGCTCGAAGAAGAAGTACGGCAGCAAAGCTCGGAAGAAGGTCGAAACGGCGATGCACGAGCGCAAGCACGGCACGCTGCGATCGGGCCGCTCCGGCAAGAAGGTGAAGAGCCGCAAGCAGGCGATCGCGATCGGGCTTTCGGAAGCTCGCCGCGCCGGTGGGAAGGTCCCGCCGCGAAAGAAGAGCTCGCGGAAGAAGAAGTAACGCGGCGCCGTCGGGCGCGAAGCGCCGCCCCGCGGACACGACTCGCGCCGCGGTGATCGGTTCAAAATCACGATCGCGCCGCAATTTTCGTGTGGTGAGACGTGCACAAACGTATTGCTGCGCGCGCGAACGCTACGACTTCTTAAGTTTCGCGGTGGGCGAGGCATCCGATATGACGGCAGGATGCGTTCGATTTACGCCATTGGTTGCGCGTCGCTGTTCTGGTCGGTGCCCTGCTTGGCCACGACGTACCAGGTGGGTCCGACGCGTTCATTGACGACCTTGAATGCCGTCGCTTCGAAGCTCGCTCCGGGCGACGTCGTCGAAGTCGATGGCGACGCGACGTACGCGGGCGGCATCGTCCTCGCTCGTCCCGGCGCCGCCGGCAACCCGATCACGATCAAAGGAGTTTACGTCAACGGCAAGCGGCCGGTGCTCTCGGGCGGCGCGAACACCATCGAGATCCAGGGAGATCATTACGTGCTCCAGGGTTTCGAGATCACCGCGGCGACGACCCGCTGTGTGTATCACCACTCCGACGACGTCACGATGCGCGACCTCGTCGTGCACGACTGCCAGGCGCACGGGCTGCTCGGCGCGGATCAAGATTCCGGTTCTCTGACGCTGGAGTATTCCGAGTTCTACGGTTCGGGATCCGGCACCAACGAGCACCAGATCTACATGGCGACCGACGAAGTCGCGCACCCCGGTTCGGTGTTCCGCATGCAGTTTTGCTACGTGCACGGCGGCAAAGGCGGCAACAACGTGAAGTCGCGCGCGGAGCGAAACGAGATTTACTACAACTGGATCGAAGGCGCCGTTTACCACGAGCTCGAGCTCATCGGTCCGGATCCATCGGATGCGGCGGACGGTTGGACGGAGGACCTGAAGCGTGAGGACTCCGACGTCGTCGGCAACGTGCTCAGGAAGACGCAGACGAGCTTCGTCACGCGTTTCGGCGGCGACGGAGATGGCCAGACGAATGGTCGTTATCGGTTCGTGGCCAACACCGTGTTGACCCAGCCCGGGGGCTCCGCGGTGTTCCGGCTCTTCGACGGCATCGAGAGCGTCGAGATGCACGACAACGTGTTCTTCGTGGATCCGAACCCGTCGGGAGCGGCGACGATCGTGCGCGACTCGGAAGCGGTGTGGTCGACGGGGATGCGCATCGTCGGCGGCAGCCACAACTGGGTCGTGTCGCAGGCGTCGGCGGTTCCCCCGGAGTGGACCGTGACGTTGAAGGGTACCAATCCCCAGCTCGCCAACATCTCGAGCTTCGATCTTTCACCGGTGGCGAGCGGACCGCTCGCCGACGGGTGCACGTGTATCTCGAGCCCGCCGGGATACGACTTCCCGAATCCGCTGCCGTGGCCGGCGTTCGAGCCGCCTCGCCACCTGCTGGAAGCGCCCGGCACCGCCATCGCGAGATCCGTGAGCGGTCAGCTGTACATCGGAGCGTACCAGCCCGACGGATCGTCCGGCGGCTCCACTGGCGCTGGTGGAACGACGAGCACGGGCGGAACGACGAGCGCTGGCGGAACGACGAGCACGGGCGGAACGACGAGCGCGAACGGCGGCTCGGGTTCCGGTGGCGTCGCGAAGGGTGGAGCAACGTCGACCGGTGGTTCTGCGGCGAGCGGAGGCACGACGACGAGCGGCGGGACGACGGCGTCGGGCGCAGCGACCGGTGCCGGAGGCGTGAACGCCGCAGGCGGAACGACGTCATCCGGTACGGGCGGCGCGACGTCATCCGGCGCGGGTGGCGCATCGCGATCGAACGGCGGAGGCACGTCGTCGAACGGTGGAAGCACGTCGTCGAACGGCGGAAGCACGTCGTCGAACGGCGGGAGCACGTTGTCGAGCGGCGGCACCGCACCGGTGCTGTCCGGAAGCGGGAGCGCGTCGTCCAGCGCGGGCAATGCCGAAACGACGGGCTCGGGTGGCAGCCTCGACGACGCAGCGGCGTCGAGCGGTTGCACGTGCCGCGTCGCGGAGAACGGCTCGCGCTCGCCGCGCAGCTCGATGGCGTGGGGCGCAGCGGCGTCGCTCGTACTGCTGGCCAAGCGCCGCCGGCGTTCCACACGGCGCTGACTTCGAAGGATCGAGGGCCTCACCCCCTCGATCCCGAGAAGCCATTCGAGAGACGTGAGCGAGCTACTGGGAGTCCGAGCTTCCAGCGTATCCCTCGGGGGGTGTGGTCGCGCCGTTCCCCATGCCGCCCGCGCCACCCGTCCCCGTCGAATCGCCCCCGGTCGTGTCCGTGCCGCTCGACTCGTCGCCGGTCGGCGCCGTGGTGTTCGACTCGGACGACGGCGGGGCGCCCTCGTTCGTCGGCGTGTTCGCATCTTGATGGCTGCCGCCGCAAGCGAGCGTAGCCGCGAACGCCGTGAGGCTCGCCCCGAGCACCGTTCCTATCTTGATCATCGTCTGCGTGCGCATCCCGCTCTCCTTAGTCTACTGCCGACACGCGTGTGTCGGGTTCGGGCGCACGCTGCAACCGTCGTGCCGCCGCGAGGTGTTCCCGATGGCGCGGACGGCACGCGGGATCGCTCGGGTATTCACTTCGTCGCGCGCCGAGTGACGAGTCGTTCGGGCCGGCGGCTCCGGACGATAAATCCCACGCCGGTGCGAATGCCCCGAGGCAAAGTGATTCGCCGCCGCGCCTTCGCGCAAGGCATGAAAGTGGCCACTGACGTGGTCATATCCGTTGACGCCTCGACCGCGGACGACACTGGCCCGCTCGCGGTCGCGTAGCAGGGCCGTAGGTTCATACGGCAACGAGTCGTTGCCTTTGGACGGAACGTCGATTCTGGCGGGCGCAAGGGGCGTGACTGCAAACGCGCCAGCTGGAGCGCCCGCGCGGCCGCCAGCCCATTGACGTTGGCCGCCGATACTCACATATGGGGCGTGCCCGATGGGCACAGGTCCCCTTGCCGCGCCACGTTTCATCCGAGCGTCGGCGCCGTCACAGGAGCGTGGCGCACGCGAGCAGCTCATGGCCGCGAGCAGTGCGCAGTAGTCGACGAATTCCGAGGATTACCGCATGCAAGCCATTCGAAGCTGGGCCACGGCGATTGCTTTCGCCGCGCTCACCGCGTCGGGGTGCAACCAGACGCGAGCAGAAACGCAGCATCAAGTGCCGCCGGCAGAGGTCGCCGCCGCGCGCGTGGTCACGAAGGAGATCGAGAATTTCACGGATTTCAGCGGCCGGCTGGAGGCGATGAACACGGTCGAGCTCCACCCGCAGGTCGACGGCACGGTGAACGCCATTCACTTCACCGAGGGCGCTCACGTGAAGAAGGGGGACTTGCTCTTCGAGATAGATCCGCGTCGCTTTCAGCAGCAGGTCAGCCGGCTTTCGGCCGAAGAGCGCCGCGTGGCGAGCGAGCTTTCGCTGGCCACGTCGGACCGCGAGCGGTCGGAGCGATTGACGAAGTCGGGCGCGATCGCGCCGGTGGAGCTCGAGCGCAATTCGGCGCGCGAAGCCGAGGCGAAGGCGGCGCTGGATTCGACGAAAGCGTCGCTCTCGCTCGCGCGGCTGGATCTCGGGTACGCCGGCGTCCGTGCGCCCATCGACGGGCGCGTGTCGCGGGCGCTCGTCACTCCCGGTAACCTCGTCACGCCGGCCAACGCGCTCACCACGCTGGTCTCCGACGGCGCGCTCTACGTGTACTTCGACATCGACGAAGCCACGTATCTCGCGATCAGCCGTGGCCCGAACGACGCGAAGACCGTGCGCGTCGGGCTCATGGACGAAGAGGGCTTCCCGCGCCAAGGGGCCCTCGATTTCCTGGATAATCGGGTCGATCCGCGCAGCGGGACGATGCACGCGCGCGCCAAGATCGAGAACGCCGACGGGCGGCTCTTGCCCGGCCTCTTCACGCGCGTCCGGCTCGTCGGGGGCGGCTCGTCCGAGGTGCAGCTCGTCGACGACAAGGCAG
This sequence comes from Polyangiaceae bacterium, assembly GCA_035547195.1. Classification (GTDB taxonomy): domain Bacteria; phylum Myxococcota_A; class Polyangia; order Polyangiales; family Polyangiaceae; genus DASZVB01. The sequence goes on from DASZVB010000036.1 coordinate 48,748, forward strand.
TCCTGACGGATCAGGATCGAAAATACGTTTACGTCGTCGGCGAGGGGAACCGCGCGCAGCGCAAGAACATCGTGATCGGTCGCATGGCGGACGGCTTGCGCGTCGTGCAATCGGGTCTCGATGCGAACGACCGCGTCGTCGTCCACGGCGTGCAGAAGATCTTCTTTCCCGGGGCGCCGCTGAACCCGCGCGACATCGAGATGGGCGCTCCGCCGCCCGAGGTCGTCGCGGCGGCTCCCGGCGGCCACTGATCCACACAATTCTCCCAGAAAAACAGGGATCCCATGGGATTCGCGAAATTCTTCGTCGATCGTCCGATCTTCGCGGCGGTGCTCTCCATCATCGTGCTCATCGCGGGCGCGATCTCCATTCCGATCTTGCCGATCAGCGAGTACCCGGACGTCGTCCCGCCGACGGTGCAGGTGCGCGCGGTCTATCCGGGCGCGAGCCCGAAGGTGATCGCGGAGACGGTCGCCACGCCTCTGGAAGAGGCGATGAACGGCGCGCCGCACATGATGTACATGAAATCCGTCGCCGGCAGCGACGGCGTGCTCGCGCTCACCGTGACGTTCGAGCCCGGTACGGATCCGGATCTGTCGCAAGTGCAGGTGCAAAACCGAGTCAGTCAAGCGCTCGCCCGCCTGCCGGAAGAGGTGCGGCGGCAAGGCGTCACGACCCAGAAGCAATCGCCGAACCTGACGATGGTCGTGCACCTCGAATCGCCCGGCGGTCAGTACGATCCCATCTACCTTCGCAACTACGCCACGCTGAAGGTCAAGGACGAGCTCGCGCGGCTCCCCGGCGTCGGACAGGCCGTCGCGTTCGGCGCCGGCGACTACGCGATGCGCATCTGGATCGATCCGGACAAGGCTGCGGCGCGCGGGCTCACCGCGGGCGACATCGTCAACGCGATCCGCGAGCAGAACGTGCAGGTCTCCGCCGGACAGCTCGGCGGACCGCCGATGCCGCACGCCTCGGATTTCCTGCTCTCCATCGACGTGAAAGGACGGCTGACCACCGAACAAGAATTCGGCGACATCGTCGTCAAAGCGGGGCAAAACGGCGAGATCACGCATCTCTCCGACGTCGCGCGCATCGAGCTCGGCGCGTCGGAGTACTCGCTCCGGTCGCTGCTCAACAACCACCAGGCCGTCGCGCTGCCCATCTTCCAGGCCCCGGGCTCGAACGCCATCGACGTCTCGAACGAAGTGCGCGCGAAGATGGCCGAGCTCGCGCAGCGCTTCCCGAAGGGCATGGAGTACCACATCGTCTACGACCCGACGGTGTTCGTGCGCGACTCCATCGCCGAGGTGGTGCGCACGCTGTTCGAGGCGGTGCTCCTCGTCGTCCTGGTGGTCATCCTGTTCCTGCAGACGTGGCGGGCGTCGATCATCCCGCTCCTCGCGGTGCCCGTATCCATCGTCGGGACGTTCGCGGTGCTGTTGCTGCTCGGGTTCTCCATCAACACGCTCACGCTGTTCGGCCTGGTGCTCGCGATCGGCATCGTCGTCGACGACGCCATCGTGGTCGTCGAGAACGTCGAGCGGCACATCGAAGAAGGCGAATCGCCGCGCGAAGCCGCGCACAAGGCGATGAAGGAAGTTCAGGGTCCGATCATCGCGATCGCGTCGGTGCTCTGCGCCGTGTTCGTCCCGATGGCGTTTTTGACCGGCGTGAGCGGTCAGTTCTTCAAGCAGTTCGCGGTGACGATCGCGATTTCGACGGTCATCTCCGCCCTGAACTCGCTCACCCTGTCGCCGGCGCTCGCCGCCGTGCTCCTGCGGCCGAACGGCGCGCGGGCGGATCTGCCGACCCGCGCGATCAACGGCCTGCTCGGGTGGCTCTTCCGGCCCTTCAATCGCGGCTTCAAGAAGAGCTCCGACGCCTATCGCGGCGTCGTCAATCGATCGCTGAAGGCGCGCGGTCTCGTCTTCGTCGCGTACGCGGCGCTGCTCGCCGGCGCGGTGTTCATGCTGCGCCTCGTGCCCGGCGGGTTCATCCCGACGCAGGACAAGCTGTACCTCATCGGCGGCGTGAAGCTGCCCGAGGGAGCGTCGCTCGACCGCTCGGAAGAAGTCGTCCGCAAGCTGACGAAGCTAGCGCTCTCGACCGAGGGCGTCGACAACGCCATCGCGTTTCCCGGTCTGAATCCGCTTCAGTTCACCAACACGCCCAACGTCGCGACCATCTTCTACGGCCTCAAGAGCTTCGACGAGCGCAAGCGGCCGGCGCAGGCCATCGTCGGCGAGCTCATGGGGAAATTCCAGCACGTCCCCGAGGCGTTCGCGTTCGCGATCATGCCGCCGGCCGTGCTGGGCATCGGGACCGGCTCCGGTTTTTCGCTCTTCGTTCAGGATCGCGCGGGGGCGGGCTACGGCGAGCTGCAGAACGCGGTCAGCGGGCTCTCCGGCGCGCTCAGTCAGGTGAAGGGCATCGGCTATCCCATCTCGAGCTACCAGGCGAACGTGCCCCAGCTCCTCGCCGAGGTGGACCGCACGAAAGCCAAGTCGCAGAACGTGCCGCTCACGAACCTGTACGAAACGCTGCAGGTCTATCTCGGCAGCGCGTACGTGAACGACTTCAATCGCTTCGGTCGCACGTACCAGGTCATCGCCCAAGCCGACGCCTCGTTCCGCGATCAGGTCGAGGACATCGGCCAGCTGCGCACGCGGAACCTGCTCGGCGAAATGGTCCCCGTGGGGAGCATGGCGACCATCAAGCAGAGCTACGGGCCCGATCCGGTCATGCGCTACAACGGCTATCCCGCGGCGGATCTCATCGGCGAGGCGGACCGGAACGTCATGTCGTCGAACCAGGCCATGGAGGTCGTCGCGAACGTCGCGCAGCAGGTCTTGCCGAACGGCTTCCAATTCGAATGGACCGACCTGAGCTATCAGCAGCTGCACGAGGGTAGTCGCAATTTGCTCGCGTTCCCGCTGGCGATCGTCCTCGCGTTCCTGGTGCTCGCGGCGCTCTACGAGAGCTTCATCCTGCCGCTCGCCGTCATCCTCATCGTGCCGATGTGCGTGCTCTCGGCGCTGGCCGGCGTGTGGCTCACGCACGGCGACAACAACATTTTCGTGCAAGTCGGGTTGGTCGTCTTGATGGGTCTCGCTTGCAAGAACGCCATCCTCATCGTGGAGTTCGCGCGCGAGCTGGAGATGGCCGGTATGAGCACGGTGGAAGCGGCGCTCGAAGCGTGCCGCCTCCGTCTGCGTCCCATCGTCATGACGTCGATCGCGTTCATCGCCGGCGTGGTGCCGCTCCTCACGGCCGCCGGCGCCGGCAGCGAGGTCCGCCGCGTGATGGGCGTCACGGTCTTCGCCGGCATGCTCGGCGTGACCTTCTTCGGCTTGTTCCTGTCGCCGGTCTTCTACGTCGCCCTCCGGAAGCTGTCGCTCCGCGTCGGCGGCAAGTCCGGCGCAGGCGAGACCGAGGCGCACGCTCCCGCGGAGTGACGATACGGGCGCGCCGTTCGCGCCGACAAAAGCAAAGAACCGTCGCCTCCACGTTGGGAGGCGACGGTTCCGCGAGCCCGTCCGAGCGGACGAGCTCTCGCTCAGTTGCAGGCCGGCGTCGTTGTGCCGGCGGGGAAGAAGTACGCTTCCATCATGCACATCTCGTTGGTCGCGGCCGAGGTACCGACGTAGATGGTCTGGTTGGTGTCGTTCTTGTACGAGCACGTGTACTGGAAATGCTCGCCCGTCTGCAGGGTGAGGAACGGAGGCTGCTCCCAGGTCACCACCTGCGGGCTGTCCCAGTCCGTCGTGTGCACGAGCTGCGTGATCTGGCCGCTCGCGGAGACCTTGCTGATGGTCGCGTCCGTGCCGTGCTTGTGCATGTGAGTCTGCATCAAGAAGTAGTTCGCGCCGGGTACGTTGGGGCAGGTGCCCATGACCGTCTGCGTGCCCATCGGCGGCACGGCGATGCCGACGTTGAAGCTGACCTCGGCGTCTGCCTTCTGATACGGCGTCTGCTTCACCTTGTTCACGTTCAGGGCGATGTGCGCCTGGATCGGATCGCTCGTGGTGTTGATGTAGTGCATGTCGAAGTCGATGTGCTCGTGCGGCGAGAGCTCCATCGCCACGGCGTCCGGCATCTGCAGGTGTCCGCGCGGGGCGCCCATCGTGTAGAGCCAGGTGCTGCCGCCGAAGCCCTGCGTGCAGCCGGGGTTCGTCAGCACGCCTTGGGCCGTGGCCTGCGCGTCCGAGTCCGCGCGGTACAGGATGAAGTGATGGCTACCCGGCGACATCTGCGAGTCCCACTCGCCGACCGGGTACACGGCGTCGTTCGGCGTCGCGACGTGGAAGCAGTTGAAGACCTCTTGACCGGGCTCGAGGGCGAACGTCGGCGTGACGAGCTGGAAGCCGATGTCCTGCGACGCGGGAGCGATGAGCTTGCCGCTCGCATCGAGGTTCGCGTTGGGGTCCCACGCGCCGCCGGAACCGGCCGCGCCGGTGCTTCCGGCAGCGCCGGCCGTGCCGCCGCTGGGAGCGCCGCCGCCGGCGCCGGGCGTGCCACCGGCTCCGATGGGTGCACCGCCGGCGCCGGGCGTGCCGGTCGGCACGATCGCCGGTGTACCGCCGGCGCCCGTCGGGGGCGGGTTGGTGGCCGCCGGCGGAGCAGTGCCTGTGGTTTGCGGAACCGTTGCGGTCGGGGGTGCCGCCGCCGTGGTGCCGCCGGTCGCCGCGTACCCGCCGGCGCCTGGCACGACTGCGGTGGGAGCCCCCGACGGACCGCTGCCGTCGTTGCTTCCGCCGCATGCGACCAGAAGGGTGGTCGCACCGGTGATTGAGAGTGCCAATGCGCTGACGAGTGAATTCGCGTGGGCCATAGTGGAAACCTCCGAGTCGGCGGTCGAGTCCCCCGGCGACGACTCCGAACGTCTCGATGGATACCACACCGCTCGCGCTATGGAACAAGACACGCGCTGATTTTTGAGCTCACCGAGGCATAGAAACGTTGTTCGAATCGTGCACAATCCGCACGCGCGCTCATCCAGTCGCCATAACGCCCAGCGAAGCGTCGTGGTCACAATCCGCAAGCGACAGCGCGATGAATGGTGACGCGGTGAGCACCGAGCAACTTCGGCGTCAACGGAGTTTTCCGTATACGGAAATGCACGACGCGCACTGTTGCTGAATTTCACCGCTCTGTCGCAGGGTTGCACCCCCGCTCCGGCCCGCTGAAATCCGCCAGAGGTGTTCCTTAACCGCTCCGCGGCGAGCGCAAAAGACAACCCGCCTGGACGCCCCACGACCGTCGCTTCGGTTTCCGTCGGCGAAGCGTGTCGCGGCCGGCGTGGCCGACGAGAGCTTGCTGAAGCGATTCTTCTTCGAGAAGCGGGCCGCAATCGCGTGCAGGTCGCATGCGAAGCACGAGTTCCCGGGCTCTGCCGCGACCCGAGCGCCCAGCTCGTCTAGTCCGCCTTCGCGGTGAGCGCTTCGCGGTAGGCGTCGAGCACGTCGCGCGCGACGTGCTTCGCGTCGCTGGTTCCCTCGGCGTGCTCCACGCGCGCGGCGACGAGGATCGTCGGCGCCGATCGCGGGGCGTAGGCGATGAACAATCGGTCTTCGCCCGACGGCTCACGGTTCACCGGCGGAGAGTCGGCCGAGCCCGTCTTGCCGGAGAAAGCAAATCCGTCGATCGCGACGTCGTGCGCGGTGCCGCTTTCGTCGTCGACGACGTTCGCGAGCGCGCCGCGGATCAGCGCGAGCGTGCTCGGCGAAATCGCCACGGGGCGCGCGACGGAGCCGGTGCTCCGCGTGGTGAAGGGAAATAGCTTGCCGCCGTTCGCGATGACGGCGAACGCGCGCGCGAGCTGCAAGATGGTCACCTGGATTTCGCCGTGGCCGATGGCGTCGAGCAACGGCGCCGTGCTCGCCGGATCTCGGCGGATCTCCGCGGCGCGGGCGGCGTCCTCCACGTAGCCGGCTTGGTCCGGCAGCTCGATGCCCGTGCGCTCGCCGAACCCGAACCGCCGCGCGACGTCGAGCAGCGCGGCGTGATCCATGTGCGCGCCGACGTCGTAGAAGAAGCTGTTGCACGAGCGCACCACGGCGGTCGCGACGGTCTCGCGGCCGTGCGGTTCGCGGCAGGTCAGCGTCTTTCCCGCGAAGTCGTAGGTGCCGGTGCACGTCTTTTCATCGCCGGGCGTCACGGCGCCCGCTTCGAGCGCGGCCACGGCGGTGAAGACCTTGAACGTGGACGCCGGGACGTGCGCCGTGAGCAGCGGATCCCCGCGATCTCCAGGTACGGACGACAGCGCACGGACAGCGCCGCTGTTCGGATCCACCGCGACGACGGCCGAAGGCCGACCCACTCGCCGAACCGCGGCCTCCGCCGCCCGCTGAAGATCCGGGTTCAGGGTCGAGGCGCCGTTCGCCGGCACATCGTGACCGGACTCGCTGGGTGTCGGCGCGCTCGCGCTCGCGGGTCCCGGCGCGCGCGGCGTGCTGCAGGCGACGGCGCACACGAAGAAGGAGACGCAGCGACGGAGGTCGCGCGTCTTCGGGCCGCGGCCAGGTCGCACGCTTTTGGTTCTATGTCGCCCGTCCACGGAGCGTCAACGGCTGCTTCCGACGCGTCGAGCGAGGGGCGGCGCGGCTTCGCGCAGCTCGCGGAACAGCCTCGCCAGATCCGCGAGCTGATGATGCGCGTTGAGGCCGCTCGGATTCGGCAGGACCCACGCGCGAACGCCGCCGATGGACTCGAGCTGCTCGCCGAGCGTCGCGCGCGGCTTCTCGAACGCGGCGCGATACGCGGTGACGCCCAGCACGGCGACGAACGCGGGACGGTAGCGCCGCGCCTTTTCGACGAGCACCGCGGCGCCGTCGCGCAGCTCGTCGGGGGTGAGCTCGTCGGCGCGCGCGGTGGTACGCGCGACGATGTTCGTGATGCCGAGCCGATAATCGAGCAGCCTGTCTTCGTCGAACGGCGATAGCACCGTTTCGGTGAAGCCGGACTTCGCGAGCGCGGGCCAAAAGCGATTGCCCGGTCGCGCGAAGTGATGCCCGACCGCGCCGGAGTAGAGGCCCGGATTGATGCCGACGAAGAGCACGCGCAGTCCCTTCGCGATGACGTCCGGAACGGTGCGGTCGCGGGCGGCCGCGAGCTCGGCCTTCCCGGGCCGCGCAGCGCGCTTCAGTTCCCGCGACACACCAGTCGCACCGCGACGCGCATGCGTTCGCGGTACTCCGCTTGAGTCGAGACGCGGTGCTTCACGCCGTTCGAGGTCGCGTACAGATTCTCCGCGAGCGCGTGCGCCGAAATGCCGGCGCTCTTCCACCGCGCGGCCACGCCGGAACGCTGGAGCGCCCTCGAAAGATCGGCGACGGTGTCCTCGTCCAGACGGCGGAGCTCGTCGCCGACGAGGGACGTCGCCGCTTCGAGCAGCTCGTTCATGTGCTCGGCGCTGGCCTTCTCGACGGCGTGCGCGTTGACCGCTTCGAACGCGGTGACGAGCCGTTCTTCGATGTCGAGGTCGTCGCGAGCGAGCGCCCCCCGAAATGCGGAGCGCAAGCTCGCGACGAGCGCGGCGACGGCTTCTTTGAAGAGCGCCTCCTTGGTCGGAAAATGGAGATACAGGCCTTGCCGCGAGAGCCCCGCGGCGCGCGCGAGGTCATCCATGGACGTCTTCTTGAAGCCGTAGCGCAGGAAGACTCGCGTCGCGGCTTCGAGGATCGCTGCGCGGCGTTCCGCGCCGGGCTCCGCGGCGACCACGTCAGCTCGCCGCCCTGAGCGGCGCGCCGGCGCGCTTCGGCATCGACACGGACGTGAGCCGTTCGCTGACGTCGAAGAGCCGCGCGGCGTCGGCTTGGTTCAGGCCTCGCCGGCAAATGCGCGCGGGGCCGGGAGATCCCCGGAGCTCGAACAGCCCGGAGGGTCCCCAGTAGCTTCCGGGAGCAGCCGAGGGATCGACCGCGGCGCGCAGCGTCGGCAGCGCGCCGCCTTCGGGCTTCATCGCCAGCAGCGGGTTCAGGGCCTGGAAGGCGCTGTTGCGCTGCAGGTCCGTCGCCGTGTAGCCGGGGTGCGCCGCGGTCACGACGATGCCGGAGCCCTGCGCCGCGAGGCGCCGCGACAGCTCGAGCGCGAACAGGATGTTCGCGAGCTTGCTCTGCCCATAGGCGGGCCAGGCTCGGTACGAGCGCCGTTCCCAGTTCAGGTCTTCGAAGTCGATGCGGCCGATGTTCTGCGCCGTGCTCGACACCACGACGACGCGAGACCCCGGCGTCTTCTCGAGCAACGGCAAGAGCCGGAGCGTGAGCGCGAAATGCCCGAGATGGTTCGTGCCGAACTGTGTCTCGAAGCCCTGCTTCGTGCGGCCGAACGGCGGCACCATGACGCCGGCGTTGTCGATCAGCAAATCGAGCCGCTGGTGTGCCGCGGCGAACGCGTCCACGAACGCCGCCACGGAATCCAGATCCGACAGATCCAGCAACATGAGCTCCACGGCGCCCGCGGGGGCTTCGGCCCGGATCTTCTCGAGGGCGGCTCTGCCCTTCTCGGCGCTGCGGCACGCGAGGACGACGTGAGCGCCGCGGGCCGCGAGCATGCGCGCCGTCTCGAAGCCGATGCCGCTGTTCGCGCCGGTGACCACCGCGACGCGGCCGGTCTGCTCGGGGATGTCGTTGAAAGTCCAGTTTTTCATGGGGACAGCTCCTTCGGCCGTTCGACGACCACGACAGTGTTTACGGAGTAGACTTACTTTGTCAAGTGAGCCAGCCCGCGCTCCGGCATCTTTTGGAACCCCGACGATGGCTCATGGTAAACACGGCCCAAGCAGAGAAATGACATGATCCAGAAGGGCATCGTATTGGCGGGCGGCTCGGGGACGCGTCTGCATCCGCTCACGCGCTGCGTGAGCAAGCAGCTCATGCCGGTCTACGACAAGCCGATGGTGTACTACCCCTTGACGACCCTGATGCTCGCGGGCATCCGCGAGGTGCTGGTGATCACGACGCCGCACGACAGCGCGCTCTTCCGGACGTTGCTCGGCGACGGCTCGAAGTGGGGCATGGAGATCTCTTACGCCGTACAACCGAGCCCGGACGGGCTCGCGCAGGCGTTCCTCATCGGCGAATCATTCCTCGGGGGCGGGGCGGCGTCGCTCGTTCTCGGCGACAACATCTTCTACGGACACGGATTGCCGAAATTGCTCGACGCCGCGGCACGTCGCGACCACGGGGCCACGACGTTCGGGTACTGGGTGAAGAACCCGCAAGCGTTCGGCGTCGTCCAGTTCGACGCGGCCGGCAATGCGGTGAGCATCGAAGAGAAGCCGGCGAAGCCCAAGTCGAACTACGCGGTGACCGGGCTGTACTTCTACGACGCCGAGGTCGTGAGCCTGGCGAAGAGCCTGCGCCCGTCGCCGCGCGGGGAGCTCGAGATCACGGATCTGAATCGCCTTTACCTCGAGCGCGGGAGCCTGCGCGTGGAAAAGCTCGGCCGCGGCACCGCGTGGCTCGACACCGGAACGCCGGACGCGCTCCTTCAAGCGGCGAATTTCGTGCAAACCATCCAGGCGCGTCAGGGCCTGCAGATCGCGTGTCCGGAAGAAATCGCGTTTCGACTCGGGTGGATAAAAAAGAGCGACCTTTTGGCGCTCGCGGAGCCGCTCGGCAAGACGGCCTACGGGCAGTATCTCGTGGAACTGTCGCGCAGCGAGTAACTCGTTCAACGAAAAAGCGGAAACGGAAAGCGGCGTAGCGCGAAGCGAACGAGCTTCTCGGTCGGACGTCGGCCCGACGTGTCGAAGGGGATCGCGAACGGCGGTGTCGCCGCGCCGACGGATTGAAACGAGAGCGTGCTCGCCGCTTGGCAAGATTGCACGATCGACCCCGAGGGCGCGTTCAAGAAGGCGTGCAGCGCTTCTTTGCCGCACGGGCTCATCGACGAGGCGTGCGCTTCGCCGGAGAAGACGACGCTCTTCGAACGCGAGAGCGTCTTCGCCGCGAGCGCGCCGTAGCTCGGGGGCGTCACCGGGTCGTATTGACCCGACGTCACCAGCGTCGGAACGTCGCTGCTCACCGCGGCGTTCTCGCTCGGGGGCGACGGCGGTACGTCCCACGCCTGGCACACGTCGAACAGCGCGTTCGGCGCGACCCACCTGCGCCATCGCTCCGGCACTGGCGAGAGCGCTCGCGTGAGCGCGTCGGGCGACGAGAACGGCACCTCCTCGGCGCAGGTGACGGATAGATACGTCGCGGTGTCGATGAGCGGTGTCGCGGAAGGGGTCGCGCTCACCAGCGGGCGGAGCGCCGTGTAATCCTCGTCCGTGAGCTCCTGTACGAGCTCCGGCAACAGCGAGATCGTCTCGCTCGAATACATGAAGGTGATGAGAAGGTTCGCGACGAGCTTCGCCGAGACCGTCGCGGAGGAGCCGTCCGGCAGCGCGACGTCGGGCGGCGTCGCCGTCATTTTTTCGAGCGCGTCGAGCTCCTTCGCTTCGACGTCGCCGTATCGCGCCGCGCAGCTCGGCTGATCCGAGCAAGCCTGGCCGACGAGGTGGATGGCGCGGTACACGTTCGCCCCTTGCTCGCCGACCAGATCGGTCTGCAGCGGTACCACGGAATCGATGATCGCCGCGTTCACCGCCGACGGATGGTCGCGCAGCACCGTGAGCGCGTACCGCGTCCCGTACGAAACTCCGTACACGTCGAAGCTCGAATACCCGAGCGCTCTTCGCACCGCCTCCGCGTCGGACGCGTTCTCTACGCTGCGAAAAATCGACAGATCGGCGGACGCCACCGCGCTCGCGTGACACTTCTCGACGGCGGCGAGCGTCGGGTCCCTCGCGCCGGCGTCGATCGTCCCCGCGTCCGCGGCTCCTCCCGTGTCCACGACCGTCTCCGAGACGTCGCACACGGGCTTCGGCGTCGACAGACCGGTGCCGCGTTGATCGAACAGCACCAGATCGTGATCCTGAAGTACGCTGGTGAAGGGGATGCCCTCGCCGAGCATGGCCTGGATGGATCCTTCGCCGGGCCCCCCGTCGAGGAACATCACCGGCTCCTTCGCGACGCCGACGCCGTTGCTGTACACGACGGCGACGGCGAGCTCGACGTCGCCGCCGCTGCCGTCGGCGTGGCCTACGGTGGTCACCGTTCCGCAGTCGACGGCGTAACTCGCCGGCGGGGGCACCCAGCAATCGCGCGGGTGAAACGCGGCGCTCCGTACCGGGATGCGATCTACGGGACGAGCCGGCGGGCCATCATCGATGAACGCCGGATGGTCGTGCGAAGAGCACGCCGCCGCCGCACACGTGCACGCGCACGCGGCGACGCGAACGAGCCATCCGCGGACCACCACGCCATTGTATGGCCCGGTCCGGCCACACGCCGTTCAAAACCGCGTCAGTCGGCGGCTGGCGGCGTGGTACCCGGGAAGCCTCCCTGGATTCCGACGCCGACAGCGGATCCGAACAGGATGCACATCTCGCCCGTATACAGCTCGTTCTTGAAGTACAGCGTGTTGTCGGTCTGATTGTTCACGTCGCACTCGATGTGGATCGTGTCGCCCGTCGTGACCGGCAAGACGCCGGAGACCGCGCCGTCCGTCTTCTTCGCCGGATTGAGCGGCGGGTTCTTCGTGACGCTGTCGTAGTCGTACGCGACGGACTCCTGCCAGTCCCACGAGTCGTAGACGAGCTCGTCGTTCTTCCAGACCGCGAAGCGATCCGTCGCCGCGTGCCGGTGACCGAACATGTTGATGATGCGGCCCGTGCCGTTGACCGGCTCGGCCTGCGTCAGCACCTGCTGCGTGTGCGGCGGAATGCCTTGCCACGGTCCGGCGAAGATCGTGACCGGCGATGTCTGCTGCGTCACCTCGCTCTGATCGACGAACCAGACGTTGATCCACACCTCGCGCAGAATCGGCTGATCGCTGGCGTAGTTGTAGGCGTGGTGGTTCAAACACAGGCTCACGTTGGCCGGCAGCTTGCTGCCCAGCCCCACGTTTTCCGGAGCTTGCACGCCGTTCGGCGGCATGTTGCGAATCAGATTCTGCGTTCCGGGGAAACCGCCCACGGGCGTGCCCGGGCAACCTTGCCCATCAGGCTCGTAGCCTTCCGTCAGGTTGTCGCCCTGGACCAGCGTGTTGATCAGGTGATGCGAGCCGGGTCGCATCCGGATCTGCGTGTAGTTGTACCAGTGGTCTTGCAGCGCATCGATGTTCGCGATGCCGTAGGCGTTGAACTCCTGGCCCGGCTGCAGGAGGTACTGCGCGACTTCGTCGGGGTCCGTGTAGTTCTTCGGCCCGAAGTGGATCTGGATCCCCTTGCCGGGAGGCGGCGGCAAAATGCAGTACTCGTCTCCCGGGTAGCCGCTGTTCAGACCGCACGGATCCGGATTGCCCGGGCACGGCTTGCTCGCAGACGCCACCGCGTTGTCGTCGCAGACACCGCTGTCCGTTCCCGGCGTGTCGCCCGGCGCCGTCGCTCCGCTGTCGTCGGTCGTCTCGGTCTTGCTCTTGCTTTTGCTGGTGTTGCTGGAGGTGTGCGACTTCGCAGGCTCGTGATCCGAGGAGCAAGCCAGCGCGATGAGAGAGCAGGCGGTGAGGGCGGCCGTTGCAAGGCGAGAGAACATGCGAGACTCCTTTTAGAAAACGAACGGCTCCGGCGCTGTACCGACCGTTCCACTTTTGGATGGCCGCGTCCAGCCGCCGCGGGTCGATGGCGCCGGATGGCAATCCGCGGCGGCGACTGCGACACGTCGACGGGTCGGCACGGCTCCGTTCGAGCGGCAGAATTCCATCGTGGGCAAATTGGCCGCTGCGACCTTAAACAGGGGGCGTGCCGGATTTGCTCGCCGCGCGGCTGCAAATGGCGGTGTCGCTCGGCTTCCATATCGTCTTCGCCGTCGTCGGCATGGCGATGCCCGTGCTCATGGTCATCGCCGAATACCGTCACGCGAAGCACGGCGATCCCATTCATCTGGATCTCGCGCGTCGTTGGGCGCGGGGCACGGCCATCCTGTTCGCCGTCGGCGCGGTGTCGGGCACCGTGCTGAGCTTCGAGCTCGGGCTCTTGTGGCCCCGCTTCATGGAGCGCGCGGGACCGCTCATCGGAATGCCGTTCTCGCTGGAGGGCTTCGCGTTCTTTCTCGAGGCCATCTTCCTCGGCGTCTATCTGTACGGCTGGGACAAGGTGTCGCGGCGGGCCCACATCGCGGCCGGCGTCGTCGTGGCCGTCTCCGGGCTCGCGAGCGGCGTCTTCGTCGTCGCGGTGAACGCCTGGATGAACACGCCGTCGGGGTTCGTGCTCGTCGGCGGCGACTTCACGGACGTCGACCTCGTGCGCGCGTTCTTCAGTCCGTCTTTCGTTCCCGAGGCGCTGCACATGGTGCTCGCGGCGTACGCCGCGGTCGCGTTCGCCGTGCTCGGCATCCACGCCGCGGCCTTGCTGAAGGCGCCTTCGAACCAGTTTCACCGGCGCGCCGCGGCCATCGCGCTGGCCGTCGCCGCCGTCGCGACGCCGCTCCAGCTCTTCTCGGGCGATCTCGCCGCGAAGAACATCGGCCATTTCCAGCCGGTGAAGCTCGCCGCGGCGGAGGCGGAATTCGTGACCGAGGCGGGCGCTCCCCTCCTCGTCGGCGGCGTCCCGGACGTCGCCGCTCGCACGGTGCACGGCGCCCTGCGCATCCCGTACCTCCTCAGCGTGCTCGACAAAGACGATCCGCGCGCGACCGTGCCGGGGCTCGACAGCGTCGCGCCATCGCTCTGGCCTCCCATCGCGATCACGCACCTCGCCTTCGACGTCATGGTCGCCTCGGGCATGGCGATGTTCGCGCTCGTCGCGCTCGGCGCGGTGATTCGCGTCTACAAGCGGGATCCGCTGCGGAGCCGCGCGTTCCTGCGCTTCGCGGTGATCGTCGCGCCGCTCGGCGTGGTCGCGATCGAGGCGGGCTGGACCGTGACGGAGGTCGGCAGACAGCCGTGGATCATCTCCGGCGTCCTGCGGACGGCGGACGCCGTGACGCCGGTGCCGCACCTCGTGATTCCCTTCGCGACGTTCTCGCTCGTGTATCTGCTGCTCGGCGCGGTCGTCGTGCTGTTGCTCCGCCGTCACGTCGGGAGCGCGCCGAAGGACGCGGGGAGCGCCGCGTGACCGCCGCCGAGCTGCTCTGGTTCGCGATGGGAGCGGGCGTCGTGGCGTACGCGCTCACCGGCGGCGCGGATTTCGGCGGCGGTGTCCTGCACCTGTTCGCGAGCGGTCCGCGCGGCGCGCTCCAGCGGAGAGCCGTCGAGCGCGCGATCGCTCCGATCTGGGAGGCGAACCACGTCTGGCTCATCTTCGTCGTCGTCGCGCTGTTCACCACGTTCCCGCGCGCGTTCGCGGTGGTCGGCGTCGCCTTGCACGTGCCGGTGACGCTCGCGCTGCTCGGCATCGTCTTCCGCGGGGCAAGCTTCGTCTTTCATTCCTACGATCTGCGCGACACGGAAGGGCCGAGCGGCTGGTCCCGTGTTTTCGGCCTCTCGAGCCTCGTCACGCCGCTGTTTCTGGGTGATTGTTTGGGCGCCCTGTCCACCGGGGCGATCCGCTGGGACGGCGCGCGCGTCACCAGCGGCTACGCCGCGGGGTGGCTCACGCCGTTCGCCTTTGCGACCGGCGTGTTCGCGCTCTTCCTGTTCACGCTGCTCGCGGCCGTCTACTTGACCGTCGATTCCGAGGGCGACATTCGCGAAGATTTCCGAAGGCGCGCGCTCGCGCTGGAAGTGGCCACAGGAGTTGTCGCGGCGGTCGTCCTCTTGCTGGCGCGTGGCGGCGCGGCGATCCTGTTCACGAGCCTGGCCGCCTCCGCGTTCGCCGTCGGCGCGCACGTCGCGACGGCCGCGGCCGCCGTGACGGTCGTGGCGGCGCTCGCGGCGCGGCGTTACCGGCTGGCCCGCGCCGCCGTCGTGGCTCAAGTGGCCCTGGTCGTCGTCGGGTGGGGGCTCTCGATGCGCGGCAACATCGTCGTGCCCGACGTTCGGCTCGAAAACGCCGGCGCCCGGGAAGACGTCGCGCGGGCGGTGGTCGTCGCGCTGGTGGCCGGGGTCGCGCTCCTCGTCCCGGCGCTCGCGTACCTGTTCCGCGTCTTCAAGAAGCCGGTTTGACGGCGAGCGGGGCGCATCGTGATCCGTTCGGTCGGACCTCGTCGTTGCGCTCGGATTCGCGCTCTTTTGGAGTAAGCTCCGCCGCGATGGACGGCGCGCTCACCATCCTCTTCGCGACGACGAATCCGCACAAGGTTCGGGAGCTTCGCGGTGTCCTCGAACCGCTCGGCATCTTCGTCCGCTCCCTGGATTCGCTGCCCTCCCCGCCGCCGGAGCCGGACGAGGACGAAGACACCTTCGCCGGCAACGCGCGCCTCAAGGCGACGGCGTACGCGCGCGCCACGGGAATGCCCTGCCTCGCAGAAGACTCGGGCATCGAGGTGGACGCGCTGGACGGCGCGCCGGGCGTGCTCTCGGCGCGCTACGCCGGCGCGACCGGCGATCGCGCCGCGCGCGATCGCGCGAACAACGAGAAATTGCTCCGCGCGCTGGCCGGGGTGCCGTTCTCCGAGCGGACGGCGCGCTTCGTGTGCGCGATGTGTCTCGCGTCGCCCGAGGGGCGCGTGCTCGCCGAAAGCACCGGGACCTACGCGGGGATCATCGCCGACGCGCCGAGGGGCGAAGGGGGATTCGGCTACGATCCGCTGCTTTACTTGCCGGACGTCGGCCGCACGAGCGCCGAGCTCACGGAGCGGGAAAAGGCGGAGCGCTCGCATCGCGGCAAAGCGGCGCGCCAGCTGGCCAGGGAGCTCCTGCGCCAGGGTTCGACGCTCGCGGCCCTGCTGGCCTCCGTGCCTCGGGCTGCTAAGGTCCCCGCGTCGTGAACGTCCGGCTCGTCAAAGAATTGCGGTTCGAAGCGGCGCACCGTTTGCCGAAGGTGCCCGAGGGTCACAAGTGCCAGCGCCTCCACGGGCACAGCTTCAAGATCGAGGTCGCGGTCAGCGGCCCCGTGAATGAAGAGACGGGCTGGTTCATCGACTACGAGGTCGTCGACTCGGCGTGGCGCCCGCTCTACGAGCTCCTCGATCATCACTACCTGAACGAGGTCCCCGGTCTCGAGAACCCGACGAGCGAGAACCTCGCGCGGTTCATCTGGCAACAGATGAAGCCGGCGCTCCCGTCGCTCGAGCGGGTGACCGTCCACGAAACCTGCGACGCCCGCTGCGAATACGAGGGTCGTTGAGCGCTCGTCCATCGAGTGGACTCTAAGGTTCCTTCGCCACGCACTCGTCTACGAAAACCTTCGCCGCCCGTTCGGCGAGCGGCGAAGGTTCCTTCGCCACGCACTCGTCTGACGAGCGCTCGGACTCGTTTCTGTGGGTCGCGCGACCGCGTCGCGCTCCTTGCATCGAGGCGGCGTTGCGATCGATTCACCGCCGGTTGGATTGTATCTCGCCCGAGTCGGTGATGCTGTAGAGGCCGCGCCGCCGCCTTGCGACGCGCGGCTCGTAGAATTTGGCGTGGTATCCGAGCGCGTACAAGAGCACGGATTTTCGCGCTGTCTCGCCTCCTATCGGGTTGAGGTAGATCGGCACCGAGCCGTCGACGAAGGCCGGCGGATGGGGGGCCGTTTTCAGCCGCTCCATGCCGGCGACGACGTTGTCGATGTAGCGCTTGGCCGCCCGTGTTTCGCCGTAGGTCTCGCGCATCAGCTTGAACGAGCTCTTGATGGACACGAGAGCGAGCGCCGTCATCGCCATGATGGCCGACGACGCGGAGAGCCAGCGGCTCTTCCTGCCGCGCAGGGCCCAGGCGCCGCTCGGAAAGGCGCGCTGCCAGACGAGCGCGAAGAACACCACCACGTCGAACATCACGTCCGCGTAATACCGGTGACTGTAATAAGGCAGCAGCATGCCCCATGTTTGAAGGCGCGGAACGGACAGACCCGTCGTGAGCAAGCTCGCGCTCACCACGAAGAAACCTGCGACCCAGAGCAGCGACGTCCTCGGCGCGCGCCGGATCGTCACGGCGACGAGCAGCGTCCATAGGGCAAGCGCGGGCCAGCGCCACTCCGTCACCCGGCCCACCGTGCCCGACAGGAGCAGGTGATAGCTCGCGAGCATGTACGTACCGAGCAGCGGCGCGACGGCCACGGACGACCATGAAGAGCCCACCGCGGACCGCCATATGGCGAAGTGAACACAGCACACGATCGCGAGGCCGCCCACGAGGAGCCAGTTCTTGCGACGATCGCGCGGGTCCGTCTCGAAGAACAGCGCCGCTTCGATCGCGCCGAGCATCATCGCCGTGATGACGCCCTTCTCGAAGAATCCGAGCGCGCCGATCACCGACGCCACCACGCAAGCGGCCCAAGCCGGCGAATGTTCGCGCCGGAATCGCGCATAGGCGTAGAGCGACAGCGCCGAAAGCGCGACGTAGGGCAGCCGATGCAGCGCCGACGTCCACCAAAGGAAGATGACGCCCATTTCGACGAAGCTCGCGTACCAGAACGTCGCGAACGCGTTGCCGGGGTTCGGGGCGAACGCCTGTAGCGCGCGGTACAAGAGCCAGACGCCGAGCGCGTGGACCGCCACCATGACGACGAGGAGCGCGCCGTAATCCGGCCTTCCGAGGTGCGGCACCAGGTAGGTCGCCGCGCGGTGCAGCGGCACCGCGTGCACGTCCATCTGCTCGGCGACGAAGTCGAGGAACGGGCGACGCCGCGCGTCCGCGAAGTAAAGGATGTCGTCGCCGCGGAGAGAACCGTTCTCGTGGCAGAACCAGAACAGCGCGAGCGTATAGGCGAGCGCCAGAGCACCCGACACGGCGATCACGGTCTCCTCGGGAGCGAGTCGGCGCAGCCTCGGCAAGGGCTGACGGTTACTCCGCGCCGCCCGATCTGTAACCGAAAAATGCCGGAAACCCGGCCGAATGTGCTACTCGGCGGGCGAGACCGACAGCTCCGCGACGGCCGCGGTGCGCTTGGCTTCACTGCTTATTTGCAGGATTCCGAGCTGCTCGAACACCTTCACCGCGAAGAAGGTGGGATCTATCTCGAACCAGCGGACGGCGAAGTTCGGGCGGGAGCCATGGCGGTGGTGATTGTTCTGGAAGAGCTCCCCCATGGTGAGAAAGTCGAATGCGAGGGTGTTCCTGGAGTCGTCCGCCTGATCGAAGTTCCGATAGCCGAGCCAGTGACCGAACCAATTGACGATGGCGCCGTGAACCGGACCCATGAAGAAGTGGAACGGCAGCAGCAAGAACTGCCAGCTCGCCGTGGCGAACACCAGATAGTAACCGGAGTACGCGACGCCCCAGAGCACGCTCGAGAGCCAGCGCGACGCGAAGCGATCCACCGCGGGCCACGAAGGATAGCCGCCGTCGAAGCGCTGCTCGACCGGGAACCGCCCGGCGTTGATCTCGCGATAGATGTCGCGGGTGCGGTTCATCATCGTGAACGGGTTGCCCGACACGCGCGGCGAATGCGGATCTCTCTCCGTATCGGAATAGGCGTGGTGCATCCGATGGAGGATGGCGTAGCCGCGCGGGTTCAAGAACGACGAGCCCTGACACAGATACGTCAAGAGATGGAAGACTCGCTCCCACCCGGGCGCGAACTTGAACATCCGGTGTGCGCCGTACCGGTGCAGATAGAAAGTCTGGAAGAAGACGCTCGAAACCCAGTGCGCGACGAAGAAGCCCACGATGGGCAGCGGCATGCTCATGCTACTCCCCGATCCTTACGGTAGATCTGTCCGCGCGTAGGGTCAGATGTCCGTCACGGTTTCGTCAGGACGGCTCGGTTTTCCAGGTTTTTGCGGCGTGGAGCGGAGCGGAACCCGCGCTCGATGCGACGACTCGGACGTCGTGAGATTTTAGGTTTCTTGTCGGGGTTCGACGCGGAACCCTCGCTTGCGCTGCTCGCCTCCGGCTGCGCTGCTCGCTCGCGGGAGGGTGCGTCACGGTTCGAGCGGGGGCTGCCTCCCATCCCCCGCACCCCCAGAAGCGGACGATTTGCGATTCGACGGTGAATTCAGAGTAAGCGAGCGAGTCGGAGATCGGTTGCACGCGAGCGGAGCGCTGCGGGGCAGCTAGCCCTCGATTTCGTCGCAGGTTGCGGCGTCGTCGCCCGAGGAGCGGCCATTTTCCATTTCTACGGAGCATGAAAGGGGTTGCTTCAGCTCGTCGATTAGGTCGTGCACGAGGGGGCTCGTCCAATCTTTTGCCCCGTCGAAGCGTGCTCGGATGACGCCCTTCGGATCGATGAGCCAGGTTTCGGGGTAGAGCTTCGTCCCGTACTTACCTGCGACCACCTCGGAGTCGGGGTCCACGCCGGTCACGAAGGGCGGCGCGCCGCCGAGGACGGAATTGAAGGTGGCGCGGACGTCGTCGAGGCTGTCGTCCGTCGACACCGTCACGACGGCGACGTCGGGGTCCTTCGCCAGCGACGCCGCGAGCTGGGCCAGCGACGGCATCTCCTCGAGACACGGGCGGCAGTTCTTCGTCCAGAAATTCAAGACCACGACCTTGCCCTTGTACCGCGACAGACGAAGTGTCCCCTCGCCGGCGGGTCCGATCGCAGGGCGTTCGAAATCGGGCGCGGTGCGGTTGCGAGCGGCGTAGTTCGGGCGCAGGTGGCAGAGCGGCGCACAGAGGCGTCGCCTTTCGCCGTCGCGCGCCGCGCTGACGAATGAATAGACCGCAACCGCCGCGACGACGATGAACGCGGCCTGGATGAGTTGCGCGAACTGCTTCATTCGCCCCGACATCTAAAACGAGCCGGCGGCACGGGCAACAGTCACGATGGGGCGTTTTTCGACGCTTTTGATCGCGAAGGTCTCGCGGACCCACGTCTTTTCCACGGCGGCGCTATAGTGGCGGAGCGTGGAGCTTCTCTCGAAAGCCGCGCTCGAGGCCGCGAGCGCGCCTTCCGTGCTGGCCGCTTTGAGCAGTACCAGCGTCGCGATCGTCGTCGCGACGCGTCGGGGCGACGCGTACCAGTGCCGGTTCGCGAACGATGCGGCAAAGCGCTTGCTCGGACGAACCCCTCGCGTCCTTCCCGCAGACTTCGGGCTGGATCCGAAGTCGGCCGAGCAGCTCTCCGGATGGCTGTCCGACGAGGCGACCGCGCCGTTGACGCTGGAGGGCACGCTCGGAGCGGGCCCCCGCGCCGCCGAGGTGCGGCTGGTGGCGAGCCGGACGGCCGTGGAAGCGCGTGCGGCCGTGGTGTTCTTCTTGTACGAGACGCCGCGCGCGACCGCCGCCGAAAGAGCGCTCGCCGAATCCGAGGCGCGGTTCCGGCGCCTGCTCGACGCCGCTCCGGACGCGATCGGACTCGGTACGCGCGAGCGGTTCATCTACGCGAACCCCGCGTCGGTTCGATTGCTCGGCTACTCCAACATGGAGGAAATCACGAGCATCCCCCTCCGCCAGCACATCCATCCGGAGGACCGGCAGCTCGCTCGCCGGTTGGTGCAGCTCGCGCTGTCGACCAAGACGCCCGTGCCCATCACGCGCATCCGCCTGCTTCACCGAGACGGCCGCGAAGTGCTCGTCGACTTGCAGTGCATGGTCATCGAGTTCGGCGGCGAGAAAGCGCTGCTCGGGGTATCTCACGACTTGAGCGAGCGAAGGCGCGTCCAAGCGCAGCTCGTGCGCGCCGATCGACTCTCCGCCGTCGGCACGCTCGCCGCGGGCGTCGCCCACGAGATCAACAATCCGCTCGCGTACCTGATGCTCAACTTGCAGTTCTTGATGCGCGAGCTGCCCCGCTTCGACGGGGACGAGGCAAAGCTCGAGGGGCTCCTCGAGCGTCTCGCGGAGGCCGAGCACGGGGCGCGTCGAGTGAGCACGATCGTCGGCGACTTGCGCACGCTGGCGCGACCGGAAGAGACGAACCGCGAGCCCGTCAGCGTTCCCAAGGCGCTCTCGGCGGCCATCAAGGTCGCGGGTGTCGAGCTCCGGCGTCGGGCGCGCGTCGTCGAGATCTACGACGCGGTGCCGTTCGTCGACGCGAGCCCGACGCGCCTCGAGCAGGTGTTCGTCAACCTGCTCGTCAACGCGGGCCACGCGATCAAAGAAGGGCGCCCGAACGACAACGAGATCCGCGTCCACGCCTTCAGCGAAAGCGGGAACGTCGTCGTCGAGGTGCGCGACTCCGGCACCGGCATTCCCCCGGAAATTCTGGGTCGCGTCTTCGATCCGTTCTTCACGACGAAGCCCCGCGGCCTCGGCACCGGCCTCGGCTTGCCGATCTCCCGCGGCATCGTGAAGTCACTGGGCGGCGAGATCACCGTGAAGAGCGCCGTCGGAGTCGGCACGACCTTTCGCGTGACGCTCCCGCCGCTGCCGGACGACGACCCACGGCTCCGGTCTCCGAAGGAAGAGCCGCCGCCGTCCACGGTCGGACTCCCCGCCGAGCAGAGCGCGCGGCCCGCGCGCGCACGCGTGCTGGTCGTGGACGACGAGCCCCTGGTCGCGGACATGCTGCGCCGCACCCTCTCCGATGGCCACGACGTCACGGTCGCGACCGACGCTCGCACCGCGCTCGACTTCGTCCTTTCGGGCGCCGAGTTCGACTTGATCTTCTGCGACCTCCTCATGCCGCGCATGTCCGGCATGGATCTCTACACCGCCCTCCGCGCTCAGCGTCCCGGAGTCGAAGAGCGCATCGTCTTCATGACCGGCGGCGCGTTCACCGAGCGCGCCGCCGCGTTCCTCGCCGCGGTACCGAACCGCAAAATGTCGAAGCCCTTCGATCTGACGGAGCTCGAGAGAGTCGTCTCGAAGGCCGCGCGGGGCGACTGACGCCCGTCGCCGGTTCGCGGTTACGTCGTGTAGCCCCCCGCATTGACGTGGCATCGGCGTGGGAGGGCCACCTGCAACACCGAAGCGGGGTCGCCTAGTTCGACGGACGACGGCGCCAACGGCTCGCCACCGATCGTCGTTTGATCGTGAGGGGCTCTCGAGGCAGAAACCTTGAGCTCGTCGTTTGATCGTGAGGGGCTCTCGAGGCAGAAACCTTGAGCTCCCAAGGTCAAAATGGATCGGCTGGAAATGACTAGGGTTTATTTTGAGCCTTGAGGCATCCAGGTTCGGATCCGTGAGGGCGCTGGATGACGGATCTCGATTTGGGACGCGGTCGTGAGATGGCGCGCGTGCTCGAGGGGTCGGAGAGGGGTCGGGGTCGGGGTGCGCGTCAGCCGCGCTTCTTGCCGACCAACATCGTCGTCGCGGCGAGCTCGAAGTTCTTTTCGCGGGGGAGTCGTCGCACGAAGTCTCGGTCGAGGTATTCGTGGCCTTCACCGAGTAAATCGGCGACGCGGAGGTTCGCGAAGGACGCGCGCGTCGCGTCGGGCAAGCCTTCGTACCAGCTGCGAAGGATCCAGGTGAGCGCCCACACGGGCAGGCCGCTGTCCGGCACGCTCTGCTCGACGATGTCGAGGCGATCGGCGAAGAGCCGCGCGAGCCCCTCGGCGGTCATGTTGAAGTAGTGGTGCGGATAGGCGTGCACGGGCGCGAGGAGCGGGACGACGGCGAGCAGTTTGCCGCCGGGCTTCAAGACGCGACAGATTTCGCTCGCGGCGACGAGCGGGTCGCGCACGTGCTCCAGGACGGCGAGGGACAGGACGCCGTCGAATGCCGCGTCGGCGAACGGCAGGCGCTCGTTGTCGCCGAGGACGTCGGTGCTGCGATACGCGACGGCCTCGAAGTTGACGACGTTGGGGCGCTCGACGCGGCGGAGACCCGCGCCGCAGTCGAGGATGAGCGCGCTCGGATCTTCGCCGATGAAGGCGAGCGCCGCGGGATCGTATTCGTTTTGGGAGATGTTGCCGTCGTTGTCGAGCCCGAGGGGCGAGCGCGATTCGTCGGGGAGCAAGTCGAACAGACCCTGCGAGCAGTCGTAGGTCGCGCCGCAGGTCGCACATTGAATTCGCTCGGCGCCGGAGACGTAGCCGCCCTCGGGGAAGCGGCTCGCGCAGCGGATGCAACGCAGGACGGCGTAGACGCGCTCGAGGCGCGCGGCGCGCGTGCGGAGCACGTCTTCGCTCTCGGCGACGCGTTCGTAGGCGACGACGGCGCTGCCTTCGTCGAAGACGAATCGGAGGGTGAGCTTGCCGTCTGCGACGTGCGCGCGTTCGGCGACGCCGAAGTAACCCGTCGCGTGCGGCACCTCCGGCAGCGCTTTCAGGACGTCGGAGCGGTGACGGAGCGCGAGCGGCGCCGGAGTCGGTCCTTCGACGAAGACGGCGCGCACCGGCACGCGGCTCGCGACCCAACCCTGAACCGGAAATTGCCGCTGTCGCGGGAGCGCGTCCGGATGCTCCAAGTGAGCCGCGAGGACGGCGCTCTCGGGGGCGGTCACAGATAGAACGAGCCGCCGATGGTCAGGTACGGAATACCGATTCGCAGCGTGACCGCGAACGAGTTCGTCAACGTGAAGCGCGGACCCACGAGGAACACCGGGCGCACGCGGGTGTAGTTGTCGCTGACGCATTGGAACGGCCCGCCGGGGGCGCAACCGACGTCGTAGCTCGCGTGCTGGATGGCGAAGCCGAGCTCTGCGAAGGCACTCACGACGGGAGTGAACCAGAAGTTCCACTGTGCGACCGCGGGGATCCAGAAGTGATTCGCGGTGCAGCTGTAACCGGCGGGCTGCGGCACGTGGTAGTAGGCGTAGCAGTCGTTGTCGAAGTGCGCCCAGTCGAAGCCGATGCCGACGGCCAAGCTGTTGTTGATCGTCGTGATGGGGCCGTTGTCGATGACGGGAATCGAGACCCGGCCCCCGACGCCGATGCCGTCGTCGGCGTTCCAGTCCGTGTATTCCCACTGAACGAGGAAGTGCGGCTCGAGCTCGACGGAGTACTTGGGATGCGCGCCCGGTTCCTTGATCTGCGCGTGTGCGGCCGTCGTCGCCAGCGCCGCGGCGGTCACCGCCGCGAGGGACAATGCGCACTTTGTCGTCACCGAGGGCAACGGGCTCCGCATGTTACGACTTTGCCCCGGTCGCAGGGTGCGTCGCAACCCCCGCGCGCGCTCCGCGTCCATGGCAATGTGCGAGAACGATTTCTGAGCCGTTCTGCGGCGAGGCGTTTTGGCGAGCGAGCGCGTTCAGGCGGGAGCGATGGGCAGGTGCATCGCTTTGACGGCAGGGGCATACGTCGCGACGCGGACGCGCGGGCCCGTGGGGCCGCGTGTGGCGTATCCGAGGTCGCACAGCTCACGGCGGAAGTCCGCGAAGCGACCGCCGTTCCTCACCGCGCGCGCCACCGCGAGCCCCTCTTCTTCGTCGCCCTGGGAGAGCGCGTATTCGACCCACGCCCAGCGCGCGCTCGGCGAGCGCAGATCGGCCCTGCCGCGCAGCCCGGCTCTGAGCCGCGCGATGCGATCTTCGACGACGTCGATGCCGGCGAACGGCTCGCCGTCGAGCGGCGTCTTGCGCTTCGCGCAGAACGGCGCGACGCCGAGGGCGACGGGTAGCGTTTTGGAGAGCTCGGTTACGAACGCGGCGCATTCGTCGATGTCGGCTTCCGTTTCTGTCGGCACCCCCAACATCAAGTAAAGCTTCAATCGATCCATGCCGTGGCGCTTGGCTCGCTCCGCCGCGGCGACGTAGTGCGGCTCGCGCCCGCGGCGCTCGATCAGATTGCGCAGGCGCTCGCTGGCGCCGTCGAGCGCGGTCGTCAGCGTGCGATAGCCGGCGAGCTTCAGCGCTTCGACCATCTCTTCCTTGAGCCGATCCGGCCGCAGGCTGGAGAGCCCGACTTGCGCGCCGCGTTCGGCGAGCGCTCTCAGGATGTCGACGATGCGCGGATGGTCGCTCACCGCCGCACCCACCAGACCGACGCGGCGCGCGTCCGCGGGGATCGACTCGAGCAGCTTTTCTTTCGGGACGATGCGCATGCCGCCGTTGGTCGAGCGGCGCATGACGCAATACTGGCACCCGCGCGAGCAACCGCGTTCCGCTTCGATGAGGAACATGTTCGACAGCTCGGTGTGCGGCGTGCGGATCGCGCCGTAAGCGGGGAGCAGATCGTCGTCGCACGCGGCGACCGGCGGCAGCGCGCTGCCGTGCACGCGCGGCACGAACACGTGCGGGTGCGTCGCGAGCAGGGACAGCGCCGCGTCGCGCGTACCGCTCTCGCGAATCGCGGTGAGCGCCCACTCGACGATGCCCTCCGCCTCGCCGATGACGATCGCGTCGACGAAGGGCGCGAGCGGCACCGGGTTCGAAAACGTGAGCGGCCCGCCCGCGAGCACCAGAGGATGCGAGGCGCCCCGTTCGCTCGCCAGAACCGGGATCTTCGCCGCGTCGAGGAGCCGGACGACGCCGGCGAGCTCGAGCTCGTACGCGACGCTCAGCGCGATCACCGGGAACTCGGACAGCGGGCGCAGGCCCTCGTACGTCACCGGCGCGTCTTTTAGCCGAGCGCCCGGTTCGTCTCCGCCGTCCGGCAAGAAGACGCGCTCGCACGCGACGCCGGGCATTTCCTGGATGGAGCGATAGACGCGCTGGTAGCCGAGGGAGCTCATCGCGACGCGGTACGGCGAGGGGTAGGCCAACGCGACCCGGAACGGAGCGTCCTTGTCGATTCGGCCGACTTCGTCCGCGAGGCGCTTGGCGACGAGCGCGCGTGTCGATTCGGCGACCATGAAAACGGAGCCGAGTATAGCTCTGGCCTTCTGTTGTCGAGGCTTATCTCCCAAGGTTACGCTTTGCGTGTCGCCGGCTCCGAACGGATCTGGAGCTCGCTGCGCCCGCGAGTCGCGAGCGGATCTATCTCCCTCGCGCTCCGCTCGAACGAAGCCCTAGGGCACCGTTCGCGCACCTTGAATGTTCAAGGTGAAAAATAAACGCCAATGTTTCTAGTGGTTTCCAACACGACCTTGATCGCTCAAGGTTTGCGTGCGCGGCACGACCCAAGCGGGTGAGTTTTCCAAGCGCCTCGTCGCGGGCGGAGCGGAACACCCGCGTGCGCTCTCGCTAGTGCGCGCCCAGCTCGCAGCGGCGCCGCGCAGCTAGGCCCGGTTACGAGCGGACCGTCCGTCCCGTCACTCGCCTCGCTCGGCTCCGTATAACGGCTGGAGCCAGCGTGGTTTCCTCGATACGTTTCCGCCCGTGAGCCCCCCGCCCAAAGCCTCGAAGGCGCGAAGCGCATCGAAGGGGAAGCGTCCGCGCACGGAACGGCCGCTGCTCCGGCGTGACCGCCGCGCCCTCGCCAAGCAGCGCGCCGAGGAGAAGGCGCTGCAAGGGCCGCCGCCCGAGCGCCGCGAACGCCGTGCGTTGAGCCACGTCGGCGGCCGCATCGAGGTGTGGGGCGACGAGGGGCTCGCCGCGGCGCTCGCGCCGGCGCTCGACGTCTCCGACGACGACGAATCGACGCGCGCCCACGTGCACGGCTTCCACAGCTACGCCGCGCGCCTTCATCCGCTCACCGCCCGCCGCCTCGTCGAGTCGCTGTCCGAGCCGCGCGGCACCGTGCTCGACGCCTTCATGGGGAGCGGCACCGTGCTCGTCGAAGCGCGCCTGCTCGGACGTCACGGGGTCGGCACGGATCTGAATCCGTTGTCGCTCGAGCTCGCCCACTTGAAGACGCGCGGCTCCTCGGAGAGAGAACGTCGCGAGCTGGTAGAAGCGGCAACGCGAGTTGCCGAATACGCCGACGAGCGCCGCATCGCGAAGGCGGGGCCCACCGTCCGCTACGGCCGCGAAGACCTGGAGCTCTTCGACGTGCACATGCTGCTCGAGCTCGACGGCATCCGGCACGGCATCTCCCTCGAGCCACCGGGCTTCGCGCGCGAAGCGCTGAAGCTCGTGCTCTCCTCCATCCTCGTGAAGGTGAGCAAGCGGCCCGGCGACACCACGGAGCGCCTCGCGCCGCGGCGCCTCGCCACCGGGTTCGCGATCAAGCTGTTCGCCAACAAGGCCGCGGAGCTCGCGGAACGCCTCGGCGAGTTCGCGGCGCTGCTGCCCCGCGCGGCGCCGGAGTGCGATCTCGCCGTCGACGACGCGCGCCGGCTTTCGACGGTCCGAAGCGGTTCGGTCGATCTCGTGGTGTCGTCCCCGCCTTATCCGGGCGTCTACGACTATGCGCATCACCACGCCGCGCGCCTGCGGTGGCTCGGGCTCGACACGGAGTCGTTCGAGCGCGGCGAGATCGGCGCGCGCCGCAAGCTCCGCGGGAGCGATCGCGACGAGCTCATTTCGCGGTGGCAAGACGACTTCGCGAAGACCTTGACGGCGCTCGGGCGCGTGCTCCGCAGCGACGCCTGCGCCGTGCTCGTCATGGCCGATTCGGTCGTCCAGCGAAGGCCGCTCTACGCGGACGACGTCCTCGAGTACCTCGCGCCGCGCGCGGGCCT
Organism: Polyangiaceae bacterium; assembly: GCA_035547195.1. GTDB lineage: Bacteria > Myxococcota_A > Polyangia > Polyangiales > Polyangiaceae > DASZVB01. Next base: position 76,084 of record DASZVB010000036.1, read on the forward strand.
CGCCGTGGCCGCGATCGCGTCGCAGAAGCGCCCGCACTTCCACGAGCCCAGCCGCGACGCCTTCGTCGAGCGCCCGCGCCGCGAGCACCTCGTCGCGCTCGTGAAGCAACGGGACACGAAGGCGAAGCGATGACCCGAAGCGCGCCGAGCGCCGCCGAAGGGGCGCTGCTCGAGGAGCTCGCGGCTCTGTACCGGCAAGCGGATGCAGAGCTGGACGGCGCGAGCTGTCCTTCGTCGACGGAGTGCTGTCGCTTCGGCGTGACGGGGCGCGAGCCCTACGTGACCTCCATCGAGGTCGCCGCGCTCCGGCGAGCGGTCGCGCGCCGGGGAGGTCCTCTGTCCGCGAAACGCCGGGCGCTGCCGCTCGCCGCGAACGCCGGCGGCGCACCCCGTCCGGCGGCGGTGAAGGGCGAGCGGGTCTGCGCCTTCCTCGACGTTTCGGGCCGGTGTTCCGTGTACGAAAGCCGGCCGCTCGGCTGCCGAACGTTCTATTGCGCCCGCGCGACCCTGCCGGCGAAGGCCTCCGGCGCCGGCCGCCGGGAGCTCGTGAACCGGCTGCGCGATATCGCTTCCCGGCACGAGCCCGGCGGGGACAGAGCGAGACCGCTCTCCAAAGTCTTTCCGACGTAGCTTGGCGAAGCGTTGCGGCACGGCAAGATCCGCTTTACGGCTCGGATCATGCCACCCGCGTCGCACCAGCATACGAATCGGCTCGCGCACGAAACGAGCCCGTATCTGCTCCAGCATGCGAAGAACCCCGTGGACTGGTATCCGTGGGGACCGGAGGCGCTCGAGCGCGCGAAGCGCGAGGACAAGCCGATCTTGCTCAGCATCGGCTACGCGGCTTGCCACTGGTGTCACGTCATGGAGCGCGAGTCGTTCGAGAACGAGGAAGTCGCGCAGGTGATGAACGCGCACTACGTCTGCATCAAGGTGGATCGCGAAGAGCGCCCGGACATCGACGACATCTACATGAGCGCGACGGTGGCGATGACCGGCCACGGCGGCTGGCCGATGACGGTGTTCCTCACGCCGAAGCAACAGCCGTTCTACGCCGGCACGTATTTTCCTCCGGACGATCGACACGGCCGCCCCGGTTTCAAGACGCTGCTCGAGCGCATCGCCGAGCTGTGGACTTCGGATCGTACCCGGCTCACGCAGCAAGCGGCCGAGCTGACGGAACACGTGCGCGGCCGCGGCGAGACGCTGCGCGAGGCGTCGGTCGGCGAACAGGCCATCTTCGCCGCGGGCAGCGAGCTCGCGGAGGCGTTCGATCCCGAGCACGGCGGCTTCGGCGCCGCGCCGAAGTTTCCGCCGTCGGCTTCGCTCTCGCTGCTCCTGCGGCTGCATCGCCGGACCGTGGAACCGACGCTGCTCACCATCGTCACCACGACGCTCGACCACATGAAGAACGGCGGCATCTACGATCAGCTCGCCGGCGGCTTCGCCCGGTACTCGGTCGACGAGGAGTGGCTCGTGCCCCACTTCGAGAAGATGCTGTACGACAACGCGCAGCTCGCGCGCGTGTACCTGGAAGCGTATCAGGTCACGAAGAACGACGAATACCGGCGCGTCGCCGCGGAGACGCTCGACTACGTCGCCCGCGAGATGCAAGACGCCGAGGGCGGCTATTACTCCGCGACCGACGCCGACAGCGAAGGCGTCGAAGGCAAGTTCTTCACCTGGGCGCCGGATCAGGTCGAAGAAGTCGTCGGCCAGCCGGCGGGCGATTATTTCTGCCGCTACTACGACGTGACGCCGGAGGGGAACTTCGAAGGCGTCAGCATCTTGCACACGCCGCGATCCATGAAGGAAGTCGCAGAGGAGCTCGGCGTCGGCGAGGACGAGCTCGCGCGCTCGCTCGCCGATTCGCGGCAAAAGCTGTACGCGGCGCGCCTGCGGCGCGTCCCGCCGCTCACGGACGACAAGATTCTCACGTCGTGGAACGGCCTGATGATCGGCGCGATGGCCGAAGGCGCTCGCGTGCTCGGCGACCGGCGCTATTTGACCTCGGCGGAACGCGCCGCGCGGTTCGTCCTTTCGAGCCTCGCTCGGTCGGACGGCGGTTTGTACCGGACCGCTCGCGCCGGCAAGGCGCACCTGGATGCGTACCTGGAAGACTACGCGTTTCTCGCGGACGGCCTCGTGGATCTCTACGAAGCCGGCGGCGCCGAATCGTTCCTGGTCGAAGCGGTACGCCTCGCCGAGCGGATGATTGCGGATTTCGGCGGCGCCGACGGCGGCGCGTTCTATCAGACCGCGAACCGCCACGAAGCGCTCATCGCGCGCCCGCGGGAAGGCCACGACGGCGCGCTGCCGAGCGCGAACGCCGTCGCCGCGCGCCTTTTGTCGCGCCTCGCTCTGCACCTCGGTCGCGACGACCTGAAGGCGCGCGCGCTCGCCGCGATTCGCGCCTACGGCCGCGCCATCGACCAGTCGCCGCGCCCGTTCGCGACGACGCTCTCGGTCGTCGATCTCTTGCTCGAAGGACCCGTGGAGCTCGCGTACGTCGGCGAGCCGGCGAGCCCCGGGCGAATCGCGCTCGAGGCCGCGGTCGCGCGACGGTACCTGCCGAATCGCGCGATCGCGCACGGCGTTCCGGCGGGCTCCGCCCCGCTCTCGAGCGACCTGCCGCTGCTCGCGGGCAAGACGCTCGTGGCGGGGCAGCCGGCTCTCTACGTGTGCCGCGACTTCGCGTGTCAGGCGCCGGTGACGAAACCGGAGGACGTCGCACGAGCGCTGGACGCCGCCGCGGCCGAGCTGCACGCGGGCCGTAGCCGCGGCATCCTCGCCAAGCGGCTCTCCGGAAGGGCCACCGCGGAGGCCACGAAGGCGTACGCGGAGCGTCTCTCGCCGGTGCGCGGCGAAGCGGCGTACGGCCCGTTCGGCACGACCGGCCTCGTCACGAGCCGCCTCGGGTTCGGCACGTATCGCGTGGACGACCGCATCCGCGAGCACGGCGACGCGCTCGCGCGCGCCGTCGGCCGCGGCGTGAACCTCGTCGACACCTCGACGAACTACGGCGACGGACACTCGGAGCAGCTCGTGGGCCGCGTGATCGCGGATCTGGATCGCGAAGGCAACGTCGCGCGCTCCGCGGTCATCGTCGTCTCGAAGATCGGCTACGCGCAGGGGGAGAACCTCGGCCTCGCCGAGGCGCGCGAGCAGGCGGGCTCGCCATTCCCGGAAATGGTGAAGCTCGGCGAGGGACTCTGGCACTGCATCCACCCGGAGTGGCTCGCCGATCAGCTCGAGCGATCCCTCGAGCGACTCGGTCTCGAGACGCTCGACGTCTGCTTGCTCCACAACCCGGAGTATTTCCTCGCGGACGCGGCGCAGAAGGGCGTCCCCCTGGAGAAGGCGCGCGACGATTTCTACGAGCGGGTCACGCGAGCGTTCCGGCACTTCGAGGAAGAGGTGAAGCGCGGCAGGCTTTCGTTCTACGGCGTCTCCAGCAATACGCTCGGCGCGCCGCGCGGCGACGCCGAAGCCACGGACGTGGAGCGATTCGTGAAGGCGGCGCGCGACGCCGGCGGCGAGCAGCACCATTTCAAGGTCGTAGAGCTGCCGATGAACCTGCTCGAGGCGGGGCCGGCGCTGGAGCACGACACCGGAGCCGGTGGATCGGCGACGGCCGTGCAGGCGGCGGAGGCCAACGGCCTCGCCGTGCTCGTCAACCGGCCGCTGAACGCGATTCTCGGCAATCGCTTGGTTCGTCTTTCGGATCCGCCGGAGTACGCGGATGCCCCGTCGTTCAGCGATCAGCTCCAGGTCGTGAAGGATCTGGAACGGGAGTTTTCGCAGACCATCGCCGCCGGGCTCAAGTTCGCCGAGCAGAACGCGCCGAAACCGGGGGACATCTTCCGCTGGGGCGAACAACTCGCGGCCGTCGGCGCGGAGCTCGACGGCCTGGAGCAGTGGCGCGACCTCGAATCGCAAGCCGTCGCCCCGCGCATCATGCAGACGGTCGCGGCGCTGGATCGCGGCATCACCGGACCGCTCGCGGCGCGCTGGCAAGCGTGGCGCGAGCGTTACGTCGAGCAGATCGATCTGCTCCTGCTCGCGATGCGCAAGCGCGCCGCGGACCGGTCGCGGCGCCGGACGCTGGCCATCGCTCGCGCCATCGATCCCCTTTTGCCCGCCGAACGCCGCGCGGCGCCGCTGTCGCAGAAGGCGCTGTCCGTCGTTCGCAGCGTGCCCGGCGTGACCACCGTGCTGGTCGGAATGCGGGAGACGCCCTACGTCGCCGACGCCCTCGCCATGATGGGCGCGCCGCCGCTCGACGCCCCGGACGCGATCCTGCGCGCCGCGAGCGCCGTCGAGCTGCCGTAAGCGCGCTCACCCCCATCGGGTCACGGAGAACGAGACGCGGCTCTTCGCGTCCGCGATCATTTTCTCGAGCTTCGTCTTCAGATGGACGGGGGTCATGACGGCGCGTCGGGAGTTGGAGGACATCGGGGGGTGATGAAGGCGCATGGTCGGTTCTCCTGGTCGCCGCTCGAGTCGTTCCGCGGCGACGAAGCCAATGTAGGCGGGCCGTTTGACAACTATTTGTCATGTTTGACGCGGCGATCGACGGCGGCCGTCCGCCGTCGGTGTCGTCTGCGTAATCGTCGCGTGACGAAGCGGATTTCTTGCTGATCTTGCGTGCCCCGACCGCGCGGCCTAACCTTGGACATGTCTGTTTCTCGCGTGGGCACCGTCGCGAGCGCAGCGGCTTTGTTCTTGGCTTGCGCCAACGGACAAGAGATCGACCCGCGCGCCGTCGCGGCGGCGCTCCCGCTCGGCGCGGGCGGCGCGGACGCCGGTGTGAGCGTCGCGGGCAGCGCCGGGACGGGTCACGGCGGCGCGGGCGCGGAGGGCGGCATGGCAAGCGGCGGGTCACCCGAGCCTTCGAGCGGCGGCTCGCCGGTGGCGTCGAACGGCGGCTCGCCGGCAATGAACAGCGGCGGTTCGCCGTCTACCGGCGGCGGTGAGCAAGCGGGCGAAACGTCTTCGGGCGGCGCCGAGAGCGGCGGTGGCAGCGCCGTTGCCGGAGCGGGAAATGGCAGCGCGGCGGGGAGCGCATCCGGCGCCGGCGGCGCGTCGAACGGCGGCACCGCAAACACCGCCGGCGCCGAGTCGGGCGGCGGCGCGGGTGGTTCGTGCGCGGGGACGCAGAAGCTGTGCGGCGGTATCTGCGTCGGCCAGACGCCGGCGAACGGTTGCTCGTCGCCTTCGTGTACGGCTTGTCCGGGCACCGAGCCCACGAACGGCTTCTTCGTCTGCGACAGCACGGGTGCGTGCGACTTCGACTGTCTCTCCGGTTTTCACAAAGACGGCAATCAGTGCGCGTCTGGAGCGGGAGCCGGTGGATCGGCGGGGTCGGGCGGAGCGGCCGGCACGGGCGGCGGATCCGCGACGTGCAATAACTTGCCTTGCTTGCCCTGTCTGCCGGGCTCGACGGCATGCTGCGACAAGCTCACCGGTCTACTGTGCGTGTGCGCGCTCGCGGGCCAAGAGTCGATGCTGTGTCATTGATGACGTGGCCTCGCGGCGCGCGGCGAGCGTGACGCGCGAAGCGCGGTGGTCCGCGGCGCGCATCGGATCTATCTTCGCGAACCGCGAATCGTGGCGTCTCTAGCTCGTCCGCTTCTCGTCGTCAGCGACACGCATCTGGGCACCGACACTCGGTCGCACCTCGGCGCGGATCTGGCGCGGCTCATCGACGCGCATCCCGAGGCGGAGGTCGTCTTCGGCGGTGACGCGTTCGATCTCTCGCACGCGCCGCGCCACGAGGACCAGGGGCGGCTGCTGTCCACCTTGCTCGATCAGTCACCGGAGTTCGTGGCGTCCCTTCGCCGGCGGCTCGCGGCGGGCCATCCCGTCACGGTGCTCGCCGGCAACCACGACGCCGCGCTCGCCGGCGATGACATGGGCGCCATCCTGCGCGCGCGCCTCGACGTCACCGACGGCGCTCCCATCGCGCTGTGCCCGTGGTTCGTCCGTCGTGGCGACGTGCACCTCGAGCACGGCCACGTCTACGATCCGGACAACGCGCCCATTCATCCGCTCGCGGAGTGGAGCGAACAAACGGAGCCGCTCGGCATTGCTCTCACGCGGCGGTTCGTCGTGGCGACCGGAGCCGAGCATTTCTCGCACGCGCAGGACGCGACGCCGGCGCGCTCGCTGGCGCGGGCCTTCCGTCTGTACGGGCTCCGCGCGCCGGGGATGATCGCCAGCTACTTCAAGACGGCCATATCGCTGTGCATGAAGGGCGGTCCGGCGCTCGCTCCGCGGGAGGGCCAGGAGCGCCAGCTCGGCGCGTCGCGCCTCGACGAGTTCGCGGCGGAGAGCGGGCTCTCCGGCGCGACCTTGTCGGATCTGCTGACGCAGATGCCGCGCCCGACGCATCTCAGCCGGCGAGATCTCTTCCTGCGTCTTTACTTCGATCGCGTGTTCGCGTCGCTCATCCTCGCCGGCAGCCTCGCCGCGATCCCGCGGAAACCCACGGCGGCGATCACGGCGCTCGCGAGCTTCGCCTACCTCGCCGGCTCCACGATGCGCGGGCACGATCGCTACGGCGCGTTGCCGCCGAAGCGGCTGCAAATCGGCGCGGCGCGGGTCCGCGAGACGACCGGCGCGCGCTTGGTCGTCTTCGGGCACACCCACCACGTCGTCGTCGACGACGGCTACCTGAACACCGGCTCCTTCGCCTTCCCTCGCGGAACCGGCCGCCCCTACGTCTACATCGACAAAGACGGCGCCGCGGAGCTACGACGAAGCACGGCTACGTGATTCTAAAGAACTGCTCCGTTGTCGCTGCCGGTCGCGTTGTAGTCCGTTGCGCGTCGTCGCGAACCGCAGGATCAGCGCAGATACATCGGCTTTCAGAGCGCCGATGACTCGTCGAAGCCGAGCATCAGGTTCAGGTTCTGGATCGCCGCGCCCGACGCGCCTTTGCCGAGGTTGTCGAGGCGCGCCGCGAGCAGGAGCTGGTCTTCTCTGCCGAACACGAAGAGCTCGACTCGGTTCGTGTCGTTGCACCCGGTCGGAGACAAGTACCCGGCTTCGTCGACCGCGTCGCCGCCGCCGAGCGGCATCACGCGCACGAAGCGCTCGCCCGCGTAGCGCTCGGAGAGGATCCGGTGCACCTCTTCCGGCACGACGCGCTTCGCGAGCGTGCTCGTGTGGAGCGGCACGAACACGAGCATTCCCTTGTAGTAGTGGCCCACGCTCGGCGCGAAGAGCGGCGCGCGCTCGAGCCTCGCGAACGCGCGCATTTCCGGGACGTGCTTGTGGGCGAGCGGCAGCCCGTATGCGCGATAGCCGAACTCCGGCGTCTCGCCGCGCTCGGCGTACGCCGCGATGAGCTTCTTCCCGCCGCCGCTGTAGCCGCTCGTCGCGTGAACGGTGAGCGGTTGCTCGCGCGAAACGACGCCGGCGTCGACCAGCGGGCGAACGGCGAGCACGAAACCCGTCGGGTAACAGCCGGGATTGGACACCCAGCGCGCGGCGCGAATGGCGTCGCGCTGCCCGGGCGCGAGCTCCGGCAGGCCGTAGACCCACTCCGGATCCACCCGGTGCGCGGTGCTCGCGTCGATCACGCGCGCGCCGGCTTGCTTCGCGATCTGCGCGGACTCCTTCGCGGCGGCGTCCGGCAGGCAGAGCACGACGAGATCCGCGGCCGCGAAGGCGTCGCGTTTCGCCCCGGCGTCCTTGCGCAGCTCGGGCGCGAGCTCGAGGAGCTCCACGTCACGTCGAGTCGCGAGCCGCTCGCGGATCGAGAGCCCGGTCGTCCCGTCTTGCCCGTCGATGAACACCTTCTTCATGAAGCGCCTTGCGACCTTCACTTGGCAGACATGCCCGGTCCGCGCAAGCCTTGCGCAAGCCTTCGGAGCCGGCCTTACAAACCCGCGCCGCGAAGGCCACGCGCCGGTGAAAGATAGACGCACCGAAGGCGCGGTGGCATGACGAGCGCCATAGTGCCTTCGGGCGCGGAAGCCCGCTCTCCCCGCACTCTCATGAAGACATTCACCTACCGGCTGCTCGACGTTTTCACGAACGTCCCGTTCGGGGGAAATCCTCTCGCCGTCTTCACGGATGCGCGAGGCATCAGCGACGCCATGATGCAGAGCATCGCGCGCGAGCTGAATCTGTCGGAGACGACGTTCGTCTTGCCGCCGCGGGATCGCTCGCACCACTACTGGGTGCGCATCTTCACGCCGCTGGCGGAGCTGCCCGCGGGCGGCTTACCGACGATCGGCACCGCGTACGCGCTCGCTCTCGAAGAGCGGCTGCGGCAGGACGCGGCTCGCCAGCGCGTGGTGTTCGAAGAGCAGACGGGTCCGATCTCCGTCACCATGGAAGCGCCGATGCTCACGATGCAGCAACAGCTGCCGACGTTCGGCCCCATCTACGCCGAGCGCGACGCGATCGCCGCGATGCTCGGGCTCGAGCCCGCGGCGCTGCCTTCCGGCATGCCGCTGCAGAGTGTCTCCTGCGGCGTGCCGTATTTGCTCGTGCCGGTGCTCGATCTGGAGACGATGCAGCGCATCCGGTTCCGCCTCGACATCTGGGAGCGCGTGCTGCGGCGCTCGCCGCACCCGCACGTCTTCGCGTTCACGCTGCAGTGCCGTTACGAAGGTTCGTCCGCGCATTGCCGGATGTTCGCGCCGGGTCTCGGCGTCCACGAAGATCCCGCGACCGCCACGGCGGCCGGCCCGCTCGTCAGCTATTTCGCGCGGTGGGGTATCCTCGACCAGGAGCCGCGGGTGACGTTCGTCTGCGAGCAGGGGATCGAGATCGGCAGGCCGAGCTTCATCCACGTGACGATCGAGCGCGCGGGCGACGAGATCAAATCCGTGCGCATCGGCGGTCAGTGTGTGGCCGTCGGCAGCGGCCAAATTCAGGTAGAAGGCTGACTTTCCGCGCGTCTATGCGCGCGAACGTGGTGGCCCCCGGCCGCACCCGAGAGCAGCGTACTGGATCGGTGCGAGGCGAGCGTGTAGCGTTTTCGCATGAAGATCGAGACCGCGACGATCCGACGGCTCAGGGATGCGCTATTGGAGAGCGGACGTCGTGAGAGCTCGGTCATGTCGCCCGCTTACGAGACCCTGGCTCGCGCGGGGCTCTTGTCCGACGACGAGCGCGCCGCGCTCGGCCGGGTCGATCCCATGGCGGAGACGTTGTTCCTGATGATGGCCGCCGATGGGAAGATCACCGCGTCGGAGCGGGACGCTCTGCGCGGCGCGATCCGGGGCCTCGCCGGCGACGTGCTGCACGAGGGCACCATCCAGGTCATGCTCGAGCAATACGACCGCTCCCTCACGAGCGAGGGCCGTGAGGCGCGGCTTCGCTCGTTGGGGGCGCTGCTCTCCGGAGTTCCCGCGGCGGCCGAGGGCGCCTTCGCGCTGGCCGCGGCGGTCGCGCTCGCCGACGACGAGGTGGCGGACGAGGAACGCGCCCTCGTCGAGCAGATTCGAGATTGGTTCGGCATCACTTCCGAACGCGCGTCGCTGATCTTGCATCAACTCGACGACGACAAATCATGAGACTCGGAGAGCTTCCGTGAAGATCGCCATCGTTGGAACTGGGTACGTCGGGCTCGTCGCCGGCGCGTGCTTCGCGGACGCGGGCAGCGACGTCGTCTGCGTCGACGTCGACAAGGAAAAGATCAAGCGGCTGGAGTCCGGCCACGTCCCCTTCTTCGAGCCCGGCCTCGAAGGGATGTTGCAGCGAAACTTCCCGGCGCGGCTCCGCTTCACCTCGGATCTCGGGTCGGCCATCGAGGGGCGCCGCATCGTGTTCGTCGCGGTCGGCACGCCGCCGTCCGAAGACGGATCGGCGGATCTGTCGCACGTCCTCGCCGTCGCGCGGGAGGTCGCCCAGAAGGCAAAGGGCGATCTCGCGCTCGTCTTGAAGAGCACCGTGCCCGTCGGCACCAATCGCAAGGTGACGGATCTCGTCGAAAAAGAAGCGAAACATCGCATCTCCGTCGTCAGCAATCCCGAGTTTCTGAAAGAGGGCGACGCGATCAACGACTTCTTGAAGCCGGATCGCATCGTCGTCGGCACCGACGACGATCACGCCTTCGAGCTCCTGTCGCGGCTCTACGCGCCGTTCAATCGGCAGCGCAACCGCCTCTTGCGCATGACCCCGAAGAGCGCCGAGATCGTGAAGTACGCGGCGAACGCGCTGCTCGCGACGCGCATCTCGTTCATGAACGAGATCGCGCGCCTGTGCGACGTCGCTGGCGGCGACGTGGAAGACGTGCGCGTGGCCCTCGGGGCGGATCATCGCATCGGCTATCACTTCCTCTACCCGGGTCTCGGCTTCGGCGGCAGCTGCTTCCCGAAAGATCTGCGGGCGCTCGTGCGCACCGGCGAAGAGCACGGCATTCGACTCGAGCTGTCGCGCGCGGCGACCGTCGCGAACGAGGCGCCGGTGTCGGATCTCGTGGCGCACCTCACGTCCGCGCTCGGCAACCTGGAAGGCAAGGTGATCGCCGTCTGGGGTCTCGCGTTCAAGCCGCGCACCGACGACGTGCGCGAAGCGCCGGCGCTGCGCCTGATCGAGCGCGCCGTGGCCAAGGGCGCGCGGGTGCGAGCGATGGATCCGCAGGCTCTGGAAACCGCGAGCAGCGCCCTGTCGCGCGCGAACATCGCGGACAAAGTGGAGCTCTTCCACGACCCGTACGAGGCTTGCAAGGGCGCCGACGCGCTGGTCATCGCCACGGAGTGGAGCGAGTTTCGCTCTCCCGACGCCGAGCGCATCAAGAAGCTGATGCGCGGCAAGCACGTCTTCGACGGCCGCAACGCCATGGTGCCGGAAGACATCGTCGAGGCCGGCCTCGTGTATCGCGGCGTGGGACGTCCCGTCCGCGGCGAATGACGCTACGAACGCTACGACGAAACGAGGCGAACGAGCTCGTCGTGAATGCGGCCGTTCGTCAGGACGATGTGCCCGCGCTCGATCACCGGCGGGCGGCCGTCGAGCGCCGTTAAGCGCGCTCCCGCGGCGAGCGCGATCGCGCATCCCGCGGCGATGTCCCAAGCGTGGAGCGCTCGCTCCCAGTAACCGTCGTACGTGCCGTCGGCGACGAAGCAGCAATCCATCGCCGCCGAGCCGCAGCGCCGGACTCCGTGCACGTGCTGCATCACCTCGTTGAACGTCGGCAGATTGCTCTCGGGGGCGCGCGATCTATCCGCCGGGAAGCCCGTCGCGAGCAGGCTCTCCGCGAGGCGCGGCGTGTCGCTCACGCGGCAGGGTGCGCCGTTGCGGAACGCGCCGACGCCGCGGCCTCCCCACCATTCGAGTCCCATCGCCGGGGCCACGACCGCGCCGCACGACGGCCCGTGCTCGTCCATCGCGCCGATGCTCACGCAGAACACCGGGTGTCCGTGCACGAAGTTCATCGTGCCGTCGAGCGGATCGCAGTACCAGGTCACGCCGCTCGGGACGCCGCCGCCCTCTTCACCCACCACCGCGATGCCGGGAGTCTCGCGATGAAGCCGTTCGCGGATCAAATCTTCGCTTCGGGTGTCGAACTCGGTGACCAGGTCGCGGCGCGCCTTCTCTTTGGATGCGGGTCGCGTGCGATAACCCCCGAGCAGTACCTGCGCCGCCTCGCGTGCGACACGGAGCGCGATGTCCACGAGCTCTCGATCCTTCACGTCCGGGAATCGAGCACGTCGCGCGGGCGCCGGCAAAGAGAGAAACCGAGCTCAACGCCGCGCGGTCGCGACTCGCGGCGGCCGGCAGCGGGAGTGGACGCATTCTCCGCTGCATTCCCGGTGCTCGTCGGCCGAGGCGGTCTGCACGTAGCCGGCGAGCGGATCGATGGACAGCCCGCAGGCTTCGCCTTCGGCGCGCGGGAGGGAGGCAACGCGGTCGACGACCTCGCGGGCGGCGTGGGCGGGCGGTTGATCGGCGATCTAAAACCCGAGCACGACCGGCGCGCCGCTCGACGTCACGACCGCCGCGTAGTGCCCGCCGCCGACGATGATCGACTTGGGGAATCCGGCGTTCGTCGCGAGCGTCTGCGGCGTGCCGCTGCCGAGGCTGATGATGGAGAACGTGCTCGTAATATTGTATCCGCTGACTACGAGTGCGTCAGTCGCGTTGATCAGGCCGACGGCATTGGGACCGCTCATACTTCCGAAACCATTCGACGTCAGAGTGTTCGAACACGTGCCTCCGGAAATGGTGCCGATGTTGAGTTGCTGACTCATTCCGGTTTCGAACACCCATGCGACGTTGGTTCCGAAAACGCTGATGGAGTCGCCGCGCTGTGAGTATCCGTAGCCGGCGCACGGACTCCCGTTCGGCGAGAACGTGCCGGGGTCGACCACGTGCATGCGGAGCGTGTTGAGTGAGCCAAGGGTCGAGACGGCGAAATGCGAACCGTCGCTCGCAACCTGATAGATGACGCCGAGGTTCTTGGCCTGTGCGTCCATCGTACCGGTCGCTTCGCTCATGGCCTGAGCGGTGAAAGTGCCGCCGTTTGCGGCGTCGCCGACCAAGAAGTAGCCGCCCGCGAATGCTCCGACGGCCAGAACGGCTTGCGGGCTCAGCGCGGCGCTGGTTCCCGTCGTGGAGCCAGTGATCGGCACTCGGTACACCTTCGTCTTGCTCGCGACGTAGACATAGTTGGTAGATGCGCCGATGGCGGTCATCGAAGAGTCCGTCGGCAGCGAGTACGGCCCGGTGACGGTTGCTCCTTCGGGATCGACTTGCCAAAACTGGTTCGTACTTCCGGGTTGGAGCATGTAGAAACTCGAGCCGGCCCACGCCGCTGCCGTGATGCCCGAGAGCGTCTTGTTCAACGTGATGACGTGAAGCGGCGTTCCCGTGCTCGTCGTTCCGCCGGAGCCAGTGGTTCCGCCCGTGCTCGTGGTCCCACCGGAACCGGTGGTTCCGCCTGTGCTCGTGGTTCCGCCGCTGCTCTTACCGCCGGAGCCGGTGGTTCCCCCGGAGCTGGTCGTACCGCCGCTCCCGGTCGTACCGCCGGAGCTCGTGGTTCCGCCCGTGATCGTCCCGCCCGTGTTCTTGCCGCCGCTGCCGCTCGCGCCCCCACTGCTCGCACCGCCGTTCGCGGTCGTTCCCCCGCTCGCTGTGGTGCCGCCGTTCGCGGTCGTGCCGCCGTTTGCCGTCGTTCCGCCGTCGCTCGTCCCGCCACTGCCGCCCTCGCCGGTATCGCCACCGCTCGTCGTCGCCGCCGATCCACCCATCGAGTCGCCGCCGCTCGATGGGTCGCCGCCCGCGTTCGTTCCCGCGCCGGCGTCTTTGATCGAATTGTGAGCGACGCCGCCGTTACCACCGTCGCCGGCTGATCCGCCTCCGCCGGGAGCGGCTCCGCTGCCCAAGGAGCTGTCGTATTCGATGTGATACCCGTCCACGCCGGAGCTGCACGCGAGCAGACAGACGGCCGCGCCTGCGGTGAGGCGCGAGAGCGCGCCGCGTATGCCCGGTCCCCGAGATCTGGTCACCGCCACGGACTTCCTGAATCGGCTCAATCTGGATTGAGCTGTACCTCGATGTTGCCGCTCATCGGGCGGTCGGCGCAAGCGCTGGAGAGCGCTACGGCGCGGACCGAGCCTCGCCGAGTCGGAAACCGCGGTTCACGGCGACGAGAGACGATGTCATGATAAGTGAGCAGCGTAGGGGCACCATGGCGGAAGACGACGAGATCCGGATGCCAGCCGACCCGGGGCACCTCGTCGCGCACAGCGCGGTGGACGTGCAGATCATGCTGCGCACGGGGCAAGGGGAGCAGCGGCCGCTCCGGGCCGGTCGCTGCACGACGCATCATCTGCGCCCGAACGGCGTCATCGTCGTCGTGCGTCCGCAGCTCGTCGCCAATCGACCGCCGCCGGTGAAGCGCGCCGACGCCGTGCACGTCCGACTGAAGCGCTCGCAAAATGAAACCATGGAAGTCGACGGCGTCGTTTCGTGGGTGCGTCCGAAGGCGTTCTTGCCGAGCGGCCTCGCCGTTTCGCTCGTCGGCGTCACCTTCGACGGCGATCCGGACGAGCGGGTGCTCGAGGTCACGACGTTCCTGTCGCGTCAGAGCCTGACGCCGCTCGAATAGCTACGTGACGACGTGAAGGAGGCGCGCGTCGAGCACGTCCGCGAGCTCTCGGATCGCTTCCGGCGTGCTGGGATCGCGAAGCAGGCGCGGCAGCGTCACCAGCGGCGCGGGGATGCCGCGCCGGATCTTGCGAAGGCTGTCGATCTGGACCCGTTCGCTCACGGCTCGCCGCTCCGCGGCCGCGATGCCTTCGTCGCCCGGATCGCCGGGCGTCAGCGACAGCGGTTGCGAGAGGGCTTCGCGTTCCGTGTCGTGGAGCAGCAGGTCGATGACCTGGTTGACGACGACATTGGCGATCGGCAGGCCGAGCTCGCCGCTGACGGCCTGCGCGAGCTCGATGGACTCGTTCGCCGGCATGTCCTCGGGCAGCGTGACGATGACGACGCCGCTCTGCAACGGATCCTTGAACATGGTCCAGGCGCGCTCGGCGTCGCGCCGGAGCATGCCCGGCGGAACGACGTCGACGATGATCTTCGGCACCCGTAGCATGTCCAGCCCGTGACCGGTGGCGGGAGCGTCGAACAGGACGGTGTCGAAGCGGTGCAGGCCGTTCGGCAGGCGCTCCGTCGAGTGAAACCAGGCCTTGCCGAGCATCGCCCATTGGTGGAGGCCCGGGACCGCGGCGAAGAACCCGCGCACGTACTTGTTGCCGAAGACGGCGTTCGAGACCGTCCCGCTGTGCAAGATCATCTCGCCGTACTCGCGCATGGCGTCTTCCGGGTTAATCTTCACGGCGAAGATGTTCGGAAGAATCTCGACGACGTCGGAGCCGAGCGGCGACACGCCGAGGAGCGGCGAAATGCGCTCCTTGGGCTCGGACACGGCGATCAGCACGCGCTTGCCGCGCGCGGCGAGCGTCACCGCGAGCGCCGCGGTCAGCGTGGTCTTCCCGGTGCCCCCCTTGCCGGTGACGAACAAGAAGCGGCGCTGGTCGATGGGAACCGTCGTCGGCAAGGCGGGCCGCGTTTTACCGCAAAGTCATCGGCACCACCCATGAAAGTCGCACTCCTCCAGCTCGATCCGACGATCGGTGCGGTCCGGCAAAACGCCGATCGCCTGCTCGACTATGCCCGGACGGCCGCTCTCGCCGGCGCGCAAGTCGCCGTGGGCTCCGAGCTTTCCATCGTCGGTTACCCGCCGCGGGACTTGCTGGACCGCCCCGCGCTGCTGCGCGAGATCGCCCGCGAAACGGAGCGCGTCGTGCGCGACGCGCCGCGCGGCTTGACGCTGGTGTTCGGCACGGTGCTGGGCGACGGCCGCGGCGGCCTCACCGCGAACGCCGGCGTCGTCGCGCGCGACGGCGCGGTGCTCACGACGGCGCAGAAGCGCTTGCTCCCGACGTACGACGTCTTCGACGACGCGCGTTACTTCGAGCCCGGAAGCGCGTCGACCACGATCACCGTGGGCGGTCGCCGATTGACCATCGCGATTTGCGAGGACGCCTGGGCGGAGGTGCCCGGCATCGGAACGCGCTATCGCGACAACCCGCTCGGCGACGTGCGCCCCGAGACGACGGACGTCTTCGTGAACCTCTCGGCGAGCCCGTTCACGCTCGGAAAGCTCGCGTTCCGGCCGAAGCTCTTCGGCGAGCTCGCGCGTCGTCACCAGGTGGGCGTGGTGCTCGTCAATCAGGTCGGCGGCAACGACGAGCTGCTCTTCGACGGGCGGAGCGCCGTGTGGGACGCGCGCGGCAAGTTGCTGGCGCGCGCTCCCATGTTCGAAGAGGCGTGCTTCGTCACCGAGCTGGAGGCGCCCGGCGAGCTGAGCGCCGAAGCGGCGTCGCGCGCCGAAGCGGCGTATCGTGCTCTGGTGATGGGAGTGCGCGACTACGCGCGCAAGTGCGGCTTCGAGCGCGTGGTCATCGGGCTCAGCGGCGGCATCGACTCCGCGCTCACCGCGACGATCGCCGCCGATGCCCTCGGTCCGGGTCGCGTGCTCGGCGTCTCCATGCCCACGCGCTATTCTTCGGAAGGTTCTTTGACCGACGCGTGTGTGCTCGCGAAGAACCTCGGCATCGGCTATCGCGTCATCGACATCGAGCCCCTGTTCCGCGCGGCGCACGAGACGCTCGGGCCGCACGTCGATGCGCTCGGCGTGGCGGGGCCGCTCGACGTCACTTGGGAAAACGTCCAGGCGCGCATCCGCGGCGCGACGTTGATGGCGCTCTCGAACCGCACCTCGGCCATGGTGCTCACCACGGGCAACAAGAGCGAGCTCGCCTGCGGTTATTGCACGCTGTACGGCGACATGGTCGGCGGGCTCGCCGTCATCAGCGACGTCCCGAAGACCATGGTCTACGAGCTGTCGCGCTGGGTGAATCGGGACGGGGAACGCATCCCGCAGAGCTCGATCGACAAGCCGCCGTCCGCCGAGCTCCGCCCAAATCAGAAAGACGAAGATTCGCTCCCGCCGTATCCCATCCTCGACGCCATTCTGGAGCTCTTCGTGGAGGAGCACCGGAGCCGCGACGAGATCGTCGCGCGCGGATTCGACCCGGCCGTGGTCTCCCGGGTACTTCACATGGTGCGAAGGAGCGAGTACAAGCGGCGGCAAGCAGCGCCCGGGCTCATCATCACGGGCAAGGCATTCGGGCCGGGCAGACGGATGCCCATAGCGGAGGGTTTCACCGAGGAATGACGGTCGACGCTGAAGCGCTCTTTCGACGCATCGGGTTCTCAGCCATCGTGCTCGCGCTGCCCGGTTGTACTTGTTCGCGCAATGACGAGCCGAAGCCCGCGGCGGCCTCTGCGACCGCCGCGCCCGCCGCGGGCTCCGCGACGGAGGTGCCGGTCGTCAACGTTCCGCGGCCGCCCCTGGTGGCGTCCGGAAGGCCGCCGATCGACAAGATCATCCGGCTGCCTTCGGGTCCCGCGCTCGAGATCCTACCCGGCCAAGGCGCCGGGGCCATCCGTCTGGGCGCCACGACGGAGACCATCGAGCGGCTCATGGGAATGCCGTGCGAGATCAAGACGGCAACGGAGTGCGTGTACATCGGGCGTGCGGTGGAGTTCTTCCTGGACGACAAGGGCATGACGAAGGAAATTCGCATCGACCGCCTCGATCGTCCCGCGCCGCCCGAGGGCCGCACGTACGGCGTCTTCAATGGCCGCATGGCGAACGGCCTCACGCTGATGATGATCCCGAAGGGCGTCGAGAGTCTCATCGGGCCTCCGCAGAAAGTGGAAGAAGTGACGAACGGCGGCCCCGCCGACACCGTGCAGATCGCGTATTACGACGGCCTACGCATCGAATACGACAAGCTGCCCCCGGAGCGGATCGTCGTCGGGGGAATCGTCGTCACGAAGGGCTCCGGCAAACCACTTTCGCCCCCCGCGGCGCCGCACCCGTCCGCGGCGTCGGCGAAGAGCAACTCGAAGTAGTCTCTATTCGTCGCGCACGCGGCGGCGCTCTTGAATCATGTGCTGCGTGATCACTCGCTGAGCCTCGGCCGGCTCGATGAGCGTCCAGACGTCGTGCTCGCGGCGCCCCGCCGTGCGCTCGAGGAGCAGATCCGCCGCTCGCTCCGGCGCGATGCCGCCGAAGTGACGGCCTGGCAGCTCCACCACCGCGGAGCGCGCGCGCAGTCCCTCGAGCGTCGTGAGGATCCGGTCGAGCACCAGCGAGTACGCCTGCTCGTCGAACGCCGTGGTGGGACCGATGCCGAAGAGCAGCACCTTGTCGAAGGGCAGCTTCGGTTTACCGGGGACGAGGAGCACTTCGCCCGCCCTCCCCGTCGCGAAGCCGCGCAAGAGCAGGCGCGAGATGCGACCCGCGAGTCGCCAGTCGACGAGGCCCGTGGTGCCGTGTGGCGGCCGTTCGTCGGACGCGAGCGCGGCGACGAGCACCTCGCTCCCGAGCAGGTCGAGGCGCCTCAGGTTCGGGGTCGTATAACGGAGCTCCACGACGCACGTTTCTACGCGAGGGGGCCCGGCTCCGCGGGCCGCCCGCAATCGTCGGCGACCCGGCCGAGCACGCCGTTCACGAACGCGCCGCTGTCCTCGCTACCGAATCGCTTCGCGAGCTCGACGGCTTCGTCCAGGATGACGGCGCGCGGCGTCGCGGGTTGATGGACGAGCTCCCACGTCGCGAGCCGCAGGACGTTGCGATCGACCCGGGTCATCCGCGAAAGACGCCAGTGCTCGCTCGCGCGGGCGATGCGCTCGTCCACGGCTTCGCGGTCGTCCACGACGCCGAGCACGATGGCGTCGGCGTAAGCGCGGCCCTCGGCGTCGCCGGGGAACTCGCGCCAGAAGTCGCGCATGATTTGGGGCGCAGGGGTGCCGGCCGCGTCGATCGCGAAGAGCATTTGCAGGGCGGCTTCACGCCCGCTGCTTCGCGCTCCCACGACGCCTCAGAGCCCCGCTCGCCCGAGCTCGGCGGTCAAGTTGACCATCTCGATCGCCGCGACGGCCGCCTCGAAGCCCTTGTTTCCGGCCTTCGTGCCGGCGCGATCGACCGCTTGCTCGATGGTGTCCGTCGTCAAGACGCCGAACGACACGGGGCACGCGCCCTCCATCGCCACCTCGAAGACGCCCTTCGAGACCGCGCCGGCGACGTAGTCGAAGTGCGGCGTGCCGCCGCGGATGACCGCGCCGAGAGCGATGACCGCGTCGAAGCGCTTGCTGCGCGCGAGCCGCGCGCACACCGGCGGCAGCTCCCACGCGCCCGGCACGCGCACCAGCGTGATCCGGTTCGCGTCGGCGCCGTGGCGGACGAGCGCGTCCTTCGCGCCGCCGATCAGCGACCCGACGATGAAGTCGTTGAAGCGCGACGCGACGATCGCGAAGGCCGCGCCGCTCGGCACGACGAGCGCGCCCTCTATCTGGGACGGTAGCGATTCGCTCTTTCTCGTTGCCATTTCATGCTCGATGGTAGCTGTGGATGCGTCGGCTTGCTCGCGGGCTCATTCCGCGACGCCGCTCATCGGTGAAAGGGGCACGCTCTCGACGATCTCGAGACCGTAGCCGCGGATTCCGGCGATCTTTCGTGGGTTGTTCGTGAGGAGACGGAGCCGCTCGAGCCCGAGCTCCCGCAGGATCTGCGCGCCGAGCCCGAACTCGCGGAGGGCCGCCTTGTGCGGCACGTCGTTCAGCGCGGCCGACGCCGTCGCCTTCTCCGGCTCACGCGGCTTGTCCGAACCGCGCGGGCCGTGCGTCTCCAGCTGATCTCGCAAGTCGCGGGTGGTCGGCAGATACACGATGACGCCGGTGCCTTCGCGCTCGATCGCGTCGATGGCCTCGCGCAGGTTGTGCCCGCCGTCGCTCGGGCTCGAGCAGAACAGATCCCCGACGATGGAACCGGTGTGCATGCGGCACAGCACGGGCTCGCCGCGTCGCGGCGCGCCCTTCACCAGAGCCAGCACTTCGCGGTCCTCGAGCGGCGCCGCGAACACGATCGCTTGCCAGGTCGCGCCGCTGCGATCGAGCACCACGCTGCGCTCGGAGACGCGCTCGACGAGCCGCTCCGTCTGCAGCCGATAACGGATGAGATCGGCGATGGTCACGATGCGCAGGCCGTGCGTCCGCGCGAAGATCTCGAGGTCCGGCATCCTGGCCATCGTGCCGTCGTCGTTCATGATCTCGCAGATCACGCCGGCGGGCAGGCAGCCGCCGAGCCGCGCGAGATCCACGGAGCCCTCGGTCTGGCCCGTGCGCATGAGCACGCCGCCTTTACGCGCCTTGAGCGGAAAGACGTGCCCCGGCGTGACGATGTCGTCGGGGCGCGCGTTCGGCTGGATGGCGACTTGAATGGTGCGCGCTCGATCGGCGGCGCTGATGCCGGTCGTCACGCCTTCGCGCGCCTCGATGCTCAGCGTGAACGCGGTGCCGAGCGGAGGGCCGCCGCGCCACTTCGGCAGCTGCATCATCGGCAGCTCGAGGCGCTCCACTTGGTCTTCCGAGAGCGTCAAGCAGATGAGCCCGCGCCCGTGCTTCGCCATGAAGTTGATCGCCTCGGGCGTCACCTTGTCGGCGGCGAGGGTGAGATCTCCCTCGTTCTCGCGGTCCTCGTCGTCGACGAGGATGACCATCTTGCCGTGCTTGATGTCATCGATCGCGTGCTGAACGCGCGCGAGCAGTTCGGGTTCGATGTCGAGAGCCATGAATCGCCGTCGGTGTCTTTCAGCGGATGAAGCCCGCTCGCGCAAGCGCTGCTTCGAGCCCGGGCTTCTGATCTTCGGGCAGAGCGGCTTCCAGATAGCGGACGACGTAGCGCGCGACCAGATCCACTTCGAGGTTCAGCTTACGTCCGACGAAAATCTGGCCCAGCGTGGTGACGGCCATGGTGTGGGGAATGAGCATCACGTCGAACCTCCGCCCCTCGACTCGGTTCACGGTGAGTGAAACGCCGTCGAGCGCCACCGAGCCCTTGCTCGCGACGAGCCGCAGGAGCTCCGGGGGCGGTTCGAAGACGACCCGCGTCGCCTCGCCCGCGGGCTCCACCGCCGCGACCGTCGCGATGCCGTCGACGTGCCCGGTCACCAAATGGCCACCCAGGCGGTCACCCGCCGCCACGGCGCGTTCCAGGTTCACGCGCGCGCCCTGGGCGAGGCCGCCGAGGACGGTGCGGTCGATGGTCTCGACGGACACGTCCGCCTCGAAGCCCTCGCCGTCGGCCGAGACGACCGTGAGGCAAGCGCCGGACACGCTGACCGATTCCCCGAGGGCGAGTGGTCCGAGCGACGTCCGGATCTGGATACGGAAGCCCGCGCCGAGCGGAATGCGCCGACCGAGCGTTCCCGTGGTTTCGACGAGGCCGGTGAACACCGGGGTCAAATAGCATCAGAAGCGCGGTTCGCCCCACTCCAATGAACCGGTAATCCCTTGCCGCCGCGGCCGGCGGGCGGCACCCTCATACCGGTGCCGCGCCTGGTCGCATCGATCGGCTTGATTCCGGCGTTCGCGCTCGGATGCGGTCCCGGCCTGGAGGCGATGCACGAGAGCACGCTCCGGTTCGAGCACTGCTACCGGCTCGACATGGACACGCGCATCGCCCCTCCGCATCGCGAGCATTGCTGGCGCGATTGGACGGAGACGTACTCGGCGGGGCAGACGCTCGATCGCGTCGAATACGCGCGCCGGCGGCTCTCGCAGCTCGAATCGGGGGATACGGCCGTCCTGGGCATCGGGGGCGCCGCGCCGCCGGAAAGCCGCGTCTTCCAGGAGCTCGCGTCGCCCGCGGCCCCCGCGGGGCCGATAGCCGCTCCAGCGCCCACCAGCGCTCACGAACCGCCGCCGAAGACGGCCCCCGCTCCGGGCGACGCCGCGAAGTACGCTTCGCCTTCCATACGACCCGGGCAGAAGTGTACGGAGGCGTGCGACACGACGCTCGACGACTGCAATCGACTTTGCCAGAACAAGCAGACCGACTGCACGGGATGCGCGCAGGACTACCGCGCCTGCATGCGGCGTTGCTTCGAATGACATCGGCGTAACCCGCGCGCCCCGAAGTTGACGTCGCGTTCGAAGTCACGGTAACGGTGCAAAGGTCGAGGCCCAGGATGACTGCTCGTTTGTTTCCCGTTCGGCAAGTCACTTCAGCGCTGGCGACCCCGCTTCCCCGCGTGCTCCGCCCGAAGCGCGCGCTGCCGAACGAGGCAGTGCGTCCGACGCGAGCCGTGATCAACCTCGCCAGCTTGCGGCACAACCTGCGCGTCCTATCGCGCGCGACGAAGAGCCCGGTGTGGGCGGTGCTGAAGGCCGACGGCTACGGTCACGGCGCGAAGGCCGTCGCGCGGACGCTGGAGCGCGCGGGCATCAAGGGCATCTGCGTCGCGCTGCTGGAAGAGGGCATCGAGCTGCGCGAGGCCGGCATCAAGCTCCCCATCCTGGTGATGGGCGGCTACTACGGCGGCGCCTGGGGCGATCTGCTGCGCCACGATCTGACGCCGGTCGTCTACGACGCGTCGCAGATCGAGGCGCTCGCCGACGAAGTGCGCTTCTCCGGTTCGGAGCCCGTCCGCGTTCACCTGAAAGTGGACACCGGCATGGCGCGCCTCGGCGCCACACCGCGAGAGCTCCCGGGGGTGGCGCGCGCGTTGCTGCGCCACCCGGAGGTGCAGTTCGAAGGCCTGATGACCCACTTCGCGTGCGCCGACTCCGGAGAGACGGAGTCCGTGCTGCACCAGCTCGGCGTCTTCGAAGACCTCACCCGCACGCTCGCGCAGATGGACCTCGTGCCCGTCGTTCGCCACGCCGCGAACAGCGCGGCGCTTCTCTCGTGCGCGGCGTCACACCTCGACGCCGTCCGCCCGGGCCTCGCGGTGTTCGGCATCGAGCCACGTCCGGGCATGGCGAACGAGCTCCGTCCGGCGATGAGCCTCACGACGGAAATCGTGGCGCTTCGGGATCTGGAGGCCGGTGAGTCCGTCGGCTACGGCGCGACCTGGACGGCGAAGCGTCCCTCGCGCATCGCGACGATCCCGCTCGGCTACGCCGACGGACTGAGCCGCGCCGCTTCGAACAAGGGTCACGTCCTGGTGCGCGGCCGGCGCGCGCCCATCGTCGGCACCGTCAGCATGGACCTCACCATGATCGACGTGACGGATCTTCCGGGAGCCAGCGTCCGCGACGAAGCCGTCGCTCTCGGCGCGCAGCGCGGCCCGCTCGGCGCCGACGAGATCACCGTCGAGGAAATCGCGGCGCACACCGGGACCATCCCGTGGGAGGTCCTGACGAACGTGTCGCGCCGCGTGCCGCGTTTCTATCGCGAGCCTTGAGCGGCGAGCGCGCGCGTCACCCCTTCTGCCGGCTCGCGTCGAGCGCCTTCTTGTACGTTGCGGCCACGCGACTGGTCAGAAACTGCCGCGGCAGGAGCCCCATGAGCGACGTCCCCGCCCGCATGAAGATGCCGGGTGCGTGCAGGTAGCGCCGGCGCTCGAAGCACTCCACGGCCTCGCGCGCGCAGCGGTCCGGCGGCATGAGCCAGCCCCCGAGCGCCTCGAAACGCTCCCCGGACGTCATTTCCGTCTTGATGCCCCCGGGCACGAACGTCGTGACCGAGACGCCGCGCGGGCGCGTCTCGTGATACAGGCCGCACCCGAAGTTCACGAGGAACGCCTTCGTCGCGGAGTAAGCCGTCTGGTACGGCACGGGCGTCAGCCCGGCCATGCTCGACACGATCAGCAAGCCGCCGCCCTCTCCGCGTTGTTCGAGGTGGGGGACGAGCTTCGTCGTGAGGCGCACGACGCTGGTCACGTTGGTCGCGAGCATCGTCTCGAAGCTCTCCCACGACAGCTCGTGGTAATCGCCGAAATGCGAGATGCCCGCGTTCAAGATGGCGCCGTAGATCGGCGCGAACGACGTGGCTTCCTGAAACAGCCGGTCCACGTCTTCGAGTCGCGAAAGGTCCGCGGCGATGGGATGGATCTTCGAGCTCGTAGAAGATTCGATGTCGCGCTTCAGCTCCTCGAGGCGCGACAGACGGCGCGCCACCGGGATGACGTTCGCGCCGTGCTCTTTCGCCAGCACCTTCGTCATCTCCCAGCCGAGCCCCGACGACGCGCCGGTCACGAGAACCCAGCGGCCCTTGAACTCCATTCGCTTCATGGGCGGTTTATCGCACAGGCTGTCTTCATTGGGAGCCGCCCGTCCGCTCGCTGGTTCTCGACTGCATCGGCGTTCCTTCAATATCATTGGAATACAGGTTCGCCACGCGCGCCGGAGGCTCAGGTCGCGTAGCGGCCGTCATCGCGCGCGAGAAATCGCACGAGACAGGCATTCATCAGTATCCAAGCTCGGAAGCTCATCCGAGCCTGAACCCGTATCGCGCTCGGGAATGCGCGCTTGTCCACTGCGACGGTGAGAGGAAGTTCGGCGACGTGCCACCGAGCCTCGACGGCGTTGGACCAGGGTGGCACGTAAAAGCGTCGAAATTGCGTGTACCGGCGCAATGCACTCCGAAGCGTCGGCTCTAGATCGGGACCTCCGAGATCGACGACTGGCGCCAATTGAGTCCAGCGGCAGTCCGTCAAGTCCCGTTCGAAGTCGCAAGTATTTCCCAGTACAAGCCAAGTTCCACTGTCGTTCGCGATCGTGCCCGGTTGTCCATCGTCAGCGATGACGGGAACTTCACTACTCAACGTGACGACGTCCCCCTGACAGACATCCGTAACGTCTCGGGTCGAATCTTGCCGCCGCCATTCATAGAACAGCGACTCGAAGTCGGGTCTTCCGGTGAGCGCCTGGATTTCGGCTACGAGTTCATCAGCGTCGTATACTGGCGGCCAGCGATCCTTGTGCATGCAATTCGGCTCAACGCGGCAATCTTCTCGTCAATGGTCTTGCTTTTTGGTTGCCGAAGACGACTTCGACGCGTTCGGCCACTAGCCGCTCGTCTGCCGAGTCATGCGGCAGCGCTCGCGCGGCCGCCGCGACGAACTGTGCCGCAGTATGAACGAGCGTTTCTCGAGGGTCGACGTGGATGACCAATTTGCCCGAAGGCGGGGAGCCGAGGGTCGCGGGGGGAACGTCAGCAGGCAATCGAGTCTCGTCGTTGCGCGTGTGCGACACGGCGAGGCGGACGGTCGTCTCGAAAGGCACTCCGACGGACGGCGCGGCGAGCGCCGGGAGCAACAACAAGGCACTTTCCTTGCTCATGTAGTTCCCTCGGCTTTGTTCATCCATTCTTCGAGCACAGGCCCTTTTGCATCGACGAATACCGAGTAGGCATCGTCCGCAAAGAGCGCCAAGAACCGATCTATCGACAAAACGTCGAAGGGCGATTCGATGTATCGATCGGAATCGAACCGGAACTTGTCTCGCCCATCGCGCGGATCTCGCATCAACCCATAGCGCAGCGTTAGCTCGCCCTGCGCCATGCGGGAGCTCACTTCGATGTTGTACGACGTCCCCTCCCAGTCAGCGAGGTCGGAGGGAATCGAGAGGAATCGTGCCGTGATCAAATCGTTCCAAGAAACCGCTCGCTCGAGGTCCTTCGCCACCGTTTCGCGATCCACGAAGTTGATGTAGCGTAGACCGAACCTTGTAGCCTGCAGGGGCGAGTACACATCGAGCAACGAGCGGACGCCGAGCATTGCTTCGGAGATGAGCTCGGCGCGGTGCTCGTGTCGACGAGAGTCCAGAGTCAACGATGTCGTGTTCAGACTGAGCGTCGCCGAGCCGTCGCTCTTCTTGAACGCGAAAACCTTTTCGTGCGCGACCTGGACGCCGAACGGCTGCACCATAACGAGTTGCTGCGGCTGTTCCTGATAGTCCGCGAAGATACTCCTCACGCGATCCTGAAATTCCGGCACTTTGGCGGCGACCTTCAGGATGGGATAAAACCGCAGGTCTACTACGACAGCGGCGAGGGGATTCCGTGGGAATACCCGATGCGGCTTCGATGTGAGCTGCCAGACCATGGTTCAGGAAACCATTGCGAGCAAACCTTGTTCCAAGCGTAGCCCAGGACGGCGGTTATGGACAGCGCGCCGTAGCGGCCGATTTCTCACGGGATCGTCGCTGAAAGGTGACGAGCATCCGGTCAGCGGGTGGCGAACGCCGCATCCCCGTACATGATCGCCCGCCGGACTCGAGCGAGCTTTGCGTCGTCGCGGAGCAGGACGCCGTCGCCGTGACGCTCGACGCCCAGATCGGCGAGCACCGAGTCCAGCGGGACGGGGCTCCCGTGGTCCGAGTATGCCGCGGCGAGCCCTTCGAGGATGGGAGCTCCGAGGCCCGCGTCGACCTTCTGGATCGCGTCGCGCAATCGGACGACGTGGCGCGAATTCCAGCCTTGCGCGAGCATCGCTCGGAGCGCCTGCTCGAGCCCCGGCGCGTTCTCTTCGCGGCGTCGCGCCGCCACGTCGGCGAGGAGCGCGACGACGGCGCCGCCCCAGTAGACCGCGCGGATGTCGCCGTCGAAGTGATCGAGGCCCCGCGTCTCGCACAGCTCCACGCCGAGCGGCATGTCGCGGATCACCTCCGCCCAGCCTTGCTCTTCCGTGAGCATCCCGGCGCGCGCCCGGATGAGCGGCTCGAAATACGTGGCGAGCCCCTCGTCGAGCCACTTGCCCTCGCCGCGGAACGACGGAAACCCGAGGTGAAAGAACTCGTGCACGAGCACCCAGTCCGAGTCGAGCGACGCGCGCGGCGTGTTCGCGCCGACGAACAGAGCGACGGTGCTGCCCCCGCCGGAGAGCACCTTCCCGAAGACGACGCGATCGCGCGCGGGGATGGGGTCGAGCACGACGCCGGCGCGCTCCGCAGGAAATCCGCCGTAGAAGGCGCCCACGGCGGCGGCCGCGCGCGCTACCCATTCCTTGCGTTCGAGCCGCGACGAGGCGAACGCTCCGTCGAGCGACAGGACGTCGACGCTCGACGTCCCGTGAACGCCCGCGAGCGCGACGACGTCGTGCTCGAAGCGACCGAAGACGCCGTACGTCGCGTCGGGAATGTCCGACAACGCGATGGTGTAATCGCCGCCCGCTCGCGCGAGCTCGGTCACGAAATCCGCGGAGGGTCCCGGCTGCACGTGCACGATCGCGACGCCCGGGCGAGGCGGTTCGGGGACGAGCGCGTAGCTCGAAAGCGGTGCAACGAGCGAGCCGCCGAGCGCGAACGCCGTGTCGACGTCGGTTTCCACGCGCGCCGCGCCGTCGAGATCGACATGGTAGCGGATCCGAACGTCGTTGCTCGCCGGGACGACGAAGCGCGCGCCGTCGCGCGCCAGCGCGGCGCCGTTGCCGTCGCGGACGTCGGTGATGAAAGGCGTGAGGTGCCGGTCCCCCGCGAAGTGCGTCGTCACGGCTCCGGTGCAATGCGCCGTCACGTCGAGCTGCGCCGTCGGGTGCGCGACCGCCACGTCGTAGCGGCACGTTGGCGCGCCGTCCGACGTGGCGCTTTCGCGCGCAGGGGGCGAGCGTCCATCGACGGGGGCCGCGGCGCGATTGGGCGCGCACGCCGTCAACGCCGCGACCACTACGAAAAAGCTGCGTCCGGCGCCTTCGCGTGCCGCGCCGCGCCCGAAGCTCATGCCGGTGCCTTGGCCGCGCCGTCCATCGCTTCCGTGGGCTCCGCGGCTTTCGCGAAGCTGCGCAACATCGCCTTGGCCGCCACGGGCGCGGCGACGCCGGGCAGGCCCGCTTTCGGCGCGAGCTGTCCCACGAGACCGAAGAGCAGCACGAGCGTGCGCTCGATGTAGAAGTAGCCCTCCGGATACTCGACGTGACGCATGATCTCCCGGAGTCGCCCGCGCACCTGCGAGAAGCCGGTCATCTTCTCCACCGCGTCCCGATCCAGATTCGAGAAGTCTTCGACGCGCACCGTCGCGAGCGTCTTCAGGTAGTCGCGGCCGACCTTCTCGAGCAGCGCGCGGTCACCGCCTTCGGCGACGAAGCCCATGCGCTCGAGGCCCTTCAGCACCTGATCGGGGTTGCGCGAAATACCGCCGAGGACGACCTGCTCCATGCCCTGCGCGAGCTCGGGCGTGACCTCTTCCACGGCGCCGTAGTCGAGGATGACGAGCTTCGGACCCGGCCGCACGAGGAAATTGCCGGGATGCGGATCCGCATGGAAGACGCGATACTCGAGGAGCATCGCGTAGTAACACTCCACCAATAGACGCGCGATCGCTTCGCGATCGATGCCGGCGCGGTCGATGGCTTCGAAATCGGTGATCTTGATGCCGTCCTCGAACGTCATCGTGAGCACGCTGTGCGCGGTCAGCTCGTCGATGACGTGCGGGACGACGACCGCGGAGTGACTCGCCAGCGTGCGGCGGATGCGTTCGATGTTGCGGCGCTCCTGGGCGTAGTCCGTCTCGCGCGCGAGCATCGCGGAGAGCTGATCGAGCACGCGGTCGAGCCGCGCGATCGGCAGAAGCCGCTGCGCGATCGGCAGGATGAAGCGGAGGACCGCGAGATCCCGCCGGATCAGCGCTTCGATCCCCGGGTAGAGCACCTTCACGGCGACGCGGCGCCCGTCCGGCGTCGTGCCCCGATGCACCTGGGCGAGCGAAGCCGCGGCGATCGCTTCCCGCTCGAGGTTCGCGAATTGGGCGAGGGCGTCCGGGCCGAGCGCCTCGCGCAGCCGGCCCTCGACTTCGTGGAAAGGGCGCGGCGGAACGCGGTCCTGCAAACGCTCGAGCGCACCGCCGTACGCGCGGGGCAAAAAGCTCCCGAGGACACTCAGCACCTGGCCGAGCTTGATGAAGACGCCGCGCAGCCGAGTGCACCCCTCTGCGAGGCGCCTGGCGTTGCGCTCGTGCACGAGCTCGAGGCGCTTGGCCGTGCGCTTTCTGCCGAGCAGCGCGCGGAGCGCATAAAAAGCCCCGTACGACGCCAGGATCGTGAAGAACACGGCAAGCGCGCGGAGCGAGCGGACCACCTTGCGAGCCTAGCGCCGATCGCCCTCTTTCACTATAAGCCTGAGCCACCGATGGCCGGCGCGCCGCCCTCCGAACGCGGGTCGAAAAACGGCGACCCAACGCGAGCCGTCGATCCCGCTGCGCTCGCCTCCGTGCTCGACAGCATGGTGGGTTTCGTCCCGCACAACCGCGCGCTCGGGATGAAGTTCGTCGCCCTCGACGGCGCGCGCGTCATCATCGCGCTGCCCTACGACGCGAAGCTCGTCGGCAATCCCATGACGCGTGTTCTGCACGGCGGCGCGATTACTGCTCTGATGGACGCGACGTGTGGTCTGTCGGTCTACGTGAAGCTGAAGGAGCCCATTCCGGTGGCGACCCTGGACTTGCGCATCGATTATCTCCGGCCGGCCACGCCGGACGAGCCGGTGCATGCGCGCGCCGAGTGCTTCAAATTGACGCGCAACGTCGCGTTCGTGCGCTGTGAAGCGTTTCACCCCGCGTCGGAGGGAGATCTCGTCGCCGTCGCGAACGGGACGTTCATCGTCTCTCCGGGCCGCTCGGCCGAAAGCCAGAGGCCGCGACGATGACCGAGCTCGCCGACATCATCCGCGCTGCGAAGGAGAGCGGCAATCTCGCGGCCCTCGTCGGCGCCGTCCCTTATCTGGAATTCATCGGGTTCAGTCTCGAAGCGAGCACCGGCGAGCGCCTCGGAAAAATGACGTACGCCGATCCGCTCATCGGCAATCCGTCCATCCCGGCGCTGCACGGCGGCACCATCGGCGCGCTGCTCGAGTCCACGGCGATCTTCGCGGCGTTCCTGGAGACAGAAGCGCTGGTCCTGCCGAAGATCGTCACCATCACCATCGATTACCTGCGTTCCGGTCGCCCCGTGGATACGTACGCGAAAGCGTCCATTACCCGACAGGGCCGGCGCGTCGTCAACGTCACCGCCGAGGCGTGGCAGGAAGACCGCGCAAAGCCGATCGCGCGCGCGAACGCCATCTTCTTGATTCAGCCACTGTGATGACCCCCGCGGACGCTCCGGAGCTTTTGTGCGCTCCGAATCCTCCGCCGTAATGACACCCGCGGACACTTCGGAGTTTTTGTGCGCTCCGAGTCCTCCGCAGAGCGCGAATGGCCAGGTACCGGCGCGGGACATCGGGCGTTACGCGGCACGTGAAAATGCCCGCGAGGCGAGCCGAAATGGGCTCGAACAGCGGCATCTCTCGCGAAAGCGGTACATCAGCGGTACATGAGCCGGGCCATGTCCCGGTGATGTACCTGGATCCACCTCCGCTCCGTTCAATCAGCAGCAAATGAGCCGAATCGGCGCGGCCCTCGAGCGCTTCTCACGGCCTGAATGTCCCGCGCGGGTACATCGCTTGTTGGTTGCTTGAACCCCACCATTTCAGGCAGCGGTTCGCGTTTCGCCGGCGCTCCTTGCAACGGCGATCCGGCTGCGGTCGCGCCGCTGAACGCTTTGCTGGCGAGCTCCCAGTGCAAAAACTGGTGCAGCTTGACGTCGTACTGGATCGTCCAGAACCACGCCCCGCCGTCTTTTACGACGATGAGCTGGTCGCGGTAGCAATACGTGTCGTCCGGAAATGCGTTGAGCAGAACACGCCGGTTACCGTTCACGACGATGCCGGCGTATTGCCTCACGTACTCGGAAAGGTGCGCCTGTATTTGCGTCAATGCATCGACGTCCGCGTCGCGATCGGCCGAAGGCGGCTCGCGATTCGCCTCCGCGAG
Source organism: Polyangiaceae bacterium (assembly GCA_035547195.1). Taxonomy (GTDB): domain Bacteria; phylum Myxococcota_A; class Polyangia; order Polyangiales; family Polyangiaceae; genus DASZVB01. The sequence continues at coordinate 106,211 of DASZVB010000036.1, forward strand.
ACGCGTCTTGACCGCGTCGCGCAATGCGGCTTCGAGCTCGCCGACGTCGTCTTCCGAAGGCACCCAGTAGTCCTCGATGTCCGTTCGCTGCAGGGACAGATCTCGCCGGGCGACGTTGCTCGGAAGCACGACGCCGCGCGCGCCGTGACCGGTCATGACCGAAAGCACATTTCGGCATTGGCCAGCGGCCCCGGCCTTTGCCGGTCGCGCCGTCGCGCAAGCCGACAAGAGCGGGAACGAAAGCGCCACGGCGACGAGTCGGTTCATCGATCCGAGCAACGTAAGAGCCCCTCGGGCCGGCGGCAACCGGGACCTTCCACGCGAGCAAGGGGCGCTATACCCTGGCCCGGAGCCCCTTTTTCCCCCATCTCGCCCGCTTCGCACGAGCTCGTAACCCCAATGCCGGAATTCATTTTCACGATGACGGATGTCACGAAAGTGCATCCGCCCGAAAAGCGCGTCCTCGAGAACATCCACCTCGCCTTTTATCCGGGCGCGAAGATCGGCGTGCTCGGCGTCAACGGCTCCGGAAAATCGTCGCTTCTGCGCATCATGGCCGGCGTCGACAAGGAGTTCATCGGCGAAGCAAAGCCGCACCCGGGCACGCGCATCGGCTACTTCGCCCAGGAGCCGGAGCTCTCGCAGTGGAAGACGGTGAGAGAAGCCGTCGACGACGCGGTCGGGGAGACGCGGGCGCTCCTCACGGAGTTCGAAGAGCTCTCGGCGAAGCTCGGCGAACCGATGAGCGACGACGAAATGGCGAAGCTTCTGGAACGTCAGGCGCTCTTGCAGGACAAGATCGACGCGGCCGACGCCTGGAGTCTCGACAACACCGTCGACGTCGCGATGGACGCCCTCAGGTGCCCGCCGCCGGAAGCGGACATCAAGCATCTTTCGGGCGGCGAAGCGCGCCGCGTCGCGCTGTGCCGCGTGCTGCTCTCGCGCCCCGACATGCTGCTGCTCGACGAGCCCACGAACCACCTCGACGCCGAGAGCGTCGCGTGGCTCGAGCGGTTTCTGCACGAATACCCGGGTACGGTCGTCGCGGTGACGCACGACCGTTACTTCCTCGACAACGTCGCGGAGTGGATCCTCGAGCTCGATCGCGGTCGCGGAATCCCCTTCAAGGGGAACTACTCGTCGTGGCTCGATCAGAAGCAGAAGCGGCTCGCCGACGAAGAGAAGCAAGAGTCCGCGCGCCAGCGCAAACTGAAGCAAGAGCTCGAGTGGGTGCGCGCCTCGCCGCGCGCGCGACAGGCGAAGAGCAAGGCGCGCCTCGCCGCCTACGAACAGCTCGCGGCCGAAGCGTCGCAAGGGCCTGTGGACACCGCGGAGATCAGCATCCCGCCGGGTCCGCGCCTCGGCGACGACGTGCTCGAGGCGAAGAACCTGAAGAAAGCCTTCGGGGACCGGCTGCTGTTCGACGGCCTGAACTTCCGGCTACCGCGCGCCGGTATCGTGGGCGTCATCGGTCCGAACGGCGCGGGCAAGTCCACTCTGTTCCGGATGATCGTCGGCGAGCAGAAGCCGGACGCCGGCCAGCTCATCCTCGGCGAAACGGTGAAGGTCGCCTACGTCGACCAGAGCCGCGCGGCGCTCGATGCGAACAAGAGCGCGTGGGAAGAAATTTCCGGTGGAGAAGAGAAGATCCCCCTCGGAAAGCGCGAGATCTCGTCGCGCGCGTATTCGGGCTGGTTCGGGTTCAAGGGGAGCGATCAACAGAAGAAAGTTGGCTCGCTGTCCGGCGGTGAGCGAAATCGCGTGCACCTCGCAAAACTGTTGAGGCTCGGCGGCAATCTGCTGCTGCTCGACGAGCCCACGAACGACCTCGACGTCGACACGCTGCGTTCGATCGAAAGCGCGCTCTTGGCCTTCCCGGGCTGCGCCGTCGTGGTAAGCCACGATCGTTGGTTCCTGGACCGCATCGCGACGCACATCCTGGCATTCGAAGGCGATAGCCAGGTCGTGTGGTTCGAAGGGAATTATCGCGATTACGAAGAAGACCGAAAGCGCCGCCTAGGCCAGGAAGCCGATCAGCCGCACCGCATCAAGTATCGCAAGCTGAAGGTGTGACACCGGCGCGGACCGGCTGAGCCCAGCGGCGAATTTTTTTCCGCCCAACCCATCGTATCTTGGGCACTCATCTTGGGAACTCGGTGTAGGCCGCTCGGAGAGCTGGATGAATAAGCTTTTAGGATCACGAAGAATTCTCGGGGGCGCTTCCGCAGTGGCAACGCTCGTTGCCGCGCTCTCGTGGAGCGCGCCGGCGCGCGCCGACGGCGGCATTCCGCGCGCCTACAACGTTCTCTTCGAGCCCGGGAACCCGTCGCACATCGTGATCCGCTCCCAGTATTGGGGCCTGTTCAACGGCATGGACGGCAGCTCGACCTGGACGATGCTCTGTTCGCAGGCCTACGGCGGCCGCGCGCTGGATCCGGACAATTACTCCACGGCGGTGGCGCAGGGCGGCCGCATTCTCGTCGCGGCGCAGTTCAGCGGTTTGAACATTTCCGACGACACCTGCAATTGGAAGATGGTCGACGCCTTCAACGGCGAGTCCGTGCAGGCGGTCGCGCCGACGGACACGACGGGGAAGAGCTTCATCGCGGTCACCGTGCTCGGCGACGCCAGCGGCGTCACGTCCCGCGTGTACACCAGCAGCGATCGCGGTGACACGTGGACACAGTTGAAGGGCACCATCCCGAAGAATCTGTCGATGAACGGCGTCGCGGTCGCGCCGAGCGACCCCATGCGCGTCTACGTCGTCGGCGTCACCACGAACGGCGGCCCGCGGGAGATCGCCGTGAGCAAGGACGGCGGCGCGACGTTCGACATCCTGCCCGTCGGAACGATCATGACGGACTACGACCCGACGCAGATCAAGCCGCTGACGGTCGACGGCATCCTGCCGAACGATCCGGATACGCTCTTCGTGCGCGCGGACGGCGGCGACATGGCCGGCGCGACGGCGCCCGACGAGCTCTGGGTGTCGAGCGACGCCGGCAAGACGTGGAAGTCCGTTTACTCGCCGATGCTCGATCTGCCGGGTTTCGCGTTCACACCCGACGGCAAGAGCGTCCTCATTTCGGGACCGACCGAGGGCATCAAGCAAGCCGCGCTGGCGGACGCGGTCGCCGGCAAAGCGAACGCCTTCACCCAGATCTACACGGGTCAGGTGTGGGGCCTCGCGTTCCAGGGCGACAAGCTCTACGCGGGCAACGACGACTACAGCATGAAGCCGCCGTTCACGGTCGGGGTCTCCACCGACGGCGGCCATACCTTCTCGCAGGTCATGAACAAATGCGAGGTCTCGTTCCCGACGTGCGACATGTCGAGCACGATGCAGATGGTGTGCCTCGAGCAGTGGACGCGCCAGGGCGGCTACGTCACCGACTACCTGGATACGGCGTGTATGGAGGGGATCGCCAACGCCGGAGCAGCCGGTGTCGGCGGCGGGGCGGGCGCGAGCGGTAGCATGGGCACGGGTGGCGCGCCGTCGGCGGGCGGCGTCTCGCAAGGCGGCACTGCCGGCGTCGTGACGCAGCCTCAAGGAGGCGTGACCAGCGACGCGGGTGCCGGCGGCGAAGAGATGCACGTCGGCGTGAAGTCGTCGGGCTGTTCCGTCGGAGCGCCGCGCAAGCAGCTGTCGTCTCTGGCCAGCCTATTGGCGGCAGGTGCGGCGATCGGCCTGGGTGTCACGCGCCGCCGGCGATCTTCGCCGAAGCGCTGAGCTTTATTTCTTCCGCCCAACGCGACTCTCGCCGGGCACTCACCTTGTACAGCGGGTGTGGCCGCGGGAGAGTCGGATGGGAAAACGCTGGGGATTTCGCAAGATCTGCCGTTGGTTCGGGGCACTGACGGCGTTCGTGTCCGCCGCTGCGTGGAGCGGGACGGCGCGCGCGGACGGCGGGTTCCCGCGTGGCTTCGGGATTTTATTCGAGCCGGGCAACCCGTCGCACATCGTCGTTCGCTCGCAGTTCTGGGGTCTCTTCGACGGCACGCTCGGCAGCCCGGATTATCACTTGCTCTGCTCGCAGGTGTTCGGGGGTCGCGATACCGTCGCCGAGAACTTCCCGACCGTGCTGGCGCAGGGTGGCCGCGTCCTCGTCGCCGCGGACGACAGTTTCTTGATGGTGTCCGACGACGAGTGTGACTGGAGGCAGAAGAGCCCGTTCAATGGAGAGTATGCCATCGCCATCGCGCCGATGGATGCGAACGGTGAGAGCTTCGTCGCACTCGGCGTGCTCGGCGGCGCGAGCGGCGTCACGTCTCACGTGTACACGAGCACGGATCGCGGCGACACCTGGAAGCAGGCGACGGGCGCCATCCCGAAGAACCTGTCCCTCCAGGGCGTTGCCGTCGCCCCCAGTGACCCCACGCGCGTCTACGCCGTCGGCGTCATCGCCCAGGTCGGCACCGTTGCCGATGCCAACGCCGGCACGCGGCAGATCGCCGTCAGCAAGGACGGCGGCGCGACGTTCGCGATACTGCCCGTCGGAGCCAGGACCGACTACGACCCGACGGCGTACGCACCGCTGTCCGTCGCCGGCGTCGTTCCCGACGATCCAGATACGCTCTTCGTGCGCGCGGACGGCGCCGACGACCCCGGCGACATGACGCCCGACGAGCTGTGGGTGTCGAGCGACGCCGGCCAAACGTGGAAAAAGACCTTCTCGCCCATGATGGACCTCCCGGGGTTCGCGTTCACGCCGGACGGCAAGGACGTGCTCCTCGCCGGGCAGCAAGACGGCATCTTGCAGGCATCCCTCACCGACGCCGTCGCCGCGATGCCCGGCGCGTTCACTCGGATCAATTCGGGACAGGTGTGGGGGCTCGCCTTCCAGGACGGCAAGCTCTACGCGGGTACCGACGATTTCAACAGCCCACACTTCTCGGTGGGCGTCTCGACCGACGGCGGCAAGACGTTCCAGCAAGTGATGAGCAAGTGCAACGTATCGAATCCGACGTGCAACGCCGGCAGCTCGATGCAGATGATGTGTGGCGATCGATGGACGCGTCAGGGCGGGTACCTGACGGACATCATCGGCTTGGCGTGTGGCGGTATGGGCGGGGTGGGCGGCGCCGCGGGCAGCGGTGGGGCGTCGGGCAACGGCGGAGTGGGCGGAAGCGGCGGGACGATGACGTCGACCGCGGGCGCCGCCGCCACGGGTGGAACACCGAACGACGCGGGCGTCGGTGACATCGCGCCGCGCGCCGCGGCGAAGTCGTCCAGCTGTTCCCTCGTCGCTCCGCGGCGCGTAGGCGTCGATCCGACCGCTCTGCTTGTCGTAGGAGCGTTCGGCGTGGCGCGCCGCCGGCGCGGCGAATCAAGTCGCCGGCTGCACCGCGGCGGACGGCGCACGCCGGTAGAGCGCTAGGTCCATCGGCGAGCGTCCTTGCGCCGTCAGGGCGGCGCGCACGGCTTTGAACGGAAACGCGGCGTCGCCGGTCAACGCTTCGACGACCTCGGAGATCTTCGCCGAGCCGGTCGGTAAAATGCGCGTGCTCACGGCGAGCGGCACGACGCTGCCGACGATGCCGGCGCGCGCGAGCGCCTCGGACACGCGCGCGCCGCCGAGCTCGAGGCGCGTCACGAAGGCCTTCACCTCGACGATCTTGCCGACGCCCTCGATGTTGCGGCGCACGCGCAAGCTGTCCGCGGCGTGGAACTCCGCGATGCGCGCCGCGAGCCACCCTTCACCGCCGAGCGACGAAAGCGCGGCGCGAGCGAGCGCGACGACGTATTCCGCTCCGTCGATGATCGCCGTCACCCGCGGATCCAGCGGCCCGAGGCGCGCGGCGGCGGAGAAGGAGAGCCCCTTGGACGCCGCGCGGTTGAGTCGTTCGACGAACTCCGCCGCCTCCGGCGCGCCGGACACGCGCACGTCGAGGTACTCGCCGAGCGTGGCCACGCCGAGCGACAGCGCGGGGCTGAACGTCATGTCGGGCTTCGGATGGAAGCCGCGCGTGTACAGCGTGCGGACGCCGGCGCGGCGGATGACCCGCGGCAGCTCGCGGATCAGATCCAGATGACCGAGCAGCGCCGCCGGTCCCGTCTTCGCAAAACGTAGGCGGAGCCGTTCGCCTTCTCCGCCGGCCTGCGGCGGGCGGTGCGCTTCCGGCCCCGCCGCGCGCCGAGGCCCGCCGCCATCCCGCAAGAGCGGCAAGCGCGCGCGCACGCCGGGCTCTTCGGCGCCCATCTTTCGGAGGAAGCCGACGCGGTCGCCGCGCATCTTCCCGAGGTCGCAGGCGACGCCGCAGTCGTAACAGACGAGGCGCCGCTGGTCGGCGTCGGCGTCCTTCACGTTCGTGTGGTGCACGAACATCCCCTTCACCTTGCCGCAGGGAGGCGACAGCCGGCTCGCGAGCGCTTTTCGGTATTCGCGCGCGAGGAAGCCGTCCTCGAGCCCGACGTCCACGTGATCCCACGGCAGGCGCGCCGTCACCGGGATCGTGCCGAGGTACCGGTTCGTGTCCACGCCGAAATGTGACAAGGCTTCTTGCCACACGCCCATCTTCAGGTGCTCTTCCCAGGAATCGAACACCGCGCCGTTCAGGTACGCGCGCTCGATGACCTCGGCGATGGGCCGATCTCCACGCGCGAGCACGCCTTCGAGCACGCTGGTCGTGGAGTCGTGGAGCCGGAGCTTCAGGCCGCGCGGCCCGCGGACCTCGTCGCGCAAGATCCGCTGCTTTCGAGCGATTTCCTCGAGCGGGTCCATGGCGCACCACTGAAACGGCGTGTGCGGCTTCGGGACGTGCGTCGACACGCTGATCGTCACCTTCGGGCGGCCCTTGCTGACGCGCTTGCCGGTCGCGAGCGCGTTCTTGCCGACGGAGACGATGCCCTTCACGTCCTCGTCTTCTTCCGTCGGCAGCCCGATGATGAAGTAGAGCTTCATCGCGTCGATGCCGCGGCTGAAGACGCGCTCGGCCGTCTCGAGCAGCTGCGCCTCCGTCACGTTCTTGTTGATGACGTCACGCATGCGCTGGGTGCCCGCTTCCGGCGCGAAGGTCAGCCCGGTGGCGCGCACCTTGCGGATGTCGTCGATCAAGTCCTCGGCGAGGCCGTAAGCGCGGAGCGACGCGACGCCCAGGCTGACGCGCTCCGAGGCGGTCTTCTCTGCGAGCCGCTTGATGAGCGGCGAGATGGAGCTGACGTCGGCGGTGGAGAGCGCCGTGAGGCTCACTTCGTCCTGGCCGCTCTTGTCGAGCGCGCGCATCACCGTGTCGACGACCTCGCCGGGATCGCGCTCGCGCACCGGGCGGTAGATCATGCCCGCCTGGCAGAAGCGGCAGCCCTCCGTACAACCGCGGGCGACCTCGATGCTCATTCGATCGAAGATCGCCTCCGGGCCGCCGACGGGGCCGTCGTCCGGAAACGGGAATTTGCCGAGGTCCTGCAGGATGCGCCGCTCCACCGGGAAGGGCACGCCAGAGGCCTTCGGCCCCTTGACCACCGTGAACCCGGTGTCCGCTTCCACCGCGGTGTCGTAAAGCGAAGGCACGTAGACGCCGGGGATCCGCGACAGCGCGAGCAAGCATTCGTGGCGCGAGTCGCCCGCGCGCCGTCGGTCGGTGAAGGTGAGCGCGACCTCCGTCGCCGTCTCTTCGCCGTCGCCGATGACGAAAGCGTCGATGAACGCCGCGATGGGTTCCGCGTGCGTCGCGACGGGGCCGCCCGCGATCACCAGCGGATCCGCGTCGCTCCGCGAGCTCGCGCGGAGCGGGATGCCGCCGAGGTCGAGCATCCGCAGGATGTTCGTGTAGGTGAGCTCGTATTGCAGCGAGAACCCGACCACGTCGAAATCCACGAGCGGCCGGGCGCTCTCGAGGGACAAAAGAAGATGGCCGCTCTGGAGCAGCTCGCGCTGCATGTCGACCCACGGCGCGTACACCCGCTCGGCGAGCGTCCGCGGGTCGTCGTTCAGCACCTTGTACAGGATGCGGAAGCCGAGGTGGCTCATCCCGATGTCGTAGATGTCGGGGAAGGCCAGACAGATGCGCGCCTGCACGCCGTTCCAGTCTTTGCGCCGCACGCCGTGCTCGGAGCCGGTGTAACGGCTCGGTTTCTCGACGCGCCCGAGGAGCGCTGCGTAGGGATGGTCGAAGAGCTCTGGCATGGGAGTCCTCCCTCGGGCGGGCGGCGGGACGCGCAGGATAGCTCCCGGACCCGTGAAGTCCCGAACTTTGTCCCCTGCCCTTCAGGTTTCCAGGGCCGGGTCCGTACTAACGTCGATGCTGAAAAAGAGCGGGGCCAAGGGTGCCGTGAAGAAGCCGGCGGTCACCGTGGCCGACTCTCTCGTCGAGGAGCTCTGGTTCGGTGACGAGACCCCCGCCGACGTGAAGGAGCGCGCGGCCAACAGCTTGTCGGCGAAGCTCGCCGAACTGCGCGGCATGAAACCGTTCCCGGTCGTCGCCGAGCGCATCATGACCTTGGTGTCGGATCAGCGCGTCCGGCTCGAGGAGGTCGCGCGTGTGCTCGAGACCGACCCGGGCCTCGCGGGCCGCACCCTGGCGCTCTCGAACTCCGCGCTCTTCCTGGTGGGGCGTCCGTGCGACTCGGTGAACCAGGCCATCTTGCGCGTCGGAACCAAGGCGCTCTACGAAATGATGGCGGCCGTCGCGATGCTCGAGATGTTCCAGGACGTCCGCGGCATCGGCATCGGCTTTCGCGATCATTGCGTCAGCGTCGCGGCCATCGGCCGGGCGCTGGTCAAGAGCCACGGCTGGGACGGCGCGAGCCAGGTGTTCCTCGCGGGCCTCTTTCACGACGTCGGTAAGCTGCTCAGCATGGATACGCAAGAGCTGCCCTACGACGCGCTGCCCGCGGAGTATCTCGAGTTCGACACCGTACATCTCCACGAGCGCCGTCTCGTCGGGTACGACCATGCGGTCCTTGGCGGCCACGTGCTCAAACAATGGAACCTTCCCGATACCGTCGTGAAGACCGTCGCGTGGCATCATCAGCCAGGACGCGCTTACGAAAATGGCGGTGACGAGGCGCTGCTCGTCGCGATCGTCCGTGTCGCCGATCGCATCGATCACGCCATTTCCCGCGGCCGGAATCCCGACGAAGGCCTGCTCGAGAACATGTCACGAGATGCCGCACTGAGTTATCTCGAGCTGAAGCCCGAAGAGATTGCGCGCGCGTGGCCCACCTTGGTCGAGGCGCGAGCTTCGGCGCTCTCGGTCTTCAAAGGGAATCGGTCGGCTCCAGGTAAGGGATCCGGCGCGACCCGCTAGTGATTCCCGCGCGCGTGCGCCTTGACGGCGGACGCGGCGTAGGTAGAAGACGACATGGGTGAAGAGAACGCGGTTCTTCCGCGGGATTTGAACGGAGGCGAAGAGCCCGAGCGCGAGCACGCTTCGGACCGCGTGTTTCGTGCGATCGCCGCCGCCATCCTCAACCGCGAGCTGACGGCGGAGGCGCCGTTGCCGCCGGAGCGCGAGCTGTCGGATCGATTCGGGGTTTCTCGCATCGTCGTCCGCGAAGCCATTCACCGTCTGAAAGAGTACGAGCTCGTCCGCGTCCGTCAGGGCAGTCCGACCATGGTGCTGGATCCGGATCGAGCGACGGACATGCGCCTGCTCGGCCTCGAGATCGAGTTGATGCCGCCGACGCCCGAGGGCCTGGCCGCGTTCGCCGAACGACAGATCTACTCCGGCGCCGCGCTCCTGGATCTCGCCGAGCAGCGCATCGAGCCTCATCAGATCGACGAGCTCGAAGCGGTCACCGAGCGCCTCGCCGAGGTGCCGGAGCTCAACGATGAGTGGCTCAAGCTCGAACGCGCTTACTGGACCATCATCGCGCACGGGGCGAAGAACCGGATCTACGTCCGCGAGACGGCCTGGTACTTCAACCTGCTCGAGCGGCAGCCCTGGTTCCGTTCGGTGTACACGGTGCTCCCCGCGAACCGCGCGGCCTTCTACCGCAAGCTGAACGAGAAGATCCGCGCTCGCCAGGGCTCCGCGGCGATGTACCTGGAAATGCTGCGCGAGAGCCCCCCGAGCTCCATGCGGTAAGGCCGCTCAGACGCGGCCGTACACCGGGATCTCCGCGCCCGAGACGTCGTGGGCGTCGTCGGAGAGCAGGAACGCGATGACGCGCGCGAGCGACTCCGGCGGCACCCATTTCAAGGGATCCGCCTTGGGCATCGAGCTGCGGTTCGAGGGCGTGTCGATGACGCTCGGCAAGACGACGTTCAGGCGCACACCGCTGTCGATCGTCTCCGCCGCGACCGTCTTGGTGTAGGCCGCCGCGGCGCTCTTCGACGCCACGTAGGCGGCCGCGCCTCTGTTCTCCCAAGGACGTTCGCTCGCGCGCGAGCCCACGACGACGATGCTGCCGTGACGCCGCTCGGTCATCTTGCCGACGAGCGCGCGGATCGATCGCTCCACGGTCATCAAGTTCGAGTCGAGCATGCGCTGCCACGTCGGATCGTCGGGCGCGTCTTTCGCCGGCGCGCCGCCCGCCCAACCGCCGGCGCAGAGCACCGCGCCCGTGGGCGCGCCGAGCTCCGCTTCGATCTTCGACGTCGCGGCTTTCCACTCCGCCGCGGACGTCAGATCCAGCGCGATGGGCAGGCAAGCGCCGGGGCGCGCCATCGCGTCCAGGCGCGCCGAAGGACGATCCAGCGCGGCGATGTGATGACCGCGTTCCAAGAGCACGCGCGTCACTTCGGAACCGAGGACGCCTGCGGCGCCCGTCACGACGGTGATCATCGACATAATCTAATTCGCGGCTCCTCAGTCAAAAGTGACGCCCAGGGAGAAACGGGCGTCGATGACGACGGGGTAGATTCCCGAAGAGATGACGTTGGGCGGCTGCAGGTTTCCGGTGTCGAGCTCGAGGTCACTGCAACCGGGGTCGACCGGTGCGCAACGATGCTGGTGATTCAGATCGACCCCGAGCCCGATGCCGCCGCTGATCGTGAACGGCCCCCACGTCGCGTTCGAACCGAACATCCCTTCGAGGACGCGTTCGGTGTGCACGAACCTATCTGGAAGGTTGTTCGTGTACTCGTATCCGTAGTTGGTGAAGATCGCGCGGATCACGTAGCCGTGCAGCACGTGACCGTCGAGCCAGAACCCGGCGCCGATGCTCGTTCCGCTGATCGGCCCGAGGCCGTTCGAGTGCTGCTCGACGCCCGGGTCACGACCGCTGAATCCACCGAGCGCCGGCGGCGTGGTGTTCGTGACGAACACCGGCACCATCTCGACGCTCAGCCACTTCAAGACACCGACCTCGAGCTCGACTCCGAGCCGTCCCTCGATGAGCCAGGTGAACGGGTCGATCCGCACCGACCACGGGGGCATCTTGAAGCCGTGATGCTCGTCCGGCGCAGGCGGGAGCGGCGGCTCTTCGACGGGCGGTGGCTCCGGCGGCGCGTGGGGCGTGTACACCGGAGGTTCCGCGTCGGCCGGTTCCGACGGCGCAGCCTCCACCGCCGGAGGTGAGCTCGCTTGCGGCGGCGCGTATTGCACCGGCGGCGGGCCCGACTCCGGCGGCGGTGGCGCCGCGGGTGAACCGGATTGCGGCGGTGCCGCCGGCGCTTCCGGCGCGGGCTCGCCGGAAGGGAACCCCGCGGTCGGCGGCGCACCTTGCGCGCGAGCGGTGGCCGAACCGAACAGCGCGGCGATGCAGAGCGCGCGCGCGACGCGAACGCCTCCGAGCCGCTTCGCGACGCGCTCCGCTGTCAGGGCCCGCTCCATGACGTCATCCCTTCTTCACCATGTACTGCTCGTCGTCGGCGATGAAGCGGCGAAACGTCTCCACGTCGCTCGTCGATCCGAGGATGAGCGGCACGCGCTGATGCAGCGCCGTCGGCACGATGTCGAGGATGCGCTCGCGTCCGGTCGTCGCCAGGCCGCCGGCGGCTTCGAAGATGAGCGCGAACGGGTTCGCCTCGTAGAGGAGCCGGAGCTTGCCGTTCGGCGACTCCAGATCCGCCGGGTACGCGAAGATGCCGCCGCGGAGCAGCGTCCGATGCGCGTCCGCGACGAGGGACCCGACGTAGCGATGCGAATAGGGACGGCCCTCGGCCTTGTTCGTTTCTTTCAGGTGCGCCGTCCAGCGCTTCACGCCTTCGGTCCAGCGCCCCGAGTAGCCCTCGTTGATCGAATAATACGGACCGCGATCCGGGCAGCGGATGTTTTCGTGCGAGAGAAAGAACTCGCCGGCGGCAGGATCCCAGGTGAATCCGTGGACGCCCCGGCCCGTGGTGAACACCAGCACGGTGGAAGAGCCGTAGATGACGTAGCCGGCGGCGACGAGCTCGCTGCCGCGCTTCAGGAACGACTCGACCGTCGGTTGCCCCTTCTCGCGATCGCAGCGAAGGATGCCGAAGATGGTGCCGATGGAGATGTCGACGTCGATGTTGCTCGAGCCGTCGAGCGGATCCATCATGACCAGGTAGCTGCCCGTCGAATCGGGGAAGAACACCGGCTCTTCGAGCTCTTCGCTCGCCACGCCGGCGCAGTGTCCGCGTCGCTTCAGGGAATTGATGAGCGTGTCGTTGGCGATGACGTCGAGCTTCTGGACGTGCTCGCCCTGCACGTTGGTCTCACCCGTGTAGCCGAGCGTGTCCGCGAGGCCGGCGCGGCGCACGCGCGCGGTGATGATCTTCGCCGCGAGCGTGATCTGGTTCAGGAGCGAGGTGAAGCTCCCCGATGCGCCCGGAACCCCGAACATCCCTTCGAGGATGAACGTCTCGAGGTTGATGCCCATCTGCGACCCATCGGTCGGCTTCCACGATAGCTTCGGCATTTTTTGTGATGTTCTCTCGGATTGCTGGCGTTGGGAACGGAGACCTCGGGCGGAGAATTCAAGCACGAATCGCGGGCTCTTCGCTCGCAATCAGCGCCGGCTCGCCAGTAGCGGCCCTTCATAGTATGTGGCAATCGACAGACCCGCATCCACGTCCCCAGAACGACGAATACCCCTGCGATAGGCAGACGCCCGAGGAGATTCACGAGAATGGCCGCCACCGATCGAGTCAAACAGATCCTGTCCTGGTACGGTTCCGAAACTCCAGGAACGCGGACGCAACTCTACCGATTGCTCACGTCGGGCGCGCTCGCCGGCACCGGGAAGCTCGTGATTTTGCCCGTCGATCAGGGGTTCGAGCACGGGCCGATTCGCTCGTTCGCCACGAACCCGCCCGCGCACGATCCGCTCTATCACTTCCAGCTGGCCATCGACGCGGGCTGCAACGCATACGCTGCGCCCCTCGGTTTCCTGGAAGCGGGCGCGGCCGACTACGCCGGGCAGATCCCCCTCATTCTCAAGCTGAACAACAGCGACACGCTCTCCAAGGTGGCGCCCTGCTCCGCGCTCACCGGTTCGGTGGACGACGCGCTGCGACTCGGATGTGTCGGCATCGGCTTCACCATCTATCCCGCTTCCGAGCTGCGCAACACCATGTACGAAGAGCTCCGCGAGCTCACGCTGGAGGCGAAGGCCAAGGGCCTCGCGGTCATCGTGTGGTCGTATCCGCGCGGCTCCGGCATCAGCAAAGAAGGCGAGACGGCGATCGACATCGCGGCGTACGCGGCGCACATCGCCTGCCAGCTCGGCGCGCACGTCGTGAAGATCAAGCCGCCCACGCCGCACATCGAGCAGCCCGAGGCGAAGAAAGAAATCGAAAAGGCGAAGATCCCGATCGGCACGCTGGCGGAGCGCGTGCGTTATTGCGTGCAGGCCGCGTTCGCCGGTCGCCGCATCGTGATCTTCTCCGGCGGCGCCGCGAAGGGGAACGACGAGGTCCTCGAAGAGATCCGGCAGCTGCACCAGGGCGGGTCGTTCGGCTCCATCGTGGGGCGCAACGCATTCCAACGCTCGCACGCCGACGGCGTGGGTCTTCTGAAGCAGATCATCGGCATCTACAAGAGCTAGGTCGCACACCCCATGCCCGTCAGCATCGAATTCGGCTCCGGCGATTTCGTCGAATCCAAAGCGGAAGTGCTCGCCCTCATCGCAACCGAGGGCGGCTTCGACAAGCAGCGCGCGTTCGCGCATCTCGACAAGGCTCTCGGAGGCGCGCTCGCGGCGCACGTCGAAAACGCCCAGTGGAAGGGCCGCCTCGACGACGTCATCGACGTGCCCACGCTGGGCCGTCTCGGCGTTCGTCGCGTCGTCATCGTGGGCGTCGGCCCGAAGCGCGGCCTCGGCGCCACGCGGCTCCGGTCGGCGGCGGCGACGGCGGCGCGCGCGGCTTCCAACGCCGCGTCGCTCGCGCTGGTGCTCCCCGACGTCGTTCCGGCCGACGGCATCCGTGGCGTCGCGGAAGGCGTCGGGCTCGGCGCCTACACCTTCACGAAGTATTTCACCGGCGACCGCGCGCCGAAGAAGTCGCTCGCCGACGTCACGCTCCACCTCGCGAAGGGGCACGGCAACGCCGGCGAGCGCCGCGCGCTCGAGCAAGGTCTGGCCGTGGCCGCCGCCGTCAGCGTCGCTCGCGACGCCGTGAACGAGCCGCCGAACGTGCTCAACCCCGAAGGTCTCGCCGCCATCGCCCGGAAGATCGCGAAGGACGGCAAGCTCAAGGTGACCGTCCTCGACGAGAAGGCCATCAGCAAGGCGGGCATGAACCTGCACGCCGCCGTGGGCCAGGGCAGCGCGAACCCGCCGCGCTTCATCCACCTGACGTACGTCCCCAAGCGCTCCAAAGCGACCATCGCGCTGGTCGGAAAGGGGCTCACCTTCGACTCCGGCGGCCTGTGCATCAAGCCCGCCGCCGGGATGGGCGACATGAAGAGCGACATGGGCGGCGCCGCCGCCGTGCTCGGCGTCATGGCCGCCGTCGCCGCGCTGAAGCCGAACGTCGAGGTGCACGGCATCATCGGCGCCGCCGAGAACATGCCCGACGGCAACGCCTATCGCCCGGCCGACGTCTTCAAGTCCCTCGACGGCAAGACGGTGGAGATCATCAACACCGACGCGGAAGGGCGGCTCGTCCTCGCCGACGCCCTCGCCTACACGCGCAAGCTCGAGCCGGATCTCATGATCGACGCCGCCACGCTGACCGGCGCGTGTCTCGTCGCCCTCGGCAAGAACTGCTCGGCCTTCTACACGGCCGACGACAAGCTCGCGCGCCGGTTCGAAGCCGCCGCGGACGACGCCGGAGAGCAGTTCTGGCGGATGCCCCTGCTCGAGGAGCTCCGCGAACAGCTGACGAGCGACATCGCCGACCTGAAGCACACGGGGGATCGTTACGGCGGGAGCATCTCCGCCGCGCTCTTCCTGCGGGAATTCGTCGGGGACACGCCCTGGATCCACTGCGACATCGCCGGACCGGTCCTCGCCGACCGCGCGAAGGGCATCTACCCGAAGGGCGCCACCGGGCACCCGGTGCTCACGTTCCTTTCGCTCATCGAAGCGTCGGCCGAGTAGCACAAGTCACCGCCGGTCCTTCTCGCGCAAGGCGCGCCGGCGTCGCGACGGTGGTATCGTCGGCTTCATGTCGGCGGACGTCGATGACCGCGCAGCGAACGAGCTGGTGCGGCGCGCCAACGTCCTTCTACCGGGCGTCTACGCCTGGGCAGCCACGGTCCTCTATCCGGTATCGCTGCACGGCGCTTCGCTCGCCGCGCGGATCGTCGCGGGTGTCGCGCTCGCCGCGCTGATCTCCGGCGTGGTCGTCGCGCTGCGCTTTCCGGCGCTCGGCCGCGCGCTCGCGCTTCACGGTTTCGTGATGCTCTGCGTGTTCGTGTGGGTCCTCCTCGGCTCCATCGTCGCGGTGGACCGCCTGGAGCCGACGAAGGCGGCGCTCGGAGGCCTCGGCTGGGTTCTCTTCGCCTTCGGCTGGGGCGGCTCGCGGGAACCGGAGCACATCCCCGAAGACGACCCTCGCGCGATCCCCGGCGATCCACTCCCGCCGCGGGGAAGGCTCCCTCCGGGGGCGGTCCTGGTGCTCGGGCTTTCGATCGCGGGCGCCGCGCTCCCGCTGCTGTTCGCGTGGCGCGTCACGCGCCCGGCTCACGCGCTCTTCGCGCACGCGGTGGCGGTCGTGTGCGCCGTGGCGCTGGTCTCTTCCGGCGCCGAGATCGCCGTGGCCAGGGGCAAGTGGACGCCGGTCGAGCCGCAGACGCGAAGGCTCGGCAACGCCGCGGCGTCCCTGACGATGCTCGCCGTCGTCATCGTCATCGGCGCCGTCGAGCTCCTGGCGAATTGATCCTCGCATGCGCAAAGTCATCGACGCCTTCGCCATTATGTTGCTGCTCGGCGGAGCGGCGGCTTTCGCGCTCGGCGTCCGTGCGCTCGGCGACGAGCGAGATCTCGCGTGTCTC
>DASZVB010000037.1:0-5002 GCA_035547195.1 Polyangiaceae bacterium
CTGACGGCGTACAAGCCCGCCGGGCGAGTCCGGATACGACGTGACGATCTCTCGGCGTGGATCGAGGCGTCCAGCGTCGAGCCGACGATCCACGACATCTAGGGATGTCCGTTCATCGCCGTAAGACCAAGGGCGGCACCACCTGGCGCGTTCAGTGGCGAGACGAGTCTGGGCGCCAGCGCTCGCGAACCTTCTCGCTCAAGCGGGACGCCGACGCCTGGGATGCCAAGGTCAAGCTCGCCAAGCGACAGGGAGAGCTCGCCGCGCTCGACGGCGGCAAGCAGCGCTTCCGGGAGTTCGTCGCTGAGTGGCAAGAGCTCTACGCGATCCCGCACCTCGCACCGAGAACGCTCGCTCTGTACGACGACTTGCTCCGCCGGTACCTGCTTCCGAAGATCGGGGACGCCTCGCTGCGACAGCTGACGACCGAGCGTCTCCAGCGCATGTCGAGCGAGCTCTCCCAGGAGGGGGTTCCCGCGCCGACGCTGCGGAAGACGCTCATGCTTCTGCAGGGGATCTTGGAGCGCGCAGCCGAGTGGGGACGTATCCAGTCGAACCCAGCGCGCTACGTACGGAAGCCTCGACAGACGGCTGCACGCCGCCCGGACGCCTTGTCGCCCCGCCAGATCGAGTCCGTCCGCTCGCAGCTGCTCGCGAAGGGACGGCTGCGAGACGCAACGCTGGTCTCAGTTCTCGCGTACGCAGGCCTTCGGCCGGGGGAGGCGCTCGCGCTCCGCTGGGGCGACATCGGTAAGGGCACGATCAGTGTCGATAAGGCCATCTCGCTCGGCGAGGTGCGAACGACCAAGACCCGCCGCGCCCGCACGGTGCGCATGCTCAAGCCGCTTGCGCAAGACCTCGCGCGGTTCAAGCTGGCGTCAGGCCGACCGCCAGACGACGCCCTCGTCTTCCCGACGCCCTCAGGCTACCCCTGGAACGACACGGACTTCCGCAACTGGCGCAGGCGACACTTCCGCACAGCCGTAGAAGCCGCGGGGCTTTCGCGCTCGACGCGTCCGTACGACCTGCGCCACAGCTTCGCCTCGCTCCTCCTCGCGGAGCAGACGAACCCCGCCGAGGTTGCGGCGCAACTCGGGCACACGCTCCAGGTGTTGTTCTCGACCTACGCACACGTCATCGAGGAGCTCCGTGGGGCCGGGCGCGTCGACCCGGCCAAGGAGATCCGTACAGCGCGTCAGAACGTCACTGTTGCCGGAAAGTTGCCTCGGGCAGCGAGCGCGTCGAAGCAGTCGAGCTAGCCGAAGCAAGATTCGGCATGCCTACTGCCGTTCTGCGAATGGGCGGTGCAGGGCTCGAACCTGCGACCCCCTCCTTGTAAGGGAGGTGCTCTCCCAGCTGAGCTAACCGCCCGTGCATACCCCCAACGGGATTCGAACCCGTGCTGCCGGCGTGAAAGGCCGGAGTCCTAGGCCGCTAGACGATGGGGGCCTGCAGCGGAGGGTACCGTGGCCGGGTGGCGGACATTCGCGACGCCCGGCGCGACGACATCGACTGGGTCTACGACCTGCTCGCGACGACCGAGCGGGCCGCGACCGGGATCGCCGAGGTCGCGCGCGACGACCTGGCCCAGGGATGGGACTCCCACGACGTCTGCCGGTACGTCTCGGACGACGGCGGGTACGGCGCGGTCAACGCCGCCGGCGAGCTCGTCGTCGCGGGCGCGTCGCCCGACGGAATGCTCGCGCGCCTCGAGGAGCAGGCGCGCGAGCGCGGGGTGCCGCACGTGACGGCGATCGTCACCGGCGGCGACGCGCCGTTCGACTCGCTCGTGCGGCGGGCGGGCTACCGCGAGCGCGGCGAGGTGCTGCGGATGTGGCGCGGGCTCGGCGGTGAGCTTCCCGAGCCCGCGTGGCCGGACGGCGTCGCCGTGCGCACGTACGAACCGGCGGACGCGGGCCGTCTCGTGGCGCTCCTCGACGAGGCGTACGCGGCGTGGGACGACACGTACGTCGCGCGGCCGCTCGACCTCTGGCTCGAGCGGATGACTGCGCACGACGACTTCGACCCCACGCTCTGGTTCCTCGCGGAGCAGGACGGCGAGCTCGCCGGCTGCGCGCTCCACTGGCGTCCCACTCAGGGCCGCGGCTGGCTGAAGGACCTCGCCGTGCGCGCTGATCGGCGTGGGACGGGACTCGCGAAGGCTCTCCTCCGGCACGGCTTCTGCGCCAGCGCGCGGCAGAACGCCGAGCGGGTAGGGCTGAAGGTCGACTCGACGAATCCGACAGGAGCGGTGCAGCTCTACGAGCGCACCGGGTTCGAGACCGACCGGAGATATGCGATTTGGGTGAAGCAGCTGTAACCGTCTCACTGCTGCGCTGGCTGCGCCGGCAGGTGCGCGAGCCGACGCCGCAGCGCGAGCATCTCGAAGCCGCGATCGCGAACGACGATCCGCGCGAGGCACGCAGAATCGTCGCAGCCATGCGGTTCAGCGACGCACAGCGCCTCCACGTCGAACGGTTGCTCGAACAGTGGGAGCTAACTCATCGGGCAAGATGACGTCGTGATCTGCGTGAGGGGTCTCGCAGTTCTGGTCGTCGCGGTGCTCGCTGCCGTCTTCGCGGGGCGCGCCGATGCCGCAACCCTGACGAAGCTCGAGCAGCAGGCGTTCGCAAAGGTGAAGCACGCGCCGCTCGACGCGCAGACGCGCACGGCGGCGCGCACGGAGATCGCGCGCGCCGCCCACCTCGTACGCACGCTCCCGAACGGGCGCGGCTACCACGTGCAGGTCGCGCTCGAGGAGGCGGCGACGTTCCCCGGCGCGCTGACGATGCCGCGCGCGCTCGCCCTCTACGGCGCGCTGCGCGCGAACGACGACTACTTCGCGAAGCATTGGGCGCCGCCGGACAAGACCGACATCGTCGGCGCCGACGGCGTCGTCTACCGCTACTTCAGCGGACACTGCTTCCGCTTCCACCCGCTGGCGGACTTCGGCGTGCTGAACGCGCGCGTCGCGTCGGGTGACGCCGGCGGCGCGCGCACGCTCGCCGACGCGCTGATCGAACGCGGCGTCTACCAGAAGGGCGGCGGGATCGGCTGGGAGTACGACTTCCCGTTCATGGGCGGCCGTGCGCCGTGGCTTTCGGGGATGGCGCAGGCGGTCGCGGCGCAAGCGTTCGCCGGCGCGGCATCGCTCGTCACCGACAGGAGCACCGCGTACATGCGCGAGGCGGCAGCGGCGTACAACCTGATCCCGCGCAAGCTCCTCACCACCGTCGCGGCGGGGCCGTGGATCCGCCTCTACAGCTTCACGAAGCTCGCGGTCCTGAACGCCGACCTGCAGGCGACGATCTCGCTGCAGGCGTACGCGCAGGCGTCGCAGGACGCATCCGCCCAGGCGCTCGCGACGCGCATGCAGAACGCCGCAGCGTCGATGCTCCCCCGCTTCGACACCGGCTACTGGTCGTACTACGCGCTGCCGAACGAGCCGTCGCCCGTCGACTACCACACGTTCGTCGTGCAGCTCCTGACGAAGCTCGCGAAGACCGACCCGCGCTTCGTCGACGCCGCCGCGCGGTTCAAGGCGTACGAGCACGAGCCGCCCGCGTTCGAGCTTGCGAACGGCGGCGTCGGCCAGGTGCGCTTCTGGCTCTCGAAGCCCGCGACGGTGCGCGCGACCACGAACGCCGGCCCCTCGAAGACGCTGTCGCTGCTCCAGGGCTGGCACACGCTCACCTGGACGCCAAAGGCGGCCGGCGTCTACCCGGTGCACATTGCCGCGACCGACTGGCTCGGCAACAAGACGCAGTTCGACGCACCTCCGGTCGTGCACGTCGGCGGCAAGCCCGCCGCGGCGGCGAAGGTCCCGGCCGGCGCGAACGCTCCGCCGGACGTGCAGCCGCAGCCGTTCGCCGCGGCCCAGCGCGTCGCCATCACCTGGCCGGACGCGGCGACCGCGCCGGATCCCACCACCGTCGCATCTATCACCACGCCGTTCCTCGAGCTCGACTACGCGACCCCGCCGACCTCCGCGTTCGCGCAGTACGCGGCGTCGCTCGCACAGCAGCTTCCGAACCTGCGCTACCTGGCGCTCGGCCCTGCGCCGAACGCCGACACCGCTCTGCAATACGTCCAGACGCTCGCCGCCGTCGACAGCGCGGTGAAGCTCGTGCGCCCCGACGTCGCGATCGGCGCGCTCGTCGACGGCTCGGCCACGCCGAAGACGACCGTCGCAGCCCTGCGGAAGGCGAGCGTGTCGGCCGACTTCGTCTGGTTCCGCGCCGCCGCAACCACCGCGAACCAGTCGTGGACGGCGCCCAACTGGTCGCTCCTCACGCAGGCGTTCGGCGGGACGCTGCCGCCGCTTCTGCTCGATGCCCCGACCGACGCGGCCGTCACCGCCGCGGCCTGCGACTCGAGGATCGCCGGCGTCACGCTGAGCGCGCCGCCCGACACCGCGGTCGGCAACGCGGTGCGCGGCGCCGTCATCTGCCCCGGTGCGACCCCGAACGTCGCGACGACCGCGGTCACGTATCCACCGTCGGTTACCTCCGGCGTCCCGGCGACGTTGCAACTCGGCTGCGTACGCGACTGCCTGTACGTCGTCACGCTCGTCGGCGCGAACCAGCACGCGATCGTCGCGACGCGCGGCTCACTGACCGGCGGCGCGGCGCCGACGACCGTCACGCTGCCGAAGACGACGCTCGGCCAGTCGAGCTACACGCTCGACGTGCGGCTCGTGAACCGCGTCAACCCGGGGGCGTCGCTCAACCTCACGAGCCCTCCGCTCGCAGTCGGACCGTCTTGATCCCCCACGCCGCGCCCGACGCGAACAGCTCGTCGGGATCGACGTCGCCGAGCCAGCCGAGGAAGTGCTGCTCGGGATCGTCGTCGGTCGAGCCGTAGACCGCGATCCGGCCGTAGTCGAAGGGCGCGCTCGGGTCGTCGCCGCGCTCGAGTGCGGCCTGACGCTCCTCGGTCGCGCTTCCTTCCGCGTACCCTTTGCCCATCCGGGAAGCGTACTCCCGGCAGCCTTGTCGACAAC
>DASZVB010000038.1:0-32893 GCA_035547195.1 Polyangiaceae bacterium
CTACCGCCGCTGGCGCGCGAGCGCGCCGCCGCCCGCGCCGCCCCGTAGGGTGAGCGAGCGCGTTCACATGCACTTGTGCTCGGTCTTGAACGCCGTGGTGACCTGCACGCTCGCAGCCGGCGTGTTCAGGGTCATGATGCCGTCGGTGGACGCGGTGTATGCCGGCCACATCGGGCTGCCCGCGATGTTGGGATTGCCCGTCTTGGCGAACTGGGTCCAGTACTTCACCATGGTCGCGGAGAGGGCTTGCTGATCCGCGGTGAAGGGCTTTCCATTGTGGGACGCCAGATCCATGTTGAAAAGGTACTGGATCTCGCTCGCGTGCGCGGCGCCGTACACGAATGAGGGGTCGCTCGGCGGCACTGGAAGGAAGAGCTCGGGCGCGTTCTCGTCGCTGAACTCGTATGAGAATGTCGGTACTTGCGCGGCGGAGAGCTGCCCGGCCGCCACGCGCATGGGGCACGCGAAGATGAAATCCGTCCCGGCGGCGGTGAGCGCCAGGTTCGGGTTGTTCATGTAATTCGACAGCGGATAATTGGCGATGAGACCCATCGCTATGGCGGATGAAACCCCGAACGTCGCGGCGGCAGCGGTTTGGTAATCCATGTCCGTCGTGAGCTTCGTGTTCGTCTGGTTCAGATACGCGCCGACGAAGAGCGCCCACTCGTCGTGATTGGAGCCCTCGATGACCGGCACTTTCTCGAAGGCGCCGCTGGCGAACGCCGTCCCGACGCCCATGCTCGGGATCACCGTCCCGTCGCTCGCCGGGAGCACCGTTTGCAGCATGAGAGCGTTCTGTGCCGTGAGCACTTCCGCGGTGGACAGGTTGTTGCGCAGAAAATCCGCGGTGCAGGGGGTAGGGCACTTCGCGGCCGTCGCGAAGCTCGCGCCTTGCATCTGCGCGGTGTCGAGCGTCGGCTCGAGCGCATTGCCATTGCCGTAGGCGCCGCTCTCGACGATGGCCTTGTGGAAGAGGCCGTGAGCGCCCGGCATGACGAGCTGCGATTCGACGCTGAACCCTCCCGCGGATTCGCCGAAGATCGTGACGTTTCCCTTGTCGCCGCCGAAGCTCTCGATGTTGTCTTGCACCCACTTCAGGGCGAATTGTTGATCTAGCAGGCCGAAGTTCGTCGAGGCGACCCCGGCGCCGTTGTCGATCGCCGGGTGGGCGAGGAAGCCGAACATACCGAGGCGGTAATTGAGCGTGACGACCACGACGCCCTGGGCGACGAGGGGTGTGGGATCGTACTCGGTCGACTCGCCGTAGAGGAACGCGCCGCCGTGGATCCAGACCATCACCGGGTAAGGGCCGGTGCCGACCGGCGTGTACACGTTCAGAAACAAACAATCTTCTTCGTTGGAGGCGGTGCCGAAGTAGCTCTGCGGCTGCGCACAACCGCTGCCGAATTTCGTCGCGTCGAAGGTGCCGGTGAGCGGCGCCGCTTTCTGCGGCGGCATCCAGCGCAGGGAGCCCTTGGGGGGCGCCGCGTACGGGATCCCCTTGAAGCTTCGCATCGTCGACGTCGCGGTACCGCTGAGCGTGCCGACGTTCGGGACCGTCACGACGTTCCCTGCGCCGCCTCCGCCTTGCTTTCCGTTGTCGCTGCCGCAAGCCGTGCAGGCAATGACGATGGTCGACAACGCGTAGCCGCGCAGTTTTCGACGAAGCATGAAGAGGCCGCCTCTCGTTTCGAGTAAGGGAAGGACGTGCGTCCCGGAAGGGGCCACAGCTAGCCATGGCGTGATTCGGATCGCAAGCGGCAGTCGCGTTCACGTTTTGTCTCGCTGCGATCACGCAGCGGCAGCTTTGGCGCGTCGTTGTTGCAAGGTTGGTTTCGATGGACCGTAACGAGCTTGCACGGCGCCGGGCGGCCGAGCAGCGGTGAAAGCTGGCATACGCGATGCACCCAGCCGGTGTGGTCTCCAACACCACGCCATGGAGGAATCACCGTGCTGACCGCCTTCGCTGCCAAGTTTGGACCGCACAACGTCATCAGTGTGGGAGAAATCGTCGCGACCCTCGTCGGGCTCGCGTTCGCGCTCATCGTGTTTTCTTGGTTCGCCAGCCACGTTCACTGAGCAGTGATGCGATGGAATTCGCGGCCCGTCCGAATTGATGACTAGACGCCACACCGCGGGGCAATTCGACGCGCACGCGGGGGAGCGGAATCGAGCACTACGAGAGGCAAGGGGCGTCAAGCAGCGATGAACGGGCGCAACATCGCACAGCTGCTGT
Organism: Polyangiaceae bacterium; assembly: GCA_035547195.1. Classification (GTDB taxonomy): domain Bacteria; phylum Myxococcota_A; class Polyangia; order Polyangiales; family Polyangiaceae; genus DASZVB01. The sequence continues at coordinate 2,237 of DASZVB010000038.1, forward strand.
TCGGCAGCCGGCTCGCTACCAAAGAAGAGCAAGAGGAGCGCATCGGCGGCTTTTCGGCGTTGCCGAACCTCGGTCTCGATGCGCTCTCGTCCGCCGCGTACGGTCCAGAGGCGGCGCTGACCATCCTGTTGCCGGCCGGCGCGGCGGGCATCCGCGCGCTGGGCCCGCTGACGCTGGCCATCGTCGTTTTGATGGGCATCGTCTGCCTTTCATACCGCCAGACCATCGCGGCGTACCCGAACGGCGGCGGATCGTACATCGTCGCCAAGGAAAATCTCGGCGAGCAGCTCGGTCTCGTCGCGGCCTCGGCGCTGATGCTCGACTACGTCCTCAACGTGGCCGTCGGCATCTCGGCGGGCGTCGGCGCGGTGATCTCGGCGATCCCCTCGCTCGAGCCGCACACGCTCTCGCTGTGCCTCGTCCTCCTCGCCGTGCTCACGCTGGTCAACCTGCGCGGCGTGCGCGAAGCGGGGCTCGTGTTCTTGCTCCCCACTTATGCGTTCATCGGCTGTCTGGGCGCCACGATGATCGCCGGCGTGGCGAAGGCCATCGCGTCCGGCGGGCATCCGTCGCCGGCCACGGCAGTCCGCGAGCTCCCGCACGCCACGGCGACGCTCTCGATCGTGTTGTTGCTCCGGGCGTTCGCCAGCGGATGCACGGCGCTGACGGGCGTCGAGGCGGTGTCGAACGCGGTGCCGATCTTTCGTGCTCCGACTACCCGGCGCGCCCAGCGCACGCTGGTGGGAATCGTCGCGATCCTCGCCCTATTGCTCGCCGGGTGCGCGGTGCTCTGCCGAGCGTACCACATCGGCGCGACGGAGCCCGGCAGGGCCGGCTACGAAAGCGTGCTGTCGCAGCTCGTCGGGGCCGTCGCGGGGCGCGGCGTCTTCTACGCCGTCACCATGGGATCCATCTTCTGCGTGCTCTCGCTGTCGGCGAACACGAGCTTCATGGATTTTCCGCGTGTCTGTCATCTCCTGGCCGTCGACCGCTACCTGCCCCCCGAGTACGCGCACCGCGGCCGGCGGCTCGTGTTCTCCGCAGGGATTCTCGCGCTCGCCGCGTGCGCCGCGGTGCTGTTGATCGTCTTTCGCGGAGTCACCGATCGCCTCATCCCGCTGTTCGCGATCGGCGCCTTTCTCGCGTTCACGTTCTCGCAAGCGGGCATGGTCCGACACTGGCAGAAGCACCCCGGCTCACATCGGAGAAAGTCGCTCGTCCTCAACGCGACGGGCGCCGTCGCGACGGGCATCACGGCGCTCGTCGTGGTCACGTCCAAGTTTCTCGAGGGCGCGTGGATCAGCGTCCTGCTCGTCGGCGGCCTGGTGCTCCTGTTCCGCCGCATCCACGCGTACTACCGCGAAGTGGAACGTGAAACGGACTGCGCGTCGACGCCGCTCGTCACCCTGGACCTGCCGGCGAAGAAGGCGCCCATCGTCATCGTGCCGGTGAAGGATTGGAATTTCGTCGTCCAGCGAGCGCTCCGGTTCTCGGTGAAGTTGTCCTCCGACGTCCGAGCGGTCCAAGTCGTCGGCGCCGACATCGACGCCGGAGATCTCCGCCGCCGCTGGCGGGCGCTGGTCGAGACGCCACTCCGCCGCGTCGGTATCGACCCGCCGCGCCTGGACATCGTGCCGTCCGACGATCGGCGTCTGTTCGCGCCGCTGCTCGACTACGTCTTTCGCGTCCGCGACGAGAACCCGGATCGAGACATCACGGTCGTGGTTCCGGAGAAGGTCGAGCGGCGCTGGTATCACACGCTCCTGCTCACGCATCACGCATCCGTGCTGAAGACGTTGCTGTTGCTCGAGGGCGGCAAGCGCGTCGTGGTCGTGAGCGCGCCGTGGTACTTGCGCGAGTGACGGCGCGTCGCATCGGGGCGCGAGGCGCGGTGAGGCGCCGCCGCGTGTCGGGAGCGCCTGCGCTACCGACGACAGCGTCTCGCGCCGCGCTCGTCACACCGGGGCGCCCGAAAGCCCGAGGACGTCCTCGGGGCGATGGACGAAAAACGTCGGCTGCGCCGCCGCGAGCGCCGCCCGCGGGAACGGTCCCCACGTCGCCGCCGCGGTCTTCACCGACGCGCGGTTGCCCGCTTCGATGTCGTGCGGCGAGTCGCCGACGAAGACGGTTTCATCCGGGCTCATTCCGAGCTTTTGCAGCGCGAGCAGGACCGGCTCGGGGTCGGGTTTGCCGCGCTTCACGTCTTCGGCGCCGATGATGAGCTCGAACGCGCCTTCTATGCCCGCGACCCTCAATCCACGCGCCGCGGTCTCGCTCATCTTGCTCGTGACCAGGGCGAGGCGCGCGCGGCGCTCCGTCAACGCCGCGATCATCGCCGCGACGCCTTCGTACGGGCGCACCATGGAGTCGTGGTGCATCAGGTTGTACTCGACGTACGTGCGCACCAGCGCGGCGACGTCGTCCGGGGACGACGCCATCTTCGCGAACGAGTCTCGGAGCGGCATGCCGAGCGTCGTCAGGTAGTAATCGTCGGGGAGACGATCGCCGTAGTGACGCTCTCTCGTGTGGTGAAAGCTCGCGAGGATGAGCGCCACCGAGTCGATCAAGGTGCCGTCGAGGTCGAACAGGTACGCCGCGAAGCTCATCTTGCGGCAGCGTACCGCAAAGGTCTCCGCGCGATCAGAGCGCCGGCATCTTCAGGTCGTCGATGGAGGGCTTCGGCTGCGGGGGCGGCTTCGCCGGCGAAGGCGGCGGCGTCTTCAAGGGTTCGCTTCCGGCGTTCTCCGCGGGCGCGACGGGCTCGGGCTCGGGCTCCTCGGTGCGCTGCGATTCGAGGATGCGGCGATACTCCTCTTGCTTTCTGGCAGCGTCCGCGGCGGTGGAATACGACGTCTCGGGCTCGACGTCGCTCGCTTCGGCCTTCGGCGCGATGGGGACGGAGCCGCCGGCCGCTGGCGGAACGGTGGCGTCGCGCTCCCGTTCGGCGGCGACGGTGAGCGCGCCGTTCGCGCCGACGACCGGATGTCGCGCCACGACGCCGCCGGCCACGAGCGCGGGCGGCCGGTAACGCTGCCCGACCCCCGGAAACGGAGGATCCGGCGGGAGATCGACCGGCGTCAGCATCACGTCGGCCTGTTCGAGCGCGGTGCGCAGATCCCCACTGGTGCGCGGGATCGCCGAATCGACGTAGCTCTTCACGACCGCGCGGGCTTCCGTCCGCGTGTGGTCGTCGCGGACGGACCAGGCGCCGCAGAAGCTTGCGACCAGCGTGATGGCCGCGACCAGGAACAGCCGCGGGCCGCGGCGCTTCGGCGGCGCGGGGAGCTCCGGCAAGGCCGGCTCGGTCACCGTGCGCACGGCGACGACCGGCGTCGGGAGGTCCGCGCCGCTGCGCGAGGCCTGGTAAGCCGAGAGCGCCGCGGTGAGCTCGCCGATGGTCTGGTAGCGGCGCGAAGGCTCTTTCTGGAGACAGCGCTCGACGATCGCCTCGATCCCGCGATCCAGATCCGGTCGCACGCGTCTGAGGGGCCTCGGCTGGGCGTTGAGGACGCGCGCGTATACCTCCAGCACGGTCGAGCCGTCGAAGGGCATCGTCAGCGTGAGCAGCCGGTACATCACGACGCCGAGCGACCAGATGTCCGTGCGCGCGTCCACCTCGTGCGGCGTCGTGATCTGCTCCGGGGACATGTAACAGGGCGACCCCATGCTGTCCTGTGGTCCGGTGACGACGACCGGCGTCGTGTCGATGCGCTTCGCGAGCCCGAAGTCGACGACCTTCACCGTTTGCCGGCCGGTGCCCGCCGTGGCGAGAAAAAGGTTCTCCGGCTTGATGTCGCGGTGGACGATGCCGCAGGCGTGCGCTTCCGCGAGCGCGCTGCACACCTCGAGCGCGTAGCGAACGGCGCGATCCACGTCGAAGGGGCCCTCGCGCATCACCAGCGCTTCGAGGTCTTCGCCCTCGAGGTGCTCCATGACGAGGTACGGCCTGCCGCCGTCGAGCTGTCCGACGTCGATGACGCGCACGACGTTCTCGCTCTTGAGAACGGCGGCGGCGCGGGCCTCGTTCAAGAAGCGCTGCACGAGCGAGTCGTTCTTCGCGTAGCTCTCCCGCAGGAACTTGACCGCGACCCGCTGCTCCAGCTCCACGTGCGTGGCGAGGCAAACGACGCCCATGCCGCCCGCGGCGAGCATGCCGTCCACCACGTAGCGACCGCCGACCACGTCGCCTGGAGCGACGGGCACGTCGGAGCACCCGCTGGAGTCCGAGAGCTCGGGCACGAGCTCGAGCGTCGCCGGCGCGCTTCGCCGCGGCTCGATCGCACGTGTCACCGAATGATGGGTTTGATTGCTGTTGGGCGCTCTTTCGAGGGGCATTGGTTCCGGCAGGGGCTCTTTCGCAAAGGACATGGCGTGCTCGGATGACTGCTCCTGCGCCAACGTACGCAGGCTTCGTGCCAAGGGCCGCCAGTCGGCGCTCACTCTAGTTGCTGCCGCGCTCTCGTCGAGCGCGGATGCGCTTCTCGTCCATCGACCGCCTCATGGGGCATACTGTCCCGGCCGGCCGTGCGCGACTTTCGTGTCACGCCCCGGCGCTGATTGCGACGCGCAGTCGCCGGCTGGTCAAGAGCAGGACGAGAACGAGCGCGAGGAGCAGCGCGCTGAAACCGTACGGATACTCGGGGTTGATTTGATAGAGCCCGGTACCGACGACCGGTCCCATCAGACGGCCGAGCGCTTGCGAGGAGCTGTTCAGCCCGGCGACCGCTCCCTGCTCGTCCTCGGACGCGCCCAGCGACACCGCCGCCGTGACGCCGGGCATGGCGAGGCCCTGACCGAATCCCTGGGCCGCGAGCGCCGCGGTGAGCGCGCCGAATCGATGCGCGAAGATGAGCCCCACGAAGCCGGCGAGCGCGCAGGGCAAGCCGCCGCCGAGCAGGCGCAGCGGCGGCCAACGAAAGCGTCGCACGATCACGCCTTGCGCGAGCACGGCCACGAATCCGTAGACGCCGAGCGCGGCGCCGACGACGCGCGGCGTGTCGCGCAGCGAAAGTCCGAGTTTGTCCTGGAAGGTGAACGCTATCGTCTGCTCCATCGCGACGGAGGCAAGGCTCACCGCGAGGGCGACTCCGAGCAGCGGCCACACCTTGATCGCGACCGGGCCGAGCTCCGGAGGTTTGACGCTCAGCCGCCGTTCGGGTTCCTTCAGCCGTAGCGCGATGAAAGCGGCGTTCAGCAGCGCGAGCGCCGCCGAGAGATAGATGGGCGCGAGTAGGCTCACCATCGACAACAACGCGCCGATGAGGGGGCCGAAGATGATCCCGAGCCCGAACGCCGCGCCGATGACCGCCATCCCGGCGGTGCGATCGCCGCGCCCGGTGGTGTCGGCGACGTACGCTTGCGCGGTCGGCAACGTAGCGGACGAGAAGGTGCCGCCGATGGCGCGGCTCACGAGCAGACCGGCGTAGAGCGGAGCGCCGCGCAGCACGCCGCGATAGCCGAGCTCGGCGACCAGCGCGAAGAGGAGAAAGCTGATTCCGAAACCGATCACGCCCGTGAGAAGGACGGGCTTCCGTCCGACGCGTTCGCTCCGGCGGCCCCAGATGGGGCTCACGATGAGCTGCATGAGCGCGTAGGCCGTCGAGAGCGACCCTATTTGCACCTCGACGAGACCGAGCTGCCGTCCGAGCGGCGCGAGAATCGGAAAGAGAATGGAGAGCCCGAGAATGCTGTTGAAGAGGGCGACGAACAGGATGGCCACGGAAGCGGCGGGAGTATAAGCAGCTCGCGAGTTCTGGCGCACGATGCAGCGCTGCGAAAGGCATGCGTGCTTTCGATTGCGCCGAACGGTTGCGCGCGTGCTCGGCCCGAATGTCCGCGTGTGTGCTCGATGGTGAGGTCCCCGTGCCGCGGACCTTGACCGCTCAAAGCGAAAGATAAACGCTAACTATTCCCGCAACTTCCATTCCGACCTTGATCGTTCAAGGTCCCCATCGCAGACAGCTGCCGCACGCCGCACGCCGTCCCACCTGGCGCGCGCATCCCGGTCACTTCTTTTGAGGCGCTGGAGACTTCTTCCCTCGCGCACCTTTCGCGGCGCGTCCGCGCCGCTTCTCTTTCTTGTTTCGCTTTTTTCTCGAGGGAGCGCTCGGCGCGGGCGGCTCCGCGGCGGTAGTTGGGCTCGCTGCAGTGGCAGCCACGGTGGTCACCGCGGCGTCGGTCGGGGTTTCTGGCGCGGGCGCGGCGCTCGGCGCCGCGGTGGGCCGGCGCCGCGGCGGGGGCGCCGTTCGCGCCTTGGGGCGCTTCACGGCGGTCTTCACTTCGTCCTCGTCGGTGAGCTCGATCCAGCCCTCGTCGACGGCTTTCACCTCTTCGGCCTTGGGCATGAGCGACTCGGGCGGGCTCGTCGACGGACGGTGCGCCGGAATCGCGGCGGTCGCCCGCTCCACCAGCTTGCGGAACGCGAACGTCGCCGCGCGCCACGCGCCCACGAGGCTCTCCGCGACCGGGCGGATCGTCTCCGGCGGCGGCTGGTATTCGAGCGTCTTGAGGAGGCCGTTCCACAGGCCGCGCGCGGTTTGATAGCGCCGGTCGCGATCGATCGCGAGCGCCTGCGCGACCCAAGCGTCCACCCGGGGTGACAGATCTGGCCGCAGCGCGTGCAGGCTCGGCCGCTCGGCGTTGGACGCGAGCTCGAACGACTCCTTCAAGGTACGCCCGACGAACGGAAGGCGGCCAGAAAGCGCGCGGAACAGGATGACGCCGAGCGCGTACACGTCGACCCGTCCGTCGAGAGCATCGGAGTCGCCCTTCCACACCTCCGGCGCGATGTAGCTGGGCGACCCCATCACGGTGCCCGCTTGCGTCAAGCGCAGCGCCTTCTTGCTGCGGCTCAGGCCGAAGTCGAACAGGCGCACGCCTTGGCTGTCGCGCAGGATGAAGATGTTCCCCGGTTTCAGATCGCGATGGATGATCCCGACGTCGTGGGCGCGCTCCAGCGTCTCGACGATGGGCGCGACGATCGCGTTGAGCCGTTGGAGCGGGAGGCGCTCTTTCCGCTCTTCGAGCTCGCTGAGGTGCGTCTCGAGGTCCGTTCCCTCGAGCAGCTCCATCACCAGGCACAGCGAGCCGTTCGGCGCCTCGCACAGATCGTAGACGGCGACCGCGCTGGTTCCGGCGAGGGCTACGAGCGCCTCTTGCTCGCGAGCCAGGCGCGCGGCGTACACCGGATCGTCGGCGACACTGTCGCTCAACATCTTTATGGCGACCTCGCGGCCCGCCGTTCGATCGCGGGCGCGGTACACGACCCCCTGCCCGCCGTGTCCCAGGATCCCCGTGAGCTCGTAACGGTCGGCGACGACTACTCCTAGAAGCTCACTCATGATGGCCGTGGAAGCGTTCGCTCGGTGACTCGCACTAGACGGAATTGGGACTCTGCGAGGGGAGGGTTGTCAAACGTCCCGCGACGCCCGATCGTTGCCGCCCATGAGATACCGGACGATAGCACTCGGGTTTGCTCTTTTTTCGACATCCTGCGGCGGGGCGTCCCAGGCGCCCTCCACGCCTTCGACGCCGCCCACGAGCGCGGCTCCCGCACCGGTCGCACCCGCCGCGCCGGTGGCCGCGACACCCGCCACCGCCGCGCCTGCCGCCGAGGCTCCCGCGACGGCCGCGCCCCCCACGAACGCCGAAGACGCTCCTGCGACGCCGCAGGACTATGCCGACGCCGAGGCGAAGGCGAAGGCCGAGAAAGAGCGCTTCACGCCGGAGATGCGCGAAAAAGCGAAGGCGCTCGCCGACAAGAAGTACGCGTCGCTGCAGCAAGGCCTGGATGCGTCGCTGAAGAGCCCCCACCGCAAGCCCGGTAACCCGGAACGCGACGTTTATCGTCATCCCGTTCAGACGCTGGAGTTCATCGGCATCACGCCGAAGATGACCGTGCTCGAGTACGGCCCGGGCGACGGCTGGTACACGGAGCTCCTCGCGCCGCTGCTCGCGAAGAGCGGCAAGCTCATCGTCACCACGCCGGATCCGAACGGCCCCGCCGCGGACCGCGGCACGCTCGCCGCGAAGCGCCTGGATCTGTTCCTCGACAAATCGCCGGAGCTGTTCTCGAAGGTCGAGCGCGTCGTGATCGACTCGAAGGCGCCGGCGCTGCCCATGGAGAACAAGCTCGACGCCATCTTGTTGTTCCGCGGCCTGCACGGCATGGAGCGGCAAGGGACGGTGTCGGCGTGGCTCGCGGCGTTCCACAAGGCGCTCAAGCCGGGCGGGATCCTCGGCGTCGAGCAGCACCGCGCTCGCGCCGGGGAGGAGCCGAAGGCCAGCGCCGAGAAGGGCTATCTCCCGGAGGATTGGGTCATCAAACAAGCCGAGGAAGCGGGGTTCACGCTCGCCGGCAAGAGCGAGGTCAACGCGAACCCGAAGGACACCAAGGACTACCCCGACGGGGTGTGGTCCCTGCCGCCGACCTTGCGCGGGAAAGACAAAGATCGCGACAAATACGTCGCCATCGGCGAGAGCGATCGCATGACGCTCAAGTTCGTGAAGAAGAAGTAGCGGGGGCGCAGCCTCCGCCCGACAAGACGTGTGAGTCTTGGCAGAGCAGATCGCTCGTTGCTCGAGGAACCTAGGCTCATTTTCGCGTGCCGTCGAAGTGATAAGAAAGGGAACCGCCGAGCGTCCTGCCCGCGACCTCCATGACGAAGCTCATGTCGAGATCGAACAGCAGACGCTCCTTTTCGAGGCTCGCGGTTCCCGACTGCACCGTGGCCGACGCGGAGGCGTCTTCGGCGTTCTGCTCGAAGCACTTCTGACCCTTCGCGACGGTGACGCCGGCGTCGCCGAGCGTCGCGGTCAGCGTGCAGATCTCGTTGCCGTTCGAGCTGTCGACGAGCTCGAAGGCGAGCGCCGTATCGCTCGAGCTCGTCACCTTCATTTTCGCCTTGGGATCCTTCTCCGTGCGATCCGGCAGGCTTTCTATGCGGTACACGGCCACGTCTTCGCCGGAGTAGTCGCCGACGAAGGCGGCGGTCGTGACCTTCGCTTGGTTCGCCGGTGCTTCCGTTTTCGGCTTGTCGGCGGCCGGCGCCGGCGACTTTGGGGCTTCGGGGGCGGGGGTTTCCTCGGCTTCGGCTTTCGCGGTCGTGGGGGGCGACGATTCCGACTCGACGCGCGCTGCGTGCGCGTCCTTCTTCGGGGGCGCCTTCGCGTGCTGCGGAGCTTCCAGCTCCATGCCGGGGGAAAGCGGCCCCCACCCGAGCGGTTTCGCGCTGGGCGTCGGCGCGCAGGCGACGAGGGCAATCAAGCCGGCGCAGCACCCGAGAGGGACCCGCATGGCTCCCCAAATAGCACCGACAGGGCCGAAATTCGGCGGTTTCTTGATGCTCCCGGGACGGTCCTCGGGCGCCGTCTTCACCGCGGGCTTGATGCGGGAAGGCGTAGCTCGTGAACATGGCCACCTCCACTCGAGGGCTTCGAGCGTTCGGCTATCCATCCAATGGGACGAGCGCCACGGCCGTTCGGATCGTGGCACGCTACGGGCGTTGGTCGGTGCTGCCCGTCGCGCTCGCTTCTCCTTCCTGACGGCGGGCTCGATCCTCATCACCGCGCACGCGGGGGCGGCCGAGGTCGCGCCGAGCGGCGAGCCAGGCGCCGGCGCGAGCGCATTGCCGAGCCCGCTCGACGCCGTCGGCGACGACGCGCTGCGAGCGGTGAGCGGCTGGCAGTGGGTCTACCTTGCCGGCGCCGTCGCCGCGACCGCGGCGATGTCCCCCACCGGCGCCGATCACGCGATCCGAGTCGGGGTTCAGGAGCACGCGCGCGTTCCGGCGTGGGGCGACGCCGCGTACTACGGCGGCTACGTCCTTCCCATCGTCGTTCCGGCGTCGCTTTACGTCGGCGGGCTCGTCGCAAGGGACCACGAGCTTGCGGGAGCGGGGAGCGCGGCGATAGAGGCGCTCGTCTTCACGGAGCTCGTGACCGTCGTGCTGAAGGTCGGTACGGGGCGTCCCTTTCCGGCGAACGGAGGCGATCCCAACGCGCCCGATCACTTGCAACACCCCGAGTACGCGCACGAGTGGGCGCCGTTCGGTTTCGCGGGGCGGTACGCGTGGCCGTCCGGGCACACGGCGGCTGCCGTCTCGATCGCCGCGGCGCTCACGTCGTATTCGGAAAATCCGTGGCTCGTCGGATCGATCGCGTACCCGGTGGCGGGCGCGATTGCGTTCGGCATGCTCACCGGGGATCACCACTGGGCTTCCGACGTCGTCGCCGGTGCGCTCCTCGCGCAGGGGATCGGATGGTCCGTCGGCAAGAGCTTCGCGGCCCGCGCCGGGCGGAGCTCTGCGCACGCGGACTGCGTGACCGTCGTTCCCGTCGCCTCGTTCGGCGTGCAGGGACTCGCCGTCGTGGGTTCCTTCTGACGATGAACGGCGTGCGTCGCGTCGCGGGACGGTGTGTGTCGCACGCGGATAGCATCGTGGCGCAGCATGTAACCGGAGCGCGCGCATCTGGGCTCTTTCGTGGCGTTCGCGGGATGCGCGGAGCGTGGTACGAATCGCGCCATGCGCGGTTCACTCCTTCTCTTGTGCGTCGGTGTCTTGGTTCCGAGCGCGGCCTGCAGCTCGGACAAGACCGCCAATGAAAACGTCGAGGCCGGAACGTCGGAGAAGGACGCGAGCCCCCCTCCGAAGCACTCACCCGATGCGAGCCCCAGCACGCCGCCGGAGTCCGACGCCGGCCAAGTCGATGAAGACGCACCGGGGCCGCCGCCCATCGTCACCCTGGACGACGGTCAAGTGCAGGGCGACTACGTCGGCGGTACCCGTCGCTTCTTGAAGATCCCGTTCGCGAAGCCTCCCACCGGCGATCTGCGCTGGAAGGCGCCGGTGAAGAACGACAAGTGGACGGGCATCCGCCACGAAACGAGCTTCACCCTGGGCTGCCCGCAGAACATGAGCTCGCAGGGCCCGGCGAGCACGAACGAAGACTGCTTGTACTTGAACGTGTGGACGCCGGATCCGGCGCCGGCCAAGGCGCCGGTGATGGTGTGGTTCCACGGCGGCGGCAACTTCGCCGGCTCCGCGGGCGACCTTCTCCCGGCGACGCAGATCCTCTGGTACGACGGGCAGTTCTTCGCGAAGCGCCACGGCGTCATCGTGGTGTCGGTCGACTATCGCCTCGGCCCGTTCGGCTTCTTCTCGCATCCCGCCCTCGCCGGCGAACAGTCGCCGCTCGGCAATCAAGGGCTCCTCGATCAGCGCTTCAGCCTCCAGTGGGTGCGCGACAACATCGAAAAGTTCGGCGGCGATCCGGACAACGTCACCATTTTCGGCGAGTCCGCCGGCTCGGCGGACGTCTGCTATCACGTCGCGTCGCCGGGGAGCCGCGGGCTCTTCCAGCGCGCCATCAGCGAGAGCGGCGGTTGCACGATCTCCATCAACGGCGGGAAGGACTCCACGGTGGCTGGCGTCGCCGCCGGGATGCAAGCCTTCACGAAGGCCATGGGCTGCGACAAGGCGAGCGACGCGCTCGCGTGTCTGCGCGGCAAATCCGTCACGGACATCATGGCGAACGCGCAGCAGCCCGATCTCACGAGCGGCACGGTCCAGAACCCGCCGTGGAGCTTCAACGTCGTCGTCGACGGCCCCGGCGGCTTCTTGCCGGACCAGGCGCGCGCCCTCTTCGACTCGGGCAACATCGCGAAGGTGCCGTACATCCTCGGCAGCAACAACGACGAGGGCTATCTATTTCTCTTCGGCGCCACGCCGCCGATGACGGAAGCGGATTACGAAGCGCAGCTGAAGGCGCGGTTCGGCGCCAACGCCGACGCCGTACTCAAGGAGTATCCGGTGTCGAATTTCAACGGCGTGTATCTGGACGCGCTCGCGCGCGTGATCACGGATTCGGGGCTCGGCTGCGGCACGCACGACAGCGCGCGCCGCGCCGCGAAGGCGGGCTCGTCCGTCTTCATGTACAACTTCAACGTGCCCTGGGCGCTCGCGCCGATGCAGCTCCACGCCTCGCACGCCTCGGAGATCAGCCACGTGTTCGGCAATCCGTACATGCCGGATCAGGGGAGCCAAGAGGTGAGCGACGTCATGAACGCCTTCTGGGCCAACTTCGCCAAGACCGGCGATCCGAATTTCTCGGGCGCGAAGGCGCAGTGGCCGGCGTTCACCCCCGACGCGAACGACGACGACGAGCGCATCCAGTTCGATACCGGCTTCGAGACCTTACAGAACTTCCGAAAAGCCGAGTGCGCGTTCTGGCGCGGCCTCTACGACGCGGCCGAGTCCGGAGACGGCGGCGCCCCGACGACTCCGGACGCCGGCGCTCACCCCGACGCGGGCACTCCTTGAGCGCGAAACGTGGTGCGGCGTTACAATCGCCGCACCATGATCGTGGATAACGTCGAGCGGAGTCGGTTCGAGCTGGCAATGCCGGGTGGCGTCGCGTTCGCGACGTACCGGCGCTCACCGGGCGTGGTGACGGTCATTCACACCGAGGTTCCCCAGGCGCTGTCCGGCCAGGGCGTGGCGTCGGAGCTGTCGCGCGGGCTCCTCGAAATGATCCGCTCGCGCGGCGAAAAGGTCATCCCGCGTTGCAAGTTCCTCGCCGGCTTCATGGCGAAGCATCCGGAATACAACGACCTGATCGCCGCTCCGAAGTGACGCCGCGCGCTCAGAGCGAAAAGCCGTTCTCCCGGGTCACGGACGCGTACCAACGGCCGCTGTCCTTCACGATGCGCCGCTGAGTCTCGTAGTCCACGCGGATGACGCCGAAGTGCTTCGTGTAACCGAAGGCCCACTCGAAGTTGTCGGTGAGCGACCAAACGAAGTAGCCGCCGACACGCGAGCCCTCCGCGAGCGCCGCGTGTAGCTCGACGAGATACGATTCCAGGTACGCCCGGCGCGCCGGATCGTGAACGGCGTTCGGCTCCACCGTCTCGAGCGTCGCGGCGCCGTTCTCCGTCACGTAGACCAGCGGATTGCCGTAGTCGTCCCGGAGCCGCGCGAGCACCTCGCCGAAAGAGGGCGCGTGCACCTCCCAGCCCATCTGCGTGTAGTCGGAGCCCGGCTCGCGATGCGCGAGGTCGACTTGGAACTCGAACAGCGGCAGCTCCGCGTCGTGCCGTGCGAACTGCCGCGTGTAGTGGTTCACGCCGATGAAATCGATGGGCTCGGCGATGATTTCCGCGTCGCCCGGCTCCGCCGGCAGCGGCAAGAACGACAAGAGCCGAAGCATGTCATCGGGGTATCCGCCTTTCAGCAACGGATCGAGAAACCAGCGATTGAAGAGGCCGTCGACGCGCCCGGCCGCAGCGCGGTCCGCGTCGTTCGCCGACAGCGGGTGGATCGGGAAGATCTGCTCGACGATGCCGATCTGCGAGCGGCTCGCCGTCGCTCGCAACGCCTGCACCGCCTTGCCGTGCGCGAGGTTCGCGTGGTGCGAGGCCCGGAGGTAGCCGGGAAGATCGACGAGCCCCGGCGCGTGGTCGCCCGTCAGGTAGCCGAAGATCGTGAACACCTGCGGCTCGTTCAGCGTCATGAAGTGTTTCACGCGATCGCCGAGAGCGCGGCCGACGAGGGCTGCGTAGTCGGCGAACCACGCCGCCACGTCTCGGTTCGTCCATCCGCCGAGATCCGAGAGCGCCGCGGGCAGATCCCAGTGGTACAGCGTCGCCCACGGCGCAACCCCGGCGGCGAGCAGCGCATCGACCAGCCGCGAATAGAAGTCGAGCCCGCGCTGATTCACGGGGCCCTTTCCCTCCGGCAAGATGCGCGGCCAGGCGATGCTGAAGCGGTACGCGCCGAGGCCGAGCTCCTTCATCAGCGCCACGTCCTCGGCGAAGCGGTGGTAGTGGTCGCACGCGACGTCGCCCGTGGAGCCGTCGACGATCTTGCCCGAAGTCCGCGCGAAGCGGTCCCAGATGCTCTCGCCGCGGCCGTCCTCGGCGGCGGCGCCCTCTACCTGATAAGCGGACGAAGCCGCGCCCCAGACGAATCCGGTGGGAAAGGCGATGCGTGTCATGTATGGGCGCGAATCCTCGCAGAACGAACGGCTGGTACAACCAGATTGCGGCTGCCAAGTACGACAACTACGTTCGCGAACGACCGAGCCGCGACGACCAGGAGCAACGATCATGAGCCAACTTCCGCTTCCCATTCTCGAAAAGGCCGCCACGACCGCAAGGGGGCTCGCCATCGACGCGGTGCACGCGAGCCAGAGCGGCCACCTGGGCTTGCCCCTCGGTTGCGCCGAGATGGGTGCGGTGCTCTTCGGTCACTCGCTTCGCTACTGTCCCCGGCACCCGGAGTGGCTCAATCGAGATCGCTTCGTGCTCTCCGCGGGCCACGGCTCGATGTTCCTGTACGCCTGGCTGCACCTCGCCGGTTACCGCGACATCACGATCGACGAGATCAAGCGGTTCCGGCAGCTGCACTCGAAGACCCCCGGTCACCCCGAGCTCACCCACGCGCCGAGCGGCGTCGAGACGACGACCGGTCCGCTCGGGCAAGGCGTGGCCAACGCGGTCGGCATGGCGGTCTCGGCGAAGATGGCGGAGGCGCGGTTCAACACGCCGGCGCACGCCATCTTCGATCATCACATCGTCTGCCTCGCCGGCGACGGCTGCATGCAAGAGGGCGTCGCGATGGAGGCCGTGGAGTTTGCCGGTCACCAGAAGCTCGACAACCTCATCCTCATCTACGACGCGAACGCGGTGACGCTCGACGCGATGGCGAAGGAGACCCAGAGCGAGGATACCGCGAAGCGCTTCGAAGCGATCGGGTTCGACGTGCAGACGATCGAGGGGCACGACATGGAGGTCTTCCGTGCCGCCTACGAGCGCGCGAAGAAGGCGGGCAGCGGCAAGCCGCAGCTCATCATCGCGAAGACGCTCATCGGCAAAGGCATCCCCGAGGTCGAGGGCACGCAGAAGGCCCACGGCGAAGCGGGCGCCAAGTTCGCCGAGGCCGCGCGCAAGAACCTCGGCTTGCCGCCGGAGCCGTACTACGTCGATCCGGACGTGAAGGCCTTCTTCGCCGAGCGAGAGAAGGCGCTCGACGCCGACTACGATGCGTGGACGTCGACGTTCGAGGCCTGGAAGAGCGCGAACCCGAAGCTCGCCGAAGAGCTCGCGACGTCGCGCGCGTACACGCATACCCTGCCGAAAGACACCGCGAAGAAGACGCCGGACAGCGCCGCGTTGTTCGCCGCGATTCCGCCTTTCGCCGACGCCGCGATCGCCACGCGCAAGGCGGGCCAAGACGTGCTCCAGCCGCTCGCGGCGAAGATCCCCCTGCTCATCGGCGGCAGCGCCGATCTCTACGGTTCCACCCTGAACTACATCGGCGATCTGAAGGCCGGCAACGACGATTTCAAGCCGGGACATCGCACCGGCCGCAACATCCGGTTCGGCATTCGCGAGCACGGCATGTGCTCCATCCTGAACGGCATGGCGGCGCACGGCATCTTCCGCCCGAGCGGCGCCACGTTCCTCGTCTTCGCCGACTATTGCCGGCCGCCGATCCGGCTAGCGGCGTTGACGCATCTGCCGGTCATCTACATCTTCACGCACGACAGCGTCGGCGTCGGCGAAGACGGCCCCACGCATCAACCCGTTGAGACGGTCCCCGGGCTTCGCGTCATCCCGAACCTCGACGTCATTCGCCCGGCGGACCCCGAAGAAACCGCGGGCGCATACGTCGCCGCTTTGGAGCGTACCGATGGTCCGACGCTCCTCGCCTTGACGCGACAGGCCGTCCCGCTCCTGAAGCAGATCCCGATCGAAGCGCGCCGGAACGGCGTCCTCCGCGGCGGGTACGTCGCAAAGATGGAGACGGCTCCCCTGCAGCTGATCTTGCTCGCCGCCGGCAGCGAGCTCCAGCACGCGCTGAAAGCCGCCGATACGCTCGGCCCAGGGACGCGCGTCGTGAGCATGCCGTGTTTCGAGCGCTTCGATCGACAGCCTGCCGAGTACAAAGAGGACGTCCTTCCGCGATCCTGCCGCAAGCGCGTCTCGATCGAAGCGAGCGTCACCTCGACGTGGGCGCCCTACGTCGGTCTCGACGGCGCCAGCATCGGCATCGATCGCTTCGGCCTCTCCGCGCCGGGTGCTCAGGTAATGAAAGAGCTCGGCATCACCGCGGAGCACGTCGTAGAGGTTGCGAAGAAGCTCCGCGCTCAGTCGTAATCTTCGGGATTCAAAATAAAGTCACGCCGTCGTCACGGGCGCGGATGTCTGGCCCTGTAGGGTTGCTACCCCTCGTCGCCGCTCCGGCTTTGGGGAAGGTGCAACTTTCCATGACGACCGCGACGTCCACCGAAGTACTTCCAGACGCCCGTCCTTCTCATCACGGCGCGCTCGACGCGAAGATGTCGAAGGGGCCGGGGCGCTGGGTGATGCTGCCGTTCGGCATCGTCCTGGCCGTCGGGATGACGTACGTGGGCATGCAGCTCTTCGAGGATCTTGCGGTCGTTCCCAAGTCTTCGTCGACGCCGTTCATCCTGCTCGGCATCGCGCTGTTCATCGCGCTCGGCTTCGAGTTCGTGAACGGCTTTCACGATACGGCGAACGCCGTCGCGACCGTCATCTACACGCACTCGCTCGATCCGCACATCGCGGTGATCTGGTCCGGGGTGTGGAACTTCATCGGTGTTCTCGTATCGACCGGCGCGGTCGCGTTCGGAATCATTTCGCTCTTGCCCGTCGAGCTCATCTTGCAGGTCGGCGGGGGCGCCGGTTTCGCGATGGTCTTCGCGCTGCTCGCGGCCGCGATCATCTGGAACCTCGGCACCTGGTACATGGGCCTGCCGTCCTCGAGCTCGCACACGCTCATCGGCTCGGTGCTCGGCGTGGGCATCGCCAACCAGCTCATGGCCGTCAAGAGCGGGACGAGCGGCGTGGACTGGGCGCAGGCCGGCAACGTCGGAAAGTCGCTGGCTCTCTCGCCGATCATCGGGTTCGCGTGCGCTGCCGTCATGCTGATCCTGTTGCGCCGAACGGTACCCGACAAGCGGCTGTACCACGCACCGGAAGGCACCGAGCCGCCGCCGTTCTGGATCCGGGGGCTCCTGCTCCTCACCTGCACCGGCGTGAGCTTCGCGCACGGTTCGAACGACGGTCAAAAGGGGATGGGGCTCATCATGCTCATCCTGGTCGGTACGGTGCCCACGGCCTACGCCCTGAACCACGCCGTGCCCGCGAGCCAGACGCAGGATTTCATCGCGGTCTCGCACATGGCCGCCGAGACGCTGGATCACTACGGCGCGACCGCGGCGCCGCCGGCCGATCCGCGGACGGACATCCAGCGGTTTCTCAAGTCGAAGCAGCTCGACGCCGCGACGATGCCCGCGGCAAAATCGATGGTGGAAGGGATCTCCCACGATCTCGGCATCTACGGGGAACTGAAGCGTGTCCCGGCCGACCAGGTGCGCAACTTCCGCAACGATATGTACATGGTGAGCGAGACGCTGCGCATCATGGATAAGACGAAGCAGCCCGTCATCTCCCCCGACGACGCCGCCACCCTGAAGAATTACCGAAAGCACATCGACAACGCGACGAAGTTCATCCCGAGCTGGGTGAAAGTCGCGGTCGCGCTCGCGCTCGGCCTCGGGACGATGGTGGGCTGGAAGCGCATCGTCGTGACCGTCGGCGAAAAGATCGGAAAAGATCACCTGACCTACGCGCAAGGCGCGTCCGCGGAGATCGTGGCGATGGCGACCATCGGCGCCGCCGACGCTTTCGGATTGCCGGTGAGCACGACGCACGTGCTGTCCTCCGGCGTCGCCGGCACGATGGCCGCGAATCGCACCGGGCTTCAGATGGAGACCGTACGAAACCTGCTGCTCGCGTGGGTGCTCACGCTGCCCGTTTCGATGGTGCTCGCGGGATCGCTGTTTTGGCTCTTCACGAAGATCGGATAGAGGCAAAGAGCTCACCCCCCACGCGCCGCGACGGCCTTCTCCACGAGCTCCTTCCGCCGCTCGAACGACGCCTGCATCTCCCGCCGAAATCGCGCCACCCGCTCCGCTCCTGCTCCCTCGGGCGAGCCGCACGAAAACGGCGGAGCGGGGTCGTATTCGAGTGAAAGCTGGATCAGCCGCGCGACCTCGTCGCCCGCGAGCTCCGCCGCCAGGGTGAGCGCGAAGTCGATGCCCGCCGTGACGCCGCCGCCGGAGAGTCGGTTTCGGTCGCGAACGACGCGCGCGTTCTTCGGCTTCGCGCCAAAGAGCGTCAGCAAGTCGCGCCACGCCCAGTGGCAGCCGGCTTCGTACCCTTCGAGCAAACCGGCCGCCCCGAGCAGCAGCGAGCCGGTGCACACCGAGGTGACGTAGCGGGCCTTCGCGCCGTGTCGCTTCAGGAACGACAGGACCTCCGCGTCGTTCATCAGCTCGGCTTGTCCGCCGCCCCCCGGCACGCACAGCACGTCGAGCTCGGGACAAGATTCGAACGAATCCGTCGGCACGATGGCGAACCCGGCGTCGGTCGACACCGGCGCCGTCGTCTTCCACACCATGTGAACCACGGCGGACGGCACGCGCGCGAGCACCTGCGCCGGTCCCGTCGCGTCCAGCTGCGTCACCCCCGGATAGAGCAAGAACCCGATGTGAATTGGCTTCGTCATGACCGGAGCATGGCCGCGGATCGCCTTGGCGGAAATGACCAGCATGTTACTATTTCTGCCAATGGCACGTTCCAGGGCCGCTGGCTCCGTCTCGCGCCGTGGCCGACCGCGGCGGATCGTGCTCGTCGTGTACGAGGGCGCGCAGATCCTCGACGTCAGCGGACCCGCGGCCGTGTTCACCGCCGCGTGCCGTTGCGCCGGCGCGCCGCACTACGACGTCGAGATTGTCTCGTCCTCCGGCGAGCCCGTCATGACCAGCGGAGCCATCACCGTGCAGACGAAGCCGCTCTCGGCGATGACGGCGCGCGCCATCGACACGCTGCTCGTCGTCGGCGGCGACGACCAGGCCGTGCTCGCGGCGACGCGGGACGCGGCGCTCTCTGCCTGGCTCCGGCGCGCCGCACCGCGCGCGCGCCGCTACGGGTCGGTGTGCAGCGGCGCCTTCGTCCTGGCGGCGTGCGGGCTCGTCGACGGCCGTCGCGTCGCCACGCACTGGGACGGCTGCGCGCGCCTCGCGGAGCTGTTTCCGTCGCTGAAGGTGGATCCCGACGCGCTGTACGTCGTCGACGGAGCGTGCTGGACGTCGGCGGGGGTGACCACCGGCATCGACATGGCCCTGGCGATGGTCGAAGCGGACGTAGGCCCGGCTCTCGCCGGCGCGGTGGCGCAGCGGCTCGTCGTGTACGCGCGGCGCCCCGGGCATCAATCGCAGTTCAGCGCGCTGCTCCGCGCTCAGGTGCGCTGCGACGCGCCCTACGGCGATCTCGTCGAGTGGATGCACGCGAATCTCGAACGCGACCTCGGCGTGGAGGTGCTCGCGAGACGCTCCGGCCAATCGCCGCGCGACTTTCATCGCAAGTTCGCGCGGGCGATGGGCGACACGCCCGCGCGGTTCGTCGAGAATCTGCGCCTCGATCGCGTGCGCGCGTTGCTCGGGCACCCCTTCGCGCTGAAGGAGATCGCCGTTCAGACCGGCTTCGGGAGCGCCGTCCACATGAGCCGCGCCTTCGAGCGCCGGTTCGGCGTGAAGCCGTCGCTCTTCCGACAGATGCTGCCCGGCGCGGGCGCCGAAGCCGGTGATGACGCGGTCCAGTGACGCGCGGCGTCTCGCCTGACCTGGTTACACACTGACGATCCGCACGCCATTATCAAAAAAATGGTGGCCTAAGGCGACACATCTTAGGCCGATGAAGACCTTCTTCACGATTCACGATCCCGTGGTCCCCTCGAGTCATCCGCGTCTGCTGCTCGAGCTCGCCGTCGAGCAAGGGGCGCAGCGCGACGCGATCCTGGCTCGCGCGGCGCTCTCTTACGACGTCCTCGCCGACCCGGACGCCAGGCTCTCGTACGGTCAGTACTTCGCCATCGCCGAGGCGGCCATGGAGCTCACGGGCAACCCCGCGCTCGGGCTCGACTTCGGCGCGCGAGCACGGCTCGCGCACTGGGGCGTGCTCGGTCTCGCGGCGATGAACGGCGTGACCGGCGGCAAGGCGCTCGGCGTAGCTCTGCAATATTACCGGACGTTCGCGCCGGGTTGGGATCTGTCCGTGCAGCTCGACGGCGACGTCGGCCGCTTCGTCGCCCGGGAAACGATCCCCCGCGGCAAGCTGCTCCCGTTCGGGACCGAGGCGCTGCTCATGACGATGCAGCGCCTGAAGGCGGAGCTCATGGGGCGCACGTTGCCCGTGCTCGAGGCGCGCTTTCCCTATCCACGGCCCGCGCACGCGGATCGATACCGCGAGTTCGCGGCCGACAAGCTCGTCTTCGACCACGACGCGATCGAGGTGCTCTTCGATCCCCGCGTCATGGAAGTCCAGATCCCCGGCGCGGATCCGGCGATGGGCGTCATCGCCGAACGCTATTGCGCGACCGAAGCCGCCAGCGCGGGGCGCGCCGACGGGCTGCTCGCCGAGGTCCGCAAGATCCTGCTGCGCGGCCTCACGCCGCGTCCGACGTTGGAGGACGTCGCGCGCGAGCTCCGGACGAGCTCGCGGACTTTACGCCGAGCGCTCCACAACATGGGCACGTCGTACCGCGCGATGATCGACGAAGCGGCGAAGGCGCGCGCCGAAGAGATGTTGCGGCGCAAATCGGACAAGCTCGAGCACGTCGCGAGCGAGCTCGGGTTCTCCGACGTGCGCACCTTCCGGCGCGCGTTCAAGCGTTGGACCGGGAGAAGCCCGGCGGCCTACCGCGGCCGGGCTTCTGAGAACGGCGGTCTGTCGGAATCCTTGTCAGGCCAGACGTGACAGCGCGCCGGACTCCACCAGCGCTTCGTCGAACATTTCCGCCGTCGCGCTGACGGGCGAGCTGCCGAGCGCCTCGATGGCGTCGGCGCCTTCGTGGCCCGAATCCGAAACGAGGATCTCTACTCGCCGCCCCACCAGGGACGAGAGCTCCGGCAGATGCAGCGTCGTCGACTCCAATCGCGTCTGAATACGGATCGTGTTCATGCGTCGAGATCCCCTTTCGCTGTGGGAGGGACAGCAGAGAATACATCAGCTCATCGCGCCGCGCGCGTCACTTCGCGCGGCGCACGAGAGTCTGGCTGACAGGACGAATTTCGCGGTTCGATATCGGGCTTCCGTGGTTTCCGGGGTTTCCGCGTGAGCCCTAGACTCGAGTTTCGCGCTTTCGCGTGCAGAAAAACGCGCGCCTTTCCGTGCTTCGCGCGGATTTCGCGACTTCGGGGTCGAGCCTAGAACGCCTGTTGATAAAGCTGCTCGATCTCGCCGGCGCCTAGGACCATGCGCGCGCTGTAGAGGTTCGCGGGATCGAGGAATGCGACTTCGCTGCAAGGCGCGAGGTCGTCCTTCGGCACGCGCACCTCGGCGAGTTTCGTCGGGTGACCCACCGACGCGAGGAGCTCGCTGACTTTCGCGGCCGCTGCGGCGGCGGGATCGCCGTCCGCCTTGGCCCCGAGAGCTACCGCCACGTCGGCCAGACGCTTTGCCGCCTCGGGACGCGCGGCGTTGAAGCGCATGACGTGCGGCAACAAGATCGCGTTCCCCATGCCGTGCGGCACGCCGTACCGCGCGCCGAGCGCGTGCGACATGCCGTGGACGAGCCCGACGTTGGCGCTGCCGATGGCCCAGCCGGCCAGCGTCGCGGCGCTCTGCATGGCGCTGCGCGCGGCGAGGTCCGTGCCCTTCTTCACCGCCGTCTCGAGGTTCGCCGCGATGAGGCGGATCGCGTGGAGCGCCTGCGCGTCGCTCATCGGGTTCGCGATGCGGCTGGTGTACGCCTCGATGGCGTGCGTGAGCGCGTCGAAGCCCGTCGCCGCGGTGAGCAGCGGCGGGAGCCCGACGGTCAGCGTCGGATCGAGCACCGCGAGATCCGGCACGATGTAGCGATCGCCGATGTAGCTCTTCACCTTCAACGCCGAGTTCTTCACGACGGCGACGTTCGTGACTTCGCTGCCGGTGCCCGCGGTCGTCGGGATGACGACGTGGAAGATCTGCGGACCGAGCAGCTGCTGGAACCCGAGCGTCTGGATCGCCTTGATGCCGTTCGTGAGCGCGACGACCGTCGCCTTCGCGGTGTCGATGACGCTGCCGCCGCCGAGGCTCATGACGCAATCGGCGTCGTGCTTACGACCGAGCTCCGCCGCCGCGTCGATGACCTCGAGCCCGCTGTCTTGCGGTACCTCGGAGAACACGGCGGCGATCCGCGCGCCGAGCGCGTCCTTCACCCGCTCCGCGAGGCCGGCCTTCATGACGCCCGCGTCGGTGATGAGGAGGATGCGCTCTCTCTTCTTCTCGGCCATCTCGCCGGTGAGGCGCGCGACGCTCCCCGGACCGGAGAGGATGCGCGTCGTGGGCTCGTACTCGTACGCGATGCTGCGCTTGCGCTTGAGCACGAGCTTCGGCCCGGGCTTCGCGTCGGGGTCGCCCTCGGTGCCGATGTGGAAGTGCTTTATCTCCGTGTATTCGGCGAGCCCGTGGTGGCCGAGCTCGCGCCCGATGCCGCTCTTCTTGTAGCCGCCGAACGCGCCGTAGTCGTTGAACACGTGATAGTCGTTGATCCACGCCGTTCCGGCGCGCAGCTGCCGCGCGACGTCCTGCGCGCGATCGACGTTCTTGCTCCATACGCCGCAGGCGAGGCCGTAGTCGTTGTCGTTCGCGATGGCGATCGCGTGGTCGACGGAATCGTACGGAATGATGGACAACACCGGGCCGAAGATCTCTTCCTGCGCGATGGTCATCTTGTTGTCGACGTCCGCGAAGATGGTCGGCGTCAGGTAGTGGCCCTTCTCGAAGCCCGGCACCGCGGCTCGTTCGCCGCCGCAGACGAGACGCGCGCCTTCCTTCTTGCCGATCTCGATGTACTGCTCGACGCTCTTCTGTTGCTTCGCGCTGACGACCGGGCCCATCTGCGTCTGCGGATCCAGCTCGTAGCCGACGCGGATGGTGCGCGCGCGCTCGACGAGACGCGACAATAGCTCGGCGTAGCGGGACTTCGGCAGCAAGAGCCGCGTTCCCGACTCGCACACCTGGCCGGAGTGCAAGAAGCTCGCGAAGAGCGAGCCGTCGACGGCCATGTCCATGTCGGCGTCGTCCAGGATTATGTTGGCGCTCTTGCCGCCGAGCTCCATCGTCGCTTTCTTGATGCCGCCCGCGGCCATCTCGAGGATGCGGCGGCCGACCTCCGTGCTGCCCGTGAACGCGATCTTGTCGACGCCTTCGTGGCGGCACAGCGCTTCGCCCACCGAGCTGCCCGCGCCGGCGATCACGTTCACGACGCCCTTCGGGATGCGGCTCTTCGAGATCACCTCCGCCAGGGCCAGCGCGGAGAGCGGCGTGTCCGTGGCCGGCTTCAGCACGATGGTGTTGCCCATCGCCGTCGCCATCGTGATCTTCCAGATGGCCATCATGAACGGGAAGTTCCAGGGCACGATGCCCACGCACACGCCGACCGGCTCGCGCTCGATGTGGTTCGTCGAGCGGAACGGGAAGTTGCGGAACGGAATCTCTTCCCGCCACGGGAAGTGATTGGCCATGTAGTTGGCCATGGAGCGCACGAACTTCGCGCCCATGAACACGTCGCTGTAGGTGCGCGTGATGACGCCGCCCGAATCGAGCGCCTCCAGCGTCGCGAGCTTCGGCGAGCTCGCCTGGATCAGATCCGCGAGCTCGAGCAGGATCTCCGCGCGCTCGACGGGCTTCTTCCGGCTCCACACTCCGCTGTCGAACGCCCGTCGCGCGGCGTCCACGGCGCGCTTCGCGTCCGCTTCCGTCGCTCGTGCGACGGTCGCCACCGGCTGTCCGGAGCCCGGATCCAGCGTTTCGAACCGCTCGCCGCTAGAGCCTTCGACGAACTCGCCCCCGATGAAGAGTCGGTAATGGTCCATGGTGTCTCCAGGTTCCCTCGGTACCACTCATGGCGAAGCTCGTCAGTCGCGTTGTCGCCCGCGCTTCCGACCCGATGCGCTCAAGCTTTTGCGCTTTTAGCTCAAGGGCCGCTCGCCCACTCCGTGGCGCCCGAGAAGATTCGATCCCTCCGAGATTTTTCGCTCAACCCGGTGACCAGCGGGCACGAAGAGAACAGGCCTCGGGTGGGGGCGGCGGCGCGCGACGCGATCCGGCGTCGCGCGCAGTCCTTTCAAGTCAAATAGTTTCCTGAAGCTGACTCCTCATATTGATGGCTGAAATCGACTCGCCGCGTCTCTCGTCCGGCGGTCCTCTCGCAGGTTTTCGTTCGCCACCGCTCCATCCTGAACGCCTTGGCGCGTCGGATGCGGTTGAAAACCCGCCGGCGCCGGCCCCGCCGGTGTTCCCACTCGCCTCTCCATGGCGGATCGTGATCGCTTCTTCCAAGGACCGTTGGCGGCGTGGCAGCGAGCGGGGCCCCAACCCCGCTCGCTCGCATCCAGCCGAATAGGGCTTCGATTTGTGAGTCCCTGAAGGGCACGTTTGCCTTGCGCGCTCCCGTCAAAGGTTCGGGGCGCCGTTGGGTTTGCGGGGAAACCAGCGTCGCGACGCGGCGCGGAGCTCCGGGCAGGCGTGCGGCTCGCGCTCTGTATCGGTCGCCAGCGCAACGCAGCGGAAATCCGCGTCCCAAGGTTGGCCGACGAGCTCGTCGGTTTCGTCGAGGACGCCCCAGGTGTCCAGAGGGCACGGGAACAGCGCCGTGCAGTTCGTCATCGGAACGGCATGGCCGAGCGGTCGCCGCGGAGCGATCAGACTTCTGCCGACCAGCTCCTTACGGAACGACGACAGGGCATAGCCGTCGAGGACGCCCATCACGTCGAGCAGCGTCGGCAGCACGTCGAGGTGGGTGACGACGGCGTCGCGATAGCTGCGCAGGTTATCGACCTGTGCGGCGTCGAGCCCGCCGTTGCCCCACGCCACCCACGCCGGCACGTGGATCTGCTCGTCGTACAAGCTCTGGCCGTGATGAATCGCGCCGTGCTCGCCGAACGCCTCGCCGTGGTCGCTGGTGAAGAAAATGACGTACGGCTTGCTCCCCACCTTCTGCAAGAAGAGACGAACCGCGCTCGCCACGGCGTGATCTTGCTCGACGATCGCGTTGCGGTAGGCGTTGTAGAGCTCGCCCAGCCCGGACCACGCGACGGTGTGGCTCATCGGCGTAAATGGCGCGCGCGCCACGCTCGTGAAGTAGGGGGCGTGCGTCCCCTGGAAGTGCAAGATCAGCGTGAACGGTTCGCGGAGCTCCGGAAGATGCTTCTCCGTGAAATCCAGCAGCAATCCGTCGACGCCCGCGTCCATCACTTCGTCTTCGTCCGCGACGGCGTGCCCGACGAGATCGTCCACGGCGACGAACGAGTCGGCCGCGCGCCGTATGTCGCACCGCGCGAAGACGGAAGCCGTCTGCGCCGACCAGTAAGCGACTTCCGGCGCGGTGCTTCCGGCGCGAACGGCGCGCGTGAAGTCGAACAGCCCCGGCGCCGAAGACAGCGCTCGGAGCGACCCGAGCGGCAGACGGCCCGTGAACAGCGTCGACACGCTGATCGCGGTGTAGCTCGCGACGGCGCGCATGCCGAGGAGCGGCGCTCTCGCGGGGAGCAGCGCATCCACCTCGGGCGACGTCGCGCAGGCGCCGCCGTGGGCCGAGCAATAGTCGCTCGCGCGCACGCTCTCGGTGAGCACGAACAGCACGTTGGGCAGCTCGAGTCTCGTGGACGGCAGCTCGGGCACGGCGATCGTGCGCTCGGGTCGCGCGTCGCGATCGAGATAGCGCCGGGTGACGGCCCACGCCGGCGCCGCGACGGAAAACGACAGGGTCGCGGCGGCGGCGGCGATCGCCACGGGACGGAGGGCGGCCGCGCCTCCGGCGAGCGTCAGGAGACCGTACTCCAGCGCGAGAGTGGCCGCGACGGCGACGGCGCACGACGGAACTGCCCTCACCGCGACCGGGAGCACGTCGCGGAAAGAATAGACGAGGCTCTCGAGGACGCGAGCGTCTATGGGGGCGTGGTAGTACCGATAAAACCGCAGCTGAACGACCACGTAGGTTGCCGCAAGAAGCGCGGCGACCGCGCGGGATCGACTCCCCACGTCGATCCGCGCGCAGAGCACGCCGAGCGAGGCGAGCGCGGCGAGCTCCCCGACGCGAGCCCCCGTCCACGCCCCCGGCGCGCGCATCGCGAGCACCAGGACCGCGAACTGGAGCACGAACACGCCGCGAAAGAGCCGCCGCGCGCGCGCCGAAGGAGCGGGGGCGCCGAGGATCATGCCAGCCGCAACGTGTACCACGGCGAGGAGCGCGACGACGTCGCGCGGCCCACGCGAAATCCAGAGAGCGGCTCTATCCGCCGTCCATGCCCTGCAGTTGGTCGACCCAGCCCGCGTCCCCGTTCAGCATCTTCTTGAGCCACTCGTCGACGCTGACGCCGCTCACCTCGGTGTCGTATCCAACGCCCGTTCCGGTGGCTCCGAGAAGCACGGTGTGCTGCGTCCCGTCGATGAAGAAGCGCTCGAAGCGCGTGGGGAACGCCTGGTGGACCTTGTCGGTCTCCGTCATGAGCAGCTGCTTGAAGTCCGCCGGCATCAAGCCGAGGAACACGCCGCCGATGATGCCGTCGCCGTAAGACGAGAAACCGGATACCCGCAACGTCGGGTCCGCGCCGAGCCCCCAGCCGATGAGCGCGGTCTGTACGGCGGCGCAATCGGAGCACGAAGACGGAAGGAACTGGTCGAACTTCCAGTCGCGCTTCACCGTGGCGAGCATGTTCGGGTCCATGAGGTTCGAAAGCCCGAGGCCGGCGTCGTTGAACACGTCGACCTGCGTATTGGGATACGTGAGGCGCACGAGCGCGGTCCCGGTGAGCGTTCCGTAGCCGCCGCCGCTCGTGCCCGCGAGCAGGATGCGCTTCGGATTCGGGAACGACTTCTTGGCGACGTCCAGCACGGCGCTCAGGTTCGCCAGGCCGTGGAAGTGCCACATCTGCTTGCCGTCGGGGCTCATCATGTCGTTGTCGCCCGAGAACACCGAGCCGTCGCAGTACGGCGCGTACACGATGTTCCAGCTGCCGACCGTGTTGTTGCTGGCGTCTTGATTCAAGATGCCGGTCTTGACCATGGTCGTCTCCGCGGTGGAGTTCGCCATGCACAGCGTTTCCCAGCACGCGCCGCCGCCCTGCAGGAAGATGAGCAGATTGTCCGAGCCCGCGTCGTGCACGATCGCGTGGTACTGATCGCCCAGATAACAGATGGGGCCGTCGCTCGTGGCGAAGTTGTAGACCGTGTCGCCGGCGTCGTTCATCGTCGTGTCCGACAGGGACGCCTTGCCCAGGTACTTGTCGACGTGCGACGCGTGCAGGTCCGCGATCGCGGCGGCGCTGAAGCCCGGCTTCGCCGGCCCTCCGCTGTCTTCTGCTCCGCCGTCGACACCGCCGCTCTTCGCGGTGTCACTGCTGCAAGCGCAGGTGGCCATCGTACCCAGGGCAAAGCAAAGCGCGCGGCGAAGCAAAGCAAGTTCGATCATGCGCGGCAGTGTGTCATGGTCGTTCTGCCGCCACCAAGGGCCCGGACGGCTCAGCGCTCTTTTTGCTGCGCGGCGTCGAATCCCCGCGGCGGCGGAACCCCCTCCGGTGGCATTCCACCTTCCGGTTTCCACGACACTTTGACGGAGTAAGGCTCGAGGGCGGCGGCCACCTGCTCGAGCAATCCGATGGCTTCGTTCGGTAGCGGGTCGACCGATTCGATCGCGATGCGGGTTTGAGCCGGCGTGCTGTTCGGATAGAGGAGCTTCATCTGCCCATCGAGCACGAACGCCGCGTACGCGTTCAGCTTCTCTTCCAGTAACCAAACCGCGCGGTCCCGCAGCCACTCGCCCTTGTGAACCTCCACCACGACTCGCCACTCGAGCTCTCCGGGCTCCTTCACGACGACGTCGATTTGCTTTGTTTGTCCGAGCACGGGGGCGAAAGGTGGGAGAAGGGCGCGCGGTCGTCAATGGGCCATGGATGCACCACGCCAGTGTTGGTCGCCCGAGAGCAGCCCGCGACATCGAAATGCGGCCTTTCGTAGCTCTTGCCTTGAGCGATCAAGGTTCGCCAACCGACCGTAAAATCACGAAGCAATACGCGGGATACGCGAAGGTACAATCGCTACCTTGATCGTTCAAGGTAACGGATTCGAGCACACCATCACGATGAGTGCTCCCCACCGTCGGTGTCGCGACCGTCGGCCGTCGAACTGAATGACGCCCGCCGGGCGACTACCGTCGAACCGCCGTCACCAAGCGTACTTCTTGAAAAAGTCCCACTCGAGCTGCGTCGCGCTCGCGTAGCCCGCGCCGGATCCGATGCACCCGGGACACTGCGCAGCGCCGGCCCAGGCGTGCGGCATGCCCGCGAACGTGCACACCTCGACCTGTCCGTCCGCCGGACAGCCGTCGTAGAGGTAGCAGTTGCCGTTGTCGCCCGACGTCGTCCCCATCTCGGGGATCGTCTGGTACGTGTTCATGCAACCGTTCTTCTTCGCCCACAGCGTCGCGGACGCGGGGAACCCCGATTGCGGCGTCAGCGTGGGGTCGTCGCACGCCGCGTTGATGAGCGGATCCGACTGACCGTGGAAGATGATGATCGGCACGTGGCCCGTCTTGCACGACGACAGGTCCGCCATGGTGCCGCCGGAGTGCGGCGCCGCGGCGCGAAAGTCTTTTCGATCGCAGGCGATGTGATGCGTGAAGTACCCGCCCATCGAGAAGCCCGTCGCGTACACGTGCGACGAATCGATGCACTGGTCGTTCTTGATGTCCGCGAGGACGGCGTCCACGAACGGGAAGTCGATGGGGTTCGCGTTGCTCACGAGCGTGCCGAGCCCGCAGAGCTCGGGGCCGTCGGTCACGTTCCACGGCGCCAGGTTGCCCGTGCCGGTCGCCGACGACGTCCCCTGTCCGTCGAGATAAACGGCCGCGATGCCTTCCTTGTCCGCGACGGTGTTGTATCCGGTGATGGTCCACATGTCCGCGCCCGTCTGCGTCGCGCCGTGGAAGATGTACACGAGCGGCACCGGCGTGGTCGGGTTCGCGCTCTGCGGCAGGTACGCGATGTACGTGCGCGCCGTGCCGTTCACCATGAGCGTGCGCATGGTCTTGCCGCGCATGGTCGTGCGCGTGCCGCAGTCGCCGGGCGCGCCGCTCGCGCCGCCGGAGCTCGTCATGGTGCCCCCGGCTCCGCCCATGCCGCTCGTCCCGCCCGTATCGATCGTGCCGCCCATGCCGATCGTCCCACCACCGCCGATCGTGCCGCCGCTCGCGAGGGTGCCGCCGGTCCCGAGCGGCGTCGTACCGCCGAAGCCGACGTTGCCGCCCATCGCCGGCGGCGCGCCCCCCGATGTCGCCGTCACGCCGCCGGAGCTGTAGTTGCCGCCGGCGGCCAAGCTCGTCCCGCCGGTGCCTCCGACCCCTCCATTGGACAAGGGCGTGGGACCGCCGCCGGTGCTGCTATTTCCTCCGCACTGCGTGCAGAGCAAGAAGACGAGGCTCGAGGTCACGATTTCGGGGCGGATGCCCATGCGCTGCTCCTGTTTGGCCCGGGGGCCGGGCCCCCGCAGTTGTTAGCCGTAATTCCAGTATGCGCAGCACGATTCCGGCCCTTGGCGCAGTAAGGATAGTGATTGGCTCCATTGGATACGGGGCAGCGTGTGGCGGAATTAACCAATTCGCTCACGAGCTATCTGTTGAGCTCGTCTCTCCGC
This sequence comes from Polyangiaceae bacterium, assembly GCA_035547195.1. Classification (GTDB taxonomy): domain Bacteria; phylum Myxococcota_A; class Polyangia; order Polyangiales; family Polyangiaceae; genus DASZVB01. Next base: position 31,995 of record DASZVB010000038.1, read on the forward strand.
GTCCTCGCGCTTCACTGTGCAACGCCGTGTGAGTGTGACCACAGGTGTGGCCATTTCCAGCAATCCTCGGCGTGCGCGCTCGGCGAGCCCGGGTGGGACGCACGCGCACGCGCCGCTTCACTCGCCGGAGCTGAATCCGCCTACCGCGTGCCGCGTAGCCGTCAGGCGGACGAGTCGGACGAGTGGAACGCGGGATGCACTGGACGCGGGGCGAAAGGAGAAACGAGAAGTGATGAACCCTCGTCTTACGAAGATATCCGGTTTTGCGGCGGTGGCCGCGCTCGCGATCACGACCGCGGGCGTCGCGCTGGCCGCCGATTCGACGGGTAACCCGGCTCCCGCAGCACAGCCGGCCAAGGCCGACAACCTCACCGACGCACAGATCCTCGGTGTGACCGATGTAGCCAACACCGGCGAGGTCCAGCAAGCGAACGTCGCCGAGACGCGCGCGCGTTCGGAGAAGGTGAAGAGCTTCGCTCAGATGATGGCGAAGGACCACGAAGACGCGAAGAACAAAGGTCTCAGCATCGCCAAGCAGCTCGGCATCACCCTCGCGACCAGCGCCAAGAGCGCCGAGGTCCAGAAAGACAACGCCGACGTCCTGAAGAAGCTGCACAACGCCAGCGCCGACGATTTCGACAAGACGTATCTGAAGGCGCAGATCAGCGCGCACGAGGACACGCTGAAGTTGCTCGACAGCGACCTGATCCCGAAAGCGAGCACTCCGCAGGTCAAATCTCTGTTGACCGACATGCGCGCGCACGTCGAGCACCACCTCTCGGTGGCGCACAGCGACCTCGACACCCTGAACAAGTAACCCGCGCCACCCAGCGCGCGAGTCGATCCGCGGGATCGACCGCGACGACCGTCTTCGGGAAGGGCGCCCCGCTGAAACGGGG
>DASZVB010000039.1:0-36776 GCA_035547195.1 Polyangiaceae bacterium
GGCGCCCAGCACGTCTGCTCGAATTCGTCGAGAGCGCCCTCGAACTCGACGTCGGACGGGGCGTCGGGAAAGACGAGCCCGTAAGCGAGCGGCCCGCGCCGCCCGAGCCACGACAGCGCCTTGTGCCCGGTGCTGTCGACGTCGCCGTAACCCGGCGCGAACGTCGGTATCCCGGGCCACGCGAGGACGTCGCCCAGCCGCACGGCGAGCGGCGTCCGACCCCGGTTCGTGGCCCGCGTCGTGAGGAGCACGACGTTTCGCTTCGCTTCGATATTCACGTCGGTCACGAGCAGGACGCTGCCCGTCGCATCGTGTGACGACACACGAATCGCAGGCGCGGGCCCGCCGCGGAGCGGCTCGACGCGATCGGTGACGAGCGCAACCGCGCGACCGGCGACCGCGAGGGTCCCGCGCATCGATTGGAGCGCGTCGTCCTCGTAGTTCGGACCGGTGAGGTCGAGGATGGCGCCGTGGTCGAGCCGATCGCGACCGCTGTTGTTCGCTCCGACGACGAGCTGAATCTGCCTGTTCGAAAGCATGAGGTCGCCGTCGTCCGCGCCGAGCCGGTCGAACTGCGGGATGAGTGCTTCGTCGACCTCGACGAGCGTGACGCCGGCCCCGCGTCGCAGGACCCGGGGCTCGCCGCGAAGCCGAATTCCCGGAGCGACCGCGGCGACGAGCAGAACTCCGACGCTGATGGCGACGGCTTTGCTGCCCCGGCGGCTCATCCGTCCAGTTTGCCAGACGGTTCGCACCGTGGGTGTGCCGGACGTCCCTATGGTGAGACGGCAGGCATCGGCGGTAGCGTTGCCGCATGGAACTCCGCACGGAAATCGAGATTTCTGCTTCGCCTTCCCGCGTGTGGGAAACGCTCGTCGACTTCCCTCGATACGCCGAGTGGAATCCGTTCATCCCCGAGATCTCAGGGGATCTCCGGGTCGGCGCCGAGCTGCGGGTCGTCGTGGCGCCGCCAGGTGGTAACGAGGTGAAGGTTCAGCCGACCTTGCTCGTCGTCGAGCCGGTTCGCGAGCTGCGGTGGCGCGGAAAACTGCTCTTCAAGGGTCTCTTCGCCGGCGAGCACTTCATGCAGCTCGTCGAGCTAGCGCCCGGTCGAACCCGCTTCGTTCACGGCGAGAACTTCACCGGAGTGCTGGTGAAACTTCTCGGACGCACGCTGACGCAGACGGCCAGAGGCTTCGTCTTCATGAATCAGGCGTTGAAGCAACGAGTCGAAGACGGAGCGACGTAGGATCGACGGATGCTGTAATGGAGCTCTGCCGCTGAAATCGGCGTGGGCGCTCGGGAGGACCATTTACACTTCGGACCCAGCTAAGGTACTGAGTACCGGCCGGTACTGCTGATGCCGGCGGCGTCCCGCGTGTGCTCGCCGGCTCTAGCGGAACGACCTCACCGCAATGCGCTTTTCAGCGCCTTGGAGGATGTGCGTCATGAAGCTCAGGTTCCCCATCGTCGTCGTTGCTCTCTCTTTGGTCGCTGCGGGCACGCTCGGAGCGTGCGGCTCGGACAAAAGCAGCGGAGGCGCGACCTGCGGCAACGGAGTCGTCGAGACCGGCGAGGACTGCGACATGATGGTCCCCGCGAGCGCGACCTGCGCGACCGCCACTTTGGGCGCCATGAGCGGCGGCATCCTCCAGTGCAGCGCCATGTGCAAGTTTGACACTTCCATGTGTACGGCCGCTTCGGGCACCGGTGGGACCACGGGTTCCGCGGGAACCTCGAGCTCGGGCACCGGCGGTTCGGTTTCGTCGGGCTCGGGCGGCACGCAGGTCGGCACCGGCGGTGGTCCAGCGAGCAGCGGTGGAACCACAGCCACTGGCGGAACGACGAGCACCGGCGGAACGACCAGCGCCGGCGGATCGGCGGGGTCGAGCGGCACGGCAGGTTCTTCGGGCGCAAGCGGGTCCGCGGGGTCGAGCGGCGCGGCAGGTTCGTCCAGCGGCGGAACGGCTGGCGCGGCAGGTTCATCGAGCGGCGGCTCGAGTGGTGCGTCGGGTAGCGCCGGCGACGGATCCGGTGGCGCCGCGGGTGCCGGCGGCGGTACTTGATCCGTATGAAGATCAAGCTTCCGCTTCTTGCGGCTTTGCTTTCGGTTGCTGCGGCCACCTCGCTGGGCGCTTGTGGCTCCGACAGCTCGAGCAACGCCCCGAGTTGCAACAACAACGGCATGGTGGACCCCGGCGAGCAGTGTGACGGGCTCGCGCTGAATGGGCAGACCTGCATGAGTCTGCTCATGGCCCAGACCGCTTCGGGCACGCTCAGCTGCAAGAGCGACTGCACGTTCGACACGAGCATGTGCACGAACGGCGCCGGCGGCGGCAGCGGGACCGGCGGCAACAACGGCACCGGCGGTTCGTAACGCAACGCGCGGCAATGCGACGCATTCGTGGCTCGCGCGCGAATGCGTCGAGCGCGAGCGATGCGGTTCTATGACGCTCGCGCGCGCTGCACCCGCGATCGAATTCGTTCTCCCCTGACGCTCAAAGCGCCTTTGCTTCTTTCGCGAGCGCTAGCGGCGCAGATAATTCCCGGTACGAGCCGGTCGACGAACTGGCTCGTAGCGGGATTTTTGCATGTTCCTCAGCGATGCTGGCGCATCATTTTTGCGGACTTCTGCGGGCCTATTGGGGGTGATCGCGACGCTGACGGCGTGCGGCAGCGGCACGGAGAGTCATCAGCAGATCGACGCGCTCGGCGGCGGCGGTATCGCCGGATCCACGGCGACCGTTGCGAGCGGCGGGAGCACCGCGACGCCCCCGGGCGCCAGCACGGGCGGTACCGCCTCCGGCATGGGCGGCGGCACCGTCACGATGAGCGCGGGCGGGATGACGCTTCTGCCCATGATGGGCGGCGGCGGGATCATGGGCGTCGCCGGCGTGACCGGCTTCGGTGGAACGGCCGCGGGCGGCACGACTTCGATGGGTTTGGCCGGCATGCTCGCGGCGGGGGGAATGATGCCGGCGAGCAGCGGCGGCGCCGCCGGCGCAGCGGGAGCAAGCGGCGCGGCCGGCGCAGGCGGTGCGCCCACGCATCCGGATCTCGGCGAGGGAGACGGCAGCGACGTCGTCTTGATGGGCGATTCGTGGATGTCGAACACGCTACAAATCGAGGGCACCGGCGGCGGCCTCGCGCCGTCGCTCATCGCCGTCGCGAAGAAGCCGTATCGCAACTACGCGGTCCAGGGCGTCATGATGCTCATGGCCGACACGTTCGGGCCCGCGATCCCGACGCAGTGGGATGAAGCGACGGCGATGAACCCGAACATCAAGACCGTCGTGATGACCGGCGGCGGCAACGACATCATCCAGAACCCCACGATCCAGAGCTCGTGCACCCAGGGGACGGACGCCTGCAAGATGCTCCTTTCGCAGATCAGCGACGCCTTGAACACCCTGTGGACGAAGATGGCCGACGGCAACGTACAGGACGTCGTCTACGTCCAGTACGCGAGCGACGTCGGTTCCACCGCGCAGAGCGTGCGCGACAGCATGGCGATCCCGACCATCTGCACGAGCGGGCGCATCCGCTGTCACGCCGTGGACAGCACGGACGCGGTCATGAAGCAGATCGCGGCGGACGGAATCCACCCGCTCCAGGCCGCGAACGATCGCCTGGCACAAGTCGTCTACGACCTGATGATGTCCCAGGGCATGCGTCGCTGACTTGTGCGCAGCAGCTTCACGTCGGCGGCGGCGCGACGCCGGCGTCCCGGAGCAGACCTCCGGTTCCCGTGCTGTCGATGCCGCCCCCCGACGACGGAAAGCCGCCAGTGGAGGTGAAGCCGCCCAACGAGAAATCGGCGCCGAAACCGCCCGAAGGGAAACCGGCGCTCGTGCCGCCTGCCGAGAAGCCGCCGGCGCCGTTCGCCGCGCCCGTCGAGAAGCCGCCGGCGCCGCTCGCCGCGCCTGTCGAGAAGCCGCCGGCGCCGCTCGCCGCGCCCGCCGAGAAGCCGCCAAGACCGACGCTCGCGCCCCCGGCCGCACCCGCTCCGTCGATTCGACCACCGGTGTTGACGCTTCCGGCCACGCCGCTGTTACCCGCTTGAGGCCCGCCGCCGCCGCCGGTACTGGATCCGCCGCCGCCACTGGCGTCGACGCCGGCATCCGCGCCGGCTGCGAAGGCCACGAGCCCGAAGACGGAGAGATGCGTCGTCGTCGACGCGACGGTTTGAGCGCGCGAGTCGTTCACCGCGGTGCCGAGGGATTGCCAGGACGACCCCACGGCCGTGCCCACGAACAGGTTCGCGGCGGTCGCGGCGCTGACGTTCAATCCGGCGTACGAGAGCGAGATCGTCGCCGGCGTCGAGAAATGCGTTCCGGAGGGCTCGACTTCGTACACCTGACCCACGGCGCCCGCGGGCCACGCCGTAGCGGCGTTGACCGAGAACACGATGGATCCGGCGAGGGCCCCGGCGGGGACGTTCATCGTGAGCTTACCGTCGCTGGAGGTCACGGTGCCCCCGTTCGGCCCTACCTCGACCGCGTTCGCGCCGGTCGCGACGGCCTGACACCGGTTCATCACGCAGGCGTAACCCGGCGCGCAGTCGCTCGCGCCGAGACATTCGCACGAGCAGTACCCGTGCACGCACGCGAGCGGCGCCGGGCACTGCGACGAATAGAGACAAGGCCCGCCGGCGCGCGGATCGCTCGCCGCGTCGCCCAGCGGGCACGCGAGCGGCACGACGCAGCGCGAGTTGTCGCAAGAGAGGCCCGCGGCGCAGTCCACGGTCGACCGGCACTCCGGCGCGCAGACGCCGCCTTTGCACGCCAGCGGGCTCGGACAATCCGAGTTATACGAGCACGGCAAACCGGACGCGGCGCTGCCGGAGTCGGGCTCGGCGCTGATCAGGGTGCCCTGCGCGGTGAGCTCGTCGGGATCGGCGCAAGTCCCGGAGACGCAGACCTGCCCTTTCACGCAGTCCCGTGACGTGTTGCAGGCGTCGCGGCATTGGCCGTCGATGCCGCAGATCTGCCCTTCGGGGCAATCGCTGTTCGCCTTGCATTGGCTCTCGACGTCGAGCTGGCACACGTGAAAAGGGCGATCGCTCGAGACGCAGCGCTGCCCGGGATCGCAGTCGCGCGACGTCTCGCAGGCGGTGTGGCAGCGCTGGAACGCGCACACCAAAGGAGCGGTGCAATCGCTGTTGATGATGCATCCCGCGGCGAGCCTCGCCGCGGGCGCGTGCGAATCGGAGCAGCCGCCCACCCACAGGATCGCCGTCGCCACGCACGCGGCCGTCTTCGCGAGACCGTAATTCGAAAGAGAAACCCGGAGCATGAAGCCGATGCTACAGCGCGATCAACCCCGCAACAAGCGGCGCCGCGCGCGCTTTCCCCGTCGCGATCGCATGAGCAGCGAAAGGAAAAGCGCGCAGACGTTGTACGCGGATGGATCACCTCACCCGAGTGGACTCAGCGGCTCCCAGCCCTTAGTGCCCAGAAATGGTTAATTCGATCGATTCTTCCCCGAGAACGAGCGATTTTCTGCGGTTCATGGAAACCACGGAGCTCCGATGCACGGCGGACTTCGCCACTCGTGGGGCCTTAACCTTGAGAGCCCAAGGCTCGTACGTAATCCAAACGATTTCGGCGCCTTCGAGGAGGACCTCGAGTGATCAAGGTCTCATTGCTCGCGGATAGAGCACGACGCCGCCTTCCTGCGAAGCCTTCGAAAGGCGCGGGGCAGCAGTGAGACCAATCGCAGTTTCGGCGAGCTATGCCGGAGCTGCGTGATCGCGGCGCAAACGACGGCTATCGTCGGAGCGATTCTTCGATGCGTAGAAGCTCCGCTCGCGTGATACGGAGCGTCGCCCGCACATCGTCGGATTGCTCGCGCAGCGGCCGTCCCGACGCCGTCGCGGCGTGCGCGCGTTCGACCAAGCTCTTTGCCTCGTCGGCGAAGGCGCGCGCCGCGATCGAATCGCCCGCCTCGACGGCGCGGCGCGCGCGAGCCAGATGCACCAGGCCACGCACCAGGGCCACCGCTTCCACGGCGATCGAATCGGGTGCTTTGCGCGCGAGCCGCTCGGCGCGCACGACTCGCGCTTCCGCGTCGTCGGCGCGTCCGAGCAGGGCGAGCGCCGCGGCGATGCGGCTCTGGCAGAGCGCCTCGGAGCGCAAGTCACCCGAGCCCGAGAGAAGGGTGCGCGCTCGCTCGAAGACCGCGAGCGCGGGGCCGGGCGCGCCGAGCTCGAGGTCGAGCACGCCGAAGTTGCCGAGCGCGATCGCGAGCAAGCGAGCGTTGCGGATCGGTTCGAGCAGCGCGACGGCGTGCTCGTAGAGCGCGCGCGCTTCCGCGAGACGCCCGAGCTCTTGTTCGACGAGCCCGAGGTTCGCCATGAAGTTCGCGCGCCAAGGCTCTTCGCCGGCGTCCTCCAGCAGCGCGATGGCGCGGCGATACGCGGCCGCCGCGGCTGGCAGCTGCCCTTCGTCGTGCGACAGCGCCCCGAGGTTACCGATCGCGCGGCCCTCCGTCCGCGCGTCGTCGAGCGGCTCGAGCAGAGCCACCGCGGTCTCGTAGCAGCGCTCGGCGTCGGAGAGCGCGCGCTCCAGGTGAAAGGCGACGCCGAAATCGACCCACACCGTCGCCTCCCAATGCCGGTCTCCGGCGCGTTTCGCCGCGTCGAGGCACGCGGCGAGGTCGGCCCGCGCGCGCGCCGTCGCTCCCGCCGTCGCGTCGAGCCGCGCCCGAACCTGACGCGCTCGCGCACGGAGCACGTTCGCGGCGTCGGAGTCGCCGTCCACGGTGTCGTCGACGGCTCGATCGAGCAGCGCGCGGAAGCTCCCGAGAGCGCCGCGGGCCAACATGGCCGGCTCGAGCGCGACGAGGCACGCGAGCCCCGATGTCCGGTCCGAAAGCTCGCCGGAGATCAGCGCCTCGGCCGCGGCGAGCAGGTTCTCTGCTTCTCGCTCCAGATGCACAAGCGATCGCTCGCCGACGACCCGAGGCGGATAAAAACACGCGGCGTAGTGCGCGGCGTGCCGCGCGAGCACGTCGCCGCGGTCCGGCGATTCCTCGAACCGCTCCGCAGCGAGCTCGCGCACGGCGGGAAGCATGGAGAGCCGCACCTCGCCGGAGGCCGTCGCGGTGGAAACGAGGAGCGATTTTTCGCGGAGCGACTGCACGAGCGCGAGCGGCGCTTCTTCTCCATCGCGGGAGAGCACGGCGTCGCACGCCGTCGCGTCGAAGCCGCCGCGAAATACCGCGCACCGCGAGAGCGCGCGCCGTTCGGCCTGTCCGAGGAGCTCCCACGACGACAGGACGGCGCGCCGCATCGCCCCTTCTCCGATTTCGAGCAGCGGGAGCGCGCCTTCCCGCGTCGCGCGCTGGAAGAGCCCGGCGACACCCAGCACGGGAACGCTGGCGGCGCAGAGCTCGACGGCGAGGGGCACGCCGCCGGTGAGCTCGACGATGCGCTGGACTCGTTCGCGTTGCTCGGCGTCCTCGCGCAGGGCAGCGGCTTCGGGCAAGTGCTCTGCCACGCGTACCACGAAGAGCTGCGCGGCGGCGGACGTCGAGCCCGGCTCGGCCAGGGTGGAGAGCGGCGCGACTTCCAGCGGAGCGGCGTCCGGAGCCCGAAGGCGGGCGCGCGACACGGCGACGATCGTCAGGTCCGGGGCCAGAGATCGGAAGGCGCGCACAGCTGCGGCAAACGAAGTTGCCACACGGTCCACCGGATCGGCGACGAGCAGCACCCTGCCGAGGCGCGACAACGCGCGCCCGAGCGCCATCTCCGGCGCGAGCCCCGGCTCCAGCGACACCGCTGCTTCGCGCGCGAGAACGCGGACGACGTCATCGGCGTCCGCCGCGTCGCCGAGGTCGCCGTACACGACGACGTCCCACGGCGAGCGCGGGCGCAGAGCCAGGGACGATACGACGTCCTCCACGAGTCGCGACTTGCCCACACCGGGTCCGCCCCACACGCTGACGAGACGCCGCCCCGCGACGAGCAACGCGGAGAGCCGGCTCACCTCGTCCGCGCGCCCGATGAGCGGGCCCTTGCCGCGCTTCGCGACGGCGAGCGCCGCCCGGCGCGCGCTGCCCGGCGCGACGCGGAACGAGGGCGGCGCGCCGGCTTCCGGCCCTTCGTCGTCCTCCGTGGAACCCGCCGCCGTCGACGCTCGATGGACCACGCCGCGCGAGATCGGCGACAGCGCCGCGAACGCCCTTCCGTCGACCGACGCGACCGCGCCGTCGAGCAGGCGGATCACCGCCGGCGCGGTCGGGCGGAGCGAAGGCTCGCGCGCGAGCATGGCCCGTACGACGTCGTCCAACACCGCCGGCAGCTCGCCGCGCCGGAGCGTCGGCACCGGCGCGGGTTCGAACAGAATGCGTGACAGGACGGCGATGGGCTCGTCGCCGTCGAACGCGGGACGGCCGGTGAGCGCTTCCATCAGGATGCAGCCGAGCGCGAACACGTCGGCGCGACCGTCGACGGACCGGGCGCTGCGAATTTGCTCCGGCGCCATGTAGCGCGGGGTTCCGAGGTTCGCTCCGGTGCGCGTGACGTCGCTCTCGCCTCCGAGCCGCGCGACGCCGAGATCGACGATGATCGCCGTCCCGACGTCGGCGCCGGGAAGCATGACGTTGGAGGGCTTCAGATCGCGATGTACGATGCCGTTCTCGTGGAGCGCCGAGAGCCCTTCCGCGAGCCGGCGCGCGAGAGCGACCGCCGCCGCCGGAGAAATGCCGGACCTCGTCAGGCGATCGGCGAGCGTCTCGCCCGGCACCCAGTCGAGGACCAGGAACGCGCCGCACTCCGGCGCCGTCCCGTGATCGACGTACGCGACGACCCCGGGGTGACGCACTCGGGACAACGCCTGCGCTTCACGAAGGAGCCGTCGGCTCTTCCGCAGCTCCCCCTCGCCGGCGGGCCGCCACGTCTTCAGCGCTACGGGCACGCCGCGTGCATCGTCCCACGCCTCGTAGATCGTACCCATCGCCCCCTCCGCGGCGTCCCTGCGGATGCGGTAACGGTCGGCGATGACTACTCCCTGGGGAAGACGCAACGAAGTAGGAGTACGACGGAGCTCGACGTGATGGAAGGTCGCCGCGGTTCGATCGGAGTATCGGTGTTCGCTCTCCTGGCAGTGGTTGGCTGCTCGAACGGTTCCGCTCCTGGCAGCAGCGGCACGCCGCCCCGGAAGCCGGACCATGCCGACGCGCGCGCAGCCAAGGACGCGAACGCGGCCGACGCCGCGCCATCTCTACGGTTTTTCACGGGTACCGTGGAAGGGACGGACGCGCGCATCGGCGTGGTCGCCGCACGACGTCATGCAAGGCTCTATTTCTGCGGAGGGGATTCGACCTACACCACGCTCTCGCGATGGGTGCCGGCGGTCATCGACGGAGCCGGCGAGCTCACGCCGGATCCGGCGGCGGAAATGGATTGGGTCGTGATGGGGACGATCGCGTCCGGCGCGGTCGACGGCTCGCTCCGTCCGGGCGACGCGGCGGCGCACCGGTTCCACGCGGACGGCGTCGAAGACCGCACCATCGCCGGACTTTACGAAGGGAGCTCGCCTTGCGGAAAGGTCGGGCTCATCGTTTCGCAGGCGTCGCCGGGCGAAGCACCGGTCGCTCAGGGCGCGTGCATCACGAGCTTCAGCGACGGCACTGCGGACGTCCACCAAGTGAATCCGGTCGCGCCGCTCGACCGCGCCGCCGACGGCACCATCGCCGTCGACGTCGTCGGCACGTCGGAGGAGCTACGCCTGACGCCGGCGCTCGTTTCGGACTGAGCTTTCTGAGCTCAGTTGCCGGAGCCGTCGTCGCGCACCTTCAGCTCGGGGTGTTTTTCGAGCCAGCGACGGAGCTGGTTTCGGTGCAGCCCGAGCGCCCGCGCCGTTCCGCGGACATTTCCTCCGTGGTCTTCCAGCGCCTGCGCGATCTGTTCGTCCGTGAACGACGCGGCCGTCGCCGGCGGCGCGCTCGCGCCGGTGACCGCCGGCGGCGCGTCACTCGGAGACACGACGACGGACACCTGGACGCCCGCTTCGCTCGCCAAATGATGTGGGTACACGACGAGCTCCGCTTCGGCGCTCGCGGCGTGCGCCGCGCGGCGGATCTCGCGGAGCAACTCGCGCACGTTGCCGGGCCACACGCGGAGCGCGCACGCCTCCACCAGCGTTGCCGAAGCCGTGAGCCGCGGATCCACGGCGTTGAGCTCGCGCGCGATGAACGCCGGCAGCTCGTCGATGCGCTCGCGCAACGGCGGGATGCGCACTTCGGGCCGTCCGATGCGGTAATATAGATCTTCGCGAAAGCGCCCGGCGCTCACCTCGTCGCGGAGCGCCTTGTGGCTCGCCGAGCAAATGCGGATCGAGACCTTCTGCGGGCGCGACGCGCCGAGCGGCAGCACCTCCCGCGTCTCGAGGACCCGGAGCAGCTTCGCCTGAACGAGCGGATCCAGCTCGGCGATCTCGTCGAGGAAAAGCGTCCCCCCATCGGCGGCTTGCACGTAGCCCTCGGCATCGGCGGTGATGCCGGAGTACGCGCCGCGCCGCGCGCCGAACAGCAGCCTCTCCGAGAGCCCTTCGGGGATCGCCGCGCAGTTCACGGCGACGAACGGCGCGGACGTCGAGCCGTGGTGCGACGCATCGTGGAAGGCGCGCGCCGCGAGCTCCTTCCCCGAGCCGCTCTCGCCGCGGATGAAGAGCGTGCCCTCCGCCTTGCTCGCGAGCGCGATCTCGCCCCAGGCGCGGCGGAGCAAGCCGCCGACGACGGGTCCCGCTGCGAGCGACGGGACGGCGTCGCCGTCCGCGAAGGGCGAGATGTCCTCGACCGCCCACAGCAAGCTACGACCGATGCGAACGAGACTCGGCGCGGTGAACGTACCCGAGCCCTCGAGGCGTTTGCCGTCGACGAACGTGCCGTTGCGCGTGCCGAGGTCGGTCACGACGAAGCGTTGCTCCTTGCGAACGACGTGCACGTGGCGACGCGAGACGCGCTCGTCGTCGCCGAGCAGACCCGCCGGCGCGCTGCGCCCGAGCTCCACGCCGGATTCCGAAACGGGGAGAGCGCGCAGCGCCGGCTGTCCGGCAACGAAGATGGCCACGACCCCCGGCTCCGGCCGCGACGCCGCGCGCGGGACGCGCTGGCTATCCTCGTACGTCTCGTCGGGTTCCGGCATGAAGACATAGGATATCTCGGTTCGAGGGGTGGGTAGACGGCGTGAGCTCGGCTCCGTGCAACGGCGTCAGCAATCAAGGCGAGAATCGTCGTCGCGAGTCGCAAATCGTCCGCTTCTGGGGGCGTGGGGGATGTGAGGCATCCCCCACACGACCCGCGACGCACCCTCCCGCGAGCGAGCAGCGCAGCCGGAGGCGAGCAGCGCAAGCGAGGGTTCCGCTCCAAACCGCGACGAAGAACCTGGGAAACTCGCGACGCCCGGGTCGTCTATCGAACCCCCGCCCCCAACACGGGCGTCGCGATTTGCGTCACGGGTCGCACGTTGCTGGCGTCGTCGAGGTGTTCGGCTTGGTGCATAGAGGGCCCAGGCCCGTCGTGGCGTCGGGGACGGTGATCATCGCTAGCGGGCCGGCTTTGTGCTCGCCGTTGAAGGGGGTGGGCTTGGTGACGTCGAAGCCGCACGCGGCCGCGTCGTTCGGGTCGTTGAACCAGAAGCCGAGCTGGAACGTTCCCGTCGGAGGCAGGCTCACGCGGGGATCGAAGCCGAAGATCTGGTCGAGCAGGATGGTGCGAACGTTCACGTAGGCGTTGCCGTGGCCGTCCGCTTCGAGATCGCTCTGGTACCACGCCAGGCCGAAGTCCTTGAAGTTCGGGTCGGGCGTGCCGTCTGCGAGCAGCGAGCTCTGCTGGACGGTGAACATGTCGAATTGAAGATCCGGCTTGATGTTCTTGCCGCGGAGAAAGAGGCCGTCGTTCTGCGAGCCGCGCACGACCACTACGTCGACGGCGGGCTGCTTCTTCGGATCGTTCGGGTATTGTGCGAGGCACGGCAAGAATTTCGGATTCGGCTTCAGGTCGAACTTGACGAGGTCCACGTCGGCCGGAGGATTCACGCCCGCGGAGAGAGTCGAGAACGCGTCGAGCGCGATGACGACCGAGCCTTCGCTGCTGTCCGTCTGCAGCTTTTGCGACCACGTGTCACCGTCGAGCACCCAGGCCTTCACCTCGTCGTCGAAACGGTAGTTGTTCGACACCGTCGTCTCGTCGAACGGCAGCGTGACGCTCACCGGTTTCGAAAGCGTGACACCGGGCGGCGAAATCTCGAACGCGGGTCCGCATTCCACCGCCGTCTTCGGCAGGGGAACCGTCGCCGACGCGGGGCGGATTTCGATCTCCGTGTCCTCGGAGAGCGCGCCTTCCGGAACGTCGAGCTTCACGCCTTCCAGCGCCGAGCCCGTCTGCCCGACGAGCTGTCCGCCGCTCGGACCGATGGTGCCCTTGAGCACCGCGGCTTCTTCGGACCCGGGCTTGCCGACGCTCTCGGCGCCGCCACCCGAGCCGTCGCTCCCGCAACCCGCCGCGAGCACGAGGCACGCGAGCGCGGTGAACGCGGAGTAAGCAGTTTCGATCGTGAGTCCCTTACGAATGATGCTGTTCATCGATATCTCCCTGGACCGACGAAGCGTGTAAAAGCACCGCGCCGTCGGTTTCCGGAAGACCCTTCAGCAACCCGTATGCCGCACCGAAACCGGCAGAAATTCAGTCATTTTCGCACTAGAAACCCCTAATGGCCCGGGCACGTGCCCGGGCCGGGCCCATCGCGGGGCCGTCGCGATCGGCGTGGGACGAGCAGATCGGATTGCACCGGACGGAAGGGGAATCGTGAGCCTCCGACTTCAAACAAAAGGAGGGTACCGAGTCAGAAACGAAAGGTAAGTATACGAACCATCGTTGCGCGGTCCCGAGTGGCTCCTTGCGGGAAATCGACGAAGCGGCCCCCTCATCGCGGGACGAGCTCGCGTCCACGAGATGCTATCAGTCGCTCACGCCGCACTACCGTTTCAGCGAGGCGCCCGAGGGAGAAGTGCCTATTCCGCTGGAGACGGCAACGGCTCGTGCGCGGCGTGGTCGTCGTGCGAGATCGCGGGTGACGTCGCGGCGTACTTGCAGGCGAACAGAATCGCCGCGACGCCGAGATACGAGACGGCGACGGTGGGCGTCTGCCCGACGCCGATGGCTTCGCCGTGCATGAAGCCGAAGAACGTGAGCACCGCGCCCGCGAACGCGAACGCCGACGCCTTGACGAACTCGCGATCGACGACGAACGCGCCGATCGCGCCGAGGACGAGGCCGGCGAGGATCGAGCCGCCGCCGAGCGTGGAGAGCCCCTCGTAGAGCACTCCGGTTTGCCCGAGCTTGTCGAGACCGACCTTCACCGCGGTCGTCCCGGCGGCCGCGAGGGAATTGTCGATCTGCAGCTTGGCCCACGCGGCGAGGTGCGGCGTGAGAGCCAGGATGATCGCCGGAGCGTGGCTCTTCGGCGTCTCCTGGAACGCCTGCGCGCCGATGAGCATGCCGATGTAAAGGAGGATGGGCGAGATCGCGACGACGGGGATGAGCGACACCATCACCGAGATGATCCCGAGCCACGACAGGATGAGGACGACGACCCCCGTCGCGGCGGAGTAACCGACGCGACCGCCCATCGCCTTCCACCCCGGATGCCCGATGTAGACGGCGTTGATGAAGGGATTGCCCATGCAGCAGCCGATCAAGCTGACGACGCCGTCCGCGGTGAGCACCCGCGTCGTCGGAAAGCTGTCGCCGGCGACCGCGGCGCTCTCGACGTTGTCGATGGCCTCGACGAGGTCGTAGATGCCGAACGGAATCGCGGTGACGAGGATCACGCCCAGGAACTGGAAGCCGGAGAAGACATGTCCGATCGCCGGCAGCGGCACGCGGAACCCGAAGTTTTTGACGGAGTCCGTCAACTTGGAAAGGCTCATCCCGCCGTAGTCGAGTCCCACGGCGCTCGAGCCCCACGCGACGATGCTGCCGACGGCGATCGCGACGAGCCCGGCGGGCACGCCCTTGAAGTAGCGCACGCCGCCGAACCAGCTCGCGACGATCACCGCGAAGCACACGACACCGACGATCGGCGTCATGAACATCTCGAGCGCCGGCCGCATCGAGATGAACGCGATCGAGACGCCGGCGAGCGTCCCGAGCAAGGCGGCGCGCGGCGTGATCTTCCGGATGATCGGCGCGACGAACCCGCCCAGCATGAGGACGAAGCTCTGGATGAACACCCACGTGAGCCCGGCCTCCCATCCCTTGATCGGGTCGTGCGTCTTCGCCGCGATGGGAAGCATGATGACGAACGTGACGACGAACATGTGCGGCACGCTGATGCCCGAAGGCAGCGCGCACACGTCCGTCCGCCCCGTCCGCTTCGCGAGCCGGTACGCGAGCCAGGCGTAGTACAGCGTGCTCATGCAGAGCATCAGCCCGGTCGCCGGCAAGATGCGCCCGAAGACGAGCTCGTCGGGCATCTTCAGGACGAAGCGCAGAAGCCCGGTCAACACGAGCAGGTTGACGAGGATGTTCGTGCCGAAGCCGAAGAAGGCGTTGAAGTCTCCGGGCGTCCAGAGCGTGACTTTCTTGTTCGTCATCGTCGTCGGTTCCTCCGCGGGAGAGCTCAGGCGAGCGCAGCCAGGATTCTCTTGGAGTCGGTGACCCAGCCGAAGATGCCTCCCTGGGCCTTGATCATCCGAAGCCCCACCTCGTGGAACTCCGGGAAGTACGAACCGCAGCAATCACCGGGCACCAGGCATCGGTAGCCGCGGTCGTTCGCTTCGCGAACGGTCGTGTGGACGCACACCTCGGTCGTGACACCGCACACGACGAGGTTCTCGACGCCGCGGTTCTGGAGAATGGAGTGAAGATCCGTCGCGTAGAACGCGCCCTTGCCGGGTTTGTCGACGACGGGCTCGCCCTCACGCGGGTAGAGCGCCTTGACGATGTCGTGGCCCGGCTCGCCGCGGACCAGGATGCGACCCATGGGGCCCGGCGCGCCGATGCGCTTGCTCGGCGCACCGCGCTCTATCTTCGCCTTCGGCGCGTCGGAGAGATCCGGGCGATGGCCCTCGCGCGTGTGAACGACGAGCATGCGCCGGCGGCGCGCGCCCTCGAGCAGCGCCTGACAGGGCTCGATGGCCGCCGCGAGCAACGACACGTCGTTGCCGAGCGTCTCTCCGAAGCCGCCCTTCTCCAGAAAATCGCGCTGCATGTCGATGATGACGACGGCGGTCTCGTCGAGATCGATCGAAATGGGCGAAGGCTCTGCCTGGACGATCACGGTCGCCATGCCGGTGACCGTACGAGCCCCGCGGTGTCCGCAGCTTTTCGCTGCGGTTTTCAGACGACGCCGCGAAGCTTTTCCACGACGGAAGAAACTTCCGCGTGGCGGAGTTTGAAGAGCGAGCGATTCGCGACCACGACGCTCGAGATCTCGGAGATCCGCTCGAGCTCCGTCAGGCCGTTTTCACGGAGCGTCGACCCGGTCTCGACGAGATCGACGATGAGGTCCGAAAGCCCGACCAGCGGCGCGAGCTCGACGGAGCCCTGCACGAAGATGACCTCGGCTTGCACGCCCTTCGACGCGAAGTGCTCCGTGGCGACGCGCGGGTACTTGGTCGCGACGCGCGGCACGGCGGGGAGCGCGCGCGCCGGTACGCCGGCGACCACCATGCGGCAACGCCCGATCCCGAGATCGAGCGGCTGATACAGATCGTATCGGCGCTCGAGCAGCACGTCGCGCCCGACGATGCCGAGATCCGCGGCGCCGTACTCCACGTACGTCGGGACGTCGTCGGGCTTCAGCAGCAGGAACCTGAGACGCTGATCTTCCGTCACGCGGATGAGCGTCCGGTCGTCGGCGAGCAAGCTCGACGCGGCGAGGCCCGCTCGGTCGAGCAGCGGCACGAGTTGCTTCTGGACTCGGCCCTTCGGGATCGCGACGGTGAGAGGTCTCATGGGGAGGCTACTTACCCCGAGCTCAGGCGGTAGAGCACGTGCCGACGCAGGGGGTGGCCCACTTCCACGTAAGGGTGCTCGAAGTCGCCCCCGGCGTCATGGCGCATCCCTATGGTTTCCATGACGCGGCGCGACCGGGTGTTGTCGGGCACCGTGAACGCGACGATCTCGCGGAGGCCGAGCCGTTCGAACCCGAAGTGCACCGCGGCCCGAGCGGCTTCGCTCGCGTACCCCTTGCCCCAGTGCTGCCGCGCAAGACGCCATCCGAGGTCGACGCACGGGGTGAAATGCGACGAGAACCGCGTGCGCACGAGGCCGACGAAGCCGACGAAGGACTGATCTTCCCGTCGCTCGAGCGCCCAGAGCCCGAACCCGTGCTCCGCGATGTGCTCGCTGATGCGGGCGGCGAGGGCGTCGCTCTCGGCCCGCGTGAGCACGCCCGGGAAGTATCGCATCACCGCCGGATCCGCGTTCAGCGCCGCGAACGGCGCGAGATCGCTCTCTTTCCAGGCACGGAGCGCGAGGCGCGCCGTCCGGATCCCGTCGCCCGCGAGGATCGGCTCGCGACGGACTCCGCGCTCTTCAAGGACCGGGCGCATCCGTCGTCGGCGCAGGGGGCGCGGTTGGCGCGGGCGCGGGGGGAGAAGCGGCGGTGGCCTCCGCCGCGGGCGGGGTCGCGGGGGCACCGCCGTTCATCTGCTGAAGCGCCTGACCGATCGGCTCCAGGTGCTGCGACCTCAGGTATTCCTCGTAGGCGAGCTTGCGCCGGACGATTTCCTCCGGCGTCAGCGCGACCTCTTCTTCGGGCTTCGGCGGACGCGGTACGGCGCGCACCCGTGCAGGTGGCGCGATCACCGGGCGCGGAACGCGGCGACGCTCGCGTTCCGCCGTTGCCCGAGCGATGCCCTTCGTCGTGTCGCCGCGCACGGGCATGTACGCCGGGGGTACCTCCAGCCGCGGCAACGGCTGCGAGCGCGCCGAAGGCGCGTCGTCCTTCGACAGCGCGGCGGGCACCAGCCACCCCTCCGTCCATTCCAGTGGTCGGTAGCCGGCGTGCTCCGCGCCGAGCACGCACGCGACCGCCGTCAGCGGAATCATGAAACCGAGCAACAGCGCCAGCGCGATACTACGCCAGCGAGGCGGCAGCGGCCGCGGCGCTTCCGCCGCGGGGGCGTCCGGCGGAGCCGCTTCCGCTGGCGCCTCCGGCGAGACACGTTTCAGCGGAGCGAGCGAGCGCAGCGAAGATTCCGTGAGCAGCGCGGGGCGCGTCTGCGACACCGCTCCCGCGACGTAGCGTTCCAGGGCTTTGCGCAGCTCGTCGACGGAGGCGTAGCGATCTTCCGGCTTTTTCTCGAGGCAGCGGGCGACGATGGTCTCGAGGCTGGCGTCCAAGGCCGGGTTGCACTCCGGGAGCGGCTTCGGCACGGCGTTGAGGACGCGCGCGCAGACCTCGGCCAGCGAATCGCCGTCGAAGGGTAAAAGACCGGTGACGAGGCGATACAAAACGACGCCCAGCGACCAGATGTCCGTGCGCTCGTCGACTTGCTGTGGAGCGCCGATCTGCTCCGGTGACATGTAGCAAGGCGACCCCATGTTCTCGAGGGGTCCGGTGATGACTTTCGCGCCAGCGCCGTCGAGACGCTTGGCGAGCCCGAAGTCGACGACCTTGACGATGGGCTTCGCCGGGCCAGCCTGCGACAGGAACAGGTTTTCCGGCTTGATGTCGCGGTGGACGATACCGGCGGCGTGGGCCTCGGAGAGGGCCTCGCACACCTGCAAGACGTAGTCGACGGCCCGTTCCACCGGGACGGGGCCGTCGCTCTCGACGAGCGCGTCGAGATCGGTCCCCTCCAGATGCTCCATCACGAGGTACGGACGCCCCGTGTCGAGCTGTCCCACGTCGATCACGCGGACGACGTGGTTACTCCGGAGGACCGCGGCGGCCCGCGCTTCGTTCAAAAATCGCCCGACGACCGCTTCTTTCCCGCAGAGACCGCGCCTCAAAAACTTGATCGCGACGGGTTTGTCGAGCTCCACGTGGCGTCCAAGCCAGATGACGCCCATGCCGCCCCGGGCGAGCACCGCGTCGACGCTGTACCGCCCCGCGAGCAACAACCCGCTCGGGATGGGGGGAGTCTGCTCTGTGTCGTCGGAGTCCGGGCCCTCGAGAGGCTCGAGCTCCAGCGGCGGCAGCCCCTCGGCCACGGAGGCAGCGGACATGCTTCTTCTTCCGTACCACGGCAGTAGTGCTGGAAAGAAGTCCGCTGCGTGGATTCGGCCCGAAGCCCGAGATCCAGCGCTCTAACACACCGTCCGCGGCGGTGAAGGCGTAGCGCGCTGCCAAGTCCGACGCCACCGGAATCCGGTACAACGGCTAGCCGGCCTCCTCGCGCCTACTGACCGCGTCCCGTTTCAATCCGTCGTGCTGCCGTTGGCGTTGTCTTCCTCTGGATTGGCCTTCTTCTTTATGTCCTCCACTTTGTCTTTGGTGTCTTCCTTCAGATCTTTGGATTTGTCGCTCGCCTTGTTGGCGGTGTCGTCGAGGCTCTCCCCTGTCTTGTCAGCCGCGTCCTCCGCCGGCTTCTTCGAGCCACCGCAAGCACAGGCTGCGAGCGCAGCAACGACGACGAGCGCTCCGCGTTTCATACTTCGGGATCGAACGCATTCTTCGTACCAGCGCTGACGAACACATACGCCGTGACGGTCCGGGCAGCGCGAGCGAAGCTCGCTGCGCTCGTTCGGGGGACGGAGAGCTCGCGGGGACGAACGCCGCTGCGCGTAGGCGCACGAAAGTGACAAGTGAGGCGCGTGGCATTTCGTCCCGAGCGCGTGGCGGACGCGACTTCGCTCTCATGAGTTCGCCAGCCTGAATCGCGCGTCGGTTCGCAGTTCGAACGTGGCACGTTGCGTGCACCGCAAGCGCGCGCATTTCGACTCGACTCGCTTGCTCGAACAGAGCCCTCGCGCCCAAGGAGCGCGCTTCAACATGACTCCCCGGCAGGATGGACCGTCCGAAGACGCCGACGCGACCGCCAGCGGTGGGCACCAGCCACGAGACATCATCGCCGGGAAGTATCTGCTCCGGCACGTGCTCGGCATCGGCGGCATGGGCACGGTCTGGGCGGCGACGAACCTCGACTTGGACCTCGACGTCGCCATCAAGGTCGTCAACAAGGGCCTCTGTTCGGACGAGACACGCGCGCGCCTCGCGACGGAGGCGCGCGCCGAAGCGAAGCTGCAGCATCGCGGCATCGTCCGCGTGCTCGATCTCGGGGTCACCAGCGCAGGCGAGCCTTTCCTGGTCATGGAGCGACTGCAGGGCCGCAGCCTGGGCGATCTGCTCGAAGAGGTTGGGCATCTCGACTCGAAGGACGCCGTGCGTCTCATGCTGCCGATCGTCGAAGCGCTCGCCTTCGTCCACGATCGCGGCATCGTTCACCGCGACCTGAAACCGGACAACGTCTTTCTCGCCGAGCAGTGCGGGAAAATCCAACCGAAGCTCGTCGACTTCGGCATCGCCAAGCTCGAGGACGTTCCGGTGAACCGACGGCACACCGGGCGCGGAGCCGTCGTCGGCAGCCCAGGATACATGGCGCCGGAGCACGCGCGCGGCGCCGAGGTCGATCACCGGGCGGACATCTTCTGCGCCTCGCTCGTTCTGTACGAAGCCATCAGCGGACGCGCCGCCTTCCGCGGCGCAAACTACAACGAGCTGCTCCGCGCCGTCATCGAGCAGGAGCTCGACCCGATCACCGCGTTTGGTCGCGGCGACGCCGAGCTTTCTCGCATCCTCGAACGCGGTCTCGCCAAGCAACCCGGCAAGCGCCAGACCTCGTGTCACGAGCTCGGCCGGGAGCTCGCAGCCTGGCTCCGCGGCCAGGGCGAGACGGAAGACGTCACGGGCGAGCCGCTCGCGACCTGGCTCGACTTCTCCACCGTCGGCGAAGCAGAGACGGGCCCGGTAACCCCGGCGCTGGCGCTCGTTCGGGCGTCCCGCAGTCGGATCCCGAAGCCACCCGCGTCCGATCTCGCGAGCTTGCGTGGCGTTTCCATTTCCACCGCCGGCTTGCGCCCGCCGCGCTCCCTGGGACGACGTTTGGCATTCGTGGCATTGGCCGTCTCGGGGTTCGCGGGTGGCTTCGCCGCGACCACGGCGCTCGATCTCGTGCCCGGACATTCGCAAACGCCGTCGCAGACCGCCGTCGCCGCGGTGGCGCCGAACGTGGTGCGAGCGAACGCGGCGATCACGGCGCACCCGAACGTGCCGACGGTGACGCCGGTCGATCGCCCGCCAGAGGCGCCGCAAGCAGCTGCCTCGAAGCTTGCACCGAACGACACGTCGACCGCTCGGCCCGAGCACGTCACCGCCCCAACGGCGCGCCCCGCGAGCGCGACGAAACCACGCCCGATCGAGACCGCCGTGCCTTCGTCGGATTCGCCTTTCCCCGATCCGAAGCCGCCGCCTTCCTTCGGCGAGGACACGCCGCCGCCGGCGCCGCCACCCAAGCCGTCGGCGTCGGCAGCGCCGGAAGCGCCGAAGCCGGCTCTCGACCTCCCTCCGGATCCACCGCCTCCGCACCGGGGCATCCGCGCGCCGAGCGACGATAGCGAGTTGAAGGATCCTTATCCATGATCGCGCGCGGGGTCTGTCGCGGACTCCACGCGCTCCGAGCGTTCGCGGCGCTCTTGGCGCTGGCAGGCACGTGTCTCGCCACCGAGCCGGGGACACCGGCCGCGCGGCAGCATTACCTAGCCGGTGCCCAGCTGTACGCGCAGGGCAAGTACTCCGACGCCGTCGATCAGTTCCTCGCGGCGGACCGCATCGCACCGAGCGCCGCGCTCTCGTACGACATCGCTCGCGCTTACGAAAAACTAGGCGAAACGTCGCTCGCCCTGCGGTGGTATCGCGACTATCTACGCCGCGCGGGAGAGCCCGCCGATGCGCCGAAGGTGCGCGGCATCGTTCAGTCGCTGGAACACCAGCTTCGCAACAAGGGCGTCCAGCAGGTCACGGTGCGTTCCGTGCCGCGCGGCGCCACCGTCGCCATCGACGGAGAGCCCGCCGGCGTGACGCCGCTGACGACCGACTTACCGCCCGGGACCCATCACTTGACGCTGACGCACGAGGGATACGAAAAGACGGAACGCTCCTTCACCTTGTCACCGGAGCTCGCGGAGGACGTCGACGTGCGGTTGGCGCGCGCGACGACTCCCGAAGGAGCGCCGGCCCCGGTGAGCGTTCCGCCGCCGGAGTCCGCGACGTCAGCGCCGGCAGCGAGCACCAGTGAGCTGCCGCCGGCCCCGCGGGAGGCGAAGTCCCCTACCCTGCGCACGGTCGGCATCGTCGGCATGAGCGTCGGCGGCGCGGCGCTCGGCGGTGCCCTCGCTTTCGAGATCCTGAGACACGACTCGGTCGACGACGCGAAGAAGGACAAAACGCAGATCGGCTACGCCTCGAAGCTCGACGCCGCGAACGATCAGCAAACGGCGGCGCGCGTCCTGCTCGGCGTCGGCGCGGGCCTCGCGGTGACGGGCGGCGTCCTCTTCTTCGTCGGCAACTCGAAGCGCGAACAGCCGACGCAGATCGGCCTCGCCTGCGACTACGTCCTGTGTGGCGCGCGCGCGTCGGGGAGGTTCTGAACGGATGCGCGCGCTCACCGTAAGATTGTTCCTTCCCCTGACACTGGCGTTGGTCGCTTCTTCCGGCTGCGACAACTCGCTGGATTCCAATCTGGAGGGCCTCGAGTGCTCCACCGGACACCGCTGCCTCGCCGGATACACGTGCAACGTCGAAACGAATACGTGCGTGCGCTCCGCGAAGCTCGTCACCTCCAAGGACGGGGGCAAGTCCTCACCCGCGGCCTCGTCGAGCAGCGGACCGTCCGAAACGGAGCCGCCCGTCGCCGGTGACGCGGCAAGCGGCGTTCTACCGCCTCCCGCTACCGCGACGGGCACGGCGACCAGCACCGAACCGCCGCCTTCGGACACGACGACGCCCCCGCCCTCGACCAAGCCTTCGGGATCGGCGTCGCCTCCTCCGAACGACGGCGCCGCGAGCACGTCGAAGTGCGACACGGGGCTCGTCGCGTGCGGGCTCGCCTGCGTCGATCCGAAGAAGGACAACGCCAACTGCGGCGCGTGCGGCGCGGCGTGCATGCCGATGATGAACGCCATGGTCGGCTGCCAATCGGGACGCTGCACGGCCACGTGCCTCGGCGGCTTCACGTCGTGCGGCGGCGCCTGCGTCGACCTCAAGAGCGACCCGAACCACTGCGGCAGCTGCGCGAACACGTGCGCTACTGGAGCGGTCTGCGCCGCGGGCAAGTGCGGAACCATGTGCCCGTCCGGCACGACGGAATGCAACGGCGCCTGCGTCGATCTGAAGTCCGATTCGGCCCACTGCGGGTCGTGCACGAACGCCTGCACCAGCCCCAGCGCGGGTACGGCGAGCTGCTCAGGGGGCAACTGCAAGAGCACCTGCCCCACGGGCGCGTCGCTCTGCGGGCAATCCTGCGTCGATGAAAACGCGGACCCAACGAACTGCGGCGCATGCGGCACGGCTTGCGTCGCGCCGCCGCTCTCGGTCGCGGTCTGCGCGCGCGGCGCTTGCGACTTCAGCTGCAACGCGGGGCTCACGCGCTGCGGCGACGCCTGCATCGCCACGAGCATCGACCCGAACAACTGCGGCGGGTGCGGCGTCGTGTGCGGCGCCAACAAGACTTGCTTCGGCGGTCAGTGCCTGGACCTGTGTCCCGCGGGAACGACGTCGTGCGACGCGGCGTGCGTGGACACGACGAGCAACGCCGGTAACTGCGGCGGGTGCGGCGTCGTCTGCCCCATCCCGCCGAACGGCGCGGCGGTGTGCAAGGGGAGCAAGTGCGGCATCACGTGCACCGCGCCGTTCTCGGTGTGCGGCGACGCCTGCGTGCGCCTCGACTCGGATCCTTTGAACTGCGGGATGTGCGGCGCGGCGTGCGCCGCCGGCATGTCGTGCGTCGCCGGGGCGTGCACGGTCGTCTGTTCTTCCGGCCAGACGAATTGCGGGAACACCTGCGTCAACGTGACCTCGGACCCCGCGAACTGCGGCCAGTGCGGCGCGGTCTGCGCCCCCGGCATGAACGGCACGGTCGCTTGCAACGCGGGTCGTTGCGAGCTCACGTGCAACGCGGGGCTCACGGCGTGCGGCGGCGCCTGCGTCGACGTCACCTCGGATCCGAAGAACTGCGGCGGCTGCGCGACCGTGTGCAATGGCAACCAAATGTGCACCGCGGGGCTCTGCACCAAACCCCCAAAAGAGGGAGAGGACGCGGGATGAAATCCGCGTCCCCTACTATCGACGGCTGAAATCGGCCTGGCCGCGCATCTTGTCCGGGCGGTCATCTCGCGGGTTTTCATTCGCCACCGCTCCATCTTGACCGCGTTGGCGCGTCGGATGCGGTTGAAGACAGCCGGCGCCGGCCACGCCGGTGTTCCCACTCCCCTCTCCGTGGCGGATCGTGATCTTTTCTTCCAAGGACCGTCGGCGGCGTGGCAGCGAGCGGGGCCCCAACTGCTCGGGTTTTCATTCGCCACCGCTCCATCTTGACCGCATCGGTGCGTCGGATGCGGTTGAAGACAGCCGGCGCCGGCCACGCCGGTGTTCCCACTCCCCTCTCCGTGGCGGATCGTGATCTTTTCTTCCAAGGACCGTCGGCGGCGTGGCAGCGAGCGGGGCCCCAACCCCGCTCGCTCGCATCCAGTCGAATAGGGCTTCAGGGCTCTGGACGGCCTCAGGCGTCTTCGGAGAGCTTGATGCGTTCGATGTCCGCGCCGACGGCGGCGAGCTTTTTCTCGATGCGCTCGTAGCCTCGATCGAGATGATACACGCGGCGGACGATCGTCTCGCCCTCGGCGATCAGCCCGGCGATGACCAGGGACGCGCTCGCCCGGAGATCGGTCGCCATGACGCTCGCGCCTTCGAGCGCCGGGACGCCGCGAACGATGGCCGCGTTGTTTCGTATCTCGATGTCGGCGCCCATGCGGATGAGCTCGGGAACGTGCATGAACCGGTTCTCGAAGATGGTCTCCGTGAGCACGCTCGTGCCGGTCGCGATGGTGACGAGCGCCATGAGCTGTGCCTGCATGTCCGTCGGGAAACCGGGGTGCGGCGCGGTCGTGGCGTCCAGCGCGCGCAGGGCTCCGTGCCGCGAGACCACCGTGGCGGCGCCCTCGCGCTCGATCTCGACGCCCGCGCTACGGAGCTTGACGATGACCGGCTCGAGGTCCTCGGTGGGCACGTCCTCGAGGGTGACGGTGCCACCGGTCGCGCCGACCGCCGCCAAGAAAGTCCCTGCCTCGATCCGGTCGGCGATGATGGCGTGATCGAAGGGGTCGAGCGCGTCACGACCTTCGATGCGCACCGTGGACGTGCCCGCGCCCTCGACGCGCGCGCCCATCTTGTTCAGAACGCGACCGAGCTCTTCCACCTCCGGTTCGCGCGCCGCGTTGACGAGGGTCGTCCGGCCTCTCGCGAGCGCCGCGGCCATCATCAGGTTCTCGGTGCCGGTGACCGTCTGCAAATCGAAGACGACCTCCGCGCCGCGAAGACGCGACGCTTCGGCGACGACGTAGCCATGCTCGACGTGGATCTTCGCGCCCAGCGCTTCGAGGCCTTTGAGGTGCTGATCCACGGGCCGTGCGCCGATGGCGCAGCCGCCCGGGAGCGACACCTTGGCGCGGCCGTAACGCGCGACCAGAGGTCCCAAGACGAGCACGCTCGCGCGCATCTGACGCACCAGCTCGTACGGCGCCTCCGGACGCACCGGGCCCGACGCCTCGGACAGGCGCACTTCGGGGATGTCGACCTGCACGTCGCGACCGAGGAAGCGCAAGAGCGCGGCGGTCGTGTCGATGTCGCGCAACCCCGGGACGTTGCGCAGCCGGCTCGCGCCGTCCGAGAGCAGCGTCGCACACAGGATCGGCAGCGCTGCGTTCTTCGCGCCGCCGACACGTATTCTCCCCTGCAACGCCTTTCCGCCACGAACTCGAATCGCGTCCACGAGTGGACTTGACCACATTTTTGCGCTGCGCGACAAACTCGCCGCGTGGAAGGCCGCGCGGGCGCTCGGAAAACCTGGGTAGCCAAAGGCTTTCCCCGCTACTCTCTTGCTCGCATGCGCTCACGGCACCGCCGCTTCGCCTCTGCCCCGAACGGGAGGCGGCGGATCTTGCGCTCGCTGAAGGCGACCGCTATCGCCGTGTCGCTCGCGGCGGTGCCTGCGCGGGCCGAAGGGCCGGTGCCTTCGCTGGATCTTCGCGACTTTCACCCGCCGGTGGACCCCGCGGGTTTCCTTTACCTGGAGCCCACGCGCACGCCCGGCGGCGGCGAGTGGAACTTCGGCGCCTATGCCTCGTACGCGCTGTCGCCGGTGGTGCTGCGTGGACCGGGAGAGCACGAGCTCGCCAAGGTCATCGGTCACCAAGTTTCGCTCGATTACTTCGGCAACGTGGGGATCGGAAAGACGTGGGCGGTCGGCCTCGAGATCCCGACCGTCGTGTTCCAGACGGGCGACGACGCGCGCGCGCTGCTTCCCGGGAGCGAATCGTTGCCGCACGCGGCCATCGGCAACATCGCCGTCGACGTCAAGAAGACCTTCATCTCGACCGCGGACCTCGGGGGCTTCGGGCTCGCCGGGATCGGGACGCTGTGGATTCCGACCGAGTCGCGTTCGTACGTCAGCGAGCACTCCGTTCGCGGCGAGGTGCGCGCGCTCGCCGAGCTCGATTTGCTCGCGCTCGCGGTTCGCGCGACGGCCGGCTTTCGGATGCGCGCCGAGCAAGAGACGTTCTTGCGCAACGGCACGGACGACTACCAGTTCGGACACGATATCCCCTGGGGTGCGGGCATCTCCTTCCGCCCTCAGACGCTCGGAATGGATCGCGAGGGCCATTGGCGATGGAGCGCAGAAGCCCACGGCGCGATCGCGACCACGCCGAGGTTCGCCGCCGAGGCGCAGTCGCCCGCGGTGTTCGGCCTCTCCGCGCGCTACACGTCGGGAGACTTCTCCGCGCTGTTCGGCGCCGAGCTGCCGCTCAACGGCGCCATCGGCAATCCCATCGTGCGTCCCGTGCTCTCGTTCGGGTGGGCGCCGCGCTTCGAGGACGCCGACAACGACGGCATCGAGGACGACAAGGATGAGTGCCCCGAGCTCGCCGAGGACAAGGACGGCTTCGAGGATCAGGACGGCTGCCCGGACTTCGACGACGACGACGACGGCGTCCCGGACGAGTCGGATCGCTGTCCGAAAGAAAAAGAAGACCCCGACGAATTCCAGGACGAAGACGGCTGCCCCGATCCCGACAACGACGACGACGGCGTGCCCGACGCCGCCGACGCCTGCCCCAACGCCGCCGGACCGAAGGACGGACCGCGCCCCGGCTGCAAGGACCCGGATCCGGATCACGACGGCATCCTCGGCGCGGCGGATCGGTGCCCGACGGAGCCGGAGGACAAGGACGGCTTCCAAGACGGCGACGGCTGCCCGGACCCCGACAACGACGGCGACGGGGTGCCCGACGAGCAGGACGCCTGCCCCGCGGAAAAGGGCGAGGCGAGCTCCGTCCCGGAATTGAACGGCTGCATCATCGTCGATCACGACGGCGACACGTTCGACGACTCCGCCGACCAATGCCCGCAGGAGCCGGAAGACTTCGACGGCGTTTCCGACGACGACGGCTGCCCGGAAGAGAAACCCGGCAAGCCGCTCGTCGTCGTCGCCGAGGTGAAGGGCCAGCGCGTGCTCGAGCTGCGCGTGCCGGTTCGCGTCGTGAAGGGCGAGCTCGCGAAAGAGAGCATGCCGACGTTGCGCGCCGTCGGCGCGCTGCTGAACGAACATCGTGACTGGATCGTCGCGGTGGGCGCGCGCCCCACGAGCCGCTCCGCGGAAGCCGAACAAGCGGCGCTGAACGACTCCTTCGCCGTGGCGCTCACCCTGCGCGCGCTCACGCATCGCGACGGCGCGGCGGAAAGCGTCGGTTGGGGCGCCGTGCGCGATTTGCCCGGCGCCGCGGCGAGCGGCATCGGCCTTCTGCTGCTCGCGCCGCACGAACCGGCGAACGGCGCGGCTCGTCCGCAAACACAGGGCGGCAAGTGATGCGGAGCGCGACGCGAACCTTTGCCGCGCTGTTCGTCGCAGCGTTCGTGCACGTTAGGCCCGCGCACGCCGACGCGGGAACGGCTTCGCTGCGGACGCGCTTCGGCATCGGCGCGGCCGAAACGCTGGGCGCCTCCGATTCCCTCGCCGAACGGCTGCGCGGCCTCGAACGCCTCGGCGCCGTGGGCACGCCGCGGGCGGTGCAGCGGCTCGTTCGCGCGCTCGAGCCCGGCGGCTCGGCGAAAGCACCCGAAGAGCGCCTCGTCGCCGTGCGTCAGCTGTCGCTGCACGCCGACGATCCGAGCGCGCGGCGGGCGCTCGCGCGCGTGCTCGCCGGACATTTCGCGCCGTCGACGGACGCGCTCTCCGCGCTCGACGACCTCGCCGAACGGACGGCCGCGCTCGCGCTGTCGCGCTCCGAGCAGCCCGACGCGCTGACTGCGCTCGGCAAGGCGCTCGAGAGCCCCGGACGCGCCGCGGCGGCGGCCGAGGCCGCGCTCGTCGCGCATCCGCCGCGCGATCTCGACGCGGTGCTCGCCGCGGCGCGCTTGCCGAGCCTGTCGCTGGCGCACGCTCTCGACGAGCTCGCGGACCAGCGCGGCTTCGATACGCTGCGCGACGTCGTTCGACTCGGGACGCCCGACGTCCGCGCCGCCGCGGCCATCGCCCTCACGCGCCTCGGCGACTTCGAGACGGTCGAGCTGTCGCGACAGTGGCTCGTCCCGGGCGCTCCGGCGGTGCTGCGAGTCGCGGCGGCGCGCATCCTGGCGATGGCGCACGCCCAAGGCGCCGCACGCGCGATCGGCGCGCTGCTCCGCGATCCCGCCACGGCCGACGCCGCGCTGGATCTCGCGCTCGAAGCGCCGAACCCCGCGCTGGTGCCCGAGCTCTCGCATCTGCTGCGTGACGGCGCGGGAGACCGCGCCGAGGACGTCGTGGTCGCGATCGGTCGCGCGGGAGGCGACGGCGCGGTGAGACAGCTCACTCCGCTGCTCGACGACGCGGCGCTCGCCCCCGCGGCGGCATACGAGCTCGCGCGCATGCCGGGAGACGCCGCCGCGCGCGCCATCGAAGCGCTCCTCTTGCGGCCCTCGACGCAGAGGCTCGCCGCGCGCGCGGCCACGGCGCGGGCCTTCCTGCTCGACGACGCGCCCCCCCGTCTCGAGAGCACGCTCGATGCGATGTATCGATCGAGGGACGCGGCGGACCGGGCGGTGGCCGCCGTGGGTCTCTCGGTCCTCGATCCGGATCGCGTGCTCTCGTTCGTCCGCTCTGCCGACGAGGCCGTCGTGCGGGCGGCCGCGAGCTGCCTGCTCCTCGCTCCGAAAGAGACCGCCGCTTACGTCGCGGAACGACTCCTCGGCAGCGCGCGCGGCGATACCCAGACGGCGCTCGCGCTTTCGCTCGCCGTCCCCGGCGCGAGCGAGCACGCGACGACCGGGACGCTGCTCGCGCTCGTCGACTCCGGGGGGGCCGCTGCGCCGCTCGCCGCGCTCGCGCTGGGCGAGCGCGATCGGCCGACCGAGAGACCGCGCCTCGACGAACTGCTCGCGAGCTCCGACCCGGCCATCCGCGCCCACGTCGCGCTCGGCCTCGCGGCGAGCAAAGAGAGCGACGCGGCGGGAAGGCTGGAAGCCGCATACCGCCTGGAGACGAACGCGACGGTGCGCGCCGCCATCGTGCACGCGCTCGCGGCCCGCACCGAGCCGTCGCGCGCTCGAGTGCTCGCGCTCGCCGCGGCGTTCGATCCGGATCCCGACGTGCGGGCTTCAGCCCTGATGACGACCGGTGGGCACGCCACCTTCGCGCTCGCCCGCGGTCGCGCGCTCGCGTGGATCCCCGTCGTGGAGAGCGCCAGCGGACGCCCCGCGGAAGCGACCGTCGGCGTCGAGGAACCCGGGGGTCTCCTCCTTCCCGCGGCGTCGGCGCCGGACGGCGTCGTCATGGTTTCGGGGCTCGCTCCGGGCCCTGTGGTCCTGCGGGTTGCGCCCGCGCGCGACCCCGGCAACGCTTCAAAAGAGAGGTAGCGTTTGGCAAGCCGAAAGGTAGCGGCAGCAGGCAACGGAACGGAAGAGACGGCGAGCGCTCCGCCCGCTGGCTCGTTCGAGGACAGCATCCGGCGGCTCTCGGAGATCGTGGAAGCGCTGGAGGCGGGCGATCTACCGCTCGAGCAATCGCTCCGTCTCTTCGAGGAGGGCGTCAAGCTGTCGCGCGCGTCGCAAGCGACGCTGGACGGCGCGGAGAAGCGCGTCGAAGAGCTCCTTTCCATCGACGAGCGCGGCGAACCCATCGTCCGCGAGATCGACGTCGAATGAGCGGCATAGAGCAAACCGCGCACACGGCGGCGGCGCTCCTCGTGGGAAACGAGCTGCTCAGCGGCAAAGTTCACGAGGCGAACCTGGTGAACCTCGCGCGCACGCTGCGCGCCCTCGGCGTGAGGCTCGAGCGCGCGGTCATGGTGCCCGACGTCATGCAGGTGATCGCGGACGAAGTGCGCGCCCTCTCGAACGCCTACGACGTCGTGTTCACGAGCGGCGGCGTCGGTCCGACGCACGACGACATCACGCTCGAAGCCGTGGCGCTGGCGTTCGGCGTGCGCGCCGTCGTGCATCCGGAGTTCGAGACGCTGCTGCACACCGTTTACGGCGACAAGATGACCGAGGGTCACCTGCGCATGGCGCTGGTCCCCGAGGGCGCCGCTCTCGTGCGCCACGAAGAGACGCGCTGGCCCACCGTACGCATGAAGAACGTCTGGGTTTTGCCCGGCGTGCCGGAAGCGTTCCGGATGAAGCTCGCCGTCGTCCGCGCGCACGTGCGCGGCGCTTCGCAGTTCTTCTCGCGCGAGGTGTTCACGAAGATGGACGAGCCGGATCTGAAACCGCTCCTCGACCGGGTCGTCGCCGGGCACCCGGACGTCGACGTGGGGTCTTATCCGAAGTGGTTCGACGTGCGCTACAAGACGAAGATCACGTTCGACGCCACCGACGAGGCGAAGCTAGAAGCGGCGGTGCAGGAATTCGTTTCAGCGCTCCCAGCAGGAGAGCCGCAAACCGTCAGGGATGGATAAAGCCGATGGCTGATAGCTGACGGCTGATAGCTGTCAGCTGTCAGTGGCGAACATCGAGGGCGCCAGTCGGAGCGCGGCGAACAGGTTGGTGAACCGAAGGCACGCAGCATGCTTTCTCGCCGGGGATGGCGGCGCGGTTGGTGTTGGTGGAGCGGCAGCGGCCGAATCTGCGCGAGCGGGCGCTCGTGCACGGGTTTGGCGGACTCTCGAACGTCGATTTGGTCGCGCTCGTGCTCGGTACGGGCGCGGAGGGCGAATCGGCAACCAGCGTCGCGGCGCGGTTGCTCGACGCGGCGGGGGGGCTCGAAGGCCTCGCTCGTCGCGGCGGCCTGGCGCTTTCGGCGCGGCGCGGGATCGGGCCGGCGAAAGCGACGCGCGTCCTCGCCGCGCTCGAGCTCGGTAGAAGGGCCCTCGCAGCGGCGCTCGACGAAGAGCGCGACACGGTCATGTCGTTCGACACCGTCGTCGCTTGGGCGCGTCCACGGCTCGCGACGCTCGAGCACGAAGAAGTGTGGCTCCTCACGCTGGACGGGCGCAACGGGCTCCTCGGCGCGGCGCGCATCGCCCAGGGCGGTATGCACGGGTGCGCGCTCACCCCGCGCGACGTGTTGCGACCGGCGATGCGCGAAGGCGGCAGCGCCATCGTCCTGATTCACAACCACCCGAGCGGCGATCCGACGCCGAGCCTCGAGGATGCACGGATGACGGAAGCGCTCGCCCTGGCGTGCGACGTCGTCGGCATCGAGCTGCTCGACCACGTGGTCGTCGCGCGCGGCGGGGCGAGCTCGCTCCGCGAGATCGGCGCTTTTCCGAAAGCTGGACCGTCCGAGCCTCCGCCCCCGGCTCCGAGCTCGGAAAGATCGCAGGATCGGTGAGCCTTGCTCGAACGAGCGCCGATTTGCCGCGAGGAAGGGATGCTTACATCGGCGCCAACCGCGCCAACCGGCTCGGCGGAAACGCGCTCTGCCGTTCTTCTCGCTTCTTAAGGAAGGGGGCATGGCGGACCGTATAGCGGGAAGGCTCTGGGTTCGGTTATGGTGGCAGGGTTGTCGTAATGGATCGCATCGACTTCGCCGCCCTGACGGACGTCGGCAGAAAGAGGGAGCACAACGAGGACAATTTCCTCGTCGACAAGAAGCTATCGCTCTTCGTCGTGTGCGACGGCATGGGCGGCCACGCCGCGGGCGAGGTGGCGAGCGCGCTCGCGGTGCGCACGGTCCACGACGAGCTGAAGAAGGAAAAGGCCCTGCTCGACGACTACGCGGCCGGCAAGAAGGGCGGCGACCTCGTCACGAAGCGGGACATCCTGAACACGCTCGAGTTCGCCGTGAACCGCGCTTCCTCGAAGATCCACGCCGAGGCCGCGAAGGACGAGCGCAAGCGCGGCATGGGCACCACGATCGTCGGCGTCCTCTTCGTGGGGACGCAGGCGTTCGTCGTGCACATCGGCGACAGCCGCGTGTACCTGCTCCGGGAAGGCGTCCTCGAGCAGGTCACGGAAGATCACAACGTTTACAACGAGCTGCTCAAGCGCAAGAAGATGACGCGCGAGCAGATCGAGAAGCTCGCGCCGAAGAACGCCATCACCCGCGCCGTCGGCGTCTACGAGCACTGCGAGCCGGAGAGCCTCGTCCTCGACGTGACCGAGGGCGACCGCTTCCTTCTGTGCACCGACGGCCTCAGTCAGTATTTCGAAGACGACGCGGTCGGTCTGGCGAAGGGCCTCTCCGAACCGGACGCCAACCAAGCCGTCAAGAAGCTCATCGACACCGCGAACGAGCGCGGCGGCAGCGACAACATCACCGCCATCCTCGTCACCTACGGGGAAGCCGGCTCGCGCGACGTCGGCCGTTCGAAGAAGCTGCAGCTGAAGCGCGAGATCCTCGCGAAGATGCCGCTGTTTCGGCCGTTGAACGACCGCGAGATCCTGCGCGTCCTGCAGGTGACCGACGTCGTCCCCTACGAAAATGGCGAAATCGTCATCACCGAAGGCGAGAAGGGCGACGAGCTCTTCATCGTGCTGGAGGGCACGGTCGACGTGATGCGAGGCGGCGCGAAGCTCACCACGCTGTCTCCCGGCGAGCACTTCGGAGAGATGGCGCTGATCCGCGCACAGCCGCGCTCCGCAACCGTCAAATCGAGTGGTCAGAGCGAACTCATGGTCATCCGCCGCAGCGACTTCTTCGAGATCCTGCGGAACGAGCACCAGCTCGCGGTGAAGCTCCTGTGGCAGTTCCTGGGCGTGCTGGCCGACAGGCTCGCCGATACGAGCCGGGAGCTCGGTGAAGCGCGCGAGGAGCTCGCGGCGGAAGACATCACCCAGGAGATCTTCTTCTCGGAGGACGACGAAGATCGAAAGACCTCCAAGCTGCCGCCTCCACCACCGTCGCTCAGGACGCCGCCCAGGTCGTGAAAGGAAAGGTCGTCCTTGCGGCGCTCCTGCTCGCGCCCACGGGTTGCGCGCGGCACGGCGGAGCCCCGTCGCCGAGCGCCTCGGCCCCGTCGCCGAGCGCCTCGGCCGGACCGAGCGCGGCGGCCACCGCGCCGAGCGCCGCCGCGCCGGCAGGGAGCGCCTCCACCAGCGCCGCAGCGGAAACGCCGACACGAGCGCCGGTCGCAAGAGCGGCGTGCCGCGCGCTCACCGTGCAAGGCGCGGTCGTGACCGCGAACGGACAGCCGCTGACGAGCGGCGCGGCGATGGATGCCGCGGGTTGGGTCGCCGCGCCGGCAGGCGCGCGCGTCGGCGTGAAGCACCTGGAGACGACGCGCGAGCTGGTGTTCGAAGGCCCGGCGTCCTTTCTTGCGTGCGAGCGCGGCGAAGAGCGCTTTCTCCTGACGTCGGGCGACGTCCACACGGCGACGTGGGCCGGCGCGCGCCCCGGCGCAGAAGTGCTCCTGGGGACGCCGTTCGGGGCCGTCCGATACGGCGACGCCAAGCTCGACGTGCACCTCGATGACCAGGGGCTCACCGTCGGAAGCGACGTCGGCGACGCTTTCATCGAGCTTCCTCTCGGCGCGGGCGAAGAGAAAATTACAGGCGGCAAACGCTTCTCGCGCCGAGGTCGTGCACCGGATGTCAAGGCCCTTGTCGGCGACTGCGAGAAGAGCGCCGCGGAGGCGGAATCGCGTGCACGCGCAGTGCTCGCTCCGGGACGCAACGCCGCCCCGCTCGGAACGCGGGCGGCGGCGCACGTGCGGGCGCGGAAAGCAGCGAGAGCGTCATGTGCAATCGCGGCTGCGGCCGTCGAAACTGCGAAAACACAGGCGGAGAAGGACGACCTGCTGCGCCGGGTCGCCTACGCCGAAGCGCGGTGGCGGAGCGTGCCTTAGTGCGCCTACGCGCGAGCGGGCCCTCCGTCCCTCCGGGCCCGCCACATGACGGCTTCGCTCGGCTCCGTGCAACAGCGGTAGCAAGCAATAGAAGCAGAAAAGCTCAAGTCCCGTTGACAGTTTTGCCGAGAGACCGGTAGCGTCCGCTACCAAGGGCGAATCGTTCGACGGAGTCCCCCTGGACGATGACTCATCTTGCTTTGAAGCGAGCTCTGCTGCCTGCCTCGGCTCTGGTGGCGCTCGCGGGCATGGTGCGAATCGCCCGCGCCGACGAGCCGCGCAAGGTCACCGAGCCCTCGGTGCTCAATGAATCTGCGGAGGTGACCAGCGTCGTCGACGCCTTCGACGACAACGATCTGTTCGACCTGCACTTGTCGCTGGGGTTCCAGCAGACGTGGCGCAGCTCGAAGATCATGCGCGAGACGACGAGCAACCTCGACCAGTTTTCGAGCGGCGGCTACACGGCGGGCAACCTGAACGTCGCCAACTATTCCGAAACGACGAGCCGCCTCAACACGCGCGCCGACATCGGCCTGTACAAGGACGTCGCGTTGATCTTCCGTCTGCCGGTCATCCTCGCGAACGACCGGAAGCTGACGCCCATCAGCGGCGCCGGTCCGACGTCCATCACCGCGCAGGGCGCCCCCGGCGAGACGCTCTTCAACGTGCCGTTCACGTCTCCGACCCGGAGCGGAATCGAGTACCTCGCCGTCGGTCTCGACGTCTCCCCGATGAACCAGACGCGGGACAGCTCGAAACCGACGTGGACCCTCGGCGTCGAGGGACGCTTCAGCGTGTCGGAGCCGATGCACGCCTGCGGATCGACGAAGGGCTTGAACGTCCCCGGGACGCAGCAATCGTGCGCGTATCCCTCCGACGTGAACCGCAACGGCGTCTCCGGGGAAGGCACCGCCCCCACGCCGAGCGGCCCGATTCCGCTCGAGGGAACGAACTTCAGCGGACACCGGTCGCCGGGCGTGAGCCGGGGGACCACCGGGCTCGAGGCGCACACGTACGCGTCGAAGCGGCTCAAGTACATCGAGCCGTACGCCGGCTTCACCGCCCTGTTCGAGTTCCAGAACGCGAGCAGCGACTTCGGCACGACGGATCTGCAGGGCGCGCTCGTGAATCACCCGCCGTTCCAGGGGACCATCATCGGCGGCGTGGCGATTTTTCCGTGGGAGGTCCGCGACCAGTTCCAGCGCATCGAGGTCGATCTGCGCGCCGCGGGCACGTACCGCTCGGAAGGCCGCGACTATTCGGAGCTCTTCGACGCGCTCGGTAGTTCCGACGCGCCCTCGCTGCGCAATCCGAACTTCGCGACGTTCCAGGGCGGACCCGGCGCGAACTCGTCGGTCGTGAATCCGAACTCGGAGAAGGTCTACACGACGGGCATCACCGACGTGCAGCAGCACGGCATCTACACCCTGAGCGCCGCCTTCACGTTCCAGGCGGGCGAGTACATCAAGTTCAACGTCGGCACGTCGTACACCCTGGAACAGGGCCACGTGATCACGTTCGATCAACCCTGCAATCCGGACTTCCACAACGACATCGGCGCCTCGGGTCCGTGCCGGGGCACCTCGAGCAGCGGCGCAGTCGCAACGGGCATCCCGAATCCGAACTACCGCGCGGTCATCGACTCGCCTGGACGGAGGTTCCGCGTCGACGACTCCACGATCTGGGACGCCTGGGTGAACGCGA
Organism: Polyangiaceae bacterium; assembly: GCA_035547195.1. GTDB lineage: Bacteria > Myxococcota_A > Polyangia > Polyangiales > Polyangiaceae > DASZVB01. The sequence goes on from DASZVB010000039.1 coordinate 35,197, forward strand.
TCGTCATGTTCTGATGACCGCGCGAGTCATAGGTGGCGGTCGCGGGCGGCGCGCTGAGATCGCCGGGATCGCCGCCGTCGCCGTCGCGCTTCTCTCCGCCGCGTCCGTTCGCGCCGCGACGGCGGTCGTGCTGCCCACGGTGACCCCGGTCGCCGATTGCACGGCGTGCCCAGCGCTGCATCGGCCGGACCCCGACGCCGAGCGGCAGGTCGCGCAGCTCGGGCGCGAGCTCGACTCCATCGTCGTCGGCGCCGCGCAAGATCTGGGGCTCACCTTCGACGTCACGACGCGTCCGGCGCAACCGCCCGCGCCGATCTCGGAGCAGGCGCTGGTCGACCAGGCGGCGACGGGGTGGGTGTTCTCTCCGCGCATCGGCGTCGAAGGGACGCAGGTCGTCGTGCGCATCGTGGCGGTGCAGCCGGCTTCGAAGGTGCTGCTCGTCCGCACGGAGCGCTTCAAAGCCGAAGATCTGGAGGTGCGCACCGTGCTCATGATGCGCGATCTGGTGCACGCGGCGCGCGCGGCGTCCCCGTCGTCGGCCCAGCCGCAGGCGGAAGAGCCGCCCGAGGGAGTCGCCGTCGAACGCGCCCGCTCGCCGGGACGCGCGGCCCTCGCGTTCAACGCGGCCGCGTTCGGCGCGTACGTCGGGTTTGCGCTGCAGAGCGCGGGCGGATCGAACGATCCGCGCCTCACGTATCCGCTCATCGCGCTCGGCACGGGTATCGGCCTCGGCGGCGCGGTGCTCGCGGCCGAGGAGTGGGACGTGGGCGTCGGCGATGCCTGGTTTCTTTCGGCCGGAACGTGGTGGCCGGCGCTGGGCGCGGCGTTCGTCGGGAGCGAAGAGCCGTCGAGCCGCAGATATCTCTACAGCGCCGCGGCCGCGGCGGGTGGCCTCGCGCTCGCGACGACGGCGGTGGCCTTCGGCGACGTCACCGAGGGCGACGCGCTCGTCGCGCATTCCGGCGGCGCGTGGGGGCTCGCGCTCGGTGGCGTGACGGATCTCGCGATCCGCGGGAGAACCGACGTGACCCCGTTCCGCGGCATGGGCATCGGCGCGCTCGTCGGCGTCGTCGGCGCGGGCGCGGTGACGAGCTTCACGCCCCCGCAAGCGCCGTCGCGCATCCTGTTCATCGATCTCAGCGCCGCGCTCGGCGCCCTCGGCGGCGCGGCCGTGGCGAGCCCGCTGGTGTTCGGGGCGCACGTCGATCCGACGCGCACGCGGCTCTGGCTGTCGACCATCGCCGTCGGCACCTTCGCCGGCGCCGCCGTCGGCTTCCTGCTCACGCCGTCCTCGCCCCACGAGCCGCGCGAGAAGAAAGCGGAAACGTCGTGGTCTCCGTTCGTCGGAGCCATCGCCGAAGAGCAACGGCGCGACGGCCATTCGTCGCCAGTGACGGGCATGGGTGTTCGAGGCGTGTGGTAACCGTCACGAATCCCTCCAGCTCGACCCCTATTCGGCAGGATGCGAGCGAGCGGGGTTGGGGCCCCGCTCGCTGCCACGCCGCCAACGGTCCTTGGAAGAAAAGATCACGATCCGCCACAGAAAGACGAGTGGGAACACCGGCGGGGCCGGCGCCGAC
>DASZVB010000040.1:0-131236 GCA_035547195.1 Polyangiaceae bacterium
GATCGGCTACGTCGCCTGGCGCAGCGGTCTCATCTCGGCGTGGCGAAAGCTCGCGCCGAAATATCCGCGGCCCGAGCCGCCCGCGCCCGCGCCCGCGCCGCCGCGCGCCGAACCGCCGGCGCCGCCGCCCAGAACGGAGCCGTCACGCCGCTTGAAGGTGGTGACTTCGAGCGGCGTGGAGACGGGCTGAGCTCAGCCGTCCGCTCCGGACACCCGCAGGCGGATCAAGAAGCGCGAACCGACTCCCACTTCGCTCTCCACCGTCAGATCGCCGCCGTGCTTGTCGACGACGATGCCGCGCGCGATGGAGAGACCGAGCCCCGTACCACGGCCGACCGGCTTGGTCGTGAAGAACGGATCGAAGATCTTCGCCTGTATCTCCTTCGGGATGCCGGAGCCGGTGTCGGCGATGGATAGGACGACGAAGTCGCCGTCGGCCCATCCTCGGATGGTGATCTTTCCGCGGTCCGACGAGCTCTTCGCTTTCAACGCGTCGGCGATGGCGTGCGCCGCGTTCACCACGATGTTCAACACGACCTGACCGAGCTCGCCGGGATGCGCGAGGACCAGCGGCAGCTCCTCGAAGTGGGTCTCGACGTCGGCGATGTATTTGTATTCGCCGCGAGCGACGGTCAACGTGGCGTCCACGAGCTTGGCGATATCCGTCGGCTCCTTCGTGTTGGCGTCGGGTCTTCCGAACGCCTTGATCGATCGGACGATCGACGCCACTCGCGCGATGCCCTCGGTGGTCTGCTTCAGCGCCCTCGGCACCTCCTCGCACAGATCCGCGACGTCGACCTCTTCCTCGAGCGCGTCGGCTTCGCGAAGCGTGGCGGACGCGTCTTGCCCGCTGCGCCACTCGGAGGCGGCCCTCTTGTAGACCGTGACGAGCTTGGTCAAGTCTTCGAGCGCGCTGCCCAGGAAGTGAAGGCCGTCTCCGACGAACTGGATGGGCGTGTTGATTTCGTGCGCGATTCCCGCCGCGAGCTGGCCCACCGCGGCGAGCTTCTCGCTGATCGCGGTCTGTCGAGCGAGCCTGAGGTTTTCGAGCGCGAGCATCACCTGGGACGCGAGCACCGAAGCTTGATCGATGTCCGCTCTCCTGTACGGTCGATCGTTCGAGAGTCGATTGAAGGTGAGCACTCCGACGAGGCGGCTGCCGGAGACGAGCGGATAGATGATGCTCGACTTCACCTGCTCGCGCGCGATCGCGTCGACGAACTGCGACATCGCGGAGGCGCTCCCGTTGATGATCGTCGGCTTGCCCGAGGCGGCGACGCGTCCGGCGATGCCCTCGCCCATGGCGATGCGCGCGTTGTTCTGGACCTCGGCGTCGAGGCCGTAGGCGTGCGCGACGTACAAGTTGCCGTCCATCGCCGGCAAGAGGAGCGACGCGCGATCGGCGGACATGACCTGCATCGCCACGTTGACGATGGCCTCGGGCAAATGTTCGAAATGCTGCGCGTCGAAGATCGTCTGGCTGGATTTGTACAGGGCCGCGGCCTTGCCGAGCTCCACGTTCCGCAGCGCGCGTTCCACCGCGCGTAGAACGACCTGAGTCGCGATGGGCTTTTCGATGAAGTCCATCGCGCCGCTCTGCAGGCTGCGGACCGCGGTCTCGATGGTGCTCGAACCGCTCATCATGATCACCTGCAGGCTCGGCTGCTTCGCGCAGAGGAGCGGGATCAGCTCGGGACCGAGGATACCCGGCATCACCACGTCGACGAGCGCGACGTCGAACAGCGAACCGTCGAGCATCTGGAGGGCTTCGTCCCCGTCTCTCGCGGCCGTGGTCTCGTGACCCTTCAGCAACAGAACGCGCGCCAGCGCTTCGCGCATGTGCGGGTCGTCGTCGACCACGAGGATCTTCGCGCTCGAGCCCGCCGAAGATCGCGAGTCCGATCGCCCGCATGCCGTTGATTGATTATCCATGAGTCCGCCCCTTACCTGTTTGCGATTCGTTTACACGAGCTCACTCGACGCGCTCGGCGCGACACCTTCGTCGACCGGCAGCCGGACGCGGACGTGGTGCCGGCGCCCTCGGTCGACTCGAACGTGATGGTCCCGCCGTGCCTCTGGACGACGGCGCGCGACACGGCGAGGCCCTGACCCGTGCCTTTGCCGACGGGCTTCGTGGTGAAGAACGGCTCGAAGATCCGGCCGCGGATCGCCTGCGGGATCCCGGCTCCGTCGTCGGTGATCGACAGCACGACGTGCCTGCGATCGGCCTCGAGCGACGTCGCCACCACGATGTGCCCCGCCTCGCCGCTCTTCGCGACTTCCGAAATCGCCTCGGCCGCGTTGACGACGAGGTTGAGGATCACTTGGTTGATCTCGCCGGCGTGGCAGACGACGGGCGGCAGCGCGCCGGCCAAGAACTCCACCTTCGCCACGCCCGCGTACTCGCTGCGCGCGACGGTGAGCACGTCGCTCGCCGCGGCGTTCAGATCCACCGCCACCATCTGCTTCTGGTCCGGCTTCGCGAACTCCTTCATCGATCGCACGATGTCGCTGATGCGCGCGACGCCCTCGAGCGACTTGTCGACCGCCGCCGGCAGCTCCTCGAGCAGGTATTCGACGTCGGCGGCTCGATCGGCGCGACGCGCCTCTTCGCGGCACCGCGCGATGGCCTCCGCGCCGACCGCCGACGAGAGGCTCCGGTACACGACCAACACCGCTTTCAACTCGGTGACCGCGTCCTTCGTGAATCGGAGGTTGTCGCCGACGAACTGCGCGGGCGTGTTGATCTCGTGCGCGAGACCGGCGGCGAGCCTGCCGACCGCTTCGAGCTTCTGCGCCTGTCGCAGCTCGATCTCCGCGAGCTCCCGCGCTTGGGTCTCGCGCGTCAGACGCTCGTGCGCGATCTTCATCGCGTCGTGGGCGCGTTCGAGCTGCCGGCGCTGGAGATCGCCTTCGACGAGCATCCGCGTCATTTCTTGCACGCGGACCCTCGCGATCCGCGCGCAGAGGACCGCGAGCACGGTGCCGGCGAGGGGCCGCATCCACGGGACCCCTTCGAGCAAGCCGAGGCCGTCGAAGGCCACGCAGATGGACGCGAGCGCCCACGTCGCGTAACGAGATCCATTCTGCTCGAACGCGAGGGCGATGTACGGGAGCCAGACATAAACCGACGCCTGCCAGTGCGCGACGTGACCCGTCCCCAGCGCCGCCACGACGTTCACCGTGTTCCGGATCAGCTCACCGCGTTCGGCGCCGACGCGCTGCAAGAGGCGCAGGTTCACCCAGAGGTTGAACGGAACCTGCAGCGCCAGAATTCCGAGCAGGATCGCGACGGCGCGCGGCTCGTCTCGACACGAGAGCATGACCAGCACGCTGATGGCCGCGGCCCCGCCCCCGGTCACCCGCGTGAGGCGCTTCGTCATTTCGACGTATTGCCGCTCCGCGGCGCTGCTCAGCGGCGCACGACTCTCGTGCCCCACGTCGAGGTCCTGCGAGGTCGGCGCGGCCACCATCTCGTTCGAAGAACGGCCGATCGCGCCGATGTTTAAACCGGGCTGCGGGCGCTTAACCCCAGGATGCGACATGCCGTTTCCCGTCTGGAGACCGGCCCGTGGAAGGGGGCATTTCGCAACACATGACCCGCGTCTTGTTCGTGGACGACGAAACCCGCGTTCTCGAAGGCCTTCGCCTGGGGCTGCGGGGCAAGCGCAAGGTGTGGGACATGGTGTTCCACGAGAGCGCACGCGCCGCGCTCGCCGACGTCGAACGAAACGCCGTCGACGTCGTGGTGTCGGACATGCGCATGCCGGGCATGGACGGCGCCGAGCTGCTCTCCAGGGTGGCGGCGAAGCGGCCCGAGGCGGCCCGGATCATTCTTTCGGGGCAGATGGACGAGAACGCCGCCGTTCGCGCCGCGTCGGTGGCCCATCGCTTTCTCAGCAAGCCCTGCGAAGCGAAAGTCGTCGAGTCCGTCATCACCCAGGCGCTCGAGCTGCACGGGTGGCTCAGGTCCGACAAGCTCAGAAGCCTCATCGGCGGCGTGGAGTCGCTCCCGAGCCTCCCGCGCGCGTACGTCGAGCTGAACGAGGCTCTGGCGAACTCTGCAGTCTCGATGACCGCGATCGCGCGTATCATCGAGAGTGACCCGGGCATGGCGGCGAAGGTGCTGCAGCTCGTGAACTCTTCTTTCTTCGGGTTGCCGCGCAAGATGGCCAGCGTCGGACAAGCAGCGAGCTATCTCGGGATCAGCACCATCAAGAACCTCACGCTCGCGAACTCTCTCTTTCGCGAGCTCGGCGCGTCGGACGCGCAGGCCGCGGAGCGCGAGTGCGAGCGATCGCTGCTGCGCGCGCGCATCGCTCGGCGCCTGTTCCGCGACGCCGCGAAGGGCGAATCGGCCGCCACGGCGGCGTTGCTCCTTCACGTCGGCGTGCTCGCGCTGCAGAGCAAGCTGCCGGCCGAGTGCGCGGAGAACAGGGCGGAGGCCGAGACGCGCGAGCTCGGCCTGCACGAGATCGAGATCGAGCGCCTCGGAGTTTCGCACGCCGAGGTGGGCGCTTACCTTCTCGGCCTCTGGGGGTTGCCGCACGAGATCGTCGAGGCCGTGTCGCGGCATCACGCGCCGGTCGCCGAGCTCACCGAGCTCGATCTGCAAGCGGGCGTGCGGATCGCCGACGCGCTCGCCGAGCGCTCGTTGCCGGCAGCCGGTGACGGTCCGTGCGCGGAGCTTCCAGCCGCGGTGCTCGCCGCGCTCGGCGTCGCCGAAACGGTATCCCAGGTCGAGGCGGAGATCCTCCGCGGGCTCGGAGGAGCACGTTGAGCCGCCCGCGCGTCCTTTGCGTCGACGACGAGCCGAACGTCTTGGAGGGTTTGCAGCGCAACCTCCGCAAGAAATTCGACGTCGTCACCGCGACGAACGGCGAAGCGGCGCTCGCGTTGCTCGACGCGGGCGACGCGTTCGAGGTCGTCGTTTCGGACATGCGCATGCCGACCATGAACGGCGCGGTTCTGCTGTCGCGCTTCCGCGAACGAGCACCGGACACGGTGAGGCTCCTGCTCACCGGCTACGCGGAAGTGGACGCCGCCATCGCGGCGGTGAACGAGGGCCAGCTCTTTCGCTTCCTGACGAAGCCCTGCGCGCCCGATGTCCTCATTCCGGCGATCGAGGCGGCTTCCGCACAACACAGGCTGGTCACCGCGGAGCGCGTCCTGCTCGAGCAGACCCTCGTCGGCAGCATCCGCGCGATGACCGAGGCCCTTTCGTTGTCGCGGCCGGAAGTCTTCGTCGGACAGGCGCGCCAGCACGAGCGCGCCCGCAAGCTCGCCGAGCACATGAAAGTGGCGGACGCTTGGCACGTCGAGGTGTCTTCCATGCTCGCGTCGGTCGGCTACGTCGTGCTTCCGGCGGACGTCGTCGCGAAGATCCACGCGGGAGCGCCGCTCGATCCCGCCGAACGCGACATGGCGAAGCGACTGCCGCAAATCGCCGAGCGCGTGCTCGCGCACATTCCACGCCTCGAGATCGTCCGGGCGGTTCTGAGGCATCACTCGCCGGACCCGGCGTCGACGGCGGACGACGGCTCCGACCCGCCGCTGGGCGCCGTGATACTGAACGTCCTGCGAGATCTCGCCGTCGCGGAGGCACGCACCGGCGACACGGCGCGCGCGATCCAGGAAGTCAAGGCGCGCACCGACAGGTACCCTCCGGCGCTTCTGGAAGCGATGGAAGTCGTCTGTGAGCCGAGCCTGCAAGAGCTGCGACGCCTGCGCGTCGTGGAGCTCCGAGCCGGAATGGTCTTCGCCGCCGACGTGAAGGCGACGACGGGTCTACTACTCGTCGGCCGCGGGCAACGAGCGACGGAGGCGCTGCTCGAGCGACTACGCAATTTCGCGCACCGCGTCGGCATCGTCGAGCCGGTCCTGTGCGAGATGGAAATCGAGCGATAACCGCGGCAACGCCGCCCCTCCGGGTCCGCCTCGACCGAAAAATATCGCGCCGGCTCGACGCCAAGGCCGATTCTCCGGTGAGCCGCCGAGGACCGCCGGCGCAACTACGCCGAGCATGCGGCTCCTCGCCGTCATCAGCACTTGCTTCATCGCCTGTTTCGCGGCCGGGTGCGCGAGCTCGGACGCCGAGCGGCAACAGCGTTCCGGGTCCGCCGGAGGCGGCGGAACGACGTTGGCCGGGGACGGCGGAATCCCGCCGGGCATCATCACCGTGAGCGGGCCGAAGTCGTGCAGCGGCTCGAGTGACGACCCCTCGTGCCCCATGGCGCCTCCGGGCTGCGGGGACGGCAAGATCAATCAATCGTCGGAAGAATGCGACGACGGCAACGCGGTTCCCGGCGACGGTTGCTCCGGCGTATGCAAGCTTGAGCCCAACTGGACTTGCCCGACGCCGGGCAAGCCCTGCGTCTCCACCATCGTCTGCGGCGACGGCAACGTCGGACCTGGCGAGGCCTGCGACGACGGCAACACGAAGAGCGGCGACGGCTGTTCGTCGAATTGCACGCTGGTCGAGCCCGGTTTCGTCTGCAAGACGCCCGGACAGCCTTGCGCCCACGTGCGTGTCTGCGGCGACGGCGTGACCGACAGCTCCGAGGGCTGCGACGACGGCAACACGAAGGACGGCGACGGCTGCGATTCGAAATGCCGCATCGAGCTCGGGTTCAAATGCGAGGGCTCTCCGAGCGTCTGCACGCCGACGAAGTGCGGCGACGGAAAAGTGGAGGGCGCGGAGAGCTGCGACGACGGGAACACCTTGCCCTTCGACGGCTGCTCCGAGGATTGCCGCGCCGAGCCCACGTGCGGCAAGTCGGGCGGCGCGTGTACCTCGAAGTGCGGCGACGGCATCGTGCTCGACGAACAGTGCGACGACGGCAACCTGCGCAACGGCGACGGCTGCTCCAGCGACTGCAAAGTCGAGAGCGGCTTCACGTGCACGAACGCCGGAAGCTGCAAGGCGGGAGACCCGAGCTGCAGCCTCGACGTGCCCGCCATCTTCCGCGACTTCGACTTCGGCGGCGATTTCGAGCCCGGGTGGGACCACGACGGCGTGATCACCGGCATGGTGAAGAGCACGCTCGGCCCCGATGGCAAGCCCGCGTACGCGATGAAGGGCGGACTCGACGACGCCGACGGCTACGTGCAGTCGGCTCAGAGCTTCTCGCAGTGGTACACCGATTCACCGCCGACGAACGCGACGGTCGCCGGTTACATCCGTCTCTACGGAACCAGCGGCGACACGTTCGTGAACCGGTGGGGACCGAACGGCGAGCAGTGGGTCGGGTATCCGACCGGCACCGTGAACGGCGTCACGTACCCGAACCCGCAGCAATGCTCGAACACCGACTGCAAAGATCCGGCATGCGCGACGCCTCCCGCGGGAACCGTGTGCCTCGACGATTGCATTCCGTGGGGCACCGGCAACACGCAGGCGTGCTTCGCGGCGCGCGTGCTCTACGACGGGACGCCGACGTTCTTCCCGCTCGACGGCAAGGGCAAGACGGCGATGAGCCAGTACACGACGGCGCAGATCCCGCCGCAATACGGCTGGAACTGGGTCGACGAACCCGGCGGCGCCCTGCACAACTTCAGCTTCACGTCGGAGGTGCGCTACTGGTTCCGCTACTCCGCGGCGGCGGCGCCGAAGCTCGCCTTCACCGGCGACGACGACGTCTGGGTCTTCGTCAACGGCAAGCTCGCGGTCGACCTCGGCGGCTGGCACGTGCCGGAGGACGGACAGATCACCATCGACGCGAACACGGCGGCGATGTTCGGTTTGGCCGACCAATCCGTGTACCAGATCGCGATCTTCCAGGCCGAGAGAAAGACGCACGGTTCGTCGTTCCGGCTGACGCTCGCCGGCTTCGACATGGCGCCGAGCGACTGTGAATCCTCGTGCGGCGACGGAGTGGTCGCGGGCGGCGAGCAATGCGACGATGGAAGCGCGCAGAACACCGGCGCTTACGGCCATTGCCGCCCCGATTGCACCCTCGGTCCCCGCTGCGGCGACGGCATCAAGCAAAGCCCTCCCGAGGCCTGCGACGACGGCAAGAACGACGGCTCCTACGGCGGCTGCGCGCCGGATTGCCAGCCGGGTCCGCACTGCGGCGACGGCATCGTCGATCCCGCGCACGAGCAATGTGACGACGGCAAGAACGACGGCTCCTACGGGACGTGCGCTCCGGGATGCGTGCTCGCTCCACACTGCGGCGACGGCGTGGTCGATCGCGCCGACGGCGAAGAATGCGACGACGGCAACGCCGTCAACGGGGACGGTTGCACCACGGCCTGCAAGCTAGATCCGATCCGTTGAAGGCTCGCCACGCCGGGTCCGGTCTTCGCGACCGCGACGTTCATCGGATACGTTCCGAACGGCGTCGGCGGGGCGGCCGCCACCACGGTCGGGATCTTCGCGCCATCATTCTTCTTTGTAGCCCTGAGCGGGCCGCTCGTGCCGCGGCTCCGGGCCTCCGCCGCGGCGCGCCACTTCCTCGACGGCCTCGACGTGGCCTCCCTGGCGCTCATGGCCGTGGTCACCCTTCGCCTCGGCAGAGCCGCGATGACGGATGCGTTCACGACGGCGGTCGTCGCCGCCAGCGTGATATTGCTGACGCGCTACGAGCCGAACTCGGTGTGGCTCGTGTTCGCGGGCGGCGCCCTCGGGGCCGTCGTTCATCGATTCCGTTGATCGACGTGTGGCATTCTGTCACCGGGGTCGCTTGTCGCGAACGGCCCGAGAATCGCTATAGTCGACCGAGTGTCAGCGTCGGACGAACTCGCCTATTCTCGCGCACTGCTCCGAGGTAGCGAAGAGGGCTTTCGTCTGCTCGTCGAGCAGGTGAGCGAGTACGCAATCTTTCTGCTCGATATCGAAGGCAACGTCCAGAGCTGGAACAAAGGCGCCGAGCGCATCAAGGGTTATCGCGCGGACGAGATCGTGGGGCGGCACTTCTCGACGTTTTATCTGCCGCAGGACCGCTGGAAGTGCGCCTACGAGCTCGGCGTCGCCACCCGTGAGGGCCGCGTCGAAGACGAAGGCTTTCGCGTGCGCAAAGACGGCACCTTGTTCTGGGCCAACGTCGTCATCACCTGTCTCCGCGACGCGAACGGCAAAATAGTCGGCTTCGGGAAGGTGACCCGCGATCTCACCGAGCGAAGACGGAGCGAGGAATCGCTCCGCGAGAGCGAGGAGCGCTTCCGGCTGCTCGTCGAGAGCGTGAAGGATTACGCCATCTTCAGGCTCGAGCCCAGCGGGCACGTCGCGACGTGGAACGTCGGCGCCGAGCGCATCAAGGGATACCGGGCCGACGAGATCATCGGCGAGCACTTCTCGCGCTTTTATCCGCCGGAGGACGTCCGCGCGGGTAAATGCGAGATGGAGCTCGAGGTCGCCGCGCGGGAAGGCCGCTTCGAAGACGAGGGGTGGCGCATCCGGAAGGACGGCTCGCGCTTCTGGGCGAACGTCGTCATCACGGCGTTGCGAAACGCGGCCGGCGAGCTCGTCGGGTTCGCGAAGGTCACGCGCGATCTCACGGAGCACAAGGCCGCCGAAGAGCAGCGGATTCGGATGGGACAGCTGGCGCGAGATCGCATCCAGGCGCTCGCCGAGCTCTCCGAAGCGCTGGTCGGCGCGCTCTCCGTCCGGGACGTCGGACACGCGGTCGCGGAAAAGGGCACCGTCGTGGCAGGCGGCGAGACCTGCACGCTCTACCTGCTCGACGAGCGCCGCATGGTGCTGGAGCTCGTCGCCGAGCGGGGGATAAGCCCGCAGATCCTCGATCACATCCGGACCATCGCGCCCGAGTCCGGCAACCCGAGCTACCTCGTAGGCGTCGGGCGAGCGCCGCCGGTGTGGGTGGAAACGGAAGCGGAGTATGACGCTTACTTCCCCCTGCTCGCGCGCATGCGCATCGAAGGCACGCGCGCGAAGGCGTTCTGGTGCGTCCCGCTCCTGGCCGAGGGACGCACCATCGGCATGATCGCCGTCGGATTCCACGAGCCGCGGGTGTTCTCCCGCGACGAACGCGAATTCGTCCTCACCTTCGCGAGGCAGAGCGCGCAGGCGCTCGCGCGCGCGCACCGGCTCGAGGCGGAACGCGCCGCGGCGTCGCTCGCGGAGCGGCTTCGCGCGTCGCTCGCGACGACGCTCCGGAGCATCGGAGACGCCGTGATCGCCACCGACGCGCACGGCGCGATCACGTTGATGAACCGCGTCGCCGAGTCGCTCACGGGCTTCCGAGAAGCGGAGGCGCTCGGTCTGCGGCTGGATCACGTGTTCCGCATCGTGAACGAGCAGACTCGCGCGAGAGTCGAGAGTCCCATCGACAAGGTCCTCGCGACCGGAGGGATCGTCGGCCTCGCGAATCACACGCTGCTCCTTTCGCGCGATGGACGGGAGATCGCCATCGACGACAGCGGCGCGCCCATCCGCGGCGACGGCGGCCGGATCGAGGGGGTGGTGCTCGTGTTTCGCGACGTCAGCGAGAGAAAGCTGAACGAGGCGCGCCGGACGTTACTCACGGAGACGACGATGCTGCTCGGACAGTCCCTCGATTACGAGCAGACGACCGCCCAGGTGGTGCGCCTGGCGGTGCCCAGGTTCGCCGACTGGTGCGCGCTCGACCTGCTCGTGGACGGCGAGCAAAAGCCCAAGCGAATCGCGGTGGCCCACGCCGATCCCGCGAAGGTCGAGCTCGCGCGGGACATCGAGGCGCGGTACCCGTCTCGCCCCGACGCGCCGACGGGCGTACCGCACGTCCTCAGGACTGGCAAATCGGAGCTCCATCCCGAGATCTCGGACGAGCTGCTCGCGGCGTCCTGTGTCGACGCCGAGCACCTTCGGATCGCGCGCGAGCTTCACTTGCGCTCCGCGATGATCGTCCCGCTCTCCGCGCGCGGTCGCGTCTTCGGCGCGCTGACCTTCGTCCACGCCGAGTCGAAACGCTCTTACACGAAGGACGACCTGACTTTCGCGGAAGACCTGGCGCGCCGCTGCGCGAACGCCATCGAGAACGCGCGCCTGTATTCGTCCGAACAGCGCGCGCGCCGCGCCGCGGACATCGCGAATCGAGCGAAGGACGAATTCCTCGCCGTCGTGAGCCACGAGCTGCGCACGCCGCTGAACGCCATCATGGGATGGTCGAAGATGCTGAGCCGTCGCGATTTCGACGAACGGCGGCGCCAGTCGGCCGTCGAAACCATCGAGCGCAACGCGGTCGCCATGGCTCAGCTGATCGAGGATCTCCTCGACATGTCGCGCGTCATCAGCGGCAAGATGCGCCTCGACGTCCAGCACGTCGACCTGCCGCACGTCGTCGAGGCCGCGATCGACTCCATAAGGCCCGCGGCCGCGGCGAAGGGCGTGGAGCTCGCGCCGGACCTCCGCGCCGACACGCCGAAGATCATGGGCGACCCGACGCGGCTGCAGCAGGTCGTCTGGAATCTCGTCAGCAACGCCGTCAAGTTCAGCGCCAAGGGCGGTCGCGTGGAGATCACGCTGCGATGCTCCGGCCCGTCGATCGAGATCTGCGTGTCGGACACGGGGAGGGGCATCGCGCCGGCGTTCTTGCCCTACGTGTTCGATCCTTTCCGTCAAGAGGACGCCACTCCGTCGCGTGCTCGCGGCGGGCTCGGGCTCGGGCTGGCCATCACGAGACAGCTCGTCGAGCTCCACGGCGGTCGCATCGAGGCGCGCAGCGAAGGCGAAGGATACGGCGCGACCTTCGTCGCCTCGCTGCCGATCTCGACGGCGGTCCCTTCGTCGACGAACGGGGAGCGCGCCCTGCGCCTCCCCGCGGCGGATCGCAGCTTCGAGCGCCCCGCGCATCTACAGGGGCTGCGCGTGCTCGTGGTGGACGACGAAGACGACGCGCGCGCGCTGGTCGCGACGATCCTCGAAGAATGCGGTTGCAGCGTGACCACTTCGCGCAGCGCGGAAGAGGCCCTCCAAAGGCTATCCGAGGCGGTCCCCGACGTGCTCGTGTCCGACATCGCCATGCCCGCCGAGGACGGCTACGAGCTCATCCGCAAAGTTCGCGCGCTGCCGAGAGAGCACGGCGGAGACATCCCAGCGGCCGCCCTCACCGCGTACGCGCGACCGGAGGACCGCCGCCGTATGCTGAACGCCGGCTACTCGATTCATTTGCCGAAACCGGTGGAACCGGCGGAGCTGGTCGCCGTCATCGCGACCCTGACCCGCTTCATTCACCGGCAAGCACCGCCGGCGGTCTGAAGCCGTCGGGGCGCTGCTCCGGCGGTTGCGGTTCGCCGTTTCGGACTTAATTTGCGCTCGCGATCGGCACGCTTCGAGGCCGATCCACGACCCATTTGGCACACGGAAGTTCCAATGCAGCACAGGCACTCGACGTCGGCGCGTCCATCCCGGACCGCGAGCCGCTGCTCGAGGGCGATCCGGCGCGAGCCGCGCTCGCCGATGAAACCGGTCTCGCGCGCCCGCGCCGCCTCCCGCTGACTCCCTCGGAGGAGATCGCGCTGGCGCGCCGCATCGAGGCCGGAAAACGCCGGCTCGTGCAGGCGCTCGCCGGCTCCACGGCCGCGCTCGCGGAGATCGCCGAGATGGCGTCGGAGCTGAAGGCGCACGCCGCCGAGCCCTTCGATCTCACGACGACGGCCCTGGCCGGCGACGAAGAGACGGCGCGCTTCGCGAGCGCCGTCGAAGCCGCCATCCGGCGTACCACCGGCGCGGTCCCTGGCGGCCGCCCGGGACGGGGTCATGGGGCGCGATCGAAGAAGGCGGCTCGCGACGACGTCGCCGCGCTGCTCGGCGAATACGGTCTGAGCCACAAGGCCATCGACCGGGTGCTCGGCAAGCTGGGTTCGCTGCGGGCGCAGCGGCGAGGCGGCGCCGCGACGCAGCTCGACCGCGAAAGCGAACGCATCCTCCGCGCACACCGTGAAGTCGACGCGGCGACGGCGGCCTTCGTCGAAGCGAACATGGGCCTCGTTTATTGGATGGCGACGAAGCGCGGGCGCGCGCTGCTTCCGCTCTCGGATCTCGTGCAAGAGGGCACCCTGGGCTTGATGCGCGCCGTGGAAAAGTTCGACTACCGCCGCGGCGTCCGCTTCAACACGTACGCCGCTTGGTGGATAAGGCACGCCATCAACCGCGCGCTCTCCGACCAGGCCCGCACCATCCGCGTGCCGGTTCATCTCCTGGAGACGCGGCACAAGCTGTCGCGCATCGCGCGGGAGCTCGCGCACGAACAGGGGCGCGAACCGAGCGCCGCGGAGCTGTCCAACCGCACCGGCATCTTGCCGGAGACGATCCGCGCGGTCGCGTCGATTCCAGCGGAGCCCGTCAGCATGGACGCGCCGCTCAACGCCGACGGCGATCTTCGTCTCGGCGACGTCATCGCCGACCCACACGGCGAATCCATCGTCGACGGGATCTCGGCTCGTCAGATCGGCGACCGGGTGCAACATCTGCTCGCGACCTTGACCGAACGCGAACGCGAAGTGCTGAGCTTGCGCTTCGGAGTCCGCGGCAGCGAATGCCTGACCTTCGAGCAGATAGGACGAAAGCTTTCGCTGTCGCGCGAGCGTGTCCGACAGATCGAGGCAGCTGCGCTCGCCAAACTGCGGCCGCAGGCCGCGGCGGAGTGTCTCGACGCACATCTCTCGGGCTGAATCGATGGACCAGCCGTCAAGGTAACGGCGCCGCCGCCGTGCCGCTGCAGTCGATCGCCGGAGTGGTCGGAGGAGTCCCGCCGTCCGGAATTCGGGTCAGCGTGAACGTCGATTTCGCGAGATCGAGCACGATCGGGCTCGTGGCCTGACCACTTACGTTGCCGCAAAAAAAGTCTTCGGAGCCGCAGAGCCTACCGGTCAGCACCAGATCCGCGGAAATGCTCGCGCCCGGCGTGATCGGGTTCGCGGCCCCCGAGACCTGAAGGCCCGGAACATCGGCGCGGAACGCCCCGTCCGCGCCAACGGGAAACGGCCCGAGGGAAATCGGAGCCTGTACCGGAGTGGTTCGATCGCTCGCGGACAGCGCCTGAACGGTGAACGAGATGCCGGTGCCGCCGTCCAGGGGCGGCGTCGTGACGTTCGCGAGCGAGACGATGGGCTGTTTCGGAGCGATCGACACGGAGATCGCGAGGAGATATTCGCCTTCGATGCCACCGGGCGATATCGCGCAGCCGGAGGCGTCGCGCCCCGCCTCGAGCCCCGCGTCGGTGGCTGGCTTTTGTGCGAGTCGCTTCTGGAACGCCCTCAGATCACCGTGGGGATCCACGCAACCGACGATCCAGATCGCGACGAGCAGCGGCACCGCGCGCATCGGATCGATACGTTGCAAACGACACGCCGCCAGCCGACGTCGTCGCCCACACCTGTATGGGCGAGGCTGGCTCGAACCGTGCTTCATGCGTGAGCATGCGGAAGCTCGGGGTCGCGGCACGAGTCGCGTCGTCGATCGTCGCTGCGAGCGCCGTCGCGGAGGCCTCCGGATTTTCGACCGCGAGCTTCGGGGGAGAACACGGAAATCCGACGACGACCGACCCGACGGCGCTCTACTACAACCCGTCCGGGATCGCCGACAGCGACGGGGGGCATCTCTACGCCGATACCAACACCGCATGGCGTTCCGCCTCCTACGAACGGCCCGCTAGTCCCAGCGACGCGCCCGTACCCGCCGGCGCGGAAGGCGCGAACACGGGCCGCGCTTCGCTGCTGAACCTGATCTTCTCGCCGTTCGTGGGCGCGTCGTACAAGCTCGGGCACTGGGCGGTCGGTGCGGCGTTCTTCACTCCCTTCGGCGGCCAGAGCTCGTGGAACAAGAACGACCCATTCCGCGGCAATACGAGCTATCCGGGGGCCGTCGACGGCGTCGCGCGCTGGTGGATCACCTCGGGGAAGATCGCGTCGTCGTTCTTCAGCGTCGGCGCGGCGTACGACTTCGGCCCCCTCAGCGTCGGTCTCGTCGGTAATTTGATCCAGACGACCGTGTCGATCAACCAGGCCCGTGAGCCCAGCGGCGAGGACGACATCGAGCAGGAAGGGCGGTCGTTTCTCGACGTCCATTCCTGGGACGGCAGTCTCGGCGTCGGAGTGACGTACAAGGCGATGTCGAACAAGCTCCGGGTCGGCGCGTCCTATCAGTCGCGGCCCAACTTCGGCGGCGGCATCGTCGCGACCGGCACGCTCGAGACGGTGTTCGCGAACGGCGCGCTGAACTCCAACGCCGTCGGCTTCACGACGGACTTGCCGGACGTGTTCCGTCTCGGCGTATCCTACGCGCCGCGCCCCGACCTCGACCTCCGGCTCTTCGGCGACTTCCAGACGTGGAGCGTACTGAAGCGCCAATGCGTCGTGGTGAAAGGCTCGCCGTGCGATCTGAATCCGGACGGCTCGGCGCGCGCGGGCTCTCAGGTGCTCGTGAATCAGCCGAGGAATTTCCACGACACGTTCGGCGTCCGCGCGTCGGCGAGCTACTGGCCGGATCACCGAGTCGAGCTGATGGCCGGAGCGGGATACTCGTCCAACGCCATCCCCGCCAGCACGTACCAGCCGGACATCCTCGACGCGAACGCGCTCACGTTCTCGGCGGGCACCATCGTCTCGGTCACGCCGCGCTTGCTGCTGGGGTTCAGCTACATGCAGCTCGTGTATCTGGACCGTGATACGGTAGGTCGGAACGCCGCGGCGACGCTGTCGCCGCCCTCGCGTGCGCCCGACGCGGGCGGAAAGACGTCGATCCTCGCCGGTGTCTTCAATCTGACGGCGGATTACGCGTTCTGAGCTCGTCGCGCTCTCCGGGCGCTGCGCTCACCGAACGAACCCGGCGGGCCATCCCGGCAGTTCGTCGGAGAACGCCCGGATGTTCTCTTCCAGCGGACGAGTCGTGTCCAAGGTCACGTGCTCCTCGCGCGGAAGCTCCGACACCTCCTCGAAGCGCGCCACGAACTCGTCGAAGATCTCGAGGCGGCCGTCGCTCACGGAGCGGGAGCGAGCGCGTTCTTCGAGCCGTCGCTTGCATTCCGCGACGGGCGCGCGGCACTCGACGAAGACGAAGCGCACGCCCCTGGCCCGCGCGAGCTCGCGCGCGCGCGCGCGCCGTCGCCGCGACCCGAAGCTCGCGTCCACCACGACGGAACGGCCCGACGCGAGAACGTGCTCCGCGCGGGAGAAGAGCTCGTCGTACACCTCTTCGCTGAACTCGCGCGAGTATGCCCCGCTCCACGCCGATTCGTGAACCGGCGCGGTTGCCTCGACGCCGAGGAGGTTCTTGCGTGTGAGATCGGAACCGACGACGGGCGCATTCAGCGATTGGCCGATTCGTTCCGCGACGGTGCTCTTGCCGGAGGCGATCACGCCGCCGACGGCGACCAGCGCCGGCGCCAGCAGGGATTTTCTGCCTTCGACGAGCGACAAGAGAAAGAACGTGCGCGCCTGCTTCGCCGCATCGTCGCGCGTTTCCATGGGCACGCTCCGGTCGGCTGCGAGGAGCAAGGCCACTTTGCCGCGGACGTACGCGCGGTATCCTTCGTAGAAGTCGAGCAGCTCGTAGAGCTCGTAGTCGCCCGATGCTCGCGCGTAAGAAGCGACGAAATGCTCCGCGAGATCGGCGCGCCCGAGCCGGCGGAGGTCCATCGAAAGGAACGCGATGTCCGAGCAGACGTCGGCGTACCGAAAGCGGTCGTCGAACTCCAGACAATCGATGATGGTGGGCGGCCCCTCCGATTCGAAATAAACGTGCTCGAGCCGCAGATCGCCGTGCCCGTCACGGACCCTTCCTCGTTCGATGCGCCGAGCCAGCAGCGCCTCCCGCCTTTTCAAGAAGTCCGTTTGCTGTCGTTCGATCTGGAGCGCTTCCGACTCGGTCACGAACGACCGGATCGCGTCGCGCGATTGCCGAAAATTCTCGACTACGTTGCGCTCGACGGCTTCCCTCGATCCGAACGGCGCGGCGACGGCGCTGGTGCCCCCGAGCGCGCCGTGAAACGCCGCGAGGTGCTCGGCGAGCGCGTCGATCTCCGTCGTGTTCAGCCGGTTCTGCGCGAGGAGAACGTCGCCGCGCGCTCGGTCGGGCAGGCGCCGCATCTTCACCGCATAATCGACGACGGGCCCTTCCCCTCCGAGGTGATGCACCTTCGAGGCGTCGCGCGTCACCGGCACGACGCCTTCGTACACGTCGGGCGCGAGCCGCGCATTCAAGCGAACCTCCGCTTCGCAGACCGCCTTCCGTCGCTCGAGCGTGCTGAAGTTCAAGAAGCCGTAGTCCACCGGCTTCTTGACCTTGATCACCGTAGCTTCGCCGAGGAAGACCCACGCGGTGTGCGTCTCGACGAGCTCCACGCCCGGACCGCACAGGTCTTCCTTCAGCGAGCCCATGGACGCTCAATCGCCCCGCCGGCGACGCGCTTCTTCTTCCAGCTGTCGAGCGGCGGCTTCGAACGCGTCACGCACCACGACGGCGAACTGCTCGTGATCGCGATCCGCCGGGTCCTTCGTGAGCACCACCGAGCCTCCCCGCGTGGTGATGTCGATGTGTATCGAAAAGGGCCGCCCGGTGCTGCGATGTCGATGGGGCTGATCGATGGTGACGTGACAACGGATGATGTCGTGGTTGAAGCGTTCGAGGCGCTCGGCCCGCTCGCGGATCATGGCCTCGACGGAGTCGGAGGGGTCAACGCCTCGGAAGGTAATTTGCAGGGGGACTTGCATCCTTCCAGGTCGTGCAGTCATTGTGCCAAACCTGAGCACGCGGCGCACGGCGCCACATCCCTCGGTCCGCCCCGGCTCGACGGGGCATCCCCTTTGCGGGGTGTTTCAGTTCGACGCAATCGGGGCGCAGCTGCGCACGATTTGCGGGGCGCGCCTGGCCGTTGCGGCCCGACAGCGGGGGCGGCTCGCGTCGAAGAAAAGCTTCCGAGGTCACGTCGCGGGCATCGTGTGCTGCGTCGACTCGGCGGCTTTATCGGGGAAGTGGTACGTGTGGCGGTGCTGGAAATGCCGAAGATGCGGCTGGCCTTCGGCGAGCGGCGGCTCGATCGACGGCACCTTCGTGCCCCCCACGAAATCTTGCGGGCGCACGACGTACACGCTGGCCGTCGCTTCGCGCACGACCTTTTCGGCGACGGACCCGAGCAGCAGCCGGTTCAAGCCGCGGCGCCCGTGCGAACCGACGACGATGAGCTCGGCGTCGATCTCCTTCGCGAGCTCGGCGATCGCGTGGCCGGTCTGTCCGGTGGAGACTCCTGGTAACACATAGACCGAAATCCGGTCGACCCCCGCCACGCCGGAGTTCTGGTGGTGCTCTTCATGAGCCTTCGCGATGCGAGCTCGCACCTTCTCGCGAGCCTCGGCTTCCGTCATGGGGGTATCGTCGTCGGGCAAAAGCAACATCAAGCCCCGCTGCGGCATCGTGCCCGCTTGCTGCGCGACGACCACGACGTGAAGCTCTACCGGCGTGCGGTGCGCAGCGAAGTCCAGAGCATCGTAAAGCGCGCGATCGGCGAGCTCGGAGAAGTCGTATCCAACGACGATGTGATGAATCTTCTGAATGGACCCAGCGTCACTAGCCATGGCAATTTCTCCTTCGAATCGACTGTCTTCAGCGCTGCATCACACATGCCACATCGGGCGTCCGCTCGAGCCATCACATCTGCGAAGCTCGAAGATTGCAAGGATTGCCGTTGAACGCGTTCTTTTCGCGAGCGGCTCGACGACCTGGAAACGAGGCCGCTCCCGAATCTCGAAAAATCGTCATTCGACGACGATCGTCACGCATTGGACACGAATCCACGCCACATTGAGCGCCGAGACGGGAGCCCGCCGACGGGCACTGGGCGCGCTCCTTGCTATCGCTGAGATGAAGAGAGGAGACGAAACATGGGAAGCTCAAGGCTGTCCGACCCGGAGCGCGCGCGGATGGACGCCTATTTTCGGGCGGCGAATTTCCTCACGGTCGGCCAGATATACCTGAAGGAAAACCCGCTGCTCCGCGAGCCGCTCTCCCCGACGCACATCAAGCCGCGCTTGCTCGGACACTGGGGAACTTCGCCCGGGTTGAACTTCGTGTACGTGCATCTGAATCGGGTCATCGTCGCGCGCGACCTGAACATGATGCTGCTCGTCGGGCCGGGTCACGGCGGCCCGGCGATCGTGGCAAACACGTACCTCGAAGGGACGTATTCGGAGATCTACCCACACATCTCGCGCGACACGCGCGGCCTCGCGGCGCTGTTTCGCCAGTTCTCCACGCCGGGCGGCATCCCGAGCCACGTGAGCCCGCCGACGCCCGGCTCGATTCACGAAGGCGGCGAGCTCGGCTACGTGCTGACACACGCTTTCGGCGCCGCGTTCGACAATCCGGATCTGGTCGTCGTCGCGGTGGTGGGCGACGGAGAAGCGGAGACCGGTCCGCTCGAGGGCTCGTGGAAAGGCATCAGCTTCCTCAACCCGGTGCACGACGGCGCCGTGCTGCCGATCCTACACCTGAACGAGTACAAGATTTCCGGCCCCACGGTGCTCGGTCGTGCATCGGACGAAGAGGTGCACCGTTTGCTCGAAGGCCACGGCTACGCGCCGCGCTTCGTCGTCGGCGACGATCCGATGACCATGCACGTGGCGTTCGCCAAGGCGCTCGACGAGAGCCTCGACGCCATCGCGAATATCCAGCGCTCCGCGCGCGCCTCCGGAGTGCGCGCTCGCCCGAGGTGGCCGGTGCTGGTGCTGCGCACGCCGAAGGGGTGGACGGGGCCGCGCGAGGTCGACGGCGTTCCCATCGAGGGCACGTTCCGCGCGCACCAGGTGCCGCTCACGGAGGTGCGGACGAACGCCGCGCACCTAGCAATGCTCGAAAATTGGATGAAGAGCTACCGCCCGGACGAGCTCTTCGACCAAGAAGGGAGGCTGCGCGCCGAGATCGCGGAGATCGCGCCGCGCGGCGATCGCCGGCTCGGCGCGAACCCTCACGCGAACGGCGGGCGCCTGCTACGGCCGCTCGAGGTGCCGAACATCGCAAAGTACGCGGTGGACGTGAAGACGCCCGGCACGATCAAGGTGGAGTCCACGCGTCGTCTCGGCGAGCTGATGCGCGACATCTACCGCGACAACCCGACGAGCTTCCGTCTGTTCTGCCCGGACGAGACGAACTCGAACCGCCTCGGCGCGGTCTTCGAGGCGGAGAACCGGTGCCTCGTCGAACGCATCATCGACATCGACGATCACGTGTCGCATTCGGGGCGGGTGATGGAAGTGTTGAGCGAGCACAACTGCGAGGGCTGGCTCGAGGGCTACGTGCTCACCGGACGCCACGGCGTGTTCGCGACGTACGAGGCGTTCGCGCTCATCGTCGCGTCGATGGTGACCCAACACGCCAAGTGGCTGGAAGCGTGCGCGGATCTGCCGTGGCGTGCGCCGCTACCATCGCTGAACATCCTGCTCACGTCGACGTGCTGGCGCAACGATCACAACGGATTCAGCCACCAGGGTCCGGGCTTCATGGATACCGTGCTCTCGAAGAAGGGCACGGTGTCGCGCATCTATCTGCCGCCGGACGCAAACTGCCTGCTCTCGGTCGCAAACCACTGCTTGAAGAGCAAGAACTACGTGAACCTCGTCATCATCGACAAACAGCCCGAGCTGCAGTGGTTGGACTTCGAGGGCGCAGAGGAGCACTGCGCGCGCGGCGCGTCGGTGTGGGCGTTCGCGACGAACGACGGCGGCGGCGAGCCCGACGTCGTTCTCGCCTGCGCCGGCGACACGGCGACGCTGGAGGCGGTCGCCGCCGCCGCTTGGCTCAGGGAAAAGGCGCCGCAGTTTCGCGTACGCCTCGTCAACGTCGTGGATCTGATGACGCTCGCGTCGCCGGACGAGCATCCGCACGGCATGCCCGACGACAAGTTCGCGGCCCTGTTCACCGAGCGCGCCCCGGTGGTGTTCGCGTTCCACGGCTACGCCGGAGCCGTCCATCAGTTGCTCCACGGCCGCGTCAACGCCGCGCGCTTTCACGTCCGCGGCTACCGCGAAGAGGGCACGACCACGACGCCCTTCGACATGGTCGTACTGAATCAGACGAGCCGCTTTCACCTGGTGGCCGAGGCGCTCCGCCGTGCCGCGAAACCGCCGCCCAACGCACAGCTCTTGGTCGACGAGTGCCGCGAGATCCTCGCGAAGCACGAGGTGTACGTTCGCGAACACCTGGAGGACATGCCGGAGATTCAGAACTTCGTCTGGAAGACACCGTGAAGAACTCCGACATCGTGCTGTGCCTGAACAGCGGGTCGTCGTCGCTCAAGTTCGCCGTCTTTCGGATCGGCGAAGGCGTGGAGCAGCGGCTCGTCACCGGCGCGGTGGAAGGCATCGGCACGGACGCCGGCAGCGCCCGCGTCGAGGCAGGCGAGGTTCGAACCAACCGCCGTGGCAACTTCCCGGACGCAGATGCGGCGCTGGACACCGCGTTCGCGCTGCTCGACGCGAGCAAGGTCGCGGCCATCGACGTGGTCGGCCATCGCGTCGTACACGGGGGCGCGGAATATGCGGAGCCGGCGCTCATCGATCCGGCGATGCTCCGCGGCCTCGAAGCGGTCGTTCCCATCGCGCCGCTTCACATGCCGGGTGCGATCGCGGCGATGAAGGCCGTGCAACGCCGCGCCCCGAATTTGCCGCAGGTCGCGTGCTTCGACACGGCGTTCCACCGCACGCTGCCCATCGTCGCCAAGCGCCTTCCCATTCCCGATACGCTCCACGAAAGCGGCGTCCGGCGATACGGCTTTCATGGCCTCTCTTACGAGTACGTGATGTCCGCGCTCGGACCAGGCCGCCCGTCGCGAATCGTCATCGCGCACCTGGGGAACGGCGCGAGCCTCGTCGCCGTTCGAGACGGAGCCGCCTTGGATACGACCATGGGTTTCACGCCCGACGGAGGCATTCCCATGGGGACGCGCACGGGCGACATCGATCCCGGCGTCCTGCTCTATCTCGCGCGGGAACGCAGCTACGACCTCGCCGCGCTCGAAAAGCTGGTCGAGCACGAGTCGGGCCTTTTGGCCCTCGGCGGCACCTCCGACGTGAAGACGTTGCTGGAGCGCGCCGCGCGCGACGAACGAGCCCGCCTCGCGCTCGACGTGTTCGCCTACGCCGTGAAAAAAACCATCGGCGCCTACGCCGCGGCGCTGGGCGGCCTCGACCTGCTCGTCTTCACCGGGGGCATCGGCGAGCATTCGCCGGAGATCCGTGCCCGAGCTTGCGACCGGCTGGAGTTTTTGGGCGTCGTCCTCGACCAAGCACGGAACGGAAGAAACGACGCGGTCATCAGCGCAGCGAATTCCGCGTGCGCCGTCCGCGTGGTCGAAACCGATGAAGAAGTCGTGATCGCGCGTCACGCGCGCTCCATTCTCCGGAATGTGTCGGCAGAACGGCGTCGGCGGCCTGACCACGGCGAAACGCGGTGATTCGGGCGACCGCGCAATCGAAGTGAAACCGCCATAATGACCATTGAGGCGCTCGTTACCGCGCCATAGGCTGCGCGGGGGTCAAGTGGTCGACAGTGAGCTCGTTCGGGAACATTTCGGAATGAAAGCGTCGCGAGCGCCGGGTGAATCGCGCCTATCCGACGTCATCGCGAGCCGTCTTCTGGTCGAAAAGGGTACGCGACGCAAAGTGGAAGTCGTCTTCCACGTTCCGCGCCGCATGCTGTCGAGCAAGCGCGAAGAGTGGGCATGCTTGCTCGAGATCCGTCGCGGACGCGAAGCGCCCGAGCAGCTGTACGGTCGTGGCGCCGATTCGCTCGAGTCGCTCGTGGCGGCGCTCGGCGCGGCCCTCCGAGCGCTTCGACCCGAGCTCGTGTCGAAGCGTATCGAACGCGAAAAAGCGCGGGGGAAGAAGCGGCGTCCGCCGAGCTCGGCCTAGCCTCGACTCGAGCGAGGCTTGGATTCCCGGAAAATCGGCGAATTTCTCACAATAGTGCTAGCTCGGCTCTCTTTCCGCGGCGCCGTTGCGGCTCGAAAAGCGATCTTGCAACGTGCCTCTGGCATTTGCAGGATGCGAGCGAGCTCTGGAGGTCCCGATGAAGAAGCTTTTGGTTTGTCTCGACGGTTCACCGAGGGAGGCTTCGGTCCTGCACGCGGCAACTGCGATCGCGCGCAATTCTGGCGCTCGCCTCTTGCTCTTCCGGAGCTTCGGCATTCCGGCCGAGCTGCCCGTCGAGGCCTACTCGATGGCCGTCGACGACGTGCCGAAATTGCTGGAGAAGCACGCTCGAGCCGCGCTTTCGGCGCTCGAGCAGGACGTGCCGGCGGAGCTGCGCGCCGGCACGCGGGTAGAGCTCGGCGTCCCGTGGCAATCCATCGAGCGGGCCGCGAGCGAAGAAGACGTCGATCTCATCGTCATCGGCTCGCACGGCTACCAGACGCTCGATCGGGTGCTCGGTACGACCGCCGCGAAGGTCGTCAATCACGCCGACCGTTCCGTGCTCGTCGTGAGGAACGCAGAGCGACTCACGAGGTGATCGCCCGCGTCCCGCTTCGGAACGCTTCACTCTTTCAGGAACCCCAGGATGTCCGGGCCGATGACGTCGGCGTGCGTCGTGGGCATTCCGTGCGGAAAACCTTTGTACGTTTTGAGTACCCCCTTCTTCAACAACTTCGCCGACAGCGGCGCGGAGTCCGCGTAGGGAACGATCTGGTCGTCGTCCCCGTGCATGACGAGCACCGGCAGGGTGATCTTCTTCAAGTCTTCGGTGAAGTCGGTTCGAGAGAACGCGACGACGCCGTCGTAATGGGCTTTCGCGCCGCCCATCATCCCCTGCCGCCACCAGTTCAAGATGATTGCCTGAGACGGCTTCGCTCCGGGTCGGTTGAAGCCGTAGAAAGGTCCGGCTGCGAAATCGTAATAAAACTGGGATCGGTTCGCAGCGAGCTGGGCCATCAGCCCGTCGAAGGCCTCCTTCGGCGTCCCCTGCGGGTTTCCCTCCGTCTTGAGCATCAAGGGTGGCACCGCGCTGATGATGACCGCCTTCGACGCCCGGCTTTCCCCGTGACGCGCCAGGTAGTGCACGACTTCGCCCCCGCCCGTCGAATGACCGACGTGTATCGCGCTGCGGATGTCTAGATGTGACATCAGCGCGGCCAGATCGTCGGCGTAGTGATCCATGTCGTGGCCGGTCCCGGTTTGAGTGGAGCGACCGTGACCGCGCCGGTCGTGGGCGATGACACGATAGCCGCGCTCCAGGAAGAACAGCATGTACGTGTCCCAGTCATCGGCCGACAAAGGCCAGCCATGACTGAAGACGATTGGCTGGCCCTTTCCCCAATCCTTGTAAAAGATCTCGATGCCGTCCTTGGTGGTGATCGTGCTCATGTCGGCGCTCCCTTCCGCTGGTCCTTGTTGGGCGGAAGGGCAGAGCCGCAAGGGCGAAACCAGCCCGTATCGCGCGCACCGAACGTGACCGCGCGCGAGAGTTTCGGGC
This sequence comes from Polyangiaceae bacterium, assembly GCA_035547195.1. Classification (GTDB taxonomy): domain Bacteria; phylum Myxococcota_A; class Polyangia; order Polyangiales; family Polyangiaceae; genus DASZVB01. Next base: position 24,398 of record DASZVB010000040.1, read on the forward strand.
TAGCGCGGGCCGGACGGCCTATGTACATCGGCGTGTCTCGTCCGGGCGTCGCAGGCAGTCGGTCCTCAGGCGAACCGCCGCGAGGCCAGAGCAGATTCGAAGTCGAGAGGGAGCACGCCCGGGCGGCGTGGGCGCCGTCTACTGGGCGATCTCCGCGGAGCCCGTGGACCAGCGCGGCCATCGAAGCGGGCGCGTACGGCGTCGATCTCAACTTCGGGTGCCCCGCCAAGCTTCCCGCCCGTCATGTTGCGCCCGCAGGTTGGCGCCGGTACGTTAGGCCGACATCCGACCATGCGAGAGGAGAATCATGAGCAAAGTATTCGTCAACATTGGACTCAGTCTCGATGGCTACATGGCACCGGAAGGCATGAACATGGAGAATTGGGACAAGCCTGAGTACAAAAACTGGGGTGCTAAGTGGGGCGCGCTGATGGCCTGGCTCCTCAATCAACGGTACTTCCGCGAGAACCTCAAGCTCGGACCAGGGGGAGAGACCGGCCCGATCAATGACTTGCTTCGCAGCACCACGGAGCGGATCGGTGCCAACATCATGGGCAAGCGAATGTTCGACCAAGGCGAGCGTGCCTGGCCAGAAGAGGCACCGTTTCACACACCGGTATACGTTCTTACCCATGAGAAACGCGCACCCTGGGTGCGCCCCGCTGGGACGACCTTTCACTTCATCAACGACGGGCCGGAGCGTGCCCTAGAGCTGGCTCGGGGATCCGCAGGCAGTCGTGATATTCGTATCGCGGGTGGAGCGGATGTGATCCAGCAGTACCTGAACCTGGGTGTCGTTGACGAGCTGGAAATCGCCTTGGCGCCCGTGTTGTTCGGCGGCGGGCGGCGTCTCTTCGAGAACCTACGCGAGCCCGGGCCGCAGTTTCGCATTGACAAGGTTCTTGATAGTCCAGCCGCCACACACTTGCGCTATGTGCGTCAGTGAGGTTGGCCTAACAACTGGTTGCAGCGGACGGTCCGCTGCGCGGCCCGCCGCTGAACGGGACGAACGCGAGGATCGAGGTTGAGACGGGGCGAACTCTGGTGGGCCAATCTTGGCTCCGCCGCACTCCTGTGGCCCTACGTCATCTGGATCACGTTGATTCGGCCGTCGCTGAAGTCGTCGGTCACGTGCCACGCGGAGACCAAAGGATCGGCCGACGACGGAAGCGCCGTTAGAACCGTCGGCGATTGTTCGCTGATAAGCGAGGCGCAAACTGGCGCAGTCGGGTGCCGCGTCCGGGTGGCGTGTCGAGGCGATGTATGCTACTTGAGTAGTATTCCATCATGACTCAGCATGCCGAGAAGCTATCGATTACGATACCTCGCAAGCTTGCATCTGCTGCTCGTCGTCGAGCGGGTCGTCGTGGCCTCTCTTCCTTCGTGACTCGCGCCGTTGCGCGTGAACTCGAACGTGAAGCTCTGGGTGAGTTTCTCGACGAGTTGGACGCTGAACTCGGTCCGGTTTCTGACGCCGAGCTGAAGCGAGCCAGACGAGCGTGGCCGAAGCGCTGATACTCGACTCCGAAGCACTCACCGCGCTTGCTCGACCTGAAGAGCGCGGCGTGTTGTCTGTCCGCGCTCGCGCAATCACTCGTGTCGCGCATGAGCGCGGCGCATTGGTGCGGGTCCCTGCTCCCGTTTTGGCCGAAGTCTGTCGCGGCCCGCGCTTCGATGCTCCGATAAACCAACTGTTGAACCGCGAAGCGATTCGCGTCGTTGACCTAACACGAAAAACCGCCCAGCGTGCCGGCGCGCTACTTGAGAAAGCCCGCATGTCATCGGCGAACGCCGTCGACGCTTTCGTGGTCGCGACCGCGCTCGACTTCGAATCGGCCGTGATCGCTTCGGGCGATCCTGACGACATCAAGCGGCTATCAGCTACATTTTCTCAGATCTCGCTCGTGGTACTGTGACGTTTGGCGGCATCGTCGGTAGCTGCCCAACTCCGCGTTGCAGCGGACGAGCCCCTCGCTTACTCTCGGGCCTCGCAGCTGAACGCAAGGACATCGGCCAAACTCACGCATGAGCCCGCGCAGTGCTGCAGAGATCGCGTTCGGCGTTGCAGGCGCCTACTTGGTAGCCGTCTCGGTTCCACAGGCGCTCGCGAGCGTCGCGGTGGGCTTGCTCGGCAGGGATCACGATCCCGTCATCCGTTGGATCGCGATCATTGCTCCGGTGGTCACCGCGGTCACCGGTTCCGGGATGATCGCATTGCGGAAGGCCATGTCTGCGAGGCTCGTCCCAGAAACACAGGAGCAAGTTTCCGACTCCGGCGTTACCGGTGCACAAGGTGCGGCAATCTCTGTTGTCGGGGTCTACTTCCTCGCCACCGGAACTGCCGGACTGGCGCGGGAGCTCCTCCGCTCCCTTGTCCCGCAGAGCCGGTTCGGAGCCGCGCTTTCGATTGACGCGTGTGCCGGTCCTCTCGCCGAGTTCGCGGTCGGGCTTTCTCTATTCCTCGGTGCTCGTGGCATCGTCAGCGTATGGGGCGAGGCGCGCACTGCGGGTCGAAACAACCCGTCCTGAGGGGCGCTGGTAATCGACGCTTCAACCTGCTCTTACCGCGCGCCATCGTCCTCGCCGTGCGAGACCGAGCTAGCGCCGCGCTGCGCGTTACGAGTGGCCAGACCATTCCACACTTCATAACTGCGTATCCCGGTTGAAAATGGTCAACGTACTCGACACCGTCGTCCTCGATCGCGACCCGCCAGAACAAGGTCTGCGTCGCGGCGATCGACGGCGCGATCCGGCCCGTGAGCTATCTGTGGCTCGAAGACCTCGCCGCGCAGCTGTTCCAAGCCGGAGACGTGGCAGCGTACGCACGTTCTGTTGATGCGTGTCTCGCACCTGGCGTGGCGCGCGGCATGCATCGAGCGCTGAACTGCGTGCAAGTTCGAGGCGAGCAACATCCTGGTCGAGCTACAGCTCTTTCCGCTCCTCACATCTTCACCAGAGACCTGCACGATCTAGCGGCGCTGGCGGCGGCTGGTGCCCCCATCGATTCGAGGTCGGGAGAAGCGCGCGCCTCGCTGAACGTCGACGTCGACGCGCACCACGTCGCGCGCGGCGCCTTCGACGCGAGCTTCGACGACCTCCACGCTCGAGCCGTTCGCGCGCGAAGGGTGGCTCAACGAGCAGTTGAAGAGCTTCCCGCCTCCGGACCGCCGATTCATCGTCTCGGAACCGTGAGCGCGCCGACACCGTTTTACATCGCATCCTGGTGTCGAGCGGCGCGGAAACGAGCAGCGCCGGTTTCCGCGCCTGCTCCGCGGACGTCAGGATTTGCTGAAGGCGTCGCGGGAGCGATCCACCATGGCGGCGAACGGGCCGACGAGCATGTTCGCGGTCGCCGATTCGATGCCGGGGTGCGGGTGCGTCGGCGCTACGGACTCCGCGAACTCCGCCGCCTTGCGCATCCGTTCGAGACGCCGTGGCTCCAGCGCCGTGGCCAGGCCATTGAACTCTTCGCGCTCCTCGGCTTCGGCGTGCGCGATGACCGCGGCCTTCAGCTTGCGAATCTTCGTGTCGAACTCGGTCGAACCCACGTCGAGCTTTTCGATTTCCGAAAGCTCCTGCTTCGCCTGGTTCTCTTCGTGGAGCCGCTGGCGAACGATGGCTTCGCCGTTGGGGAGCGCACGGCGCGCCGCGGGGTGCACGATTTCCTCTTCCGCGGTTTCGTGCACCGCCAGCATGCGGCGCAGCGAGGAGAAGGCTTTGCTGCGCTCTTCGCCCGCGGAGGAGATCACCTGTTCGAAGAGTGCCTTGACCTGCTCGTGCTGCCCTTTGAGAAAGCTCACGACATCGGTTCCGCTAGTGATCATCGTTCCCATCGTTCGCTCCGATCCTTTCTGTGCCGGCTCGCCGCTTGTTCGAGCGAGCTCGGCCGCTTGCCGACGAGTGCAAGCCACGTGCCCCACGTTCAACTCGCGACATCGGACGACCGGCGCGCAGCGTGCGTTGGATTCGCACGACGGTGCTCACGTCACCGCGTCGAATGGAGGCCAGGAACCAAGCGGGTATTCGTGGCTAAGCTGCTCACCTTGCATGCGAGCACCGTCGCGAAAAACCCCGACCGCGAGAAACGGTTCGGGCGATTGGACGACGGGATCTTTCTTCGATTTGCTCGGAGCCGGCCTACTTCGCTCCGGCCGGTAAGAGTCGGACGTAGTCGGCGAGGATGCGCATGGTCTCGTCGAGGGTCACGTCCTCGTCGATCTCTCGATTGTTGTGGAGGTGAGGCTTCACGGCTCCCGTGGTGTCCTGCGAGCCCGGTGCCGCCGACGAAGCCGTGCCGGGTACTATCTTGGATGGAGGCGGAAGACCGGGCGCTGACGCCGCATCCGCGGTGATCTCGTAGACCGCGGGCTGCTTCGCGAGAAGCGCCGTCAGTTTTTTCTCCTGCTCCGCCTGCTTCGCTTTTTCCTCGGCGAGCTCCTTGCGGCGATCGGCCTCGTTCAACGAAACCGATTTCGTCGAGAGACTCTGCGCGACGCGATGCACGTCGTCGCGTACGAACGTGAACATCTCGTCTTTCGCCACGCGCTTGTCGGATTTTTCGCGGAGCGTCGCGACGTACGGCGCTACGCGGTTCCATCGGGTGAACGAGGCTGGCGCCACGGCGTCCCACGGCAATGGATCCTTCAGCGCGGACTCGCTGACGTCGTTGAAGTCGCTCACCGACGGCAGCACGATGTCCGATACGACGCCGCGAAGCTGCGTCGACGCCCCGAGGGGCCGGTAAAACTTGCGGATCGTGATCTTCAGCGCACCCGGATCGTAGGCGTGCGAGAGCCCGACCTGATCCATGATGCGCGCGAGCGGCAGAATGTTCTGCACGGTGCCCTTGCCGAACGTCGACGAGTCGCCCACGATGAGCGCACGCCCGTAGTCCTGCAGCGCACCGGCCATGATCTCCGACGCGGAGGCGCTGAAGCGGCTGGTGAGCAGCACCAACGGCCCGTCGTAGGCGATGTGCGGATCGGGATCCGTATCTACTTCGACGCCGCCGGTCGCGCCGCGCGTCTGCACGACCGGTCCTTTCTCGATGAAGAGCCCGGTCAGGCTTATGGCCTCCTTCAGCGAGCCGCCCCCGTTCCGGCGAAGGTCGACCACGACACCGCGTACGTTCTCCGCCTTGAGCTTGCCGAGCAGCCGCGCCACGTCCGTGGTGACGCTGCGATGGGTGCCTTCGCCACGGTCGCTCATGTCGGCGTAGAACTCCGGCACGTCGATGTAGCCGAGCCGGAGCGTCTTGCCGTCTTCCTGGGGTAGGTCGATGATGCGCGCCTTCGCCCTCTGATCTTCGAGCTTCACCTCGTCGCGCACCAGCGTGACGGTCTTGCGCGGCGCCCCCTCGGCCGCTTTCGCCGAGACCACCGTGAGCGTCACCGTGGATCCCTTTGGGCCGCGGATGAGCTCGACGATCTTCGACAAGGGCATGTCGACGACGTCCACCGCGTCCTTGCCGGCTTGGGCGACCGCCACGATGTGATCGCCGGGTTTCAGGGCGCCGCTCCTCGCCGCCGGACCCCCGGGGAGCACCTCGCGTACCGTGCAATACCCGTCCTGGCTCTCGAGCGACGCTCCGATTCCGAACAGGGAGAGGTTCATGGAAATGGAGAGGCTCTCCATTTGCTCGTGCCCGAGGTAGTCGGAGTGCGGATCGTACACGTGGGCGAGCGCGTTCAAGTACGTCTCGAGCACGTCTTCTTTGCCGAGCCCCTTCATCGTTTCGAGCTGGCGCGCGTAGCGACCGGTGAGCTTCTTCTTGATTTCTGGCTCGGAGAGATCGCTTAGTTTTTCTTGTAGATATTCGGCTCGCAGCTGCTTTCGCCATTGCTCGCGCGCGGCATCCATATTCGCGGGCCTCGGCGCCTTCGCGCGATCCACCACGAAGACGTCGTGTCCGGTGAAGTCGAACGTCTTCGTCCGCAGCAGGTCCGCGACGTAGGCGTTCCGTTGCCCGAGTCGCTCGAGGTAGCGGGCGAAGATGACTCGCGCCGGCGTCGTGTCCCCTTCCGCGCGCGTCGCCTGGGCCAGGGTGTCCTCGTACTTCTGGAACTCCGCGACGTCCGACTGCAAGAAGAGCGAACGCGTCGCGTCCATCGCGTCCAGGTAGCCGTCGAGGAACTTCTTCGAGAGCTCGCGATCCAGCGGGTGGTGCGAGAACTGCGAACGACCGAGGACGTCGGACGTCAGGCGCGTGATGTTCGCTTCGGTCGTGTCGCGGGCAGCGGACGCTCTCGGGAATCGAGCCGTCCGGCCGATCACGGCGAGGGCGATCGCCGCCAGGACGGCGAGGATGAAGGACGTGGTGCGTGTTGTCCGATTCATGGGAAAGCGGGGCATGAGGAACGAAAGAGACGGGGAACGACCAAGCGGATTTTCTAACGCATGCGAACGAATCTCGGAGGTCGCAATACCCGGGCCGTGCGAGAGCGCACAGCTTCGACCGAACATTCCGAAAATGAAGAAGAAGATGGCGGTCGCGAAATGCCCCCGATCGGCCCGGAACACCCGATTCGAGCACGGCGCGAAAGGTGCTTCTTGCTCGGCTCACCATGAGTTACGAGATTCGACCCAGCACGACGGACCGGAAAACCTCTCCGGTGCGGAGACACCTCCGCGAAGCCGCCGGCGGCGCAGCCGGAGCGCTGAGCGGCGCAGCCCTCGGGGCGATGGCCGGCCCACCCGGCGCGATCACCGGTGCGGTGATCGGCGGCATCGTCGGAGCGCTGGCTTCCGCGGCCGTGCAGAGCGAAGCGTTCGACATCGCCGACCGGGACCACGAGCTCGACGCCGAGCTCGGGATCACCGAAGGCGACATCGGCGCACCGAACCTGGAACATCCGCCCGCCGAAGTCGGGGCATTTTCCATCGCCAACAGCGGCGCGGACATCATCACCGACGCGGAGCCCGCGGAAGGACCGATGCCGCCTGCGGATTGAGCTCTCGTCCCGCGATCAGCAGTAGCCGATCTTCGCGAGGACGTCGCCCGGAAGCGCCTCTTTCACGCGGATGCAGGCCTTCTTCCAGACGTCGTGCCACGCGGCGCGCTCGGCGTCGGTGGGCTCGTGAACGATCATTTTCTGGCGGAGGCGATCGAAGGCCGCGTCGTCCTCTTTGCGGATCTCTCTTTGGAGGATGTCGCTCGCCCGCCGACCGGTGTCGAAGAGGATTTCGCGCTGGTCCGCCGTCAGCTGGTCGAGCGCGCGCCTTCCGATGACGCTCGCGCCGATCCCGAAACCGACCACGCCGGTGTTCAGGTGATCGAGGCGCGACGCCCACTGCAGTTGCTCCACCGCCAGCGCCGGCGCGGTCACCACGTCCGCGGCGCCGTTCTCGAGCATCGGCAAAATCTCGTTCACGTCCCCGGGACGCCCGGTCACCTTGCCGATGATCTCGAAGACCTTGGGCGCGATGGAGTCGTCCATCTGCATCACCGGTGTGTGGCCGCGCAAATCCTCGGGGAGCCGCACTTCGAACCCCTTCGAGAACGTGCGCGCGCGTCCGACGTCTCCCCATCCGACCACTTCGAACCCCGCTTTCGACAGCTGCGCGTCGAACTCGGGCCGTAGCGCCGCCCTCGCGTTGTCGAGCTCGGCCCACGTGTCGAACGCGCCGGGCATCTGCAGGGCGACGATCGGCTTGTACACGCTCGCGAGCCCCGTCGCGGTCAGCGCAGCGCCCGCGAGCTCACCCGTCCGGATCTTGCCGACGACCGTGCGCTCCGGCCCGCCGACCCCGTTCCAGAGCCAGGAGACCTCGACTGCGCCGTGCGTCTTGTCGTGCACTGCCTTGGACCAGGCACGAAAGACCTTGCCCCAGGGGCTCTCCTTCGGTGCCAGCGTGGCGACCCGCATCGTCGTCACCGCTTTGCACAGAACGCCGAGGAGCATCGCGGAGGCGAGAGCGGCCGCGCCGAAGACGCGGGCTCCCCGGTGAGCGCCGCGAAGGACGGCGGAGCCTGCGCGGAGCGCCTGAACGAGTGGACCCATCGATGATCTCCTTTCGAGTGATGCGACCGGGAATCGCTCGGGGCGCCGAGCTTCGGTCGTCCACGCACAGTGTGGCGTAGAGTCGCTGTTTTTTCGCGGCGTTGCGCGGATCGCGACGCCGCGCTCCGCCGCCTTACAGAAGGCGTGCCACCGCGAGCGCCCGCCGCCGCGGCATACGGGATGCACCGGGTCGACGAACAATACGAGGAGCACCCATTGTCGAGCGAAGTCGAAATCAAACTCGAGATAGCTCCCGCGCAAAGAGCGCGGTTACGGGATTCACCCTGGTTCGGTGAGCTGGCCGCTACGGCGCGACGCGAAAACCTGGTGTCGACGTACTTCGACACACGCGAACGCAAATTACGCCGCAAGGGCATTTCGCTGCGCGTACGCCGGGTGGGAGACAAGCGCGTGCAAACGATCAAAGCTCGGGGAACGGCGATTTCGCGCGAAGAATCGGAGCGTGAGATCCACGGAGACACCCCGGATCTCGAGCTCGCCGTCGATACGGCGCTCGGGCCGCTCGTCAGCAAGAAGCTCGAGCGAAGTCTCGAACCGGTGTTCGAGGTGGACGTACACCGCACCTCTTTCCCGCTTCGGACGACGAGCGGAGAAATCGAGGTAGCGATCGACGAAGGCGAGATCCGCGGCGCGGGCGGTGTCGCGCCCATCAGCGAAATCGAGCTCGAGCTCAAGGAGGGCGAACCGCGAGCTCTGGTAGACGCGGCGCGGCGCCTGGCTTCCGAGGCTCCCGTCAGCTACGGCATCCGATCGAAGGCCGACCGTGGCTACGCCCTCCTGGAGCACCACGGGGCGGAGCCGGTCTTCGCCGAGGACATCGAGCTCGACGAGACGGTGACCGTTCAGGATGCCTTCCGCGAGATCGGCCTTTCATGTTTGCGGCATGCGGCGCTCAACGAGGCCGCCGTTCGAGCGGCGGATCCGGAGGGCGTGCATCAGATGCGTGTGGGGTTACGGCGTCTGCGCGCGGCGGTCTCCCTATTCAAGGAGATGCTCGACGACGACGAGACCGAAACGGTGAAGACGCGCTTGCGATGGCTCACCGACCAGCTCGGCCCGGCCCGCGACTACGACGTTTTCGTGACCGAAACGGTGGAGCCCATGAAGCAGTCGGATCCGCACGAATCGGAGCTCTCCCGTCTCGAAGCCGTGCTCGACGAAAAGCGCGAGGAGAAATTTTCCGACACGGCGTCGGCGGTCGCCAGCGATCGTGCGCACGAGGTCGTGCTGGAGGCGGCGCTCTGGCTGATCGACGGTCATTGGGCGAGCGCTCCCGGAGAACCGGCTCGAGAGCTCCGCGAGGGGCGCATGAAACCCAGAGCCTCCGACATCCTCACGCGTCGCACCCGGAAGATCGTGAAGCGGCTCAAGCGGCTCGAAGAGCTCGATCCGCGCCAGCGTCACGAGCTGCGCATCGCCGTGAAGAAGCTCCGGTACGGCACGCAATTTTTCGCGTCGCTATTTCCAGGCACCAAGTCCGCGCGCAAGAAGCTCGTCAAAGAGCTGAAGCAACTGCAGGATGCCCTCGGGGCGCTGAACGACATCCGCGTTCACGACGGCCTCTCGTCGCAGGTCGCGCGCGACGTGCGCGAATCGACGAAAGGTGAGGCCGCAGGCGATGCCTCCTTCGCCGCCGGGCTCGTCACCGGCCAGGAAGAGCTGAAGCAGCGAACCCTGGTGTCGGAAGCGACGAAGTGCGGCGGCAAGCTCGCGCGCGCTCCCCGGTTCTGGGAGTGATCAAGTTCCGGCGCGTGGACTCGAACCACGATTCAGGGATTCAAAGTCCCTTGTCCTGCCTTTAGACGACACCGGAGAAGCGGGCGGCGAGCATAGCAGCCCCGTGCCTTCAGTCGATAGCGTCAAGCGCGCGAGGCGTGCGCGGGCGGGGACGACGACGAGCGACGCTGTCGCTCTTGCGCCGCCGACGCGAACGCGCTCGGGCGCTCGCAGACGACGGACGAGCGGGGCGCGATGCTCCGGTACGTCCGCGCCTTCTCGTCGTACATCCGGGCGTCGGCTTCCGCCAAGAGCTCTTCGATGCCGCGCGGGCTCTTGCCCGGGGGGTCGTAGGTCGCGACGCCGATGCTCATGGAGAGCTGGTACCGCCGCGCGCCTTCGCCGTTGAAGACGTCGGCCGCGGCCTGCAAGCGGTCCTGGACCGACGCCACCATCGCCGCCGGGCAATCGGTGGCGAGCACGACGAATTCGTCGCCGCCCAGCCGCGCGACGACGTCGGAGTCGCGAAACGTCTTCGTCAAGAGCTGCGCCGCATCGAGCAGCGCGCGGTCGCCTTCGTCGTGGCCCAGGCGATCGTTGATTCCCTTCATGCCGTTCAGGTCCACGAAGAAGAGCGCGACCGGGCGCCCGCTGCGATCCGCGAGCTTCACCTGCTGCTCGGCGAGGACCATGAACCCGCGCCGGTTCTTCAAGCCCGTGAGCTCGTCGCGCATCGAGAGCTCGCGCAGGACGTTCGCCTGATCGGCGAGCTTTGCTCGCGCGCGCTCGCGCTCCGTGACGTCGCGATAGCACCACAGATCGCCGCCGAACGCGCCCCGCGTTTCGACGGGGAGATAGTCGCGCTCCAGGATGCGCCCGTTGCACAGCTGGAGACGGTCGCCGATGACCGGAACGCGCGCCGACGCCCGCTCGCGGACGAGGCGCGCGACGCCCTCTCCGTCTTCGAAGCGTTCGGTGTAGATCGCGTCGCTGGTGAAGCTGCCGACGAGCTTGGCCGGATTCGACATACCGAGCAACATGCCCATCGCGCGGTTGACGATCTGGACGTTGCCGCTTCTGTCGGAGAAGACGACGCCGGTGCTCAGGTGATCGAGGAGGATCGCGAGCTGCGCGGTGACCGTGCGCAGGCGCTCGGCTTCGTCGTCGCGGGGAAGATCGCGCTCGCAGAGCCGCGCGACGAGGATCGCCTCGCGAACGCGCGCGGCCTCGAGCTGCTGCCGGAGGGACGCCGTCTCGGCGTGCGCGGCGTCCAGCGCCGAAAGCGCGTCGCTCGAGCTGGCCGTGGCGTCCTGCAACATCCTGCTTGTCCAAACGGACGGACGCGGCCTTTCCTGTACCGCATGAACAGGTGATGATTGCTGTTTGCGGCTGCTTTGCTGCACTTTCCAGCCACTTACAGCGCCTTCGTGTCGTTTCGTGCCCGCTCGTTTCGAAGAGCGCGGCGTGCGCGGTTCAGCTCGCCGCGCGGCGGGCGATCTGCTCGTCGAAGGGCTTCACGGCCGCCGTCGCGGCGCCACGGGCTTGACGAATGCAGTCCGGGATTCCGACCCCGTCGTACGCCGCGCCCGCGAGGTAGAGCCCCGGTAAGGCGGCGGCGCAGCGCGCGCGCACTCGCTCGAGCAGCGCACCGTGTCCGACACGCGGCTGCGGGCTCGCGTTTTCGTACCGGTAGACGCGGCTCCAGCGCGGGGTTCCGAGCGGGCCCATGAGCCGCTCGAGCTCGCGCTTCGAGAACGCCACGAGCTCTTCGTCGGTCGACGAGCCGATGCGCTGTGGGTCCCGAGCGCCGCCCACGAACGCGCGCACCAGCGCGGCGCCTTCCGGCGCACGCCCGCGCCATTTGCTCGACACCCAGGTGCCGGCCAGGATGTTCGCCTCGCCGGGCGGCACGATGAACCCGAAGCCGTGCAGATTGCTCTTCACCTGCGCGGTGTCCAGGGCGAAGAACACCGTGGCCGTCGAGACGTAAGGAATACGCGCGAGCTCGCGGGCCGCCTCGGCGTCCGGCAAGAGCTTCGCGGCGACGTGCGCCGGCGTCGCGAGCACGACCGCGTCGGCGACGAACGACTCGTCGCGTGCAACCACGCGATAGGCGCCGCCGGCGAGTCGCTCGATGGCCGTGACGGCGACGCCGCGACGCACCGCGCCGGCGGGCAGCTGCGCGGCGAGCGCGTCGATCAGCGTCGACATGCCGCTCTTCATCGAGCGAAACGGGCTCGGCGCTTGAGCCGCGCCGGAACGCCGCAACCAGCGCACGACCGCCGCGATCCCCGGGCGCGCGTCGACGCGGCCGCCGCGCGTGAGCTCGAGAGCGAGGAAGCCGCGGATGAGGCTACCGTAGCTTTGCTCGAGCTCGACGAGCTGGGGGAACGTCGATTCGATGCTGAGCTCGGCGAGATCTCCGGCGTAGATGCCGCTGAGGAGCGGACCGGCGAGCTGGACCGCGCCCTCCGAACCGAGACGTCGCTCCAAGAAAGCGAGCATGGACTCGTCTCCGTGCGCGCGCTTTCTGGGGACGAAGGGCTCGAGCAGCAAGCGGAGCTTGCCGCGCAAGCTGAGGAGCGGCGTTTCGAGGAGCGGGCCGAGGCGCGTCGGGACCGCGAGCGCCATGCCGCCGGGCATCAGCGTCAGCGCGCCGTCGTGCGCGACGAACACGTGGCGCGCCTGGTCTTCCGTCGCGCAGAGCTCCGGCTCGAGGCCGAGCTCGCGACACAGCGCGAGGGCGTCCGGCTTCGTTATCACGAACGAGTCCGGCCCGGCGTCGATGACGAACCCGTCGCGTCGCTCGGTGCGGATGTTGCCGCCCAGCTCCGCGCGCGCCTCGAAGAGGCGGAGCTCGACGTCCGGGCGCTGCCGGTGAACCTCGTACGCCGCCGTCAGGCCGGTCACGCCGCCGCCGATGACGGCCACGCGCCGCGGCGTTCCGTCGGCCATCCTGCGGGCAAGCGATTCCATCACGTCTACCGCGCCGTGCGCTCGTGTACGAGATCGGCGACGTACTTCACGGCGTCGGGCGGCGTCTCCGGGAGAATACCGTGACCGAGGTTGAAGACGTGACCCGCTGCGCTTCCCGCGCGCCGGAGCACGTCGTCGACGCGCCGGGTGAGGAGCGCGCGGGGCGCGTTGAGGAGGAGCGGCTCGAGGTTGCCTTGAACCGCGACGGAGGGCCCGAGCCGCTCGCGCGCCCAGTCGAGCGGCGTGAAAGTGTCGATGCCGATGACCGTACCGCCGGCGCGCTTCATCAGCGAGAGCAGCATCGAAGTGCCGGTGCCGAAATGAACCACGGGCACGCCCGTTTTCTCGACGTCGGAGAGGATGTGCTGCACGTGGGGCAGGATGTATTCCTCGTAGTCCAGCGGCGACAGCTCGCCGACCCACGAATCGAAGAGCTGCACGGCCTGGGCGCCCGCGTCGATCTGCGCGCGCAGATAGCGGCGGACGACCTCGGCGAGCTTGCTCATGAGCGCGCTCCACACCGCGGGCTCGCGGTACATCAGCCGCTTCGTGATCGCGTAGTTCGCGCTCTTGCCGCCTTCGACGAGGTAGCTCGCCAGCGTGAACGGCGCGCCGGCGAAGCCGATGAGCGGGGTCTTGCCGTCGAGCTCTTTGCGGATCATCCGGATCGCGGAGAGCACGTAGCCGAGGCTCTCCGCTGGATCGATGAGCCGCAGCTTCTCTACGGCGGCCGCGTCGCGCACCGGCTCGAAGAAGCGCGGCCCTTCGCCCGCCGCGAACTCGAAGGGCGCTCCCATCGGCTCGAGCGGCAGCAAGATGTCCGCGAAGAGGATCGCCGCGTCCACTGCGTAAGCGCGGATCGGCTGCAGCGTGACCTCGGTCGCGAGCTCTGGCACCTTGCAGATCTCGAGCAGCGAGTGCTTCTCGCGAATGGCGCGATACTCCGGCATGTAGCGGCCGGCCTGCCGCATGAACCACACCGGTGTCGCGTCGACGGGCTCGCGGCGACAGGCGCGCAGGAACCGATCCCACATGGCGAGCTCAGTACGTCTGCGGAGCCATCGCCGCCGAGGGCCCCATCTGACCGTGGGGCATCTGCTTACCGGACGCGGCCATCTGCTTCATGTCGTACTTCGACGGGCACTTCGCCATGATCTGCGAAGCCTGGAAGTGACCGTCCTTGGCGAGCTTGCCCGTCGCCGTCACGTCCACATCCATGTTCGGAACGTCGCGGAAGGTGTCCGGAACGACGCACTGCGGGTAATGCACCTCGACCTCCGCGCCGTTCTTCTTCATGCGGAACCGGTACTCGCACGGCGAATCGCGCCGCGCGAGCGTGCCCTTCACCAGCGTGCCCTGGACGCGGAGGTTGCGGTCTCCGAGCGAGGCCTTCTGGGCGAGCATCTCGTCGACGCCCTTCGAGTAGATCGCCGAGTCGTTGAAGTTCGTCAGGACGAGCGTGAGGATCGCCCCGCCGACGACGAGGAGCGTGACGAGCAGCAACAGCTCGCGGCGCGGCTTTTTCCGGGGCTCGCTCGAGCCCTGCATGACCACGGGGCGAGCGGCTTCGTCGGCTTCCGAGTCCTCGACGGCTTTCGCCAGCTCGTCGTCGATCTTGCTCATCGCCCGGAACCTAGCACAGGGCGACGGGCCGCGCCGAAACCCGCACCTACATAGCCTGCCGCTCCGCCGACGGCGGCGAGGACGAGCGCCGCGCCCGCGAATCCCGAAGCGGAGAGGCCCGCGCCCCCGACCGCGGCGACCGAAGTGACGATGAACGCAGCGAGCACGCCCGCTATTCCCGCTTCCCGTTTGCCGGCTTTTCCCCCGAAGCGCGCGACGAGCGCGCCCGCGGCGGCGGCCGCGACACCGAAGCAAACGATCAGCGGTAGCGCGCTCAGAAAGGCGAGGAGCGCCATCTGCCCCGGACCGAGCTGGACCTTCCCCGACGCCACCTCCGCCGGAACGACGCGCAGCCAATGCGCGGCGAGCGACGCCCCGAGCGGCGCAGCCACCGCCGCGAGCGGCAACCAGATCGTCGTCGCCAGGCCCGCGCCGACGAGGCACCACTGCCACGGTGGTCGTGACGCGGCCGCCGAATCTTCGGGCGCCGTTTGCTGGAGGACGGGGAGCCGGCGCATGCGATCGAGTCTATCCTCGTCGTGTGGCGCTCACCGAACGCGATCTGGAGTCCATCGATCCCCTGCGGCTCGACCGCGAGATCGCGCGCGCGGCAGCAGCCGTTCGGCGCTGGCGCCGGCGGCTGCGCAGCGGCGGGGGGCTCGACGACGATCCGTTCGTCGGAGCGCGCGTCGTCGCGAGCCGGCGCGCGTTCGGCGCCGTCCGCGAGCTGCCGGACTACGATCCGCTGCGCGCGCCGCTCACGGCGTGGATCTATCGTCTCACCGAGCAGCGCGTGAACGCGGCGGCGCTCGTGGGGATCGCCGTCGCCGAGCGACACACCGAGCACGTCGTGAACGAGCCGGAGCGCGCGAAGCTGTCCCTCGCGTCGATGCTGGAGCGCGCCTTGTCCGAACCGCCGCGTCGCGCGGCGTGGCTAACGTCGTTCGCACGATCCGCGGCGCCGCTCGGCGAGGCCGTGAGCATTCTGTGGGAACGCCGCCAAGAGATTGCTTCGCGCATGGGGCTCGCGGGCCCGGACCTCATCGAGTCGCCCGGCGACAGTATCGTGAGCCAGGCCTCGAAGTGGCTCGACCGAACCGCGGATCTGCTGGAAGGCCCGAGCCGGATGACGCTCGCGGATCTCGTCGATGGCGCGCTCGGGGAACGCGCGCGCGAAGGGTGGCCGCGCGCCCTTTCGCCGTGGACCATCCTGGATTGGTTCCGCGGTTCGGATCTGTTCCGCGACGTCGATATCGATCCGGGTGAATTGCCGCGACCCTTCGCGCCCGCGAGCTATCTGCGCGCGCTCGGTCGCGTCGGCGCGGCGTGGGTCGACGCGACCGCGCCCTCGTCGCAGCCTTTCGTCATCGCGAACGATCCTTACGGTCTCCGGCGCAGGACCTTCGGCGCGTTGTTCGCGGCGTTGCCTTGGAGCGCGCCATTCGCGCGGCGCGCGCTCGGCCTGAGCGGCGCGCGGATCGCCGAGCATCGCCGCGCGCTGGGCGTCACCGTCCTCATCGCCTCCCGCGCCGCGGCGCTACGTGTTCTGCTGCGCGCACCAGCGCTGGCGGGCCGGCGCGCCCTTCGCGAAGCTTTCGAAGAGAACGCGGCGCGGGCGTTCCGGGTTGCGCTTTCGCCTGCGCTGGCCGGGGCCGTCTTCCGGCTCCACGCCGACGACCCTCAACGTTTCGCCGGTACCTTGCTCGCCGGTGGCGCTCACCGACAGCTCGTCGAACGCCACGAAGAAGATTGGTATCGCAATCCGCGCGCCATCGAACAGCTCCGCGACGAAGCGCGTCTATCGCCCGAGCGCACCGCGGCGGAGGCCGCGCTCGCGGCTGGCGCTGATGCGCTCTTCGACGAAATCTACTCCGCGCTACGATAGCGGCGCCGCCGAACACCGCCGCGGCGAGCGCCACGCGATCGGCCGTCGCAGCGACCGCCGCGCAATTGGCCCTCGCGGCGACCACGCAATCGGCCGTCGTAACGACTGCCACGCAATTGGCCGTCACAGCGACCGCCGCGCAATTGGCCATTGCGGCGCGCGCTACGCAATTGGCCCTCGCGCCGAACGCTAACGACTTCGCACGTGCACGCTCCAGGGCTGATTGCGAATAGCGACTGTACGCGGAGCGGAATGCCAGGTACCGGCGCGGGACATGCGGCCCGGCTCACCGCATGGAGGTGGCCACGATAACGGCCGAAAATAGCTCAGTCGAGAGCATCGGTCGCGAGATAGGGACATCAACGGGACATTGCACGCCCCATGTCCCGCTGATGTCCCTGGATGCCGCCCGTCGAGTTTGATCAGCGGGAAAAGAGCCGAATTCGCGAGCTCCCTGAGCAATCGCGGGCGCTTCGATGTACCGCTCGTGTACCTGACATTCTTGCGAGATACCCGCCACGCGCCGACGCAACGGAGAGCGTCGGCATGAGACGACGTGGCCGGCCCGTTTGCCGGGCGTCAATGCGAATGCGACGCATCCGGCAGCGCCGCGGCGGACAAGCGCCGCAGCGTTCGTGACCTCGTCCGCGTAACCTCGCGACACACGACACTCTGCGTGTGACCTCGCCCGCGTGACCTCGACACACGACACTCCCGCGCGTACCACCTCGCGACACACGACGCTCTGCGCATCATCTCGCGACGCACGACACTCCCCCGCGTCACCTCGACACACGACACTCCCCCACGTCACCTCGTGTGCGCGACCTCGTACGCGTGACCTCGCGACGCACAACACTCTTGCGCGCGGGGGCTGCCGCGGGGCGACCTGATCGGAGCGCGCCGGGGCGCTATTCGTCGGGCATCAGGCTGCCGCCGCTTTCGACGTGATACTGGAAGCCGATGATGATGGCGGTCGCGGCGGGGCCGGCGACGGTACGCTGAACGGATAGGTCGATGCTGTAGGCGCTGTCGAGGTAGCCGGCACCGCCGGTGATGGCGTGGCTGTCGGCTCCTTGGTCGTATCTATAACCAAGGCGGAGCGGCACGTGATCGGCGACGAGGTATTCGCCCCCCACCATCGCGCGCGCCTTCGCGCTTCCGTAGGTCGTGAAGTCGCCGAGCGCGTCTGCCTCTATGGTCAGGTCGTCCGTGCCGAAGCCGATGCCGCCGCCGAACATGAGAGGAAGGAAGCTGTTGCCGGGGTTCGTGAGGTTCGTGCCGACGATGGAGAGCGCGAGCTCGGGAATGGGCTTGAGCGTCGCGCCGGCGTCGAAGGTGACGGTCTGCACGATGTCGCTGCCGTGCGTGCCGCCCGCCGCGAGGCTGGGCGGCAGATCGAAGAGGCCGCGCGGGTACCCGTTCTGCTGCAACGAGAGATAGCGGCCGGTTGCACCGAGATAAAAATGTTCGGAGAACGGAAACGCGAGCGCAAAACGGACGTCGAACGCGCTGCGATCGACGCCGCTAGGATCTTGACCCGTCCAGCTCGCGGCGAGACCGCCGGCCAGTTTCGAAGACGAAACAATGGAGTCGACGATCGCGGCTCCGTAGGTTTGGCGCGACGCTTCGGGCCAGATCTGCGCGATGGCCGCGAGGTGATAGACGCGCGTCGCCGCCATGTTCGCTGGATTCATGAACAGGGCGTCAGTGGAATTGGAGAACGCGCGCAGAGCGCTGCCCATCCCCGCAGTGCGCGGCGCTTCCGTTTCTCCGTAGTTGTAGCCGACCTCGGGCGGGAGCTTGCTCGCGTCCGCGCGCGCCAGGCCGGACATTGTCACGAGCGCGAGGGTGATTAAGTGCGCCTTCGCGCAGCGGGCCCTCCGTCCCTCCGGGCCCGCCACTCGCTTTATTGCGCCTTCGCGCAGCGAGGCCTTCGTCCCTCCGGCCTCGCCGCTCGCTCCGCTCGGCGCCGTGTAACGACTGGAGCAAGCAAGGCGCAGATTCCGCAGCTCTGAAAGCCGCCGTGGGAGAAATGCTTCGCTCATTGCTTCGCGAGGAAACTGGCCCTTAGCGCGCGTATCCGAAGATGGCCAAGAAATCCGTGCCGTGCGCGCGCGGAAACTTTCATTCACGACACGCGTGACCGTTGCCTCTTGACGACGGAAAACACGGAAGTTGATGCGTGAGCAAGCGTCGCTCGATTTGCTCGTCGACCAATTCTCTGCGGAGTCTCTCGACTTACTGATCACCGCCGAACGCGCATCGCGACGAATCGAGTCCGCGTCCATTTTGGTTCGCCGTGAACGACGAGATTTTTCGCCGGATCGTGCGTGCACGAAAATACCCCATTGAGTTCCGTGGCGAGGCGGTGCTAGCTCACGCTCGGTTGGCACGTACGGCACGTTCGGGTTGTGCCTGCGTGACATCAGCCGATTGTCGAGTGACTCGCCTGACCTCTCTCTTCTATTAGTGCGATGCAGACTCATCCCCGGCAAACAGGGCAACGCACCACGAAACCGAGACGGCAGGCGCTGACACGGGCCGCGGCGTAACGCACAGGCTGTCCACTTGTGGGCAATCTGTGTGAGGCGCCCATTTCTTCTTTGGAGTCAAAGGCTTTGGACGTGTCACTCAGCACCATGGTGAGCTCTTCACAGGCTTTCCACATCTGGCGTGAAGCGGTGGAGCACGCACGCGCGCTGTCACCCGCTTCGTTCGAACAGTGGTTCGCGAGTGTGCAGTTCGATGGATTCCAGGATGGGACCGTCGCACTGTGCGCACGTGACGAGTTCGTGCGCGACTGGGTGAAGACGCACTTCCAGCCGACGCTGGTGAAGCGCATGCGCGAGCTCGCGGGGCTCGACACGCCGGACGCTCTACGCGTCGAATGGCGTATCTCGCCGGACTTGATGAACCCGGTGTGCCAGATGAGGGATTCTCGCATGCCGCCGCGTCCTTCGCGTCCCGTCTCGAGCGTCCCGCCGCCACGGCCGCCCGGCCGTTTCCTTCACGGCGACAGCCTCAACGCGAAGCACACGTTTCCGAACTTCGTGGTCGGCCCGTCGAATGAGCTCGCGTACGCGGCGGCCTGCGCCTCCGCCGGCGAAGGTGGGCCGCGCTACAACCCGCTCTTCTTGTGCGGGGGCACGGGGCTCGGCAAGACGCACCTCATGCACGCCATCGCGCACCGGGTGCTCGAGAAGAAGCCGGACGCGCGCGTCGTGTACGTGTCGGCCGAGCGTTTCACCAACGAGTTCATCGAAGCGCTGCAGCACCACAAGATGGACGAGTTCCGGACGCGCTACCGCTCGAGCTGCGATCTGCTCCTCCTCGACGACATCCAGTCGCTCGCCGGACGCGAGCAGACGCAGGAAGAGTTCTTCCACACGTTCAACGCGCTCCGCGACGCGGACAAGCCCATTGTCGTTTCGAGCGACAAGTATCCGCAAGAGCTGCAGCGCATGCCGGAGCGGCTCGTCTCGCGGTTCAACTCCGGCCTCGTCGCGGACGTGCAGATCCCGGAGCTCGAGACCCGCGTCGCGATCGTCCGGAAGAAGGCGCAGCTCGAGGGCATCGCGATCGGCGACGACGTCGCCGTGCTCCTCGCTCAGCGGATCAAGACGAACGTCCGCGAGCTCGAGGGCACGCTGATCCGCCTGGCGGCGAAGGCGTCGCTCACGGGCAAGAAGATCGACTACGACTTCGCGAACACGGAGATCTCCGCGATCTCCCCGACGCGTGCCGATACGACCAGCGTCGAGGACATCCAGCGCGCCGTGTGCAGCCACTTCCGGCTGTCGAACTCCGAGCTGCTCAGCAAAGATCGACACAAGAGCGTGGCGTTCGCGCGCCACGTGGCGATGTACCTGTGCCGCCAGCGCCTCGGCTGCAGCTTCCCCGAGCTCGGGCGCGCGTTCGGCGGCCGCGATCACACGACGGTGATGAGCGCCGTCCGGCGCGTCGAGCAGCTCCGCCAGAAAGACCCCCAGGTGAACGCGCACCTGGAAGCCATCGAGCAGTATCTGGCCGCGGCCGACTGAGGCTCGCGCGCGTGGCGACGGCGTGCGCGGGTGGTATACCCACGCGCATGGCTCTGCCCCCGAAGATGCGCGGCCTGCGCCACGTCGCGTTCCGCTGCAAGGACCTCGCCGCGATGGAGCGCTTCTACGTCGATCTGCTCGGCTATCGCGTCGAGTGGCGGCCCGACGCGGAGAACGTCTACCTGACGTGCGGCGAAGACAGCCTCGCGCTCCACGCCGAGCCGTCGCTCTCGAAGGACGAGACGCACCTCGATCACATCGGCGTGCTGCTGGACACGCCGCAAGAAGTCGACTCGTGGGCGGAGCACCTCGGCGCGGGCGGCGCCGAGATCGCCGCGATGCCGCGCACGCACCGCGACGGGTGCCGGTCGTTTTACGCCGCGGATCCGGAGGGGAACAAGATTCAGTTCCTGTATCACCCGGGGCTCTCCGCCCCGTCTGCGGCGCGCTGAACCGCGCGCGCTAGCTTACTCGTCGTTCGGCGGCGGCCACGACGAGACGCGCGACGACGCCGAGGCGCACGGCAGATGAATGACCAAGCTCGTGCCGCGGCCGAGCTCGCTCTCGAGCAACGCTGAACCGCCCGCGCGCTCCACGATGGCCTTGACCAGCGAGAGGCCGAGGCCGGTGCCCGAGCCGGCCGGCTTGGTCGTGAAGAACGGCTCGAAGGCGCGGCGCCGGGTGCTCTCGCTCATGCCCATGCCATCGTCGGACAGGGTCCAGCGCACGTAGCGCACCGACTCGGCGGTGCCCTGTTCGAGGTGCGTGCCGAGCACCACGGTCTCGGTCTCGACGCAAAAGGTGCCACCGTGCTGCATCGCGTGCTGCGCGTTGCGGGCCGCGCTGAGCAGGATCTGCTCCACGTCCTTTTCGGCAACGCGAATGGACGGATCGCGCGCGGCGAGGTCGAGCTCGAGCTCGACGTCGTCGCCCAGGATCGACCTCAGGACGCTCTCCATCGAGCCGATCACGACGTTCAGGTCGACGATCGAGGGCTGCTCCGTCTCCGATCGAGAAAAGCTCGCGAGCTGCTCGGTCGTCGCCGAACAGCGCTCGACGGCGGTGCGCAGCTGTTGCAGGGCGTGGTGAGCCGAGTGTCCATCGTCGAGAGAACGCAACGCGACCTCCAGGTGCACGGCCACGCTGTAGAGCAGGTTGTTCAGATCGTGGGCGATGCCGCTCGCGTGCTCGCCCACGGCCTCTAGCCGCTCGGAGTGATTCAGCCTGCGGCTCGTGGCGTTCTGCTCCGAAACGTCGATCAGCGCGGCTCGCCATGTGCCGGCGACGGCGCTCGTCCTCACGCCGTCGATCCGCATTTCGCGCCGCCGCCCTTTGACGTCGATCAACGTGAACTCGCCCGAGAACCGATCCGGAGACGCGAGGACTTGGCGCCGGTAGCGCTCGAACACGACGGCTTCGTCCGGAACCAGGTAGTGCGTCAGACGCCTTCCGACGACGCCCCGGCCCAGGATGTCGCGCGCCAGCGGGTTCGCCGCCTGGATTCGGCTGGAGGCGTCGAGAACGACGTAGCCGACGGGCGCGCTGTCGAAGAGATCTTGAAAACGCTGCTGGGACTCGAGGAGCTCGGCATGGGCGTCCCGCAGCGCTTCGTTCTGCATCTCGAGCTCGGCCTGGTGCACCAGGAGCTCGTGGACGAGATGATCCTTACTTTCGGGAACTCGGCCACTCGCGGCGCTCGACGCGAGCCTCTGTTCCGCTAGTTGTCGCAGCGAGGCTTCGTCGACCCATTTCAGATTCATGAGCTCATCCTTCTTCGTCTCGCTTCTTGGGTGAGTTGTTCAGCGATTCGATCGCGAGAAGAATGAGCGGTTTGTCCCCGGTCGGGACTATCCGTCGCGCGTTCAACGTCATCCTCTCGGGACCCACGCGAGGCAGCGTGACCGTCACCGGCGAGGCCGTCATCACCTCTTGATCGCCCTTGGCGATGCGCCGCAGCTTCGCGTCGAGATCCGGCGCGTCCCAGCGACCCTCCGAAACTTGTTGTATCGGCTCCCCCACCAGGAGCTTCGGCGTGGTGCGAAACTGCTCGTAGAAAGCCCGGTTCGCCGATACGACGCGAAGGTGCGTGTCGAGCACGAGCAAGGAGACGCGCACCGCCTCGACGATGCTCTCGGCGTAGAGGCGCGCCATCTGCGCCTCTTCCTCGGCTCGCTTCACGCGATCGATGTCCACGAAGGTGATGACCAGACCGTCGATCAGGTTTTCGTGGGTGCGGTACGGCATCACCCGCATGAGGCGCCAAGAGCCCTCCTTCGTCTGGATCTCGCGCTCTCGAAAGACGAGCGTCTGGAGCACCTCGCGCGCTTCTTCGACCAGATGGTCGTAGCGCAGGTTCGCGGTGAGGTCCGAGATGGGTCGGCCGATGTCGGTGTCGATGAGGCTGAACACCTTCTTCGCTTGAGTGGTGAAGCGCTTGATGGCGAGCTTGTCGTCCAGGAATATGGTGGCGATCTCGGTGCTGTTGAGGAGGTTCTGCATGTCGTCGTTCGCCTGCGACAGCGCCCGATTCCTCTCTTCCAGCTCCGAGTTGACGGTCTGAAGCTCTTCGTTGAGGCTCTGCATCTCCTCGCGAGAAGTCTCGAGCTCCTCGTTCGCGCTCTGGAGCTCCTCGTTCGTGGACTGCAGCTCTTCGTTGGTGCTCTTCAGCTCCTCGTTCGACGTCTCGAGCTCCTCGATCGTCCCCTGGAGGTTCTCCTTGGTGCGCTGCAATTCGCGCTCGAGCGACGAGATGCGCTCGATGTGTCCGCGATCGGACTTGCCGGATCGCACCTTGGGCTTCTTCGGCTCGTCCTTCTCCTCTTCGAAGGTGGCGATGAAGGCGCCGCGGAGCGACTCGGGCTCGTCCAGCTTCCGGACCGTCAAGCGAACCGAGGAGAAGCCGCCGTTCGTCTTCACTTGCAGGCCGCGACGGACCACGGGCTCCACGCTGGTGCTCGCCTGGCGCATCGCCGCCGGCAACTCCAGCCGCAGCCCTTCGCGGGCCATGTTGAAGACGTTGTTCGTCGGCTCCCCCGCGGCGGGCTCCAGAAAAGAGCCGGTGCGGCCGTGAAGGTAGATGAGCTCGCCCCGCTCGCTCAGGATGACGGTCGGCGGGACGAAGCTCGACAGCAGCAGGCGCTCGGCCACGAGCCCCACGCCGACGACCGCCCTGTGTCCGGGCCTGTGCGCCGTCGCCAGGCGCCCCGGGATCGCGGCCGGCGGCAGCTCCTGGTGCAAGTCCGGCAAGCGCGGCCCGCCGCTGTCGCGCCGCTGGAACACTTTCCACTTCTTGTCGACGACGGTGAAGACGTCGTCGAACCCCGCCACGCTCTCCGAGGTGCCGAGGAACAAGATGCCCGCGGGGCGAAGGGAATAGCTGAAGAGCCACAGGATGCGCTTCTGGAGCTCCGATTCGAGGTAGATGAGGAGATTGCGGCAACTCAGGAGATCGAGCTTGGTGAACGGCGGATCTTTCACGAGGTTCTGCGAGGCGAACACGAGTAGCTCGCGGACGTCCTTGGTGACGCGGTAACCGCCCTCTTCCTTCGTGAAGAAGCGCTCGAGTCGCTCGGGGCTGACGTCGGCCGCGATACCCTCCGGATAACGGCCGGCGCGCGCCGTCTCGACCGCTTGACTGTCGAGATCCGTCGCGAAGATCTGCACCGCGAGGCTCCGCCCGGCGGCGAGGAGAGCCTCCTTCACCAGGATGGCGAGTGAGTAGGCTTCTTCGCCCGTCGCGCAGCCGGCGACCCAGATCCGCACCGGGTCGTCGTCGGCCTTGAGCTTGATGATTCGCTGGAGCTCCGACTCGAGGACGGCGTACGCTTCCGGATCGCGAAAGAAGCTGGTCACGCTGATGAGCAGCTCGCGGAAGAGCGCGTCGACCTCGTGGGGCGCGCGCTCGAGGAGCTGCGCGTACTCGGCCACCGATCGGAGGCCGTGCACCGTCATCCGGCGCTCGACGCGCCGGCGCACGGTCGACTTCTTGTACGAGGCAAAGTCGTTGCCCGTCCGCGCTCGCAGGATCACGAGGACACGCTGCAGCCCGGCGGTGCTCGTGTCCGGCTCTTCCTTCGGCTCGTTCGAGACGCGCAGTCGATCCTTACCCTGGACGTAACGAAGGAGCTGCACCGGCATTTCGTTCGGCGGAAGGACGTAGTCGACGAGCTGTGTGGCAATGGCGCTGGTCGGCATCCCGGCGTAGCGGGCGGACGAAGGCTCCTGAGCCATCACCATGCCGGAAACCCCCTTCACCTCGGTGATCCCCAGCGTACCGTCGCGGCCGTTGCCGGAGAGGACGATCGCGATCGCGTTGTCGCCGTCGTTCTTCGCCAGCGAACGAAACAGATGATCGACCGGCAGCGTGCGCATCGATGGGTCGATTTCTTCGATCTGAATCCTCTCGTCCCGTACCGAGACGCAACCGCCCGGGGGTGCGACGAACACCGCATCGGGAACCAGCTTCATCCCATCTTCGGCCGTGTGCATCGGGACACGCGAATGCTTCGCCAGAAGCTCCGGCAACAAGCTCGCCCGCCCCGGAGCTTGATGCGTGACGACGATGTAAGCCATGCCCGAATTGGGCACGACTTCGCTGAAGAATGCTTCCAGCGCCTCGAGTCCACCGGCCGATGCGCCGATGCCGACGACCGGAAAGCTCGCGGGATCCTCGCCGGTCGCCTTCCGTTTCGTGAACGGCGCCACCGGCCCCTTGGACGTCGCGCTCTGCTCGGGCGTTCGTACGTGTTTCTTCTTCGTTCGCTTCATCGGTGTGGTGCTGCGAACCTTGCTCTTGTTTCTCGTATTCTTGGATCGACTGGCCATCACGACTCGCGAGCGTTGAGACGCGCAACGGTAGTTCAATCAGCCGCTCGCCGTCCGCTCGTGTTCACATTTTCGCCATTCGAGGGCCGACCTTAGGCAGGTCCGGTAAGTTCCGGACGGCCCGGAATTTTCACGCGTCTTCTACGGAGTCAGCTCCCCGATGACAACCGCACGTGACCCATACTTTCCGTGATCCGTTTTCCGAACGACGCCGGCCAAGACGCGGTTGTTGCAGGGTAATTCAATGCCTGCCGCGCCTCGCCCGGCGTGGAGCCGATAGACACCACTATCCGAGCTTCGCCAGCTCGATGCTGCACTGATCGGCGTAGGAATGGTTACCGGTCGACAGCGCAATCCGCGCAGCGAGCAAGAGCTCGTGGCGCGCTTCGTCGCCGGCGCCGAGGCGCGCCGCCATGCGGCCCAGCAGGTAGCGGCCGAGCAGAGCATCGCCGATCCACCCGCGGCTCTCGGCCGCCGCGATGTACCCGCGCTGGGCGTCCAGTGAAGGCCGGCCGGCGTCGATCGACTCCAGGAAACCGAGCACCAGGCGGCACCGCGACAGGACCCGCTCCGCCCCGGTCTCCTCGGCAGCGGAGATCGCCGACGCGACGGCCGCGCGCGCCCGCGAACCGTCACCGAGGCGTGTCAACGCGACGGCTTGCTCCGATAGACACGACGCAACCTCGTATAGCAAGCCGAGCTCTTCCGCGAGCGCCGCGGCTTGGACGCTGGCGTCCGCCGCCTCGCGCCACTTGCCGGCGAAGCCGGCCAGCGCGAAGCGCGCGGTGGCGCGATCCAGCGCGAGCAGCGGATCCGACGGCGAAGCGAGGCGTTCGGCTTCCTCGAACGCCTCTTGTGCGGCGTCCGCCTTGCCCGAGGCGCCGAGCGTGCGCGCCAGGCTGAGCGTGATGCCGTGCAGCTCGACTTTGTCGAGCACCGTGTGCCGCGCGAGCGGATCCAGCGCCCGTTTCGCGAGGCGGAACTCGCCGCGCGCCGAAGCGAGCTCCGCGTGCGTCGCGAGAAATGCGGTCGCGATCTCGGCGCTCGCCGAGCCTTCGGCCGCGCCGCTGTCGAGCAGCGCCTCGGCGAGGAGCGGTTGATCCAGCGCTCCCAGGATGCGAGCGAGGTCGATGCGCATCTGCGCGCGCAAGACGAGCTCCATGCCGCCCGCCTCGCCGCGCCGGATGAGCCGATCGATGAGGCCGGACAAGTTGGGGCCGCTCCGCACGTAGCGCACCGACGTGGACAGCGCGGACAGCCAATTGACGATCTGCGCGCCGGGTCGCGACTCCAGATCGGCGAGATCGAGCGCGTAGGCCAGATCGAGCGCGGCGCGATCCAGCTTGCGCGTGGACAGGGCGTGAAGGCCGCCGCGCGCGTACATGTCCGCGGCGGCCGCGCGATCGCCGGCCGCGGCGAGGTGATAGCCGACCTCGTCCGCTTCTTCGTCCAGACGGCCGCCGAGGACGGCCGCGTGCGCGTCCGCGGCGCGCCGGTGTAACTTCGCGAGATCTTCGGCGGTGAGCTCGGCGAGCACGACCTCGCGCGCGAGCGGAGACGGAAAGCCGAACGCCGCGGGACCGTCGCGTCGCAAGAGGCCGCGTCCGGAGAGCGAATCCACGACCGAGTCGACGACGGGAAGCGGCAGCTCGAGCATCGTCGCCAGGAGCTCCGGCGCGATCGGGGGCTCGAGCACGGCCGCCGCCACGAACAGATGCCGTTCGTCGTCCGAGAGGCGCCTCAGGCGATCGCCCATCAGCGCGCGCAGCGTGCGCGGCACCACGACGCCGTCGTCGAGAGACAGCGCCGAGACCTGGCCGTTCGCGACGTTGAGCGCGCCGCTCTCCACGAGCTTGCGCACGAGCTCTTCGAGGAACATCGGCTGGCCGCCGGCGCGCTCGCGCAGGAAATCGAGCAAGGCGTCGGGCGCTTCGGAGACGCCGAGCGTCTGCGCGACGAGCCGTTCGGCGTCCGCCGGATCGAGCTCGCCGAGGCGAAGCTCGGAATGGATGGGCAACGTCTGGAACGGCGCGCCGGGTTCCGGGCGTCCGCAGACCACGACGGCGATCCGCGAAGCGCCGAGGCGCGCCGCGGCCCGGGCGATGACGTCCGCGCTCGCCGCGTCGAGCTCGTGCGCGTCGTCCCACACGAAGACGCAGAAGCGATCGTCGGCGAGGCTCTGCATCATTCGCAGGAAGCCGCTGCGGAGCGCGGCGGAGACGGGAAGGCGCCCCGACGGCTGCGCCGCGCCCAGCTCCGCGAGCACCGCCGCCACCTCGTCGCCGTCGAGCCCGAGCGCGCGCAGCCGCGGCTCGAGCGCCTGGACGCGCTCTCCCGGATCGCCGTCGCGCACGCCGGTGATGCGCCGGAGCATCGCCAGCACGCCGCTGTGCGGGAGCTCCTTCCCGCGCGGCGGACACGTCGCGAAGTAGCTGACGAGGTCGATGGAGCCACGCGAGAGGCGTTGCTGCATTTCGACGGCGAGCCGCGTCTTTCCGATGCCCGGATCGCCCACGATGCTGAGCACGCGCAGCTCGCCGCGCGCCGCGCGCACCAGCGTCTCGCCCAGGTGCGACAGCTCCGCCTTCCGCCCGATGAACGGGTCGGCGAAGCCGTCTTGCGCGAACTCCGTCACGCGCAGCCCGGCGCCCGCGGGCTCCAGCGGGAAACGTCCGCGCAGCGACGGCGCGATCCGAGGCGACACGCGCACCATGCGCGGCGCGCCCGCGAGGAGGCGCGCTTGCCCGATGAGCCGCTCGGTGCGCGCGTCGGGGACGGGACGCTGATCGGCGTCGAGGCTCAGCCGGCCCGCGTCGATGCCCACGGACGGCGCCGTGTCGCCGACGTCGAGGCCCCGCGTGAGCACGAGCCCGCAGCGGACCGCGGCTTCGCTGTCGCGGCCGTCGCTGCGATAAAGCCCGAACAGCGCGATCACCTCGTGCATCCGTTCGGCGACGACGACGCCGCCGTAGCGCCCGAGCGCCGCGTGGAGGCGCGCGGAGAGCTCGTCGGCCAGCGGCCCTTGCCCGAGCGAGAGCACGAGCACCGACACGTGTCGCATCTGACCGAAGCCGGTGAGCGGCGGCACGCTGGGCGCGCGGGCGTCGACGATGTCGTCGGGCGTGAGCTCGAGCTCGAGCGGCGCCGGTGGAACCGTGAGCGGGCGCGACAAGAGGGCGCCGATGGACTCGACGGGCGCCGGCGGGAGCGCGGTCCGATGCGCTTCGACGAAAGCGGCCAGATCGGTCGCCGTCGCGCGGACGCCGCAAGCGTACGTCACCGCGAGCAGCTCCTCGTGGAACGCGGACGCGGAGGGGAAACGCTCCGTCGGCTCGAAGGCGATGGCGCGGGCGACGAGCTCCGCGAGCTCGCGCGGAACGTCGGCGCGAACGGAGTCCAGAGGCGGAAGATCACGGTGCTTCGCGCGATCCAGCGCCTCGGCGTCGCTCGCCCCGGCGTAAGGCGGCGCCCCGGCGATGAGCGCGTACAGCAAGACGCCGAGGGAGAAGACGTCGGAGGCGATCGTCGCGGGCTCGCCCTCCGCGAGCTCCGGACTCGCCGCCGCGTAGGTGCGGCCGAGGCCCTCGCGCGGGCGAGGCAGCGTGAGCAGCGACGAGCTGACGCCGAAGTCCGTCACCTTGACGTCGCCGTCGGCGCTGACGAGCACGTTGTGCGGCGCGAGCGCGCCGTAGAGGATCCCCAGCGGGCGGAGCTGGTCGTCGCGGCGCCGGTGCGCGTGATCCAGCGCCTTCGCGACCTCGAGCGCGACGTACGCGGCGATGGCCAGCGGCATGCCGCCCTTGCTCTGCACGCGCGAGAGGAGCGCCCCGAGATCGATGCCGAGCACGTACTCCGTCGCCAGGAAATACGACGCCCTCCCCCCGGGCTTTTCCGCGCGACCGAGGTCGAACACCTGCGACAGGTTGGCGTGCGAGAGCCGCATCGCGCGCTGCGCGTTCGTGAGGAACGCCGCGACGAAGCTCTCCTCTGACGCGAGCTCCGGCAGAAGCTCCTTCACCAGCAGGACCTTCTCGAAGCCTTCGACGCCGAAGCTCTTCGCGGCGTGGGCCTCCATCGCGCTGCCGCGGCCGACGAACTCGAGCAGTTCGTAGCGGCCGACGGTGCGTCGCTCTCGTGTGGAGCTCATGGGCCTCTCGCGGGCACGCCCGGGCTACGTCCCGCCTCCGGAAGCTCCGTCGGCGCCGCCGTACATGGCTTCCGCAATCTGGAACGTCGCCGTCTCGAGCCGAGCATAGGCGTCGCGAATCCCCTGGAGATCCGCGCCGCTCTCCAGGCTGTCCTTCAGCGCGGCGACGTCGGCGCGCACCCCGTCGACGCGCTCTTGCCCGAGCAGATCGGCGTAGCCCTCCAGCGCTTGCTCGGTCGTGTAGATGAGCGTCTCGGCTTGATTGCGCAGCTCGGCGAGCGTCTTTCTGATCTCGTCGGTCTCCTTGAATCGTTCGCCCTCGCTGACGAGACGGCCGATTTCGGCTTCGTTGAGCCCGCTGGTCGGACGGACGCTGACCGCCTGCACGCGGCCGGTGCCGAGGTCCTTCGCTTCGACGGAGAGGATGCCGTTCGCGTCGATGCGAAAGCTCACCTGGATCTTCGGGACGCCACGCGGGGCGGGCGGGATGCCGGTGAGCTCGAACTTGGCGAGGCTCCTGTTGTCGGCGGCCATTTCGCGCTCGCCCTGGAGCACGTGGATCGGCACGAAGGGCTGATTGTCGACGCTGGTCGTGAAGATCTCGCTCTTCTCCGTGGGGACGGTGGTGTTGCGCGGAATGAGGCGGGTGAACACGCCGCCGCCCGTCTCGACGCCGATGGAGAGCGGAGTGACGTCGAGCAGCAGCACCTCGTCGATCTCGCCGCCGAGCGCCGCGCCCTGGATGGCGGCGCCGACCGCGACGACTTCGTCCGGGTTGACGCCCTTGTGCGGATCCTTGCCGAAGAACTCTTTGACCGCGCGCTGGACCGCCGGCATTCGCGTCATGCCGCCCACCAGCACGACTTGATCGATGTTCGCGGGCTTCACCTTCGCGTCCGCGAGGACCGTCTTGCACGACGCGATGGTCCGTTCGACGAGATCCGCCGTGAGGATCTCGAGATCGCTCCGCTTCATGGTGCGCTCGAGGTGCAGCGGCCCGCCCGGCCCCGACGCGATGAAGGGCACGTTGACCTCCGTCTCGAGCGACGACGAGAGCTCGTGCTTCGCTTTCTCCGCGGCCTCGCGCAGGCGCTGCAGGCTCATCCGGTCTTTTCGGAGATCGATGCCGTGCTCGACGTTGAATTCGTCGGCGAGCTTGTCGATGATCCGGATGTCGAAGTCTTCGCCGCCGAGGTGCGTGTCGCCGCCGGTCGCCTTCACGCTGAACACGCCGCCGGCGATCTCGAGGACCGAGACGTCGAACGTCCCGCCGCCCAGATCGTAGACCGCGATGCGCTCGGCGCCCTTCTTGTCGAGGCCGTACGCGAGCGCCGCCGCGGTCGGCTCGTTCAAGATGCGCTTCACGGTGAGACCGGCGATGGCGCCGGCGTCCTTCGTGGCCTGTCGCTGAGCGTCGTCGAAGTACGCAGGAACGGTGACGATCGCTTCCTCGACGCTTTCGCCGAGGTAGGTCTCCGCAATCTGCTTCATGGTCCCGAGGACGAGCGCGCTCACCTCCGGGGGCGACATGCGCTTGCCGCGAAGCTCGACCCAGGCGTCGCCGTTCTCGTGGCGCGCGATGTGATACGGCACCGACGCGACCTGCTTTTTGACTTCTTCTTCCTCGAACTTACGCCCCATCAGCCGCTTGACGGCGTAGACGGTGTTCTCCGGGTTGGTCGTCGCCTGGCGCTTCGCGACCTGCCCCACCAGCCGCTCGCCCGCGGCGGCGACGGCGACGACGGACGGCGTGGTCCGCGCGCCGTCCGCGTTCGGAACCACCTTCACTTCGGGGCTACCGGAGGCGCTCACGCCCTCCAGCACGGCAACGCAGGAGTTGGTCGTGCCGAGATCGATTCCGATGACTTTGCCCATGAGGCTAGGGCTCAGGATAGCGCGCTCCCGCGCGGCGAACCAAGCGCCGACTCGTGCCGTCCGACGGCCGTGCGCCCCGCGTCGAGGCGCACAGTATGCCTTCAGCGACGTTGTGGCAGATCCGCTGTCGGCTCAGCTCTTCGCTTTGGCGACGACGACGAGCGCGGGCCTGATGAGACGGTCACCCGCACGATACCCACCTTGAATCTCCGCGGCGACGGTGCCCGGCGGGTGCTCGTCGCTCTCCAGGTGCTGAATGGCTTCGTGCAACGTGGGATCGAAGGCGAGCCCGACGCTCGCGACGCGCTCGACGCCGAGCTTCGAGAGCGTGTCGGTGAACTGGCGAATGACCATCCGGACCCCCTCGGCCACGGACTGAACGTCCGTCGCCTTTTCCGTGCTGGTCATGGCACGCTCCAGATTGTCGAAGACGGGGAGCAGCTCGCGCAGGACGTCCTCCTTCGCCTTCTTCTCGGCGTCGGCCTGCTCGCGGCGCGCGCGCTTGCGGAAGTTGTCGAAGTCGGCCGCGGTCCGCAGCAGCTGGTCCTTGTAACGAGCGGCCTCTTGCCGCGCCTGCTCGAGCGGCTCGGGCGGAGGCTCGGGCTTTGCCGCGCTCGGTTCGGAGCTGACTTGCGTCTCGGGGACGGCTTCGCCGTTCGTTCCTTCGGGGTCCACGGTGCCCGCTACTATAATCACTCTTCCGCGCTTGCAACCCAGGCCGGACCGCTTCTCGAAAAGAAAAGGTCGCCCGCGTCACCCGCCGAGGGGCGAGATGGGACCCTGCCCGCGGACTCGGCCGGGCATGTCGTCGCAGGGTGCCTGCCGGACGGCGTACGAAAGCCCGCCGCTCGAACGATCGTCGCCGTCGGGCCGCGGAGGCGACGGCGCGAACCACACGTCGATGTCACGCGATAGTGCCCAGAAGGTCGCCGTCGTCGACAGCGCCTCGGGCGGTTCGGCCTGCTTACCGAGCCGTCCGTAGCTGGTCGTCTCGATCCAGAAACAGACGCCGCTGCTGCCCGGCGCGTACAAGTGCTGGACTCCGCCCTCGATGTTCACGGACGCGGTCTCCACGACGCGACCCTTCGGATCCGTCGCCGTCAGCACGTGTCGACCCGACGGCAATCGTACGCTGATCCCGGCCGCGGCGCTCTCGGCGCTCGTGGGCTCGATCTGCAAGTAGGTGCGCCCGTCGACGGCGATCGCGAGACGCGTCGCGGTGACGTTGAGCACGCGCACGACGGGGAAGTGCAGGCCGTAGAGCAACAACGCACCGACGACGGAGACGATCGGAAACAGCGCGGCCCACGGCGGCGCGACGGGCTCGCGCGCGCCGCTCTCCGAGATCTTTGCGCCGCTCGCTCCGGCGAGGCGAGCCGCCCATCCTTCGGAGGCGCACACGAACGCGCCGTCCGGCGTGAAGAACGCCGCGCGGCCGGCAGCGGCGTGACCCGGTTCGCGCCGCTCGCGTCGCAACCGAAGCACGACCAGCGGCAGCGCCGTCGCGCACGCCGAGAGCAGCGCGTAGACGACGGCCGACGGCGGCTGCCACACGAGCGGCAGCCCCGCGGTGAACGTCGCCGCGAGCAGCACCGACGCGATCACGCCGCCGAGCGCGCGTGTCTTCGCGCGGGCAGCGTGCTCGTGACAGTTCGCGCAATACGGGACGAGCACTTTTTCGCTCGAGGCGAAGCGCGCTTCGAGCACCGCACGCGACGCGAGCGCGCCGCAGCAGGCGCACTCGGGCGGGACCACGACGCGGCTTTCGTCGAGCCGTACGGCCGTGGCCCGCGTCTTCGCCGGATGAATACCCGAAGCCGTCACGACGGCGCCGAGCTTTCCACCGAAACCGCCGCGAGGCGAGACATTCGGCTCGCGCCGAACGGAAGGTCGCGGTAGAGCCCTCTCTCGCGACCGAAGGCGCCGACGCGATCATGACGGAGCTCAACGACGAACAAAGACGCGCCGTGCTTCACGCGAGCGGGCCGCTCCTCGTCTTCGCGGGCGCCGGCAGCGGCAAGACGCGGGTCATCACGTATCGCGTCGGCAACCTGCTCGCCGAGCACGGCGTTCCGCCGTACCGCATCCTCGCCGTCACGTTCACCAACAAGGCGGCGGGCGAAATGCGCGACCGCCTGAGCTCGATCGCCGGCGAAGCGCTGACGCGTGATTTGTGGGTGGGCACCTATCACGCCACGTGCGCCCGCTTGCTGCGCCGCTATCACGCGGAGGTCGGCCTCCAGAAGGGCTTCGTCATCTACGACGACTCCGATCAGAAGGCGGTGATGGGCCGCGCGCTGAAGGACCTCGGCCTCAGCGATCGCACGCACCCGCCGAAGCTCGTCTTGTCGCGCATCCAGCGCCAAAAGCGGGAGGGCGTGGGTCCGGACGACGTGCGCGTCGACCACGGCTTCGACGAAGGCACCCGCGACGCTTACGCCGCGTACCAGAGAGCGCTGCTTCGGGCGAACGCCGTCGATTTCGAGGACCTCATCGTCTACGCGCTGCGCATCGCCGAGAGCAAGACGCAAGCGGGCGACGAAATGCGTTCGCGCTTCACGCACGTCCTGGTCGACGAGTTCCAGGACACGAACGGCATTCAATACCGGCTCGTGCGGGCGCTCTCTTCGAAGACGCGAAACCTCGCCGTCGTCGGCGACGACGATCAATCGATTTACAGCTGGCGCGGCGCCGACATCCGCAACATCCTGGGCTTCCGGCACGACTTCCCCGACGCCACCGTCGTCAAGCTCGAGCAGAATTACCGCTCGACGAAGACCATCGTCGCGGCCGCATTGGGCATCATCAAGAGCGCCCGCGGCCGCGAGCCGAAGAACCTGTGGTCCGCCGGCGCGAACGGGCAAAAGGTCCGGGTACGCCTGCTGCGCGACGAGCGCGAAGAGGCGGCCCACGTCGTCGCCACGATCCGCGCGGAGCGCGCGCGCGGCATCGACCCGAGCGACATCGCCGTCTTCTACAGGATCCACGCCCAATCCCGCGTCCTGGAAGAAGCGCTCCGCAGCGAGAACATCGCCTATCAGATCGTCGGCGGCACCAAGTTCTTCGACCGGGCCGAAGTGAAGAACCTTCTGTCGTATCTGCGCCTCGTGGACAACCCGCGCAGCGACGCGGACTTCTTGCGCATCGTCAACGTGCCGGCCCGCGGCGTCGGCGACAAAACGATCGACACCTTGATCCGCGAAGCGACGGAACGCGGCACGAGTCTCTACGACGCGATCCCGAGCGCCATCCGCGAAGGGGGAATGCTCAAGCCCGCGGCGCGCAAGAGCCTGGGCGAATTCCGGCGTCTCGTCGACCAGCTGCGCGACGAAGCGCGCAAGCTCCCCCCGCACGATCTGGCGAGCCGCGTCCTCGAAGAGTCGCGCTACCGCGAAGAGCTGGAAAAAGAGGACTCCGCCGAAGCCGACGCGCGCCTCGAGAACCTCTCCGAGCTCATCGGCTCGGTGCAGGAATACGAGACCGACGCGGAGCAATCCGGCGAGACCGCGAGCCTGAGCGGCTATCTGGAGCGCGTCTCCCTCGTCGCCGACGTCGACACGATGAAGGACGTCCCGCTGGTGACCCTGATGACGGTCCACGGCGCGAAGGGCCTCGAGTTTCGAACCGTGCTGCTCACCGGCATGGAGGAAGAGACGTTCCCTTATCGCGGCCTCGACGAAGCGCACGCCGACGAGATGGACGAAGAGCGGAGGCTCGCTTACGTCGCCGTGACCCGCGCGCGGGAGCGCCTGTACATCACCCACGTCACGTCTCGCACCTTGTTCGGCAAGACGCAATACCTCGCGCCGAGCCGCTTCCTTTCCGATTTGCCGCCGGAGCTCGTCCAGCGCGAGGGCTCCGTCGACGCCGCTTGGGGTCGCTCCGGTGCGCCCTCACGCTCCGGGCTCTCGTCCGGCCGCTCGTCATGGGCCGATCCGTACGAAGCCGCGCCGCCGCGTCCGTCGCATCCGTCACGTCCCCAGCTCTCCCCCGGCGAGCGCGTCGTCGACTACGACGCCTTCGACGACGCGCGCGCCGGGGAAGAAGGCTTTCAAGTGCGCCCCGGCTCCCACGTGTTCCACAAGCGCTTCGGCAAGGGCGTCGTGCGCAGCGTGGAAGCCGGCGCTCCACCGACGATCGTCGCGCACTTCCCCGGCTTCGGAGCGCGCAAAGTGCGCGCCGACTACCTTTCGTTCGAGTGAACGACCCCGAGGAAACCGCGCCGATGAGCAAACGTCTGGAGATGCTCGAAAAGCTCGCCGCGTCCGGCAAAGCCGACGCCTTCGCGCTCTACGCGCTGGCGATGGAGTATCGAAGCGCCGGACGAACCGAGGATTCGCTGCGCGCTTTCGAAACACTGCGCGCCAAGGATGCGACGTATCTCCCCATGTATCTGATGGCCGGGCAGCTCTTGCAGGAGATGAGCCGAACCGACGACGCGCGCAGCTGGCTCGAAGCGGGAGTCGAGCTCGCCGCGTCGAAGGGCGACGCGAAGGCGAAGAACGAGCTGCTCGCGGCGATCGCAGAGTGCGATTAGCCGTCTTTCTGGCGCAGGTGGCGTGCCCAGCTCGGGTCGACCCCGTCACTTTCGAGATCGTGTTCGGCTCGGAATGTCTCGTAAGCAGTCATGAACGCAATCGGCTTGCCCCGAAGCCGTGCGCCTTGCTCGGCTGACGTCGCAATCGCGAAGCTCTGCAATGAATACAAGCTGCATCCGAAGCTCATGACCACCATCCAAGACGACGCGTTCTTCGAGTCTTATCGAGTAGACGACGTCTGAAGCGATACGGGCCGACGGGCCGCGTCGCTTGCCGACGGTTGCGTGCTTTGCTAACTACGAGAGCGTCGCTGTGACTGGCGCCTGAGAGTGGAGAACCACTAGGGAGCAGCGACATTCCCGCCGCGCGCCTGGGCTCGTCCGAAACGGAGGTCCCATGTCCGCGAAGCTTCTCGAAGGCAAACCGGTCGCCGACGCCGTCCTGAATCAGGTGGCGGCTCGAGCGGCCTCGCTGTGCGCACGCGGTGTCGTCCCGGGTCTCGCCACGATCCTCGTCGGCGACGATCCGGCGAGCACCGGTTACGTCCGGAAAAAACACGAAGCATGCGCCGCCGCCGGGTTTTGGTCGGAGAACGTGGCGCTGCCCGCGAGCACCACGCAAGACGAGCTCCACGCGGTCATCGACCGGCTCAACGCGGACCATCGCGTGCATGCCTTCCTGATCCAGCATCCGTTGCCTCGCCAGCTGGATTTCGGCCGTGCGTTGCTCCGCATGGATCCGGACAAGGACGCCGACGGCCTGCATCCGACCAATCTCGGCCGCCTCGCGCTCGGCGATCCCGGGCCCATTCCGGCGACGCCCGCGGGCGTGCGCGCGATGCTCGTTCACTATGGGATCCCGACCTCGGGTCGCCACGTGGTCGTGCTCGGTAGAGGACCCACGCTGGGCCGCCCGCTCTCCATGTTGCTGAGCGCGAAGGGCGAGGGCGCGAACGCGGCCGTCACGGTGATCCACTCCGGAGTCGGAGATCTCGCGGAGTACACGACCCGCGCGGACATCTTGATCGCCGGCGTCGGACAACCGGGCATCGTTCAGCCGAACATGGTTCGCGAGGGGGCGGTCGTCGTGAGCGCGGGCATTACCTGGGAAGGGAAGCGTCTCTTGCCCGACGTCGACGAATCCGTCGGAGAAAAGGCGTCGTGGATCACGCCGCGACTCGGAGGGGTCGGAGTCACGACGGTCGCCATGCTCCTGCGGAACACCGTCGCGCTGGCCGAAGCGCGCAGCGCGAGTTAGGTATGGGCGTGGCCACGCGAGAAGAAGTCGCCGCGTTCATACGCTCCGAGTTTCCGCAGACGAGGTGCGTGATCGAGGCCGTCGAGAACCGCGGCGCGACCGTCTCGCTCGAGGTGGGCCCCGACGATCTACGCCCGGGCGGCACGGTGTCCGGGCCGGTGCTCATGGCTGTCGCCGACGTCGCGCTCTATGCCGCGGTGCTCGGGGAGATCGGCATCGTCCCGCTCGCGGTCACGACGAATCTGACGATCAACTTTCTACGACGGCCTCGAGCAGGCGGACGCATCCTCGGAGTTTGCAAGCTGCTCAAGCTGGGAAGGTCGCTCGCCGTCGGCGAAGTGTCGTTGTACTCCGAAGGAGATCCCGACGTGGTGGCGCACGTCGTCGGAACGTATTCGATTCCGCCGGACGCGGCGCGCTCCGTCGGCGAAGTACCACGGCGCGCTTAGGCTCACGCGGCGCTCGATTGAACATGGTCGCGGCGCTTCCGATCCAACGGCTCACTCACGCCGACATCGCGGACGATGTCGCGCTGGCCAGATCCGTCGGATGGCAAGACGTCGAGGGCGATAGGAAGGTGATTCACGACGCGGCGCTGGTCATGGGGATTCGGCGGGAAGGGACGCTCATCGCCCAGGGCGCGCTCGGCGTGTACGACCGTGCGGGCACGATCGCGAAGATGATCGTCGCGCCCGCGTTTCAGCGGCAAGGGCTGGCGCCCCCCAGGGTTATTCCTCTCGTTCATCCTGAACAAGCCGAAACTCCGAATGGGCTTTCCGACAATCTGGGAGTGGTCGTGATAACCAGGCAAGCATCCCAGAATTGCCGGACAGCGGCTCTGTGACGCATTCAGACTCGTGCACGCAATGACGGGACGGGTGGCGGCGAACCTGATTGGTTCAGACGGCGAGTTCGCGGAGCAACTCCGCCAGTCCGGTCTTATCCGTGGTCTTGTCGGCGAGCGCGAACATGGCGCTATAGAGATCAGCTTGCACGTTCGGTCCGTACGCGATGCCGTTCATTTCGAGAAACGTCAACGCTGCGGCCACACCGGTCCGCTTATTGCCATCAAGAAACGGCTGATTCTCTGCGATGTGAAAGGCATACGCAGCGGCCATGTGAAAGCAGTCTTCGTGCAAGTACTCGCCGTACATGCGCGCCGATGGCATCGCAATCGCCGATTCAAGTAAACCTTGATCGCGAATCCCGTCGGCGCCGCCCCATCTATCCAGGACTTCTCGGTGCAGCTCGAGAATCTCCTCGAGCGCGAGAAACACGAACGTTTCATTCACTTCGCGAGTTGCTCGAAGAGTGCAGCGTGCGTACGGAGCACGTTCTCTTTTGCTCGCGTGAACTTTGCTTGACGGACTGCCGCATCGTCAGGACGAACCGGTGTGTCACCCGGGCGTTCACTTGCCAAACGGATGAAGTACGCCCGAATGTGTTCATTCGGAATTACCGTGCTGCATATCTCATCGGGCTTGAGCGTTCCGCGTGCAGTGAGCCACGGGTCTTCGCGGTGAGTCTGCTCAATGAGCTCGTCACCGGTTGCGCTCCCGTATTTCAGAAGTACGGCGTAGATGACCGCGCATTGCTCGTCAGTCAACCGTTCGCGATACTCAACGGGCTTGTGCGTCCTAACGGTGCGATAGCCGCGATGAGCGTGGAAGAGCAGGCGGCAGACAGGGCCATACTTCCATGCTTCGAAAGGCTCATCGAAGAGGGGCTTCCCGAGCCACGCAAGATTCCAGGCCTGCGCGTAGTAGACGAGCTTCTCCAGCTTCGCCGCCGTCATAGGGCCGCGGCTCCGCAGGATGAAGGTCGCGACATCAAGAACGCTGGCCATCGTCTCTCCCCGGCGTGTTCGGCGCCGAAGTAACAAGAATATTGCGCCAGTTATTAACTCGGCAAGTCGCGGTAGGACAAGCAGCGCTGCTGAGGGCCGCCGTAAACCACCGAGGCGTCGGCCGGTAAGCCGGTTGATCCATTGCCGAATCCGGTCGGAACGAAGCCAAAGCCAGTTGCGTTGAATCCGTACCACGTGAGCTCCACTACCCGCCGGCACGATCGCCCTCCTTTACTCTGAGCCTGCTCCCTTCGATGCCCGCAATGCGAACACGTCCCGCGGCGCCGAACTTTCCCGAGAGCCCTGGCAACCGTTCAAATCGAACAATCCGAAGTACCCGGCTACCTCCCGCCGTTTCAATTCGAACGACCGAAGCGCCCGGGAGCCTTGATCATTCGATTTGAATCTACGCGGCACGACTCGCCAAAATCAGGCGTTCCGCGTCACCGCGCCGCGCGCTCTTTGCCCTCGGGCTCGCCGAGCAGTCCGACCACGATGCGGCGGCGTTCGAACGCCTGGCGGAACTCCGTCGCGCGGATGGAGTCGCGCACCATCCGCGCATGGCCCTCCGCGCGCTCGCGCATCTGCGGCGCTTGTGGCGAGCGCGCGGTCTCCAGCGCCTCGCAGCAGAGGGCGCGCGTTTCGAGGCCGTACTCGGAACCCTGGATCGTCTCGATGGCGCCGCTCGCCGTGGTGGCGAGGAGAATACCGGTGTGGTGCTCGCCGATGTCGACCCGCGCGCGCGCCTCGATGGCCATGGCGTAGAAATGGAACGCGACGTACGCCTGCGCCTCGGCGACTTGACGGCCGTCGAAGGCGTGCATGACGGCCGCGCCGGAGTCGCCGGCCTTGCGCGCGAGCAGCGCGCGCAGGATCTTCTCGTGGACGGCGTCGTAGGCGCTGCCGGTGACCGCGGTCAGCGCGCCGGCGTCTCCGACCAGCTCGGTGGCCGCGTCGGTCTCGTCCATTTCGAGCAGCACCTCCGCCGTCGCGAGGAGGGTCTCGGCCCTGCCGTCCTGATCGCCGTAGCGCTGATGCGCCTCGCGCGCGCGCCCCAGGTACGAACGCGCGCGCGCGAAATCCCCGAGCCGCGCGAAGCTGCGCCCGATGTTCGCCAGAGTGCGCGCGATCTGGAAGCGTCCGCCGATGGCGAGATCGATGCGGATCGCTTCGAGGCCGAGCGCGATGGCGTCCTCGAAGCGGCCGAGGACGAACATGGCGAACGCCAACGAGTTCTTCGCGCGCGCTTCGAGCCGGCGCGCGCCAACGTGTCGGAACACGGCGATGGCGTCGGCGTGGGCGTCGACCGCTTCCTGCACGCGACCGACGCGCAGGAGGAGCGTTCCCTGGGCGCGCAGCACCTCGGCGCGGAGGCGCGCCGGAACCGTCGCGCGCCCGGCGGTGTCGAGGGCGCGATCGCACGCCGCGAGCGCGCCTTGCATGTCGCCGAGGTCGCGCAGCATCTCGGCCATCAGGAGCTGCGCCTCGACCTCGAGGCGCGCCGAATGCGTGGTGCGCGCGACGATCTCGCCCTTTTGCGCGAGCGTCAGCCCGCGCGCGAGGCGGCCCGCGTCGAGGTCGAAGCGCGCCGTCCGGATGAGCGCGACCGCGACCCAGTAGGGCTTCTCGCTCTCGCGCGAAAGCTGCCGCAGCGAAGCGAGGTAACGCCGTCGATCGCGCCACTTTCCCTGGATCCGGGCGATGTTCTCGAGCGCTTCGAACGCCGAAAGCCGGCTCGCGTCGAGCCGCGGCGCGAGCTTGATGGCGCGGCGATAGTAGCGGGCGGCGAGGACCAGCTGGTAGCTCGCGTGCGCCGCGGACGCCGCCTCCAGGTAAAAGATCGCGGCCTCGGCGCGGGCATTGCCGCGCGCCAGGTGCTGCGCCACGATCGCCGCGCCGAGGCCCTCGACGGCACGCTGCTTCGCGAACAGCATGCCGAGCTTGCGGTGCATCATCTCGCGATCGGCCGCCTCGATCGCCAGATACGCGACGTCGCGCGTCAGCGGGTGGCGGACGTCGACGACGTCGCCGCGGTCGTCGCAGAGGCCGCGCGCGCAGAGCCGCACGATGGCGTCGCCGGGATCCGCCTCCGACAGCTCCTTCAGATCTTCCATGGTGAGCGGCCCGCCGGTGACGGCGAGCCAGAGCACCACCGCGTGCTCCTCGGCGGGGAGCTCGTTCAGGCGGTCGGCGATGAGCTGTTCGAGCGTCGAAGGCAGGGGCTGCTTGCCGTCGTCGCCGCGCTCGGTGCGCGCGAGCACCGGATCCTCGCCCTCTCCGCGTTCGCGCAGCTCGAGAGCACCGCGTTCGAGCAGCGCGTCGATCATCTCCAGGAGGAAGAACGGATTGCCCGCCGCTCGCGGCAGGAGATCCGTGCACACCTGGGCGACGCCCTCCGTCGCGCCGACGTGCGTCTGAACGAGACGCACCTGGTTCTCCGCGGACAGGCCGCGCAGCTCGACGCGGACGATGCCTTCGAGCAGCGGGGCGACGCGCTCGTCCGGCCGAGTGACGAGCAGCGTGAGCACGGGCAGAGGATCGCCGCGGCGCACGAGCGTCGTGACGAGCTCGAGGCTCGCGCGGTCGCACCACTGCAGGCTGTCGATGACCACGACCAGCGGCGCTTCGATCGCGGCGCGGGCGAAGAGCCGCCGCACGCCCGACGTCAGGAGCCTCCGGTTGTGCGCGACGTCGGCCTCGTCGGACGCCTCGGCGAGGCGTCCGGTCCCGAGCTGCGCGAGCCGCGTGACGATGTCGTCGCGGTTGCGGCCGCCCGCGAACTCGCCGAGCGCCTCGAGGACGATGGAGCGCGCTTCGTCGATGGGTTGATCCATCCGCGTGCCGGTGAACTCGCGCACGAACTGGCCGACGGCCGAGAACGGCAGCTCGCTCGACGCCGGCGAGCACTCCACGCGCACGACGCGCGCGTCCGGCGGCAGCTCCGCGGCGAGCGCGTTGACGAGCGCGGATTTACCGATGCCCATCTCGCCGATGATGGCGCGCGCGGTCACGTGGCCGATGCCGTGTTCCTTCGTCGGCGTCACGGCTCGGTGATACGCGGCGTGCAGGTCGGCGAGCTCCGCGTCGCGCCCCACCAGATCTCGCGGCGCGTGCGACATCAGCGCGAGCTTTTCTTCGCGCGTCAGCGGCCGCTCGAGGGCGTAGATGCGCATGTTGCGCGGCAGCGAGCGGCGGTCCCCCTGCTCGAGCGAGATGGTCGGCGCGTCGCCCCACACGAAATCCCGCCGGACGAGGCGGTAGAGGCCGCCGGCGACCCACGTCTGCCCCGGGGGCGCCTGTTCGCCGATGAGCCTGGCGAGGTACTCGGCCGGCTCCTGCAGCACGTGGCCGACGAGGTGCCCGGCGCGATCGCGCCGCCCCGTCGCGATGCCGCGCACGATGCCGACCGTGGCCTGGATGGGCTCCGCGAGATCGTCGGACGCGCCGTGCACGGCGTCGTGCACGTCCACCGCGAGCTGCGCGGCGTCGGCGGCCGACCGCGATGGGTTCGCGAGCAATCCGACCACTGCGGTGGCCGCAGGCTCGTGGACGAAGCCCCCGAGCACGGCCGGATCCCACGACCACTTGCCGCCGCGCTTGAACGCGATCTCGTCGAGGATGCCCTTCAGTCGATCGAAGAACCGCTTCGTCGTCGCCGGGCCGGAAGCCGCCTCGAGCTTGCCGAACCCGACGAGCCGGAGGCGCACGACGGCGATGTGACGCACCTCTCGCCCCGCGCGCTCGTGCAGAGGACGCACCGGCGCGCCCGGCCCCGTCTCGCGATCGCGCCCGGTCTCGTGCTCGGACGCGGAGAGCGAATCGCGATCCAGCGCCGAACGATCGTGCTCGGACGCGGCGCGGCCGTCGCTGTCGCTCGGCGCCGCGCCCTCGGGCTGCGCCGACTCGCGGCCGACGAGCGACGAGATGACCGACTCGAGCACGTGCGCGTCGACGGGCTCCTGCTTCTGGAAGAGCAAGCGAGTGATCGCCGACGCGAGATCGCGCGCGCTCTGGAAGCGCTCCGACGGATCGCGCGAGAGCGCGCGCATCGCGATGGCCTCGAGCTCCGGCGGGACCTCCGGCGCGTACAGGCTCGGCGGCTCGACGATCCCCGCGCGCACGGCCTCGAGCAGCTTCGCCCCCTCCGCGGCGCCGTGCAGCGATCGCCCGGTGAGCAGCTCGTGGAACACG
Organism: Polyangiaceae bacterium; assembly: GCA_035547195.1. Classification (GTDB taxonomy): domain Bacteria; phylum Myxococcota_A; class Polyangia; order Polyangiales; family Polyangiaceae; genus DASZVB01. Next base: position 67,340 of record DASZVB010000040.1, read on the forward strand.
ACGCCGAGCGAGTAGACGTCGGTGCGCCGATCCACCTTCTCGGCGTGCGCCTGCTCGGGCGACATGTAACCCGTCTTGCCCTTCAGCACGCCGGGCTCGTCACGAAACAGGCTCGCGCTGGCGATGCCGAAATCCGCGATTTTTACGGCGCCGTCGAAACTGAGCAGAATGTTCTGCGGCGACACGTCGCGATGCACGATGTCGAGCGGCTTGCCGCCCTCGTCACGACGTTCGTGCGCGTAGTGAAGCCCCTTCGCGACTTCCGCCACGATGTACGCCGACACGTACGGCGGAATCTTCGTCTTCTTGGCCAGCGCCGATTTCTGCAGGCGCCTGAGATCCGGACCCTCGACGTACTCCATGCTGAGGAGCTGGCCTTCGTCGCCGTAGTCCTGAAAATCGTAGACCTGCACGATGTTCGGATGATTGAGGCGCGTAGCGAGCTGCGCTTCTTCGGCGAACATCGCGCGGAACCGACGCGACGAGTCGTGCGCGGGCAGGATGCGCTTCACGACGAGGAGCTTGTACGTACCTTCGGCGCCTCGCTTCTTCGCGAGGAACACTTCCGCCATGCCGCCGACGCCGAGTCGTCGCACCACTTCGAAGTCGGCGAGCCGCTTCGGCACCGGTCGAGACTCGTCGGACATTGGCGCATAGGTTACCCCGCGATCGAGCTCGCGTGGTAACGTCGCGCGCCGCCTGCGAGAAAGACGCAGATCAGCGTCAATTTGCCTACATTTCTCCCATATTCGCCGTCGAGGAACCACGATGAGTGTGAAGAGGTCAACGTTCAGGGCGATCGCCGTCGCGCTTGCCGCGTTCGCCGTCGCCGGGACGGCTCCCGCCAAAGCCGCCAAGAAGAAGGACAAGAATTCGGCTCCCGATAAGAACGGCGGGATGATGGAGGACACCGGGAAAGATCCGGCCCAAACGGAAACGCTCGAAGACGACGAAGGAGACTTCGTTCCCGGTAAGAAGAAGAAGCAGTCACAAGCGGAGCAGGCGTCCGAAGGCAGCGAGATCGGCGCCTCCGCGTCCGCGGAAGGATCAGCGGAAGCCGGTGAGGAGAAGCCCAAAGAGAAGAAGGAGCTTCCTCCGCCGCGCAAGACGATCGGCGTGTTCGCCGAAGGCTTGCTCGGAATCGGCAGCGCGCCGCTGCCCGGTCCGCTGAACCCCGACACGAACGACTACACCACGGGCCGTGCCACCGCGTTCGCGATCCAGGTCGGCGGTCACTACGACTTCACGCCCGAGTTTCGCTTGATGCTGCGCGTGCCGTTCACCATCGGCACGGTCAAGCTCCGCGGCAACGACACGTCGACGAGCGCGCTCGGCAACCCAGAGCTCGCCGCGCGCCTGCGGCTCTCGAAGCCGGGGAACGTCGAATGGGCGGTGCGCCTCGGCGTCGGCATCCCCGTGGCGCAAGGGCAGACGGACTACATCGGGTCGGCGCAGGACACCGGCGGCAGAGCGCAGAACTACCTGCAGCGAGTCGCCGACGCGAGCGACGGCTGGCACGATCAGGAGCTCTACGCGTTGAAGCGCATCCCGATCACGCCCGCGCTGCTCTTCTCGTATCGCGAAGATCGCCTGCGCATCGGCGGCGAGTTCAAGACGTCCATCATGCCGAAGATCGGCGGCTTCATCACGTCCGAGCCAGGGGGCGGAACGCTCTCGCTCAGCAGCGTAGCGTGGAACGTGCTCCTCGGCGGCAGCGTGAGCTACGAGGTCTTCACGCACGCCCACGTCGCCCTCGCGGCGTGGGCTCGCTACGGGATCATCGAGCAGATCTCTTACGACCTCCCCAACTACACCGAGCCGACCCGGTTTCAGCTCGCTCTCGAGCCGAAGGTCCTCATGCAGTTCGGCCACGTGGTTCCGTCGGTCGGGTTCGTGCTGCCCGTCGCGAGCCAGCTCGGGGGGGAGATTTGGGGCCTCCGGCTGCACGTGGACGTCGTTTTCTGAGCCGGTCACCGTCCTGTCTCGTCGAAGCCAGGGTGCGGAGAAACCGAACTAGTGCTACCCGGTAGGTAGAAGTCCCGGGCCAACGGGCGCCGGGCCTGTCGACCATGCACGCAAAGTATCCGCACCCGAGCGCGTTTTCGGCGCGCTCTTGGGCCGGCAAAGCCCTCGAACTGTGTGGCTTTTTGGGGCTCGTCCTCTCCCTCGCGGGATGTGGCGCCCACGCGACCGGGCGCGGGGCCGCTGCCCCGAACGGAAGCGCTCCGGTTCACCCCGTCATCATCACCGACGAGACGTTCTCCGCGGCGGCGGCGGACGTCTTACGAAAGCGGGAGGCGACGCCGGAGCGGCTGAACTCGCTCATCGGCGTCGTGCGCTACGAGCTCACCCGCGGCGGCGTGCTGCTCGACAACGGTCACGACGAGATCGGCCTCGATGCGGTCGAGGGTGCGCTCTACCTGGTGCGTTCCGGCGAGTTTCATCGGAGCATGATCGAGGGGCAGATACCGGCGCTCTCCGCTGCGGCCAACGCCGTTGCCAGAAAGGGCGCCGAGGGTCGGGCGCTCGCGCTCTACTCGATGCTCGAACGCATCTTGCCGCCCGGCCCGGAGAAGAGCGAAGTGGAGGCGCACATCGCGGCGATCGCCCTGTGGGAGGACAAGACGCGCAGCAAGGGCGCTCTGCAATCCGCCGGCGGCGACGAACGCAGCGCGATGGCGCGTTCGCTGTGGGACCCGAGCCCCGACACGGTGAAGGCCGCCCGCGCCGCGGCCACGGAATGGATCGACCGAGCCATCCGGTTCAGCAAGGAACAGACGCCGCCGAGCGACGACTTCGAACGCGACGAGGCCATCGAGGCGTATCGAGCGATCCGAACCGGCGCGATGGCCATCGCCGCGTTGTATCTCCGCAACGGCAATCCCGCGGGCGCCCTCGAAGCCCTGGAGTCGCCGCGCGTAGCTCGCGTCGTTTCTCCACACTTGCACGACGCCCTCCGGCGTGCGGCCGAAGACGACGACCCCGAGGCGTGGCTCGAGCTGTTCTCCACGTACGACCGCCTCGGTACCAGCGACTCGGACATCGTGCTCGAGCCCGAGCTGGCGCAGGCCGCCGCCTGGGGCTCGGCCGTCGAGCTCTGCCGCGCGGAGCCCGGCACGATGCGCGGCGTGATGCCCATCGCGACTCTGCTGATGCGCCACGGCATGGCGGAGATCGCGCCGGTGCTCTTCGCGCCCATCGTGGAGAAGCATCCGGAGGTCGAGACCGCGTCGTGGTCGCTCGGCTACACCCTCGAAGCGCTGATGGCCTACGACTCCATCGGCGATCTCGCGGCGGCGCGGCGGACCTTCCGGCAAGCGACGCCGCTCCTTGCCTTCATCGCCAAGAGCGACATCGCGAAGGACGTCGCGCCCACGGTGCCTCGCATCGAGTACGCGATGGGCGCGCTCGAGGCGCGCGCCGGCGAGCTGCTCGCCGCGCGGCCGCTCGTGGAGGCGGCGCTGAAGGCCGAGCCCACGCTGCCGGGCCTCGAGCTGATGGGCGCGATCGATCGGCAGCGCGGGGACGACGCCGCGGCCCTTTCGGACTTCGAAGCGGTCGCGAAGATCGCGACGGAGTCCTCCGACCCCGGCACCGTCGCCGACGCGCGCCTCACGATGTTCGAGATCTACCAGGACCTCGGCAACACCCAGGAAGCGGCGCGCTCGCTCGAGACGGCGCTGCACCGGGCGCTCGACGCGCAGAAGCTCGCGCACACCGCGCCGGAACAAGCCTCCGCCGAGCGCGTCCTCGCGCGCGTGCTGGAACGCTACGGCAGCGTGGAGGGCGCGCGCCGTGCGACCCAGCGCGCCTACGAGGCCTCGCGCGGCGATCTGCGCCAGATGACCGCCACGGTGCTGGAGGCGGCCCGGCGCGGGTTGATCCGCGGCGATCTGCCGGCCACCCGCGAGGCAGCGCGGCACGCCATCGACGCGAACCTCGCCCCGGACGATCTCGTGTACGTCGCGCTTTGGTTGCGCCTGCTGGAGCACAAGCTGAAGGTGTCCAGCGACGGCACGGTGGAAGAAGCCTTCGCGAAGATCGACGAAGAAGACGGCTGGGCCGCGCGCCTCAGATCATGGGGCGCGGGCCGGCTGAGCGACGATCAGCTCCTGTCGGCCGCGCGCAGTCGCGTCGAGCAGACGGAAGCGAACTTCTACGTCGCGATGGCGGAGTACGCGATGAACGATGCGCGCGGCGCCGAGCGCCTCGTGCGCGTCGCGAAGAGCGAGGCCATCGAGCTCGTGGAAGTCGGCATCGCGCGGGATCTCTCGGACAAGAAGCGCCTGGACTTGAAGCTGCCCACCGGCGTCGACCTGCCGTGAGCGCTCGTCCATTGGTGGACTTTCGGAACCTTCGCCCGCCCGTTTGGGCGAGCGGGTGAAGGTTCCTTTGCCACGCACCGGTCTGACGAGCGCTCTGGACTCGTTTCTGTGGTCGCGCGACTTCCGTCGCGCTCCTCGCGACCTGACAGCTGATCCTCGCGAGCGCTACCTCTTGCCGAGTAGCTTGTCGGCCAGGTGTTCACCGAGCTGACCGACGGCGAGCTGCTCGACCACCTTCTCCATCTCGCGCCGCTCGCCTTCGTTGGCGTACTGAAATTCGATTCCCATGCCGGCCGGGTTCGCCTTGCTGGCTTCATCCAGGGACGTGGTCCACATGACGCGCCCGCGTAGCCGGAGCGGCTCCGAGAGGGTCGGCAGGTCGAGCGCGAAGATGAACTCGGTGCCGATATCGAGCGGCCGCTCCGTGCTGATGAACGTGCCGCCGCGCGAAATGTTCTTCGTGTAATCCGCGAAGAACGTATTCAGGCGCTTGTACTCGACGCGCAGTTCGATCGGAGCGCGCGGCTCGCGGCGTCGGTCCGCTCCGTCGGAAGGCATGGGGTAAAGGTTATGTCGACGTCCGGTGGACGCCAAGCGATGGCGCCAGGTCCAAGTTCGTTCATGGAGACTCGCGGGCAGCCGTATCGCCGCGGGGACCACCGTCACCCACCCCTTTGGTCCCCGCGGGCCCGGAGAGGCGCCGGGCTCGGCTGGGGTAAGGGCGAGTGCGCCGCAGGGCCATTCCCATGCTATGCGGTGCGGGTGCGGGATCCGTACGATATCCTCGGCGTGGACAGGGGCGCGACGGAAAGCGACATAAAGAACGCCTTTCGCCGGCTGGCGGCCGAGCACCACCCTGACCGGAACCCCGGGGACCCCGAGGCGCAGTCGCGCTTCAAGCAGATAAACGCGGCCTATCAGGTCCTGTCCGACCAGAAAAAGCGCGCCGCGTACGACCGGTTCGGCTCGGCGGCGTTCGAGCACGGCATGGGCGGCGTGGATTTCGATCTGAGCTCGCTCGGCCTCGACGGGCTCTTCGGAGATCTGCTCGGAGCGTTCGGCATCCGGACGGGCGATCGCGGCGACCTCCGTCAAAAGCTGTCGCTCAGCTTCGAGGAGTCCGTCCTCGGCTGCACGAAGGAGATCACCTATCAGCGAGTCGACTGCTGCGAGCGTTGCTCGGGGGCGGGAGGCGAGCCGGGCAGCCGTGTCGAGCGTTGCACCGCCTGCGCGGGACGAGGGCGCGTTCGCGTCCAGCAGGGAGTCATCCCTCTCGCGTTCGAGCGGCCTTGCTCGGCGTGCCGAGGCCGCGGGACGATCCCGAGCACGCCGTGCACCGTCTGCGCCGGGAAGGGCCTGTCGCGCACGTCGCGCACGCTCGAGGTGACGATCCCCGCGGGCATCGAGCACGGCGCCACGCGTCTCATCGAAGGCGCGGGCAGCCGCACGCGACCCGACAAGCCGGCGGGCGACTTGGAGATCTTGGTGCAAGTCGAACCGCACGCATTTTTCAAGCGGGAAGGCGACGACGTCCACTGTCAAGTGCCCGTGACGTTTGCCGTCGCCGCGCTCGGTGGAGAGATCGAGGTGCCGAGCATCGGTGGCCGGCTGAAGGTGCGCGTGCCGCCGTCGACGCAGCCGGGCAGCGTTCTTCGGATCCGAGGCAAAGGCGTGCCGCATCGTCACCGTTCCGGCCGGGGGGATCAGCTCGTATCGGTGAACGTGGAAGTCCCGACGCGTCTCTCCTCGCGCGCGCAGCGGCTCATCGAGGAGCTCGGCCACGAGCTCGGCGAAGAGGTGCAACCGCAGCAGCGCACCTTCGTCGAGAAGCTCCGGAGCTTGTTCGATTGACGGGCGCGCGCGCAGCGGCCGTTCGCGCGGTCACGTTCGACTACGGTCAGACGCTCGCAGAGCTCGACACCGCGTTCCTCGCGAAGCGCGCTCTCGAGTGGGGCGCCGTGGTGGACGCCGAGCGGCTGAACGCAGCGAGCCCCACGGCGTGGCGCGCTTACGACGCGGCGAAGCGCGCCGGCAAGTCGGGGCACGGAGCCTGGACGCTGTTCATGTCCACCTTGTTGTCGCACGCCGGCGTGACCTCGAAGGAGCACCCGGGCACCGACGTGACCGACAGCCTCGTCGAATATTTGTGGTCCGAGCAACCCCGGCGCAACTTGTGGCGACGCCCCATCGCGGGGATGAAGGAGCTCGTCGCGGAGCTCGCGGCGCGCGGAGTGCGCCTCGGCATCGTTTCGAACTCCGAGGGTCGGCTCGCGGAGTTGCTCGACGAAGTCGGGCTGAGATCGTATTTCGGCTTCGTCGCCGATTCGGGGCTGCTGGCGTTCGAGAAGCCGGACCCCAGGATTTTCGAGTACGCGGCGACCGGGCTCGAAGTCGCGGCGAGTGACACCGTTCACGTCGGCGACGCCTGGGTCGCGGACGTCGAGGGCGCGCTCGGCGTGGGAGCGCGGGCCATCTGGGTCACCTCCGCCCTCGACGAGGCGCGCGCGCTGCCGGCCGGCGTGGCGGCGTGCCGAAACGCCGAGGAGATCCGATCCGCGTTGCGCGCGCTCGGCGTCCCGGCATGATGATCCGTAGGTCGAACATGAACGGGACGCGCATCGGCTTTCTCGGAGGCGGCAACATGGCCGGCGCGCTCGTCGCGGGCCTCGTCGGATCGAAGGTCGTCGAAAAAGACCAGATCCGAGTATCCGACCCCAGCCAAGAGCGCCTCGCCGAGCTCGCGCGCGAGCACGGCGTCGGCGTGACGCCCTCGAACGCCGACGTCGCGAAGTGGGCGAACGTCGTCGTCATCGCGGTGAAGCCGCAGGTGCTCCATGGCGTGCTCGCCGACTGCGGCGGCGCCATCGGCAGCGGTCACCTCGTCGTGTCGCTCGCAGCGGGCGTTCCCATCCGGACGATCGAGTCGGGCGTCGGCCCGGGCACGCGCGTCGTGCGCGCGATGCCGAACACGGCGGCGCTCGCGCTCGCCGGCGCGACGGCGCTCGCGGCGGGTACGTCGGCGACCGCCGCCGACGTGGATGTCGCGCGGTCGCTGTTCGACGCCGTCGGCAAGAGCGTCGTTCTACCGGAGCATCAGCTCGACGCGGTGACGGGGTTGTCCGGCAGCGGACCGGCCTACGTCATGCTCTTCATCGAGGCGCTCGCCGACGGCGGCGTGAAGATGGGTCTGCCGCGCGACGTGGCGTTGCTCCTCGCCGCTCAAACCGTCCACGGGGCGGCAAAGCTGCTCATCGAATCGAAGCAGCACCCGGCCACGTTGAAGGACATGGTGGCGAGCCCGGGCGGAACGACGATCTCCGGCCTTTCGGTCCTGGAGCTCGCGGGCGTGCGCGGCAGCATCATCTCGGCGGTGGAGGCGGCGACCCGCCGCGCGACCGAGCTCGGCAACCGAGGTTGACGGATTGGTGTCGAGCCGGTGACCTCGGGTGACCCGAGGTGACCGCGAAGCGGACGTCTCCGCGCGACGCCTGGCTCGCGCCGAAGGCGTGCGCCGCTAGCCGTCCGGCGAGCCAAGCCACGCGCCAGGCCGAATGAAAGTGTCCGCGCAGAGGGGCCGGGGGGGGACAGCCTCACTCCACGCGGACGCGGTATCGGTAGCAGTCTGCTAGCGGAATTGCAATCTAAAGGGGTCTCAGACCAAACCGTCTCGGGTGCGCTGACGCCAGCCGGCGTGCATCAACTCAAGGCGCCAATTTCAGAATTGAAAGACGCGCGCTGAACAACGTCACGGAGCACAGCGAAATTCCCATCGGCGATCCGATACGCGATCAGATAGCGCGAGCGTGGCTGTCCGCGCAGGCCACGCGGGTGCGCCGCGCATTTTTAGGTCCTTCGGCGGGTCGCCGTCGAGCTGAGCCGCCAAGGCGTCGAGGCATAGACCGCGGCTGCCGAGCTTCAGCCTTGCCGTGAGGCGCGTCATCGAAGGCGTCTCGCTCACGTGGCTGAACTCGACCTTTGCGATGCTCGGGCTGACGTCGTGAACCAACGTCCATCCATCTTCTTCGGGTTCGCAAGGACGCGGCGCCCGCGCGAGCTCGCTGCGCGTCACGACGATCGGCGCGGAAGCGGCGCCGGTGCGCGAATCGACCGGATAAACGAACCACGTATCGCCGCCGCCGCGTGTACCGTCCTGTCCGTGCGCGATGACCCAGACGCCGAGCGCGTTGCCGCTCGCCGTGCGCACGAGGCGCGCTTCGCCTTCGTCCGAGTAGCGCGGATACGACGCGAGCACGGACAACTCCCCGCCGTCGGTGCCGAACACCTCGAACGCCCGTGGCCCCGGAACGAAGCCGAGATACCACTTGCCTTCGACCTTCACGACGCCGGAGAGCGATCGATCGCCGATGAGCTCGTCGGCGTTCTTCACCACGACGATCGCGCGGTCGCGTTCCACGATGGAGAGCTCCGTCCTCGTCCCGGCGCGGAGCACGACGACGCCGCCCTCTCCCATGGGATCCAGGAACGGAAGCCATTCGCTGGAAACGCGGTGCGAAGGCTCGCTCCCGAACATCTCCGCCGCCGCTTCGGCGTCGGGCCAAGGCGTGCGCGACGGCGCGGTCGACCAGATCGCGCGCCGGGCGGCGAAGCGATCGGCGACGCGAACGAGCCAGCTCCCCGCGCGGTCCCACGCGGCGGTGCGAGCCCCCCAAGCGTAGCCGCGGATCTGAATCGTTTGATCTTCCGTGCCGAAATCGAAGCCGAGCTCGCCCTCGGCACGCTGCGGCGGCGGCACTCCGAGAAAGGGACGGAACGCGCTGCTGTCGAGATCGGCGAGGAGCCCGCGCGACGACTCCGTCTGCGGCGACGGCCTCGTCGCGACGGACGCGCCGCCGCGCACACGGCTCGCGGCTTCTCGCGGCCCCTCCACCTCTCCGGTGGGCGCGCACTCGAGCGCCCAGCTCACGAACGCCGAAGGCGGCGTTTTGGCGAGCGGCGGCTCCGGCGCGGCTTTCATCGCGGCGACGTCGCTGCCCTGACTCCATCCGACGCGCAGCCATTGCCCGATGCTGCACCCGACGGGACTGCAGCCGCGCTCGTGATCGGCGGCGGAGGACGCGGTGGGATCCGCGGACGCCGGCAACGCCAGCTCGTACCAGGTCTCGCCGCCGTCGATCGTTTGACGGCCGCCGCCGCGTTCGTCGGTGACGAGCCCGAACTCGCCGGAGAGCGTCGCGCGTCCGACGTCTTCGCGCACCGTCCCGGCGGCGACCTTCCCGTCGAGCCCGACGCGCACCCCGACGAAGGAGGAGCTCCCCGCCACCCAAGCTCCCAGTCGATTCCGATCCGCCTCTTGCATGCCGAAGAGCCACAGGCCGTGTAGCGCGAGCTTCTTCGCTTCGTTCGTCAATCCGTCGAGAGAAAGCGCGGCGCTCTCGGATCTGCCGTCGGGCATGAGCGTCGTGACGAGGCCGGGGACGCCGAGGCGCGGCGGTACGACGACCGCGGCGCGCCCGTCGGCGAGCGCGACGACGCGTTCGGCGCCCACGTCGCCGCGCACTCGGATTTCCCGCGCGCGCCCGTCGCGCGAGACGATGCAGTACGTCGCCTCGGCCGACGGCGGGGAGTCGGGACATCCACCGCGGATCGCGAGCGCTCCCGTGCCGCCGGCGGAGACGAAGCGCGGCTCTTTGAACCAGAGCACCGGCAACAGCGACAGGGGCGCGCGGTACGAATAGATCGTCGTCGTGCCCTGGTGTTCGCCGCAAACGAAACCGATGCCGTCGAAGAGCCGGATGCCCTTGCACTCGGCGCTCGGGGGCGCCGCGTGCGGGTCGACGGCGAGGATGCGGCCGTCCGTGAGGTCGATGCGCGCGAGCGCGCCGTTCGCGACCGCCACCGCGCTGCTCGACGAATCCGGCATTCCGCGAAGCACGGCGACCTCCAGCGGACGCGGCCCGAACACGCTCTCGCGAGAAGGAGCGTCGCTCGTGAGATCGTCGCCGTCGCCGTCGTCGTCGGGGGATTGTCGTCCGCGGAGCGACGCGTAGTCGGTCGAGCTCGCTTCCGGCGTCGGACCGTCGACGCGCTCGAGCTCGCCGGAGGGCTCGAGCGAAAACGCGCCGCGCGTGGTGCCGAGCACGATACGACCGCCCTGTTCGAAGACGCCGGGCACCGTCATCGGCGCGCGCACCGGATGGAACGTGAGCCCCGCGTCGAAGGTGACGAGCGCGCCGCGGACGTCGACCTCGACGGCGCCGAGCCACGCATCTCCGAACGCCATGCCGCCGTACGCCGGCGATGCGGGCAGCGCGCCTCGACCGACGGACGCTCCCGTCGAGGCGTCGATGCCGACGAGCGCACGCGTGCGCGTGCTCACCGCGTACAGCCGATCGAGCCCCGCGCGCAGCTCCGCGACCTCGAACGGCAGGCGGACGAGCGGCGTGAGCTTGCTCGTCCAGCTCGACGCTCTCCACAAGCGAGTCGATTCGTCGGCGACGGAATAGAAGACGAAGCCGTCGCCGAGACGCGACGGGAGCGGGATGGCGCCGAGGGGGCCGTCGGGCAAGAGCTCGCTTCCGCGTTCCAGCCGTCCGTCGGCGTGCTCCACGAGGCGCAAGCCGCGTTCGACGACGCGCAGGCTGCCGTCGGCGTCGATCTCGAGCAGCCGCGGCTCCGCCTCGTCCACGACGGGAAACCAACGCGGCGGCGAGATGGAAGCCGGCTCGGCGATCACCGGCGACGAAGACGAAAGCGGCGGACGAACCCTGGCGCGCCCCGCCGCGCACCCGCTGAGCGCGAGCAGAGACGACGCGACGAACGAACAGCGGCGGCCCGGGAGCATCTCCTTCACTTTATAGCGAGCGCAACGAACGCGCGCGACCAGCCCGAACGCGCGGGCGAATCCCCGGGGACGGGGCCGTCCCGGAGTGCTAGACGGTTCGGATGCCGAATAGCCGTCCAGTTTCGCCGGGCGCCGAAGAGATCCTCGGCTTGTACTTCCCGGTCCTCGATCACGGGTTCGTCTCGCTCGTCGATTACATGGGGACGGACGAGTGCATCGAGCGCGCCGCGCGCGTCAGCTACGGCTACGGCACCCGAAAAAAGAGCCAGACCCGAGGCCTGCTCCGCTACCTCCGCCGGCACGAGCACACGACGCCGAGCGAAATGGTGGAGCTCAAGTTCCACTGCTGCATGCCCATGTTCGTGGCGCGGCAGTGGATCCGGCACCGGACGGCGAACGTGAACGAGTATTCCGGGCGCTACTCCCTGATGCCGATGCTCTTCTACACGCCCCCCGCGGAGCAACTTCAGAAGCAGAGCAAGAAGAACAACCAGGGACGGAGCGGGCAGGCGGTCGAACAGGCCCTCTACGATGAAGCCTTGAAGCGCCTCGAGCGCGTCCGCGAAGCGAGCCGCGCCGCGTACGAATGGATGACCGGCGAGGACATCGCGCGCGAGCTCGCGCGGATAGATCTGCCGCTATCGACGTACACGCAATGGTATTGGAAGATCGATCTCCACAACCTGCTCCACTTTCTCACGCTGCGGGTGGACCGCCATGCTCAATGGGAGATCCAGGAGTTCGGCAAGGTGATGGCCGGCATGCTCAAGCGCGTCGCGCCGCTCAGCTACGAAGCGTGGATCGACTACGACGTCTGCGGAGCCCCCCTGAGCCGCATGGATCTCGACGCGCTGCGAAGTCTCTTGACCGTGCAGGACGGCAAGCTGTCGAGCCGTCCCGGCGAGCTGGACCGCGAGGCGCTCGCCGAGACGGGCCTCGGGCCGCGCGAGATCGACGAGCTCTTCGAGAAGCTGTCATCGAAAGCCGTACCGGATTTCGAGCTCGATCCCTCGAAGGCGGTCCCGGTGCACGAGCTCGAGGAGCGCTTTCAGAGCGCGGTTCCCCGAATCGATCGGCCGCCTACCGAGTGACGGGCGACGCGGACCCATCGCGGAAAGCCGCGCCGATGCCATGGCAGAATGCCGCAATCGGCCTTACATTCCGCCCATGGCCGTAGCGGTACCGCCCGGGCGCGATCTGGAAGAAGAGATCCGCCGATTGAAGAAGGAGAAGAACGCCATTCTCCTCGCCCACTACTATCAAGAGAGCGAGATTCAGGATCTCGCCGACTTCATCGGTGACTCTCTGCAGCTCTCGCAGGAAGCGAAGAAGACGAACGCCGACGTGATTGCGTTCGCCGGCGTGTACTTCATGGCCGAGACGGCGAAGATCTTGAATCCGGAGCGCATCGTCGTCGTACCGGATCCGAAGGCGGGATGTTCGCTCGCGGACGGCTGCCCGGTCGATCGATTTCGAGCTTGGCGCGCGAAGTACCCCGGCGCGGTTTCGATCACGTACATCAACTGCTCGGCGGAGGTGAAAGCCGAGAGCGACTACATCTGCACCTCCAGCAACGCGAAGAAGATCGTGGAATCGATCCCGAAGGATCGGCAGATCCTCTTCGCGCCGGATCGCAATCTCGGCCGCTACCTCGTCAAGGAGACGGGCCGCGACATGGTGCTGTGGCCGGGTAGCTGCATCGTGCACGAGACGTTCAGCCAGCGAAAGCTCGTGGCTCTGAAAGAACGACACCCGTCGGCGAAGATCATCTCGCACCCCGAGTGCGAAGAGCAGCTCCTCGCGATGTCGGATTTCGTCGGCTCGACGTCGGCGCTCCTGAAGTACGTCCAGAAAGATCCGGCGACCACGTTCATCGTCGCGACCGAGTCGGGCATCTTGCATCAGATGCAGCGCGCGGCTCCGAGCAAGACCCTCATCGCCGCCCCGCCCGAAGGCAACTGTGCTTGTAACGAATGCCCGTTCATGCGGCTCAACACGATGGAAAAGCTCCATCGCTGCTTGACGGATCTGTCGCCGCGGGTCGAGATGGACGAAAATCTTAGACTCAGGGCCAAGCTGCCGATAGATCGGATGCTTGCGCTGAGTTAGTTGGCGGCGCTCGGCGTCGGGGGGTTGGACGGTCGCGTCGGGGGGCGTCGCGTTGAATAGGGAACATGCATCATACGACAAGCAACATACAATGATTCAGAGTCATTGCCTGTTGCTTGTTCCATATTGCATGTTTCTCTGGCTATTTCTTCTCTCCGCCCGGCAGCCTTCCGAACTTCGCCATCGCCAGCTGCTCGAGGGTATTGCACGCCGGCGTGCGCAGGTTCGTAACTTCGTGCGGATCGACGTCGACGTCGTAACAATGCCATGAGGGATCCCACGCGCGCGCCTCGACCTTCAGGCTGCCTTGCATGATGCCCCAGTTCTCGAAGGCGCAGCTCCAGACTCCGGCGCAGTTGGTGAGCGGGATGGGGCGCGTATCGACGATCGGACGCAATAGGCTCCTTCCGAGCATCTTTTGTTTGTACTTCGCGATGCCCGGGTCGTCCCAGACGCCGAGCACGTCGAGGATGGTCGCCGTCAAATCCGGGTGAAACAGGAACGAATGTCGCGCGGCGTTCAGATTGTCGCGCGCCTCGGCGGACAGCGTGCCGGGCGGCGCGTCGATCCACGCCGGCACGTGGATCTCTTCGTCGAGAACGCTGAACGTGTGCCCCATCTGTCCATGGTCGCGAAACGCCTCGGCGTGGTCGCTCGTATAGACGATGATGGTGTGATCGCCGAGCGCGCTCTTTCGGACTCGGCTGATGATGCTGGCGACGTGCCGATCCTGCTGGTGCACGCCGTTCAGGTAGTAGTTGTAGAACGCGGTGTTGTCTTCGGGAGCCTTGCTCGTCGTCCAGGGCTCGAACGGCATCGGGCCGGTTCGGTCCACGTAGTACGGGTAGTGCATGTTCGACAGCTGCACGACGGCGAGAAATGGCTCTTCGAGCTCGCCGATGTGTGCGTTGACGTGCTCGGCGAGCAGCTTCTCCGGCGCGCCCATGTCAAGGTCGCACGTGGGGTCGAGATCCGTCGCGGTCGTCATCTGGGTCACGCCCAGGTTCTTCACCCATAGGCGCGCGTTGCCGAACATCATGTTCTGCGAGGTGTAGAACGCGGTGTCGTAGCCGGCCGCGCGTGCGTAGTCGAAGACCAGCGGCCAGGTGTGCAGGACGCCGCGCGGCTCGTCGGCTCCCACGCCGCTCCACAGCACCGCGAGCGAGATCGCCGTCGACGAATCGAGCGACCGCATTTGGGGGAATGGAAAACGATCCGGCACGAGCTCGTCGCTGTACGGTGTCCGCTCGCAGTCGCTTCCGTGTTCGATGCACACGGCGTCGGCGCGGACGCTCTCCAGGATGACGAAGAGCACGTTCGGCCGCTTCCCGTTCGGCCGCGGCGTCGCGAGCACGACCGGCAAGGACGATCGCTGCATCGGCCTGAGCTGGCGCGATTGATCGGTGAAGCCGAGCTGGGTGCGGATGAGTCCGCCGACGGCTTCCAGATACAGCACGTCCGGCGTCGACGCTTGCAGGTGCCGGTGTTGAGTCGGAACGAAGAACGAACCGACGAGCAAGAGCGGCGCGAGGACGCCGGCGATCACCGCGCGGCGCCGTCGAGGTCGCACGATGCGCCGCGCGACGAGCAGCGCCACGACGGCCACCGTCAGCGGCGGGATCTTCGCGATGAGGTAGTTCCGGATGTCCGCGAGCAGCTGATTGAACACGCTGTCCATCAAGTTCGAGGCGAACAGCGAGACGTCCACGTTGAGATAGGCGTTGTACTGGTCGTGAAAGTACCGCTGCCCGCCGACCGTCAGCGTGATCGCGATGACGAAGAGGACGCCGAGCGCTTTCGACCATGCTCCGCGCCGCCGAGCGCCGGCGTAGAGCAACGTTGCCCAGACCACGACGCTCTCGAGGATCGCCGCGAGGTACGTTTCCCGGTGAAACCCGGTGAATCCGAAGACGCGCTCGGCGCGCCGCGACAGGTCGACGGCGAGCACCATGGACGTCGGCACGAAGAGCAGCGCAGCGCCGGCGAGCCTTCGGTACAGCGCGAGCCTGCGGAGCGAACGCCCGCGTGAGCGAAGCGCGTCCCGTGAGCGGGGCTCGCGGCTCTCCCGGGCGGAAGGGGTGGGCGGGTTCTCGGTGGCGCTCTGCATGACGCTCACAGATCCGTCATCAGGCTCGTGATGAGATAGTTCGCGATGAGGATCGCGACGGCGCTCTCCACGACGGCCCGCGTGGTGGCGATGCCCACGCCGCGCGCGCCGCCGCTCGCGTTGTAACCCTGGTTACACGAGATGGCGCATACCAGAAACCCGAACACGAGCGCCTTGATCTCCCCCATAAAGAAATCCTTCGGCACCATGTACTTCTCGATGTTCGAGAGAAATACGCCGGGATCGACGCCGAGGCCCTGCACGGCGACGAGCCACGCACCGGCGAGCCCCACGCAGGTATAGAGGATCGTGAGGAGCGGGACCATGACGACCGAGGCGAGGAGCCGCGGTGACAGCAAGTACTGAACGGGGCTCACTCCCATGGTGACGATCGCGTCAATCTGCTCGGTGACGCGCATGTTGCCGAGCTCCGCCGCCATCGCGCTCCCCGCGCGCGCGGTGACCATGAGCGACGCGAAGACGGGGCTGATCTCACGGGTCAGCGAGACGGCGACGACCGAACCGACGACGCCCTCGGCGCCGAACTGCCGCAGGCTGTTGGTCGTCTGCAGCGCGAGGACCATTCCGCTGAACGTCCCGGTGAGCCCTACGATGAAGATGGACTCGACGCCGATGAACTCCATGGCCGCGAGCGCCTGCCCGAAGCGATACGGAGGCCGGACGAGCCACGCCAGCGTCTGACCGGTGAGCAGCACGAGATTGCCGATCCGATCGAGCACGTCGACCACCGGGGTGAGCAGCCGCTCTGCGATGCTGCTTTCTGCCTCCGGGGCTGGAGCGGCTGAGGCGTCGGTCACTCTACTGGTATAGCGACTTTCGCCGACGTGGAACACTCGCCTGCGCTCCTCGCCTCCGGCGGCGGTGCTCGCTCGCGCATCGCCCGTCCCTTTGCGAGCGGGGGAAGCCTCCCTTCCCCGACGCCCCCAGAAGCGTGCGCTTTGCGCGCGGCGGACGCGACCGGACTCGTGTCCGGGCCACAAAAAAATTCGACCGTGCCGCGCTTCACCGCGCGGCACGGTCTGCCTTCACACAATCCCGATGAGTATCAGAGCTCGCAGTTCAGCTTCGTACCGGAGGTGTCGAAGCAGATGTCGCCGCCGCCGGGACCACCGTCGATGTGGTCGTTGCCGCCGCCGCCGTCGATCGTGTCGTCGCCGTCGCCGCCGTTGATGAAGTCGTCGGACGGACCGCCGGTGAGCTCGTTCGGGCCCGCGCTTCCGGTAATGTGGTTGACGCCGCTGCCGCCGGTCAGGTTCTCGCAGTCGAGGTTGATGGTGTCCATCTCGCCCGGGAGGGCTGGGCCGCCGTCGCCGCCGTCGGCCACGCCGCCCGCGTCGGGAACGCCCGCGTCACCGAGGTCGGTGATCGCAGAGTCGCCGGAGTCCGCGTGGCCGTCGATGCTGATGGTCAGGGCGTGCGTACGACCGGCGTACGTGACCGTGTCGGTGCCCTTGCCGCAGACGAACACGTCGTCGTCGATGTCCGTCGGCGCGCGATCGCTGTTGGTGCCGCCCTCGTCGAACGTGTCGTCGCCGTCGCCGCCGTTCAGCGTGTCGGCGCCGAGGCCGCCCTTGAGGCGGTTGTTGCTCGAGTTGCCGGTGATCACGTCCGCCGCGCTGCTGCCGTTGCAGTTCTCGACGTCGGCCTTGACGTTGTCGCCCTCGTGGCTCGACGTGTCGCCGTCGTCGGCCTTCGTGCCGTCCATCGTGACGGTGACCCCGTGCGTACGCCCCGAGTAATCGACCGTGTCGGTGCCGGCGCCGCCGTTGAAGACGTCGCTGCCGTTGGCCGCGGTGCCCTCGTAGAACGTGTCGTTGCCGTCGCCGCCGTTCAGCGTGTCGTTGCCCGCGCCGCCCGCGAGCGTGTCGTTGCCCGCGCCGCCGTTCAGGGTGACCGGGTTGCTGCTCGTGTTCGCCGTCGCGGCGATGTCGTCGTTGTCCGGCGTGCCGGTGACGGTCTCGATGTCGACGTCGATGTCGTCCTGCTCGAGGCTCGACGAGCCGTTGAAGTCGTACTCGCCGTCGTCCGTCGTGCCGGAGCCCATCGTGATCTTGACGGGGTGAGTCAGGGGGCGGCTCGCGTACGTCAGCGTGTCCGCGTCCGGACCGCCGTGCAGCGATTCCTTGCCGGTCATCACGGTGCCTTCGTCGAAGGTGTCCTTGCCCGCGCCGCCGTACACGGCGATGGGCTTGCCGTTGTTCATGCTGCCGCCGCCGTAGCTCGCGCCCAGGCCGACCGCGGCTCCGCCCGAGGCGCTCCACTTGTCGTCGCCGGCCGCGAGCGAGACAGCGTAGCTGTCCGGCTCGGTCTTGAACGAGATGTCCTTGAACTTGTCGGTGTTGACCGCGATGCCGTCGGCGCCGAACGTGATCGTGTCGGCCGTCGAGGTGCCGCGGATGCCGAAGCTGTCGTGACCGCTGCTGCCGCCCATGTCGACGGTGACGCCGGCGCCGCCGTTGGTGCCGGTCGCGAAGAGGCCGTTCGTGTAGTCGAGGATCACCGTCTCGTCGCCGCTCGAGCCGACGATCGAGATGGTCTTCAGCTTCGACGCGCTGACCGGCGTGTCGCAGTCGAAGCCGTTCTGGACGATGTTCGAGTCCGTGGCCCGCTTCGAGATGATCGCGGTCTCTGCCGTGGCGTGCACCGTCATGATGCTGCCGTCGAAGTGGCACTGCTGCGCCGGAGCGGTCAGCTTCTGGCCGAGGATCGCCTCGACCGGGTCTTGCGAGACGGGCGCCGTCGGTTCCGAAGTCGTCCCGCTCGAGCCGGCGCTGGAGCTGCAGCCAGCCGCGAAGGCCAGAAGAAGAGTACCCAGTGACGCGCGTAAGGTCTTGTTTTTGGTGATGGTCTTGAACTTCGTGTTGGGCATGGTGAAGGCCCTCCTTCCCTGGTGGGTCAGGTGCAATGCACGGTCAGCGCGAAGAATGCTTTAGAAATTCGGTGAGCTCGGGTGGGTGCGCGACTCACTGAAAAAGGCGAAGAGCGCCATTTTTCGTGCGGAAACGACGAACATCGACCGCGTTTGCGACCATTTGAGTTGCCGGATCGATGAAGCGGGGCGCGAGATTCCCGGCCGAATGCGGGCGGAAGAGCCACGCCAAAGGACCAAGCCCTCCGTCAGTCGTTTGACGGAGGGCGAAGGCGCCGAGCGGAGCGCGCGCGGACTCAGTCGGTGGAGATGGTGAGACCGTACGAGCCGCCGTCCTCGGAGACGGAGTCGACGACGACGAGGTAGTCCCCCGCCGGCACGTCGGCCACGGTGAGGGTGGACGAATAACCCTGCGTGTCGTCGTTGCACGGCGTCTTCGTCGTCACCGGAGAACCGCAATCCGGCGCGGAGTCGGCGATCAGGTAGATCACCGTGTCGCTGCGCGTTTCTGGAACCGCCGTCGAGACCGTCAGGTGGTGCACGTCGTTCGGAAGATGGATCTTCACGAGCCCCTCTGGACGATCGATGAAGTCGGCCTGTGTGCAACCCGCGGGCGGATCCCACATGCTCACGCCGGCCGCGCGACCGTACGCCGTCGTGACCGACGTGGTCGGATCCAGCACCGGCGCGGCGCTGCATACGGTCTGTCGCACCGTGGTCGTCGGCGTGCAGGCGTTCGTCGCGCCCACGATCCCGGGCGCGCAGAGCGACTGCGCGCTGCACGTATCGAAGCCGCGCGGATCGCACGAATGCTTGTCGGCTTGCTCGAACGGCGCGGAGATCGCGATGGACTTGGTCGATCCGGTGTTCCCCGAATCGTCGATCGGCGTGATCTTCATCTTCGGGGAGACCGTTTCGAATCCCAGGCCGAGCTGATCCTTCAGAAAGAACGTGCCGTGATCCGACGCGCCGTAGGCGTCGAGATCCCAGGTGTCGGCGTCGGGGATCTGATCACCGTCGAGATCGATTTTCACGGGCGCGCCGCTGTTGTCGAAGAACTGGAGGCGAAGCGCCGCGATGTTGTCCGCGTCGTCGCCGCCCGTGGCGAGCAGTCGCGGTCCGTCGGAGGCGCGCATGTAGAGCGCGTTCACCAGAGCCGGCGTGGTCCCCGGCTGGCAGGTCGCTTTCGTTCCCGTGCACGCGAGCCCGCGCTCGCAGCGGCTCGCGACGATGTCGGGGTCGCAGCTCTCGCCTTGCTTCTTCTCCACCTGCTGACCGATGGAGAGCGACTTGTCCGGCGAGAGGTGACCCGCCGCGTCTTCGAGGTGAAGCGTGAGGTGCGTGGCGTCCGGGAAGCGCGTCGCGAAACCGGCGAGGGTCACCGTGCCGTCGAAGCGTGTCTTGCCGAGCAGGCTCGTGTCGAAGAGGAGCCGGTCTTCGTTCGAGTCGGGCATGCCGTCCCAGTGTGTGTCGAACACCGCAACCGGATCACCCGAGTCGTTCTCGAAGCTCGCCGACAGGAACAGGACGTCGCCCTCGGCGTCGGTGCCCGACGCCGAAAGTGTGATGTCGTCTCCAAACCGGCCGGTGACGTGCGCGTCGAAAGTGTCGGCGGCCGGAACCGTGTTGGTCGGCGCCGGACCGCTGTTGCCGCTGCCGCCGGAAGACGCGCCGCCCGCGGAGCTGCCGCCGCTGCCGCCGGAGCCACTGCCCTTGTTTCCGTGGTCGACGGAAACACAGGCGGACAGGGACAACGCGAGCAAAGGAATCAGCGCCGTGCGGAGCGTGCGAACCATCGAGCATTCGGTACGGCAGCCAGCGAGCACCCTGAAGCAAACTCGATGCGTTCCCACCCAATGCTCACGGTTCCAGGCCCTCCACGCACGTCGCCGCGCGCGGTCCGGTCACCGTGATGTAGGCGACCCGCGGAGAGACACGGAAATCGACGACGACCGCGTCCCCCCCGAGCGCTGCGACGAACGGCGCGCCCCATTCCACGAAGAGCACCCTGCCTTGCTCGCGCTGCTCGACCAGCGCGAGCAGCGTTGGATCGGATTGCGCCGCCTCGTCGCCGGACGCCTCCAGGCGGTACAGATCCGCGTGCACGAGCGGTGGAACGGTCGCGTACTCGTGCACCAGCGTGAACGTCGGGCTGGTCACGCGCACGCTCGCTTCGAGCCCGAGCGCGCGACTCACCGCGCGCACGAAGAACGTCTTGCCCGCGCCGAGCGGCCCGGTAAGGACGAACAGATCTCCCGGGGCGAGCCGGCGCGCGACGGCGCGCGCCAAGAGCTTCGTGGCTCGGCGGTTGGGTAAGGAGACTTCGCGCTCCATCATGGAGAAGGGCCCACCACGCCCGCTTCGACGGCGGCGACGCGGAGCGTTCGCTGGAGCACGTTCGCGCCCTGAAAGCCGCGCGCCTTGGTCGTCCAGAGCGGAACGTCGGCGTGCAAGAGACGCCCCTGCGCACGCCAGTGAAGCCCCACCACCGCGCCCTTGTCCTCGACCCGATCGAGCGGAAAATCCGAGAGCGCGGCGGCGGCGATCCGCGCGGCGTCGTGGCCCAGGGCTTCGAACCACGACGGCGCCGTTCCCCAGCGCTCGACGTATTCCCTTTCTTCGTCGCCGGGGGGCGCCACACCGAACGGAAAGCGACCCGCCGAAACGACGAGCTTCTTGCCGGGTACGGTGTCCGCGACGTCCGCCGATTCGAGCCCGAAGAGCAGGAGCGGCGAGAGGCCCACGAGACTCGACTCGGCGACGACGTCTCGCGCGCAGCCGCCGTCCGTGGCGAGGACGAGCGCATCGACGCCGTCGTGCTTCCACTGCTCGACCGGAAAGTGGGTCTGCGCGGTCGCGGCGGGCCCTTCGCAGGAAGCGCCGCCTTCGCCGACGCGAGCGGCGGACTGCACGCGCGAAGCGACGAGCGCGGCGTCGATCGCGGCGGACTCGTCGCGCGCCGAAACGCCGGCGACGAACGTGAACTGCAGCGCCCCCGGGAGACTCGGCGGACGCGACACGACGATCACCGGCACCTGAGAGCGCTCCGCGAAAGAGGCCGCCGCGAGCGCGGCGTCGTCGGAGACGCCGGCCAAGAGGATGGTCGCGCCGTCTCCTGCCAGCCCGCGCAGCGCGCGATCGACGTCGGTGTTCGCGTTCGCTTCGCGCGTCACGAGCTGTACGGCGCGCGGATCGGACGCTGCCGCGGGCAGCCCGAGCGCCCGGGTGACGCCCTCGACGACCTCGGCGGATCTTCGGCGCGAGACCTCGTCGGAGACGTCGAGCACGATGCCCATGGAACGTCCCGCGACCCGCGCCGAGCCGAGACCCGTCGCGGCGAGCGCCGCGAGCGCCTCCCGCGATTCGTCGCGACCGAGCCGCAGCTCCCCCGAATCGAGCAAACGCCGCGCGAGCTCGGGATCGCGATTCGTGAGCGCGATGTGGACGAGTCGCGACAGCGCGGTCGTCATGAGCCAGCGGCGCGCATCGCCGCGGGTCGACCGCACGCCGAAGGAGTCGCGGCGATCTTCCTCCGCGAGCGCGGCGAGGCCCGCTTCTATCGCCACCGGCGGCATCTCCTTGATCAATCCGTCGATCTTCGCGACGACCTGCTCGCGCGACGACTGCGGCGTTTGCTCCGCCCAATCCACCATGGCGGAGATGGCGTGCTCGTAGGCGTGCGCAGCCACGAGCGCGCGGACGAATTGCTCCGAATAGATACCGAGCTGTTCGGGGTCGGCGATTTTACCGCGCAGCGGCTCGAGCAGCGCGAGCGCCGACGGCAGCTTGCCTTCGCGGAGCAACGCCGCGGCCTCGACGACGTCCGCGAAGTCCTTCGCCGCGCCCGGGGGGCCCTCTTGCACCTGGCGCGCGAGCGAGTGCGCGGTGCCGGGCCGCCCTTGATCGAGCGCGAGGAGGGCGAAGTAGAGCCTCACCATGCGCGCGCGATCGTCGACGGGAAACCGCGTCAAGAAGTCGCTCAGCTCCGGCAACAGCTCCTTTTTTCGATCCGGAGGCAAGTCTTGCCAGCGCTCCTCGATGCGGCGATACGCTCGCTGCGCCCCGGGGCTGCTCGAGAGCGTCGGAACGGGCACCACGGGAGCTCGCGATTCCGAGCTGCACGCCATCGACGGAAGGGCGCATACGACAGAGACCGCAACTCCGCTAAAGTGTCGGGCGCTCACGATGACGTCTTCCTTCCGAGACCCTAGCGTTCCCTGGATGCTGCGCGTGCATTCGGCGACCGGCATCGCGCCGCTCTCCGCTTTCTTCGCGCTTCATCTTTGGATCAACGCCCGGGCGACGCAAGGACGAAGGGCCTACGAAACATGGGCTTACGCGATCCACGCGATCCCGGGTCGCGCGGTCTTCGAGGCGCTCTTCATCGAATTGCCCCTCGCGTTTCATGCGGTCTACGGCGTCCTCGTCGTGCTCGACCGAGTCCCCGGATACCCTGAACCCCCGCACGTCCATCCGTGGAGCCGTTCTATGGAGCGCGTGACCGGAATCGCCGCGCTGCTCTTCATCGGTTTTCACGTGATGGCGCTCCGCGTCCCGCTTCTCTTGGGTGAGCTCGTCACGGCAGATCTCCACCCGAAGCTCGCCGCCGAGCTCTCGACGACGAACGCGCTCGGCGTGCCTCTGGCGGCGGTCGCGTATCTCCTGGGCCTTGCGGCGTCGGCGTATCATCTGGCAAATGGCGTCTCGCGTTTTTGCCTGCGCGCCGGCCTGGGAGAAACCGAGCGGGCGCGCCGTGTTCTCTCCCTCTCTTGCACCCTACTCGGCAGCGTGTCCTTTTTCATCGGAGCGAACACGGTCGTCTACTTCGCGACGGGCGCGCCGCTCGTCGACACGAACCCTCCGGCGACCACCGGCGCTGCCATCGCGGAAAAGCGAGTTTGAAGATCATGCCACGTTGTTATCTCCTGCTTTCGTGTAGCGGCTCTTCCGTCGATCAGCATTCGAACAACGTCACGCTCTTCAATCTCGTCGAGCAGATCAACGTGCCGCCCGGCGCGCCACCGCCGCCGCGCGGCCTCGTCCCCGTCGAGATTCACGCCTACTTCCACGTGACGCAGCTCGAGTTCGCGCGAGATTTCGAGGTGCGCTTCGTCATGGTCGCGTCCACCGGGCTCGAGACGCCGAGCGATACGTTCACCCACCGCGCCGTCACGCCGCGCTATCGCACGCGGACGTTCGGGCTACCGTTTCCACCCGTCTCCGGTCAGTACGAGCTCCGGATCGACGTACGCATGGCCGGCGAAGAGAGCTTCCGCCGCGAGCCCCCGGCGTGGCCGATCGCGATCGTCGAAGCGTCCCTGGAACCTCGCGCGGTGCACTAAGTACGGATTCAGAGGATTGAACAGGAAGACGGAAGGGCGGAAGATTTTTTGGGTTTAAGAGCGTCGATCCAGGGCTGAGCAAACCAAACCCCCTTCCGCCCTTCCGTCTTCCTGTAATTCTCTCTCTCTCTGCTCTCTCTCTCTCTGCTCTCTCTCTCCTGCGCGTCACTTGAAGCCGCAGGGGCAGCCGAGGTTCGTGATGCAGACGAAGAGCGGGTACGCCAGGCTCACGGATGGGCCGTTCGGACCACCTGCCTTGTCGATCACGTCCTGGCAGGTGCCGGCTTGGTAGCAGTCGAGGCCCGTGCAGCCCGTGCGATTCGCACACGCGAGGATCTGCGGACAGCCCGTGTCTTTGAAACACGGGATTAGGGAGTCGTAGCAGCTGCCGCACGCGCAACGCTCGCAGTCCGAACGCGCCTGGCTGACACATTGCTCCGCCGCCGAGCCCGCGGCGCCGCCGACCGATGTCGCGCCCGCGACGGCGACCGTGCCGCCGCTCGCGACCGCGCCGCCGCTCGCGACCGTGCCGCCGCTTGCGACCGTGCCGCCGCTTGCGACCGCGCCGCCGCTTGCGACCGCACCACCGCTTGCGACCGTGCCGCCGGCGGCGGCCGTCCCACCCACGCTGACCGTGCCCCCGAAACCTCCGATCGCCGTGCCGCCGCCGCTGCCCAAACCGCCGCAACCCCGCACGACTCCGCCGGGCGCGTACTGGATGCACCCGAGCGAAATGGTGGGAGTGTTGACGTCGATGCCGCACGTGCCGTCGGGTCGACAGCAGCCCTCGAACGCGTTGCCCTCGGTGAACGAAGGACAGCTGTAATCCACGTATCCAGGTTGATTCAGGGCTTGGCAGCCGCTCGAGATGCCGAACGTATCGGAGCCCACTGGAATCTCGTAGCCGCAATAGCCTTCGCCGGTGCAGCATCCGTCCGACAAGTATTGTGGACACACCTCCGCCGGGCACAGAAGGTTGCCCGCGCCGGCCGCCCCTGCTGCCCCGGCCACCCCCGCGCAAGTCTCGGCGCAAAGCATGGGGTTTTCACCGAGACAGTAGCACTCGCTGCAAGGATCGGCGCAGTCGCAAAATGGCTGCGCGCAGACCGCGGTTCCGCCATATCCCGCGTACCCCCCGTATCCCGAATAGCCGCCATACCCGGATCCGCCGGCGCCGTACCCGCCTGTGCCGGATCCGCTGGACCCGCCCGCGGGATAGGCACCGTACCCTGCCGACCCGCCCGTGTAAGGCACGCGACCGCCGGTACCGATGCGGCCGCCGCTCGAAATGACGCCGCCGCTTCCGATGCGACCGCCGCTCGCGATCCCTCCTCCCGAACCGCCGAGGGGAACCACGGCGGCTCCTGCACCGACGGTCCCGCCGCTCGACACGGCGCCCCCCGAACCGAAACCCGATTCGCCGCCCTCGCCCGGGCGCCCGCTATCCGGAACAGGCAACGCGTCGTCCGGGAAGAGATCCGAAGTGCGTCCGCCGCACGACACCACGGCGGCGCAGATCGAAAGCAACGCGACCGTCAAGCTTGGGTTTTTCATCGTCTGCGTGAACCCCGAAGACGTCATTTATTAGCACCAGGCCCCGTCGACGCGAAATAAGCGTAGAAATTGGCCGAAATTCGCGCCGTGCAACAGCCCAACAGGACGGGGTTTCGGCAGCCGGCGCACCGTGCGACAAGCGGCTTCGGCGACATGGACCTCATCCGCATCCGGGGTCTCGAGATCGACTGCATCGTGGGTATCAACCCGCACGAGCGCGAGCGCAGCCAGCGCATCCATCTGGATATCGCCTTCGGTTTGGATCTTTCGCCAGCCGGCAGAACGGGGCGCATCGCGCTCACCTGCAACTACGACGAGATCGCGAGCGAGGTGATCGCGATGCTGAAATTCCGTCGCTACCATCTCATCGAGATGGCGACGGAAGAGCTCGCCGCGATGCTCCTCGCAGCCAATCCGCCGCTCGAGCTCGTGGAGATCCGACTCGACAAGCCGGCGGCGCTCGACGGCCGCGCGCGCGCCGCCTCGATCGAAATTAGCCGAAGCCGCGGCGCGTTTCCCCCGACGACGCGGACGACGAGCTTCGGGTGGGTGGAGTCGCTCCTCGAGACACGCGACGCGAGCCTCACGCGAGTCGGCATCGACGCGGGCAAAGAGATGCTCTCCGCGGTGACGCCCGGCAGCAGAGTGCTCGAGTGGCTCGTGGAGGGCGAGGCGTCCCGCGACGGCCGAACCCTCGTGCCGCACGCGCCCCTCGTGTGGGCGGCGGAGCCCGGTACGTACCGCAGCACGGGCGAAGGCGGCGCAGTGCTGTTTCGGTGCATTTGTCCGCCGGTGATTTAGATTGCTCCGGTCGTTACACGGCGCCGAGCGAAGCGAGTGGCGGGCCCGGAGGGACGGAGGGCCCGCTGCGCGAAGGCGCACTCAAAGCACGTTTCCGACAGCCAGGCGATCAGTGTACGGTCTCCGCTCTGGAGGCAAAATGACGAAGACTGGCAGAGAGTGGCTCCGACTGTTCCTCGCGACAGCTCTTTCGATCGGTGTCCTCGTGGTCGCATTTTCGGCGCGCGCGGCAGGCCGCGTCGAATGGAAGACGAAGACGCTGAAGGAGAGCGATAGCCACTCCTGGACGATCGACGTCGCCATTTATCTGAGCAAAGCGCCGGACGTGAATACGCTCCCGATGCGGTTCTCGTTCGAGCCCGTCGTGTACTACGAGCGCGCGCTGCTCGACGGAAAGGACGGTCCGCAGGAGCGCAAGGTTCCGCTCGAGGGCAAGCCGCCGCTCGTCGAGAGCGTCGACGTGGGCTTCATGGATCCCGGCACCGGCAAGGTCGAGAAGCGGACCAAGTTCACCTTCAAGGTGACTCGCGGTCACGGCTTCGAAGCGGGCGAGTACGACGTGACGATTCGCGACGGCCGCACGGACGCGCCGATGGGCTCACCGACGCACCTCATCTTCGAAGGCGAGAACGAGATCGTCGATCGCCGCGCGGTCGTGTTCAGCGGCGAGAAGAAGAAAGACGCCAAGGACGCCGACAGCGACGAGAAGAAGAACGACGACGCTCCGCAGAAGAAGGAGCTCACGCCCGACGACCCCGGCTACTGGGAGGGCGGCCCGAAGAACACGGAGAAGCAAGAGCAGGTCGAGCCGAAGAGCGGCTGCGGCTGCCGCGTCGGCGCCCACGGCGAGCACGACGCGCTTCTAGCATTCGGCGCGCTCGGATTGCTGATGCTCGCACAGCGCCGACGCCGCCGCGTCTAGCTGGTGCTCGCGACGTACTCCGCGAGCCGGCGGGCCCCTCTGTCGAAGGTTTGCTCTTCGGTGAGCAAGCTGACCACGACGAACGGCTCCGTTCGAAAGTCGTAGAAGAAACCGGGCTGCACCAGGACGTCGCGCTCCTCGAGCAGCCCGAGGACCCAGTCTTCTTCCGAGCGCACTCCGGGAAGCCGCAGCACGGCGTACCAGCCGCCCTCGTACCGCAGCGGCGTGAGCGACGTGTTCATCGTGGCGCGGAGCAACGCCGCGTAGTTTCGCGCAATACGACCCTGGATGAAGACCCGCGTCGGCCCGGAAGCCGCGAGCAACGCGGGGAGCGCGTGCTGGACGCCCGCGGACGGCGACAAGAAGGCGTCGCAGACGAGCTCGAGCCGCCCGAGCGCCTCCGCCACCAGCGCGTCCGGGCCGCCAACCGTGATCCACGCGAGCTTCATTTGAGGGAGCGCCGCGAGCTTCGAGAGGCCGTCGAGCGCGAAGACCAGCGCGCCGGTCGCTTCGAGCGCCGAAGCGACCCGATTCGAGTCGGCCGGCGCAGGATATTCGGCGAACACTTCGTCGGAGACGATGGGCACGCCGAGCGAGGCGAGCCGAAAGAGCTCGTCTCGTTTCAAGTACGAGCCCGTCGGATTGTTGGGCGACACCACGGCGATGGCGCGCGTGCGCGGAGTGATCGCGCGCTCCAGGGACGCGCAGTCGACGTGCCATGCGCCGTCGTATTCGAGGTCGTAGAACACCGTCTCGACGCCTTCGAATTTCGCGAGATGCTCGAAGAGCGGGTAGCTCGGCCGGGGCACGAGGACCGTATCCCCCGGATCGCACAGCAGCTTGAACAAGAACGAATACGCCTCGCTCGTGCTCGCGGTGAGCACCACGCGCGCCGCGTCGACGTCGATGCCGCGCGCCGCCCACAGGCCGGCCACGGCGCGCCGGGCGCTCGGTAGACCGAACGGCGCGGGCTCGTACACGACGACATTTTCGCCCGAGAGCGCGGCGAGCGCGCCGCGATCGTACGGCACGCCTTCCCGCGTCGGGTTGGAGACCGTCAGGTCGAGGTGCGTTCTGCCCGACGACGCGCGGCGACCGAGCGCGGCGGCGAGCCGGTTCTCGCGGCGATCGAACCGAGTACGCGAGGAGAAGCCCACGCCCCCGAAGCTAACTTGGCGAAGGCCCGGCGTGCTACGAATGCTAGCCACGATGTCCGCCCGAGACGAGTCCGCTCCCGCCGCGACGGTCTCCGGAAACGTGACTCGCCTTCTGCATGACGGCCGCGAAATCTTCCTGGTCGGCACGGCCCATGTCTCGAAGAAGAGCGTCGACGAAGTCCGCCGGGTCATCGACGAGCTCCGGCCGGACGTCGTCTGCGTCGAGCTCGACGCCGCGCGCTACGACTCGCTGCGTGACGACTCCGGCTGGCGTGGCCTCGACGCCCGCGACATCCTGCGCTCCGATCGCGCGGGGCTGTTCCTGGCGAGCTTGCTGTTCGCCGGTTTTCAGAAAAGGCTCGGAGATCGCCTCGGTGTTCGACCCGGCATGGAGATGCTCGCCGCGGTCGAGGAAGCGCACCGCACGGGCGCGAACGTCGTCCTCGCGGATCGGGAGATCCAGGCGACGCTCATGCGCTGCTACCGGAGCCTCGGCCCGGTCGATCGGATGAAGGTGCTCCTCATTCTGGTGATGCTGCCCTTCACCGCGTCGGAAATCGACGAGGCCGAAGTCGAGAAGCTCAAGGACCGCGAAAAGATGGGCGACGTGATGGAAGCGTTCGCGCGCGAGATGCCCGCGCTCGGGACGCCGCTCATCGACGAGCGGGATCGCTATCTCATGGCGTCGGTGCAAGAGGCCGAGGGCAAGCGCATCGTCGCGGTGGTGGGCGCCGCTCACGTTCCCGGGATGTCTCGACGCCTTGGCGAACGCGTGGACCGCGCCGCTCTGTCGGTCATCCCGCCGCGCTCGGGTCTCGCCGCGGCGGTCGAGTGGATACCGAGCGTCGCCGTCG
Source organism: Polyangiaceae bacterium (assembly GCA_035547195.1). Taxonomy (GTDB): domain Bacteria; phylum Myxococcota_A; class Polyangia; order Polyangiales; family Polyangiaceae; genus DASZVB01. Next base: position 96,203 of record DASZVB010000040.1, read on the forward strand.
CCGCGATCGTGGCCGGGGCCGCCGCGCGCGACCCGTTTCGCGTCGTTCGCGTCCTCGAGCTCGTCGCTCTGCCGAGCGCGGCCGTCACCGGGCTCTTCGCCGCGATCGCCGGCGCTTCGGTCATCGCGGTGATCGCCGCGGCGTTGCTGTCGCCGCTCACGCTCGTCCTGCCGATGCTCCGCGTCGGGCCGCTCTCCGGCCTCGTCGAGCTGCGCCGAGGTCCGCCCACGCCCGCCGACAACGCGCGTATCCGCGACGACGTGCTCTCGCCCCGCGCAGCGCGCAAAAATCCATTCTTACGCCCCTTGCTCATCGCCGTGGCGACCGCGGTGGGGCGTTCCCTCGGCGGCGCCATCGGGATCGCGTGGGCGGTCGGCTGGTTGCTGTTCGGATAGCGGCTTCGCACGCGCGCGCACATCAGGTACCGCTCGACGCCTGTGCTCGCGCGGCGCTCCGGCGCTAGATTGAACGCCTCCGCGTTCATGTCGCCGCTCCTCTACCTCGCGATCCCGTGGTTTCTCGTGTCCATGTTCGTCGAGGCGAAGCTCTTGCCGCGCGCGAGCGAGCGCGGCCGCGACGTGACCCCTTACGAAGCAAGCGACACCCGCGCGAGCATCACCATGGGCCTCGGCAATCTGCTGATGTCCGGCGTGACGCGCTTCGGGACGCTGGCGCTGTACGCGGTGCTGTACGCACACCGCGTCTTCGAAATCGGCGCCGGGTTTTGGGCGTGGGTTCTCTTGTTCTTCGCCGAAGACTTCACCTATTACGCCTGGCATCGCACCTCTCACGAGGTGCGCTTCATGTGGGCGGCGCACGAGAATCATCACTCGAGCCGGCACTTCAACCTCTCCACGGCGCTGCGACAGTCGTGGACGACGCCGTTCACGATCCCTCTCTTCTACTTTTGGCTCCCGTTCATCGGCTTCCGGCCGGAGATGCTCCTGACGCAGATGTCCGTGAGCCTCATCTATCAGTACTGGGTGCACACGGAGCTCGTCGGAAAGCTCGGCCCGCTCGAGTGGATCCTGAACACGCCTTCACACCACCGCGTCCATCACGGCGCGAACGTCGAGTATCTGGATCGCAACCACGCCGGCATCCTCATCGTCTGGGACCGGCTGTTCGGCACGTTCGAGCCGGAGCGCGCGCGCGTCGTCTACGGGCTGACGAAGAACATCGAGACATTCGCGCCATTGCGCATCGCGTTTCACGAGTGGGCGGCGCTCGTCGCCGACATGCGCGGCGCTCGCACGTTCAGCGATCGCCTTGGTTACGTGTTCCGTCCACCGGGGTGGAGTCCCGACGGCTCCACGCTCACGGCGTCGCAGGCGCGCGCCCGCCTCCACCCAAATACCTGAAATAAAAGCGAGATCTACGACCCAGGCGAAACGGCGATCAGAAATCCGGCGCCCCGCCGTAACGAGCGCACCGCGGGCGGCCGTAATCCATCGCGAGTGGCATCAGCGTCACCCAAGAAGACACCGCGCGAAGGCGTCCGGCGCTGGCTCACCGAAACCGCGGGTGTCGTGGCGCAGAAGCTCGGGTTCGTCGCCGCCACCGACGCGCGTGAACACTCCGACGCGCGCGTCGCGGAAAGCGAGGCGCGGGCGAACGCGTTGCTCGACGCGCTGCCCGACGTCCTGGTCCGCCTGGCGCGCGGCGGCATCGTCCTCGACGTCCGCAACGACGAGACGAGCCCGCTCGGCAAGGAGCTGCGCGCGTATTACGGCGGCAAGCTCGACGTCCTCCTCGGCGATCGCGAATCGAAGATCTCCGCGGCCGTCGCCGGCGCCCTCGACACCGGTCGAGTCACCAAGGTCGCGACCGAGCTCCGGAGCCCGGACTACACTCGAAAGCTGGAAATCCGGATCGCGCGCACCAGCGATCACGAATGTCTGGCCATCGTTCGCGACGTCACGCAAGAGCACGAGATGGAGGCGCGGCTCAGGGTCGCCGATCGTCTCGTCTCCCTCGGCACGCTGGCGAGCGGCGTCGCGCACGAGATCAACAACCCGCTGTCGTACGTCGTCGCCAACGTCGACTTCGTCGTCGAAAGCCTGCGCGCGCTGTCGCCAGAGGCGCTCGCGTCCGTGGGCGGCAGCGACCTCCTCGAGGCCCTCGGCGAGGTCCGCGAAGGCGGCCGACGCATCGCCAGTATCGTCGAGAGCCTTCGCTATCAGGCTCGCCAAGACGACGACCTGGCCGCCCCGGCCGACGCCAACTCCGCCATAGAGGCGTCGCTGCGTATCCTGGACAACCAGCTCCGCTATCGCACTCGCGTCGAGCTCGCGCTCGGCAAGGTTCCGCTCTGTCTGGTCCACGAGCGCCGCCTGGTGCAGGTCGTGGTCAACCTTCTGACCAACGCCCTGGACGCATTCCCGCAGCGCTCCAGCGATCAGAACCTGATCCGCATCGTCACTCGCCCGATCCGCGACGCCGTCCAGATAGAGGTGGAGGACAACGGGCTGGGCATTCCGCAAACCGTGCGCGAACGCATCTTCGATCCGTTCTTCACCACGAAGGCTCCCGGCGTCGGCACCGGTCTGGGCCTCTACTTGTGCCATCAGTACGTCGCCGCGGTGGGCGGGGCCATCGACTTCGAGACCCGCGAGAACGACGGCACCACGTTCCGCGTCACCCTGCCGCTCGCGCACACGCACCGCGCCCTCAGCATCGAGCCCGTGGCGCCGCCGCTACCGACTTCGAGGATCCTGATAGTCGACGACGATGCCCTGGTCGCGCGCTCGCTCGCACGCATGTTGCGCGGCCACGAGCTCGTCCTCTCGGGCGACGGAGAATCCGCTCTCTGGGAATGCCTCTCCCGCGACTTCGACTTGATCCTGTGCGATCTGATGATGCCGCGCCTCGACGGCGCGGGCTTCTACACCGCGCTGCGCGAGCATCGGCCGCGGCTGGCCGCGCGGGTCGTCTTCATGACCGGAGGCGCGTTCACGTCGGAGACGCGTGCGTTCCTCGACGGTGTGCCGAATCCGTGCCTCGAAAAGCCGATCCCCGTGGCGCGCCTCTTCGAGGCCGCGCGCCGGCAAATGGCGTTGTCGGACACGCTGGAGCTCGTCGACCGGCGCAGTCAGAGAAGCGCGCCGCAGCGTTCGGAGCGTCCTTCGGGTAATCCCGTCGTCTGATCCCGTCTGGCTCGAAGTCGCTCACCCGCCATCACCGCCGTCTCTGCCCGCGTCGCCGCCGTCGGATCCCTTGCCGGCGTCGGTGCATTCGCCGAGATGTGCGTACGCCTTTTCGAAGTAGCCGCACCCGCTGATCGTCTCTCCGTCGCACGAGCACGCAACCATGTCGCACGCGTCGAAGGTAGGTCCGGCGCACACGGGCGCGACGGTGCCATTGCAGCCTGCCTTGTCGTAATAAAGCGCTTGCGGAGACACGCAGCCGGCATCGCCGTCGGGGCCACCGTCCAGGTGCGTTTTGCCGCCAGTGCCACCCGTTGCCGTGCCGCCAGCGCCGCCCGTCGCCTTGCCGCCGATACCCCCGCTGCCTCCAGTGGCCTGACCGCCGCTGCCTCCGGTGCTCTTGCCGGCGGAGCCTCCCGTGCCTTTACCGGCGCTGCCGCCGCTTCCGGCATCGACGCCACCCGAGTTGTCGTCGCTGCTGCACGCGGTGAGCGGAGCCCCCGTTGCCGCGAGCGCGACCAGCATCGTCGCAAACTGCTTCGCTGTTTTCGAAATATTCACTGCGCGTCTCCTCGCCGCACCAAAAGAGCAACACCCGTGCCATGAGCAAAACCCAGTTCCGCAGCAGGAAAGCTCGAATTTCTTTCTCTCTTTAGAAGGACGGCGCGGGCCGTTTGGCACGACCTGACACAGGGGGGATGGCAGCGCTGTCCGCACGGCTCTGGAGCATCGCGCGCGACGGCACAATCCCGGTCGCTCCGGATATCCGTCATTCGCGAACGCGACGCGCGCTACATGCGACGCGCGCTACCTGGACGCGCAACCTTGACCCGCCAAGGTCAAAAATATCGAGCAACGATTACGTGCTGTTCCAATCGAACCTTGAGCAGTCAAGGTGCTTCGCGGGCACCCATCCAACAATACGTTCTTCGACAGCCGTTGCGACGCACGCCTATAAACTGCGCGTATGCAAACACCGGCGATGACCGGCGGATGTCAGTGCGGCGCCCTCCGTTACGAGATAAAGGGTCCGCTCGGACGCGCGTCGATCTGTCAGCATCCGGATGCGCCGGACGACACGGGATGAACGGCGCGCCGAGAGCGCTCAGACGCGATTGCCTTCGATCACGTGCTGCGGCGGTCGATGTAGATCCCACACGAGACCCACCGCCTGGAGCAATCGCAGCACGTAGTACGTCAGATCGATCTCCCACCAGAAGAAGCCCTGGTTCGTGGCTCGCTGGTAGTAGTGGTGATTGTTGTGCCAACCCTCGCCCATGGTGATGAGGGCGAGCGCGAGGTTGTTGCGGCTGTTGTCGGTCGTCGCGTAGCGGCGTCGGCCGATCATGTGGGAGAGCGAGTTGATCGTGAAGGTGCCGTGCCAGAGCAGGGTCGTGGAGACGAGGAAGCCCCAGACGAGCCCCCACCACGAGCCGAGCACGAACGTGAGCACACCGAAGCCGATGGCCGGCAAGAAGTACCAGCGGTTCAAGAAACGGAGCTCGGGAAACTTTTCGAGATCGCGAACGCGCTCGCCGTCCGTCTTTTGGTGATCGTACGAGAGGATCCAGCCGACGTGGCTCCACAGGAAGCCGTCGTGAAGGACCGAGTGGACGTCGCCGGGCTGGTCCGAGAGCTTGTGGTGGACGCGGTGGTGCGAGGCCCACCAGAGGACGCCCTTCTGCACGCTGGTCATCGCGAGCAACGCGAGGACGAGCTGGAAAGCGCGGCTGGTACGGAAAGAACGGTGCGAGAAGTAACGGTGGTAGCCGCCCGTGACGCCGAACATCCGCAGGTAGTACAAGCCGACGGCGAGCGCGAACCCGGACCACGACCAGCCGAGGAGCGCGACGCCGACGACCGCCGCCACGTGAACGGCGAAAAACGGCAACGAGCCGACCCAGTCGATACGACCACGGCCCTTGGCGCGCGGCGCAGCGGCGGTCAGCGGAACGACGGGAAGGATTTCCGTACTTTGCACGGGGTCAATGTACGGCCGGCCGTGTCAGGGACGTGTCACGACTAGATAAGACGTATGTCTTACCTGCGCGTCGCATTCGCGCGAGAGCTCACGCGGTTTACGCCAAGGCTCACGCGAACCCGTTGAAGTACGGAATCCGCGCGGCCGTCGCCTGGATCCGTTCGCGGTTGGCGACGAGCTCCGCGGTGGAATCCCAGCGGCCTTCCATGAGCTGAGCGCGCGCGCCGTCGGGCATCGTGAAGGGGTAGGAGCTCGCCCCGGCGGTCACGGCTTTCTTTGCGAGATCCACGCGGACCTCGATGCCGGGGTCCTTCTCCACGGCTCCCTGCAAGGCTTCCGCGGTCTTGGCGTCCACGGTGACGCAGGGGAGCCCGAGCGACACGCAGTTGCCGAAAAAGATCTCCGCGAATGATTCACCGACGATCGCGGCGATGCCTTTCCCCCAGCGCACGAGGGCCTGCGGCGCGTGCTCGCGCGAGGAACCGCAACCGAAGTTCTTGTTCACGAAGAGGACGCGCGCGCCCTGGTACTTCGGATCGTCGAACGGGTGCACCTTGCCGGCTTCGCGCAGCTGGCCGCGATCGTCTTCGAAGGCGTGCTCGCCGAGGCCCTCGAAGACGACGGTCTTCAGGAACCGCGCGGGGATGATGCGATCGGTGTCGATGTCGTTGCCGCGAACGGGGACGCCGCGGCCCGAGATGACGATGCGCTTCGAGTCTTCCATGGTCTTGTCGTCCTTTCAGGCGGAGGCGATGCCGAAGAGCTCGCGGGCGTCGGTGACTTCGCCGGCGATGGCGGCCGCGGCGACCATCGCCGGGCTCATCAGCAGCGTGCGACCGGTCGGAGAGCCCTGGCGGCCTTTGAAGTTGCGGTTCGAAGAAGACGCGCACACTTCGCGTCCCTTCAGCTTGTCCGGGTTCATGGCCAGGCACATCGAGCAACCGGCTTCGCGGAACTCGAACCCCGCCTCGGTGAAGATGCGGTCGTAGCCCTTCTCGATCATCGCCCGGCGCACCGCCTGCGATCCGGGCACGACCAGCGCGCGGACGTGCGGCTTGACCTTCAGGCCCTTGTCGCGGATGAGGCCCAGCACCTCTTCGAAATCGGAGAGGCGTCCGTTGGTGCAGCTGCCGATGAAGGCGACGTCGATCTTCGTCCCGCGGATTTTCTGCCCGGGCTCGAGCGCCATGTAGGCGTACGCTTCTTCAGCGGCCCCGCGCTCGTTCTCCGCGAAGTCGCCGGGCTTCGGGATGCTGCCGTTCACGCCGATGGATTGCCCCGGGTTGATGCCCCAGGTCACGACGGGCTCGATGTCCTCGCCGCGAATCTTCACCACGTCGTCGTACCGCGCGTCGGCGTCGCTCTTCACCGATTCCCAGTAGCGAACCGCCCGATCCCACGCCGGTCCCTTCGGCGAGAGGGGGCGCCCTTTCAGGTATTCGTACGTCGTCTGGTCCGGGTTGACGTAGCCGCAGCGCGCGCCGCCTTCGATGCTCATGTTGCAGACGGTCATGCGCTCGTCCATGGTCATCGCGTCGATGACCTCGCCGGCGTACTCGTAGGCGTAGCCGACGCCGCCGTTCACGCCGAGCACGTTGATGACGTGCAGCGTGACGTCCTTCGCGTACACGCCCGGGCCGAGCTTGCCGTCGATCTGGACGCGCCGCACCTTCAGCTTGTCCATCGCCAGCGTCTGCGTCGCGAGCACGTCGCGCACCTGCGAAGTGCCGATGCCGAACGCGATCGCGCCGAACGCGCCGTGCGTCGAGGTGTGCGAATCGCCGCAGCAGATGGTCATGCCCGGCTGCGTGAGCCCCTGCTCCGGACCGACGACGTGGACGATGCCCTGCTCCCCCTTGTCGACCGAGAAGTAGCGGATGCCGTGCTTCTTCACGTTGCGCTCGAGCGCGGTCATCATCTCCTCGGCGAGAGAGTCCGAAAACGGACGCAGCTGGCTCTTCGTCGGGATGATGTGGTCGACCGTCGCGAAGGTGCGATCCGGAAAGAGCACGGACAGGCCGCGTTGCTCGAGCATGCTGAAGGCCTGCGGCGACGTGACCTCGTGAACGAGGTGAAGGCCCATCAAGAGCTGGAGCTGGCCCGAGGGGAGCTTTGCCACGGTGTGCGCGTCGAAGACTTTTTCGTAGAGTGTCTTGCCCATAGCCCGAGTTACTCCTTGTGCGGAGCGGCTGCGGCGTACTGCTCGAGCCGCTCGATGAGCTGCTTGCCGAAACCCGTGAACGCCCGCATCCCGGCGGCGTCCATCCCGAGCCACACGTCGCGGATCGCCGCCTCGCGGCTCTCGCGCAGCAGCTCCAGGGTGCGCTTGCCCTTCGCCGTGAGCGCATACTTGCGCTGGCGCGCGTCGACCTTCGCGATCGTGGCGACGACGAGACCCTTGTCGACGAGCTGCCGCAGGATCTTGGAGACCGCGGCGGGCGAGCTGTCGCGACGGCGCGCGAAGAGGCTGGGCATGAAATGCTCGGTCGCGATCTCTTCCAGCACTCCCCACTGCTGGTCCGAGAGCTTCACGCTGGCGGCGAGCTGCTCCCGCCGCTCCTGGTACAGCGCCGCGAGGCGTCCGAGGCACTCGATCGCCGCGTGTGCGTCGGCGACGCTCGCGGTCTCCTTGGGCGCGCCGCGGGCCTCGGTTTGCGCGCGAGCAGTGGGCATGCGCAGATAATTAACCTATGGCAACTAACTCGCAAGGGCAATTTGTGCTGGAGCACAAGAATTGCCGTCAGTGGCCCGGGTCGGGATCGAAGGTGCCGGCTGTAGACGCGCGAAACTCCAGGAGATCGTTGGCCGCGCGTTCGGCCTCCGGCCTGCCGGCGGCGGCCAGACATTGAAGCCGCTGCACCAGGAACGCTTCTTCCCACGTAGGCTCCGCGACGTGCCGGCCCATGGCCTTCACGCAGAGCGCCGCGTCGCCGGAGGTCGCGGCGAGCTTTTCGGCGAGTCCCCGGCGCGGGTCGTCGCCGATGTACGCCGCGAACGGCGCGTCGAGGAGCTCCAGCGCGGCGCGAGCGCGGTACTCGGGGTGCGCCGCGCCGAGCTTCGTGGCGAGCGAGAGCACGGCTTCGACGCCGCCGCACAGCGGAAACGGCGTGTTTCGCATGGCGACGATGCTCGCGTCCGCCTCGGCTTGCGCCGTGGCCGCGTCGCCCGCGGCGATGGCCTTGCGGGCGCGGAGCACGTGCGGCTCCGCCAGGAAGCCGTCGGCCGCGAGGCGGTCGGCGTAGTCCGTCGCCCGTGCGTCGTTCGCGTCGGCGAACGCTAGCCCGAGTACCCACCGTTCGATGTCGTCGCGCGGTTCGACCGGATGCGGCACCGAGCCCCAGGTCGAAAGGACGCCGGAGACGTCCCCTCGACACCCTGCGGTGATCGCGGCGGCGCGTGCCCGCGCCGCGTCCGTCGGCATCGGCAGCCGCGGGGCGACGTCGTTCGCAATCGACCACGCGCGTGGACGGAGCGACGCCACGCGTTCCCAGTCCACGACCCCGACGACGTCCGGCCGGTCCTGATGAGTCTTGATCGCCCGGAGCACGAGGCTATCGGCGAGGTTCGCGCGCGTGTTGCCGACGCTCCGCGCGAACGCGTACTCGATGACGTTCCGGTCGTCGGTGTTCGTCTCGGCCGACGGCTCGCGGGCGATCTCGGCGACGAGGGTTTCGCTCGCGAGATAGCGCCCGAGCAGGCCTTCGAGGTCCTGAACGAGCAGCGTGCGCGGGAGCGCGGTCCGGAAGGGCTCCTCGGCGATCCTGCGGCGGAGCCGTCCGACGTCGAGCACTCGGTGCTTGCGTCCGGCGATGAACACGATGTCGCCCGCCTCCGTCTGCCAGGCGTCCAGGCTCGGCAGCACGCTCGACAGCGTCCGCGCGACCGTTTGCACCGTGCGCGTGTCCGTCTCGTAGCCTTGCACCCACTGGAGGAACACGCCGCCTTCTTCCAAGTGCTCGGCGACGGCTTCGTAGAACTCCTTCGTGTACAGCGACGCGACGCCGGCCCGGTATGGATTGCTGGGCTCGCTGGCGATCACGTCGTAACGGCGCTTCGCCGACAGCACGAGCTCGCGGCCGTCGCCGAGGTGCACGACGACGTTCGGCCGCTCGAGGACGCCGTAGTTCGCCTTCGCGGCGACCCGTGCGACGTGCAAGATGGAAGGTTCCATCTCCGCCACGTCGACGCGCTCCATGCCGGGGATGGCCGAGAGAAACCCCGCCGTCATCCCGGTGCCGAGCCCGATGACGAGGCTCGATTGGGGCGCGGGGTGCATGAGCGCCGCGATGAGACCGGCGCCGGCCTGCGTCCCGCGATCGGCGTAGACCGCTCCGTCGCATTTACCGTCGACGAGGAACGAGAGCTGTTCGTCGCGTGTCAGCGCGACCGTCGTTTCGACGCCGTCGGCTTGCCACAGCACATTTTGGTTTTGCCGGACCACGAACGCGCGCAGTTGGTTCGTGGTGCGCGCCGCGAACTCGACGCGACCGGCGCCGATGGGCAGATGACGGAAGACGGCGCTCGGACCGGAACGCGTCGCCAGCACGGCTCCGACCACGACGAGCGCGAACGCGGCGGCGCTCCGGGCAGCGCGCGGCGCGACGGCGTCTCTCGCCACGTCACGCGACTCCTCGTTTCGGCGCGCCCACTCGAAGCCGACCGAGACGACCGCCAGCCCGAGCAGCACGAAAGCGACGAGCCGGTAGGCGCCGACGGCCGTGAGCCGTGGAAGGAGCACGAACCCGCCGAGGAGCGAGCCGGCCAGCGCCCCCGCGGTGTTGAAGGCGTAGACGACGCCGACGTGACGCGCGACGCGCTCGCGGCCCGAGCCGAGCAGCGCGAAGAGCATCGGGAACTGATATCCGGAGACGAGCGCCGCCGGGAATACGACGACCAGCGTGATCGTGAACCACGCGAACACCAGCGCGGGGAAGCCGAGGCTCGAGATCGGACGCGTGAGGATCGCGTAGAACGCGACGCGATCGCCGAGCGCGATGGGGAGCGCGACGAACACGCCTTCGAGCGCCGTGACGACGGCGAGATCCGACGGCGTGACGCGACGCTCTGCGTCGCGCAGTGAATACAGATATCCGCCGAGCCCGATGCCCGCGAGGGCCACGGCGAGCACGAGGCCGAACGTGTACGTCGTGCCGCCGAGGATCGGCGCGAGCAGCCGATACCAGACGATCTCCAGCAAGAGAAAGGCGAAGCCCACGAATCCGGCGACGAGCGCGCCGAGCACGGCGAAGGAGCGCCCGCGGGCGGACGACGGACCTTCGGGCGCCTTCGGCTCGCGGACGAGCTCCGCGCCGCGGCCCACCGAGCGCGCCACCATGCCGACGAGCGCGTTGACGAGGACGGCCGCGAACAGCGACAGCCGCACGCCGAAGAGCTCGAACAGGAAGAACGTGCCGATCAGCGCGCCCGTCACCGCGCCGAGCGTGTTCATCCCGTAGAGCAGCGCTAGCCGCGCGCGCGCCCGGTCGCCGTCGGATTCCACCGCGCGCGCCGCGGCGGGAAGGGTTCCCCCCATCAGAAATGCGGCGGGCCCGATGACGACCGCGGTGATCAACAAGCGCACGACGGTCGCGCCGGCCTGACCCAGGACCGTCACACCGCCGAGCGCGAGGTACACGCGCCCGAGCACGCCTTCGACGAAGGGAGACAGAGCGGCGGCGAGCGCGACACCGAGCTCGAGGTTGCCGTAGAAAAATAGCGGCCGTTCGTGCTGCTGCGCGCGCCGCCCGAGCGCGAGCGCACCGGCGCCGAGCCCGCCGAGAAAGATCGCCAGAACGGCGGCAGACGCCGCGGTGCTCGCGCCGAACGACAGCCGGAACAGGCGCTGCCACGCCGTCTGATAGAAGAGCGCGCAGAACCCCGAACCCCACAGCAGCGCGGCGACCAGCCGCAAAGAGACCACGATCCGAGCACGGTACGGCGAAGCCCACTTCGCGGTCCAACTGTTGACTGCACTATACGAACAATCAGTGATCGCGGTCCTAACTGGTCAAACCTCAACTTGCTTGCTCGAAGGCGCGGCCGCTACCATAGAGAGGCGTTCGCGAGCACCGCTGCTCCGCGACGTCGCGCCGCCCGACGCCGGCTCTCGGGCAAGCGCGAGGCTTCGATCCGGCGGAAATTCTGCACGAATGCGTCGGCCTTCCGGGAGTCTCCGGAGGGGACGACTAGAGGTGTCTTCCCACAGGCACCTTCCCCTCCCGGGTTCATAGGTCATGGAGCGAATCCGAATCTTCGACACTACCCTCCGGGACGGCGAGCAGTCGCCCGGCTATGGCATGACGGCCAGCCAGAAGCTCGTCCTGGCGCGCCAGCTGGAGCGGCTCGGCGTGGACGTGATCGAAGCCGGCTTTCCCGCGGCCAGCGAGGAAGATCTGCAAGGCGTGCGCGCCATCTGCCGCGAAGTGAGGCGCCCGACGATCGCGGCGCTGGCGCGCTGCGTGGACGGCGACATCGAAGCGTGCGCGCGCGCGCTCGAGCCGGCGGAGCACCCGCGGCTCCACATCTTCTTCGGTACGAGCCAGCTCCACCTCGACGCGAAGACCGGACTCAACGAAGAGCAGGCGCTCGAGCTGATGGTGCGCTCGGCGCGGCTCGCGGTGAAGCTCTTCCCCGAGGTGGAGTTCAGCCCCGAGGACGCGACGCGCACGCGCGAAGACTTCTTGCTCCGCACCGTGCAGGCGGTCGTCGACGAGGGCGTGAAGGTCGTCAACATCCCCGACACCGTCGGCTACACCACTCCGTCCGAGTACCGCGCGCGCTTCGAGCTGCTCCGCGCCAAGATCCGCGGGATCGAGAGGGTGACGCTCTCCACGCACTGTCACAACGATCTCGGCCTCGCCGTGGCGAATTCGCTCGCGGCCATCGAAGGCGGCGCGCGCCAGGTCGAGTGCACCATCAACGGCATCGGCGAGCGCGCCGGCAACGCGTCGATGGAAGAGCTGGTGATGGCGCTTAGGGTGCGGCGCGACGTGCTGCCCTACGAGACCGGCATCGTCTCCGAACAGATCTACGAGACGAGCCAGATCTTGTCGGCGCTGACGGGCAACGGCGTGCAGCGCAACAAGGCCATCGTCGGACGCAACGCCTTCGCGCACGAATCCGGCGTGCACCAGCAAGGCATGCTGAAGGATCGCCGCACCTACGAGATCATGACGCCGGAGTCCGTCGGCGCGCCTCCGACGCAGATCGTGCTCGGCCGCCACTCGGGGCGGCGCGCGCTCGCCGCGCGCCTCGCGGATCTCGGACATCCGCTCACTGGAGCGGCGCTGAACCACGTCTACGACCGGTTCTTGAAGGCGTGTGAAAGCGGTCAGCCGCTCGACGACGATGGGCTCATCGCCATCGCGCTCGACAACCGCCCGCAAGCGGCGCCGCCGTACCAGCTGAACCTGGTGCAGGCGATGACCGGCTCGGTGAAACCCGCGTCGGCGACCGTCCAGCTGCAGCGCGACGGCCGCCTCTACGCCGCCGCGGCGCTCGGCAACGGACCCGTGGAAGCGTCGTGCATCGCCATCGACCAGATCACGGGATATCCGGGTCGCGTGGTGAATTTCGAGATCCGCGCCGTCGGCGAGGGCCGCGACGCGCTCGGCGAGGTCGCGCTGCGGGTCGTCATCGGCGGCAAAGAATTCACCGGACGCGCCGTGAACCCCGACATCGTCGAGGCGAGCGTCATGGCGTATCTCTCGGCCATCAACAAGTTCCTCGCGGTCACCGAGAAGGTTCTCCCGCCGCAGTCCGTCGAGGTCACCGATCGAGCGCCGCAGCTCGTTCCGCGGCAGCAAGAAGAAGGGCGAATATGACTGATTCGGTGCGCGTCGTTTCACTCCCCGGCGACGGGATCGGCCCGGAGGTGTGCCGGCAGGGCGTGCGTGTGCTCGAGCTCGCCTGCAAACGCGCGAAGAAGAAGCTCGAGGTCGTCGAGATGCTGCTCGGCGGCTGCGCGCTCGACCGGGGCTTGCCCGCGCTTCCGGACGAGACGCGGCGCGCGCTCGACGGCGTGAACGCGGTGCTGCTCGGGGCCGTCGGGTTGCCCAAGTACGACGGGCAGCCGGGCGACAGGCGTCCGGAGAAGGGCCTGCTCGATCTGCGCAAGGCGCTCGGCGTCTACGCGAATCTGCGCCCGGTGCGCGCCATTCCGGTGCTTTCGAACTCGTCTCCCTTGAAGGAAGAGATCGTGCGCGGCACGGACGTCGTCGTCGTGCGCGAGCTGCTCGGCGACGTGTATTTCGGCGAGCCGCGCGGCTTCGACGCGGAAGGCACCCGCGGCTTCAACACGATGACGTACAGCGTTTCGGAGGTGGAGCGCGTCACGAAGATCGCCTTCGAGATGGCCCGCAAGCGAAGGAAGCTCGTCACTTCCGTCGATAAGGCGAACGTCCTCGAGACGTCGCAGCTGTGGCGGCGTGTCGTCACCGAGATGGGCAAGCTCTACCCCGACGTGAAGCTCGAGCATCAGTACGTCGACTCCTGCGCGATGGACCTCATCAAGAAGCCGTCGCGCTTCGACGTCGTCGTCACGTCCAACCTGTTCGGCGACATCCTCACGGACGAGGCGTCGGTGCTCGCCGGATCCATCGGCCTATTGCCGAGCGCGAGCCTCGGCGACGGCCCGGGTCTGTACGAGCCGATCCACGGCTCCGCGCCGGACATCGCGGGCAAGGGCATCGCCAACCCGCTCGGCACCATCGCTTCGGTCGCGATGATGCTGCGCTCCTCGCTCGGGATGCCCGACGAGGCGGATCGCGTCGAGCGCGCGATCGACAAAGTTTTGCAGGACGGTCACCGAACGCCGGACCTGGGCGGCAAGGTGACCACGAGTGAAATGGGAGACCACGTATGTCGAGCATTCGAGCAATGAGCAACGCACCGAGTCCACGACCCCAAGCGGACGCGCCGGAGAGCAGCGGCCGCAGGACGACCCCGCGCCCGGTAGCGCCGGTAGGCGAGGTCATGCGCGGCGCTCGCATCGTGGTCGAGAGCCTCATCCAGGAAGGCGTCGACATCCTCTTCGGCTACCCCGGCGGCGCGATCCTCCACGTCTACGACGAGCTCCACAAGCAGAGCTCGCGCATCTCGCACATCCTCGTTCGACACGAACAGGGCGCGGCGCACGCCGCGGAAGGCTACGCGCGCTCGACGGGGAAGGTCGGCGTGTGCATGGCGACGAGCGGCCCGGGCGCGACGAACCTGGTGACCGGTCTCACCAACGCGATGATGGACTCGACGCCCATCGTCGCCATCACCGGCCAGGTCGCGACGAAGTTCATCGGCAACGACGCCTTTCAGGAAGCGGACATCGTCGGCATCACCCGGCCGTGCACAAAGTACAACTACCTCGTCAAGGACGTGAAGGACCTCGCCGAGACGATCAAGGAGGCCTTCTACATCGCCCGCAGCGGGCGTCCGGGTCCGGTGCTCGTCGACATCCCGAAGGACGTCACCGCCAACGAGTATCCGTTCCTGTGGCCGGAGTCCGTCGATATCCCGTCGTACAAGCCGACGGTGAAGGGCCACCCGCTCCAGGTCAAGAAGGCCATCGACCTCATCCAGAAGACCGAAAAGGCGGTGCTCTACATCGGCGGCGGCGTGGTGAACGCCGGCGCCGCTCCGGAGATCCTCGAGCTCGCGGAGCGGCTGAACCTGCCCGTGACGCCGACCTTGATGGCGCTCGGTTCGTTTCCGCCCGGGCATCCGCAGTCGCTCGGCATGCTCGGCATGCACGGCACGTACACCGCGAACATCGCGATGCACGAGGCCGAGCTCATCATCAACATCGGCGCGCGCTTCGACGATCGCGTCACCGGCGCGGTCGAACATTTCGCGCGCAAGGCGCAGAAGATCCACGTCGACGTGGATCCGTCGAGCGTCAACAAGAGCGTCAAGGTGGATCTGCCCATCGTGGGCGACGCGAGGGTCGTCACCCGGCAGCTCATCGACGCGCTGCCGCCGGGTCCGCCGCCGGAGCGCGCTTCGTGGTGGGCGCGCTTGCGCGAGCTGCAAAAGGATCATCCTCTGCGCTTCCGCGAGAAGGGCGACGCGATCATGCCGCAGCGGGTGCTGGTCGAGCTCGCGGACCTCACCAAGGGCCGCTACATCTGTTCGACGGACGTCGGGCAGCATCAGATGTGGGCCGCGCAGTACTACCCCGCCGACAGCCCGCGGAAGTGGCTCACCTCCGGCGGCCTCGGCACGATGGGCTACGGCTTGCCCGCGGCGATGGGCGCCGCGATGGGGCACCCGGGCGAGACGGTGCTCTGCATCTCCGGCGACGGCTCGTTCCAGATGTGCATCCAGGAGCTCGCGACGTGCGTGCACGAGGGCCTGAACGTCAAGATCATCATCCTGAACAACAACTTCCTCGGCATGGTGCGGCAGTGGCAGGAGCTCTTCTACTCGCGCCGCTACTCGGAGGTCGGCATGAAATACTTCCCCGACTTCGTGAAGATCGCCGAAGCGTACGGCGCGACGGGGCTGCGCGCGGAAAAGCCGAGCGAGGTGCGCGCGGTGCTCGAGAAGGGGCTCACGACGAAGGGCACCGTCGTGATGGACATCATCGTCAGCAAGGAAGCCAACGTGTATCCGATGATGCCCGCCGGCGCCGCGCACTACGAGATCCAGGAAGACCCCATGGTCGACTCGCCGTCGCCCGAACCGCGGGAGCTCGCGTGATCCGCGAGGACGAACCATGAGCAACTCGAACCGTCACGTCCTCAGTATCCTCGTCGAAGATCGGTTCGGCGAGCTGGCGCGCATCGTGGGCTTGTTCTCCGGGCGCGGCTTCAACATCGACGCGGTCACGGCGAACCGGACGCTCGAACCGGGCATGTCCCGCGTGCTGCTCGTCACCCGCGGCGACGACACGGTCATCGAGCAGATCATCAAGCAGGTGAACAAGCTGCTCCGCGTGCGGAAGGTGAACGACATGGCCGCGACGCCGCACGTCGAGCGCGAGCTCTGCGTCGTGAACGTGCGCGCGGCGGGAACGAAGGGCGAGGAAGAGCTCGAGCGCGTATTGCGTCTCACCGGCGCGCGCGTGCTCTCGCACTACTCGGGCGGCTTCACCGTGGAGCTCGCCGCGACGCCGGATCAGATCGACAGCTTCCTCGAGCGCCTGCGCCCCCTCGGGATCCGCGACATGGTCCGCTCGGCGCCCATCGCGATCGCGAAGCCCGCTGCCGAGACGGACACGGCCGCCGACAGCGCAGGGCCGCTCAGCGCGACGGGCTGACGCGCTCGCAGAAGCGATTCGCCGAGCGTCCTCGGCGTCGCTCGTCATCGTGATCGTCGCCCGGAACACTCGAGGTGTTCCGATGGGCGGCGCGGTGGTGTTCGTCTTCGAGACGACGTCGATGCGACCGACGTCGCCGGAGTGAGTTCACGAAAAGACGAACGCGGGCACGCCGCTCCGGACAGGCGTGTCAATCGCATGTTCATGCGATACCCGCGTGCGGCGCGCCGTGCCACGGTCGCGGATCAAACTGAGGGAGACTCGATGTTCAGATCGCCACCGACACGCTTCATTGGATCTCGCGCCATCTGGGCCGCCGCGCTCATCATGGGCATCCCGACCCTGGTCGTTTCCGCCCCTGGATGTGGCTCGGACAGCACGAACGGGCCAGGCGGCGGCCACCCCGGGCGGCAAGACGACGCGGGCTCCAGCGACGACGGCGGCGGGCATACCGAAGCGACAATCTCGGTTGTCGCGGCGCCCGTGTCGCAGATGGTGGGAGCGACGGGCGGCACCGTCACGCACTCCACCGGCGCGAAGATCGAGGTCCCCGCCGGAGCGCTCTCGTCCCCGGTGGAGCTCACGATGACGGGCGTCGCTCCCGCCGATGCGTCGGCGCTCGGCGGCAGCGCGCTCGGTCAGGCCTTCGAGCTCGGACCGGAAGGGGAGCAGTTCCTCGTGCCCGTGAAGATCGTGGTGCCCTTCGACCCCACGCGCGTGCCCGCCGGGGCGAGCGCGGACTCCGCGGTGATCGTCATCGCGCCGAAGGGCAGCTCGGACTTCGCCGCGCTCGACACCACCGTGGACCTCACCGCTCGAACGCTGACCGCCGAGACCGTGCACTTCAGCGTCGTCGCGCCGGTGTTCCCGTCGAACCCGAACCCTCTGTTCATCAAGACGGCCTCGCCGCTCCCGGACGGACAGGTGGGAACCGCGTACGGTCCGCTCACCTTCGCCGTCGCGGGCGGCGCGTCGCCTTACACCTGGACAATCCCCAATATGGGAGCGCCGGCGGGGCTCGAGCTCTCCGGCGCGGGCGTCCTCTCCGGCACTCCGACCGCCGCCGGCGCCTTCTCGTTGCCGGTGCGCGTGACCGACTCGGCGGCGCACCGGCTCGAGCGGATCTTCGGGCTCACCATCCAGGGTCCGCCGCCGAATCCGGTCCCGACGCTGAGCTCCGTGTCGCCCACGCACGTCCAGGAGGGATCGGCGGACACGGCCGTCAAGCTCACCGGCGGTCAGTTCGTCTCGGGCGCGCACGCCGAGCTCGACTCGACGGACATCGGCGGCACGGTCTCGTCGTCGTCGAAAATGACGGCGACGATCCCGTCGAAGCTGCTCACCTCGCCCGGTAAGCACGCGCTCGTCGTGATCAATCCGGCGCCCGGTGGCGGCAGCAGCGGGCGCGTGACGTTCACGGTGGACGCCGCGCCGCAGAACCCGGTTCCGTCGCTCACGTCCCTGAGCCCGGACCATCTGCCCACCGGCTCCACCGACACGCAGATCAGCGTCTTCGGACAATCGTTCTTGGACAGCTCGCTCGTCGTGGTCGGCGGCGACGGCGGTCAGGGGCTCGCCACGACCTTCGTGAGCGCGACGGAGCTCGCCGCCGTCGTCCCCGAGTCGCTGCTCGCTTCGGACGGCACCCTGAGCATCACGGTGTTCAATCCGGCGCCGGGCGGCGGCTACAGCGGCGCGCAGACCCTCACGGTGGGCACCGTGAACGCGGCCCCGACGCTGTCGTCGATCAGTCCGACCCGAGTCGTGGCCGGATCCAGCGGCGAGAGCGTCACCGCGAACGGCGGCGGGTTCGTAGAGGGCTCGACGATCTACTTCGGGCAGACCGCGCTCTCGACGACCTACGTCGCCGCGAACCGTCTGTCGGCGAAGATCCCCGACTCCCTCATCGCATCCACAGGAACGGCCGCGATCACCGTAGTGAATCCGCAGCCCGGCGGGGGCACGAGCAGCGCGCTCGAGCTCTCCATCGTCGCCGCTGCATCGACGGACGCCGGCGCGGGCGGCGCGTCGGGAAGCGCGGGCGGCGCGTCGGGAAGCTCCGGCGCGTCCGGAAGCTCGGGCGCGACAACAGGCTCCGGCGGCACCCAGGGAACCGGAACCGGCGCAACGACCGGCTCCGGCGGCGCGTCGGGAAGCTCCGGCGCATCGGGAAGCTCCGGCGGCGCTCAAGGCTCCGGCGCGGCGACCGGCTCCGGCGCAACGACCGGCTCCGGCGGTGCATCGGGAAGCTCGGGCGGCACTCAAGGCGAAGGCGCAGGATCGGGCTCCGGCGGCACTCAAGGCGAAGGCGCGGGATCGGGCTCTGGCGGTACCCAGGGAACCGGAACCGGCGCGGCGACAGGCTCCGGCGGTGCGTCGGGAAGCTCGGGCGGCACTCAAGGCGAAGGCGCGGGAACAGGCTCCGGCGGCGCCACGGGATCGGGAGGCGACGGCGCGAGCGGCGGCTCCGGTGGCGGCCCGGCTTACACGGTAGTCACCTCGGGTCCGACGATCTGCGGGCTGGTCACCGACGGCACGGACCTGTTCATCGGCCATTGCAAGAACCAAGGCATCTCGAAGATCCCGCTCGCGGGCGGCACGGAGACCACCGTCGTGACGGCCGGCACCCCGACCACCATGACGACCGACGCGACGTACGTGTACTGGTCCGACGGCAACGCCGCGCAGATTGAGCGTGCGCCGAAGAGTCAGACGTCGCAGGCCGGAGCGCAAGTCGCCACCACCACGCTCAGCGTGTCCACGTTGCAGACGGACGGCACGTACGTGTACTGGGTGGAGGGCACCGCCATCAACCGCGTCGGCGTCGCGGGCGGCACCCCGACGGCGCTCGTCAGCGGCGTCACCGGCCTCAGCAGCTTCGCCTTCGACGCGACCAGGCTCTACTTCACCGCGAGCGACGGCCTGGATAGCGCGCCGATCGCGGGCGGCTCGGCTCCGTTCACCTCGCTCGACAACGCGCCCGCGTCGAGCGTCGTGGTGAGCGGCGGCGTCGCGTACTGGCTGAAGAGCACCGACATTTGGCACGCCTCCCTCGGCCCGGCGCCGGTGCCCGCGCTGGCGAAGGCCACGCCGGGCGCCAACACCCTCGTCCCCGACGGGGACTTCGTCTACTACCTCGTCTCGGGCGGCACGTCCGGCGGCGTGTTCTACACGAACGCAACCGGCCAGGTCGCAGGCCAGCTCATCGCCGACTCGCCGATCTTCGGCACCCTCGCCGTCGGGCCGTCGAAGGTGTACTGGCGCGCCTCCGCAAACGGCGGCGTCGAGGTGCGATCGATTTCGAAGATGTGACTCTTCGCACTGCCATGAAAATAGGAGGAGGGGGGCTACGGTGAGTTGCCCCCCATCGTCCGTCCTCGCGCTTCGCGCTGCGGGCGGCCGGTTCCCCCCAAAGCTCGCCCCGCAGACGGGTCGAGCAGAGGGGAACACGCCGTCACGCGGCAGTGGCCTGGCTCTGTGCGCTCACGTTGTCGGAGCGTATATCCGGACGTGGTTCGAGTCCGATTCGACCTACACCGCCAGGTCGCGAGTGCCGGTCTCGCAGAACGGAAAATTGGGCATTCGGGGCCGGCAGTCGCGGATGCGCCCGAGCTAGCCTTCGACCTTCACGCTGTCGAGCAGCGTCATGTAGGCGTCCTTTTGCGCCTTCACCGTCTTCGACGGGCCGGTCAGCTTGAAGAAGTAAGGGCCGAGCGGCGTTTCGACGACCGCGGCGAGCATTCCGTAGTCGCTCTTGGGCGTCGACGACTGACCGGGCATCATCGCCATGGCCGCGTACGTCCCGCTGTCGACTTCGAGCACGTGCGCCTTGAGGCCGTTGACGGTGCGGTCCGTCCTCTTCGGCTCGCCCTTCTTGTCGCTGAATTGATTCTCCCAGCGCTTCAGGTTGGCCTCCACGTCGCCGCCCTGACCGCCGCCGAAATGGAAGACCGCGAGCTCGCCGTCGTCCTTGTCCGCGCCGGCGTGAGGGACGCGATACGTCGCGAGGCGCATCGGAGACGACTGGGACAGCCGGGTCCAGCCCGGAGGATCCGACCACTTGAGTTGTCCTTTCGCCGACTCCGCCGCCGGAGCAGTCAGGTGCTCGTGGGGGGACGAGGGCGCGAGGAACGCCGCGGGCGGCGGCTCCGACGATGTCGCCGGCGCCGTCGGGTGCGTCTCCGGCTCGGGCGCGCGGCGCTGGCACCCGCACAGCGATATGACGGCAACGGCGGCGACGTTGATGAACAGGCGCGCCAGGGGCGAGGCAAACGCGACGGGGCGAGGCTGATTCGTTTGTTTCGACACGGGACCGCTTTGCGCTCGGAGCGAATCCGCAGCAAGCGCATCCATTCACGGGCGCGTCCGAAAGCTTTTTCGAAGATCGCACCATCGACTCACCGCGACTCACTGCGGACCCTAGGAGACTGACCACCTGGTCAGCTGCGGGCTGGGCGTCTTCGTGGCGCTCGTCATGGCCGCTCGTCACGTCCAGCTCGACGCTTCGAACGAGTTCGGGAACTCGCGTCCGAAAGCATCGGTCGAACGGATACCGGCAGCGACAGCAATGTTTCAGCGCAACCCAGCTGAACAACGCGATGACCGGCGCTCTAAACGCGGCGCTCCAAACGCGACGCTCCAAACGCGACGCTCTAAACGCGACGCTCTAAACGCGACGCTCTAAACGTGGCGCTCTAAACGTGGCGCTCCAAACGCGGCGCTCTATCGCGGGCTCTGACGGTCGTGTAGCCCCCCTCATTGTCGCTTCATCGCCGTGGGAGGGTCAGATCGAAAAAACCGAGCATGGTGCGCGCTGCTCGCGGGGCGTGCGCCGCGCGTTCGTGCACGTTGCTATTGCGCCGCGCGTTCGTGCACGTTGCTATACGGTGGGAGCGTCGATGCGCAGGTGATTGCACATCGAGCTCGACGGATGCTCGTGAGAGGTGTGGGCACGACACTTGCTCCCGCGCGGGCGCATGAAGCAATCCTTGGGTCGTGGATCTGGGCAGAGGCGATCGCGGGCGCGGAGCTTTCGCGCGCGAGACGCCGTCGCGCTCGCGGGAATGGCAACGATGCCGGCGCTCGTCGCGGCGACGGTCGGGTGCGGCGGCGCGGAACCGACTGCGGGCGAGCGCGTCGGCAACGTCGGCACGAGCAGCGAGGCGCTCATCAGCGGCGTCCTCGACACCGCGCATCGCGGCGTCGTGCAGCTGAACGGAGGCGGGTGCTCGGGTATCTTGATTGGACGCAGAACGGTGCTGACCGCCGGGCATTGCCTTTCGCAGTACACGACGGGTTGTTCGGATCCGTCGACGTTCAACGTCCCCATCGTGTTCTTCGGCAGCGACGGGAAATCGGGCAGCGCGGGCAGCAGCACCGTCAACGCGATCCAGTTCAAGACCCAGGTTCCGCTCGACGTCGGGGCGAGCTGCGCTTCGAATTGCAATAACTCGATCAACTACGTGAATCGATCCCTCGATTACACGGTGCTGCTCATCGACCAAGACGCGCCCTCCGGCGTGACGCCGCTGCCGCTGCTCGTCGACAAAGCCTCGCTGCCGGCCGGCGCGCATCTGGTCGCGCGCGCCGATTCGTTTGCCGGCGTCGTGGGCTGGGGCGGCACGAAACCGATCGTCACTCAGGTCGGCTACGGCGTGGGCTCCGAAGGTCGAGACATGGGCGTCTCGACGTGGTGGTCGACCAGCTACGATCCGGGAACGGGCGCGACGTGCTCGGGCTCGAGCACGTCGAATCCCGTCACCGGGCTCGTGCTGCGCGGCGCGGATCTCGCGAGCACGACTCCGCCGGTGTCGTCGTGTCCGTTCGGAAGCGGGACGGCGATCGGCTGGCAATGCACGCCCGCCGGCTACGACGTGCCCGGCACGCAGCAGAGCCTCGGCGGCGCGGGCGACAGCGGCGGTCCGGTTCTCCTCGGCACCGGGCCGAGCTCCAAGGGGCTCGCTCCGACCACGCTGCCGGCGCCCGCCGCCGGCGACACGTACGACCCGAGCCTCGGCTACGTCGCGGGCATCGCCGAGTATCAGACGAGCAACGGCTCCACTCCGATGGACACGTACTTCGCGCCGTCGTTCACGCCCGCGGCGACGAAGTTTCTCGCGAGCGCGCTGCAAGATACGGATCACGACGACATCCCGGATATCTGGGATCGCTACCCGGGCTGCAACGACCTCGGTCCGGATCCCGACGGGGACGGCTTCCCGACCGCGTGCGGCGACAACGACAACACGACCTCGCCGCCCAAGGGCGAGGTCGCGGCGATACGGCAGAGCGCGAACGTGACGTCCGCGTTCGTGATCGGCGGCGACGGCGCGCTGTACCGGCGATCCGCGACGGGCAACGGCGCGTTTCAGCCGCCGGTCGCGCTGACGTCCACCAGTTTCGCGCCGCCGGGCGGCGGCGTGGCCGCCGCGCTGCAGGCGCCGAACCAGGTCGACGTGTTCGTCGTCGCCAACGACCACAAGCTCTACTACGTGCACGAAACCAACGACGGCGCGTGGACGGGACCCACCGCGATTGGCGCGTCCGCGTTCGCGCCGCCGGGCGCGAAGATCGCCGCGGCGATCCAGAACTCGTCGCAGCTAGACGTGTTCGTCGTCGGCAGCGACGGCTCGCTCTACCTGGCGTGGGTCCCGGGGACGACCTCGACCTGGTTCGGGCCCACGTCGTTCGAGCCCAACTACGCTCCTCCGGGCGCGGCCGTCGCGACCGGCTATCAAGGCTCGGGCGTGCTCGACGTCTTCGCGATCGGAAACGACGGAGCGCTGAAGGGTTCATCCGCGACGGGTCTCGCCCCCTGGGTGGGCCCGGTCAATCTGTCGCTGCCTTCTTCCGCGCCCGCCGGAGCGCCGGTGGCGACCGGAACTCAGCCCAATCAGCTCGACGTCTTCTTCGTCGGCAACGACGGCATCGTGAAGGTGGCGTGGGCCGCCGGTCTCGCGCCCTGGAACCTGCCGATCAGCATCCATACCTCGGCCGTCACCAACGCCGGCGCGGGCATCTCCGTCTTCCAGAACGGGATCAACCCCGACGTCTTCGTCGTGGGCTTCGGCGGCGACGTGAATCGGCTCGTGCTCTTGGGGCCGCTCTGGACCGGCCCGACGTCGATCACCGCCGGCGTCGCGCTGCCGGGAGCTCGAACGGCGCTCGCGACGCAGGGGACGAACCTCGAGGACCTGTTCATCGTCGGCAAAGCCGACTTCGACGAAGCGACGTTCAACGGCGTCAATTGGTCCGCCGCGACTCCACTACACTGAAGACCAAGTGAGGCGCACCTCGCCCGCTCGCCCTCGGGCGGGCGAAGGTGCCGGAGCTCAGCCCATGGACGAGCGCTACAGCCCCCCGCATGGTCGTGGGGCCCTGCCGTGGGAGGGCCCCTTCTACCCCTGAACGCATTGTAGGAGGGAAAGGCTTCTTCGACTCCGGGCGGTCCGGTGCTATCGAGGCAGGCCCGGGCGGTTTTTCGAGACAATCGCGCCGCTCCGGAGCTCGCGGAGGCGCGAGCTTAGAAGAAGGAAGTCACATGAAGGCGTTTTACGATGCGGATGCGAACGTCGGCCTCATCCGCCAGAAGAAGGTCGCGATCATCGGCTACGGCAGCCAGGGGCACGAGCACGCGCTGAACCTGAAGGACAGCGGCGTAGAGGTGGTCGTCGGGCTGAAGAGCGACTCCAAGTCGCGCGCGCGCGCGGAGTCCGAAGGCCTGAAGGTGCTCGAGCCGAGCGAGGCCGCCAAGTGGGCGGACGTCGTGATGATGCTCGTGCCCGACGAGCTCGCGCCGGACATCTACGCGAAGGACATCGCGCCCGGCTTGAAAGCGGGCAACTACCTCGCCGTCGCGCACGGGTTCGGCCTGCATTTCAAGAAGATCGTGCCGCCGAAGGACGTGGGCGTGTTCCTCGTCGCGCCGAAGGCGCCGGGACACACGGTTCGACGCGAGTACGCGAACGGCCGCGGCGTACCGATGCTCATCGCCGTCCATCAGGATCCGTCGGGGCAAGCGCGCGACGTCGCGCTCGCTTACGCCTCGGCGATCGGCGGCGGCCGCGCCGGCATTCTCGAGACGAGCTTCCGCGAAGAGACGGAGACGGATCTGTTCGGTGAGCAGGCCGTGCTCTGCGGCGGGCTCACCGCGCTCATCACCGCCGGCTACGAGACCCTGGTCGAAGCGGGCTACGCGCCGGAGATGGCGTACTTCGAGTGTTGCCACGAGCTGAAGCTCATCATCGACCTCATCTACGAGGGCGGCATCGGCAACATGCGCTACTCGGTCAGCAACACCGCGGAGTACGGCGATCTCACGCGCGGGCCGCGCGTCGTCAACGCCGAGACGAAGAAGGAAATGAAGAAGATGCTGGAGGAGATCACCTCCGGCCGCTTCGCCGACGAATGGATGAACGAGCACAAGGCGGGGAAGCCTCGCTTCAAGGAGCTCGAGAAGAAGGGCGAGCAGCACCCGATCGAGGCGGTGGGCAAGAAGCTCCGCGCGATGATGCCTTGGATGAAGGAGCATCGCGCGGTGAAGGAGCGTCCGGACGCATGAGCGAGAAGCCGGCCCCGCCGGCTTCTCGGAGGAAGCCCATGTCTGACACCTACGAGTCGGCCCTCGAAGAGTGGCCGAGCTTCGCCCGCGTTCCGATCGACGAGGTGCTCCCGGCGCCGCGTCCGAAGGGGCAAAAGCTGGCGCGCTTCGTCTGGTGGGAAGGGAGCCTCCGCGAGGCGAGCGAGGTCGGCGTTCACTACTATGCGAATGCCCTCCACTACGGCACCGCCGTGTTCGAGGGCATTCGCGTGTATCCGGGGCCGCGCATTTTCCGTCTCCGCGATCACATCGAGCGCCTCATCGGGTCGGCGCATCTGTACGGGATGACGCTGCCGTTCTCCGCGGACGATCTGGTCAAGGGCGCGCTCGACGTGACCCGCAAGAACGGCATCGAGAACGGCTATCTGCGACCGCTCGCCTACTTCGGCTACGGCCCGATCGATCTGAAGCCGAAGACGCAGTGCCCGGTGAGCGTCTTCATCGCGGCGCGCGAGCTCGGCTCGTTCCTCGGCGAGAACGCGCTCCGCAACGGCATCCGCGTCACCGTCTCGTCGTGGCGCAAGTTCCACCACACCATGCTGCCCACCATGGCGAAGGCGAGCGGCCACTACGCGAACAGCGTGCTCGCCGCGCACGAGGCGCTGGATCGCGGGTTCGACGACGCGATCCTCCTGAATCACGACGGCACCGTCGCGAGCGCCACCGGCGAGAACGTCTTCTTCATGCGCCAGGGCAAGCTCTTCACGAACGACGAGATGTCGTCGATCGTCCCCGGCATCACGCGCGATTGCATCTTGAAGCTCGCGGGGACGCTGGACATCCCGGTGGAGATACGGTCTTTCACGCGCGAGGAGCTGCTCCGCGCCGACGAAGTCTTCTTGACCGGCACCGCGGCGGAGGTGACGCCCGTCCGCGAGATCGACGGCGTCGCTTACAAGACCGGCCAGGGGACGTACGGGACGCTCTTCCGCAACGCCTACCTGCGCGCCGCGACGGGCAAGGATCAGCGATTTTCGGAGTGGATCACGCAGGTGTGAGGTTCCCATGACGCAAAGTACAGCCGCGTTCGGTCACGGCCCTTCGACGCTTCCGCTCGGCGATCTCGAGGTCGTTCGCTTCGGGTTCGGCGCGATGCGGTTACCCGGGCCCGAGGTGTGGGGTGAACCGGAGGACCCGGGGCGCGCCCGTGAAGTCCTCCGGCGCGTCGTCGCGCTGGGCATGAATTTGATCGACTCGGCCTGGTATTATGGACCCCACGTCTCCAATCGGCTCATCGCCGAAACGCTGCATCCGTACCCGAAGGATCTCGTCATCGCGTCGAAGCTCGGCGGCAAGCGGCTGCCGAACAAAGGCTGGGCGCCCTTCCTGCGTCCGGAAGAGCTGCGCGAAGGGTGCGAGACGGATCTGCGGGAGCTACGGCGCGAGGCCCTCGACGTCGTTCATCTCCGCTACATGGGCAAGGGCTCACCGGTTCCGTTCGCGGAGTCCCTCGACACGATGATCGAGATGAAGCGCGAGGGGAAGATCCGGCACATCGGGTTGTCGAATGTGGGCCCCGACGAGCTCGCGTTCGCGCTGACGCGCACGCCCATCGTCTCGGTACAGAACCTGTACAGCGTCTCCGGCGGCGGCGGCGCGGTGGCGCGAATGACCCACGCCGAGGTCGAAGCGCCGGAGAAGGTGCTCGACCTGTGCACGGAGCGCGGGATTGCGTACATGCCGTTCTTTCCGCTCGGCATCGGTGCGCACGCGAAGCCGGGCGCGGCCGTCGAATCGGCGGCGAAGCGACACGGCGTCGCGCCGGCGCAGATTGCGCTCGCGTGGCTCCTCGCGCGCTCGCCGATCATGCTCCCCATCCCGGGCACGAGCCGGCCCGAACACCTGGAAGAGAACTGGGCGTCGCGCACGATTCGGCTTTCGCCGGACGAAGTGGCGTCGATCGCGGCCGCGGCGCGAGCAGAGTGATCCACATACGTTCGGCCCGCCGCGGATGAAGGCTGGGGGCCGATCCCGGCTCGAATAAAAGGTCCGTGTTATCTTCCCGGCATGGCCGATGCCGCACGACGCCGAGCGACGTACGAAGACGTCCTGCGATCGCCGCCCGACATGGTCGCCGAAGTGTTGGACGGCGAGTTGTTCACCAGCCCGCGCCGCGCCGGACCCCAGTCGGAGGCGGCTTCGGTGCTCGGAATGGACCTGGGCGGAGCGTTTCATCGTGGTCGTGGGGGCCCGGGCGGCTGGATCATCTTGGACGAGCCGGAGCTTCACCTCGGGCCGGATATTCTCGTCCCGGATCTCGCCGGTTGGCGAAGAGACCGTCTGCCGGCCGTGCCGAAAGCGGCTTTCATCGAGCTTGCGCCGGACTGCGACAGAATGCCGGCGAGCGTTTCTCCCCCGCCGCCCTCAAGTGCCGAAAGCGGCTTTCATCGAGCTTGCGCCGGACTGGGCGTGCGAGGTGCTCTCGCCGGGCCGGATCCGCGTGGACCGCGAACGAAAGCGGCTCATCTATGCGCGCGAGCGCGTCACGCATCTCTGGCTGGTCGACCCTCTGGAGCGCGTCATCGAGGTGTTTCGACTCGAGGGCGACGGCTACCGTCTGGTGGCGACTCGCGGCGGAACCGATCGCGTGCGGCTCGAGCCTTTCGCCGCCTTCGAGCTCGAGCTCGACGCCCTCTGGCCGGAAGCAAAGGCGGACACGACGCCATGACCGCTCGCCAGCCGGCGAAGACGTGAACGCGCGGCGGGCTGTCCCGCAGCGCGCGTCGATCCGGTACCGTCCTACAAATCTGAACCGCGCGTGCTACGGGTATTGCACGCCCGACGCCGCGGCGCCCGCCGGCTACTGCGTGGACGACTGGGTGCGGACGGCCTCGATTGCTTGCAGGAGATCCGGCGCGTCGATCCGTACGCCGGTGCGTTGTAAGTGCTGCTCCGGGAGCCAGGCCGCGACCTCTTCCGGCGTCGAGAATACTTGCATCACGAAGGTGCGCGGCGATACGAGACGCAAACCGACGAGAAAGCTGCGCACCGCGCTCGCCCAGAACCCGCGGCCGTCGAGGATGATGGCGACGCACGCGAGCGTCTTCGTGTTGCCCTCGAGCAAGGTCTTCAGCCGCTCCCGCGTCGGCGCGTCCGGCAACGCCGGGCCCTTCGAGATCACGTGAACGACCGAGACGCCCTCCGGATGCCGTCGATGAAATCGGGTCGAGTGCTCGGCGAGCAGTTCGACGAGAGCGATGGTCCCCTGCGCGGTCCACGACGCAATCTGCAGGTTGCGAAAGCCATGAACGGTGAGGCCGTCCGCGTGGAGCATCGATTCGAGCTCGACCGATCGTCGCGACGCCTCCGGTAGCGCTTCTGTGTTCGACAATAGACCTTGACTTGCCGACGTTCGCATCGACCGGACCTCGAACCTTCGACTATCCCACGGCTCGGCATGGGATCGTCAAGCAAACTCGAACGAGCACCTGAAAGCGAACGAGCAACTTAGGAGCGCTCGTCGCACCTTTGGTTAGGTTGTCAGCTATCAGCTATCAGCCATCAGCCATCAGCCATCAGCCATCAGCTATCAGCCATCGTTGCACGCGGTGGGTGTGGCTGAGCGCTGAGCGCTGAGCGCTGAGCGCTGACGGCTGACCGCTGACGGAATCACTCCGCGTGCGCGGAGCCGGCTGCGTCGGGCATCGGCGACGGCGTAGTCCGATCTTTTCGGCGGGTCGCGAGCCGCTCCACGATTACGTATAGCGACGGGATGAGGAACGTACCGAGGAGCGTCGCCGCGAGCATGCCGGACACCACGGCGGTGCCGAGCATGCGGCGAGCCGAGGCGCCGGCGCCGGTCGCGCCCCACAGCGGCAGGCAGCCGAAGATGAACGCGAACGACGTCATCAAGATGGGCCGCAGGCGAAGGCGCGCGCCTTCGAGCGCCGCGTCGACGATGGACTTGCCCTTCTCGCGTTGGTCCTTCGCAAACTCCACGATGAGGATGGCGTTCTTCGCGGTCAGCCCGACCAGCATGACCAGGCCGATCTGCGCGTACACGTTGTTGTCGAACCGGCGCGAGAGAAGACCGAGGTACGCGCCGAGCACCGCGACCGGCGTGCTCAAGAGCACGCTGAAAGGCAAGGACCAGCTTTCGTAGAGCGCGGCCAGGATCAGGAAGACGAAGACGAGCGACAACCCGAGGACGCGCGCCGAGTTGCCGCTCGCGACGCGCTCCTGATACGAGAGCGCGTTCCAGGCGTAGGCCATCTCGGGCGGCAGCACCTTGTGGGCGACGTCCTCCAGCGCGTCCAGCGCCTGCCCGGAGCTGTAACCGGGCGCCTGCGTGCCCTGGATCTCCACGGAGCGGAACAGGTTGAAGCGAACGGTGTACTCGGGCCCGGTGATCTGCCTCACGTGAACGAACGAGGAGAGCGGCACCATGTCGCCCTTCGTGTTGCGCACGTAGAAGCGCGAGATGTCGTCGGCGCTCGTTCGAAAGCTCGGCTCGGCTTGAAGAAACACGCGCCATTGCCGCCCGAACCGCGAAAAATCGTTGATGTACGCGCCGCCGAGGAACGTTTGCAGCGCGGCGTACACTTCGGTGATGGGGACGCCTTGCTGGAAGGCCTTGTCCTTGTCGACCTCGGCGAAGAGCTGCGGTACGGCGGGCGAGAAGATGGGGCGGAGCTGGTCGAGCTCCGGACGCTTCTTCGCTTCGGCGAGGAACTTGCCGACGTTCTGCGCGAGAAACTGATACGAGCCGCCGCTGCGATCTTGCAGCATCATGCTGAAGCCGCCCGCGGAGCTGATGCCGGGGATGGCCGGCGGCGTGACGGCGAAGACGCGCGCCTCCGGAATGCCCTGGAACGCGGCGTTGAGGCGCTGCAAGATGTGCGGCGAGTCCAGATCTTCCGAGCCGCGTTCGTTCCACGGTTTGAGCCCGATGAACCCCGTGCCCGTGTAGCTCGCGGCCGTCCGGGTGAAGAAGCTGAACCCGGCGACGCCGTTGTAAGTGTTGATGCCCGGCGTCTTCGCGATGATGGCGTTGATCTTGTCGTAGACGGCCTTCGTGCGTTGCAGCGACGCGCCGTCCGGTAGCTGCACGCCGATAACCGCATAACCCTGGTCTTCGTCCGGGACGAACCCCGAGGGCAGCTTGTGGCCGAGGAGCGCCGAGATCCCGGTGACGCCCGCGAGCAAGAGCAGCGGAATGGCGATCTTCCGGATGAGCCTTCGGTTCACGCCGATGTATCCGTCCGTCGCGCGACCGAACCAGCGATTGAAGCCGTCGCCGAGCCTGCCGAAGAAGCCGCGCTGCTTGCTCTTCGGCTTGAGGAGCATGGCGCTGAGCGCGGGGCTCAAGGTGAGCGCGTTGAACGCCGAGATGACGACGGAGATGGCTATCGTCAGCGCGAATTGCTGGTAAAGCCGCCCGGTGATGCCGCTCATGAACGCGACGGGAGTGAACACCGACGCGAGCACGAGCGCGATCGCGACGACGGGGCCGGACACCTCGCGCATCGCCTGCAAAGTGGCGTCGCGCGGGCTCATGCCTTCCTCGATGTGGTGCTCGACGGCCTCCACGACGACGATGGCGTCGTCGACGACGAGGCCGATGGCGAGCACGAGGCCGAAGAGCGACAGCGTGTTCACCGAGAAACCGAGGAGCGGGAACACCGCGAACGCGCCGATCAACGACACCGGAACCGTGAGGAGCGGAATGAGCGTCGCGCGAGCGCTCTGGAGAAACACGAAGACGACCACGACGACGAGCAAGATGGCCTCGACGAGCGTCTTGACGATCTCCTCGATGCCGGCTTTCACGGGCAGCGTCGTGTCGAGCGACACCTGGTACTCGATGCCCGGCGGAAAGCGCGTGGCGATGTCCGCCATCGTCTTCTTCAGCGCGTCGGCCACCTCGAGCGCGTTCGAGCCGGGCATCTGGAACGCGGCGATGACGGCGGCCGGCTTTCCGTTGAACGTGCCGTATTGCTGGTAATTCAGGGCGCCGAGATCGATCCGCCCGAGATCGCTGATGCGGACGATGGAGCCGTCCGGGTTCTCGCGCACGATGATCCTGCCGAACTGCTCCGGGTCGACGAGGCGGCCCTGCGCGAGCATCGTGTACGTCACCTCCTGACCCGGGGGAGCGGGCTCCGCGCCGATCTGACCAGCTGGGTTGACGACGTTCTGCGCGCGCACGGCGTTCTGGACGTCGGTGACGCTGATGCCGAGGCGCGCCAGCGTGTCGGGGTTCAGCCAGATGCGCATCGCGTAGTCGGCGGCGCCGAGGTTCCTGACGTCGCCGACGCCGCGCACCCGGAGGAGCGCGTCGTTGATGTTGATGAGCGCGTAGTTGGCGAGGAACGTCGGATCGTAGCGGCCGTCCGGCGAGTACAGCGAGAAGACCATGAGCGGGAACGCCAGGGACTTCTTGATGGTGACGCCGAAGTTCTTCACGTCCTGCGGGAGGAACGGCTGCGCCTGCGAGTAGCGGTTATTGACCAGGACGTTGTCGATGTCGATGTCCGTCCCGACGTCGAACGTCACGGTCATGTTCATCGAACCGTCGTTCGCGTTCGTGGACTGGATGTAGAGCATCCGGTCGACGCCGTTCATCTGCTGCTCGATGGGCGTCGCGACGGACTGCTCGATGGTGATGGCGTCGGCGCCCGTATACGTCGTCGTCAGGTTGATCTGCGGCGGCAGGATCTGCGGAAACTGGGCGATGGGGAGCCCCAGCAGCGACACGACGCCGACGAGCACGGTGATGATCGCGATGACCATCGCGACGATGGGCCGGCGCACGAAGAATGCGGACATCGTTCGCGCTCCTCCGTCAGTTCTTTCCGCTCGTGGCGGGCGACGCGGGTTCGGCGGCGGCCGTCGGCGGCGGCGCCTCCTTCGGCGTGACCGGCGCGCCGTCGCTCACCTTCTGCACGCCTTCGACGACGACGCGGTCGCCCTCGTTCACGCCGCTCGAGACGACGCGGACGCCGCCGCTCGCGGGCCCGAGCTCCACGCGCTTCAGGTGCACCTTGTTGTCGGGACCCACGACCGCGACGGAGAAGGTCCCCTGCACGGAGATGAGCGCCTTCTCCGAGACCGTGAGCGCGCCGATGCCCGCGTCGGTGCGCCGGATGCGCACGCGACCGTATTGACCGGGGCGCAAATCGAGCTTCGGGTTCGGGAACAGCGCCTGCAGCGAGATGGTCCCGGTGCTCGGATCGATCTGCCGGTTCACGGCGACGACCACGCCGCGGTGCTCGTAGACGCTGCCGTCCGAGAGCACGAGCTCGACGCCGGGCTCCCCGTCGGCGGTCGCGCCGGAGGCGTCGAGCTTCGAAAATTGCTTTTGTGCCCAGGCGAGATCGCGTCCGTCGAGGCTCTTCGCGCGGTACGGTGACTTCACGTAATCCGCCTCGACCATCGGAAACGTCGCGCGGATGGGATCGACCTGGGACACGGTCGTGAGCAGCGTCGGCCCGTCCTGGCCGACGAGGTTGCCGATGCGTACCAGCGCGATACCGGCGATGCCGTCGATCGGCGACTTGATGGTCGTGTAAGAGAGGTTGAGCTGCGCTTGCTGAACCTGAGCTCGCGCGGCCTGAACCTGACCTTGCGCGTCGGCGACGCTGGTCAGCGCGTTGTCCAGATCTTGCCGCGAGACGACGCCGGTCTTGAAGAGCCCCTCGTCGCGCTCGGCCTGCACTCTGTTGTGGTCCTGCGCGGCGAGAGCCCGCGCGAGCGCCGCGTGCGCCGACGCGAGCGCCGCGGTGTACTCCGTTCGCTCGATGGTGAACAAAGTGGCGCCGGCCTTCACGTAGGAGCCGTCCTTGTACGTCTGCTTCTCCAGATAGCCGCGGACGCGCGCGCGGATGTCGGCGTTGACGTAGCCGTCGATGGTCGACACGGTCTCGATGTAGAGCGGTACGTCGCGCCGCGCGACCGGCGCGACCAGGACCGTGGGAGGCGGCGGCGCGGCTTGCTGCTTCTTCGACTCGCCGCACGCCACGAGCGCGAGGACGCCGAAGAGCGCCGCGAACACGGTCGTCGGCGTCCGCGCGCGCGACGACGAGCTCTCGCGACTCACGAGCTTTCGTATCCGTGGAACGATGGGAGAGATCAATAGAGGCACTCCGCGTTGGCGAGCACCGCAGAGGCTCGCGCTTCACCGAGGTCGAGGTCCTGCACCGCGAGATCGATCTCTGCCTGGCGCAGGGCTTGCGCCGAGACGACGAGATCCAGACTGGTTCCGAACCCCCGTGAAAAGCCCTCTCGCGTGCGGGCGTCGACGCGCGCCGCGAGATCCCGCTGGGCGAGCGCCACGTCGCGTGACGCTTGCGAAACACCGACGGCGCGGTGCGCGCGGGCCGACTCGATGACGGCGTTGAGCCGCGTCGAGATGAGCGCCTGCCGCGCCTGCTCGGCCGCCGCGCGTGCGTCCCGCATGCGGCCATAGCGCGCGCCGCCGTCGTAGAACGGTAACGTGAGGACGCCGCCGAGCGACCACGTCGTGTTCGGAGAAAACGTCACCTCAGAGGCGTAGTCGAGAGACGACACGGCCGCGAGCGTCGGCGCCGTCTCGAGCTCCGCGGACGTGATCGCGCGGTCGGCGATTTCGACCCGCTTGCGCGCAGCGACGACGTCGGGCCGTCGTTCGATGTCCTCGTTCAGATGGCACGTGCGCGCGACGGCCCGCTCGAACTCTTCCAGATCGAGTGTCGGCGGGACGCCGATGGGTTGCGGGAGCCCGAGCGCACGCCCCAGCTCTTCCCGCGCCTGGCGCAAGGACTCGTCGCCGGAGATGAGCAGCGCGCGCGCGGCTGCAACGTCTTGTAAGGCGCGATCGTGATCCAGCTCGGTGCCCTGACCGAACTTGAGGCGCGCCTCGGCCAGTGCGAGCCGCTCGAGCGCCGCGCGCAGTCCCACGCGGTTCAGGTCGGCGACACGCTCGGCAGTGAGGCTCGAGAGCAGCGTGTTCACTACGGACGTCGTGATCTGCCGGCGCTCGTCGGAAAACGACAGCCGCGCCGCCTCTTCGTTGCGCTTCGACGTGCGCCAATCGTGGAACCCCTTCACGTTGACGATAGGTACGTTGAGGGTGCCGCCGACGGCCCATGTGTTCGCCGGGGGCGCGACGATCGGCGCCACTTTGATACCCGCGGCCGCGTTGTCGGGATCCTTCGGCGCAGCCAGAATGAACTTCTGACTCAGAAACTGATGCGTATAGCTCGCTTGCCCGTTCAACGTCGGTAGCAGCGCCGCGAGCGCGATGCGTGACTGCGCCTCGGCGCGCCGGATATTCTGGTAGCCGCCGATGTAGTCCGGCGAGCGCGAGCGGATCAGCGTGAGCGCTTCTTCCCAGGAGCGGACGATCCGGGGCGCCGCCTCGACCGGACCCAGCATAGGATCCGACACTTCGGGCGCCGGCGCGACCGGTGCGATCCCCGCGGACGGGAGTGCCGGGGGCGCCTCTTTCGTTCGCGGCATCTGCTGCGCGCGAGCGAGCAGCGAGCACAGGACGACGCCGAAGAGCATCAGCCAAGAAAGCGGAATGCGCCGAATAGTCGCCAGGCGGACGTGACTCACGGTCGCAAGGATCTAAGACGGTGTCGCAGCACAGCAATGGCTTGCAAATCTGCGAAGCTAGGCTGCTTTCTCAGCGGCCACCCCTGGACTTGCGCTCCCAGGCAATGAGCGCAAGAAGGGCGTGGGCCGTCGCGTCCGTTCGCAGGAGATCCCCGTCCGGCACCAGGGGGAAAGCGCCGTCCATGCTGCCGGTGTGCAGCGGTTCGCCGACCTCCGCCAGCTGCTTTCGAGCCAGAAAGCCGCACGCGCGCTCGGCGGCGTCCCGCGCCGCGCGCGAATCGAAGGGCTCCAGCGCCTCGACGGTGGCGGCCGTCCGCGCGATCTCGGGGCCGTGCGGTCCGACGACGGCGCCGTCTTCGCCGACGGCCTGCACGAGCTCGGCCTCGCAGCGATCGTACACGGCGCCATCGCCACGAGTCCGCGCCGCCATCGCCGTCCAAGGCGCCCAAGAATCGCCGTCCAGGCCGCGGACGCAGGCCGCCCAGAGACCGTCGGGCGCGGCGGAGCCGAGCGCCGTGCA
>DASZVB010000041.1:0-5972 GCA_035547195.1 Polyangiaceae bacterium
CCGGAGCCGGCGCCGACGTCGAGGTGGCGGCCGCCGGACGGCCCGAGGAGCTCTTTCCACTGCGACGTGCCGAGGAGATGCATCGGATACATATCGAGCAGCCCGTTCGCGTCGAAGTCGGACAGGAAGGTCCGCAGCATGCGGTGGAGGGTCGTCTTCGCGCGGCCGGGTCGCGTCGAGAGGGCGTGGCTCAGGTACTCGCGCCCTTCTTCACCCAAGCCGAGGCGCACGAACCGGCGCGAGAGGGCGGACGGCAGCGACGTGCGCTCGCACCCGTAGCGCAGCCCGAGCTCGCGGATGGTCGAGTCCTCGTCCGTCATGTGGGGTGGTCGCTATAGCGCGTGACGCGGGCCGTCGCCAAATGGTTGCATAAGCTGCGGAGGGGTCAGACCACCGGAAATGGGCCGCGTATCGCCAGCGTGAGCCCGTCGCCGTACACGTTCACGAAGAGCGTCTTGCCGTCGGGCGCGAAGCACACGCCCGCGAGCTCGCTGCGACTGACGGCGTTCCGCCCGAAGTCCGACACCTGGCCGTCCTTCTCCAGAATGCGCAGGTGCTGCTCTCCGGCGACGCAATCTTCGCAGAGGAACAGATCGCCCCACGGAGCCATCGCGATGTTGTCCGGCATGTTCAGGACGTCGGTGTCCGTCGACTGGGCGAGCAGGGTCAGGCGGTCCGGTGCCCGGCCCCGTCCCTGGACGAGCCGGAATATCTGCCCCGCCGACCGCGGGCCGCCGCTCGTGGAGCAGATGAAGACGTCGTCGCCCTGAAGCCAGATGCCCTCTCCGCGCTTCACGATGGCGGCGCCCTTGGCGCGACCCTGATGGCGCACGGTGTCCTTCTTCGGATCCGGCTCGTCGATGTCGACCCAATCGACATCGACCGTTTCGCCGACGTGCAGGTCGCGGCTCGTGTCGAACCGCTGGCGATCCGTGATTCTCATGGCTTGCAGACGGCCCTCGAAGGGCGCGTCCGGGGACCGCGGCGCGAAGCGGTACAGACAGCCGTCGTCTTGATCTTCGGTGAGGTACGCCGTCAAGCTCGACGGATCCACGCAGGCTGCCTCGTGACGGTAGCGCCCGTAAGCCTTGATCGGCTCCGCGGGCGCGATGCGGGCGGCGTCGGTGCGACAGCGGAATACGTAGCCGTGCCCCGCGTCGGTCGTCTCTTCGCAGCTCAGCCAGCCCCACGGGCTCTTGCCGCCGGCGCAGTTCCGGACGGTGCCGGCGAGCACGACGTTGGTCGAGAGCACGTCGAGCGTGTCGGCCGAAAGCACGACGCGCGTGACGGCGCCGTGCGCCGCGGCGTCGAACGCTTCCGGCGCCGCGGGTTGACCGACGCGAAAGGGTCCCGTCCCCGGGATCCAGAGGCATTCGTGGTTGCGCATGAGCACGATGGTGTCGTTCGGGCCCTCGAAGCAGCCCATGCCGTCGAAGCTCCCCGGCACGCGATACCCTTCGGCCGTCGCGCCGCCGCTGCGCTGCACGACGCGATAGGAGAACCCCGCGGGCAAATCGAAGATCCCGGCCGGATCTCGCACGAGCGGTCCGAAGCGTGTCACGCCGGGTCGTCGCGGGCGCCCGAAGACCTTCGAGAGCGGGACGGCCGCGCCGAGCAACGCGGCGCCGGCGAGCAGCGAGCGACGAGTCAGTGCCATGCGGCGGTAACCTTACCGCGGCCGCGCTCTCTGAGCCCGAACGCAATGCGCGTGGCCATCGCCATGATAGTCTCCTGTGGATTTACCCCGAGGCTCGTGGGCATGACGCTGCCGTCGGCCACGTAGAGGTCCTCGAGCTCGAAGCATTGGCCGTCGGAGCCGACGACGGCGTGTTCGGGCGACACGCCCATGCGCGCCGTTCCGAGGGGGTGCTGCGAGCTGCACTCGAGCTTTCGTCGCGGCAGCCGCGGGAAATCGATGGCGCGGAACGCATCGGCGTCGCACGGGCCGAGCCCGAGAATCGGCAGAAACAGCTCCCGGGCTCCCGCGGCGAGAAAGGTCTCGCCGAGCAGCGACAGCGTGCGCGACACCGCGACGTCGTCGGCGGCGGAGAGCCGGTACGTGATGAAGCGCCGCCCGAAGACGTGGTGCACGCGACCGCCGGGCTCGTCGTGGATCATGCCGCCGAACACGGCGAGGTGCGGCACGAGCGCCGCGCGCTCCGCGTGACGATCGCCGATCCCCGGGATGGTGCCGGCGAGGACGCCCGGCGGCACGAACAAGCCGTTGAGATGAATGCGCTCGTGCTCGAAAGAGCGGCAGTACGCGCTCTGAAGCGCGCCTTTCCAGCCTTCGATGCGCTCGTCGAACCGCGCCATCATCCGGAAGCTCGGGTGCAGCGTCAGATTTCGCCCGACCTGTCCCGATTGCCGGCCCACGCCGGAGCGCAGCAAGAGCAGCGGCGTGCAATAAGCCCCCGCGGCCAGCACGACGCGGGCCGCGCGAAGGACGAAGCGCGGCGGATCCGCTCGCTCCGTCTGGCGAAAGTATCCCGAGACACCCGCGGCGCGCGCTCCGCGCGTCACCACGCGCTCCACGTGCGCGTCGGAGAAGAGGCGCGCTCCGGCGGCGATCGCGCGCCGCAGGTACGTTCTATCGACGCTGAGCTTCGCGTCCTCGGGGCAACCGAAGTTGCAGCGGCCGCAGCCCGTGCACCCGCGCGTGTTGCGGCGCATCGCAGAAAGAGGGTGGCCGAGCCGTTCGGCGCCGCGCGCGAACGCCGCGGTCCCGCGCGAACGGAGCTCGATCGGAACCTCCTCGACGTGCACGGCGCGCTCGACGTCTTCGAAATACGGCTCCATCGCAGCTTCCGACAAACCACGTAGCCGGAGGGCGTTCGCCCAATGTTCGAGCACCGACCCCGGAGCGCGGAAGCAGACGCCGCCCGTGAGAACCGACGATCCCCCGACGCATTCTCCCATCATGACGTTGATGACGGGCGTGTTGCCGAGGCCCACCGCCACCGTCGAACCGCCGTCGCGCCACAGATGCCGCAGCGATTCGCTCGGACGCATGCGACCGTACCGCTCGTGCGGGACATGAGGACCCTCTTCCACGACGACCACGCGCTGTCCGGCCTCGGCGAGGTGCGCCGCGACCACGGCTCCGCCGGCGCCGGAGCCGACTATCACGACGTCCGCGGAGTCTTCGACGTCCGCGGTGAGGGTGCGCCCCTCGACGATCACGGCGGCGTCCTCGGCAGCAAGCACTCGCCGTCGAAGCCGATCTCGCGGGCGGCGTCGGGGTGCTCGTAATAAATGAGACAGAGAATCGCCTTCACCGCGACGAGCGGCTCGCCGAAGCGCCGCTCGAGGCGATCCAGGGCGCGCACGCGGTTCGCTTGCGCCAGGGCCGCGAGCGTCCCGATCCGTCCGATGAACAGCGGCGCCGTCGTGGCGACGAGCCACACCAGGATGGTCAGCATCGTCCGGGCGCGGGGTCCGCTCCGCAAGAGGAAATCCTCGAACTCCCGCGCCAGGTACGCGAGCCGCTCCGGCGGCGGCTCGCTCTCTGCGCGCCCGAAGAGGGCGGACCCGATCGCGACGGCGGCGCGCACCGTTCGCGGGCGGGCGCGAGGCAACAGCGCGCTCAGCGTCGCGCCGTCACCACCGGAGATCTCGGTCATGCGGCGACACTGCCGTGCCGCGCTCGCGCCGACAAGCACGGGCCCGAGGTTGTATGCTCGCGGCGCCCCGGCCCTCGAGCAAACCTCCTGTCGATGACGACCCCGATTCCGTCCGGCGCTCCCCGCGCCTTGCTGTGCGCGGCCTTGATACTTTTTGCCACGCCCTTCGCCAAGTCCGCGCAGGACGACCAGAACACGAGCCTCCCGCCCCTCGTGAGCGACGATCTCTCGGCTCGCGCGGCGCAGCTCTTCGAGGCGATCAAGTCGGGAAAGCCGGAATCCGCCGACGCGTTCTTCTTCCCGCGTGAGCCCTTTCTCACGCTGAAGGACGTCGCCGATCCCGGCCGTTATCACGCCCAGATCCTCGCCGCGTACCACCACGATATCCGCGACCTGCACAAAAGCCGCCGGAGCTGGGACGGCGCCGAGCTCCGCGGCTTCGAGCTAGTCGCGAAGCCGAAGCGCGTCCCGCCGGGCCACGAATGGAACAAGATCGGCTACTATCGTACGATCGGCGCGCGCCTCGAATACGAAATTCAGGGTCGCCGGCGTTTCATCGAGGTGCACACCGTCATCTCCTGGGACGGCCGCTGGTACGTCACGCACCTCGCGCCGCTCCGCCATTGACCTGGCAGCTGGTCGCGAGACAGTTGTTGCGAGCGACGCGAAGTCGCTCTAGCTAGAGGCTCGCAAGGTAAAGGAGATCCTCCAATGAACTTCGAAGTCCCCCCGCTGCCCTACGCGAAAGACGCTCTTCAGCCGGTCATGTCCACGGAGACGTTCGACTACCACTACGAGAAGCACCACAAGACGTACATGACGAAGCTGAAGGGCCTCATCGAAG
This sequence comes from Polyangiaceae bacterium, assembly GCA_035547195.1. Lineage (GTDB taxonomy): Bacteria > Myxococcota_A > Polyangia > Polyangiales > Polyangiaceae > DASZVB01. Next base: position 4,468 of record DASZVB010000041.1, read on the forward strand.
GCAAGCCCGAAGCTTCGAAGTCGCTCGAAGAGGTCGTCAAGAGCTCGTCCGGCGGCGTCTTCAACAACGCGGCGCAGGTTTGGAACCACACCTTCTTCTGGGAGAGCATGAAGCCGCACGGCGGCGGCGCTCCGAAGGGTGAAATCGCGGATCTCATCCAGCGCGACTTCGGCGGCTTCGACAAGTTCCGCGAAGCGTTCAAGACGGAGGGGATGAATCGCTTCGGTTCGGGTTGGGCGTGGCTCGTCCTCGACGGCGGCAAGGGCAAAATCGTCACCACGCCGAACGCCGAAACGCCGCTCACCACGAGCGCAAAGCCGCTCATCACGTGCGACGTCTGGGAGCACGCGTACTACATCGACTACCGCAACAAGCGCGACACGTTCCTCGAAGCGTTCCTCGACAAGCTCGTCAACTGGGACTTCGCCGCAAAGAACCTGAAGGGCTGATTTCGTCTTCGTTGCTCCCCCACGTGGAGCGTCCCATTACGACCGGCCGTCCTCGCGCTTCGCGCTGCGGGCGGCCGGGTCCCTCCCGGCCGTGCTCGCCCAGCCGTCGCGAGCGTCCCGACAAGACGAGCCGGGCTCCGCGCGCCCGAGGGTCCCGCCAGGCGCAGTGCGCGACGACTCCCGGGCGCAGTGCGCGACGATTCCCGCCGGGCGTGCGTGCGCCCGAGGGTCCCGCGGGCGCAGTGCGCGACGACTCCCGCCGGGCGTGCGTGCGGTCGATTCTCGCCGGGCGTGCGTGCGATCGACTCCCGGGCGCAGTGCGCGTTGACTCCCGCCGGGCGCTGCGCGCGCCCGAGGGTCCCGCCGGGCGCAGTGCGCGACGCCTTCCGCCGGGCGCAGTGTGCGATCGACTCCCGCGGCCGACGCGCGGTACTTGCGAGTTGTGCCCTCTGCGCAAAAACGGCAGGTACCTGCGCGGGACATGCGCGGTGGTCGATCGTTTAGGCTACCGCGACGAAGCGCGGTTTTTCCGCTCGCTCCAACGCATCTTCCGCGAGAACGGTACATCAACGGTACATGGGCCCCCCGATGTCCCGCGGATGTCCTCGGACGCTCCTCCCTAAAACCCGAGCAGCACAAAACGGGCCGAATCCAGCTCTATGTCGCGGCTGACCGAATGCACTGATGTACCTATCAGGTACCTGCCGTTCGATCGCAAGCAAGTCGCAAAACGTCGCCAGTCGCGCCTCGTCCGCATCTGGGGGAAGCGGGGGATGGGAGGCATCCCCCGCTCGCCCCCTGTCGCGCAAAGCGCGAGCGAGCAGCGCAGCCGGAGGCGAGCAGCGCAAGCGAGTGTTCCGCGCCGAGCCACGCCAACAAACCAGAAAAACCCACGACGCTACCCGTCGTTGCTCGAACAATGTCCACTTCTGGGGGAGCGGGGGATGGGAGGCATCCCCCGCTCGCCCCCTGTCGCGCAAAGCGCGAGCGAGCAGCGCAGCCGGAGGCGAGCAGCGCAAGCGAGTGTTCCGCGCCGAGCCACGCCAACAAACCAGA
>DASZVB010000042.1:0-39663 GCA_035547195.1 Polyangiaceae bacterium
GGGAGGCATCGCCGCCCACGCCGCGGGCACGCCGCTCACCGCGTCGGCGCGCGAAGCGAGCACGCCTCGCCACGCCGCTTCGTCGAAGAGCGCGTACGGCACGTGCTCGCGGCTGACGAAGCCGCGCCCGAACAGCACCTCGAGCGCCGCGGCGGGCGCCGACGAATAAAACCTGCGCCAATGAGGCCCCGACGGCGAGAGCGGTGCGTCGTCGTGCAGCGGCCCGGGCTCGCGCGCCCACGCCGTCCAGAAGGCGACCGCGACGGTGCGCGGGTCCGTCCCCTGGTGGGCGGCGAGCGCGAACAGGGCCGACACGAGCTCCGGCGGCGCGCTGCCGACGTCGCGGAATCGGAGCTCGCCGCGTCCGATCGCCGACAGAACGCGGTCGGGCCATTCGAGCGGGTGCGGCGGCGGCTCCGACGTGGCCGCGCGGCGCGACGCGGGGGCGCCCGCGCCCCGCGCATTTTCCGCCAGCGCGCTGCGGACCCGAGTCGAAAGCCCGTACGCGCCGCGCGCCCACGCCATCGCCTGCGCGTCGAGCTTGCGAACGACGCTCCAGATCGAGTCGAGGGCCGACATTCCGAGGCTCGGTTCGGTCGCCGTGAAAGGGCGGAGGACGGGGTGGGGCATCCCTCTTTGCGGCGGCAGCGTCTCGGACAGCGCGATCGCCGCAAGCCGGAACGTGCCCACGGCGAGCAACGGTTCGCCGTCCGCGAAGCTCCCGTATCCGAGCCTCGGGTGCGGCCCGTCTTCGAGCTCGACGACGAGCGCCATCTGTTGTTCCCAGAGCGCGAGCGCGACGTCCTCGGGTACCTCGATGCCCGAGAGCGTCGCCAGGCCCGCGGCGCGAAAAGCGGCTTCGAGGGCCGCGACCGTCACCGGGTCATGCTCGTCCGCTTGCTCGAGCGCGTCTTCCAAGAGCGATAAATCGCCGTTCAGCACCCGGGCGAACAGCGCGCGGGCGGTGGGCGCCGCGGCGTGGGGAGCGAGCAGCGCCTCGCTCCATTCCGCCGGGATTCCATCGGCGATCCTCGTCTTCGCGGCCTCGGCGAGATGACGCGCGAGCCAGCGCGGCCCGAGCGCGAGGAGATCCGAACCATGTTTGCTCCGGAGCAGACCCGCTTGCTCGAACGCCCGGACGATGCGGAACGGCCCCGGCGAAAGGTCTTTGAGGGCATGGTCGAGCTCCTTCACCGTGGGCGGACTCTTCGCTCGCCCGAGCGAAGCGCGTATCCACTCCGCATCGAGGGGGCCTTGGTGCTCGCCGGGGATGAGCTCGGCCCATTCGTCGAAGGGTCGGGGCTCTTCCCAGGACCGGTCCGGGCTGGTCAGCATGCGCTTCATCAAGTCGGACAGGACGTCCGGCGCCGCCTCGGTGAGCCACGCGGCGTCCAGCGCTCCCGTCCGGCGCAGCTCCGCCAGCCGATCCCGAACGAACCGATTCGCCATCTTCGCCACTCCGCGCCGCGCGAGCTCCGGAGCGCCGTATTGGTCGATGAGACCGAGGAATCCCAGAGCGGCCCCGAGCCCGTCGACCTCGCCGCGAACCGCGGCCGCTTCGAGCCATTCCTCGGCAAGTGCGGGGACGAAGTGGCCGTCGCGGGGAAGGCGCAGCGCGGCCCATTGAACGAGCGCCGCCGCGAAATCAGCGACCTTCGGGCTCTGTACGATTCTCCAGGAGTCGGCCACGCGCTCGTCCGGGTAAAAGGGCGCGGCCACGCAGAGGGGTCCTCCCGGCGGTTTGACGGCGCGCTCCGCGCTGTCGGACCAGAGCTCGACGAAGCAGGCTCGATCTTCGGGGAGCGCCCCGACTGCCTCGTCGAATGTCGGCCTCATCACGAACCCCGCGAGCCGCCTCGCGACGAGCCAATTACCGGTCAGGGATCTCCCAGAGCCGGACGGCGCTACCCACCAGATGGGCCGATCCCAGGCGGACGGCCGCAACACGATGTCTGGAATTCCGGGCGGCAGTGGCTCCTCGGTCAAATCCAGTGGAGTGGCGTAAGGCAGATCGTCCAGCCGAAGCCGCCGCTTGTAGTCCTCCGAGTGGGCAAGGACCGCGCTCGTCACTTCGGTGATTCTCGAATGCGGCGTACCTAGAACATCCGCAAGAACCTGCTGGACGGCCGGCCGATCTGCCAGCCATTGGAGCTCGATGCCGCGATCCAGCTTGCTCAGGAGGGACGCCAGCGACCTGGCTTGCGCCTTGGTGTTCTTTGGCCAGCTCGGATGGTCGATGGCTGCACGAGCAACGGCGCCGAAGCTGCGGTGCGGACTTCGACTCTGCCGCATCGAATCGCGCAACCAGCCCATCGCAACTTCTACCGTATCTCAGTAGACCGATTGCATACAGAACAATAATTCATGAATTATGCAAAAATATGCATATTATCCCCGATAAAAGAGCACCTCTACGTCGAGAGTGCTCTGCCTACCGGCTCGTGCCGGCGCGCGGACAAAGCAAAACGGCGCGGACTCGTTGATTCGAGTCCGCGCCGTGTGATCGCGGCGGCGGAAGTAGCCCGCGGATTATCTAGTCGCGATTGGTGCCGCGCCGCCAAGCCGTTTCGAACCGGAGCATGGCGTCGGACACCTCCGGCGAGGTCAACCGCGCTTCGAGGACGTCGGTGTCGTCGTCATCCTGAAAGGACGGGGCAGTTCGAAGGAGCCAGCGAAAGGTGAAATCCGCTCCCCCTTGAATCGAAACTTCTTCCAGCAGGCCAGGAATGAGCTCGTCTTCGTCGGCTTCCCTGGCGAGCTCTTCGGCCATTTCCTGCGACGCGGCCAGCGCCACCGTCCAGGCGTCCTCTTCGCAACCCGCATCGCGGGCAAGGTCGGCAAGCAGGTTGAAAATGAGGCCTCTCATGCTTCTCTACGGCAAGACGGCAGAGTTTTAGTCGCGCTAAGTCTCAATCGCGCGCAAGCCGGCGTCCGACGGCAAATTCCCCCAAATCTTGTCGGTATTTGCGCTGCCGATGACAATCGCAAGAAAGTGCATCGCTCGGCTCGGCTCGCGCTCTTGGGAGCGACTTTCGGACTCGCGGTCTCCGGTTGCAAGACCGTAGCTGCTCTCAAGCAGCGCTGCCTTTCCGGCGACGTGAGCGCTTGCGAATCGGCGTGCTCGAAAGGCGTCCCCGGCGAGGGAGGCTGTTTCCACGCCGGCAACTTGCTGCGCGAGCGAGCGGCGTTGGATTTCCAAGGTGCCGATTTCCGGCGTGCGTCCCAATACTTCGGTCGCTCCTGCGACGGCGGCTATGCGGACGGGTGCCTTCTCGCCGGCGAAATGATCGCCGCGCCGTTCACCCCCGATCCGAGCGCCGAAAGCCAGAAGACGATCTCCGACGCGGACGTCGTCGCCCGCGAAAAGCGGTTCGATCGCGCCTGTTCGCGCGGATCGGCCGCTGGATGCAAACGCCTCGGCGACGCTTTGATCGGCAAAAACGCCGAGCGTGCGACAGCCGCTTACTCGAAGGCCTGCGGGGGAACCAGCGCGCCCGCGGATTGCCGGAACGCGCGTCAGGGCGAGGTGGAACAGGCCGAAAAGTGGCGGCTCGGGTGCACGCGAAACGTCGCCGACGATTGCACGAAGCTCGGCGATCTCCTGTACATGGTCGATCCGCCGCGGGCCGTACGGCTCTTCATGGCGGAGTGCGCGCTGCGCGGCGTTGCGCAGCTGGTCGGGGGCGTCGATCGATTCGTGCACGATCGCATCGAATCCGCGCGGATCGCGACCGCCGAGAGTCCGCCTTCGGCGCTCGAGACCGACGCCGCGGCGCACCGGTTCGACGTTCTGTCTCCCACCGTCGACGGTTCCGTTGCCGTCACGGAGGTTCTTCGGGCGTTCCAGGGCCACGCGGGCCAGCTCGCCGCATGCCTCGACCTCGGCGACCATCACGTTCCGGAGGAGCTCGGCCTCGAGCTCATCGTCGATCTGACCGGCGACACGTTTCGGACGCGGATTTCGCCGCCCGCGACGCCTATCGAAGTCGCGCGCTGCCTCGAGTCCGTCACCGACGGCTTCGAGTTCACGCCGCCTCAGGCAATCACCCGGATCTCGCTGAAACTCCGCGTGCACGACGCACCGCCCGCGGCGCCCGCGAAATGATCGGCTGTTCGGTCACCGACGGGAGGCCGCTTGTCGATCCTCGCGTAGACGCGGTCGCCGGCCGCTGGTCGGTGCTGCGCTCTCTCGGTCTCGCAAGGGGTCGGCGGCGCTCATCAGCCAATCGACGATGTCCGACACCCAGCGCTTCAGGCTCCGCTCGGAGCTCGCGTGATGGGACAGGTGACCGTCGATCGCGAGCATCGACAGACCGTGGACGAGGGCCCAACGACCGAAGACCACGTTGCGAGGGGCGACTCGAGCGGCGCGTTCGTCGGACGATTGCACGAGACCGGTCCTGACGAGCTCGTAGGTCTCCTCCGCGGCCGCGGCGAGCTCCGGATAGCGATTCTTCGCGTGCGCCAGAGGCCCGAACATGAGCCTGAATTTCGCGGGATTCCGGGTGGCGAACAGGATGTAGGCCACGCCCACGGCGAGACTCTTGCGCCGGGCGTCGCCGCGCTCGCGATCCGCCGATTCTCGCAGCTCCTCGCAGAGCAAACGAAAGCCGTGCTCGGCGACGGCCGCGAGCAGCGCGTCACGATCGGTGAAGTGGTGATACGGAGCGCCATCCGACACGCCGGCGAGGCGAGCCGCAGCGCGCAGGGTAAACCCTTCCTGCCCGTATTGCTCGACCAGTCTACTGGTCGCCTCGACGAGCGCGCGGCGCAGATCGCCGTGGTGGTAGTCCGCCCCCTTTCGTTTCAAGTCGATGGCTTAATGCCACGAGTCATCACGGATGCCAACCGTTCAACCGAGAATCTCGCTAGCCGGCCCTCCCGCCGCATGAAAGCTCTGGGTTTTCTTTCGGCGTTCGCTATGCGAAAAAGGGCGTGGCGTACCTTCGCCCGCTCGCCTTCGAGCCGAGGGACATGACGTGATGGCAGACGACCACCGCCGGCGAGGACCGGGTCAGCGCGGGGCGGAGGCGGCGAATCCCGGAAACGAGGAGACCGTCGCTCTACCGGAGCACGCGAGCGCCTATTTTTCGCCGCGATCCCCGCCGATTGCGTCGGCGCACCCGACCCTCGAAACCGAAGCCATTCGTCTTGATCCGGCGATCGATCCCGACAACGCGGTGACCCGGCCCTTGAAGGTCGACGGCCTCTCGCCACCTCCGTGGCTCGGCCAGCCGCTGCGTTCCGATGCGCCTACCGTGCTCGTCCCGGTGGTGCGCGCGCGACGCCGCCGGAAGCGCGCCATGGTCGGCATCGCGGCCGCCGCCGTCGGCATCCTGGCGGGCATCGTCTACGGCGTTACTCGGCCGATTTCTCCGCGGCAACCTGCTGATTTCGCGCCGCAGCCCGTCCACGCCTCGGCACCCGAGACTCCGCGGCCAACGACGGACCTGGTCGCGCCACCTGCCGCGGCCCCGGAGCCTTCGCCCGCGGAAGAGCCATCGAGCGCTCCGGCGCCTTCGTCCGCCACGCCCGACGAAAAATCGACGCAACTCGCTCCCCGTTCGTCGCCGAACTGGCGCGCACAGGCTGCGCCGAGACGTGCGCGGCCCGCCTCTTCGGCGCCGTCCGCGTGGCTCAAGTCAGAACCGCCCAAGCCATGGTTCAAGTAAATGAGAGCACTGCTGTTTGGTTCGTTCCTTCTCCTGGCCACTGCATTTTCCAGCCTTTGCCGCGCGGATCCCAGCGAGCCAGCCGCTGATTCGGTCGCCCGCGCCGAGCAGCTCTTTCACGAGGGGACGAAGGCCTTCGAGGAAGCGAAGTACGCGGAGGCGTACAGGGCTTTGAAGTCCGCGTGGGAGCTCGCGCCCAGCTATCGCACCGCCGCCGGCCTCGGTCAGGTCGAGTTGCAGATCGAGCAATTTCGAGACGCTGCGTTCCATCTCGCGTACTGCCTTCGTCACTACCCGCCGGACGGCGACGCCGATATTCGGAGCCACGTCGAGGAAGGGCTGGAGCAAGCGCGCACACACGTCGCCGCGCTCCGCGTCCGCGTCGGCGTCGAGGGCGCCGACGTCAGCGTGGACGGCGCCTCGGTGGGGAAGTCGCCCCTCGACGGCCTCGTCTTCGTCGAGCCGGGGTCTCACACCATCGCCGCTTCGCACGCCGGCTACCGGCCTTCGGAGGTCGTCGTCGAAACACCGGTCCGAGCGACTCGTGACGTCGCGCTGACGCTCGTCAGCGACGAAAACAGCAGTTTGCCGCGCACTTTCGACGCGGGGCCCCCGGCGACGCCGCCTCCTTCGGAAGAGCCGCCTGCCCCGGTGTCGTCCGGGCTCTCGGCGACGTCCTGGGTGCTCATCGTGGGCGGGTCGCTCACCGCTGCAGCCCTGGCGACGACCATCGTCTTCGACGTGAAAGGCGCGTCCGCCGAGGACGATCTGAAGGCCGCCCAAACCGGCCTTCCCAAGAACGCCTGCAGTGGGTCCGGCTCGGATGCCGCCACGTGCGGCAGGGTTCGCGATCTGGCGGACACCCGCAATACGGACAATCAAATCGCGATCTTGGGCGCGATCGTCACCGGCGCGCTGGCAGCCGCGACGGTGGGAACGGCCGTGTACGTGCACTCCAGGGAACACGCCCACCGGGCCGCGGCGACGAAGCCGTATGTCCGCGTCTCGGCGAGCCCGTGGGGCGGCGGGCTAGTGCTCGGATCGGCTTTCTGAGGAGCCGTAGATGCGACCGCCGGGCTGGACACGCGCCGCATCCGCTCGAGCAGCGCGCCGCTGCCTAGTGCTCGCGGCGTTCCTCTTTGGAGCCGCCGCGCACGCAGATCCGAGCGCGGCGGACATCGCGTCCGCGCGACGCCTGTTCAGCGAGGCGACCGAGCTGCGTCGAGCAGGTCAATGGTCCGATGCAGCAGCGAAGCTTCGCGAGGCGATCGCGATCAAGGAAACCCCCGGTCTAAGATTCCACCTGGCCCACTGTGAGGAACAGACGGGCCATCTTCTAGAGGCGCGAGACGACTACGATCGCGCCGATGAGTTGATACGAAGCGGCGTGTCGGCGCCCGACGTCGCCGCGTTGCTCGAGCCGGCACGCGTCGCGCTGCGTGAGAGGATTCCGACGCTCGTAGTGCGCGCTCCCAAGGATGCGCGTGCGGTCGGACTGACGATCGACGGCGAGATGATCGCGACCGAACAGCTCGGTTCCCCCATTCAGCTGGATCCCGGCGACCACACCATCATCGTGACCGCCGCGTCGCGGGATCCTTTTCGACTGGAGCTGACGCTCGCGGAGGGCGAGGACCGCGTCGTGGAGGCGGAGCTCGCCGAGCACAGGGCCACGCCACCGGCTCCGGCCCCCGTGCTCGCGCACGCGACGAACCGCCGCGGCACGCCACAATCGGCGGAAAAACACGGCTTTGGCGCGCGCGAGGCGATCCTGCTCGGCGAGGGCGTGGTGATGGCCGCGGGCATAGGCCTCGGGGTCGCCTTCACGCTCCAAGCGAACTCCAAGTCCGATCGGATAGCGACGCTGCAGGGGGACCTGCCGCCGGGCGACGGTAGCTGCCGGAGCGCGATGGGCACGCAAGTCAAAGAGTGCAACGAGCTCAGCCAAGCATCGATCGATCGGAACGACGATCGGATTTTCGCGATCACCGGATTCGTCATCGCGGGCGTGGGCGCGGCGTCGCTCGTGACCACGTGGTTCGCGTGGCCCAGCGCGCGAGAGAAAGATTCAGCGCACGTTCAGATTATCCCGCTCATCGGCGGCGCAGTCGCTCGCGGAGCGTTCTGAAAAAAACGACGCGACGTTCTCACGCGTGCTGTCGTACTCCGCGCTTTCTGATACATGAGTACACGCGACGTCGAGTCGCCCGCCGCACGCGATCGGTCGAGAAGATGCCGAACGTGTGCAAGTAGTGCTAAGTCGACGAACGGAATGGATCACGCACCGTGACCGTCCGAGTGTGCGGCTAACGAACGAGAGGTGAATGCGTGGCAACGAGAAAGGCTCCGGCTCCGAGTGACGACAAGAACGCGAGCGACTTCATCCGAGCGCAGCCCGTCAGCACGACGGCGCCGGAAGTCGTCGAAGCGGGGAAGAAGGCCGGCTTCGAATTCTCGACGAGCCTCGTCTACGCGGTGCGCGGCCGAATGAAGAAGGTCGGCGGTGGCGGCGGGGCGGGCCGGCGCGACGGGGCTGCGCCACGACGCGGTTCACCGGCGGCCGGGGGCGCGCGGCTCGAGTCTCAGATCCAGGGGTTGGTCGACGGCTTCGTGAAGGAGATGAGCGCCCTGGTCCGCCGAGCAGCTCTCGATGCGGTGCGTGACGCCCTCGGCGAGCGCGTCCGATGACGGCCCGGGGGCCCGTCCCTGGCTGAGGCCTCGCGTAAGGCTACTTGGTCGTGGGAAGCGCCGCCGCGCGCTTCTTCTCGAGGGCCTCGGTCTTGACGCTGAACGTCTCTCCACAGCCGCACGTGCTCGCCTCGAGTGGGTTTTTGAACTTGAGGCCCGTGAACATCAGGCTCCGCTCGAACACGATGGTGCTGCCGTCGATGTAGTCGATGCTCCGGTTGTCGACGAGGACGCGAGTTCCATAAAAGTCGTAGACGAGGTCGCGGGGTCGCGGGGGTTCGTCCGTGTAGTCCAGGACGTACATGAGCCCGTTGCAGCCGCCGCCGCGGACGCCGACCCGCAGGCTCGCGGAGGGCCGGCCTTCTTTCTCGAGCCGCTCCTTCACGAAGGCCGCGGCCTCCGGAGTCAGGGTGATGCGCGGCGTCGCGGCTGGCTGATTCTTGCTCTCGTTCATGGGTCACCGAAAAATGTGAAGTTCGATCGACGTTCTGACAAGGGCCGGCGCGTCGCAGCCCCCTCGGGCCCTCAGAGAAGCCCGAGCTCCAGGCGCGCCTCCAGCGAGAGCCGGTCCTTCGACCAGGGTGGATCCCACACCAGCTCGGTCTTGGCGCGGCGAACGCCCTTCGTCGAACGGACCCGATCGTGCACTTCTTGAACCAGAGAACCCGCTACCGGGCACCCCGGGGCCGTCAGCGTCATGCGAACGTGTACGCCGCCGTCCTCGGCCACGTCGATGTCGTACACCAGCCCGAGATCGTAGATGTTCAGCGGGATCTCCGGGTCGTAGACCGTCTTCAGCGCCTGGACGATCCGGTCTCGCAGGGCCCGGGGATTGTCGCCCGGCGCGTCGGGTTCGAAGCCGTCGCCCTCGAGCGTGAACGGCGCCGTGTCTTCGCTCGGGCCGCTGTTGAGGACGCCGAGCCGGCGCTTCTTGAGGTGCTCGATGTCGCTCGATGCCGGTTCACGTTCGCTCGTGGTCATTCGGTGCTGACGGCTTCGGTGCCGCCCTCCAGCGCCGATTGCAGCGTGTGCCAGGCGAGGGTGGCGCATTTGACTCGCATCGGAAATTCGCTCACGCCGGCGAATGCAGCGAGCTTGCCGAGCTCTTCGACGTCCCCGGTCTTCTTGCCGGTGACCAGGTCGTGAAATTCGCGGAACAGCGCGTCCACCTCGGTCCGGGTCTTCCCCTTCACGGCCTCGCTCATCGTGGAAGCGGCGGCCGTCGAAATGGCGCACCCCGATCCCTGGAACGCGACGTCCTTCACGACGCCGTTCTCGTATAGAAGCCGCACGATGACGTGGTCGCCGCAGAGCGGGTTCTTACCTTCCGCCGAGTGGCTCGCCTCGGGCAGGGGCCGGAAGTTCCGTGGACGGCGCCCGTGGTCGAGGATGATTTCTTGGTAGAGCTCCCGCGGGTCCATCAGGAAAATAGCTCCTTGGCCTTTCGCAGCGCGGCAGCGAGGCGATCCACGTCCGCTTCCGTGTTGTACATCCCGAACGACGCGCGGGCGGTAGCGGGCACCCCGAAGCGCTCCATCAGCGGCTGTGTGCAGTGATGTCCCGTCCGAATCGCGACGCCTTCACCATCGACCAAGGTGCCCAGATCGTGTGGATGAATCCCGTCCATGACGAACGAGACGACGGCAACCTTGTGCGGCGCCGTGCCGATGATCCGGACGCCGGGGATCTGCGCGAGCGCGGCGGTCGCGTAGGCGAGGAGCCGTCGCTCGTGGGCGAAGAGCGCGTCCTCGTCGAGCGCCTTCAAGTAGTCGATCGCGGCGCCGAGCCCGATGGCGCCGGCGATGTCGGGCGTGCCGGCTTCGTACCGATCCGGCAGCCCTTTGTACGTCGTCTTCGCGAGCGACACCGACCCGATCATGGAACCGCCGCCTTGCCACGGCGGAAGGCTCTCGAATAGGGACCTCCGTCCATACAGGACGCCGATGCCGGTGGGACCGTACAGCTTGTGTCCGCTGAACGCATAGAAGTCGGCGTCGAGATCCTGCACGTCCACGGAGAGGTGCGGCACCGCCTGCGCTCCGTCGATCACCACGACCGCGCCGCGCTCGTGAGATAGCTTCGTCATTTCCTTGATGGGGAGAACGGTTCCGAGCGTGTTCGAAACGTGCGCCAGCGCGACGATGCGCGTCTTCGCCGAGAGCTTTCGCTCGAAGTCCGCGAGCGATACTTCGCCTTCGTCCGACACGTCCGCGGCGACCAGCTTCGCGCCGGCCGCTTCGCACGCCATCTGCCAGGGCACGAGGTTCGAGTGGTGCTCGAGCGTCGTGATCAGAACTTCGTCGCCGGGGCCGAGCCTACGTCCCAGCGTCTGAGCGACGAGGTTGATGCCCTCCGTCGTCCCACGCACGAAGACGACCTCGGCCGCCTCGCGGGCGTTGAGGAACCCGCGGACCTTCCCGCGGGCGGCTTCGTAGGCGAGCGTCGCGCGCTGCGACAGAAGATGCACGCCACGATGCACGTTGGCGCAGTCTCGCGCGTAGACCTGCGTGACGGCGTCGATGACGCTCTGGGGCTTCAACGCCGTGGCCGCGCTGTCGAGGTACACCAGCGGACGACCGTGGACTTCCTGCGCCAGCGCCGGAAAATCGCGGCGCACCTTCGAGACGTCCAACGCCGGAGTGGGCTCGACGCGAGCGGATTCTCGTGCGGTCTGGGTCATGCGAGCTCCTTTGCGATGAGGCCGGACGGCAGCCGATCGGCGACGATCTCCTCGAGGACTTCGCGGACGTCCGCGCGGCCCACGCCGGACACCACCTCGCGAGCGAATGCATACGTCAACAGCGAGCGCGCGACGCTCTCGTCGATGCCGCGCGAGCGCAGATAGAAGAGCTGCGCCGGATCCAGCCGGCCCACGGTCGCTCCGTGGCTGCACCGGACGTCGTCGGTGTCGATCTCCAGGTGCGGCTTCGCGTGCACCGTGGCGTCGTTCGATAAGAGCAGGTTCCGGCTCTCCTGGTGCGCCTCCGTTCCGGACGCGCCGGGCCGGACGATCACGGTTCCGTCGAACACGCCGACCCCGTGGCCGTCGGCGATCCCTCTGTAACGCTGGGAGCTCGTGCAGCGCGGGCTTCCGTGCACCACGCGCGTGTGGTGGTCGACGAGCGACCCGCCGTCGGCCAGGAAAACGCCGTCGAGCGAGCACTCCGCGCCCTGCTCGGCGAGCTCGACGCGCAGATCGACGCGGGTGAGCTTGCTGCCGCCGAAGCTCAGGATCCGCGAGCGGTAGCGGCTGTCCCGCGACTGCCGGACGGCGATCGTCGCGACCGCCGCGCTGCGTTCCGAGCCGAGCGCCATGCGAACGTGCTCGACGCTCGCACCTTCGCCGACGAACACCTCCGTGACGGCGTTCTCCAGATATTCGCCGTCGCCCGCGTGCGATTCGACGAGGTCGAGCTCGCTGCCCCGCTCCGCCACGACGACCGCCCGCGGCGTCGCGAACGCGGGCGACGCGACGCCGCCGGAATAAGCGAGGTGCAGCGGCCCGGCCTTCGTGCCGGCGCGCACCACGACGACGACGCCGTCGTCGAGCAGCGCGGTGTTCTGCGCCACGAAGCCGTCGTGGCTCGCGGCGAGGGCCGCGAGGTACGGCTCGAGGCGAGCCGGCGCTTCGTCGAGCACGTCGCGCAGCCTCCGGACCTCGACGCCGGCTTCGTCGCCGAGCCCGGCGACGTCGACGCGTCCGCCGTCGATGTGAATGCGCCGCGCCGCGAGTCGGTCGAGCGGCGAGCTCACGCGACGCGCCGGGACGGAGGCGTACGGGACGCGCAGAACACGTCCGAGCTCGGTGAACCGGAACGCCTCGTCGTTGGGGGCCGGGAATCCCGTCGCGTCGAAACGGCTCGCCGCTTCGGCCCGCCGCTCTTCGAGCCACGGCGGGCCGCCACGCGGACGCGACGCCAGAGCCGAGAGTGCGGTACCCGAGAAGGCGTGCGCCGATTCGCGCGGGGTCGTGGGCGAGGCCGGGCTCGTCTCCGTCATGTCGTCGCCCCGGCGCGCGCGCGCCGCGCTTGCTGCTCGAACTGCGCGTAGCCCTGCTCCTCGAGCGTCAGGGCGAGCTCCTTGCCGCCGGAGCGGACGATCGCGCCGTCGACGAGCACGTGCACGAAATCCGGCACGATGTAGTCCAGGAGTCGCTGGTAGTGCGTGATGACGATCATCGCGCGTTCGGGGCTGCGCAGCGCGTTCACGCCCGAAGCGACGACGCGGAGCGCGTCGATGTCGAGCCCCGAGTCCGTCTCGTCCAGGATGGAGAGCTTCGGCTCGAGCATCGCCATCTGGAAGATCTCGTTGCGCTTCTTCTCGCCGCCGGAAAATCCGGAGTTCACCGGCCGCTGCGCGAGCTCCATGTCGAGCTCGACGAGCTTCATCTTCTCCTTCGACGCCTTCATGAAGTCCATCGCGTCGAGCTCGGGCAGGCCCCGGTGCTGGCGCACGGCGTTCACGCCGGCCTTCAAGAAGTACAGGTTCGATACGCCCGGGATCTCCACCGGATATTGGAACGCGAGGAACACGCCTTCGCGGGCGCGCTCTTCCGCCGGCATCGTGAGGAGGTCCTTGCCCTCGAACGCGACGCGGCCTTTGGTGACCTCGTACCCTTCGCGACCGGCGAGGACGCTCGCGAGCGTGCTCTTTCCGGAGCCGTTGGGGCCCATCACCGCGTGCACCTCGCCCGCGTTCACGGTGAGATCCAGGCCGCGGAGGATTTCTTTGCCGGCGACGGAGGCGTGAAGGTCTTCGATCTCGAGCATGCTTCTGGTCATCCGACTCATCCGACTGCGCCCTCTAGGCTGACGCTGAGGAGCTTCTGCGCCTCGACCGCGAACTCCATCGGGAGCTCCTTCAAGACCTCCTTGCAGAAGCCGTTGACGATGAGGGAGACGGCGTCCTCCTGCGAGAGCCCGCGCTGGCGGCAGTAAAAGAGCTGGTCGTCGCTGATGCGCGACGTGGTCGCTTCGTGCTCCACGGTGGAGAGCGAGTTGCGCACGTCGATGTACGGGACCGTGTGCGCGCCGCTCGTGCTCCCCAAGAGCAGCGAATCGCACTGCGTGTAGTTGCGGGCGCCTTCCGCCTTTTTCCCGACCCGTACCAGGCCCCGGTACGTATTCTGTCCGTGCCCCGCGCTGATGCCCTTCGACACGATGGTGCTCCGCGTCCCTCGGCCGAGGTGGATCATCTTCGTCCCGGTGTCCGCTTGCTGACGGTTGTTCGTCAGAGCGACCGAGTAGAACTCTCCGACGGACTCGTCGCCGGCCAGGATGCAGCTCGGATACTTCCAGGTGATGGCCGAGCCCGTCTCGACCTGCGTCCAGGAGATCTTCGAGCGGAAGCCCGCGCATTTGCCGCGCTTCGTGACGAAGTTGTAGATGCCGCCGCGCCCCTCGGCGTCGCCCGGGTACCAGTTCTGCACGGTGGAGTACTTGATCTCCGCGCGATCGAGCGCCACGAGCTCGACGACCGCCGCGTGCAGCTGATTCTCGTCGCGCATGGGCGCCGTGCACCCTTCGAGGTAGCTCACGTAGCTGCCCTCGTCGGCGACGATGAGGGTGCGCTCGAACTGCCCCGTCTTCGCGGCGTTGATGCGGAAGTACGTCGAGAGCTCCATCGGGCAGCGGACGCCCTTCGGCACGTACGCGAAGGAGCCGTCCGTGAAGACCGCGGAGTTGAGCGTCGCGTAGAAGTTGTCGGTGTAGGGCACGACGCTGCCCAGGTACTTCTTCACGAGCTCGGGGTGCTCGCGCACGGCCTCCGAGAACGAGCAGAAGATGATCCCCATGCTCGCGAGCTTGTCCTTGAACGTGGTGGCCACGGACACGCTGTCGAACACGGCGTCGACCGCGACGCCGGCGAGCGCGGCGCGCTCGTGCAGCGGGATGCCGAGCTTCTCGTAGGTGCGGAGCAGCTCCGGATCGACCTCGTCGAGGCTCTTCGGCGCGTCGTTCTTCGACTTCGGCGCCGAGTAGTAGACGATCGATTGGTAATCGATCTTGGGGTAGTGGACCTTGGCCCACGCGGGTTCCTTCTGATCGAGGGCGGTCCAGTGCCGGTATGCCTTCAGCCGCCACTCGAGCAGCCACGGAGGCTCACCCTTCTTCGACGAGATGTGACGGATCACTCCTTCGTCGAGGCCCGGCGGAACCGCGTCTTGTTCGATGTCGGTGACCCACCCCGCGCTGTATTCGCTGCGAAGGAGTTGGTCGACGTGATCTGGGGAGGTGGTCATGGGACTCGTTGGGCAGAGCGTTTGCGGGGCTCCGGCGCATTTCGCGGGACCCGGAAGCCGAGATGGGGACGTTCAAGCTTCGGCGACGATGCGACGAAGCGGGATGAGCACGGGCAGGTTCGGGCGGACCATGTCCGCGAGCGTGATGGCGCGGAGCGCCTGCCGGATGGCGTCGTTGATGCGGATCCAGTTCGTCTCGGTCGGACACTTTCCTTCGAGATCGCAAGAGCCGCGCTGGTGAGCGCTGCACTCCGTGACGGCGATGGGGCCCTCCACGGCGTCGACGATGTCGGCCACGCTGATCTGCGCGGCTTCGCGCGACAGGCGGTAGCCGCCGTTCTTGCCGCGTTCCGACTCGACCAGCGTGCCGCGGGCGAGGAGCTTCAGCACCTTGCTGACCGTAGGCTGCGGAATACGAGTGCTCTCCGCGATGTCGCGGGCCGCTCGAGACGCGCCGGCCGCCCGAACCATGTCCGAGAGGACCAGGACCGCGTAGTCGGTGAGCTTCGTAATCCGTAACATTTTCAGCTGCTTGTGATACTGGACCGGTTGAGTCCTGTTTGGAGTATAGGCGTGACGGAGCCCCTGTCAACCACACGCCGCCGGCGCTGGTAGCAGAAACGCCACCGAGTGCGGTAGCTACTTTGCAGGTCGCCGCCATGAATCGCTTCGAACGCGCCATCGCGAGCTTCGATCGCGCGAACGCCGGCGACCCGGTCTCGATCGACGTCGGCGGTCGGCAGCGGCCGCGCGAGCTCGTGCAAGCGGAGCGATTGTCCGCGTGGGTCGATCGACTGCGACCCGACGCGTCCGAGGCGCTGCGGCTCGCCGCGCGTTGCCAGCACATCCAACGTTGGGAGATCCCGCGCACGACGTACCCCGAAGGACGCATCGGGTACCTCGAGTGGCGCAAGGCGCTGTCGCGCTTCCACGCCGATCGCGCGAGCGACATCTTGCGAGAAGCCGGCTACGACGACGAAACGATCGAACGCGTGCGAACGATCAACCACAAGCGCGGCATCAAACAAGACCCCGACGTGCAGACAATCGAGGACGCGCTCTGCCTCGTGTTCCTCGAGCACGAGCTCGAAGAGTTCGCAGCGAAGCATCCGAAAGAGAAGGTCGTCGACATCTTGCAAAAGACGTGGCGCAAGATGAGTGACGAAGGGCACCGCCATGCGATGGCATTGCCGCTGTCGATGAAAGCGCTCGCGCTCGTCGAGGAAGCGCTCGGCTCGTAGAGGAGGCGCCCGTTCCTTCGCAAGGCTCTACTCCACAGGTGCTTGTGAGCAGAGGGTCTTTTACCTGAAGTCGTTCGGATCCAGCGAGTAGCGTCGCAGCCATCGCTGAACCTGATTGCGCGCCTTCCCCGCGGCGCGCGCCACGGCGCTGACGTTGCCGCGGTGCTCGCGCAAGAGCGAAAGGACGGTCTCGCGGTGCTCGAGTTGCTCCGGCGTGAGCGGGCGCGCGTTGGCGCTCGCGTCGGCCTCGTCGTCCTCGGCCGCGGGCTCGTCTTCTCCCAGGTGTAGCTGCTCGGGGAAATGCTCCGGGCGAATGGGCGCGTCGCCGGCGAGGGCGACGGCGGTGGTGAGCCAGCTCTCGAGCTCGCGCACGTTCAGCGGGAAGCGATACGAGTAGAGGACGCGCGCGGCTTCGATGCTCAAGGTGACGCGCGCCGCGCGATCACCGGCGACGCGCTGGAGCAGTGTTCCGACGAGAAGGCCGAGGTCCGCGCGCCGGTCGCGCAGCGGCGGTAACGTGAATCGAAAACCCGCGATACGCGCGAAGAGGTCGTCGCGGAACTTGCCTTCGCGGACGAGGCTCTCGACGTTGCGGTTCGTCGCCGACACGAGGCGGATGTCCACGGCGACGGCTTCCGTGCCGCCGACCGGACGCACGCGCTGCTCCTGCAACACGCGCAAGAACGCCGCCTGCGACGCGAGCGGAAGATCGCCGATCTCGTCCAGGAAGAACGTGCCCTTGTCCGCCGAGCGGATCAGCCCCTGACGATCTCCCACGGCGCCGGAGAACGCGCCCTTCGAGCTCCCGAAGAGCTCGCTCTCGAGCAGTGCTTCCGGGATGGCGCCAGAGTTGACGCTGACGAACTTGCCGCTGCGCCCGGAGAGGGTGTGTAGCGCCCGGGCGGCGAGCTCTTTGCCGGTGCCGGTTTCGCCTTGGACGAGCACCGCGACGCCGGTCGGGGAGAGCCGCGTGAGCTTGTCGAAATCCGAGAGCAGGCTCGGCACGAGCGTCGCGAGCCCCGGCGCGAGCGGCTCGATCTTCGAGAGGTCGACGTCGTCGGGGTCGGAGCCGTGGAGCGATTCCTCGTAGATGAGCAGCGTGTGACCGAGCTCGACGAGATCGCCGTGCACCAGCGGGTGTTCGCGTACCGTCTGTCCGTTGACGCGGACGCCGTTCTTCGAGCCGAGATCCGTGATGCGCCAGCGACCGAGCGCGCCGTCGAGGCGCGCGTGCTGCGACGACATGCGCGGGTCCGGAATCTTGAGCTCGAGCTTCGTCGCCCGGTGATCTTCGGTGCGCGTCGACGTGCGCGCGCTCCCCCGACCGAGAACGACGTTGCCCCCGGGCCCGAGGCGATGACGCGCCGAGAGGGCCGTCGGTCTGTCGCACTCGAGCGTGACGACGAGGTGCGGCTCGCGCTCCTCCGCGTGCCTTTGGGAGGGCGTCGTCGACTCGACGTCGAGGGTACGATCGAACAGCTCGCTCATCCCGATCCTGGCGGTGGGCAAGTATAGACGGCCGGTCTGGTGCCTCGTCCTCCGCGCGCGCTAAAGTGTTGCCATTTTCTGGGCCGGCGTTGCCAGGTGCGACAATTCCCGCGGGCGGTCTCCTGACACCGGCGACCAAGCGGGTCTGGAAACTCACGAGAACGGCTGGACAAAAGGGGCCTTGCGGTCGCGCGGACAGGCGCTACCTGTGTGATTGTCACATCTGCCACATGTGTCAGTGGCGGGCTATCGTCCCGTGACAGCAGGGGATCGCCGCGGAAAACGCGCGAGCGGACGTCTGCGCGCAGGGTGGCACGTACGCTGCACTCCGGCGGGTCATGGTGGTCGAACCCGCTGGCCCCGCCGCCCCAACGCTCGAGCAGCTCATGGATCGCTACGTCGACGGCAACGACGCGGCGTTCACGGCTCTTTACCGCCGGATGCTGCCGAAGCTTTCGGGACATTTGTCGAAGATCTGTCGCGACCAGGCGGTCGTGGAGGACGCGCTCCAGTCCGCCTTCACGAAGATCCATCGGGCGCGGGCCACTTATTCGAAAGGCTCTCCGGTTGCTCCGTGGGCGCTGGTCATTGCTCGCCGGGCCTTGTACGACGAGCTGCGGGCCAACCGTGCTCGTCCGGACGTGCTGACCGAGACCGGTTCGCTTCCCGAGCTGCCGACCGACGACGGACCCGCGAAGGAACAAGCTCGCCACCTCGAACGGGCGCTCTCGACATTGCCGGGTCACTACCGCGAGGCCATCGAGCTCACGAAGCTCCATGGACTTTCTGGTGACGAAGCCGCGAAGGTGCTGTCGACGACTCAGAGCGCCGTCAAGCTCCGCGTCCATCGCGCTTACCGGATGCTCCGCCGCACGCTCGAGGAGGCGCAAGCGGCTTGAGAGGCACGTTTCGCGTCCCGGGCAAGTAGTCGTTCGCTCGTCGACGCGCAAATGGAAAGCGCCGAACGCACTGGTAAATTAGCGGCGTGGCCCAGTGACGCGCCGGGACGTCGTCGAGCGCGGGACTCCTGGTGCAAGCCGATGCTAGGCTTCCCCTCGCGATCGAGAGCCCGACGGGTGAGCGACCTGGATCTGGATGATGATGACCCGCTGATCGGCGCAACCGTCGCCGATCGCTATCGAATCGAACGGCGCCTCGGTCAAGGGGGGATGGGAACGGTGTACCTCGCGGAGCACGTGAGGATGCACAAACCGTTCGCGGTGAAGGTGCTCCATCAGGAGATGGGGCGCCTCGCCGAGGCGGTGTTCCGCTTCGAGCGCGAGGCCATCGCGGCGGGTCGCGTCGACCATCAGCACCTCGTCACCGCGACGGACTTCGGCAAGCTGCCGGACGGCTCGATGTACCTGGTCCTCGAGTACGTGCCGGGGCGCAATCTCGCCACGGTGATGGGAGAGGGGCCCATGTCGCAGCTGCGCGCGCTGCGCATCGCCCGGCAGATCGCCGCCGGGCTCGCGGCCATCCACGGCGTCGGCATCGTCCATCGGGATCTGAAGCCGGACAACATCATGCTCGTCGAGCGTCCCGACAACGAGGACTTCGTCAAGCTGCTCGACTTCGGCATGGCCAAGGTGCTGATGGACGTGCCCCCCGAGCAGGCGCAAGTCACGCGCGCGGGCCTCGTCTTCGGGACGCCGCGCTACATGGCCCCGGAGCAGGCCGCTGGCGAGCCGACGGATCATCGGGCGGATCTGTACGCGCTCGGTGTGCTGCTCTACGCGATGCTGAAGGGCGTGCCCCCCTTCACCGCGGAAGAGATCCGCGACGTCTTGCGGATGCAACGCTACGACCCGCCGCCGCCGCTCCCGCCGAGCGTCGCGCCCAACGTCGCCGGGCTCGTCATGACGTTGCTCGCGAAGGATCCGGCGGAGCGCGTGCAGACGGCCGAGGGCATCATCGAGTACATCGACAAGCTTGTCACGCAGCTCACTTCACTGCCGCCGCCGCCGACCGTGCGCGACCGTGTCGTCGGGTTCCTGCGGACGCGAAGCGGCCTCGTCGCGCTCGGCGCCGTCGCCGCGACCACGTTCGCGACGACGCTGCTCGTCGCGCGGAGCTCGCACAACGAGCCCGCCCCCGTTCCGGCGGTGGCGACGGCGCCGGCGGCGGCGCCGTCGGTCGCCGCCGCGCCGGCGAGCTCCAGTGCTTCACGGAGCGCCGCGGAGCTCGAGTCGACGCTCGTGCGCGCGGAGGTCGGCGACGCCGTTGCGTGGAAAGCCCTCGAGGCGCGTCCGGACGCCGGGCGCGGCGCTCGCGAATGGTTCGTCCTCGGCGTCGCGCGCATCACCCACGGTGACTCGCCGCGAGGGTTCGACGCGTACCTTCACGCCGCGGAAGCCGACGCGAAGTACGCGAACCACGCGCGCGTCCTTCGCGATCTGATGCTCGGCGCCCGCGGCGACGCGTGGCAGGACGCGCTGCGAGTCGCGGCGGCCCTGCCGAGCTCGGCGGGGCCGGACATCTTGTTCGACACGTGGGCTTCCAACGCGAAGGCGACGAACGCCACGCAGCGCGCGCGCGATCTCCTGGTCACGGACGCGACGCGCGCGCGGGCGAGCGACGCCGTCCGCATCGCCTTCGATCTGCGCAGCGCCCAGGGTACGACGTGCGAGGTGCGAGTGCCCCTCGTGAAGCGCGCGGCGACGACCGCGGACTCGCGCTCGCTCCGTCCTCTCTTGATCCTCGCGTCGCGCTCGGGCTGCGGCCTGAGACAGCGCCGGGATTGTTTCCCGTGTCTCCGGACGGACGACTCGCTGAACCGCGCGATCGAACGGGCCGAAAACACGCCCGCGCCCGACTATTCGCGGATCATCGCGTCGAAGTGAGCACGTCTGGATCGCGCGTTTGTACGATCCAGAATTTCACAGGAAGGAAGAGAAGGGCGGAAGGATTTTTTGTCGATGAGACTTTGGGACGAGGTCGACTGAACTCAACCCAAATCCCCTTCTAATCTTCCCTCTTCCTGTTCAATCCTCCGAGCCGCCCAATGCGACGGCCTTCGTACGAGCCAGAGATTTCACAGGAAGGAAGAGAAGGGCGGAAGGATTTTTTGTCGATGAGACTTTGGGACGAGGTCGACTGAACTCAACCCAAATCCCCTTCTAATCTTCCCTCTTCCTGTTCAATCCTCCGAGCCGCCCAATGCGAACGTTCGCCGTCATTTTTTCGCTCGTCGTCCTGTCGGGGTGCTCGTCGTCGAGCCACGGGTCTTCGAACGCTGGCGCTGACCGGGATCACAATCAGACGCAGGCCATCGTCGTGCTCCGTCACGAGTACGTCGTCGGTGAGACGTAAGCTTCGGGGTTTTCCGACCTCGTCGTCGTGCGGCTAGCTCAGGACGCCTACGGCAGCGAAGTAACCGTCCGGGGATGGACGTCTTGAGCTGATTCGTCGTGGCGCCGGATGCTCGCGTGGCGATGGCGCGAAGCAAAGAGTTCCGGGGAGAGGTTTTGGCGGCGGTGGACGCGGGTGAGACGCACGGTGCAGTAGCCCAGCGTTTCGGCGTCTCGGTGTCCTCGGTCCGGTACTGGATCGCGCAGCGACGTCGTGCGGCAAGCCAGGAAATCTTGCCCATTCGCGTCGTCGCTCGTCGCAACGTCGGACTCGAGCTCGAGGTCGGAGGCGTCGTCGTACGTGTGCCGGCAGACGCTGAAGTTGCGTACGTTGCCGAGCTCGTCCGAGCGCTGCGCTCGTGCTGACACTCCCACCGAGCGTCCGGATCTATCTCGCGACGGAGCCGGTCGATCTTCGGAAGGGCTTCGAGGGTCTCGGGGCAATCGTCCGTGCGCAGTGGCAGATGGACCTCTTCGCTGGGCACCTGTTCGTTTTTATCGGCCGTCGCCGCGACCGCTGCAAGATCCTCTTCTGGGATCGCGGCGGTCTCGTCATCTACTTCAAACGGCTGGAGAAGGGCGTGTTTCGATTGCCGAAGCGCACTGCGGACGGCAAGTCGATCGAGATGGACGCGACCGAGCTGGCGATGCTGCTCGATGGGCTCGACTTCGACGGCGTGAAGAAGGCGGCACGATGGATTCCGTCGGCGCGGCGCGCCGGGTGATGCGCTTCGCCGAAAAGACCGCCGCTGCATCGAAAGCGATCGACAGGACGATCGAAGTTTGATCTAACGTTGCCGTTGGCAACGCCGGATCCCGAGCATCACTGCGACTGGCGCGAAGAGGCGATTGAGGCGATCGCCGAGCGCGACCGTCTCCGAGTCGAACTCGAGCGGCTGAAGCTGCAGCTGCAGGGCCACAAGACCGAGAAGATGCCGCCGATGGATCGGGAGGTCCGTCGTGACGCCGACGACGCCGCGGCGGAGGCACGCCGTAAGCGGAAGGAAAGCGCCGTCGCGAAGACGAGGCTCGTCACGGAGAACGTGGAATCGAAGGTTTCCGCCGAGCAGCGCCAGTGCCCGAAATGTGGTCGCGACGATCTGAAAGCCGTCGGCGAAGGAAAGCCGTCGACGACGTACGAATACGTGCCTGGCTACTTTCGAAAGCGAGTCTGCCGGCGCGAGACGCTCGCGTGCGCGTGCGGTGACTACATCATCAACGCGCCCGCTCCCGATCGAACGACGGACAGAACCCAGTACGGTCCGGGCTTCATCGCGCATCTGATCATCAGCAAGTGCGCCGATTCGATCCCACTCTATCGGCTAGAGAAGCACTACCGACGCATCGGCATCCCGATCGCTCGTAGCACGATGACGGACCTCTTCCATCGTCACGCGGAGCTGCTGTCGCCGCTTTCGGCGCGGCTGCTTGCTCGCGTCGCAGCGAGCGAAGTCGTGCAGGCGGATGAGACAAGCATCAAGATGCTCGGCACGACGAAGCGAGCGTACATCTGGACGTTTCTAAGCCGGAACCTCATAGCGTACCGCTTCAGCGCGAGCCGCAGCGGGAAGACGCCCAGCCAGGTCCTCGGTGGCACGAGCGGCACGCTCGTCGTCGACATGTACACCGGCTACAACCACGTCACGACGGTCGGCGATCGGACTCGCGCCGCGTGCCTTGCACATGCACGCCGGAAGCTCTTCAACGCAAAGGAATCGACGCCGGAAGCCGAGCAGGCGCTCGGAATCATTCGCGAGGTCTACATCGTGGAGCACAAGATCAAGGAGCGCGCCCTCGAACACACCGAGACGCACCTCAACGCGCGCCGCGAGATCTCCGCTGGTTTCATGGCAAAGCTGAAGAAGTGGCTTGAGGAGCACGAAGGCAGCCACTCGCCGAAGAGTTTGATGGGCAACGCGATCGGCTACTGCCTGAAGAACTGGACCGAGCTCACCCGTTTCCTCGACGACCCTAAGATCCCACCCGACAACAACGCCTCCGAATCCGCTCTTCGAGCCGTTGCACTCGGCCGGAAGAACTTTCTCTTCGTCGGTCACGAAGAAGCGGGAGAGAACATCGCCGGCCTCTACTCTCTCGTCGCCACCTGCGAAGCGAATGACGTGAACCCGTACGAGTATCTACGCGACGTCAGGATGCGTGTCTCAACGCATCCTGCCGACCGCATCGACGAACTCCTGCCCGATCAGTGGAAGCCTGCTCAGGACGCGTAGCTACGCGCATCTGGCAAGGGCGTCCGAACTCGGACGGTTACGCAGCGAATACTGGGACGACTTCGGCCGCGCACTCCTGAGCGGCGTCCTCGACTCGATCGACGACGAGCACGACGACTGATACGTCGCTTCACGTCGTTTTACGATCCAGATTTTTCACAGGAAGATCGGAAGGGCGGAAGGTTTTTTGTCGGTTAGACGCTGCGGCGGCGGGTTGCGATTTCTTGCGAGATAACCTCAATCAAAAATCCCCCCTTCCGATCTTCCAACCTTCCTGTGAAAAATCTGGAACCGTCCAATCGTTAGAGCCGTTCAAACGTCGAAGCGGATGCCTTGCGCCAGCGGTAGGGACGACGAATAGTTCACGGTGTTCGTCGCGCGGCGCATGTAGGCTTTCCAGACGTCGGAGCCGGATTCGCGGCCGCCGCCCGTTTGTTTCTCGCCGCCGAAGGCGCCGCCGATCTCGGCGCCGCTCGTCCCGGTGTTCACGTTGACGATGCCGCAGTCGGAGCCCGCGGCCGAGGTGAACTGCTCGGCTTCGCGCATGTCGTTCGTGAAGATGGACGACGAGAGCCCCTGCGGCACGCCGTTCTGGATGGCAATGGCCTCGGCGAGCTCGTCGTAGCGGTGGATGTAGAGGATCGGCGCGAACGTCTCTTCCTGCACCACGGCGGCGCTCGACGGGATCTCGACGAGCGCCGGGCTCAC
The DNA here is from genome assembly GCA_035547195.1 of Polyangiaceae bacterium. Taxonomy (GTDB): domain Bacteria; phylum Myxococcota_A; class Polyangia; order Polyangiales; family Polyangiaceae; genus DASZVB01. The sequence continues at coordinate 23,620 of DASZVB010000042.1, forward strand.
GTAGACGCCGCCCGGCGGGACTCCCTCGGTCACCCGCTCGCCGCCCGTCACGACGCGTCCGCCTTCGCTGCGCGCGATGGAGAGCGCGCGATCCATCGCCACCCACGCCGCCGAATCGATGAGCGGTCCCACCAGCGTGCCCGGTTCGATCGGGCTGCCGATGGGAAGCCCCGCGTACACCGCGGCGAGCCGCTCGACGAGGCCGTCGGCGATCGAGCGATGCACGATGAGACGGCGGAGCGTCGTGCAGCGCTGCCCCGCGGTGCCCGCGGCCGCGAACACGATGGAACGGATCGCCAGCTCGAGGTCCGCGCTCGGCGCGACGATCATCGCGTTGTTGCCGCCGAGCTCGAGCAGCGATCTGCCGAGCCGCGCGGCGACGGCCTGCGCCACGGCGCGTCCCATCCGCACGGAGCCGGTCGCGGAGATCAGCGGCAGCATCGGGGACTCGGCGAGCCGCTGCCCGACGGAAGCGTCTCCCACGACGACCGACAGCGCGCCGTCCGGGATGTCGGGCATCTCGCGCGCAACGCTCATGGCGAGCGCGTGACACGCGAGCGCGGTGAGCGGCGTCTTCTCCGACGGCTTCCAGACGACGGGATCGCCGCACACCAGCGCCAGCGCTGCATTCCAGGCCCACACCGCTACGGGGAAATTGAACGCGGTGATGACGCCGACGGGACCGAGTGGATGCCATTGCTCCGTCAGACGATGCTGCGGACGTTCGCTCGGCATGGTGGCGCCGTAGAGCTCGCGACTCTGCCCCACGGCGAAGTCGCACATGTCGATCATCTCCTGGACCTCGCCGAGAGATTCCTGCGTCGTCTTGCCGGCTTCCCACGTGACCAGCATGGCCAGGTCGTCCTTGCGCTCGCGGAGGCGGTTCCCGATGCGGCGGACCAGCTCGCCGCGACGCGGAGCGGGTAGGTCACGCAACTTGGGGAACGCTTCGCTCGCGCGCTCGACGACGGCGGCCACCTGCTCGGGGGCGGCGCGCTCGATCCGCGCGAGCGGGCTTCCGTCGATCGGCGAGCGCACGGCGAGCGGCGCTCCGCGGCCCGCGATCACCTCCGAACCGACGCGGATCGGCGCGACGTTCCCCCCGAGCTCGAGCCTCTCGACGACCTTGCGCGGATCCTTCATTCAGCCGCCTCTGCGGGCGAATCGTAATCCCACACCAGCTTCGGTGAGAGGCTGGTGTCGTAGAACGCCCCGAATCGGTTCGAGAGGAACTCGTCGAGGCGCACCTCTTCCTGCCGGACGAACCCGCGCCGGCCGAGGCGTCCGGCCGCGAACAGGTCGATCATGGTGGAAACGCCGGCGGCCGTGGTGATCTGGATTGCGCTCCAGTTCTCTCCGTCGATCGCCTGGTTGTAAACTTTTCTCGCATCGACGATCTGCGTCAGTTGCCCGTTCTGCCAGCCGGAGGCGGACGCGAATACGATGACCACGTCCTGGAAGGTGACCGGGACCGCCCGCTCGAGGATCTCCTTCAAGAGCTCGCGCCGTTCCCCGAGCCTGAGCTCGTTCACCAGGAACAGGGCGAGGTCGCGGTGGCCCGTGTAGCGCACCGTCTTGTAGTCGAGCGCCGAGACCCTTCCTTCTAGTGTCTCGCACAGCGTCCCCAGGCCCCCGGACGTATTGAAGGCCTCGTAGCGCACTCCATCTATAGAGAAGTGCTCGAGCCCTTCTAGAGGTAGGACCTCGCGCCGCTTGCCGTGGACGATGGCGTCGCAGGGGTTGCAGTACTCGTTGATGAGGCCGTCCGTGGACCACGTCAGGTTGTATTTGAGGGCGTTGGTCGGAAATTGGGGGAGGGCGCCGACCCGCATGTGAACCGAATCGAGGCGTTCGAAGCGCTTGCTGAGGTCGTATGCGACGACGGAGACGAACCCCGGAGCGAGCCCGCACTGGGGCATGAAGATTTGTCCATCGACGGCGCGCTCGGATACCTGGCGGATACGCCGGGTCGTCTCGACGTCCTCGGTGAGGTCGAAGTAACTCTTTCCCTCGGCCAGGGCGGCTTCGGCGACGAGAGGATTATGGTGGAAGCTCAGCGCCGAGAGCACGACGTCGTGTTCGGCGATGCTCTGACGAACCAGAGCGAAGTCCGTAGCGTCGAGCAATTGACGCTGCGCTGCGGGGACTTTCTGCTCCACGCGGGCGAGCGCAGCGGGATCCGCGTCGGCGATCGTCACCGAATAGTCGCCAGTACGGCTGAGGAGCTTTGCGACCGTGCGCCCGATCTTCCCGGCGCCAAGGATGAGGACGCGCAACATTCCTCAAGTGTCTGCCCGGGCGGCGAAACGCGCAAGCTCGCGAGGTGGCGAGCTTTTTTTGCCGCGCCGCGTGGCTTGGCCATCGGGTAAGAGAAGGTGCGACGGATCCGTTGCGCGAGGCTTCGCGAAGCGCCGCTCGTGTTCGTCGGCTGCCTCCGCGTTCGCGTGCGGCTTCGGCTCTGACGTGCACCGACATGTGGTGCGCGCGCCCTCGCGCCACGAGCAAGTCGCCGGACGAGCGCACCCCTTCGAACAGGAGCGAGCGTCAGCGAGCGACACCTGCGTGTCCTGAAGCGAGCAACGTTTACCTTGTGCTCGCAGATCTGTATTCTGCGAAATGGCACTTTTGCGAGGGCTGCCTCGCCGGTGCGAGACGTGGGTCGCCACACGTCTGCTCCCTCTGATCCTTGCGAGAGACCCCTACGATGACGAAGCCCGCCAGAGTGTCGTGTTCCCGCGCCTCGATTCCCGCCATCAGCCTGCTGTTGTTCGGTTTCGCAGCGGCCTCGGCGTGCTCCAGTCACGACGACGCGAAGCCCGCGGCGACGCACGCCGGAAGCGACGCGGGAACCGCCGTGGCTCCCCTCGTCGACCAGGGATCGGAGCAAGCCCTCGCGACGGTGCGCCAGCTCGGCAGCGATCATCCGGTGCTTTCCCACGTGGCGGTCGACACGCCCTCGGGGCTCAGGTTGCACGGGACCGAGATCATCCCCCGCCTGGTCGACCCGGCGAAGCCCTTCCGAATCGACGCGCAGGTGCCGGCGACGTACATGGAGCCCTTCCGCGTCTGGCCGATTGGCAAGAAAACGACGTCGATCACGCTTCGTCCGCTGGTCGGCAACGCGGCGAGCGCCGACACGACGGAGGACGGTCACGCCGTCTACCATGACGTCTACGGTCACACGGACATCGTTCGGTCGCTCGACGACACCTCGCTCCACGAGACGATCATCCTCCGGGACGCGAACACGCCGGAGTTGATGAACTGGGAGCTCCAGCTCGGCGACAAGACGCTCCGCCCCGTGGAGGTCGACAACGGCGAGATCGTCCTCGTCGACGCGAAGGGCGTCGGGCAGCTGAAGATCTCGTCGGTGAGCATCGTCGGCGCCGACGGCAAGGAGCACAAGGCGACCTTCTCGCTGTCCGGCGCGCAGCTGACGCTGCCCATCACCAAGAAGAACCTGAGCTACCCGGCGGCGGCGACGTTCTCCGTCTCCACGCCCAAGGCCGGCGAGCAGTTCGTCACCGCGCCGACGCAGATCCACGGCCGCATCATGGTGCTCCTCGATTCCTCGGGGTCCATGACCGAGGCGTTCGCCAACAACACGAACCTCCAGGCCGACGGTGATTCGAGCACCGTCTACTGCGACAACAACCTGGGCAAGAACGCCAACGCCACCGTCACGTACGGCTTCACCTGCGGCGCGAACGTCGCCTGCACGCTGGCGAACGGCGGCAGGCCAGACTTCAAGCTCGGCAACGCGGCGACGACGCCGAGCCGCATGTACGCGGCCAAGCAAGCGCTCACGAACGTCGTGACCGCCGACAGCGGGCTGCTCGACTTCGGTTTGATGCGCTACGCAGCGGATAGCGGCTGTCCGAACTCGACGTATTGCTGCACGCCTGCTCCCAATACGCCGACCAGCACCGTGGGCCGCTGCCAGGGCGACGGGTCTTACTATTCACCGGGCGGTCTCCCCAATGGCACCAACATCAACCTCACGTACGAGGGGAGCTGCGGCGCCGTCGGGGGTGGCGGCTTCGTCCTCGTCCAGCCGAGCTCCACTTCCGGCTCCGCCGTGTTGCCGTGGGTCGATCAGGTCGAAAACTTCTGCGACAACGGCAGCGGCGCGCCGCGTAACCCCGAGCTGCGCGCCGCGGGTAGCACGCCGCTCGCGCGCTCCGTGCTGAGCGCCATCAACAACTGGTACACGCCGATCTACCAGGTGTCGAAGGTCGCGCCGGATCCGACGAACCCGCTGTACGACCCGCTCATCGATTGCCGCTCCTACGTCTACGTCGTCATGACCGACGGCGACGACACCTGCAGCACCAACGGGACCAACTACAACGCGCAGACCTGCACGACCAGCGCCGACTGCGCCGCCGGACAGACGTGCAGCGGCGGCGGCACCAAGCGCTGTTCGTGCAGCACCAACGCCGACTGCAAGACGAACTACAGCTGCCAGAGCAACGTGTGCCGCGAAATGCAGCCGCACGAGCGCGTCGCGCAGATGCGCGCCATCAGCTCGACGAACCCCGTCACCGTCTACACGATGGGCATGGGCAGCACCGGCACCGGTCTCAACACGACCGAGCTGAACGCCATGATGACGGCGGGCGGCAGCGGCGAGACCACCGCGCCGATCGCCGCGAACCAGACGGACATCGAGGCCGCGTTCGCCGACATCGTCTCGAAGACGGTCAAGTTCGAGATCTGCAACAACGCCGACGACAACTGTAACTCGCTCATCGACGAAGGCCTCGGGGTGTTCCAGGAGTGCAGCGTCGGCACCGATTGCGGCAGCGGCACCTGCGACCACGGCCGCTGTACGTGCACCACGAATACTCAGTGCGCGTCCGGGAACACCTGCGGCGCCGGCTTCTGCCGGCCGTCGTGCTCCGTCGGCGTGGGCGCGTGCTTGCGCAACGGCGTGAACAAGTGCTCGAGCAGCGAGGCGGCGTGCTGCGTCAACGACGGCGTGGTCGCCTGTACGCCGCTCACCGCCGGCGCACCCGGCACCGAGGTGTGCAACGGCATCGACGACGACTGCAACGGCATCATCGACGACGTCCCCGGCGGTTGCCAGGGCTGCGTTCCGTTCCCCGAGGTGTGCGACGGCATCGACAACGACTGCAACGGCAAGATCGACGACAACCCCACCGACGTCGGCAAGCAATGCGGCTCGAACGTCGGCATCTGCAAGTACGGAACGACGGTCTGCGTGAACGCCGGTACGCCGCAAGCGACGCTGCAGTGCCAGGGTGGCGTCAATCCGCAGCCGACCGATCCCTGCAACGGCCTCGACGACAACTGTGACGGCGTCGTCGACGGAAATACGCAGGCCTGTTACGACGGTCCGTCGGGCACGAACAACGTCGGGATCTGTCGCGGCGGCACGCAGCAATGCACAGCCGTGTTGGGTAGCGGCAAGGCGTCGTGGGGCACCTGCGTAGGCGAGGTCCTGCCGGCTACGGAGACGTGCAACGGCCTCGACGACGATTGCGACGGCAAGATCGACGACGTCGCCGGCGCGGGCGCCCAGTGCTGCCCCGGCGGTAGCTGCGGCGTCGGCATCTGCAAGGCCGGCACGCAGCAATGCTCCGGCGGCACGCTCCAGTGCGTGGGCGCGGTCTCGCCCGGCATCGAGGTGTGCAACGGCCTCGACGACGATTGCAACGGCAAGGTCGACGACGTCGCGACGGTCGGCAACTCTTGCTGCCCGAGCGGCAGCTGCGGGGTCGGCATTTGCACCGCGGGCAAGATCATCTGTCAGGGCACGCAGCTCGTGTGCCAGGGCGCCGTCGGTCCGACGACGCAGATTTGTGACGGCAAGGACGACGACTGCAACGGCAAGATCAATGACGTGCCCGGCTCTGGCCAGAGCTGCTGCCCGGCCGGCGTGAGCTGCGGCGTCGGTATCTGCAAGCCGGGTACGCTGCAGTGTCCGGCTTCGGGCACCGTGCTCGCGTGCACGGGCTTCACCGGACCGGGCACGGAGACGTGCAACGGCCAGGACGACGACTGCGACGGGACGATCGACGACGTCGCCGGTTCGGGCACCAGCTGCTGCACCAGCGGCAAGTGCGGCGTGGGCATCTGTCTCTCCGGTACGAAGAAGTGCGTCGGCACCGCGCTCTCGTGCGTCGGCGAGACGTTGCCGGGCACGGAGACGTGCAACGGCATCGACGACGACTGCGACGGCAAGATCGACGACGTCACCGGCATCGGCACCTCGTGCTGCCGCTTCCTCGACCCGCAGGGTAAGTCGCTGTGCGGCGTCGGTATCTGCTCGACGGGCACGCTCGGCTGCCAGAGCGGCAGCGCGTCTCTGGTGTGCAGCGGCGGCACCGGTCCGGCCACCGAAACGTGCAACGGTCTCGACGACAACTGCAACGGCATCGTCGACGATCTGCCGGGCGGCACGGTCGGCGACAGCTGTTGCCCGAGCGGCAAGTGCGGCGTCGGCATCTGCAAGGGCGGTAACCTCGCTTGCGGCACGAACGGCTTGCTCGTGTGCAACGGCGCCACGAACCCGACCGTCGAGGTGTGCAACGGCCTCGACGACGACTGCAACGGCAAGAAGGACGACGTGCCGGGCCTCGGCGCGACGTGCTGCCCGGCGGGCGTCGCGTGCGGCACCGGCATCTGCAAGCAGGGCACGTTGCAGTGCGGCTCGAACGGCCTGACTTGCACGGGAGCCACCGGCCCCTCGACGGAGGTCTGCAACGGCCTCGACGACGATTGCAACGGCATCATCGACGATGTTCCCGGCGCGGGCACGTCCTGCTGCACCAGCGGAAAGTGCGGCACCGGCGTGTGCCAGAGCGGCGTCCAGAAGTGCGTGCAGAACGCGACTACGATGACCTGGACGCTCAGCTGCACCAACGAAGTCCTGCCGGGCACCGAGATCTGCGACCAGCTCGACAACGATTGCGACGGCATCAAGGACGACGTCCCCGGCGCAGGCGGCATGTGCTGCCCGTATCAGGACGCCATGGGTAAGGACCTGTGCGGCGTCGGCGTCTGCATGGACGGCAGCCTGGTTTGCGTCCCCGGCAAGACGTCGCTGCAATGCCGCGGCGGCACGGGACCGTCCGCGGAAATCTGCGACGGTCTCGACAACGACTGCAACGGCGTCAAGGACGACTTGCCCGGCGGCACCGCAGGCGGTCCGTGCTGCCCGAGCGGTCGCTGCGGCGTCGGTATCTGCACCGCGGGCATGCTGAGCTGCGGTCCGTCGGGCATCGAGTGCATCGGCGCGGTGAACCCGCAAGGTGAAATTTGCGACGGTCTCGACAACGACTGCAACGGCACCGTCGACGACATCCCGGGTCTCGGCAGCACGTGCTGCCCGAGCGGCCGCTGCGGCACCGGCGTGTGTAAGGCCGGCAAGTTGAACTGCGCGAAGAGCGGCAGCCCCGGGATGGAGATGTACTCCCTGACCTGCGAAGGCGGCACCGACAAGTCGGACGAGGTCTGCGACGGCCTCGACAACGACTGCAACGGCATCGTCGACGACGTTCCGGGCCTCGGTCAGCCTTGCTGCCCCGACGGCAGCCCGTCGGGTGACGCGCCGGGCGCGTGCAACAAGGGCGTGTGCCGTCCGGGCAACTTCGTCTGCGACACGACGAAGATGGCGCTCGTCTGCAACGGCGGCCAGGGACCGAACGCGAACAAGTGCGACGGCATCGACAACAACTGCAACGGGCAGATCGACGAACCCGCAGAAGTCGCCGACGACCCGCAGATCGGCGTCGCGTGCGACGCGCCGAAGGCGCCGAACGATCAGCCGCCGTGCAAGGCCGGCGCGACGATCTGCCAAGGCGGCAAGCCCGTCTGCAGCGGCGCCGTCGAACCGAAGGACGAGACGTGCGACGGCATCGACAACAACTGCGACGGCATGGTGGACAACGAAGCTCCGTGCCCGACCAGCGCGGACAAGTGCATCGCCGGAAGCTGCCGCACTCCGTGCCGCGGCAACGAGTTCAAGACTTGCCCGGGCGGGCTGGTCTGCGACAACCAGGGTTATTGCGTGCCGCCCGGCAGCGAAGGCAACGGCGGAAACGGGAACGCCGGCGGCTCGTCCGGTTCCGGTAACGGCAGCGGCGGCGCTGGCAACGGCCGCGACGGCGGCACCGCGGGATCCGGAACTTCCTCGGGCGGGACGGGAAGTCACATCGACGGCGGCAACTCCGGAACCGGCAACGGCAATTCGGGCACCGGTAACGGAGCCGGCGGCGCGTTCGGCGGCCCCGACTCGGGCGCGGCCGCGAGCGGTAACGGCACGGGCGCGAACGGAAATGGAACCGGAGCGAACGGCAACGGCACGGGCGCGAACGGCAACGGAACCGGAGCGAACGGCAACGGCGCCGGCGCCCAGCAAGGCAAACCGAATGACGTGTACGGTCTGGCGACGGGCGGCGGTGGTTGCTCTTGCCGTACGACGACGACGAACGAAACGCCGAAGGGCGCCCTGACGCTCGCGGTGCTGCTCGGGCTCGCACTCTCTACGCGCCGTCGTGGCCGGAGGGCGGCGTGATGCTCTTCGAGAGGATGAAAATGCGCTGGCTTGCTTTGGGTTGCTTCGTTCTGGGGTTCGCGGCGAGCGGCTGCACGACGGACGCGTTCTGCTTCGTCTGCCATCACGAGAAGGACGCGGGGCTGCCGCCGCCCGAGACGGACGCCACGACGATCATCATCCAGCCACCGCCGCCGATGGATTCCGGCATGCACATGCAGCAGGCGGACACCGGGCCCAAGCTGACCTGTGACGCGGATCTCACGACGGATCCGAACAACTGCGGCGCGTGCGGGAACGTGTGCACGTATCCGGGCGCGTACGGCAAATGCGTCGACGGCGATTGCCAGTTCGATCGCTGCGCCGACGGCATGGTCGACGTCAACAAGGACCCGAAGGACGGGTGCGAGTGCACCGTCACCAACGGGGGCACGGAGGCCTGTGACGGCATCGACAACAACTGCGACGGCCAGATCGACGAAGGCTTCGATCTGCAGACCGACGTGAACAACTGCGGCGCGTGCAACACCGCGTGTCCCACCTTGCCGCACTCCACGCTGTCGTGCGTCACGGGCGCGTGCCACTACGACTGCGACGGCGGCTACAGCAACCTGGGGCAAATGGGCGTCGGTTGCCCGTACCAGTGCCCTGTCTCGCCGCCTGTCCCCGAGACGTGCAACGGCGTCGACGACGATTGCGACGGCATCATCGACAACGGCAACCCGGGCGCGGGCGTCCCGTGCGACGACAATTGCCCGAACGGCAAGTGCGTCGGGGCATGCACGTCGGGCACCACGGTGTGCACCGGAACGGCGGAAGGAATCGCCTGCGTCGGTGGAACCCGCCCCACGGGCGAAATTTGCGACGGTATCGACAACGACTGCGACGGCGTGGTCGACAACGGCTTCGACCTGCAGAACGACGCGCTGAACTGCGGCATGTGCGGCCGGCAGTGCAAGCTCGGCAGCAACTGCGTCATGGGCAGCTGCGATTTCAAGTGCGCGCCGAACCAGCGCGACCTCGACGGCAACCCCTCGAACGGCTGCGAATACACCTGCCCGGTCTTCCCGATCCAGCCCGAGGTCTGTGACGGCATCGATCAGGACTGCGACGGAGTCGTGGACAACAACCCCACGGACGTCGGTCAGGCGTGCACCGGCAACTGCCCCGCGCCCGATCCCTGCGTGGCGGCGGGCACCTGCAGCCCGTACAAGACATCCACCGCGAACGGCAGCTGCTACGGCGTCTGCTCGGCGAACGGCGTGACCGCCTGCGTCGCCGGCGTGAAATCGTGCACTTACTCGACGCAGCGCCTCGACGAGCTCTGCAACAACCTCGACGACAACTGCGACGGCCGCATCGACGAGGGCTTCGACCTGCAGAACGATCCCGCTAACTGTGGTGCGTGCGGGCAGGCGTGCAGCGAGGCGAACTCCCTCGCCGTCAGCTGCGTGAAGGGCGCCTGCGCGTCGGTGACCGCGTGCCAGCCCGGTTACAAGGATCTGAACGGGCAGGTGGCGGACGGCTGCGAGTACAAGTGCCCGGTGTGGCCGCCGGTGGGCGAGTTGTGCAACGGAATCGACGACAACTGCGACGGCATCATCGACAACTCACCGTCCGGGTCCGGTCAGGCGTGCACCGCGGACTGCCCGAAACCCGATCCGTGCATCGCGGCCGGTAACTGCACGCTGCAGGTTTCGGCGAACACCAGCGGCTGCTACGGCGCGTGCGCCTTCGACGGACGCACCGCGTGCGCGTCGGGCTCGGACAACTGCTCGCACCCGGGCAAGACCGCCGAGACGTGCAACGGCCTCGACGACGACTGCGACGGCCTCATCGACAACGGCTTCAACCTGCTCACGGACGTGAACAACTGCGGCTCGTGCGGGTTCAAGTGCGCGCTGCCCGGCACGACGAACGCATCTTGCGTCAACGGCCAGTGCCGCTCGACCAAGTGCACGCCGGGGTTCATCGATCTCGACAACGACCCGACGAACGGCTGCGAGTACGCCTGCCCGGTCTTCCCCACGAAGCCCGAGGTCTGCAACGGAATCGACGACGACTGTGACGGCGTGAAGGACGACTCGCCGACGGACACCGGCAAAGCCTGCACCGGCAACTGCCCGGCGCCCGACCCGTGCGTCGCGGCGAACAGCTGCTCGCCGGCGACGATCGCGCCGAACAACAACGGCTGCTACGGCGTGTGCCAGCCCGGCGGGCTCACCGTGTGCACCAACGGCGCGCTCACCTGCTCGTACGCGAGCCTCGAGCAGCCAGAGACGTGCAACGGCGTCGACGACAACTGCGATGGCCGCGTCGACGAAGGCTTCAACAAGCAGACCGACCCTAACAACTGCGGCGCCTGCGGCAAGGTGTGTACGGCGACGAACGCCTCGGCGGTCGCTTGCACGAGCGGCGCCTGCGGCAACGTCACCGCGTGCGCGACGGGCTACAAGGACCTCGACGGCAAGCCCGCGAACGGTTGCGAATACAAGTGCCCGGTGTACCCGCCCGTGGGCGAGTCCTGCAACGGCAAGGACGACGACTGCAACGGCGTCATCGACGACAACATCACCGGCCTCGGAGCGGCTTGCACCAGCAATTGCCCGGCGGCGGACCCTTGCGTCGCCGCCGGTAACTGCACGACGGCCGTCTCGTCGCAGACCAACGGCTGCTACGGCGTGTGCGCGACCGACGGCCGCACCACGTGCACCTCGGGCGCGACGGTCTGCAACCACGTCGCCGCGAAGGCCGAGACCTGCAACGGCGTCGACGACAACTGCGACGGCCGCATCGACGAAGGCTTCAACACCAAGACCGACGTGAACAACTGCGGCGGTTGCGGCGTCGTCTGCGCGCTCCCCGGCGCGACGGCCGCCTGCGTCGGCGGCTTGTGCGTGGTGAACAATTGCACCGCAGGTCGCGCCGACGTCGACAAGAACCCGGCGAACGGCTGCGAGTACGTGTGCCCGGTGTACCCGCCCAAGGCGGAGACCTGCAACGGCGTCGACGACGACTGCAACGGCGTCATCGACGACAACCCGACGGACGTTGGCGGCGCCTGCTCCGACAACTGCCCCGGCGGCGTCTGCAAGGGCATCTGCACGCAGGGCAGCACCGTTTGCATCAGCGGCAAGAAGGTGTGCCAGGGCGGCGGCGGCGCTCAGCTCGAGGTGTGCAACGGCAAGGACGACGACTGCGACGGCATCGTCGACAACGGCTTCAACAAGCAGACGGATCCCCTCAACTGCGGCACTTGCGGCAACGCCTGCAACCTGCCGAACACCAGCGTCAACACCTGCACCGCGGGCATCTGCACCGTGGGCCAGTGCGACCCCGGTTTCAACGACGTCGACGGCAACGCCGCGAACGGGTGCGAATACGCCTGCCCCGTCTACCCGACGCGCAGCGAAATCTGCAACGGCGTCGACGACAACTGCGACAACAAGGTCGACACGGCGGATCCGACGCTGGTCACGCCGGCGAACTTCTGCGTCCAGACCGGCCCGTGCAGCGGCTCGAAGCCGGTGTGCAACGCCTTCGGCAACCCGCCCGTGACGAGCTGGCATTGCAACTACGGCGCCGACGTCGAGGTCACCGCGACCGACACCGTCGCGCTCACCGAATCGAAGTGCGACGGCAAGGACGGCAACTGCAACGGGCAGGTCGACGAATCCTTCCCGCTGAAGGGCCAGCCCTGCAGCGTCGGCAAGGGCATCTGCGCCGGCAACTCGACCTACGCCTGCACCACGGACATGACCAGCGTCCAGTGCCCGGCGACGGCGACGCCGAGCAAGGCGGTCGACGAAGACTGCAACGGCCTCGACGACAACTGCGACGGCAACGTCGACGAGCGCACCCCGACCATCCCGGCAGGTGGTCTCATCTGCACGAACGGCGGCAACCACACCTGCCTCGGCTGGGTGGATCCGATGGTCAAGGTCGGCACGGCGGTGTGGATCTACGACTACGAAGCGTCGCGCCCCGACGCGACGTCGACGAGCGGCGGCACCAAGACGACGCGCGCCTGCTCGAAGGGCAGCAGGATCCCGTGGAGCAGCGTCAACGCGAGCGACGCGGCCGCCGCGTGCGCCGCGGTGAAGGACAGCGCCGGCAACCCGATGCGCCTCTGCACGCAGGCGGAGTGGCAGACCGCGTGCGACGACAACAACACCGCGAACCTGTGGTCGTACGCGAGCGCGGCCGGCACTTACGTCGCGGGCCGGTGCAACGACAATGCCTCGGTCAACCCCGGCGCGCCGTGGGCTACGGGAAGCGGAGCCAACTGCTACGCCAACTGGACCGGCCTGAACCGCCTCTACGACATGAGCGGCAACGTCTCCGAATGGACGAGCACGACCGCGACGTCGAACGGCAACACGTACCAGCGCGTGCTCGGTGGCAACTACCAGACCTTCCCGAACGGAACCCGCTGCGACTTCGCCTTCGTGTTGCAGCAGCCCACGTTCCAGAACTTCGACCTTGGCTTCCGCTGCTGCTCGAACGCCGCGCCGTGAGCGCATTCCGCGCGGAACGCATCACTGCTTCGGACGAGATCCGCGACGGCGAAGCGTCAACGAGGGCACGCCGCGCCGCGCCTCAAGGAGTTGCGATCAGCCGGCCAACGCGGAACGCGAGCGCTTCCGGAGGACGTCACTCGTTTTGCCACTCCGGATCCGCGTTGCCTCTGGCGACGAGGGTCCGGTCGGCGGCGTCGGTGAGCGCGACGCTGCACGTGGTCGGCTTCTGCAACCCGATCTGCTTTTTCGGGCGATCCAGCGCGGCGGCTGCCCGCAGACGATATGTGCCGGCGTCGAGCGTGTCGCCGATCTCCAGGGTGCCGGCTGCGGCGTAGGAAAACCCGAGCTCGCCAGCCTGCCGGCGCAGCGTCGCGCGCTCACCCATTTTCGCTGCGATGCCGCGATCGGAGGCGAGCTCCATCGCGCTCACGTAAAGACCATGGACCGCCGTCGGCAGCTCGACGTCGACGAGCGCGATCGCCCATGGGGTCGAATCGGCCTTTGCGTCCGCCGGGCCCCAACCGCAACGCACGAACTTCGCGGAGAACGCACCAGGTGGCGCCGGGGTTTCGGCCACGGCGGTCGAGTTGCTCGGCGGCGGTGATATCTTCTCGTCGGTAGCGGCGCTCGCGCTCGTCGACGCCGTCGAGCCCTTTCCGCGACATGCAGGAACGGTGCAAGCGAGCGAAACGGCGAGAAGCGCGAGCCTCGAGCGCATCGCGCGAGCGTATCAGAATGAACGCCGCGTCAGCGCGCGGAGCGGCTGCGCCTTCGCAGCAACGCCGCGAGCCCCACGAGCATCGCGGCGAGCCCCCCCGGCTCGTGCTCTGCTGCCTCGACTCGACAATTGCATCCGCTGGGTCGCGGCGCCCAGGGGATGCCGCCGATGCCCGTCGGCGCCAGCAGGCCGGAGTCCGAGTACGTGATCCGTCCGGTCGGGACCGTATAGGTGCTCCCGTCCATGTCGGTCGTGCCGCTGTCGGCGGTGCCGGCATCGTCGACGGCGCCCCCAGTCTGACCACCGGCGCCCGCGTCTGTTTTGCCGCTCGCGCCGCTTTGGCCGCTCGCGCCCCCTTGACCCGCCGCGCCACCACCGCCGTCGGAGACGACGACGCCACCGTCGGCGAGCGACCGGCAGCTCCCGGTGCACGCCGTCCAACCGAGGTCCTCCATCAACGGAAGCGTCAGATCCAGGTCGTGCTTCGACAGATACGCCGGTTGCATGAGCAGGTGCGGCTGGATCATCGGGTCCCAGTGCGTCACGGAGACGTGGTCGGTCACCGGATCGGTGGCGTCGAGGTAGACGTGTCCCGTCGTGCTCGTGCCGAGCGCGCGGTTCGGGTTCGCCCAGAGCTGCGCGCTGGGAGCTGCGGAGAGCGCCGCGCGAATCGTCGTGGCGTCGGTCTGATTGATGCGCACGACGGGGATGGTCACCTTGCCGCCGTCGCTTCCCGACGGCGCGATGGGCACGAAGCCGGTCGTCGTGTTCACGAGGATCGCGGCGACGGCGCCCTGGTTCTGGACCGCGACGGCCTTGTCGACGTCCGAACAGGGGCCTCCGGCCTCGATGAACGCTATCTTGTCGGTGAGCGCGGCCGGCGTTCCGCAGGCGTCCCCGGCGGGCGGCGTGTCGTCCGCGACCGCCGATAGCACGCCGGTCACCGGAGCGGACGACAGCGCGGGCCCGAAACTGGCAACTGCGATGGCCGCATCCAGGGTCGAGATCGTGCCCCCGAGCTTCAGCTCCGGCATGCCCATGCTGAGGAGGGACGGGGCGGCGGCGGTCACTTTGGCTCCGTCCCAGGAGAGCTGGTGAAAGTCGCGCGCCGACGTGACCCGCGCCGCGGCCGTCATCTCCGACCAGTGCGTTCCCGTTCGATCGTCCAGGACCAGCGTCGAGAAGACGTCCGGCAGACCCTGATAGAAGTTGCCGGTGTCGAGATCCATCGGGGTCGTCATTCCGAGACCGTGCCCGAGCTCGTGCACGACGACGGTGAAGAGATCCGTCGCGTTTCCGCTATTGCCGTCCAAGCCGAAGTACCACCCGCTGTTCTCGAGGCAGCCGCTGGTCCCGGCGGCGCCATTGACCACGAGATCGATGTGTTGCTGGCCGGGCGTCAGATCCGTCTTCGCCAGCTGATTCGCGAGCGCGACCGGATACCAGGTGTTCTGAAGGGGGGCTCCATCCCAGTTCTTCGCGTACGAGGTCGGAGACCCCTGGCCGAGCACGCCGCTGTCCGCGGAGCACTCGAGGGCCCCGAAGCGCGCGGCGACGCGGATTTCCACAGGGGCGTCGAGCGCGGCGCTCCAGACGCTCGCGGCTTGGTTGAACACGGCGAGCGCCTGCGCGCCCCGGGTCGTGGCGGTGTTCCCTCCGACTGCCGGCACCGGCGTCGGGTCTTTGAACCCCATCCCGTCGGCGTCCGTGTCCTGTACGACGATGGACGTCGCCTTGCACGGCACCGAGGCGAAACTCAGCGCGAGCACCGTGGCGGCGGCGGCGGTGCCGGCCGTTCCAGTTTTCCCCAGCTGCATGAACGGCGAGCGTGCCATGCAGCGCGACCCGGTTACAGAGTAAGTTTGCATTGCTAAGCGGCTCACAGCGGCGTTGGAGCCACAACGCCCGAGGACGGCTTCTTCATTCAATTTCCAATTTCGTCGCGGGTCGCGTCGCGAGAGTAGTAGCCGTGAAGGCTTCGTAAGTACCGACGAAACGCCAAACGCATGTTCGCGCCGATCGCAAGCGTCTCTTGAACCGCGTCGGCGCCGGCGCGCCAGGACGGTGACGCTCGCCCGGCGCGCGTCGCGAAAAGATCGCTGCGCCGTGCTGCAACGATTCGTAATCGTCCTCCACCTTGCGCGCTGGCGGATGCGGGCCTTATAGTACGAGTGCGCGGGCTGTCCCCACCCCCCCCGGCCCGGCCCAAAGTCGTGGGCCGGCGCTCCAGAGGCCGACCCCCCTCCTCACTGCGTGTGCCCTGGGGTGCCGCGCGACGCGATTTC
>DASZVB010000043.1:0-1575 GCA_035547195.1 Polyangiaceae bacterium
GAACCTGTCAGACGTCTCGGAACGCGACTCGATCTGATGTCGTTATCTGGACCCGCGCCGGCGCCATGCAGCACGCGCGCACGTGATTTCGAACGCCGCGGATGCGCGCTCCGGATAACGCGCCGCTCCAGATAATGAGCCTTATCTCGAGCTCGGGATAAGGCCCACGCGAGGCGCTATTTCTTCAAGGCGCTTGCGTCAGCTCCAGAGCGATCCAAGGTCGCCCTCGCGCACATCGGTGCGCTGTTCAGGCTCGAGCGGACCATCGCGGATGCGCCGCGAAAGAAGAAAGAAGAGGTGCGCCGCTCCAAGGCGCGCCCCATTGTTGAAAAATTCTTCGAGTGGTGCGACGCACAGGTCGAGTCCGTTCTCGACGAGACGCCGATCTCCGCCGCCGTCACATACGCGCGCAACCAGCGTGTCGCGTTGCAACGTTTCCTCGATGACGGCCGTTTGCCCGTCCACAACAACATTTCCGAGCTCAACCTGCGCAGGCAGGTCCTCGGAAGACGAAATTGGCTTTTTGTCGGCAGCGACGACGGCGCCGTCACCAACACGCGCTTCGTCTCCCTCCTCGCCAGCGCTCGCCTGCACCACATCGAGCCGCTCGGCTACATCCGTGAATCGCCAACGCGTAGGATGCTCGAAGCGCTCTGGACCAGCAATTGGCGCACATAACCGTTGCCCTGCTTGGTGATCGAGCCGAGCTTTCGCTTGCCGCCAGTAGAATTTTCCCTTGGTACCAAGCCTAGGTACGACTCAACTTGATGCGCGCCCTCAAATCGCCGGGCCTCGTCGATCACCGAAACGAAGGCCGCAGCCACAATCAGACCGACGCCCGGAGCCGTCGTCAGTCGCGCGATCATCGCTTCGTCCTGTCCCAGTTCCTCGAGTCGGGCATTGGTGCGCCCGAGTTCGACTGCCACTCGCTGCAGTGCCGATACGAGGGGTTCGATCATGGTTCGGGTCTCGGATCGGAGCGGCGCCGTCGTCAGCTTGGCAAGGAAGCCATCCGCTCCGCAGGTCCCGATGCGAGCTCCTCGCGAATCGAGCGAGCCCGCGAATCGTCGTGATGTACTGAGCTCGCGTTTCTACGAGCGCTCTGCGGACGCCCAACACATCGCGCAGCTTACGGCGCGCCGGCGAAAGTACGTGCGCTACCGGGATGCCCCCCTGTTCCACCGCTCGCGCGAGGAGCTCAGCGTCAAGCCGATCCGTCTTCCGTCCATGCTGTCTCATCCCGATCTGTTTGGTGCGCGTTGTATCCACGAGCACGACTTCGTGCCCCCACTCGCTGAGTACGTCGTGCGTGTGCCACGCCTCCTGCACCGAGTCGTACTCGCCGAGCGCCGCTACGTCTGCGACGCACGCGGCCGAACGGATACGCTGAACGGCTTCTTCAGCACGATGCGCACGAGGCCATCACGGGCGGAGATGATGCGTTCGGTGGCGATGGGCGGGCGGAGGATGTACTTGAGAAGCGCCTCGCGGCCCTGCGGGTCCTCGGCGCCGGCGCGGGTGGCAGCGTGAAGACTGAAGCCGTGCTCGCGGACGGAGAGCGGCGCAGTGATGAGG
>DASZVB010000044.1:0-70971 GCA_035547195.1 Polyangiaceae bacterium
CGGATGACGGCGCAGCGCTCGAGGTAGCGGAGGATGCGGGCGCGGGCGACCTGCAGCGCGTCGGCCACATCGGTGGTCGAAAGGTGAGGAAGCGAGCGGAACGCCAGGCCCCCGGTCGCCGCGGCGACGTAGACGCCGTCGGCCACGAGCTCGAACCGGAGCGTGATCACCCATTGCCGGAGTGGCACGGGCGGCAGCACGTGCTCGACGAGATTCGCCGCGGTCTGGCACATACGACGACCCAGGCATGACGGGCAGAAGCCGCGCCCTTTGCAGCTGAACGCCACGAGGTGCTGCTCGACGCACGCAGCGCACTTCATGCGTGCGAAGCCGCGGCAAAGCAGGCCGCAGTCGAGGTATCCGTCGAACTCGCGCCGCACGAACGGTGGGAGCGCCGCTCCCTCGAACCCGCGGCGACGGCGGCGTAGAGCGACTCGACGTTGTCGCGGACCACCGCGTAGAGCGTGGTTGTCTCCGGGCGGTGGCGCTGGTAGCCAGAAGCGCCGGGCGCGCCGAGCGGAACCGCGGGAAGGCCCACGACGGCCGGATGGGGCGAGCGGCGTGCCGGGTGTCCAGGCAGCTAAACGCGCTGGATTCGAATGTGAAACAGGTGGCGAAGGCACAGTTCGCCCTGGCGAAGCACAAACACTTGCGCTGCAGAGCCGGGACGAGGCCGAGGCGATGCTGGGGCCGCTTCCGAAAGCCGCCAGCGAAAGTGTGGATTGGCTGCGGCTCGATCGCCTCACTTCACTCTGGTTGGGGCGCGGATCGCGGAGTTCGTCGATTCCAGGGCTTCGACGAACTCCGCGATCGGCGACCGCTTCGCAAGGTCGCGCCGGAACCAGTCCGACGCCATTGTCGCCGTTTGGTAGCCGCCGAGTTCAAGCGACTCGTCCCACGCGGCATCTGCGACAACGCGCAGCTCCTCCGCACCCTCGGGGTTCGTCCGAGTTTCGAGCCGCACGCCGAAACTGATCACCTTGCCGCGCACCTCGAGAACGCAGCGCTCGCACGCGCAGGCCGTTCGATCGCCGCACAGCTTGCACTGCGGTGCCCCCGCCAGACTGATCAGCGTACGAACCGATCCTCGACCTGCTCGACGAATTCACGCCCTGATTCAGCCCTCTTCCGCGCGCGGACCGTCAGCGCGAGCGACCGCGCGTCGTCTTCTAGCACGACGAATCCGCCGCGCATACGCGCCCATTGTTCGTGCAGCGCCATGATGGTTTCCGGTGCCTCGCGGAGCTGCTTAACGATCTCTGCCGGATGCGCGCCCTCGTCGAGGAGCGTGAACACATCCGCGGCTATGTCTCCTGCATCCGAGCCGAGCCGCGCCACGGTCTCGCGATGCCGTATCGTTACCATGACGGCGCGGAGCTCCGACTCCGCGAAGCGATGCACGCCGTTCGCGTCGACGACAGGGCGGATCAAATCGCCTTCGCGCCGGCGAAGCGTGCTCACACTCATGCCGAGGAGCTTGGCGGCCTCGCTTCGCTTCAGGAGCTTGTCTCCGGGTACGGGCAGTTCGGGAATGACGTGGGCGGGATGGCGAGGCTTCTTCATGAGCAGTCCTCCGGGGAATGGTGAACTCGGTGACACGCAGTCAGTCCGGCACTGGCCCGAGGCAGCGGATTTGCCTGAGTAAAAATGTGTAATTCTATGTATTTATACCCAAATGGTTACCGGTTCCAAACGGGTTGTCACAGTCTGGCAGCCGCCTGGTAGGCGGTTAGTGGAGCTATGCTCTTGGCTTCGTGTTTCCACTCTTCGAGCAGGGTCAGCGTGGCGAGGCGAATGCACGATGTAGGGTTCGACGTGGCAAAGGCGATCGAGCGCCTTCACCAAGCTGCTGTTCGCGAAGGCGCGGTGCCCGCGGGCGACGGGCGCTCGGAGAGTCCGATCCTGACGGCCTACGCGCACCTTCACGGAATCGAACGCGGCTTCGACTGCCCCGATGCTCCCTGCCGCAAGGCTGGGCTCTGTCACGCGCTTTTCGAGCTTTTGGAGTACCGTGCGGAGGTCGAACAAAAGCAAACTGTTCTCACAACGATCGATCGCGCGCACGAGGCATCCCGGTCGCTCCAGAAGATGGCGCAGGAATTCGCCGAGTTCGCGGAAAGGCTCCCAAAAGAGATGGAGAAGGGACGAGCGTTCCATTTCGCTGGTGATCGCGTTCCGCGTGCGTACCGAGACGTCCTCCGGACGCAGCCGCGACGGATCCGCCAGCGAATCGGGGGCCTTCTCCGCAGTATCGTCGACTACGAGACGGCGTTAGGGGGGCTCATTGCGAGTCCGGAGCTTTCCCAAGCTGCGGGCAGTAAGCGCACCACATTGCTTCTCCGCGCCGTCTGGCAACACCTGGACTGGGGCGGCTGCACGTACGAGGAGATCTCCGATCTCGTACCGAGCGTTGCGCGCCCGCGCAACGTGAAGGACACGGTCCGAAAGCGGATCCGCGAGGAAGACGCGCGATCCATGCGGCCGCGTGAACTGCACCCTCGACTCGCGCCACGGGGGCGGGTGGACAAACGGCAGCGGCGTCGTAGTTCCACCTGACGAACGGGGTCGCGCGCGGCACCGTGAGGATGTGAAGCGCGACGCCGAACTGCCCGCTCTGCTGACGCCCGGGGAGGTCGCCACGTGGCTCAAGACGAGCGTCAAAGCCGTCTACGCGCGCGCCGAGCGCGGAAATCTTCCCGGCGCGACGCGTCTCGGTCGTCGCCTCTACTTCGTCCGCTCGGAACTGCTAACGTGGCTGGAGCAAGGTCGCGTGCCGCACCTCGGAGGCCCGAGTGGCAGCACGTAGGATCAAAGGAACATGGTATTCGGATTTTCGACATCGACACGCGGCCGGCCGCGTCGAGCGGGTGCGGAAGCGCTCGCCGGTGCAGTCAAAAGCGGGAGCGGAGGAGTTCGAGCGGCAGCTGCGAACCGAGTTGCTCTCGCCGACGCGTGTCATCCCAAAGGAGGTGCCGACGTTCGCGGCCTACGCGGACGATCTCATGAAGACTTACGCGATCGCGAACAACAAGCCGTCCGAGGTAGAAGCCAAACGCTCCATGCTGAAGCATCACCTGCTTCCGACGTTCGGAGCGACGCGGCTCGACGAGATCCGGACGCATCCGATCGAGACACTCAAGGCAGCCCTTCTCGCGAGCGGCAAGAGCCGCAAGCGGGTGAACAACGTCCTCGCGTGCCTCGGGAAGATGCTCCGCTACGCGCACGAGATCGAGCTCATCACGTTCTGCGGCACACCTTCTGCTCGCATCTCGCCATGCGCGGCGCGGCGCCGAAGGCGATCCAAGAACTGGCGGGGCACTCGACACTGAGCATGACGCTTCGGTACATGCATCTCGCGCCGAGCGCGCTCCGCGAAGCGATTGGACTGCTCGATTCTGGGCATCATTCGGGCAACGCCCAGGACGCGATCACGGGAACCCAGTGATCTGAATCCGAAAAATCAGCGGAGAGGGCGGGATTCGAACCCGCGGTGGAGTTTTAGCCCCACGCCCGCTTAGCAAGCGGGTACCTTCGGCCACTCGGTCACCTCTCCGGGTGAGGGCGGGACAGTACCCGTCTCCGGGATGCCGTCAAGGCTCGCGGCGCGAGGAGGATCGCGATGGCGCCGGCGCCGCCTACTTTCGGTGTAGCGTGCGGGCATCTCGCTCCCGGCTTTCTTTCGGTTTCGGTTCGCTCGAGCAGGGTACCTCGCGGGGACATCGATTTTGTCGGCGACAGCGGTCGTGTACGCGGAGCCGCAGCCCGCGACCGCGAGCGCCGCTGCGAGCCCGGCCGAGTCGGGGCCGCCGACGCGGCGTGACCTCGGTTCGATCTTCGGGAGCTATCGCGTGCTCGCGTTGGATCGCGACGCGCTGAACCGGGAGCTCGCGCGGAACGGGTTCAGCTCCGCGGCGGCGGCGCTGCCGCTCTACGGTTTCGGGCTCGACGTGAGCTGGAATCATTTTCGGTTCGGGGTCGACGTGTCGCAGTCGGCGAGCGAGGCGCTGAAGCGCGCGAACGACGGCGCGGAAGCGTCGCTCTCGGAGTCGCTCGGGTCGTTCGACGTGGGGTACGACGTGTTCGTCGGTCGGTTCTTCAGCGTGTACCCGCTCTTCGGGCTTTCGTTCGGGACGGCGACGTTGCAGCTCGATCCGGCGAAGGCGCCGCTGATGCCCGCGGCGTTCTCGAAATACCGGAGCGACAAGCAAGTGAGCATCGACGCGAGCTCGATGGCGACGAACTGGGCGCTCGGCTTCACGATGTTCGTTCCGTTCGTCGATCCACACAAGCAGACTCGCTTCGGGACGCCGGGGATCACCCTCGACGTGCGTGTCGGCTATTTGTGGGGTGTTTCGAACGACGGCTGGCAGGAAGGATCCGCGTCGCTTTCCGGGCTTCCCACGGTTCGCACGCAAGGGCCGTATGCGCGTCTCGCGCTCGGGATCGCGCTCGGCCGCGAGAGCTACGCGGCGCACTAGTTACTCAGTTACTAGTGCCCGCCGTCCAGATCGCGTCAACCACGGCCGGACGAAGGGGCCGGTTCGGTCGATTCTTCCGCGACGAGCTACTCGCAAGCGCGCAACGATGGTTCGTATACGTACCTTCGTCTCCGCAGCGATACCTACGAAGCGTCCACTCGACCGCGGCCGATGCGGCTGTACTTCGTATACTCTTATACTTACCTTCGTCTCTGCGTTGGCATCCACCCCGGCAATCATCTTGCCGCCCGTGTATGGGACGCGCGACGATTCGGATCGGTACGAGCCAGCTCCCACCGCGGGCGCTCGGGCGCGCGGTGCTAGCGAATGGCGATGCCGTACGGCATCGCCGCGACCGCGAGCTCGCCGTCGAGGAGCGGCGCGAGCGAGGCGACGTACGAACGCAGCGGCGCCGCGACTCTGTCGAGGACGAGGTGTCGCCGTTCGGCGACGCGAAGGAGGGCGCTCTGGACGGCGGCTTCTCCCAGCGAACCTTCGTTCGCCATGGATTCGTCGTCGTCTCCGGAGAAGAGATTTTCGAGGAGGGTTTCTTGAATCCCCTCCACCCGGACGGGGACGTCGGCGGCGACCTTGCCGAGCTGGCGCGCGACATCCAGCGCCCGGCCGAGGCCGCCGAGCTCGTCGACGAGATGAATTTGAAGGCCTTGCACGCCGGACCAGATGCGCCCCTCCGCGACGGCGCGGATCGCGTCGACCGGGACGCCGCGCCCTTCGGAGACACGGCTGAGGAAGAGCTCGTAGACGGACTCCATGCTCCGGCGCACCTTCTCGCGCGTCGCGTCGTCCCAGGGCGTGAGCGGCGATTCGTATCCGGCGCGGTTCACCGCGCCCGGCGCGCTGCTCGCCGCGAACGTCTCGGCGTGCACGCCGACCTGCGAGAGGGCGTCGTCGACGACGATCTTGCCGCCGAGGACGCCGATGGAGCCGACGATGCTGGTGCGCTCTGCGACGATCTTGGTGGCCGCACAGGCGAGGTAGTAGCCGCCGCTCGCGGCCATGTCGCCGACCGACGCGATGAGCGGCTTCTTCTTCCGGAGCTCCATTAGATCGTGCCACATGAGGTCGCTCGCCAGCGCGGAGCCGCCCGGGGAGTCGATGCGCAGCACGACGGCCTTGACGCTGTCGTCGTTCGTGAGGCGCTTGATGATGCGCTCCATCGCCTTCGCGGTG
Organism: Polyangiaceae bacterium; assembly: GCA_035547195.1. Lineage (GTDB taxonomy): Bacteria > Myxococcota_A > Polyangia > Polyangiales > Polyangiaceae > DASZVB01. The sequence goes on from DASZVB010000044.1 coordinate 5,670, forward strand.
ATGCCCGAGTCGGAGAGGACGCCGCCCGCGCCCATGGCGATGGAACCTTCGGCGGCGACGACGGAGATGTGCGGTCGCTTGCTGCCGTTGTCGGCCCCGGCGATGAGCTTCAGGATTTCGGCGAGGCCGCCGCCCTCGGAGCGCTTGCGGCCGAAGGCGATCGCCGTCTGGGTCGTGTGGCTGCGCGACTCGGCGTCTTTACGCGCGTCGTCCTCGTAGCCCACGGCGTCGATGATGCCGCGGCTCTTCGCTTCTTCCGGACCCCAGGGGCCGTCTTCGAGGAGCGCGCCCATGTCCTTGCCGCTTCGCGCTTCGGAGAAACCCTGCATCCACGTGTCGCGCATCGAGGCGAGCACCGTGGTGAGCGACTCGCGCGCCTCGTCGCTCGGGCCGTCCTGGGTCAACGTTTCGGCCGCGCTCTTGAAGCGGCCCATGTGCAGGAAGTCCGCGTGGATGTGCAAGCGGTCGAGCGCGCTCTTCAGGTAGACGACCTGACTCGCGATGCCGACGGTGTCGATGTCGCCGGCGGGGCTCACCCACACGCGGGTGCACGCGCGGGCGAAAAACCACGTCGAACGATTGTCGAGCCCGTGCGCGTGGCACACGACGGGCTTGTTCGTCTTCTCGCGGAGGCGCTGGAAAGCGAGGCCGAGCTCCTCGGCGCGCGACCAGTCGACGGAGGCATCGCCCAGACGGATCAGAAAGCCGCGCGCGTTCTTGTTCGCCGCCGCGCGTTCTATCTCGCGGATGAGTCCGGTGTACGTGCGGGAGGCGGGGATGGGAAGCACGAGGCCGCCGCCGGACGACTCGTGCAACCCCGACGACAGATCGAAGTCGAGCACCTGGGCGGCCCCGTCGTCGGCTTTTGCCGGCTTCTCCGATTCGGTGCCGGCTCCCGACGAAGGCGGCGGTTTGCCGTGACAAGCGAGCGCTGCGAAGGCCGCCGCGCTCCACAGAAGACGTCTCATTTGAACCCCGGGAGATCCGTCGTGTCGATGTTGGACGGCGTGTCGCTCGGCGGCGACGGCTTTCCCGCGGGCTGTTCCGTCGGGCGTGTCTCGCTCTTTTCCTGCGGGGCCGGCGAAGGCGTCGCCGTCGATTCGCCCGAAGGAGGACTTGCAGCGGCTTGAGCTTCGGCGATGCGCGTCGCCGCGCGCTGGCCGTAGGGCGTGCCCGGGTCGGTGAGATTCACGATTCGCTTGTACAGGAAAAGCGCGGAGACGCGATCTCCCGCCGCCCACTTGAGATCCGCGCTGGCCGTCAGGGCCGGGAGATACGTCGGGTTCTGGCGGAGCACGTTGTCGTAGTAGGCGGTGGCGGTCGCGGAATCGCCGCGCAAGCGCGCGACGTCGCCGAGCCCCGCGAGCGCTTCCACGTTACCCGGCTGCTGATCCTTCGCGGCGTTGTAGAGCGCCTCGGCGCGGCCGAGATCGCCGGATCTCTTCGCCGCCGCGGCGTCTTCCAGCAAACGACGGAAATCCGCGCCCCGGGGCACGGTCTCGGCGGGTTCCGCGGCGCCGCGCGGTTGCGGTGCGCTCGCGAGCGCGGCCTGTGGCGCTGCCGACGCCGACGCGCTCGGAGCCGTCGCGCCCTTTCGCTCCACGAACGCTTTCAACCGCGCGACCAGGCCGCTCTGCGCGCCCGAGGCGTCGATCTTGGCGAGCTCCGAGTTGGCGTCGTCGATCGAGCCGGAGCTCGCGAGGGCGTAGACGAGCGCTGGTCGCGCACGCCCGACGCCGCGTTCCGCCGCCGCCGCCGTACGCAGCTTGTCGATGACCGTCGGCCATGCCGGCGACGCCTCCGCCAGATCCAGCGCGGCCAGGACGTACGCGGTCTCGGGTTGTGCGGTGTCGCTGCCCAGCGCCCCGACGAGCTCGCGCGCTTTCGTCACGTCGCCCGCGAGCCTGAGCGCGTCTATCCGCGCTCGAACGACGCTGGGGTCCATCCCCGCCACCGCCGCCGCCGCGTCGGCGGTCTTCTGGACGCGCGGCAGCCGCTGCGCGAGCTCGGCGCGTTCGACGTCGAGCTCCGCTTTCTGCGACGGATCGATGAGCTTCAGCGCGAGCCAGTGCGTGTCGGCGCGCCACGCTTCGATCCGCGCCGCGAGCGTGAGCACCGTCGGATCTTTTTCCGAAAGGACGCTCGCCTTGTCGATCTGCTCCTTCGCCCCGTCGAAGTCGCCCTTCTGCAGCATTCCCTCGGCGTCCTCGACCAGCTTGGCGACGCGCGGATCGGCGGCTTGGGCGCTCGGCGCGGGCGCGCTCGAGAGCTTGCGCGCGTACTTCATGCCGACCGTGCCGACGATGAAGGCGAGCGCGCCGACCACGACGACGCCGACGACCCACTTCAAGGCGGGGCGCTGCGGTACGACGCCGCGCGAGATCGACTCGTCGCTGTAGGAATCCTGATACTGCCGGAACGTCGAGGTGATGCCGTCTTCCAAAGGGCCGCTCTGCGGTGCGGGCGGCGCCTCGACTTGTCCGGGCTCCGTCGGGGCGTAGCCCGGGTCTTCGACGTAGCCGGGGGCGGCTTGGTCGTAAGGGACGGTCGCGTCGTCGTACGCCGGCGACGGCGCGTCGAAGCTGCCCGCCGGTGTCGTGCGAACCACGGGCGGAATGTTGCGCGGCGCCGTCACCGGCTCCTGATCTTGGGCGGCGAACGGATCGGAGCCCGTCGCGACCGGGCTCGACTTCGGCGGAGCGAGCGGTGAATTGCGCCTCGGCGCGAACCCCGCCGGTTGCGTCCCCATAGGCTCTTCCGGAGCGTGCGCCGGAAAGCGCGGCTCGGGAGCCCTATCGCCGGTGCCGAGCAGCGTGCGCTGCGCGGCTTCGTTCCCCGACGCGATCGCCGGGCCTTGTGCATGAAAAAACGGCTCGAGCTCGGCGATGGCGCCGAGCGCGCGCAGCGGATGTCCGCCGCCCCGCGAGAGCAGGTCCGACGGACCCACTTGCCGTTGCGCGATGGCTCGCTGCAGATCGCGCAGCGAGGTGTAAACGAGCTCGCGCCCGGAGCTTTTGCGCACGATCCACCGCTCCGGCGCGCCGCCCCCTCCACCTGGATACACCTTGAACTGGTGCCCGCAGTTGGTGCACTTGACGGTGGTACCCCGCTCCGACACGAGCGCGTCGTCGAAGTCGTACTCCGTGCCGCAACGGCTACAGCGGACGTCCATTCAGTGAGCCCGAACTTGGCGGAGCCGCCAATCTATCACGGGTCCGCGCTCTATTTGACGACGCGCAAATAGGGCGGGAGCGGTCGCTTCGATTCGCGGCCTGCCTGCTGCGCTGGCCCGCTGGGTTCCGCCGCCACGCGGCCCTGCGGCTCTGGAGGCGCGGGCTCTTTCTCGGCGCGGAGCTTGGCCGGGCGCCGCTTTTTACCGGCCGGCTTGGACTGCGCTTCGCCTTTACCCGTAGGCGCGGCGCTCGTTTCGGCCGCGGCCGCTTCGCCGACGGGGCGAATCCGCTCGCGGACCTGATCTTTCTGCGCCCGCTCCGCCTGTTGCGCGGCCACCTCGGGCGGAATGTCGTTCGGCCAGAGCATGCCCTTGCCGTCTTCGGACACGAGAGCGAACACCGAGCTCCACGGCATGTAACAAAAAAATGGCGAGCGGCTGAAGCTCAGCGTGCAGGAAACGGCCTCGTCACCGACGTCGAGATCGGGGATGCGGACCGCCATGTTGAGCCCGACCTGCAGCACGAGCTGCGGCTGCTTCTTGAACCACGCCGGCACGCGGACGTCTTCGCGTCGCGGGTCGAGGTGAATGAACACGCTCGACCGCTCGAGAAGGGCGAGCATGACGTCCTTCTTGGGAGGCAGCTCAGGCGTCGACATGGCGGGAGGTTTTTACCGCCGCGGGCTCGAGGGCGCCACACCAAACATCGCATGTCGCACGGTGAATACCCCCCGATCGCCCACACATGTCCTTCGGAAATTCGCAGTGTGGGCACGCTACGAAAGTTTTCGGCGCAATTCGCGCGGTTTCGGGAGCGACGTCGCTGGCCGGACGGTGGTGCTAACTTTCGGAGCGTGCGACATCGCATCCTGGTCGTCGAGGACGAACCCGCCATCGCCGAGTCGGTGGCTTATGCGCTGGAGCGCGACGGCTTCGGCGCGGCGATCGCGCCGAGCCTTTCGGCGGCGCACGCGGAGCTCGGCGCCGCGTCGCTCGTCGTCCTCGATCTGATGCTCCCGGACGGAAGCGGGTTCGATTTCATCCGTCGAATAAGGCAAAGCGGAAATGGCACGCCGGTCATCGTCTTGTCGAGTCGCGATGGAGAGGCGGACCGAGTGGCCGCTCTGGAGACCGGCGCCGACGATTACGTGACGAAACCGTTTTCGCCGCGCGAGATCGTCGCGCGCGTGCGCGCCGTGCTGCGACGCCTGTCGTCCGTCGCTTCCGTTCCGCCGGAAGCCCCTGCCGCGCCGCTCCGCGTGGACGCCACGACGCGCCGCGCCCACGTCAACGCCGCTCTCCTCGAGCTGACACGCGTCGAGTTCGATTTGCTCGCGACGTTGCTCGAGAGCCCCGGTCGCGTGTTCACTCGTTCCGAGTTGATCGATCGTGTGTGGGGCGACGGATACGCCATCACCGATCGCACCATCGACTCCCACGTGAAGTCCCTGCGTCGAAAGGTGCTCGACGCGGGTGGAGATCCCGGCCTGCTCGAGACGGTTCGCGGCGTCGGCTACCGGGTCACCGACGCGCCGCGGCCGGCCGACTGAGCGCCGTCATGTCGCTGCGTTCGCCTTCACCCCCAATGTTCGACGTCCTCGGCGGCGCCGCGAACGTCGTGCGGCTCGTCGTCGTGGCCGCGGGCTCCATCGGGCTCATCCTGTTCGTGGCCTTCGTCACGGCGAGGCTCGTGGCCGCGCGCACGCGCGGCGTCTCCATCCGCATGCAGGTGTTCCTCGCGCTCGCGGCGATCGTCGGCGCCTTCGCCTTCGGCCTCGGGCTCATGGTCATCGACCGCATCGAATCGCGCGCGGTGCGGCTCGCCAAGCAGGCCGCCGGCGACGAGGGCGCGGTGATCGCCGGCATGATCGAAAACCAGATGGCGCGCACCGGCGCGAGCGTCGCCGAGGTCGCCGGGCGGTTCCAGGAAGAGAGGCTGCGCGGCGCGCACGTCAGCGTCGAGCTCCTCGATCGCGACGGCCGCCTCGTCTTCCCGCGGAGCGGCCGCGAGGCGAAGAGCGCTCTCGGAACGGTCAGCGTCGACGTCCCGGTGCTCGAAGGCGACGCGCGCATCGGCACCGTGCGCGTCTTCAAGCCGACGGTCGTCATGGCGAGCTTGCTCGCGGACTTCGCGCCGACGGTGCTGGTCATCAGCCTCGTGCTCGGCGCGGCCGCCGCTCTGGCCGCGGCCTGGATCGGTCGCGCGATCGCGGCGCCCATCGAGGCCATCAGCATGTTCGCGGAGCGCGTCAGCGAAGGTGAACGGAGGACGTCGGTGCCCGTCTCCGGCAGCCGCGAGGTGCTGCGTCTGTGGCGCGCCATCGATTCGATGCAGCGGCAGCTCGAGGGGCGTCCGTTCGTGGAGATGTTCGCCGCGGATCTGTCGCACGAATTGAAGAACCCGGTCGCGGCCATTCGTGCGAGCGCGGAGGTGCTCGAAGAAGGCGCCATCGACGACCCGGACGCGGCGCGCCGCTTCGTCGCGCGCATCCGGGAGGCGACCGAGCGCATCGAGCGACTGCTCCGCGAGCTCCTCGGGCTCGCGAGCATCGAAGCGCGCGGCGTCGAGGGCTTCGCCTCCGTCGACGTGGCTCGCCTCGCCGGCGGCATCGTCGAATCCCTCGACGATCAAGGGCGCCGCACGGAATTCCGGACCGAGGGGGACACGCACGTCCGCGGCGACGAGGCGTGGCTCGGCCGCGCCGTCCGGAACCTCGTCAGCAACGCGCTCGTCCACTCCGAGCCCTCGGCTCGGGTGTTCGTGGGCGTCGAGCGCGACGGCGACGACGTGATCGTCCGGGTCGAGAACCCCGGGACGGTTCCGGCGCACGTCCGAAAGCGCGCGTTCCGGCGCTTCGTCACCACCCGCGCCGACAAGGGCGGCACCGGGCTCGGCCTCGCAATCGCTCGCGCCGTCGCCGAAGCGCACGGCGGTCGCGCGGAGCTTTCGCGCACCGGGCCGCCGCGCGTCGAATTTCGCCTTCGCCTGCCTGCCGCACGGACCATCAGTTCTTGAGCAGGTGCCCGAAACAATCCTTATTCCATTGCGATAACGCTAATTTGGCGACTTGCAGCGCGACTGTAGAGGCACGGACGTGCCACGAGCCCGGGGGTCGCATCGCCAATCTCCATGGAACTTTCATAGTCCGCGACAGGCCGGACGCGGCAAGCTGAGCGGCGCTCTTATCGACTTTGCCCGAGCGGCACAACGAATGAGGAACTTCGTGAAAAACGGCACCAAAATTCCCGCGCATGTGGCCATCATCATGGACGGAAATGGCCGCTGGGCGGAGCTTCGCGGACTGCACCGGTCCGAGGGCCACGCGGAAGGCGCTCGCGCCGTGCGCGAGGCGGTGCGAACCGCGCGGGAGGTCGGCGTTCGCTACCTGACCCTGTACGCTTTCAGCGTCGCGAACTGGTCTCGCCCGCGCCCCGAGGTCGAAGCGCTGATGCGCCTGCTGCAGGATTTCGCGGAGTCGGAACGGCAAGAGCTGCGCGAAAAAGGCATCCGGCTGAACGTCATCGGCGATCTGGAAGAGCTGCCCGTCTATGCCCGCCGCGCGGTCGACGAGGCGCGGGCCTACACCGCCGACTGCAACGAGATGACGCTGTCGCTCGCGCTGTCGTACGGCGGGCGCCGCGACATCGCCGACGCCGCGCGTTCGATCGCCGTGCGCGCGCGCGCCGGGCTCATCTTGCCGGAGGACATCGACGAGGAGTTCTTCCACCGCCAGATGACGACGCACTCGCTGCCGGATCTGGATCTGCTCATCCGCACCGGCGGCGAAAATCGCGTCAGCGATTTCCTGCTGTTCGAATCGGCGTACGCGGAGTTCGTGTTCTTGCCGATCATGTGGCCCGAGTTCACCAGCGCGTCGCTGCGCGAAGCGCTCGGCATCTACGCGCAGCGCGAGCGCCGGTTCGGGATGACGACGGACCAGGTGCGGCAAAATCTGGGGCGCACCTTCGACCCGCTGGACTCGTCCGGGGCGTAGTGCGCGTGTTGACTCGATGAAGACGAAACTTTGGCCCGCGGCCGGTCTCTCTCTGCTCCTCGCGGCGAACGGCGCTCACGCCGAGGCGATTCGTGCCGGGACGTTCGCGCTCGGGGCCGAGAGGATCACCGGCATCTTCCACGCGGACGAGACGGTGGACCCCGCTCCCAGTCAGGGCTACACGGACTTTGCGCTGTTCGGGAACAACACGGAGAGGACCATCGCCGGGGCGTGGCAGTTACCGCGCATCGGGTTCGACGTCTTCGTCACGAACGGGCTGAGCCTCGGGGGGTCGTTCGTGGTGCTGAACCAGTCGAAGCCGGACGCGACGGACATCATCTTCGCGCCCCGTGTGGGATACGCCTACATGTTCGGGCGCGTCGTCGGCATCTGGCCGCGGGGCGGGCTCTCGTACTGGCACGCGTCCGGCGCTGACGACTACGAAGCGCACTCGTTCGCCTTCGACGTGGACGTTCCGCTGCTGTTCGCGTGCACGCACAGCTTCGCGATCACGCTCGGGCCGCTGCTCGACGTTGGCTTCGCGGGCAAGCAGAACAACGCCGACACGTCGTTCGTGCAGTTCGGATTGTCCGCCGGGATCGTCGGGTTCCTCTAGGGCCCGCTTGAAACCTGCTGCGTCGAGAATAGGTCGCAACACGGCGCACACATCCGTGCTGACGGCCACGATCGATAGTCAGCGTACGCTCATGATTGGTCACAACGCCCGCAGAACGCACCGAACACGGCCAGCTCAGGCTTCTGTATCGATGCCGGTGTGATGACGCGATCGATGGTACGTATGCTTACTATCGATCGCGTCCGCGTAACACGGATGTGCGCGCCGTGTTGCGCGACGCGTGCATGTTTTAAGCGGGCCCGAAGTCGGCACTGCGGAAGATTCGTCGGATGTGACGAATCTTGAGAGCATACGTACCATCGATCGCGTCACACCATACCGGCGTCGATGCAGAGGCTCGCGCTCGGTGCGTTTTCGGGAGCGACTGGCGGCTACTGCGCCTGCGCACTGTCTGCCGGCGCGGGAGCAGGAGCAGCGGGCGCGGATTGATCGGGGGGGCTCGCTTTTCCGTTCTTCGGCGCGGACGGCGCCGTCTCTTCGAGGAGCTCGCGCAAGCGCTTGTCGCGATCGGCGTCGCTGCCGCCGAGCTTGCTCACGTCGAAGGTGAGCATCGGGAGCGAGCCGCCGCCGTTCATGAGCGGGAGCTTGCCGTCCCAGCGCTCGAGCGCGCGATACTGGAGCACCGCGCCGGTGGTCGAGTAGCGGATGATCTCGTTCGCTTTCGCGTCGGCGCGCGCGCGGATGAGCACCGAGTCCGCTTCGCCCTGCGCGCGCTGGCGCGCGGCTTCCGCTTCACCGTGCGCCTGAGCGATGGCCTGCTCGGCTTCGGCCTTGACCTGGCGCACCCGGTTCTCGGCCTGGATCGCGTTCTGCGTCGCTTCCATCGCCCGGTTGATGGCCTGCGCGACGTTCTCCGGCAGCCGGAGCGCGCCGTTTATCGTGATCTGGTCGATGAGGAAGCCGTCCTTGCCGAGCGCGTCGCGCAGCCGCTCGCCGACGTCGGAGACGAGCTTCGCCTTGCCGGCGCCGTAGATCTCTTGCACCAGCATCTTCGACGCGACGACGTTGAACGCTTCGCGGACCGCGTTGCGCACGTATCCGTCGGCGAGGAGCATCAGATTCGGCTGGCGGAACCGCAGATACAGATGCGGCGCGAGCGCCGGATCGATGTGGAACGAGAGCCCGATGTCGGAGTTGATGTTCACGCCTTCCGAGGACGAAAACGTGATCGACTCGTCCGACGTGCGCCCCTCGCTCGTCGATTGCGTCCACACGACGTTCTGCACGCTGGTCGGGAATTCCACGATCTGCTCGGTGAGCGGATCGAAGAAGACCCAGCCGGTGACGACGGGGATGTCCTGGACGCCGCGGGCGCTCCCGGCGAGCTTCACCCGGATTCCGACGTGCGCCGCGTCGATGCGCGTGATCGTCGCCGAGGTGATCACGAAAAAGGCCACGATGGCCACCACGGCGACGATGCCCCGCCGCACCAGGCGCACGAACCCGCCGTCGTCGAAGGAAACTCTGCTCGGTGGGGCCACGTTCGATCCCTTTCGGTCAGCGCATGAGCGCGCGCGCGAGCATGATTACCGCGAACACGACCGGCACCGCGAGGACGATCGCGGCGGCGGCGACCTTCGCGTCGCTGCCCGAGTTCAGCCAAGGATCCAGGAGCGGTCGTAAGGCGATATGAGCCGCGAGGCCCCCCACGACGGGCCACATCGGGCTGTTCGTGCGGCGACGGAGCAGCTCGCGCCGGAGTCGTTCGTTCTCCGAAAGCAGCTCGGCTCGGTTGCGGTCGCTATCCCGCACGCGTGCGCGACTTTATACCGCAGGTTGCGCCTCGTTCCAGCTTTCGAGCCCGCGAGCGGGCGTGGGCGCGGCCTTCACCAGGAAGGTCCCGGGCGCTTCAGCCCACGTCGCTCGCGGGCAGCGGTTCCGACGAGGGGGGCGGAGGTATCGTCCGCGGCGCGGCTTGGTCGGACGGCTCGCTCGCGCGCCAGGCATTCGCCCAGAGCCCGGGTGTCACCCCGAGCCACTCGCGGAACGTCCTGCTCAGGTGCGAGGCGTCCGCGAAGCTCGCCTGGCTCGCGGCTTCCGCGACGCTCATGCCTTGCTCGAGCAAGCGACGCGCCGCGAGGACGCGCAGCAACTTTCGGTAGCGATGTGGCGAGAGGCCGGTCGCTTGGCGGAAGCACCGCACGAAGTGGAATTTCGAGAGCCGTGCCTCCTTCGCGAGATCGTCGAGCGACGTCGGCTCGCGGAAGTCGGTCGTCAGCCGTTCCATGGCGCGGCGGATTCCCGGATGGCTCGCGGCCCCCGTTCGTCGCGATGCGCCGGTCTCGGCGCCCTCCCGAACCATCTGAGCGGTCGCCGCGTTGAAGACTTCCTCGAAGGCGCCGAAGTCCTCCGGCGCAGAAACGACGGCCGCGAGGCGCTCGAGGTGATCCGACGGCCGGAGCGAGCCCCAATAGGGCGCTTTCCACTTCAGCTCGGAAGTGACTCCCGCCTCCAGGGCAGCGCGTTCGATCGCGGCTCGCTCCCAGCACACGATGAAGAACGACGCCGGCGCCGAGGCGCGGGTCACGTACTGAGCTTCTCCCGGCTCCGCCAGCAGAACCGCGCCGGCCACGAGCGGGCGCTCCTCGCCCTGAGCCCACCAAGTGCCGATGATGCCGTCCTGGAGTGACCTCACCAGACACGCCGTGTACATGTCCGACATGAAGGTCCGCCTGCGCTCCGAGCCGCTGATGGTCCAGAATTCGACTCCGGGTAGACCTCGTGCCCGGCGTACGCTCAGCGCTTCGGGCGGTCGATCGGTGTCGAGCTCGAAACAAGTCATGAAGCGGTGAGCCGGAACGCCCGGCGATTTCGTCAGCTCAGCCATTCTCGGATTTGCCTCCCCGGCGTCTGCGCGCGCACGGAATTTCCTGGACGAGCCTTCGCCCCCGATTTCAGGCGCTGCTTTTGCGCTTGAAACTGCGGGTCCCGCGCGTCCCCGAACCGCCGATTGCGAAACCTGCGAACCTCGACGTAAGCTTTCGGGTCCGTGGCTTTTTCGGACCTTCCGACGTCGTGTTGCGGTTCTCGCCGGGGCCGCCGTATCGAGAACGGACGATGAGCGGGTCCGTCAAGTTTGCGCAGACAGCGGCTCCACGAGTGTTGCTCGTCGGTCTGGACGGCGGGCTCGGGAGAAATGCGCTCGCCGTGGATCGCGAGCTGACGCTGTCCGTCGTGGATACGTTCGAACGGGCTCAGCGTGAGCTGTCGCGATTCGATCCGGACGCGGTGGTCGTCGCCTTCGGCGACCCTCCCTTCGAGCACGTCGCGGAGCTCCGCCGGATCAAGACGATGGCTCCGGTTCCGATCCTGGTCATATCCAAGCCGATCAGCGAGCAGCGGGTGACCGAGCTCATCAAGGCCGGGGCCGGCGGATACCTGTTCGCCTCCGACGCTGCGCGTCTGCCCGACGCCATCCGCGAGCTCTTGCGGGGAGGCGTCCCCATGTCCGAGCCCGTATCGCGGCTGGTCCTCGGTCGCGCTCGCCGGAGCTCCGCCAAGATGGCCGCCGTGCGCCCCGAGACGGCCCTTGCTGAAGGTCTCTTGACCCAGCGCCAGCGCCAGATCTTGAAGCTTCTCGCCAACGGCCACAGCTATGACGACATCGCCATGGCGCTCGACCTGAGCGTAAACACCGTGCGCTCCCACGTCAGGACGATCTACGAGCGACTCGGCGCGAGCACGAAGGTGGAGGCCGTCGTCGCGGCGATCGAGCTGCGGCTCATCGATCGAGAGCCGTTTCGCTGATCCGAGCTGCCACGAGACGTTCCGCATTTCTCCCTCGAGCTGCAAGGGAGAGAGTCACCTGCGGGCGCTCCACCGGCCATAGCATGTCCATGCTAGGAACCGACAAACGTCACATTCGGAAACCGTCCGGAATCCGGAGCGTTGCTTGCAGTATTACGCGCCACGACGACGCCCGAGGCAGGCCGATACGCGGGCAACTGGCGGAAAGCATTGGGTCGTATTCACCGCGTCAAGGCGATGACCGGCGTCGCGTCTGCCGCGCGCGGACGATCGCCGCCACACAGACGAAAGCGAACACCATCGCCGCCACGACATCGATGAGGGCCGGAGAGACGTCCCGACCAGTAACGGAATCGGCCACGTACTTCAGGAACGAGCCCGGCAAGTGGGTCGCGCCACGCGCGCGCTTCACTCGCCAGTGAAGATCCGTCAAGACGCAGTATCCGATCGCGCCCTTGAAGAGTCCGATCGCGAGCCAGGAGAACGCGACGACGGCGACGAGCCAACCGTGCCAGCGCCACGTGGATCTCGGAATCCACAGGAACACGACCGCGAGCACGATTGCGACGTGCAGGACGGTCAGAAACCAATCGAGCACCGCCAGCACGCATACAGTTTTCCAGAGGCGTCACCAAATCGCCACTGGCGATGTGGATAACTCGCCGCGCAGAACCCGTTAGAAAGAGAATTCGACGGTGTTGAGGGAGCGCAGCTTGTCGGGCCAAGTGAGGCCGCGCACCTGTTTGTCGATGCACTCGGCGAGCTTCTTGTTCGGCGTGGTCACGTCGACGCCGACGGCTTTGCCGTTCCAGACCGCGACCCGCACTTTGAAGTGCTGGCTTCCTACCTTGCAGGGCGCGTAAACGGACTCGCTCTGGAGCGGCTCCGCGAGTCGATCGGCGTCGAGGTTCGAACGCGCGGCTCCTTTCGGGACGGCCGCAGTCGCTCGATCAACCGACGCTCCGTCCGGGAAGTTCGGATCAGCCGTGGTCACGTCGTCCGTTTTGGCCGCGCGTTCGTCCGAGGAAGGCGTGCTTTCCGGTGCGTCTGCGGCGCTCGGTTCCGGAGCGCTCTCGCTCTTCGTCTCGTGCGCCGACGCAGGTTTCGTGGGCTCGTCGTTCGCGTCTTTCGCCGGCGGAGTTCCGCCGCCGCACGCAGCGCATGTCGAAACGAGCACGAGGATCGCGATGGCCGCTCTGGATCCATACGTCATGCGCGTGAGGATACGCCTCCGCCGATCGCCGCGGTAGAGCTCCGCCGCCGTCGACGCGCGACTTGCTTGATCGCGGGAGATTACGTCGGTACGGGGTAGCCGTGTCCGCACCGAGCACGCCGCCCCGTTGGTGGGGCTCTTTCAACATCCCAATCGGCGAGGCGGGGCGCTTTCGCATCGGACCTTTGACGTTGAAGGTCCTCCGTCTGTCGCACGAGTGGCAAGTGAGGCGAGAACAAACCGAAGATCGCAGCGACCGAAGCGTGTCCGCCGAAGTGTCGGCGCCGCAGAGTCGAGTCCCGGCGACCATCGACTCGTCGCGAGCTCGTAGCAACAACTCCGCGGTGCGGCCGGAGTCGCGTGAAATGACGATCACGCGTTACGCGACGGCGAGCGAGACGGTGAGGCTCCGCATCGTTCCGGTGCTGCCGGATCGCACGGTGGTGACGCGTCCGGAGAAGCCGCTCACCATCTTGCCCGACACGCGGGTCGTCTTGTACGTGGGCTCCCCGGTGTGGGCTCGTTTGCTCCAGGGCGACGACGAAATGCTCGGTGACGTCCCCGTTTCGCCGCCGAAAGAGGCCTGGCTCGGCGCGAATACGCGCGAAGGTGAGCTCTGCTACGCCACGCGCACGTACGGCCGGCTCGTCATCGACGAAACGGCGCTCGCGCCGCACCGAGTGACGACGGCGGTGGCCATCGAAAATAAATCCTCCCAGCCGTTCGTCTGCGAGCGCGTGAACCTGCCCGTGCGCCGCCTTTCCGTCTACGCGACGGAAGACGGCCGCCTCTGGACCGAAGCCGTGACCATGGAGCGCGCTGGCGAGCTCGCGCGTCTCGTGGTGGACGACAGGCCACCGGTCGTCGCGGCGGACGCCGAGCTCGTCTCTGGCCCTCGCGATACCGAGGACGGCGGGATGTTTCGCGCTTTCGGGACTTTGTTTCGTTGAGGGGAAGCATGGACAACGATGTCGTCAAGAATGCGTTCGGGTTTTTCACGACGGAGCGCGTCGTCGACGGCGCGCGCGCCGCAGCGCTGTTCGCGATCGCGGCCGTCGCCGCGTCGGTCGTCGGGCGCTGGGTGCGGCACCTCGTGGCGCTCCGGGGCGACATTCAGCGCGCCATGCTCGTCGGGCGGCTGGTCGCGTGGGCGCTCCTTCTCCTGGGATTCGCGGGCGCCCTCGAAGAGATGGGCTTCAAGCTGAACGTCGTCCTCGGCGCGGCGGGCATCCTCACGGTCGCCGTCGGCTTCGCCGCGCAGACGACGCTCTCGAACTTGATCAGCGGCTTCTTCCTGTTCGGCGAGCGCCCGTTCCGGGTCGGCGATCTCATCGAGGTGGACGGGCTCGCGGGCGAAGTATTGAGCGTCGACATGATGGCGACCACGCTGCGGACGCCCGACAACCGCTTCGTCCGCATCCCGAACGAGCTCGTGCTGAAGACGAAGGTGACGAACCACACGCGTTTTCCGTTGCGACGCCTCGACATCACGCTCGCGCTCGGTCACCACGAAGACTTCGCGCGCGTGCGTGCGCTCTTGCTCGACATCGCAGACAAGAGCGCGCTGTGCCTCGCCGAGCCCGCGCCGGCGGTCTTCATCACGTCGCTCGGGGAAGCGAGCGCGCAGGTTCAGCTCTGGCTCTGGACACGCACGGACCAGCTGCAGCAGCTGCGCGCGTCGATCACCGCCGAGATTCAGGAGGCGCTCGCGCAAGCGAACCGAGCGACGGCGGCGCCGGCGTAAGTAAGCGTCTTCAGGCGCCATCTCGACCGAGGACCGTCATCAGAGGTTTTACTGTTCTTCTGTTCAGTATCCTGCTAAACGTGGATCCACGTGACGCCGCCCCTCCTCCCGGCGTTGCGGGCCATCCATGGAAATTCATCGCTATTCGCTCACGCTCCTCGAAGTCCCCGCAGATCTCCGTGCCGATCCCGACGGCGAATGGACCTACGACGGTCTCGTCGTCGCCGCCGGGCTAGATCCCGACGCTTCTCCGGCGCCCATCGTCGCCGCGCTCTACGCACCGTGGCGCGGCCACCCGGAAGGATCAGCCGTCGTCGCGAGCCCCGGTGAGGGTTGGCTCGCCATCATTCATGTCGCGGCCATCGAAGCCGCGGCGTTCACGCCGGCGAAGGCGGATGCGCCTCTCAAACCGGCTCCGCGTCGGTCCGTGAGCCGGGCCGCATAATCCTCCTTTTCTAGCAGTCAGCCATTCCCCCGAACCCCGATTGCGCAGACCACGGGTTCAGCTGGCTGGGCAAGGCGCGGAGGCGTGCGAATGCACGCTGAGCACCGAGAGCAGCCAGATGAGCCCCGTACTCAAAGCAAGCGGGCTTCGGGGTGCAGACCGAGCTCCGCGAGCTCCTTTTCCGCGAGCTTTGCCCAGCCGCGGTTGGCCTTCGGGCTCGCGGGGCTCGGATGCAGGATGGTTCCGATCACACCCTCGAACCCGGGAAGAGAAGCCTTCGCCCGCTCCATGGCGAAGCTGCCCACGCCGATGACGAACTCGGGATTCAAGGTTTCGACGATGCGCCGCAGCGCTTCGTCGCAGGCGGCGAACAGCGGCGTGCGTTCCGCTGCGGGGAGCTTGTCCGGCGTCAAATTCCTGCCACTCTTCTCCATGAATACGAGCGGGCAATAGTTCGCGACGAAGTGGTCTTCGAAGAACCCTTCGGGCGTTCCGAACCTGTCTTTCGCCCAGCCCCAGAGCCGCGAGCCGCTCACCTCGCTGCGCGTGCAGGAGAATCCCAGGATTGGCCGCTTCGGATGCTCGTCCGGAGCGTGCTTCACTTCGCCTTCGATGCGCAGCCAGTCCCGGACCATCCGCACGTCACCGAACGGCACGCCGGTCTGCGCCATCCCGAACGGGCCGGGGTTCATGCCCAAAAAGAGAACTCGCTTGGGCCCATTTCCCCACGTCTTCAGGTACGCCTCGTGCGGCCCGCGGGCATAGTCCAATGGATTATACAGGTGGGCGACTGGGGCAGAAAACCGGAGATCGGTCACTGCTCGGGAAAGGGCGCGGCTGATTTTGACGAGGGACATCGCGATGACGAGGAGCGTCGAAGCGATATCGTCATAGCGACCTAGAACGCCGGCGTCGACCGCGTCATGCCGCTCTCGAGTCTTCGCGTGTACGACCTCGTTCTCCCATGTGGCACCGGCGGTGGACGAATGCAGCGCGGTTTGCCAAGCTAAACGCACCATGGGCCGCTCTCTGAGCCCGCCGGGAACCGCGCGCAGTGGAGACTCGCGCGCCGCGCGTTTCCGTCTCCTTTATCGGGGAGAAGAGCTGGTGCTCGAGCCGGGACAGTACGTCATCGGCCGCAGTCCTTCGTCGGACATCGTGGTCGACGACCCGCTGGTGTCGCGGCGTCACGCGCGCCTGCTCGCGAACGACACGACGGTGCTCATCGAGGATTTGCGGAGCGACAACGGCGTCTTCGTGAACGAAGAGCGCGTCCGCCGCTCCGTCCGCCTGGAAGATGGGGATCGCATCCTCGTCGGCCATCAAGAGCTCGTCTTCTCCGTGCTGCCCCCGAACGCGACGCAGAAGCTCTGGTCCGGTGTGTTGCCGCTCAATTCGGGCGCTCCGCCGCCGCTGACGCCGCTCGAGCCGGTGGCGAAGGACGGCGTCGAGACGCTCGAGCTGAACGCGTTCACGTACCTCGGCGAGCTCTTCGACAAGATGCTCTCCCTCGGCCGCCCCAAGAGCGCGGAGCGAGTGCTGAGCGCGCATCTATGGGACGTGCTGCAAGCGGCTCGGCGGGGAGACCGTGTCGATCGCGCCGTGGTGGACGGCGCGTCGCTGTCGGCCATGCGCCTGGCGGCGGCGCTTCGCGACGCGGGTTGGGTGCACTACGTCCTCGAGCTGCACGTCATCTTCGCGCTTCCGCTCTCCGCGGAAGCGACGCAGATCTTGCAGCGCTTGCTCCCGCAGCTCGCCGCCGTGAACCGCTCGCTCTTCAACGGCTATCAGCGCGCGCTCATGGCGCGCATGGAGAAGCTGTCGCCGGAAGACGTCGAGCTCGCGCGCGCCGTGCTCGCGATCCACGGTTGACCCGCCGCTCTCGCTTCGTGCTCGAGCAGCCATTGCTTGCGCGCGAGCCCGCCGGCGTAGCCGGTGAGCGAGCCGTCCGCGCCGATGACGCGGTGACAGGGGACGACGACGCCGACGGGGTTCTTGTTGTTGGCGAGCCCCACGGCACGCGCCGCCCCCGGCGCGCCGATGCGCGTCGCGAGCTCGCCGTAAGTCGTCGTCGTGCCCGCCGGAATCGCGCGCAGAGCGGCCCAGACCGTTTCTTGGAACGGCGTGCCCGAAGGCGCGCACCGAAGACCGTCGATCGCACGGATTTCGCCGTCGAAGTAGCGCTCGAGCGCCGCGCGGACGTCGTCCGGCGCACGCCCTTCGACGAGGCGCACTTTTCCGGCGCCGCGCCGCGCGAGGATGCCGTGCATCCGCGCTTCCGTGTCCGCCCAATCGAACGCCAAGAGAGCGCCGCGTTCGTCGGTGACGACGCAGGCGACGCCGATGGGCGTCTTCATACGGTGAAGTGTGTAGTTTTCATGCGACACGTCTTCCATGTCGATTCTCCTGTCGGGGTGTCTTCGAGGCTGGTTCTCTGGTTGCAAGGAGCGCGACGCCGTCGCGCGACGCGCGAGAATGCTCCGACGCCCAAAGATGGACGGCGGCGTAGGCGCGCCACGGCCGCCAGCTTTCTGCGCGCGCGAGCGCTTGCGCGGAGGACATTCGCGCTCCCGTGGCGGCCGTGAGCGCGCGGAGCACCCCCGCGTCCATCGCCGGGAACGCGTCGGGCTCGCGGAGCTCGCGCATCGCGACGTATTGCGCGGTCCATTCTCCGACGCCCGGGATGGCGCGGAGCCGCTCCACGGCGGCGTCGAGATCGCGCCCTCCGGCGAGGAGCTCTCTGTCGGCGAGGGCCGCCTCGGCAAGGGCGACGACGGAGCGGGCCCGCGCGCGAGGAACGCCGAGCGACGTCAGATCGCAGGCCGCTACCCGAGCGGCGGTGGGAAACACGCGCGACAACCCGGGTTCGTTCGTGACGATGCGCTCGCCCGCGAGCTCTGCGACTCGTGCGACCAGCTTAGTGGCCGCAGAGACGGTCACTTGTTGCCCCAGGATCGCGCGGACGGCGAGCTCGAATCCGTCCCAGGCGCCGGGGATTCGGAGCCCGGGTCGCTGCGCGACGAGCGGCGCGAGGAGCGGATCGGTCGACAGGTGCTCGGCGATGGCGCGCGGATCCGCCGCGAGATCGAGCAGGCGTCGCGCCCTCGCGATCAACGAAGGCAGGGCGGTGAGCTTCGGAAGCCTGACGGTGAGTCGCAGGCGTCCGGGGCGGTCGGCTTCGACGGAGAGCGTACCGTGCGCGCCGTCGCAGGCGATGGTGCGAGCGTATCGGCGTTCGCCGACCGACTCGACGCCGGGGATGGCCCGAGCCCGGAGGAACCCCAAGAGCGCGTCGAAATCGTAAGGTTCGGCGTACGGCAAGTGCACCGTGACGGCCGCGCCCGGAGCAGCCACGGCCGTGGCGCGGCTGCGTCGCAGCGTCCGGGGCGGGCGGCCGAAGAGGCGTTGAAACGTTTCGTTGAAGCGGCGCACGCTGCCGAAGCCGGACGCCATCGCGACCTCGGACATCGACAAGGTGGTGTCGTGAATCAGCTGCTTGGCGAGATGAATGCGCCGCGTCTGAGCGACGGCCAGCGGTGACGCTCCGAGGTGCGTCTGGAACAGGCGCCGCAGCTGGCGGCCGCCGATGCCGAGCCGTTCGGCGAGGCTCTCGACGTCGCCGGCGTCGAGAGCGCCGTCCTCGATGAGCGAGAGCGCCCGCGCGACGGTGTTCGACGAACCCTGCCACGCGCCGACGTCGGGCGACGTCTCGGGCCGGCAGCGCAAGCACGGTCGAAAGCCCGCTTCTTGAGCGGCCGCCGCGGAGAGGAAGAACGTGACGTTCTCGCGCTTCGGCGTGCGCGCTGGGCAGATGGGGCGGCAGTAGATTCCGGTCGTCAGAACGCCGGCGAACACCCTGCCGTCGAAGCGGGCGTCGCGCGTCTTGAACGCGCGGTAAAAGGCGTTTCGGTCGAGGTCCACGCGCACATCATGGCGGCGGGAAGGGGGACTGTCTCGCGGTTTTCGGACGTCGATGCTGGGCTCGAATTTGCGTCGACATCAGGGAGATCCGGACGCTCCCGCTACACGGAGAGCGTTCGCCGCGTCTCGATGCAGGACGAGCAGCGTGTACCTGCCCGCGTGAAGCTCCTCGATCGAAGGCTCGAACCCCCCTTTGCCTCCGATGAGCTCCGCCTTGCGATACGCGAGATCCTCCTTCGACCACAGCGGATCGTAGACATAGGCGACCGTGCGTTCGGCCTCTTCGGCGCGTCGATACGGAGGATACCGATCGAGCTCGGGGTGCCACGGCACCAGGATGGGATCTTCGTGGAAAAGAAAGGTGAGGCGATACGCGACCCAGTAATCGGCCATGCCATAGCGCAGTCCGCGCGCATGCAGCAGCCGCTCGAGCTGCTGCTCGTCTTCCGCTCGCCCGTTTTCGAGGCGGATGCGCGCGCCGTCGACGTCGTCGCCGTAGCCGAGCCACCCGGCGACGGCGATGGAAATCAAGTAAGGCGAGAGCATCGTCACGAGGGCGCCCCGCCCGCTGATGCGCAGCACCGGCGCGAGCGCGAACGGCGCCATCAGGACGATGGCCACCAGATAGCGCGCCGAGAGCCGGTCCATCGCCATGACGGACAGCGAGAACGCGACGAGCGTCACCGGGAGCATCACGAATCCGGCGGCGCCGAGCCGTCGCGCGTCGCGCGCGTCACGACGGTACAGCGCGGCGAGCCCGCCGACGACGATGCTCGCGATGAGCGAGCACGCGCCGAAGATGGATAGGCGGTGAAAGAAAGGCGGCGCCGCCCACTGTACCGTGCCCGCTCCCGGCACGAAGCGTTGCACGCTCGTGCCGAGCAAGTACGGCAAGCACTGCTCGACGAGCAGCTTCATGTGACGATTCAACGCCCCGAGATCGAACTGGAGCACGCCGTGGTTCGCCCCTGCGCTGTGCGACAAGAGCCAGAACGGCACGAGCCCCGCCGAGAGCCCCGCGGCGCCCGCCACGGCGCGCCGCAACCCGGCGCGCCGGTCACGAGCGTCACGCGCCAAGAAGATCAGAAAGACGACGAACGCGGGCAAGAACAGGAGCGCGTAGGGATCGGCGAAGCAAGCGAGGCCCGCCGCGGCGGCCCCGGTCGCGGCGCGGACGAGCGAGCCCCGCGCGCGCGGGACGCCGTCGAGCAGCCACAGCGCCGCGAACACCAGCGTCAAGGACGCTTGTCGCGGCGGATAGAACGCGTAGATGTGCACCGGCGGCGCCATCAGCACCAGCGGCGAAACGAGCAACGCAGCCGACCACGGGGCGAAGCGCCGCCGGAGCGTCGCGTAGGCGAAGGCGATCAAGGCGAGATACCCGGTGAACGCCGACAGCATCAATGAAAGCGGCGTCGCGCCGAAGAGACGGAAGAAGCCCGCCGCGATCCACGAATCGACCGACGTCTGATAGCCGCTGCCCCAGAGAAACCACCCCGTTTCACCGCGCAGCAAATGCATCGCCTGGAGTCCGACGATCGCCGCGTCCGATTGCGTCCCCGCCGCGTTGAGCAAGGCCGGCAGCGATTGCAAGATCGACGCTGCGAGCAAAGTCGCGACGACTATGAAATCGACGTAATGACGGCCGAGACGCGGAAACCGCTCCAACCGCGTCTTCACCCGCGAGACCCTTCGCGACACATGGTTCCACGATAGCGCGAAATCGTGCTCGCCGTTCACGGTACGCCGTCCATCGACGAAGCCGCTATAGCGAAGCCTACGTCCGCGAAACCGCGGCGAAAGCCGCCGCCATCACCCATTCAAGCGACTTGCACGTCCCCGTCGACTATGGGACCTTCCGCGCCGTCATCGCCCATTGCGCCCGTAGCTCAGCTGGATAGAGCGGTGGATTTCTAATCCACTGGTCGGGGGTTCGAATCCCTCCGGGCGTGCCGCAGAAAATATGCGGGAAAGCGCGCTGGACGCCTCGAACACGACCACCGCTGGATCCAATTCGGATCCTTTTCCCAGCGACCCGAAAGCGGCCCTGATCCGCGCGCTCGAGGAGGCGACGAAAGCCGGGCAATGGAGCGTCGTGACGAGGCTCGCGGAGCTCATCGCGAAGATGGACGCGACGCCCGCGAGCGTGGTCGACCTCGACGCCGTTTGGCAGGGCCGCGGGCGGAAGGGGTAGAATGAAAAGCGCCCCGCGGCGGCTGGAACGCGCCCGAGGCGCGTGGGTCACGTGCATGACCGAAGACGAAGATAACGAGCGCCCCGATCGTCGCAACGTCCGTAGCGCAAACCGCGGTCGCGGCGGCGGCGCGCTACCCGACTCCAGTGCATTTGAGCGCGACGTCTATGCACCAAAGTGCTTCCGGTATCGGAGCTCTCCCACGCCGATATTCGCAGACGCGACGGACGCGCCGCGTTCGTCGCGACGTTCGGCCACGATCCGCAGTTCTTCTACCCTAAGGTCCGAGTACAGGTAACCAAGGCCGACGGGGCGTCGTCGAAGTCGACCAGGCGAGATCTCTCACGAATCGGGAGCTGGCCGTCATTGAAATCCTGCTCGGCGTGGGTGGCCCCTCGACGTGGATCGCCACGCGAGGCGAACACCTGCTGACGGCGAATGACGCGGTCCGCGACGAGGAGAAGCGCATGGGCGCCATCCGTGTGGCTCAAGAAAAGGACCGCCGAGGCGAGTAGGCTGGCGGTAGCTCGCGACGTTCGAATGTGTCGCTGGCGAGACCGGCGAGCGAGCGTTCATCGAGTTGGGCAAGCTCGTCCTCGACGGGCTTTTCGACTCGGCGGCGAAGCGTGGCGCCATGCGGGGCGGGGCGCAGCCGTGAAGCTGCACACAACGGAGGTGGGTTGAGCGCGAGCACCCCGAAGACGGACCCCCGGGCTCGCGAGGGCTCCGGGGTGGTTCTAGTGCTGCTCCGGGGTCGGAGTTGCAGGCATCCCCGTGGGCGCCGGTGCGGGGCGCCTAATGAACATCTTCGCCTCCACTTCGTCATTGTAGATGTTAATCGCGTCCAGCGCATGCGGCACGGCGTTGCGGGACATGACGATCCCAACGACATCGGCGATCAATGCCCCGGTGAGGAGTCCCACCCCAGTCAGTCCAAGGGTGCCATTGTTATCATTGGCTGCGACTGCCACCGTCGGAAGCCCAGCAATCATCAGAGCGAGGCCCCCGAGCTGCAATCCGCCTCCCCACGCCGCGAGCGATTGTGCCGTGCGAGCTTCTTCGAGCGCTCGTGGATTGTCCGCGACAGCGTCGACGAGTCCATCGGCCTTCTTGCCGTTCTTGTAGATTCCGCCGTAGGCCACCGAGACTCGCGGGCTATCCGCGGGCCGATAGTTAGACGTCGCGCATCCGCTAACGCCGAGAACCACGACGAGCGCCAAACTGCTTCGCACCAACATTCAGCCTCCTTCGAGCCCGCCGAGAGTAACCCGATCGAGGCGCGCTTGGGATTCGAAAGGAAGTGTGCACCGCCATGCCCCGTGACTTCACCGGTTCGACTTTCTGGTGCAACGGCA
Organism: Polyangiaceae bacterium; assembly: GCA_035547195.1. GTDB lineage: Bacteria > Myxococcota_A > Polyangia > Polyangiales > Polyangiaceae > DASZVB01. The sequence continues at coordinate 28,093 of DASZVB010000044.1, forward strand.
CGGGCTACGTCCGCGTGTCGCTGCCGACCGGGCGCAAAGGTCTCCCGACGCCCGCGCGTGATGATACGGCCCTCGAAGGCCGCCACGTTCTCATCGTCGAGCAAGCGAAGCGTCTCCTCGATGCCGGCTTCACCGAAGAAGCACCGAAGCTGCTCGAAGAGCTCGCGAAGCGCGACGGCGAGAAGGCCATCAAGGCGGCGATCACCGCGATCGACATTCTCTGCGCGGGCTCCACGACTCAGCGCGTGGATACGCCGACGATCCTCGACTTCGAGCACTCGGAGGTTGACTACACACACTACACGCACCGGCTTCCCCGCTTTTCGAAGTTGCGAGAAGGCGATTGGTTGATCAACTGCGTTCGCAACGGAAACGGGTTCGACGTCTGGCCACCGGGGCGCTTCCTCGGCGTGGAAAGTTATCCAAGAGCAAAGGGCAAACAGCGCTTCTTGGTGACCTACTAGGCCCTCACGGGGGCGAAGGCGATCCGATGGACGGTGCTTCGAACTTCGAAGCGAGGATCGCTATGTGGGTGGAGACGTTTTGTCAGAAGCCCCTCTCGGTTCTGAAGGCGACGCCGGGATGGGCGCACTTCCAGGAGCTTCGGGACGAGCGAAATCACCTGGTCCATGCGCTGAAGCCCCAGCTAGGGATCGGGATCAAGGCGCTGTCCCATGGATTCAATCTCGTTCGCGAAGGAGTCGGCGGGTTCATGCGGACGCTCAGATCCATGCAGGGGCTCGGGCCGACGGGATTTGTCGAGCGGCTCGAAAGCGCCCCGCGAGTGGAGTTCCACGTCGAGGGCAGCGCTGGTGATCGTCGTGATCGTCGGTGACTTATCGCCTGTAGAGCCCCTCGATCTTCGCGTCCGTGGTCGATCCCCTCGGCGGGCGTACTCTACCCGCCGGAGAGCCGCTGGGAGTGGCCCGACCGTGCTTCCCGGCCTGTTCATTGTTTCGTTAGATTCGGATATTGCGAATGTTTCGGATAGTGCTAGGGTGCCTGCATGACCGCCAGCGCCCTGAAGATCCCGACAACGAAGGATTCCGAGCAGGCTCAGGTAGCCGTTCGGGCGCTGTCGGGGTTTCTCCGCCGGAAGTCCATCCGCACCATCCGGGTACAGCAGGAGGGCTCGAAGGAAGAGGTCTCCGTCTCGGTTCCCCGGGAGGCGTTCGAGCTGTTCCTCGACATCCTCGGGCAGATGGCGAACGGCAACGCCGTCTCCATCGTGCCGGTCCATGCCGAGCTGACGACCCAGCAGGCCGCGGACATGCTGAACGTGTCGAGACCGTTCCTGGTGGGCCTCCTCGACGAGGGCAAGATCCCGTTTCGCCTGGTCGGGACGCACCGTCGGGTGAAGGTCGCCGACATCGTGGCGTACAAGGAGAAGGACGAGGCGCACCGGAAGAGCGTGCTCGACGAGTTGGCTGCCGAGGCTCAGAAGTACGGCCTCGGGTACTGAGCCGTGATGGCGTTCGTCGTCCGCGGGCGGCCGAAGAAGCTGCTCGAGATCGGGGAGACGGTGCCCCGATCGGTTCGATTCCCACTGGCAATCTGGAAGCGGCTGGAAGGTCGGGCAAGGAAGCAAGGGATGACGCTGCATGCGGCACTACGGAAGGCCATCCTCGATTGGTTGAACGACGCTGCTTGATTCAGCGAACCGCACCAAGAAAGCAGAGACCGATGATGGAGCACCTCGGCGGGCTCTCCGTAACCCTGGAAGCGGACGGTGCGGATGGTCGAACGAGCGGCAGGGGAAGCGGTCATGTCAGTCCCTGAGTACCTCTCTCCCGACGTTTGTTAGGCGCACTCTACACAACCGAGCCAGGGTATTCGGAGCTCTTTAACCCCGCGTCCCCTCGCCCTACCTGAGCCAACCGTGCATGAGATAGAATTCGCGACGGCAATGGCGGCTGGCGTGAGCAGGGTGAGAGTGAACTCGGATGAGGAGCCGATCTCGAAGTGTTCCAACGTCGTGCGGCTCGCGTGGACGATCGCGCTCACGGTTTCATTGGCCGATGCTTGTGGCGGGCGTTCCGCCGGCGGGCAGGGAGGCTCGGTTTGTGAGACGGATTTCGATTGCGAGGGAGCGCTGGTTTGCGATTCGGGTCAGTGTCGAGACGCTCAGGGTTCGATTGGGTCCACGGCGAGCGGTGGAGCAGCGAGCGCGGGAGGTACGGCCGCAGGAGGTCGGTCGAACTCTGCGGGCACCGGTGGAACACGCGTTGGCGCGGGAGGGACGACGAGCGGTGCGGGGGGCGACGCTAGTACCGGCAGGACGAGTGGTGAGGCAGGAGGAGCTGCGGGTGGCACGTTGGGTCAATCTCTAGCATCGGCATGTGACGCGCTGGAGGGTGGCAGGATGCTCACGTGCCTGGATATCGACGCGAGCGCGCTGATCGCCGATCCCAGTCGCGGACGGTTGTACGCGGTGGTGACAGGGGGTGCCGCGGAGCACGCCAACGAGCTCGTCGTGATCGATCCCGAGCGCGCCACCGTCGAGACATCGATCGTCGTAGGCTCTGATCCGGACTCGCTCGCGCTGTCCTACGATGCGACCAAGCTGTGGGTTGGATTGCGCGGCGCGCTCGCGATTCGCCAAGTCGACCTCACGCAATCGCCGCCGGAGCCTGGCGCAACGTACGTCGTGCCGCGAGCGGCCAGCGACGTGGTCGATGCCACCTACGCCGGGGCGATGGTCGCGCTGACTGGCGAGCGAGACAGCGTCGCGGTCGCCTTGCAATACGAGGACCTGAGTCCGAGCGGCGCCGGCGTGGTGCTCCTGGATTCGGGAAGCCCGCGTGCGAAGCGGGTCGCCGAATACCCCGGAGTCTCCGTGCTGACGGCAGGGCCCACCGGCTATTTGTTCACCTCCGACGACCAATACCAGCTGCTCAGCATCGCCGTGGACGCGAACGGCCTCGTGGACACGCGGTACAAAGGGTTACTTCCCGGCGGGGCCTTCGATCTCGTCTACGACGACGGCTTTTTGTTCGCCTCGAATGGCCGGGTTTTCGACGTGAGCTCGCCGGAAGCGCCGACGTTAGCGGGTTCGTTCCCCAACACGGGGTTCATCGTGTCGCACTCCGCTGATTCCTCGGTGATCATGCTATCGAATACCAATACCGTGGGCACCTCGCCGTCGAGCCCCATTGGCGCGATCAACACACTCGCTCTTCGCCGGTTCGATCGCTCGACCTTCGAGGAGCGGTCGAATGTCGCTCTCGACGGGCAGTACCTGAGCATTCGCGATTTCGTCGAGCCCGTGCCCGGCATCTTCGCCTTCGTCGACTGGCAACCCGTGTCGTTCGGCACCCCCGAAACCGTTCGTGCGGCGGTAGTGTTGGTGTCGGTGCCCGAGTTTGCGGAATCAGCGCGATGAACTTCGGTAGATGGCTCGTGGGATCGACGCTCGTGGTGTTCGGCTGCGGGCGCACCCCGGTGGACTCCGAGCGCGTCGGGTGTACGACGGACCGCGACTGCAAGGGCGAGCGCATTTGTGTGCAGGGTTCGTGCGAAGATCGAGCGCTGCCCGATGCGAGCGGAGGGCACTCCAGCGGTGGTGGAGCGCCTGCTGGCGGCTCGAGCTCCGGCGGAGCAACGGCTAGCGTGTCGTCCGGCGGCTCGTCAGCCACCGGGGGAGCCGCGGATTCCGCCGTTGGGGTCACGGTCGGGAGGGTGCCAGTTCGACTCGACGTGGGAGCGAACGCGCTCGTTGTAGATCCCCTGCGCGGGAAGCTGTACGCCGTGGTGAGGAGCGACGCCCCGGCCCATGCGAACGAGCTCGTCGTCATCGATGCCCAGCACGCAGCGATCGAGACGTCGGTTCCAATCGGTCCCGAACCTGACACGCTCGCGATCTCCGACGACGCGACACGGCTGTGGGTCGGACTGCATGGGATCGGATATCCGGCGTCCGGCAAAATCCGCGAAGTGGATCTCACGAAGTGGCCTCCCGAGCCTGGAAACGAATATGCGGTTCCAGCCCTCAGCTACGACCCCTCGGCGGGCGCCTACGCCGCGCGCATGGTCGTCTTGCCGGGACGGCCCGAGAGCGTCGGGATCTCTTTGGATTGTGTGAGCTGTGGCCTCGAAGAGCTCGTCATCGTCGACGCGGGGATACCACGCCCGAATCGCGCGTCTCGCGACTCGGCGTCCGAGCTCACGGTGGGCCCCCCTGGATACCTGTTCGCTTTCGATGACATCGACACAGGATACGAATTTTCGACCATCACCGTCGACGACGCCGGAGCGACCCAGAGCGTCCACTCCGGCCTCATCTATGGTTCCGACAACAAGATCGCCTACGGCGAGAACTACGTCGTCGCCTCGAGTGGCCACGTCCTCGACGTGAGCTCTCCGGACTCGCCCCTGCGCCTCGGGACCTTCGCGTACGCAGGTGAGTTCGTCCTACACGCGGAGCACGCCGAGGTCTTGATGCTCTCTTACGCGATTGAAGCTTCGTTACGGGACACGCGCGACGAAACGAACCCGCTCGTGTTCCGCAGCCTGAACCTTTCGACTTTCCGTGCGGATCGCGAAGAGCCTCTTGCTGGGAGCTACGCCTTCGTCCACGATTTGGTCGAAGTTACACCGGACGTCTTGCCTTCATCGACCTGAAAGGCGAGGACCTCCCCGGTACGCTGAATCCCCTCCGGCCGAGCGTGGTTCTTTTCTCGGTTTCGGACGTCGAGAAATGACGCCGCGACTCGAAGGGGATCAGAATCCTGATCACGGCCAAGCGGAAGAAGGTTGCGGAGCTCGATGACGAATTCTTCTCGAAGCGCTGGCAAAGTTGCCCACTCCTCGTCGTCGAGGGCGGCCAGGCCGTACTTCACGAGCACCGAGTTTAAGTCGGCGACGGTGACCGCGCCCAGGGCGGTGATTTTCGACGCCCGTCGGGATGCCGGTGGCGTCGACCACGAAGCGTCCCTCCCACGACGTCGGGGCGGCATCCTCCTGCTATCTGGAGCATTTCGCGAAGGTCGATTTCCGTGAAGCCAAGGCCATAAGCCATCTCGCCGTTCGCCGCGGGTGTGTCGATGCCGTCCTCGACGCCGATGAGCGGGACCCGACTACTACGGCGGCAGGGTCGCACCGTACGTTACGACTATTCGTTCGACCTTCTGAAAGGTGTCGGTTATTTGTTGTGAGGCTATTGCTCTAATTTGTGGGAGTCGATTCACCTGCACCAGGTGGCGTTCACTTGCCGCGATATGCTCGGTAGTTTTGCCTGGCAATCTTCCGTGACGTTCCCACTTTCTTATAGTCAGTTCTTCGGGGTTCCACGGTTTCGCTGCAGAAGCTGGGATTGTCCACAGGGCGGGCGCTGCAGGAGAGGGTCCGACAGGTGGAGGGCTTCCGCGCTCGCACATATCCGTTCTTGCAGGCGCCGCTGCGCATTCGGGGCTGTCGAGGCAACTTCGCCAGTGCGGCGGGTCCTGGCCCGGCGCGGACATCGAGTGGGCAATTCCCCAGTAGTTTCAAGTTGCAAACAGGTTCGAAACCAATTTTCTAGTAGTTTCGAACTCAGCGCGTGGCCGAGGCCGATGCCAGGCACCCAACCTGAGTGACGCTCGGTACAGCATCGCTGGCGCCCACGACGCAATCTTTTCGCGCGCCCCGGACCTGACGAACTGAAATCCCTCGGCGATACAGATGTGCTACGGTGGGCGTGTGCAGGACTTGGGGCGCGCGGTATTTGATCTCGGAGCTTTCGTGCTCGCGGCAGCGCTGCTCGCAGTGGGTTGTGGCGACGATGGCGCCTCGAAGAGCGCGACGGCAAGTACCGGAGGATCCGGGACGGGAACGGGCGATGCGAGTGCGAGCTCGGGCGGCGCAACTGCGAATTCGGGCGGCGCGACCGCGAATTCGGGCGGCGCGACTGCGAGCTCGGGCGGCGCGACTGCGAGCTCGGGCGGCGCGAACGCGGTGGGTGGCGGAAATTCAATTGGTGGATCCGGTGGCATCACGGAGGACGGCGGCGTCGCTGGCTCCGGTGGAACGAGCACGACCTTGAGGCTCGTTCCCGAAGTTTCGGGTTTCACGACGGCGGCTACCCTATCGAGCGGCCGGTACACCGTTACGGGGAGTCTCATTGAGCAGAGCACGCTGTGCGGGGGCAGCTACTGCGCCACGGGTTCCATTCGTTGACGGAGGTCTAGAAGACGATGAAATTTCGAAAGCGCATCGTGGCTGTATTGTGCGGTGGCGCCTGGCTCGCGAGCGTCGCGGCCGGCATCTGGATTCACACGGCGCTCGCGGGCGGCGGGAGCAGTGATCCGCCGCTCTACTACTCGGGCATGCTGACGGATCAAGGCTCTCCGGCGAATGGCTCGTACCAGGTTGGAATCAATCTACGAAGCACGGCCGACACGTCGAGCGACGCCAACAAGCTGTGCACGACGGCACCCGTCGCGGTCAACGCCTCGGCGGGCCTGTTTCAGGTGCCCCTCGACGACACCTGCAAAGCCGTGCTCCAGGGGACGCTGACGGCGTTCTACGAAGTGATCGTGAACGGCACGTCTCTCGGCGCCGCCCAGGCCGGTGCGGTACCGTTCGCGGAATCCGCGATCGTCGCTTCACGAATCCAGCGTGCCGCCAATGGGCAAGACCCTAGCGGTGGTACGGCGACGACGCACACCTCCGGGCCGTCCTATTGCGGTTCGACCGCGCCCACGAACGGTGCATTCCACGCGACGGACTCCGCCGGCCATGCGTGGACCGGCGTTGCCGCTGCCAAGGAGCTCTGCCGATCCGCTTGCGGCGGCTCGCTGACCGCGCACCTCTGCTCCCAGACGGAGCTCAAGGCATTCAAAGACGCCGTCGGGCTTCCTGCCGCCGTCCCGGGTGACGGATGGATTCTCACCGATGCATTCAACGCTGGCGGCAACAACACCACGATCAACGGGCCCTGCACTTTTCCGAACTGGTCCATCGGAAGCTGCACGCCCGATCTGACGGAGCCGTACACCGCGGCCAACGCTAAGATCGCAGGTTGCATGTACAGCCAGGCCGGCGCTCAGTACACCATCTCCGGCGAAAACAGGGGTGCGACCTACGGACCATCGGGCACGTCGACCGGGCCAACGTGCGACCAGCAGCTTCCGATTCACTGCTGTGAGTGACGCGGGTCTAGGACATGACAGAGCGGCGCGTAGCGATTCGGGAACCGTCGGGAATTGCCTCTGCGATCTCGACGTGCTCTGCTGGTGAATGATGGCGCGTATCTCGGGGTGGGTGGTTGCGGCCATCGTGACGCTGGGCTGCACTGGAAGCACTGCGAGCAGCACTGGCAACCCGAAGCCGGATGCGGCTGTCGGAGACGCTGCGGTCGCTGGTAACGCCGGCACCGCGGGCTCAGCGACGAACGGCGGCTCGAGCGGGACAAACGGGACGTCGGGGAGGGGCGGCATTGCGACGAACGGCGGCTCTGGCGGCTCGGGTGCGTCGGTGGGAACGGGCGGCACAGTCGAGACAGGCGGTGCGGGGTCGGGCGGGACGACGGCGCTGTGCATTCTCGGCTCGGCGACGCTCGGGAGCTGCGTGCTCGGGCCGTGAAGGGGTTTCGTCATGCAACGTGAGCCAAGCACGCATCGCATCAGGTTCCGCATCGAACGCGCTTCGGTGCGGCGGGCGCTGGTGCTCGCTGCAGCCGCCATCGCCGTCGTTGCAGGAATTTCACTCGCGGTACCGGTGACGTTTTCCGACGGCAATGTGCTCGGCGCGAAGCAACTCAACGACGATTTCGCTAGCGTCGAGCAGCGGCTGAGCGCTCTCGAGGCGCGCACAGGCACGGGCAGCCGCTATACCGTGAGAGTCTCGCAGATCGTCGCGTTGCGCGGCACGCTGATCTCGGCGCTGTGCAACGCGGGTGACCGCGTCGTTGGCGGCGCGTGCTCCGCAAGCAAGTCCGGTGGTGGCCCGATGAATATCTGGAAGAGCGAACCCATCATCGGCAAAACGCAGGGCTGGGCGTGCGGCGCCGATGTCGGAATGTTTTCGAACGTCGTCGTCGCGCTGGCGATCTGCGCCGGAACCGGCAACGACAGATCGACGGATGCCGGAATCTCAGAGCCGATCGACGCCGGTCAGTGTCCGGGCAGCGCGATCTGGCGATCGGTCCAGCGTACGCCCACGCCTTCTTGCGAGATATGCGCCGCGGAACGGTGCTGCGATGCGCTGAACGGCTGTCTGCTCGGCGGCGGCTGCGCAGGCCTCGACAACCACGGGATCAGCGATTCCCTGGCCGGCGCGTTGCGGGCCTGCATCAGCGCCAAGTGTAGTTGCACCTTTTGAGGACAGGTGAGCCATGAACACCACGGACAAGCCCATCGTCATAGAGTTGCGGATACGACGGAGCACGGTCCGTCGAGCGCTGGTCGTTTCGGCGGCGCTCCTATCCTTCGGCGCCGGTGTGTGTTGGGGAGTACCCATCACCTTCACCAACGGCTCCGTACTGACCGCGAATCAACTCAATACGAACTTTGCGAACCTCGAGCAGCGGCTGAGCGCGCTCGAAAGCAACGCCGGAACAGGACGCGAGTACACCGTCGAAGCTTCGAGCGGCACCATCATGGCCAATCACCCCGGCGGTCCGGCGAGTGCGCTGTGCAAACCGGGCGACCACGTCCTGGTGGGCTCGTGTTGGGGAGACCGCACCGGGGGAACGCTGATCATCTACGACGAGCAACCAATTTTCTCGGGCACGAATGGTTGGCAATGCTCGGCGGACAATCCGTCCTCAGCCGACGGCACCTTGCATGTGCTCGCGGTGTGCACCGGCGTGGGCGAGCCGGACGCGGCGCCTTGATTGATGCGGCGCAGCGGAGTTGCACCTCCGACCGCTTCAACCAAGTACCAGGCGTTGTCCGTCCAACGCACGTGCCTAGGCCTTTTTTCGGCCCCGAGGAGCCATTCGAGCGCCATGAGCTGTCGATCCCACGACAGCCTCACCAGTGGCGGCGCGTCGGCGTGGCCCGGCGGCCGCCGGAGCTTTCGCTCGGAAATGAGTCGCGGCGGCGTCCCGGGTGGCAACGCCGCGATCGCTGCCCTGATGTCTGGGTGCATCCCAAGCAGCCGGAGTAAGTGACCCGCGTAGACCTGCGAAAGCCTCTCCTGCTGGGTAATCGCCGCTCGGTTCCTAACCTCTCCCTCCGTCGAATTCGCGCTGCCACTGCTCGGCGTTCGTGGTAAGCGACTCACGAGCGGAGGAGCGAGGGCCGCAGAATTCTGACGCTTTCGCTCTCTTCCGAGGTCGATTACGAGCGCCGAGTGGAGGTCATACTTGAGACCCAGTTGGCGTGCCTTGGATTCGTGCGTCTTCATCGGAGCTCCAGGGTTGCGATTGCAGGGGTGCCACCGCCTCAGTCGATCCGATATGGAATGTGCCGTGCCGGTTGGACCTTCCGCACCACGAGCTTCGGAGCGACGGTCATGGGCTGCTCGAAGAGGACGATCGCGTCGCGACCGGTCAGCTCGAAGGTCCGGCTGGGATTTGCCGGCTTGAGGTCGCGGCGCTCGGTCGTGTCGAGACGAACTTCGAACGAGCGAACATCGCGACCGAAGTCGACTAGGACGTGAGCGACGCCGTTCGCGTCGGTCGTTGCGATGGGCTTACCATCGACGAGGACGGGCAGGGCGTCGCCGTGGTCGGTGTGAACGAGAACGACGACATCGCGAGATTCGCGGGTGCAGGTTGCAAGAAACGAGATCGGTGGCGAAGTGCCGCGTTGTTCGGCGACGAGTCGCGAGCGCGCCAGCCGCAGCGCCGGGACCGCGTCGGGCGACGCGAACCCGCCCGGGCATTTGACGCCGACGGGTAGTGTCTGGCCTTCGGAGGACTTCAACGCCACGCCGAGGGTGCCGTTCGCGTCCGTGAGTCCGAGGAGTTTGTCGCCGGTCAGGAACGCAACACTGGCTAACGCGTCGCCGTCATCGGTGACCGCGCGAAAGGTGATGTTGAAGCGCTGCTCGCTCGAGGTCGTGATACTTGGACCGCATGCGGCGACCAGCAATGACGTGATGGCGATTGTCTTGGAAGGCGTGCTTCTCGTCATCGTCTGATGTCTGGGCAGGAGACGGGCATGGTCGCGGGCCTGGTGCAGCCTTCCTGTTCGCGACGCTCGAGCAAGCGAACGAGCGCACGATATGCGGTGTTGCCCGGTGAGCGAGCGGCGAGGGCTGAGTAAGCGCGGAGCGCGTCCGCGTCGTGGCCGTCGACGATGTACTTGAGCGCGCCGAGGGCGTCGGGGTCTGCCGGCAATGCACTATGCGGACCAGGATGAGGCGGCTGCGTTATCGTGCGGGCACTCACCGATGCGACCTGTGTCGCCTCCTGTGAAGTATCGCGAGCTCGTTGCGCGGCGGTGTGGGTAGGCGCCGCCGAGGAAGATCCGAAGGTTGGATCGCGCAGATCGGATGCCGGGCGAGGAGACGGCGTTGCGCTCGGCGGGCTCGCCACTTGCGGAAGGGTCGCATTGGCCGAGCTGTTCGGCGCGACCGCCGAACTTAGCAATGCCGGAGAATCAGGACTGCGCTGCGCTTGCGAGGCAGCAGGTGAGGGGATGACGATGGGAGGCGCAGCCGGCGGATCACTCGCTTGAGGCGCGGCAACGCGAGTCGCTGCCATGGGAAGGGTTGTCTTCGAGGCCGTCACCTGTCGAGCGCCGAGCAGCAGGAGGACCACCGTGACCGCTGCGGCGAGACCGGCTGCAGCGACGTGGAGCGGTCGCCTCCTGGCGAGAAATCCCAGTCGCGTCGCCGATTCGATCGCGCTGATCGCAAACTGCCGCGCGGGCTTGCGACTCGCGTGGTTGACGACGCCGTCGTTGGTTAGCTGGGGCGTATGGTTCCGGTGAGAGCGCGCCGGGGCCACACTTTTCGCCCTCTCTTTGCGGTCTGAATCGCTCTCCTTGGTGGAGGCCCCAGGAGCTCGGAGCGCCGCCAGATCGAATGACGTCGTGTCCTGCGTGGAAATCCGCGGGTCGCCGATGATCACGGCAGAGCAAGGACCAGGGTTGCCGGCTTTCTCCGTTGCGTCGTCGCGGAACGATGCCGCAGTGCCCAATTTTGCTGTCTTTAGCGAAGCTCCAGTGCGAGATGGTGTTGGGCGTGCGGCGGCCGCCGGAATGGGCGTATGGGTGGGAGCGTCTCTCGCGGGCTCGTCCCAGAACCTGAAGACCGGCATCACCTCTGTCGGCAGGGCGGTGACGTCCTCCGCCACGGTTCGCGGCGCGGTCTCCAGCGGGAGCGCGATGGCGGGCTCGAACTTGACCGCCGCCGTCGCGACCGAGGTCGGATCGGCATCCGCCGAAACCTGCCTCATGTGGCTGGACAACGTCTCGCGAGTGGGTAACTCGGAGGTGGGCTCGGCGTCCTCCGCAGCATCGGTGAGTACCATCGCGTTCACGGTTGCGCCGCCGAACTCGATGAGCACGTCTCCTGCCAGCGACTGGGGTCGGCTCACACGGATTCCGCCGACGCGGAGATCGCCATCCGACATCGGGACGACCAGAATGCGGTCATTCTCGCGCTCGAAGCAGAAGCATACGGGCGGAAGGCCGCGACGGCGCAGACGAACGTCACACGTTCGCGAGCTTCCGACGGCAATCGCGCGCGCGTGGCCCGAGGGAAACTCGAAGACCTGAGAAGCCGCTTCCCAGCCGACGCGTAGCCAGAGCGAATCCGGACGAGCGGGGGCGAGCGGGGGCGTCGCGGGGGTCATGCGGAATCCGTCATGCCCTTTCTCGACGGCGCGCAGCATCCAAGACGCTCGCCGGCAACTCGAAACCGTGCGCCAGGATGAGCGCGTGGCACTCCGGCAGGAGACCCGTCGGGGCGAGGGACGCCGGGGGCACCCCGTTCTTCACCGGCCGCGCCGGCGCCACGCTGGTGAAAAGATCTCTGAGGACGTAGCCCGCGACGGTATCGACGCCGCAGACCTCCGAGAGATGCGTGACCACTCGCCGGCCGTCCCGGAGGCGCGCCGTCTGAACGATGATGTCCACCGCGGACGCGAGCTGCGGGCGCAGCGCAGAAAGAGGAAGGTCGACGCCGCCCATGAGGGCCATCGTCTCGAGCCGGTTCATGGTGTCGCGAGGGTAGGTCGCGTGCACGGTGGTGAGGCAACCTCCATGGCCGGAGGTCATGGCCTGGACCAAGTCGAGCGCTTCCCCTCCGCGGATTTCGCCGAGCACGATGCGATCGGGCCGCATGCGCAAGCTCGCGCGGAAGAGCTCGCGAATGGAGATCGCTCCCTCGCCGCGCGCATCCGGCGGACGCGCCTCGAGCTGAACGACGTGGTCCCGCTGGAGTTGAAGCTCGCGCGCGTCTTCGATCACGAGGATGCGCTCGCCCTCGGGGATGAAGGCAGAGAGAGCGTTGAGGAGCGATGTTTTGCCGCTGCCGGTACCGCCGGCCACCACGATGTTCTGCTTGCACTCGACCAGGATCCGGAGCGTCTCGGCCGCGTCAGGGGTGAGCGCACCGAAGGCGAGGAGCTTCGAGAGCGTCAGGCGATCCCTGGAGAAGCGCCGGATGGCGACTGAAGGCCCGCTCGGGGAGACCGGCGGGAGCAGCGCTTGCACACGCGAGCCGCTCGGTAGCCGCGCCTCGAGGATCGGATGCTTCTCGTTGAACGTGCGGCCCACATACTGAGCGATGACCCTGAGCGCCGAGAGCAAGGCATCCACCGACGGGAAGCGCGCGTCCGTTCGCGCCAGCTGCCCCTTGCGCTCGATGAAGATCTCGTCGGGGCCGTTGATGAGGACCTCGGTGACGCTCTCGTCGTCGAGGAACGCATTCACGGGAGCGAGGAAGCCTCGGAGCGCCGATTCGAAGGTCGCTCCCGAGATCATCGTTGCACTCCGTCGTCGGCCTCGTCTCTTCGATTCGGGCCGTCACGCATCGGGCGCAACGCCTCCCACGCGGAGGTCGAAACGGCGTCCCGGTCATCCTCGCCGTGCTGTGCACCAGCGCCACTCTTCGCGAGTCGGTCTTGCTCGGCGTCGCGTACGGCGAGCTCCACCAGCCGACTGCGCGCTTCACCGGCGTGCTCGCCGTGCGGCGCGAGGTCGAGATAGCTCCGGAAGTGGTCACGAGCCGCCGCGGCGTCGGTTCGTGAGTCCAGGATCCCCAGGAGTAAATGGGCCTCGGCGTTGTTGCCGTCGTGGTGGAGCAGCTCGGTCAGATCGAGGCGCGCCTCGTCCATCTTGCCGAGGCCCATGTGGACGATCGCGACGATGTATCGGAGCGCATCGTCTTCCGGATGGTCGCGAAGGTAGGGTTCGGCATGAGTCAGGGCCGCCCGGAGCCGCGAGCTCGACAGGCAGACCCTGAGCAGCAACGGAAGCGCCTTTCCACGATCGTAGCCGCGGTCGATTGCCGCCGAGAGGTACTGTTCGGCACGCACCGTGTCGCCGCGCGTCGCCGCGTTTCGTCCTGCTTGGAACAGGTCCTCCGCTCTCTCTTGCGGTGCGCTGGCTGGGGCGACGGCGTGTCGCTCCTCCGCGCCACATCCAGTGAGAAGGAGCGCAAGGAGCACAGCGGCTGAAATAAGGCGCGTCATTGGGTCCGTAAACACCAATCGGCCCGGTGCTGATGGCCGTTTCGTGATTTCGCTAGGGCCGCCAGTTTTCTGCCAAAGACTCTGAGAGTAGCGCCAGCAGTGCTAAGAGCCCGGCGTGGATGCATTCTGCACGAGCTCTCGCTCGAGCTCCGCGAGCCACTCGGCGTAGGGCGTGCTCTGGCGATCACCAAGGAGCGCCCGAAGTTCCTTCGCGGCTTCGAGTGCTTCGGCGTACCGCCGATGATCCAGCGCTACACGCAGACGCAGGCGAGCGGCCGCGTACTCGTCGTTCACACGCCCGATCCATCCTCGGGATTCGTCGTTCACGCGCGCGACGTCGCTCTCGAGGCCAACGGTCTCGAAGCACGCGCGCGATTCTTGAAAGAGCCGTCCAGCTTCGACACCGTCGCGGAAGGCAAACGCAAACCGCTCGGCCTTTGCGTGTGCCGCGCGCTCCGCTTCGCGCGCGCGATGTTCCGCCACCTGCGGGTCGCGTTCCCGGCAAGTCACGCGTTCGTCGAACAGGTTGGGTGCTTCGACGGTGCGAGCGGAGGGGACCTCGCAGGCCATCGCCTTGAATACGCTCATGCCGATGAGCAGCGCGACGGGAGCGAGCCCGAGCAGGATCGGGCTCGGGCGTTCGGCCTCCGCGGTCTCGAGGAAGGTGAGCCGGACGTTGCCGAGAAAGATCTCCTCGCCCCATGGGACGAATGCGTGCGTCCGCTCCGCACCCTCGAAGAAGAATGCACCGTCGATGCCCGCGGCGACCACGACCCGAACGCCGGTGGCGGCGATGGTCAGCTCCAGGTGTCGAGCGCGGAGCTGAGATCGGGGGTCCACGCGAACGCCGGCGTCGGGACCGGTGCCGAGGACTTGCTCCTCTTCCACGAGCTCGTGGCGCTCGCTGCCGAGCCCGGGCAGATGGACCTCGACGTATCGCTTCATCTCAGAACCCGATGCCTTGCCCGGGCAGATGGACTTCGACGTATCGCTTCATCTCAGAACCCGATGCCTTTCACCATGAAGGGGCCGAGGAGCAGGAGCACGATGCAGCCGACGAGCAACATCATCGGTGCGATCATGAGGACACCGGCGCGTGCCGCCGCCTCTTCCGCGGCGACGCTCCGGCGCATGTTGAGCAGGCGTCCTTGCACCTGGATCACTTTCGCCAGCGGGTTGCCCTTCTGTTCCGCCTGGATGACGGCGTTGACCAAGTCCTGTACCGCCGCCGTGGGTACGCGCTCTGCGAAGCCGAGCAGAGCTTGCCGCCGGGTGTGGCCGAGATCGAGCTCCTCGAGGATCTGCGCGAACTCACGCGCAAGAGCGCGGCCGCCGGCGCTCGGCACGGCGAGGAGTCGCATGGCACTCGGGAAATCCAGTCCGGCGCCCATGCACATCGCGGCGATCTCGATCGCGTGCGGCAAGCCGCGTGAGATTTCCTTCGTGCGCTGCCGGATGACTTCCTGCACCTGCATTGTCGGCAGGAGCAAACCGAAGGCGCCGGCGGGAATCGTGAGGACCATGCTCCGCCCCGCCATTCGAGCGATGGCCGCGATACTCGCGGCGAGCGCGAAGGCCGAGACGAGGGAGAGAGCGCTGTATTCGTCCGGCGTCACGCCCAGGTAGTGGTCTGCGCGCCGGAGCTCGCGCTCCTGGTGTCGCCGGAGCCGCTCCAACGGAAGGAGCGCGATCAATCCAGCGAGGAATCGCAGGACGGGCTCGGACGCCGCGAAGAACCCGCCCACGGCGATGGCTTGCCGGCGTTCCGCACCGCGGTGTCCGAGCCGCGGCGCCGGCGGAATCGGCACGGACGCGGCCGACAGAACGACTCCGAGCATGGCAGCTCCGAGAAGAATCAGCGCGGCGACTCTGAGGGCGGAAATCATTCGCGGGCCCCGTCACACGTCCACGGCGAGAATCTTTCGCGCCGAGAGAATCGCCGCGACCCACAGCACCACGGACCCAGCGATGATCAGGTTACCGAGGGACGTCTGAGACAGAGGCTCGAAGAAGTGAGGGGCCATGGCCCGGATACCGAACACCATCGGGACCGGAATGATCGCGATGACGAACGCCTGCGCTTTTCCCTCGGCGGTCTTGGTCCGGACGACGCCCTCGAGCCGCGCGAGCTCCCGGAGCGCCGCGGCTGCGTTTTCGAGCATCTCCGGCAGGTTGCCGCCGCTCTTGCGCGCCACCTTGAGCGCGAGGACGGTGCCGGACAGGGTTGGTGTGTCGATGCGCTCGGCCAGGTTATCGAGCGCGCGATCGAGCGGCGTCCCGAGCTCGCATTCCTTCACGAGCACGTCGATCTCCTCGCTCATCGGCGATTGAACGAGCGATACCGTCGACGCGATCGCCTCGCCCAGGGACGGACTCGCCTTCAGCGCGTTCGCGACGCCGTTCAACCACGGCTCGATCTGCTCCTCGACGCGCGTGATGCGTTTCGCGGCCTGCTGCTCGATGACGAGCTTCGGCCCGAGCACGATGGCGGGCAGGAGTAGCAGCGCGAGCCACTTCCCGAATACGAGCGCGGCAATGACGCAGAGGAGGCCGCCCGCGCCCTGCGTGACGAGCACATGCAGGCCACGAGCTTTCCATCGGATGAACCGAGCCTTCTTCTCGAGTCCGGAAGTGTACGCGCGCAAGGCGACCTGACCCGGAGCCGACCGGCCTCCGAAGAGGGCTGCGGCGAGCCCCGCCATCGAGACCCCGATCAGCGCGACCGTGAACCGGCCGAGCCACCAAGTCGCCGGGCTCATAGCGCTGCTCCTTCGCCGACCAGGCCGTGCCGCGCGAACTGCTCGATGAACGAAGGCAGATATCCACTCGCGACGAACTCGCCCTCGACTCGACCGCCGTCTTCGACCTTGGTCACTTTGAACGAGAAGATCTCTTGCAGCTCCACCTCGCCCGAATCTTCGATGCCGACCACCTCGGCAATGCTCGAGACGCGCCGCGAGCCGTCGGAGAAACGAGTCTGCTGCACGATGAGGTGCACGCTCGCGGCGATCTGCTGGCGGATGGCGCGGATCGGCAGATCGAGCCCCGCCATGAGGCAAAGCGTCTCGATCCGAGCAACCGCCTCTCGCGGGCTGTTCGCGTGGGTCGTCGTGAGCGAGCCCTCATGCCCGGTGTTCATCGCCTGGAGCATGTCGATGGCTTCACCGCCCCGGCACTCACCCACGACGATACGGTCCGGGCGCATGCGCAGCGCGTTCTTCACGAGGTCCCGGATCGAATACTCACCCTTGCCCTCGAGGTTTGGCGGGCGGGCTTCGAGTGAGACCACGTGCGGCTGCGCGAGCTGCAGCTCCGCCGCGTCCTCGATGGTCACCACCCGTTCGTGCGCAGGAATAGCGGCCGACAGAACATTGAGCAGCGTCGTCTTGCCGCTGCCCGTCCCACCCGAGATCACGATGTTCCGGCGGACCTTCACCGAGCGCTCGAGAAAGCGGGCCATCGCTTGGGTCACGGAACCGAATCGCTCGAGATCCCCCATCCGCAGCGGTTCCTTCGTGAATTTCCGGATCGTGATGCACGGCCCGCGGAGCGCGAGCGGCGGGATCACCGCGTTCACGCGCGAGCCGTCTCGGAGCCGCGCGTCCACGAGCGGCGTGGATTCGTCGATCCGCCGTCCGAGCGGCGTCACGATGCGCTCGATGACCGCGCGCACGGAGTCATCGTCCGTGAAGCGAAGGCTCGTGAGCTCCATCTTGCCTCGGCGCTCGACGAAGATGGTGTGCGGATCGACGACCATGATCTCGTTCACGTCGGGATCGCCGAGGAGCCGCTCGAGCGGCCCCAGACCGACCGCCTCGTCGGCAAGCTCCTGGACGAGGGATTCGTGGTGTTCCCGGGACGGAAGTTCGTGACTCAGTTCGGCCACGATGCGCCGCAATCCCGCCACGACCTTCGGCCGCATCACGACCGGGTCCATCGTGGTGCGGTCGAGGCTCGGCAGATCGAGGTACTCGAGCAAGAGCCGGTGAATGCGCCGGCGTAGCTCGACCGGTGGCGCGGGTATCGGTGACCCGAGCTTACGCGGAGCTAGTGCCTGTCCGAGCTGCGACGGCGTTGCTTCTATCTGTCGCGGTCCAGAATCGACGTCCGGAGTCTTGGGGCAGGGAACGTCGTCCAGGGTCCAGTTTCCGTTCGCGGGCGCCGCCGACCAGATCCGGATCCGGAACAGGCTGATCTCGAGCGTCGCAGAGTCGCCCGTGATCAAGCGCGACGCTTTGTGCAAGGCGAGCCCGTTCACGACCGTTCCGTTGGCGGACGTGTCGGCGATCTGCAGCCCTTCGTCCGTCAGTGTCACGCAGGCATGGCGTCGCGAAACATTGGGCGAGAGCAGCGGCACCTCCGCGGCGGTATCCCGGCCGATCCGGACGGGAGCATCCGCAGGGCAGGTGACGTACTCCGTGCGATCGGGCGCGGTGATTTCGAAATGCAGGAGAGCGGTCATGGTGCTGATCGGTGCTGTGGAGCGCGGCGTGGCTTCGATGTCGTCGCTGCCGGAACGAAGTCGACTTCAGCCATGTCCCCGGAGAATTTCGAGTAGCGCCGGAGCGCCTCGTTCAGGCGCTCGCGGTCCTGCATCGAGATGGCGTCGACGACGGAGGGGACGATCACGACGACGTTCTCGGATTCGTCCTCGGCGTGGCTATGGCTGCCGAACAGCAGCCCGATGATCGGCAGCTGACTCAATCCAGGGACGCCGGTTTTCGAGCTGCGCTCGCTCCGTGCCGTCAATCCGGCCAGGATGAGCGATTGCCCCAGCTCCAGGTTCACGACGGTATCCAGCGACGACGTGAGCCGCCCCGGCACCCCGGAACCGGTGTCTGCCTGGAGCTCCGAGATATCCGCATGGAGCCGCAGCTCGATCCGACCACTGGACGAGTCGTATACCGGCTCCACTTCGATCACGGAGCCGAACGGGATCTTCTGAATCCCGGTCGAGAGCGCGCTCTGGATCGCGACGTTCACCTCGCCGCCCCCGGAGAACGACGACTTCTGCCCGTTCTCCGTAACGACTGCGGCTTGTCGCATCACCTTCGCCCACCCGGAAGCCTGCGCCATGTCGAGCCGGAGCAAGGCCTGGTTCGTGATCACCGCCGTGGCGCTGTCCAGCGTCCCCGTCTTGAGATCGAACTGCGCGGTCCCGCCGGCGGTGACCGAGCTTGGATACCCGATGCCGATCTGGTGCCCGTAGTTGCGGTCGACTTGCACGAAGTAGAAGTCGAGTCGGATATTGTCCCGCGCCTCGACCGTGCCGTCGCCCTTGTCGCGCGCGTGCGCGTTCGGGTCGACGACCGTGATCTTGTAGTGACGCTCGGTCCCGTCCATCATGAGAAAGAGGAGCGTCGTCGTCCCTGGCGCGAGCGCCACGACGATGAACTCCGTGGCGTCCCTGGTGAGCCGGATGTCGACGATCCCCTTCGTGCCCTCCGAGTAGCTGCGGACGTTGTCGCTCGAGATGACACGCTGCTCGCCGACCTGAAGGACGAGCTGTTCGGTTTCCGTACCCGGAGCCGCGCTCGGCGCGGAGGTTCGCGACGCACCTGGACCTCCCTGCGCGAACGCCAGCGGCGAGATCGCAAGCAGACATACGGCCAGCGCCGCCGTCAGGGTGCTCTTGTTACCGAACATGTTCGATCGCCTTCGCCGTGACGTCGTTCTTGTGCGCATCTGGATGCACGCGAGACAGTCGCAGGTCCCTATCGGTCGTCTCGGGAACGCCCTCGACTACGGTGATGTCCTCGGCGTTCCGGAGCGTCAGAATCAGACGCCCCCGAAGTTTCGCCTGAGTGACGATCTGCGCCTGCTCGACCGTCGCGCTGAGCATCACGGATGTGCCGCGGCCCCGGACGCCGGACGCGAAAGCTTCATCGTCCACGCGCGCGATGCTCCCGCCCGCCGAGAGCACGAGCAAATTCTGGAGCAGCGTCGTGGTCGAGCTCGCGTCGTCATCCTTGTTCCCCGCAGAGAAGAGGACGTCTACGCGGTCGCCCGGACGGAGCAAGCCGTCGAAATCCGCGGATCGGTCGTCGATTGCCACCGCGCGCATGCCGTTAGGCACGAGCCCGGACAGCACCCGCGTGCCGTCGCTGAACTTCGCGAGGTCGCTCCAGAGCACCGCCTCGTTCGCTCGAAGGCCCCCGACGAGTCGAGCCCCGAGGACGCGCTTCAGCTCCGAAGCGGGGACATGACGTCCCTCGACGTAGGCTTGCGGAATGTCGCGAATGGCGAGGAGCTTTTCCGAGAGCGGCGTGCCGACGGGCACGTCCTCAGCGGCGACGAGCACCGCGATTTTCGGGCCGCCAGAGATCTCCCCTTCGACGCGCTGGAAGTAGAGGTGCCCGAGGCCGATGCTCCCCACGGCTGCGGCGATGGATGCGATGAGACCGAGGCGTTTCATGGATTGAAGACGCCGCGATACGGCATGGCGTCTTTCTCTAGTCGGCCGGTACGACGTGGCCGTTGCGTGAAAATCCTCGAAAGTCCCCACGGCGCAACGCGGCTTCAGCCCTGCACGTATCCGCGGGCGCTCGAATGCCATCCGAGTCAGAGAGCCCCGAGACCAAGCTACGACAGCTCGAGCACCGTCGCAGTGATCTCGCCCGCGGCGCTCCGGTCGACATGAATCATCAGGCGACGTTCGCCCTGTTCGGCTAGGAACGTTTCCCCAGCGCCGCGTCGAACGCGCCACCCCGCCCCGGCGAGGGCGTCCCCGTACCAAGCATCTAGCCGGCTCGGAGCCGAATCCGGCACAGAATAGATCGTGACCGAGTACGGCGCGCCATGCTCCAACGCGGAAAGCAACCGTCGTGAGCCGGCAGGCCGCGGGCAATTCCTCGGGTCGACGCCCGGTGCATCATCCTTCGCGGGAAATGCACGAAGAAGCGGGAAGGAACCCTCGGTCCAGAGCACCAGGGCCGTTGTCGTGTTGCCTTCGCGGCGCGCGAGCATGTAACGAAGCTCGCCCAACTCCGAAAGCTCGCCCTTCTCGACGACGCGCTCGAGACGGCGTGCCAGCTCCGTCACGTCCAGCGGCCTAGTAGTGTCGAGACACGCAATGAAGCCTTCGTGTTCGGTCACGGTCGTGATCGTCCCATCGACGAGGCGCGGCAGCGAACCTTTGTCGCGTGCGGGCATCCGCAGGGCTTCTTCCGGCGGCAGGACACCACCCCGTTCGCGGCAGAGCATGTGAAGGCGCTCGACGACATCTTTGACGGGCAAGCTCGTGGAGAGTGTAACGAGCTTGAAATCAAGGCCGTTGAGCGTCAGGCGGCGCGGTTTGCCGTGCGTGCTCGTGTTCGCCCAGTGCATCAGCTCCTCGCCGAACCCGAGCAGCGCGGTTTCAGCCTCCGCCTTCACATCGCGCACCACGAGCGCGAGGGCGACGCCCAGCGCGAGGCCGAAGACGAGCAGCGCTCGCAGACAGCCAAGTATTACTCTGAAGGTGAAGGGATGACGCGAGAGGCGCATGATTTCCTACGGCATGAGCTTGTTCCAGGCATCCGCGGCGACGTTGCCGAGCGTCGTGGGCTTCAGATTGCACGCGAGCTGATAGTGACCGGTCACCGTGGCCGTGACCTTGTCACCGCCGAACAACTCGGGAGGGTGCGTGTCGTTCGAGACGGTCGCGTCGAGGGATCGACCGAACGCATCTTGAACGGCCGATTCGAGGAGCGCGCCGACGAAGCCGGACAGAAAGCTACCCCCGTTGCCGCTCGAAGAGATATCGCCCTTTCGATCCTCGAATTCCTTGGTGACGACCTTGCCCAGGTCGCTCGAAGCGGTCCCTGATCGAAGGTACCCGTCACATCCAGGCGGGATCTCGGTGCAATCGTTCGCGGAATAGAGCCAGGCGCAGGTTCGCGCCGTCATGTCCGCCGACTGCGCGGACTCGGCGAGCCGCGCGACGTACGTAAGGCCGATGAACAGAATGACGAACACTGGGAGCGCCACGACAGCCTCGACGCTCGCGGTGCCACGGGCTCGCGCTCGTGCGCCGCGGTTGCCTTGGGTGGTGATCCGAAGGGAAGGAGAAGGTCGCATCCGTTCTGCTCAATGGCTCCCGGGGCCTGTGTCCTCGAGTTTCTCCGTGAGTGACGCGCACTCGTTCGCGCCGAGGGCGGCGGAGCATTTCCGGAGGAATGTCTCCGAAGCGGATTGCTGGGGAACGCGAAACCGCCGCAGTCGCGCACGCCAGTTCATCTCCCACATCCACTCGGTCGATTTGCCGGTGCCGTCGAAGAAGTACTCCGCTTGCGCCGTCCCGTACCCGGCGAGCGCTCGGAGATTCGGAAACGGTTCGTCCGGCGCTGTCTGACTCCAGAGCGCGAGCCCGACGATCGACCTGGCGCCTTGCGCATCGAGATCGCCTTGCGTCACCGAACGGATCTGAAACGATTCGCTCCCGAGGTCGGTCTTGTCGCGGATGCGCTTGGGCGAACGGCTGGGCCCACCATCACCCCCCGCCTTGTCGTCGCTGACCTTGACGGGCACGTCCTCCCACTTCTGGCATCCGAGTACGTGTCGTATCTCCGTGAAGTCGACGTCGACGGTCTCTCCGTTCGCGGAGGCGCTTCGAATCGATACCGGCGGCGGCGCTTCGTCGGAGCAGACGGGCTCGACGTCGTCGACGTCGCGAGTCGTGCGAACGACGGGGTTGTACTTGCGAGCGATCCCGCCGGACCTCGACCAGGTGACGCACGGGGCCTCGTTCAATGACACGGCGACCGGAGTCTCGTAGCGCGGGTCGCCACGCTTCCAGAGTTTCCCCTGCCACGTGTAGGTCACGTGCCCTTTCCGCTGCTGGACCTTGTAGACGAAGGGCGCCGGCTTTCCCGAAGGCTCGCATTGGATGCGAGCCTGGACTACCAGCTGATCGTACGGGCTTCCGAGGGAGCAATCGAACTCCGGGCGGCACTCGCCGGTCTGGTCATCGGGTGCCGCTTGATCGTTCTTCAGCTTGGCCTCGAGGCACTTCGGGCTGGGGGGCTTGTCGAGTACGGGCACGGACGGGTCGAACGGCACGTCCGGTTTGTCCGCCTCGCAAGCGACGTTCCACGACATGCGGGGATAGGCGATCTTGAGGCGCTCGTTCCGCGACGGCGGATCGCTTCCCGGATCGCCGCAGAACCAATCCGAGAACGAGCTCGCGAGGTCGTGCATGAAGCCTTCGACCCAGTCGAGGACGCCGCCTACGGGTCCGAGTGGGATTTTTGCGAGCTCTACCGGTACTTCGGCAGCGCGGCCGCACAGCTCCTTGAACGAATCGTCCTCGACGGGCAGCGCGCTCGCCGCGCTGGCGACGAAGCCGGCCGTCACCGGTTTTGCGACGACGTCTGCACCAGCGACGGCGTCCGCAGCGCCGGGACCCTCGCCTTGGACTGCGGTCGCGGCGGCATGCAGCGCCTGAAGGGCCTCGTAGACTGGCGGCTGTAGGGCTCCGTAGGCGCTCTGCATCGCCGACTGGATCACTTTGAGCGGCGGTACGGCCGCGAGCGCGGCCGGGAACAGCCAGGCCATCGCGGAGGCGATGGCCATCCCGATGATGGTGAGCGCTTCGACGAGCTTGAGCGTGACGAGCACCGCGAGCAGCGCGGCCATGACGATGTTGATGAGCACGAGCAGATTCATGCTTCGTGCGTTCATCACCGCATCGGACAGAGCCGCTCGATCGGAAGCATCCTGGAGGTGCTCCCGTAGAAAGAGCGTCTCCGCCGTGCCGATCGTGCTGTAGACGATGGCAAGCGCGAACACCGCAAAGAACACCGCGATGAGCATCACGGCTCCGCGCTCGTCCGATGCCCGACGCGCCGTGCTCATCCTTGATCCATTTGGTCTTCGTACGCGGCGCCCTGGTTTGGCAGCGTCGCCTCCGCGTCCAGGACGGCGAAGTATTCTCCCGGAGACACCAGGTTCTCCAGGTCTCCCGATTCGGCGAGCTTCAGGCGCCGCGCGAGCGCGGACGGAGTCCGAGGCGCCTTTGGCGCCGAGTCGCGTTGGGGTTTTTCATCGAGTAGCGACTCGAGCGAGCTGCACATGAAGGCGTTTACGAGCGGAACACCGCACTCGTAGAGGTACGTTACGTGGACGGTGACGGGAGCTTTCGAGCCAATCGGCTCGTGCGCGAGCTCGGACGAGCCCGACGCCGCCTGAATCGTCACGACGGAGGCAGCTTTCGTGTACATGAGCGCCGCCGGGGCAAACGCGTCGACCATTGCGCCGACACTGCCTGCGAGATTGCCATTCCCGCCTACGGGCGCGAGAACGACGAGCGGCATGTACGCCGCTGCGCGGATCGGCACCATCCGAGCACCTTGTTGCGTCTTCGGAACGATCCCGCTCGAGATGTTGGCGAGGTTGAATGTCATGCCGGCGTCCTTCTGAGGGTGAAGCTGCGTCCACCACAGCGGCAGGACTCCGACACGGGCGAGCAAGTCGTCGATGCCGGGCTGTGCACCGGTGCGACCCCTGGTGAGGTCGCCGCGCGCCGCGCCGTCGTACTCATCCGGCGGCTCATCGAGCACGACGATGGCCGATCGCACCGCGGCGAACGCCGAGTGCTGTACCACCAGCTTCGCCGTGTGCAGAAGCGCGAGCTGACAGATTCCGAGGAAGAGCAAGAAGAGCGGGACGAACGCAAACAGGAACTCGATATAGACCAAGCCGCGTTCGTTACCGGTGTCGTAGCCCGAAGCAATCTGGGCATGCTTGGGCCGCAGAGCGGGACGAGTCGTGCTCATCGAGCGAGCCATGGGACCCATCCGAGCACCCCATTGCGCACCAGGACGCATGCGAGGCCGACGAAGATGGCGGGGCCCATGCGCATCGCGGTGAACGCTTCAGCGTCCATGGGTCGACGGTACTTTGCCGGTAAGAAGGGGTTTACGACGAGGCAGGCAACGTTGCCGAGCATTCGCAGGAGACGCCCGACGAATGCGAGCCGCACCATCGCGAACACGGCGACCAGGACGAAGGCCGAAAGCTCTATCTCCAGGCCCATGGCGGGGCCGCAGAGGGCGCCTAGCGCAGCAAAGAGCTTCACGTCACCGCCCCCGATCGCGGCCCCGCGGGTCACGCGGTGCATCGACCACGGCAGCAGCGCCGCGAGCGTGCAGCCGGCGACGCTGAGCCCGATTCCGGCGACGCCCATCGGCACGTGCATCAGCACGGCGACGAGCGCCGCCGGAATCGTGAGGGCGTTCGGGATGCGTCCTGTTCTTGCGTCCATCGTCGCTGCGACCAAAGCGACGATCAGCGCACTGCTGTGGAAGACGACGGCGGGATTCATGATGCATCCGCGAGCGAGTGGACAGCCGAAGGCCGGGCTCCGCGCCTTCCGTTGTCGTCGTCGTTCAACGGTCCTCCTTCGTTTTCATCGAGGCGCCTTCGGTGGCGGGCGCTGGAGCGGGTTGCGGTGGGGGTGACACGACAGCCGTCGTGGTAATCGACGAGCTTGCAGGCGCTGTATTTCCGCTGGTGCCGGATGTCTGGCCAGAGCCCTGGCCGGTCGTGACATTCGCCAGAGCAGCATTCGCGATCCTTACCTTGTCCTGGACTTCGCTCCCGAACGTCTGCCAGAGCCCGACCGATGCAGCGACGACGAGGACCAGGAGCACGACATATTCGACGCTCGATAAGCCCCGGTCGTCGCGTATGACGCGGATCGCGCGGATGGATTCACATGGGTTGCGGGGGTACGCGGTCATCTTCTCGGTCCTCTGCGTCGTCCGGGGCCTTGCTCGGCGGGCATAAACCCGCTGTGCGATGCATCTCGAGGGATGTTGGTCGGCGCCCCTCAAGAATGAACAGGCGCCAACGACGAATTCACGATTCCGATTCTGGTCGTGACGTTGCTTCCGAACGTCACCCACAATCCCACCGACGCTGCCACGACTAAAACCAGCAACACGACGTACTCCACGGACGAGAGCCCGCGCTGGTCGGTGACGAGAGTGCCCTTGCCGAACGTGCGTCGAGCCCGATTCATGATGTTCTGCATGTTCTTTCCTTCCTTTGAATGGTGATTTCCGCCGAGGTCCTCGACTGGTCTGAAGCCTAATCGGCGCCATCCCCGACCGCGTTGCGTGAAAAAACGCGCGCCCCGTCGAACGTCCTTGCGATGTGGAGCGGCCGCCGCGCGACAAAGGACGCAACGACGTCGGGGCTCCGTCCGATGAGGTCACGTTGCCGCACAGAGACGGCTTGGACTTCAAAGGAGATAGATCATGAACACGAATAGAGGGACGAGGCCGATTCGCCGGGTGATGAACCTAAGAATGGCCGCCATCGCCTGTTTTCTGGCCATTCCCGCGTGCGGCGGCGACAAATCTCACACCGCGTTTCCAGGCCTCGATCCGAGCTTCTTCAGGCCGAACGAGTCGGACGCCGGCGCGGGCGCTACGAGCTCGAGCGGATCGGGCTCGTCCGGGAGCGGGAACAATTCCAGTTCGTCCGGGAGCGGGAACGAATCCAGTGGGTCCACGTCGTTCGGCGCGGGAGGAAGCCACTCCGCATCGTGGGGCTTCGATGATGGGCTCGATGCCGGAACCGAGAAGCCCTTCAGCACACCGTTCGCAGCCCTCGTGTCGCAAGATGTTCCCTGGGCTGGCGTGAGCGTACGGGTGGTCGGCGCCAGAATCGAACGGGGCAGCGATCCCAAGGCGCCTTTGGCGAGTCAGGTCTATGCCGAGCTCGACCTCGCGATCACGAACAACGTTCATGCCGAGTGGGACGCCAGCGGTCGCGACACTTGGGATCTTGTGCTCGCCAGCGGAGATCGCGTTCGCTCGGAAAATGCACTCGGAGTGCTGGTCTCTCCCACGGACACGGCGAAGACCACCCTCCGCTATCCCGTCACAGAGGACACCAAGCTGGCTGGTGCGTTCCTCGAGCTCAACGGAGAAACACGAGGCGACCTCGAGCCCGAGCGCATCCCGCTCGATGCGAAGTGGGTTCGGGAGTATCCGCTCGAGATCTCGTCACTGACTGGCGTGGAAGCCACGGCTCAGACTGGTGGTGGCCGCAGCGTGGAGCTGCTTATCCGACATGCTGCCGTGGACTTGAATGACCCCGACGGACGTGCGCCTGTCGATACTCGCTTCGTGCACCTCGATGTACGTGGAACCGCTGGTGCCACGACGGAGAACATTTTCGACACCGATTTCCGCATCGTCGTGGATGGATCGTCCTTTGCTCCAGTGGAGGGTGTCAACGAGCTCCTTCAGGCGAACGCTTCCGTCGACTTCGAGGTGTTGTTCACCATCCCCGCCTCCACCATCCAGTTCGACATCTTGCTCGTCCCCGCGGGAACGAGCACGCGGTTCCCGGTCGATCTGATGAAGGATGCGCATCTGGAAGCACCGGGGGAGACCGATTCAATGGACGCCGGTCAATAGCTTCGCCGCCCGCGCGCGCAGTGGGGGCCGGACGTCAGTCGACGCCCGGCTCACTGCTTTTGGCATTCGCGGCGGGCTCTCGTCGGAACCTCCACATTGGGGTCGCTGAGAAACGGCATCATCGCCGAATTTTTCACGCACCGGAGCTCACGCCCCGACCGATTGGAGATTGCCGCCCGGTTTTCGGCGCTTTCTCGCTCCCAGCGGAGCGATCCAGGGCTCCTTCGCGGCGCGGAGCCCGAAAAGGAGATTCTCATGATCCGTATCGATCTTTCCGTCGTGCTCGCCGCTCTCATCGCGACATCGGCATGCGCGCATCAACAGCTCGCCAGCGTGCTGCCACAGGGGGACGACAAGTACGAGATCATCGGCCAATCGAGCACCGAACAGGAGGCGTACAGCAACGCCGAGAAGGAGGCCCGATACACGTGCGACAAGCAGAAGAAGACCCTGGTCGTGGTCAACCAGCACTCGGCCTATCAGGGAGCGGACAAGAATGCGAAGTCCGACGTCGGCGCGGGCAACGTGGCGCTCGCGTTCTTCACCGGCAAGAGCGGTAAGGAGCGCGATTCCGACGACTATAAGGTGTCGTTGACCATCCAGTGCCGCTGATCGCGATGGCCCGCTCCGCACGCAATGCAGAACGAGGCACGGCAGCGCCGGCGGAGGGCGCTCCACGTAGTGCCTTCGGGTCGGCGGAGGGCGCTCCACGTAGTGCCTTCGGGTCGGCGCTCACGATGATCGCGTGCACGTCAGGCTACGGAAGTGGAAACAGCAGCCACGTCTCGCGTGTGAGATATGCCCGGACCAGGGGGACGCCCGCGGCAACCATCGCCATGACACACGTCATGGCAACCAGCACGAGCAATACGGTGTACTCGACAGTGACCGTCCCGCGCTCGTCGCCCGAGCGACGTGCCCTGTGCTGCAATACCCGTGAGAACACCACGCAGTTCTGTTCGGTACGCTACCGGCGATCGTTGCGGAAATTCGTCGCGCGCCGGTCTCGAGGCAATCCGGTGCGATTTTGCGGAGAAGCGTCTTTCTGCGCAACGCTTTCCATCGTCGTGCCGAGAAGGATTCGCGCGCGCCGTTTCGCGCCGCGAACACGGGAAAGGGACGATGAAACGACGTATCCAGCGGGGGGCGAGCGCTCTGTGCGCGCTGGTCCTGATTTCAGCCTGCGGCGGCGGAGACGGGAAGCGAGCAAACGAGCCCTTGGCGAGCGCGCCCGAGTCGGCGTGCCGTGACGGTATGGATAACGACCACGACGGGCAGATCGATTGTGCGGACCTCGATTGCCGCATCGCGGGCGGGAGCTGCTCGCTCGCGCCGCCGCTCGATCGCTCGGTCGCGAGCACGCTCGGCGAGGCTGCGGCGTTTCTCTATTCAGGTCCAGACCCGCTGCAGAAAGACGCCGACGCGAAAGCTTTCGACGCGCGCCGCATCGCTCTGCTCCGTGGCCATGTGGTAGACCAGTCGGGCAGCTCGCTCGCTGGGGTGCGCGTCTCGGCGTCGGCGCACCCCGAGTACGGGTACACGTTCACGCGACCGGACGGACTCTTCGATCTTGCGGTGAACGGTGGCGCGCGCCTCCTCCTCGACTACGAGAAGGACGGCCTCGTCTCGGTGCAGCGAGTCGTGCAGCCCGGGTGGCAGCGATACGCCCGCGCGCCGGAGGTGGGAATGGTCGCGCAGAGCTCCCGCACGAGCGAGGTGCGGGGTCACGCCGACGACGCGCAATCGGTTTCGGGCGACGCCGTCGAGGACGGTTTCGGCAAACACCAGCCGTTCCTGGTGTTCCAGCCCCGCACGACCGCGACGGCCAAGCTCGACGACGGTTCCGAGAAGGAGCTCTCCTCGATTCATGTTCACGTGACCGAGTACCCGCTCGAGAAGACTTCGCCAGCACACTGGACACGCACGGCTCGCTTCGCGCCCGGAACGCTCCCAAGCTCGAGCGGAGTCCACTACGGGCTCGACATCACGACGGATGAAGCCACCCGGCTCGGCGCGAAGCACGTCATGTTCTCCAAGCCGGTCGCGCTCTATGTCGAGAACGTGCTCGGCTTGCCCGTGGGCACGGCAGTGCCGACGGGCTACTACGATCCGTCCACGGGCCAATGGCAGTCGAGCCCCGGCGGTCGCGTCGTGAAAGTGCTCGATATATCCGGTGGCGCCGCAACGATGGATATCGACGGCGACGGCACCGCCGACACCGGCGCGAAGCTCGATGCAGTCGGAATCACGTCGGCCGAGCTCACGAAGGTCGCGGGGCACTTCAAGGCCGGATCCGTCCTCTGGCGTGCATCCGTCTCGCACTTCTCGTCGTGGGACATGTTCTTTCCGGTGGCATCGCAGCCGACCGCGACCGCGCCGAGCACGTCCGCGGTCGACGTTCGCACCATCGAGGTGCCATCACGCCGCGGCAACGAGGTCGTCGAAACGCAGGCTCTCGGGCAGAGCATCGGCGTTGCTGGAACGCCCTACTCGCTCCATTACCAGAGCGACCGCACGATGGCGTATGGCCCGGGCTACCAGCTCGAGGTCCCGCTCATCGGAGACACGGTGCCCCCGGGCTTGAACGGCGTGCTGTCGACGGTGGAGATCGCCGGCCAGCAGTATCAGCAGTACTTCGATCCGAGCGCCAATCTTCATCATGTAGTGACCTGGGACGGCAACGACGGCTTCGGGCGATCGCTTCAGGGACCGCAGCTGGCGAGCGTCTCCATCACGTTCTTCTACGATGGCGCCTTCGCGATCGGCGAATCGTTCGGCAGTGCGGCTCTAGCGACACCGGGCGTGGACACGAGCATCGACGTTCCGAACGGGACGCTCACGGCGACGTTCGAGATGCCGGTCGGCGTGTGGGACGCGAAGGGATACGGTCTCGGCGGGTTCTCGCTCGACGTGCTCCATGCATACGATCCCGCCCACCAGACCATTTTCTTCGGCTGGGGTGACACGCGCGCGGCGCACAACGTGGCGCTCGCGGTCACCCAGCCCGCGAAGTCCTTCGACGTCGGGACGCCCGACAACGTCACGGTGGCTGCCGACGGCAGCATCTTCGTGACCGACGACGAGCAGTTCGACGAAACCGCGCCCGGGCGCATCTTCCGCGTCGCGCCGGACGGTACGACCACAGTGGTTGCCGGACTGGGCGCGAGCGGCAGCGGGGCGAACGTCGTCATGGGATCTCCGCAGGGCCTCGTCATCAAGTCCGACGGCACCATCATCGCTGCGGATTACCTGGGCAACGCCATCCGCGCCATCCACCCCGATGGATCGATGACTACGCTCGTCAGTGAAAATGCCGATGACAACCCCGATGTCGAGGCGAGCCTCGAGGCCCTCGACGGGCTCGCCCTTGGCCAACGCGAGGAGCTCTACATCGTCAACGGCAA
Source organism: Polyangiaceae bacterium (assembly GCA_035547195.1). Classification (GTDB taxonomy): domain Bacteria; phylum Myxococcota_A; class Polyangia; order Polyangiales; family Polyangiaceae; genus DASZVB01. The sequence goes on from DASZVB010000044.1 coordinate 58,473, forward strand.
CGAGGTATTTCGGTTGGAAGGGGGCATGCTCGCGCCCTTCGCCGGCGTTGCGGATGCGAATGACAGTGCGGGTGGTGACCAGAGCGGCGATGGGGGAGCGGCGCTGAACGCGATCCTCGTCACCCCGAGTGCCGTCGCCGTCGGTCCGGACGGTTCCGTCTACGTCTCGGAGGTCGGCAAGGATGGGGTCGCGGGCGGTCACCGCGTGCGTCGCATCCTTCCGGACGGCACCATTCGCACCGTCGCCGGCACCGGGAACGAAGGATTCTCGGGCGATGGCCATCAGGCGACGGCTGCGGCGCTGTCGAAGCCGCATGGTCTCGCAGTGGCGCCAGATGGCACGCTCTACATCGCCGACCAGGGCAACGCGCGCATCCGTCGCGTCACGCCGGACGGCCTCATCCAGACCATCTTCGGCGGCGGCGACGAGAAACCCGAAGACGCGACGCTCGCCGAGAAGGCGAAGATCGACTCCCCCGACGGCCTCGCTCTGGGCAAGGACGGTGCGCTCTACGTCGCCGCGCAGCGCGCGCTGTACCGCCTGGCACCCGGGCTTCCCGCCATTGCAGCCGGCGAGAGCGTCATTCCTTCCAGCGATGGCCGCACGCTCTATCGATTCGACGCTCGCGGGCGGCACGAGGCGACCATCGACGCGATGACCGGCGTCACTTTGCTCACCTTCGCGTACGACGACGCGGAGCGCATCGCGTCCGTCGAGGACGAGAACGGAAAGAAGACCACGATCGAGCGGGGGAGTGACGGAGCGCCTACGGCGATCGTGGCTCCGTTTGGGCAACGAACGACCCTCGAACCCGACAGCTCGGGAAACCTGCACACGGTCACCGACCCGCTCGGCCGCGCCGTGAAGCTCGACTATGACGACTCCGGCCGTCTCGTCCAGGTCACCGATCCAAATAAGGGCATTCATTCCTTCGATTATGATCCCGCCGGCAGGCTCACCGGCGTGACCGATCCAACCGGGTACAAGGAGACTCTCGCGCTGAACGAAACACCGACGGGCCACACCGTCACCGTCACGACGCCCGAGCAGCGCGCCACCGACTACTCGGAGGACACCGTGGCCGGCACTCTCACGAGAAGCGTACGCCTGCCGGACAAGACGCAGCAGGAGTGGAGCGACGCTCTCGTCTCGCGCACCGACACCGCCGCCGACGGCACCGTCACGACCACCTACTACGATCGTGATCCTGCCTTCGGCGCTCAAAGCCTCGTCCCCACCGAGATCGACGTCGCGACGCCCGGCGGGCACACGCTCACCGTCTCTCCGCAGCGCACCAAGAAGCTCACCGACATCGACGACCCGCTCTCGCTCGAGGTCTGGGACGAGCTCGTGCAGATCAACGACCGCACCTACGACTCCGTCTACGAGCGATCCGACCGCACGCTCGTGACCACCACCCCCGAGGGCCGCACGAGCACCACCACCCTCGACGCGAAGGGCCGCACCCAGGACGTCACCGCTCCCGGCGTCGCTTCCGTTCATTACGACTACGACGATGCCGGCCACGTCACGCAGCTCACGCGCAAGGCGGGCCGCGAGGTGCGCACCGAGAGCTTCACGTACGGCACCGACGGCCTCCTCGCGACGACGACCGATTCGATGAAGCACGTCACGACGTTCACGCGCGACGACGGCGGCCGCGTAAACCAGGTCACCTTGCCAGACGAGAACAGCATCGTCTGGGGTCTCGATCCGAACGACAACGTCACAGCCATCACCCCGCCCGGGAAGAACCCGCACGAGTTCACGTACAACGAGGCAAACCTACTCAGCGCCGTCACCCCGCCGCCCGTCCGGGGAGCGCCGAGCCCAGCGCTCACCGTCGGCGCTTCCAAGTACGACTACGACACCGACTTCGCCCTCAGCCAGATCGAGCGCTCCGACGGCCGGAACGTCGACTTCGACTACGATTCGAGCGGACGGCTCACGAGCATGTCGCTGGAGAAAGCGAAGATCAGCTACGGCTACGATGCAGGCGGGGCGCTCGCCTCGGTGAACCGCTCCGATAGCGTCCGCGTGGACGTCCAGCACGACGGCCCACTCTGGACTTCCACGAAATGGTCCGGCGCCATCGAGGGCTCCGTCAAAGCCGACTACGACGAGAACTTCTGGCTCGCCTCCCTCACCGTCAACGACGCCAGCACCGTGGATTTCTCGTACGACAAGGACGGCCTCGTCACCGGTGCCTCCGCAACCGGCGGCGCGCTCACCCTGACGCGTGACCCGGACACCGGCAGGGTGACGAGCACCTCGCTCGGCACCGTCGACACCGCCACGACCTTCAACCCCTTCGGCGAAGTCACGACCCTCTCGGCGGCCTTTGGAGGCGCCGACGCCTTCAGCCAATCCATCGACCGCGACGCCCTCGGTCGCATCACGCACATCGCGGAAGTCATCGGCGTCGACGCCCACGACCTTCAGTACACCTACGACGAAGTGGGCCGCCTCACCGAAGCGGAACGCGACGGCAGCATCACCGACTACGAGTACGACGCGAACGGCAACCGCACCCGCGTCACCGTCGACGGCGTGGAGACCGCGAAGGGCTCGTACGACGCCCAGGACCGGATCGAGACCTACGGCACGGCGACCTTCGAGCAAACCGCGCTGGGAGATCTCGTGCGCCGCACCGACGGTGCGAGCACGCTCGAGCTCACCTACGACGAGCTCGGCAACCTCACGAAAGCCATCACCTCCGACGGCAACACGACGAGCACGATCGAGTACGTCATCGACGGCTTCGGGCGGCGGGTCGGGGAGCGCGCGAACGGAGCGTTCTCGAAGTCGTGGCTCTATCGCGACGCCCTCCGCCCGATCTCCGAGGTCGACGCGGACGGCACGTTCACGCACTTCGTCTACGCGAACGGAGACAGCGCGCCGGATTTCATCCTGCGGTCGGGGAAGCCATATCGAGTCGTGAAGGACCACCTCGGGTCGGTGCGACTCGTCGTGAACGCCGAGACGGGCGAGATCGCCCAGCAGCTCGACTACGACGAGTTCGGGCAGGTGCTGCAAGATACGAATCCGGGGTTTCAGCCGTTCGGATTCGCGGGTGGGCTGTACGACGCGCAGACGGGGCTCGTGCGGTTTGGGGCGCGGGATTACGACGCGAGCACGGGGCGGTGGGCGAGCAAGGATCCGATTTCGTTTCAGGGCGGTCAGATGAATCTGTACATCTACGCCGGCAGCGATCCCGTCAATCGTGTCGACCCGACGGGCTTGATGGAGATCGTTCCGACCGACTTCATCGGACCACTGCGCGAGGATCAACAACGCGGATTGACGTGCGAACAGAAGAGCGCTCTGAAAGAGTTGCTCGCCCGTGAAAGAAAGTACGGCTCACACAAGGCGGCGCGCATGTCGACGATCCTCTTTGGAGATGGCCTACTGATTCCCTTCAACAGTTCTCTGGGTCTCACCGTTCCATCTCCGCATGGTCCCATGGATCTGGACTGGTTTGCCACCGTGCGGGCCGTGAACTATGCCGGACCGCTCACGTCAGACATGGTGTATGTGGCCGGCAAGCTCGCCTGGACAATGGCCCGATACTTTGGTCGCGTCCCGATTGGTCACGCACTCCCGTACATGGATCCTGGCGAATTCAACGCGGCCACGGCATTAGCAGAGGACCTCCGGTTCGTGAATCTTTTCGACAAGCAGTTTTTTCATGATTATCGACCCACGAGGCAGTGTGAGTAGAGGTTTGCAGATCGTGCTAGGCATACTTGCGATGCTCTTTGGAAGCGGATTTCTGCTCCTCGCGCTCGTTACGCGTAGCGCTGAGTATCACGCGATTCTCATGCATACCTTCCTAGTGGGCGGCTTGCCATTGCTGACCACTGGGGCCTTATCGATAATGCGGATTCGGGCGGCGACGTTGCTTCTGGCAGCCGCGATGTTTGCAGCCGGAATCTGGCTCGTGCTGGCCAGCCTTAGTGTGCCGCCTCGGGGAATTTTTTTCAATTGGTGTCTGGGTGGCCTGCTTATGCTCCCAGGTATTCTGATTTTTCTACAGTGGTTTCCCAATCGAAAATCCCGAGATCTAGAATGAGGTTCACCCTGCGCCATGCAACAGGATATCGTCATTGAGGGCCTATGAGTAAAGGATTCCCGATACTGCTAGGTGGCGTAGCGGTGCTCTATTCGGGCGGGTTGCTCCTCATTGCACTGCTAATCTGCATTTCCTAAGCGGTGTGGCGCAGAGGGCGGCCAAGGAGAAGCGGTTGGCTGGGTCTCGTCCTAAATGTTCCGTTGGTCTGGCTGATGCTTGACGATGTTCCGCGGCTCTTTGTTATGCTTGTGAAATAACTCACTGCTTGCTCTCATCCTTATGGCTCTTTCTGAACGCGAACATAGGCGAGATCGCGCAGTGGCTCGACTATGGCGAGTTCGGACAGGTGGTGCAGGACACGAATCTGAGGTTCCACCTATTCGGGTCCGCAGGCGGGATATAGAATGCCGCCCCGAGGCTCGCGCGATTTGGGGCGCGGAACTATGATGCTGGCACGAGAAGATGGGTCGCGAACGATCTCGGTGGCTTCAGGGTCAGCGTACGAATGTCTATCAATATGCTCGTCAGATCAGGCAAACTTTTCCGACGTTGAGAGAAGTAAGGACATACCCAATTTGAATGCCCTCTTGCGTACGGAGGGCGGCCAGTTCTATAAGATCAATCGGTTGCCGGATCGGGGAAGAAAAGGATGGTAACGAGATTATCATATCAAGGGCTCGCGGCTAGTTGCGTCCACCTGTGAGCACATCACAGATCGGCTGCTCGGACACCTGCGCCGATATGGGGACATGTCCCTCAGAGGGGCCCAGCGAGGACGGAGTGTCGTCAACCGGGGGAAAGGCGGTAGCGGATTTGGAGGCAATCAAGCCGGCGGTGCTCAAAGCAGTGGCACTGAAGCCGTGCAAACGTGCAGTAGAGAGATGCGCGGCATCTCTGGCAACGGGGGCAACACTGGCGCCGGAGGCGCTAAGGTCCTGGTGGAGCGAACATCGTCGAGGGTGCGACGGCCGATGACTTTTATGCTCTTCTACAGCACTTTCCCTGACGAGACGAATATGAACGAAAAGCATCCATGGACATTGGACTGTCGCGCGACAGCTCTTCCGAAGGAGCTGTCTGCAGCATTCGACAAGCACCTGAATGGGCTACCATGGCTAGGGGTTTCCCTTGATTGGTCGCGAATGCCCCGAAGCGTACGCATCGACGCGCGTGAGCCTGGACTCGCTTGGCGACAGAGCACGCGCATAGGAAAGCATGACTTAATCGCAGTCTGGTACTCAGTGGAGCAGGGGGGAATCGTGGTGCCCTTCGAGGTTGGCATTCCCAAGCTCGACGAGCTCTATTGGCAAACACCGGGCACTCGGTTTGTGTTCGGAGTCCGAGCGCTCGACGGAGAACTGTCAGCCGATTTCGACGCGATTCTTCAGTATGGAAGCGGTGATGAATGGATCGCGACGGCCATCGTCTCGTAGTGTTGGGTAGCCAACCAGGGTTGCAGCAGTTCGGGTTCGCCCCAGGGGTGGGTACGACGGTGAGGCTCGGAAGACGGTCAGGAGCGTTATCCCCGAATCGCTTGCCGGATACTTGCCTGCGAAACGAAACCCCGAGCTGCTTCCCGCGGATGGTGCGAAATAGCAACTGCTCCGATGGCATCAGCGCCCGTCGCATCTCGCGAGCGTGCGCTTCAAGCACCGAGCGGCGATGGAAAGAGACACGGATGGTGGCGCGCATGGATTCCTCCTGTGCTCGGCAGGTCGCCGGGGGCGCAGCCACCTCGTGCAGGATCCGTGACGCTCGTAGCGTCCACTCCACTGGTCATATCTTGGAGCGTCACGCGACGTGCGCGCTTCGCGGAGCCCGGCGATCTGCCGAGCGCAGGACGTTCGCGCGCGCGTCGCCTCCTCTCCTGGTGCCAGTCCACGCCAAACGCGCGGTCTCGCTTCGCCACTCGGTGTGCCCCCTACGAGCAACCTGGCGGGCGAAGGCAGGCGGCCCTCACGCGGCAAGCTCGCGAGGTGGCGGTGCGCAGCTCGAAGGTCACCTCCCCCGCCCGCGCGCAGTGCATGGTGCGAGTGTGCGACTCCTTCGGAGTCGGAATGTGGATCGGCTTCAGCATCGACGCCAAGCACGCCAGGGACGAGGCGAGCTCCATTCAGGCCACGCTTGGCAACAACAGTAACGCCTGCAGCGCCGATTCTGGTTCCACCGATTGCCATCGCTTGCACGACGCGGTGGATCGCCAGAACCGAGACAGCACGCTCGCGAAGGTCGGCATCGGCGTGACGGCAGTTGGTGGCCTGGCAACCCTTGCCTATGTTCTCTTCTGGCCGAGCCACAAGATGACGGCGACATCCACCGCGCGGTCCGGGTTCGGCGCGCGGCCTGACGTCACGTTTGGGCCGCACGGGAGCACCCTTGTTCTCACGGGTCAGTTCTAACTTTCGGAGATGATCATGCGCCGCTTAGTACCGTACTCTGTCGCGATTTTCGCCGCGTCCTCGCTCGTGCACTGCACGCTGGATAGCTCGTCCGGCTGCTTTCAGACGCGGACATGCGCCGGTCCCGACGGCGGCCTCGCTGGTGCTCACGGCGGACAAGGCGGTGGTGCACCAGGTACGGGCGGCGATGGAGGGAGCGCCGGCGATGGAACCGCTGCGAGCGGGGACATTCAAGGCTCCGGTGGCGACGCAGGAATCACCGGAGGCGCTAACAGTGGCGGCGTGGCTGATGCCGGTACCGGTGGGAACAACGCCGGCGCGGGTGGTGCCGCTGGCGCGGGAGGCGCCGTTCCTTGCGGCGGCGCCTGCAAGGGGAAGACGCCAGTCTGTGACGCGGCAACGGACAAATGCGTCGAGTGCACGAAGAGCTCGCAGTGTTCGAGCACGAAGCCGGCATGCGACACGTCCGCGAACAAGTGCGTCGAATGCGTCGGGAACTCCGACTGCACCGGCAACGCGAACGGCGCCGTCTGCGACACGTCGAAGAGCGTCTGCGTGCAGTGTCTCGGAAGCGGGGATTGCGCTGGAAAGACGGCGACGCCTGTCTGCGATGTCACGACGAACACGTGCGTTGCCTGCGTCGGCAACGGGGATTGCGCGACTAAGACGGCGACACCGGTCTGCGATACGACGATGAACAGCTGTGTTCAGTGCCTGGCATCTACGGACTGCCCGGCTGCGAATGCCGCGCGGTGCGACAGCGAGCAATGCAAGCCGTGCACCACCAACGACGACTGCAGTCATGTGACAGGCAAGGGAATCTGCGAAGCGGGGACGTGCGTGCAATGCACCAACAAGGACGCAAGCGCGTGTGGAATGAAGGACGGCACGGCGCTCGTCTGCGACAGTCTGAAGCGAACGTGCACGACGTTCAAAGCCCAGAGCGCTAGTCTCTGCGATCCGTGTGTGACTGATGCACAGTGCGCAGCGGGGGAATTGTGCGTTCTCGATACCTTGACGTCTGGAAGCACGACCAAGAACGTCGGATATTTCTGTCACTGGAAGCAAGGCGACACCGCGAATGGCGCTCCGGCAGATTGCGCCACTGGCGGCCAACCTTATGTGGGTCTTGTTTCCAATGCGATGAGCATCGATGGCACTAAAGCGGACGTCTGCGTATTGCGCGTCAGCTCCTGCCCAGCAAACGCCGACTATCCAACTAAGAACTGTGGCCCGGCCGGTTCTCCCGACGATTCTCTGTGTGGATTTGCTCCCACGGCAGACGCGAAATGCGTCAAATTCGGCAACGGTTACCGCTGCACTATGACGTGCCTTGGTGACGACGACTGCCCCGGCCTCGGGTGCATTCAGAACGTCGCGCCCCGTGTATGCCAGTTGCAGTAATGGAGCGCCTCACCAATGCACCTCGACGATCGGGCCGCCAGGCCCCCATCGGCTCCGAAACATGAGACGACTTACAACTAGAACGTGGACTTTTTCGGTGCGTTCCCGATTCACGGGAACGCTCGCTGTGTTGCTCCTAGGAACGGCGCTCTGGTCACCGAGCGCGTGGGGCGATGAAACTGGGCGCGCTGACGCCGGTAGCGCTACCACCACGGACGAAGCCACCCTCAAAGAGCTGATGCGCACCGGGATCGGCGAGTATCGAAAGAACCACCTGGAGGCAGCTCGCACGGCGTTCGCTCACGCCTGGGAGCTCAGGCATCACACAGCCATCGCAGCGAGTCTTGCGGATGTCGAGATGAAGCTCGGCCGCTTCGATGACGCGGCGGAGCACTGGCAGTACTACGTCGCGAGTTCCCCTCCGGATCGGGCTGAGGCGGAAGCTCAACTCGCCGAATGCAGTAAACATGTCGGCCGTGTCGATGTATCCGTTGACCCCGCGGACGCGACCCTTCTTCTGGACGGAAATACGATCGAACGCGAGCCCCATGACGCCCCGCTCTGGCTCGAGCCAGGCGAGCACACGCTCTCTGCAAAGCTCGCAGAGCGTTCATCTCCCGAGCAGAAGCTCACCATTGCCGCCGGCGGGAGCCAGACCGTCACTCTCACCGTCATGCATCCGGACGCGACGGAGACACCTGCGCCCGAAATATCCGTTTCGCCCGTCGTGACCCCAGCCGCCACTCCGTCGAGCAACGACACGAGAATATCCCCGGGGAATGCCGCGAGGACGTGGACCCTGATTGGCGGGAGCGCACTCACCGTCGCGGCCCTCGGAGTCGGCGTCGCCTACTTGCTCGACGCGAATGCACTCGACGATGACGCCGCTCGGCTCCGGGCAGACACCGAACACGAGGGCGACCCGAAGCTCGTAAAAACCCAGGGCCAGTGCACGCCTCCGGCTGGGGTGCGTCCAGCCGCATGCGATGAACTACGTGCGAAAGTGGACGACGCGCACTCCGCGAAGATCGTCTCCATCGTGGGATTCGCGGCCGCTGGCGCGCTCGGGGTGGCAACAATTGCCGCGTACTTCCTCTGGCCCCACGAGCGCTCCCAGCCGTGGTCGGCGGGCCAATTCTCGGTGTCCCCGTGGCATGCGGGACGAGATGGCACGGGCGTACAGATCCTCGGCAGTTTCTGACAAGGTCACTTCCGCGTGGCGGCGTCGAGAAAGGTTCCACGGAGCCTGCTTCGTCCACCCATGCAGTGGCGGAGGACTTCAGATTCCTGGGCGGTGCTGGGGCTGCCACACTTGTCGCGGTGCGCGCCCTGAGGAGCGCTCATATTTCGTCACGAACGTCGGAGATCAGGGAGAACTGCTGCCAATACGGGGAGGCGAGCTGCAGGAAGCACCAGCGATAGTCGAGTCGGGTCACGCAAATCGGACCGTCCCAATGACGGACGATCCTGCGGCAGACCAATCGCGTCGCATTCCAGGCGACGCAAAGTGGCGGTTCGCCAAGACGCACCGCCGCGACGAGATCACTGTCTCTGCGCGCTCGATCGCGCGCGAGGGCTTGCGCGAACGCGCTCCTCGCCAGCGCGCCGATGAATCCCCGCGCCCCGACATCGACCACTATACGCTCCCAGTCGCGGGTGTCCGAGCCCACGGGATCGAGCGCACAAGATCGCAACATGAGGTGCTCAACCATTTCCGCTCGTGCTGATGGCATTCTTCCCGATCATCCAGGAGTTCCACTCGCTCCGACACGGGAGCGAACAGCCTCAACAATGTCGACTTCTCTGCAATGGGTTCCGTCCGAGAACGGCGCATCGACAAGCGCCATTGCCTCATCGGTACCGTGGTCTGCGTCGGTACTATTTTCTACTAGGTTCACGAAGGATGGAGCGCGAGCATCGCGGATGCATGTCGGGCACGAAGTCCGCGGCGATACCGCATTGGACGCGACACGGCGCGCCACTTGATCTCGCCGTCTGGAACCGATAACGCGCGCCGGCTAGTTTTCGTCAGCTCTCCAGAGACGTTCCAATAGAATCGCGATGCCGCTCACGGCTCGACGAAAGGTCACGCCGAGCTACACCTCATTCCCCGGGTACGCGGTCACGCAGAAAGCGCAAAAGCTTCGCGTCGTTCGGAAGTGCGAGCGTCACCTGGAGGCCAGCCACGGTAAGATGAACATTCGTCATACTGAAGAGTCCCGGCACAAATCTGACATTTCGCAGCTCTGAAAACTTCGCGCATGCTGCGCGAGCACTCACCACAGCTAGGCAGTCCTCGTAAATGACAACTCTCACGAGAGGGTTGGAAATGGCGAGTCCGTTGATCTTCGCTCCTCAGCGTTCTTCGACGATCGGTGTCTTGTCACGTTCGCCGATCAGTCTACGACGGCTCAACGCATAGAACGAAGAGATGACTAGCACGGGAACGGCTCCGGCCACGACGATGAACAGCAACTCCATTTGCTTCTCTAGTTTACGAGATCCAGACTGAAACCCGGGATTCGTATCTTGCAGCACCTGCCCGAACCCGTCGTAGTCGAACTGCTGGGCGATCTCGCCCGTCTCGGCGTTCACGACGAGTCGCACGGACCCGAGGTGGTCCTTCACGACTCGATATGGATTGCCCGACCGCAGGATGAAATCCGGCGCGCTGTCTCCGTTCACGTAAACGAAGTGCGTGGATGTGCCGTCGGCGTCGATCTGGGAAATCGGGCGGAGGGCGTCGCGATAGAGCCACGACTTCGAGAACGCCCGTTCACGCGCTCCGCGACCCGCCGCCCGAAGCCGTCGATGACGTACTCACCGAGACCCGAGGAGGCTCGCGCAACCCGACGAGGCGTTCGTGGTCGCTCAGAATTCGCCGAAGACCCGCAGACTCGCTTCTCGGGACCCCGGCGCTACCATCCAATGGAGCCTTGCGGAGGCTTCGGAGCGGTCTCGAGGCCAGACGAAGAACGCAACGACGGTTGCTGCGGTGAGTACTCCCGAGGCAATGTACGCGCCGAGCGCGATGTTCTGGTCTTCGACCATCTGATTGACCGTTGCGCGGAGCGTGGCGCAGGCCGCGGGGGCCGGCGTTCCTGGAGGAGGCGCGCATTGCCCGCCATACTTCACTAGATCGGGATCTCCCTCTTGCGCCGTTTGGAACCGCAGCCGTGTGGCGTCGTCCGCCAGACTGTTGGCGCTGAGCGAGTAGCCGATCCCGACGCCGAGCGCAGCGGCCGCAGCGATGCTGCCACCGAGCAGCGTCCAGGTACGCGCGGTGTTTCCGTGGCCTCGCTCGGCGCGTACGGAAGAACTCGCGTGGGGCGCCACCTCGAGGGGATGCGAAGTCGGGGCCGCTGGCAGGTTTGGCGTGGGGATTACCGGCACCACCCGTGGAGCGACGGTCAGTACGAGCGCCGTGTGTCCACCGGCATCAAGCGCGATCGTCTGCGCCGGTGAGAGACGGTCTTCGAATCGCGCAAAGAGCACGTGTTCTCCGGGAAGGAGCCATACGGACGCGGTCGGGGTCAGGCGCTCGGCGATTTTACCGTCCACCAGGATCTCTGCGGCGGGCGGTTCGACGGACAGTCGTATGCGCCCGAGGTGCTGGGCGCATGCCGCAAGCTCGGCCTCGGCGTCCGTTCGATCCGGAGGCGAGTTCGCGAGATAATACTCCCAGTGCTCGGCCGCCTCGCGGTAGCGGCCGAGCTTCATTTCGACGTCGGCGAGGCTCGCGGCGATCGCGCTGTGATGTTTGAGCTGCCAGGCACTATCGAATGCCGCGCGCGCCGCCTCGAGGTGGTTTCTACCATATTCTTTGATGCCAGCCTGCATGCGCTGCTTCACCTCGGTATCGGTGGTCGCCTCTTCGCACCAGCCGCTTTGGGGCACGCTGACGCTTCCGAGCAGGAGCAGAAAGAGAGCTATGAGGCGAGAGCGCGGCACGCGGTCAGGTCCTACAATGTGGAAGTGTCGGGCCGCGCATCCTGGCGCGCTCTCGTCGAGGTTGGACAGCAGAGGCGGACGGAGGAATCATGTCAGAGACTACAGACGGGAGGATTGACGGCTGTGGTACAGATTGACCCGTTTCGACAATCATCCGAGCTCAGGCAGGTCATCGTGCAGCGGTAACTGGTCGGGCCGAACTGTGCGCACTTGGCGTCGATCGGTGGAGAGAAGGCGCATAGCTTGTCGTCAGGGGTGCCCGTCGGGGCGCAATTTTTGGAGCTGAAGTCTGCATTGGCCGGGCAGGAGCTGACTCGCAGGACACAGACATCGGCCTTCACACCGTCGATGCTGGTCGCGTTCGAGACGACCTTGACGTAGGGAGTTCCGGTCGCCGTACAGTCGCTCGGAGCTCCGTTTGCGGTGTCGCCCTGTTTCCAGTGGCAGAAGTAGCCAACGTTCTTGAGGTTCGCGCCGGAGCCGACGGTGTCGAGGACGCAGAGTTCGCCGGGGACGCACTCTGCATCGGTGACGCACGGGTCGCAGAGCCCTGCGCTCTGCGCCTTGAATGTCGTGCACGCGCGCTGGAGGCTGTCGCAGACGAGGGGGGTGCCGTCTTTCATGCCGCAGGCGCTAGCGTCCTGGGATGTGCACTGGACGCACGACCCTGCA
>DASZVB010000045.1:0-3244 GCA_035547195.1 Polyangiaceae bacterium
GGACCGGCGTGCGCTGCCGGAACCGCCCGAGTCGGAAAACCCGCGCGTCGCGCCGCGCACGCCAGCGGAACTAACGCTGCATCAGATCTGGAGCGAGGTGCTGAAGCGCTCCGAGCTCGGAGTGACGGAAAACTTCTTCGATCTGGGAGGGGATTCGATCCTGAGCTTGCAGATCATCGCGCGGGCCCGGGAGAACGGGCTGTTGCTGAGCGCGAAGCAGGTGTTCGAGCAGCCGACGATCGCGGCACAAGCGCGAGTGGCGACGGCGGTGAGCGCGAAGCGGGCGGAGCAGCGGCCGGTCGAGGGGGAAGTGCCGCTGACGCCGATCCAGGCGCGGTTCTTCGAGCGACACCCGGAGGGGACGTCGCACTGGAATCAGTCGGTCTTGCTGCGAGCGAAAGAGGCGCTCTCGGTCGAGGCGCTGGAGCGAACGCTGGTGGAGCTGGTGCGGCGGCACGACGCGCTGCGCTTGCGCTTTGTGCGACGGGGAGGACGCCGGACGCAACAGGTCGCGGACGTGGTGAACGGACCTCACGTCGAAGTCGTCGATCTGCGTGCTGCCGAGGACGTGCCCGCGGCGCTGGCGGAGCAGGGCGAACGCGTGCAGCGAAGTCTCGACATCGTACACGGCCCGTTGCTTCGGGCGGCGTATTTCCGGCTGCCGGACGGCGAGAGCCGGCTCTTGCTTGCGATCCATCACCTGGCTATCGACGGCGTATCGTGGCGCGTGCTCCTCGACGAGCTCGAGCAAGCCTACGCAAAGGCCGAGGGCGCGCTGCCGTTCGACTTACCCGCCGTCACCACGCCGTTCTCACTCTGGGCAGCTCGCCTCGCGGAATACGCCGAGCGCGACGGCGTGAGAGCAGCGCTCTCGTGGTGGAAGAGCGCCCTTTCCCACGCGAAGGGACCTCTTTTCACCTCCGTCGAAGCGGATCTGTCGCTCGCGGCGAGCCGCGAGGTGCAATGGGAGCTCGGCGCGGCCGAGACGCGCCGGCTCCTCGAAGCGGCGCCGCGCGCCTACCGCATGCGCATCGACGAGGTGTTGCTCACCGCGCTGGTGCAGGCGATCGGCGAGCTCGGTCGCGCCGGCGCTCTCGTCGATCTGGAGGGTCACGGGCGTGAAGACGTCCTCGACGATCTCGACGTGAGTCGCACCGTCGGCTGGTTCACGAGCCGGTATCCGGTCTGGCTCGATGCGCACGCCGATGCTCGGGAGGCCCTCGTCGCGGTCAAGGAGCGCTTGCGCGCGATCCCCGACCGCGGGCTCGGCTGGGGCCTCCTCCGTCACTCGCCGGACGAGCTGGTCCGGCGCGAAGCGACCGCGCTCCCCGTCCCCGCGGTGAGCTTCAACTACCTCGGGCAGTTCGACCGTTCCGAGGCCGAGACGCGCTTCGGCTTTGCCTCCGAATCCGCGGGATCCGAAGTCGACACGGCGGCCGCGATGCCGCACGCCCTCGCCGTGAATGGCCTCGTCGCGGGCGGAGAGCTCTCGCTCAGCTTCCGGTTCCGCGCGGATCTCTCGTCCGACGACGCGGATCGTTTCGTGCGCTCGTTCGACGCGAAGCTACGGTTGCTCCTCGAGCACTGCGCGGCCGCACCGCGCGGCTCGACGGCGTCGGATTTTCCGCTTGCCGGCCTCTCGCAGGGCGCGCTCGAGCGCCTCCACCTCCGCTTGTCGGACGTGCAGGACCTTTACCCGGCCACGCCGCTTCAACAAGGACTCCTGTTTCACACGCTCGCGCACGCCGAGGAGGGACTCTACGTCTACCAGCTCCGGCTGCGGCTCGCCGGCACGCTGGATGAACGCGCGCTGCGCGAAGCGTGGCAGACCGTGGTCGCGCGTCACGACGTGCTGCGGACGAGCTTCGTATTCGGAGACGGCGGGCGAGCGCTGCAGGTCGTTCATCGCAGCGTGACGCTGCCTTACGCCTGGCACGACTGGACGAAGGCTTCGGACTACGAAGAACGGCTCTCCGCCTTCCTTCGAAGCGACGTCGCCAGCGGGTTCGACGTCGCGCGACCGCCGCTCTTGCGCGTCAACGTCTTCGCGCGTCCGGACGGCAAACACGACGTCGTCTGGACGATGCATCACGCGCTCGCCGACGGCTGGAGCAGCGCGCGACTGGTCGACGAAGTCGTCGCCGACTACGGCGCCCGGATATCGGGAAGGTCCTTCGCGCCGGCGCCGACGGCGCCGTACCGAGATTACGTTGCGTGGCTCGCGGCGCGGCCGAGCGCTGAAGCCTGGTGGCGAGGTTCTCTCGCGACGCTCACCGAGCCGGCCAGGCTCCTGCCGTCCCTCGGTCGGGTGCGAGAGCCCTCGGCGGGCACGCATCACCGGCACGAGCGGCTCGATGGACCGCTCGGCGAAGCCGTTCGCGAGCTCGGGCGGCGCTGCGGCGTCACCCCGAGCAGCGTCTTTCAGGCGGCCTGGGCGGTCGTGCTCGGGCGTTATGGAGATCGCCGGCAGGCGATCTTCGGCGCCACGGTTTCAGGTCGTCCGCCGGAGCTCCCCGGCGCCTTCGACATGACGGGCCTCTTCATCAACACGTTGCCGGTCTGGATCGATCTGCCTGCGGGCGAACGCATCGGCGACTGGCTTCGGGCCATTCAACGTGCGGCGAGCGAGCGACAGCTCCACGAGCACACGCCGCTCTCGAGCGTGCAGCAATGGCTGGGACTCGCCGGCGATGCGCTGTTCGATACGCTGTTCGTCTTCGAGAATTTTCCGGTGGACGCCGCCGCGCGCTCGGCGGACGTGGGTCTACGCGTCGAGCGCTCGGACCGAGCAGATCGCACGCACTACGCGCTGACGCTCACCGTCGAGGCAAAGGACCACGTCGAGCTCGAATGGGAGTGGGACGGAGAGCGGGTGGAAGGACGGCGAGTGGAAGCGCTGTCGCGACATCTGAGGGAGGTTCTGGAGCAACTCGTCGGCGACAGCGAGCAGCGCGTCGGCGAGCTCATGCTTTCGGTCGAGCCGAAACAGTCCGTCGCGCCGCGGGAGCACGAGTTCGTGCCGGTGCTGAGGCGGATCGGAGAGCGAGCGAGATCGAGGCAGGATTCAGTGGGGCTCCGGTGCGAGGGAGAGGACGCGACGTATGGATCTCTCTGGGCGTGGTCGAATCGCGTGGGGCGTGCGCTGCAACGAGCTGGAGTGAGAGCGGAGTCGCTGGTGGGGTTGTGTGTGGAGCGGAGCGTAGGGCTGGTGGCGGGCCTGCTGGGTATATGGAAGGCGGGGGGA
>DASZVB010000046.1:0-2647 GCA_035547195.1 Polyangiaceae bacterium
CTGCTCCGCCGCCCGCAGCACCGGCTCGCGTGATGCCGGCCGCGGCGCGCGCGCTCCACGACACCGGGCTCAGCGCTTCGCAGGTATCCGCGAGCGGCCCCGGTGGGCGCCTCTTGAAGGAAGACGTCGAACGCGCCGCGAAGGGCAACGGCGGCGCCGCGCGCGCGCCGGTGAACGCGCCCGCGCCTCACGCGCCGGAAGGCGACCGCGAAGAGGAGACCGTGGCGATGACGCCGATGCGGCGGACGATCGCGCAGCGACTCGTCGAGGTGCAGCAGACGGCCGCGATGCTGACGACCTTCAACGAGTGCGACATGTCCGCGGTCATGGCGCTCCGGAAGGAGTACCAGCCGGAGTTCCAGGAACGGTACGGCATCAAGCTGGGCTTCATGTCGTTCTTCGTGAAGGCGGCGATCGACGCGCTGAAAACGGTGCCCAGCGTCAACGCCGAGGTGCGCGGCGCGAACATCGTCTACAAGAACTACTACGACATCGGCGTCGCCGTGGGCGGCGGCAAGGGCCTGGTCGTGCCGATCATCCGCAACGCCGAGCGGCTCAGCTTCGCCGAAGTCGAGCAGACCATCTCCGACCTCGGCGAGCGCGCCAAGAAGAACACGCTGAAGCTCGAGGAGCTCCAGGGCGGCACGTTCACCATTTCCAACGGCGGCATCTACGGTTCGATGATGTCGACGCCGATCCTCAATCCGCCCCAGAGCGGCATCCTCGGGCTCCACGCGATCCAGGATCGGCCCGTGGTGCGCGACGGGCAGATCGTCGTGCGGCCGATGATGTACCTCGCGCTCACGTACGATCACCGGATCGTCGACGGCCGCGAAGCGGTGACGTGCTTGAAGCGCATCAAGGAGACCATCGAGGCTCCTGCGCGGATCCTGCTCGAGGTGTGAACATGCCCCAGCACGATCTCGTCGTCATCGGGGCGGGCCCCGGGGGCTACACTGCCGCGATTCGCGCGGCGCAGCTCGGCCTCGACACCGCCGTCGTCGAAGTGGAGAGCGAGCTCGGCGGCACGTGCGTTCGCGTGGGCTGCATTCCGAGCAAGGCGCTGCTCGAGGCGAGCGAGCGCTACGACGAGGCGCGCCACGGGCTCGGCGTGTTCGGCATCGACGTGTCTTCCGTCGGGCTCGATCTCGCGAAGATGCTGAAGCGCAAGGACACGGTCGTGAAGCAGAACACGGCCGGCGTCGCGTTCCTCTTCAAGAAGAACAAGATCACGCGGTACACCGGACGCGGTCGCTTCCTCGCGCCCGGCCGCATCGCCGTCGACGCCGGCGACGGCTCGAACACCGAGCTCTCCGCCAAGCACGTCCTCGTCGCGACCGGCAGCAGCGTCGCCAAGCTCCGCGGGGTCGAGCTCGACGGCGATCGGATCGGGACGAGCACCGAAGCGCTCGCGTACTCCAGCGTGCCCGAGCACCTCGTCGTGATCGGCGCAGGCGTCATCGGGCTCGAGCTCGGCTCGGTGTGGAAGCGCCTCGGCGCGAAGGTCACCGTCCTCGAATACCTGGACCGGATCCTACCCGGGATCGACGGAGAGACCGCGGGGATCGCCAAGCGCCTCTTCGAGCGGCAAGGACTCGAGTTCCGCCTCGGCGTTCGCGTGACCGGAGCTCGCGTCGCCGGCGACGGCGCGGTGGTCGAGACGGAGGGCGCCGAGCCCATCTCCTGCGACAAAGTGCTTTGCTGCGTCGGGCGCGCGCCGAACACGGAGGGCCTCGGCGCCGACGTCATCGGACTCGAACTGGATCGGCGCGGGCGCATCGTGGTCGACGAGCACTTCCGGACGAAGGTCCCCGGCGTGTACGCCATCGGCGACGTCATCGCCGGCCCGATGCTCGCGCACAAGGCGGAGGACGAGGGCATCGCCTGCGTGGAGCACATCGTCAAAGGCTTCGGTCACGTCGGCTACGACGGCATCCCGAACATCGTCTACACGCACCCGGAAATCGCGAGCGTCGGGCGCAGCGAAGAAGAGCTGAAGGAGTCGGCGACTCCGTACAAGAAGGGAGTGTTCCCGTTCTCGGCGAACCCGCGGGCGCGCGCGCTCGCGTTCACCGACGGCCAGGTGAAGATCCTCGCTCACGCCGAGACGGATCGGGTGCTCGGCGTGCACATCATCGGTCCCCGCGCGGGCGATCTCATCGCCGAGGCCGCCGTCTCCATCGACTTCGGGGCGAGCTCCGAAGACATCGCCCGCTCCTGTCACGCGCACCCCACGCTCTCGGAAGCCGTCCGCGAAGCGGCGCTCGGCGTGGCCGATCGTCAGATCACGATCTGAGCCGTCGGCCCGGGCTTCGTTCAACTAGAGGATAGCTCGGCCAAAAAATCGAAGGCTTCGCGCCAGCCCGCCGATCGTTGAGCGATGCGCTCGGCGAGCCATTTGCGCGTCTCTTTCGTCTGCCGCTTTCTGAGCCACGTCGCTCCGAGCAGGCGAGCGGAGAGGCGCCGCACGATCTCCGCCGTGCGCTCGGGGGGCGCCGTGGCCAGCAGGTTCGCCGCAAACGGATCGTCGCGGTCGACCGCGTCGTCGACGGCGCCCAGGACGATCTCCGGAGCGCGCTGCCATGCTCCGCGCAGGTCGTCCTCCGTCGGCGTCGTGGAGCGCAGGGCTTCCCTGAGGATCGCGGGA
>DASZVB010000047.1:0-27315 GCA_035547195.1 Polyangiaceae bacterium
TTCGGGCGCACGTTCGCCCACGCCTCACGCCAGCAGTCCCTCGTCGCCCGGAGCCCATGCCGATGCGTCTCCGAGCACCGATGGCCGGCCTTCCCCGTCGCCCACGGCAAAATTGCGCGGCCCTTTGAATGCCTTACGCGCACGAATCTCGAACTTCCGCCCGAACGTGCTCGGCTGACCAGGGAAGGCTTCATCCCTGGAGGCAATCGCCAGAAGCGCATCACGCAGCTGTTCCCAGTCATCTTCGGAGAACCCGAGCGAGCGGCAAAACGCGGCTTTGAACCGTCCAATCGGGTGCGATGATGACAGCAAATACTCGCGGACCTTCGCGTCGGAAACGACGGCTCGGGTCGCGTTCGGCAACAGCACGACACGTTGTACGCCAGGCAATGGAGTGCGCACAAGTCTATGGTGTGGTGGCAGCGTTAGCTGCGCATCTTCGCGAGCGGTGTCTCGGTGTCCTCGCCGACCAGCGGCACTCGCGAATGCCTCGTGCGCGAGCGGCATGCTGATCTCGCCGAGCAAGTTGCGGAACGAGTTCGTACTCCGTTCCTTCTGGCGCATCAGGCTAAGATGTGCTGCACCAGCGGGTGATCGATGACCTTCACGTCGGCTGTTATGCGGGTGTCCTTGGCGGATCAGGAAAGCCGAATCCGCGGAGCATGTCAGCTGTAAAGCACGTGAGCGCACGGCGTCAGGACTCCCGACGAGAACCCGAACCGGGGCGGCCGTCCATCCATCTGCCCCTGATCTGCAAGAATAGTTGTCGCCAAACTGCAGGAATAGTTGACGTCGATCATGCCTTACAGCCCTCCGACTTGCAGGTTGCGCGCAGACCACAACACGAGTTTCTGCAGGATAGTCCGACGTCGTCCGGTCAGCGCCGACCGGTCTCCGAGCACCACTCCGTCCAGATGGTCCGATACGCTGCTTCGAGATCCTGCGTGAAACGCTTGCCGTCCATCAGAGCGGAGCGAAGCATTCTTTCACGCAGCGACGCGCGAAGGGTTCGCAACCTCTGTGCGTCCTGCGCAAGCTGCTGCGCGCATTCGACGTACGCATCGCCGGATTCGGCGATGAACTCCGGAAGCCCGACGTTCCGGAGCAAGCTTGCGCCCACGCGGCTGCGATGGTCGGGACCCGCTAGCGTGATGACGGGCACTCCCATCCAGAGCGCTTCGCAGGTGGTCGTCGTCCCGTTGTACGGAAAGCTGTCGAGCGCAATGTCGACGGCTCGGTACGCATCGAGGTGTCCGGGAATTCCGGGTGAGTAGTCCAACAGGTCGATGCGATCGGCGGCCACACCCTGCCGCGCAAACCGATCGCGAAGCTCCGCGCGATCGATCGGGCCGGGCTTGAGCAGGATGCGCGCCTCCGGCAATGCGACGAGGATCCTGCTCCAGAGCGATATCGTCGATTCGCTCAGCTTGCGTCCGCGGTTGAACGACCCGAACGTGACCGCGCCTCTTTCGGCCGAGGAGCGCTCGGCAACGGCAGGCGAATCCGAAGGAGGCGCATAGCAGAGAAATGAGTGCGGAAGGCGGAGGAGGAGCTCGGAATGGAGGTGTTCGGTCCTGCCAGGGGGATCAGCCCATCGGTCGGTGATGCGATACTGCATCGTCGGGAGACCAGTGGTGTTCGGATACCCCAGATAGGTCACCTGGATCGGTGCGGCCTGTCGGGCGAACACGCCCAGCCGGCCTCCCGCCGTATACCCGGATAGATCGACGAGGATATCTATGCCGTCATTTCCAATCCGTTCTGCGGCGGCTTCATCGGACGAATCCGACAGCGAAGTCCAATGATGCGCGTAACGGCGGAGCTGCGAGCTGGTGTGGTCGCTCCGGTGCTGGTTCACGTAGCAGTAGACCTCGACGACACTGGCATCATGATGCGCGAGGATTGGCGCCATGAAGAAGGCGACGGCGTGTTCGCGTAGGTCGGCCGACACGTAGCCCACGCGAAGGCGGCGCGCTGGGTCTTTCACGTGGTCGTGTGGCGTCGGTGCTCCGCCGGTGATCCTCACGAACTCGGAACCCCAGCGCCGATGCTCGTCGGCGATCTCCTCGAGCGTCGCATTCGAGGTGTTCAGCGCGAACAGATACGCCGAATTCACGTCAGGCGCCTCTGGCGTGAGCTCACGCGCGCGCTGCCGAGCGCGGAGCCCCTCCGCGGCGCGGCCGTGCGGCTCGAGGGTCACGCCGAGATTCGTGTGTGCTGCCGAGAACGTCGGGCAACGCTCGATCGCTCTGCGTAACGCCTACACGGCTGTCTCGAGCTCACCGACACGCATCCTCGCGAGACCGAGAGCGTTCCAAGCATTCGCGTCGTCAGGCATTTCCTCGGTCACGCAGATCAGATGCCGCGCCGCTTGCGCGTGGTGTCCGAGGCTCGCAGCCGCCTCCGCCGCCAAGCGATGCGCCACCGTTAGGGACGGGTCGAGGCCGAGTGCTACTCGCGCACGCTCCAAAGCTGCTGCGGCATCCTTCAGGTCCAGTAACGCCCGCGCCGAACCCACGGAGAAAGCGGCAACCGTCGGCGCAAGCAGTTCCGCCGCCCGAAACAGCGTGGCTGCAGCGCTGGCATCGCCGCTCCGCAGCGCCAGGGTGCCACAGGCGTACACTGCGGGCGCGCACTCGAGGCCGATTGAGCGGCAAAGAGATTCGGCTTCGTCGAGACGCCCACCATCGAGCAGCGCCTCAGCCTCCGTCAACAGGTCGTCGATGTTGGAGCCACCGATGGGCGAAGCGGCCGAGCAAGCAACCTCTGCGAGGTCGTCCATCAGGCGCCTCCGAGTGCCGGGCCGTCGCTGCACCATTTGCGCCACATGCTTCGGTACGCGCCTTCGAGTGCCCGCGTGAAGCCGCTCGCGTCCATCAGCGGCGCTGCCCGCAACCTATCGCGCAGGGTGCGTCGGCGCAGCGCCAGTCCGTCCGGATCGGACGCGAGCCGCACTGCAGCAGAGACGAAGGCATCGTCGCTCTCTGCCGCGAGCTCCGGAAATCCTGCGTTGCTCAACAAGCTCAAGCCAACGCGACTCCGGTGATCGATTCCGAAGCGCGTCACGACCGGGACGCCCATCCACAATGCTTCGCAGGTTGTCGTCGTGCCGTTGTACGGAAACGTATCGAGTGCAACGTCCATCTCGCCATAGCAGGCGAGGTGCTCGTGCAGCCGTCGCTTGTACGGAGCCACTTCCACTCGTTCGGGAGCGATTCCCTCTTCTGCAAGCCACCCGAACAGACGCGTTCTGCAGGCAGGATCCGCCATGGCCGAGCTCTTCAGCAGCAGCCGCGATCCGGGCGCCGCGTGCAAGACCCGGCTCCACAACGCGACCGTCGGACGATTGAGCTTCCGGTAGTGATTGAAGTCTCCGAAGGTCGTCACCCCCTTCCGCACGCAGGGGGGCGCAACGACCGCGGGGCTCCTTGGAGGTGGCTCGTAACACAAGAAGCTCCGGAACGGTCGTACCAGTTCCTCAGTGTGCCACCCCTCGGTTGCACCGGGCGCGTCAGCGTAGCTATCCGTTATGCGGTACTGAATCGAGCTCAATCCGGTCGTGTTCGGATAGCCGAGGTAGGTCACTTGCACGGGCGCAACGCAGCGAGCGCAGAGCGAGAGTCTGCAATTCGCCGAGTGCCCAGCCAGCTCGACCAATACATCGATCTCCTCGCGGCGAATAACAGCATCCAGTTCGTCGTCCGTGAGGTTGGCGACGTCGAGCCACCGATCTGCGCAGGCTTCGAGCGCCGAGGTCATCCAGTCCCTCACGCCGCCATCGGCAAAGCAGACGACCTCGAGCTCGTCCCGGCTGTGCTCGGCCAAGACGGGCTTCAAGAAGAATGCGACGGAATGCTCGTTGAGATTGGGTGAAAGATATCCGATCCTGAGGCGCCTGTTGGGCGCTCTCTCGTTCATATGCGGTCGGCGTGCACCAACGCACCGCGCAGAGATCCTTTCGCCCCATTCTCTATGCAAAGCAGCAATCTCCACCGGCGACTTTTCGGACGAGCAGGTTGCATAGAAGAGCCGGTTATGCTCGACGTAATCGGTCTCTGGACCAACTTCGAGAGCGCGGTGGAACGCTAAGTCGCCCGAGATGTCATCGTGTTGGTCATGGAGGATCGCACCGAGGTTGTTCCATGTATCGCCGTCGTTCGGCGAGCTCGCCAGGGCCCGCTTCAACGCATGCTCCGCATCCGAGAGTCGTCCCTCCTGCCAGCGGAGAGCACCGAGCAGCTTCCACCCCAGGACGTCGTCTGGCGCGAGCGTCGTTGCACGCTCCAGGTGGATGGCTGCTTCCTCGCGCCGACCTTGATTGCCGTGACAAAGCCCGAGTAACGCGTGCGCGTCAGCGAGCGCGCCATCCAGTGCGACAGCGCGCTGAAGGGCGTTGGTCGCCTCGACGTGGCGCGCGGACAAGACCAGCGCGCGCCCGTACGCGAGCCAGGACTTCGCCGAGTCCGGAGCCATCTCGCAGGCCGCCGACAGGAGCGCTCGTGCACCCTCCAACCCCGCTCGGCGCAATGCGATCACCCCTGCTTCATGCAACGCAGGGGCAAGCTGAGCGATCGCGTGGCGGTAGCAAGCCTCGGCATCGTCGAGCTTGCCCGCGCCGACGAGCGCGCCAGCTGCATCGAGGAACTCGGGCAACGAAATCTCCGCGGCATCATCCCGGATGTCCGGCAAGGGATGCTCGTTCCGCGCCAACGGAGTTGCGCCGCCGTCATACCGAGGAGCGTCTTGTCTCTTCGTCGCCGTGATATTCAGGCTGATCGGTGTGCCATTCAGTTCGAGGACGCTCGTGTCGTCGAAGAGCCCGAAGCTCGATACACGCGTCACCGCTTCGAAGCCGGCGTGTTCGAGAAATCCAGTCAAGATCTCCTCGTCCAATCCGACCAGATGATAGTCGTATCGATCGTCATGACCGCCAAACATCATCCGCATCACGAGAAAGCGATCCGCGCCCGTGAGTTGTCGATCCACGAACAGGCGAGAGAGCACGGACAGGTCCGGCACGCTCACGAACAGGCGTCCACCAGGCTCGAGCACGCGCCACCACTCGCGCAACGCCGAGGTGACCGCCACCTTGTAATCGAAGTGCTCGAGCACGTGCGACGCGTACACCGCGGCAAATGATCCATCGGCGAAGCGAGATAGATCGCCAGCGTTGCCGACGTGATCGACCTCGGGTCTCGAAACCGCGTCGAGTACTTCCCACCCCGGGCTCCGCACGCGGCCGCCGATGTGAAGTCGTCGGGGTCGCCGAATCCCGGACTCGACCGTCGGCTGCGTGCCACGTCGAAAGAAGACGGGGACGTTCGGTTCCACAGGTGCAAGCCCGGGATGTGTCGTCTGCACTGTTGCGATCTGCTCGGTACCGAGTCCTGGGACGACGAGATGACGGAAGTCGTACGACTCGAGCGTCACGGCGGGTGTCGCTCCATCCGGAGGGTCGACTTGGTTCCCCCGGAAGGAGCCGCTCAGGGCGCATACGGGCGCGACGAGGACGTCCCAGATCTCATTCCGTGCTTCGGTAGCGTCGATGGACTCGACGGAGTGTTCGATACCGGCTTCGCGCAGAGATCGTGCGATTGCCCCCGAGCAACGTCCGCCGGCTTCGACGTAGAAACGCAGGCGGGGAAGGTCAGCAACGTCCGCGACGAGTCGGGCGCTCTCTTCCGTCAGAACCAGGACCTTCACCGATTCCTCGCGCAAGTGTTGCTCCTGAAAGAATTCGTACAGGGCGACGTGTCCAAAGAGATCCTTTGGTACCGACAACGGAGGACGACTACTCACTCGCCGTTCGTGCCGGAGGTCGAATGGCTCCTCCGTTCGTCCCTCGATGACGACGTTCCAGAAGGCGCGACGGATCCTGTCGCGACCGAAAATGGTCGCGCACGCCGCTTGTCCTGCACGCGCAACGGAAAGCGCTTCGCTCGGTCGTTCGAGATAGTAGTCGAGCTTCGCGCAGAGGTTCTCGAGTGAATCGTAAGCGACGTAGTGTTCCCCTTCCCGATAGAACTGCTCGAGACCGGCCTCGCGACTCAGCCGGTCCGTCAAGAGAAACCCGCCCGCTGCGAGAACCTCGTAGGGTCTGAAGTTCAGATCGGAGTTCAGTGAAACGTTCAATGAGATGACGGATTCGCTGTAGCGCCGAGCGGCTTCTTCGGGTGAACAGCGCACGACTTCGAGCGGAAAGCCGCGGGCAGCGACGGCTTCGAGCAAGCGACGCCGGCGGGGATGGAAAGTGCCCGTCTGGCCGACGAAGGTGACGTTCCTCCGCCGTTCTTCATTGAACGCCCTCTCAATCGGCGTCGTGACGAGCGACGGAATCCAGAAGACGTTCTCGAGCCCCGCCTCGGCGAAGAAGTGAGCATGGTGGCGCGTGGCCACGATGATGTGCGTGTCGAACCGTTCGAGCAACGCGTAGTCGAGAAGCGTCCGGATCGGCTTGTCCAGATGGTGCGTATCGCCGATGACGAGCACCTTTCGCCCGGAAACGGCGCGCAGGTTCGTTGGTTCGACCAAACGCGCCGCGTCCGCCCAAACAACGACAACCTCCGGCTGTGGGAAGGGCGAAAGCCTGGCCAACGACTCTGCTAGGTCGAAGCGACCAGCGCGGGTCCTGATGGCATGCCGCAGAGCGCTCGAACGGTTTTCGGACACGAACGGGCCGCAGACGATCATGCGCTCCGATAGCGTGGGCACCGGGATGTAGTCCTCCGGAGCCGGCGTGCAGAAGACGGTCAGCGGCGCTCGCATGCGTTCTCCCTTTCGACGAGGTGGTAGACCGATTGAAAGCCGCCGAGTCGAAACCCTGCCTCCGTGAACAAGGTCCACGACGGGACGTTCTCGCACTCCGTGACGACCTCGATGGTGGACGCGCCGATGGTGCGAGCGTGATGGATGAGACAGGCGACGAGTCGACCGCCGTGTCCTTGGCGCTTATCGAGAACGGAGAGGAGATCGGCCCGAATCGAATCGCGTTCCTCGCGAAAGCTGAAGAAGGACCGACCCAGTCGCAGCACGCGGCATCTCCCGCTGATGCTGTTGAGAATCCACCGCTCGTAGAGCCGCTGGACACTTTCTCGCGAGAGCGTCGGATCTTGGTTGAAGCGGTCACGCGTGATGTTGCGTGCATGCGCTCGCAGCTCGTCCTCGCTCATCGATAGCTCGTCGAGCAACGTCACCCCCCGCTCCCAAGGAGAGGCCTCTCCGGCCTGGCGCATACGATCGCGCTGCTCGACGTCCGTTCCGCGGTCCGAGCGGGCCCACAGCAGCTCGACCTGGGTGCAGATCTTCCGGAAGCCGTGCCTCAGCAGCCAGGCAGAGGTCGCGACGTCAGCGGCCGGCACCTTCGCGTCGATGATCACGGGAGGCTTCGCCGTGAGCGCGGGGAGTTCCTCGGCCAGCTTCGCAACGTCTACGTCCACGATCCGATAGAACGGGGCCCCGAAGGCATCCGTGTCGAAGCTCTGTTGCACGATGCTTCGGGTCATGGGGTCGGCTCTTCCGTTCAGAGCAGCCGCCCATTCAGCTCGACGCGGTCCACCAGCCTCTTCGCGTCCATGATCGTGCGGTACCACTGGACGGTGGACGTTTGGGGGCCGTCATCGAGCAGCCCGCCCTTGAGCGCCTCGTAGATCTCGCGCACGCCGTCAGCGACCGTGAAGCGCTGTGGTAGGTCGACAATCTCTCGAATCTTCCGGGACGAGACCCGGTAATCTCGCTTGTCCCTGTCGTCGGGAACGATCTCGACCTGGAGTGGGAAGGGCAGGTTCTCCCGAACCATGTACGCAAGGGTTCGAACCTGCAGGTTGTCAGCCGCCACATTGAACACTTGCCCGGCGACCGACCCAACCGGCGCTTCGAGGATGCTCGCGAAGGTTCGCGCGATATCGCGGACGTGCGCGAGCGGTCGCCACTGCAGTCCGCCCCCGGTGACGAAGATGCGGCCCTGACGCACCGCCTGCAGCGTCATCAGGTTCAGCACCAGGTCGAAGCGCATGCGCGGCGACAACCCGAACACCGTCGGATTTCGGAGCACGGTGACCGACAATCCGTGCGCGCCCGCCGCAAGCACCGCTTCTTCGGCGCGGGCATTGCATTCTGCATAGACGCTGAGCGGCGCGGGCGACGTGGCCTCCGAGACCTCTTCCCTCCCAGCGTGACCGTAAACGGAACACGAGCTCGACAGAATGTACCGCCGCACGCCACTCCGACTCGCCGTCGCAGCCAGGTTCGCCCTCGCACGCAGGTTCACGGCTCGAGTCAGCTCGGGATCGAGATCGCCGCTGGGGTCATTCGAAAGTGCGGCGAGGTCGCAGATGGCGTCGACGCCGTCCAGGTCATCGTCGACGACGTCTCGGACATCTTTCTTGAGCAATCTCAGGCCCGCTCTCTTCCGAAAATCGGAAAGCGCTTCTTCACCGAAGAAGAAGCGATCGAGACCCGTGACGTCATGCCCTCGGTCCAGCAGGACTCCCACCAGGACGCTGCCGATGTACCCACCGGCGCCGGTGACGAGCACATGACTCATGAAGCGAGCTCCCTCACGGGCTCATGCTCGCCACGAACGAGGTGGACCAGCGTATCGATGACATACGTCTGTTCGTCTTCCGTCAGGGACGGATACAACGGAAGAGACAATGTTCCAGAGCCCCATGCATGGCTGATCGGAAAGTCACCCGGCTGGTAGCCATACTTCGTCGAGTAGTAGGTCAGAGAGGGTACCGAACGGTAGTTGACCGTCGCGCCGACACCGCGAGCATGCAGCCCGAGGAGCACCCTATCCCGGTGCACGGCAGGCACGTATACGGGGAAGAGATGCCGCGCATGCAAGGCATGCGGCTCGTGCGCCGGCGAGCGCACTCCGGTACCCGCGAGGGCGTCTTCATAGCGACGCGCGCGCACCTCGCGCGCATCCAGCCGGTCTTGCACGGAAGCAATCTGCGGCGGCAGAAGCGCGGCGAGCAAATCGGGGAGGTTCGCCTTCGTGCCGAGACGGGCGACGTCCCAATGCCGGTAAGTGTCCTGCTCGAATCTGCGCAGTGCCCCCTGCGACATTCCGTGCAGGCGGGTCTGCAAGAGGACCGCATGGAGATCGCCGCGGTTCGTGATAACGGCGCCCCCTTCGCCGCACGTCACGTTCTTCGTCGCATAGAACGAGAAGATCGCTGCATCCGAGTGCGCTCCAGGGCGCTCGCCGCGAAGCCGTCCTTCGAAGCAATGCGCGCAGTCTTCGATGATTGCCACATCGGAACGGGCCGCCAGAGCCTGGTTGCGAATGGCGACCACGTCGACCATTTGACCGTAGAGATGGACCGGAATGACGGCTCGAGTCGCGGCGTTCAACGCAGCGCGAACACCGTCTGGTGTCATCAAAAGCGTGCCGGGATCGACGTCGACGAAGACCGGTTTCGCACCAACCAGCTCGACGACGTTCGCCGTGGCGACGAACGTCATGGCCGGCACGATCACTTCGTCGCCCAGGCCGATACCGAGGGCGAGGAGGGTAGCGACCGCGCCGTTCGTCCAGCTGTTCACCAGGCTCGCATGACGAGCCCCGAAGAAGGCGCAGAGGTCCCGCTCGACCGCCTCGCCCACGTGTCCCGACGTCAGAAATGGACCTTCGAGCACGCTCGCGATCCGCTCGGCGTCGCGCGGAACCAAGTCGTGCCGGAAGAATGGAACCTTCACGACGCCCTGCCCAGGGGCAGGTTACCTCCGAGCGCGTCCTGGCTCGACGACGTCCTTGCTGATGCGTCCTTTCGATGTCTTTCGTACCACCCGACGGTCCGCTCGAGTCCCTCGTCGAACGGCGTCGTCGCCACGAACCCGAAACGTTCGCGAGCCCGCGACACGTCGAGCATTCGACGCGGCTGACCGTTTGGCCGCGAAGCATCCCAGACCACACGACCCCTGTATCCCGTCGCACGAGCGACCTTCGCCGCAAGCTGCTCCATCGAAATCTCGAACCCCGCACCAAGATTCACCGGGTCCGGATCGTCGTACTTCTCGGCTGCGTCCGAAATGCCGCGGGCTGCATCGTCGACGTAGAGGAATTCCCGGGTGGGCGTCCCATCTCCCCAGAGCTCGACGGTAGGCATACCCGCGTCCCGAGCCGCCAACATCTTTCGGATCATCGCGGGAACCACGTGAGAGCTCTCGAGATCGAAATTGTCGCCCGGTCCATAGAGGTTCACCGGAAAGAGCGTGATGAAATTCGACCCGAACTCCTCCCGGTACGCGCTGGCCATTACATGGAGAGCCTTCTTGGCGACCCCGTACGGGGCGTTCGTCTCCTCAGGGAAACCGTTCCAGAGATCTTCCTCGCGGAACGGTACCGGCGCGTGCTTCGGGTACGCGCAGATCGTGGACGTGACGACGACCTTTCGCGTGCCGAAGGCCCGAGCCGTCTCCAGGACGTTCAGCCCCATCGCCATGTTGTCGCGAAAGAAGGTGCCCGGGTGTTTGCGATTGGCGCCGATGCCGCCGACACGCGCCGCCAAGTGGAAGACCAGCGTCGGTCGCGTCGCGGCAAACAGGGCCCGGGTCGCCACTGGATCCGTCAGATCAAAGTCGGAGGACCGCGGACCAGCAATGTCCGAGGCTCCCCGGGCGCGGAGCTCTGCAACGAGCCGGCCACCAACGAAGCCGTGCGCGCCGGTGACGAGGATGCGTTGGCGGTGAAGTGCGAGCATCGCGTTCCAAAGCGGGCGCGAGTGCCCGCAATGGATAAAGCCGGCAGACAGGCGCGAGGATTTCGGAAAATGCCTCCCGCAACCCGAGGTCACTTCGGAGTCAGCTTCATGACCGCTCCGACCCCGGCCTTGGCTCCCAAGCTCGTCGTCCAGTACACGCTCGTGTCGTCGACCGTGATGCCGCCCGACCCCCCTTGCTCTTCCGCGATCGTAGTTGGATCCCCGCCACGGAGCGGGACCTTCATCACCTTCAGCGTATAGCTGTCAGTCTCCGCGATCCAATAGAGGGATGTGGCGTCGACCGCGAGGCTATTTCCACAGCTGCCAGCGGTTGCAATCGCCGCTGTCGAGCCGTCCGAGGCTCGAAGGCGCATGGCTTTTAGCCTTCGGACATGACGTCGTCACAATTTCCGTGCCCCGCTGACAGGGACAGTCGATCCAATAGATACTGTCGCCGTAAACTGGGCTTCCCAGGGAGACTAGATCGGTTGCTGCCCCGCCATCGATCGGCGTCATCGTCGGGCTCTGGTCTACGAGCCAGTAAACATTTGTGCCGTCCACAGCCATGGGCACTCCTCTCGTCGTGACGTCCGATCCGATGACGGTGGGCGTGCCTCCCTCTCGCGGAACGCTATTCACAGTATTCGTAACTGCATCAAACACATCGAGGACATCGCCCGCCACGGCGACCACCCTTGGTGCTTTGAACCCCGAAGTCAGTACCTCGGGAGTGCCTCCGTCGAGCGACACCTTCGAGAGTGTACCCTTGTCCTCGTCGACCCAATACAAGTAATGGCTATCGATGGCGATGCTGCGAGGCGAACCTAGCGATGCTGCGAGCGTCGTCGCAGAGCCGCCATTCAAAGGAGCCTTCAAGATGGCCCCCGCACCCGGAAGCGCATTGCTCCAGTAAACGTTTTGACCGTCGAGAGCGATCGAGGACGGCCCGTCCTGTGTCGAAGCCAACGTCGTCAAGCATCGACCGGCCGTGCACGTGCCCGAGCATGGCGAGGAGCAATCCTCGCCGCAAGCGGCGAGGAACTGGGCAAGGCACGCGACGAGCCAAATAGGACGCATCCCGGATACGGGATTCTTACCACGGCCGGTGTCGCCACTGGCGGGCGCCAGCGCCGCACGGATAAAAGCGGCAGACCGGCACGAGGATTTCGAAAAATGCCTCCCGTGAACCGAGGTGAGTTTAGAATCAGCTTCACCACTACGCCGAGCGCGGCTGCCGTCAACCTCGAGACCCCGGTTCTGCAAATATTTCAAGCTCCTCGCCGTTCTCGTCGACAGCTCCAGTTTATGGTACGATTGGCTCTACTGCGGGACGTCTAACCATGCATGACAGATCGGTTTCGAAGCGGGCTAGAGTCACGCTCGCTATGCTCGCCGCGTCAGCGATCGACTGTAGCTGCGGAGACGGCCCCCATCCCATTGTGCTCGCGTCGGGTCTGAACGCCCCTAGTTCCATCACTCTTGACAGCTCGAGCGTCTATTGGACGAACGCCGACGACGGTACCGTCATGAAGGTGTCCAAGGAGGGGGGGCATCCGTCAACGCTCGCCTCGGGATTCGAGAACCCGAACGCCATTGCCGTCGACGGCACGAGCGTGTACTGGACGAACGAATTTGGGTCCGATAGCTCGCGCGGCGGCTCGGTGATGAAAGCGCCAATCATCGGCGGCCCGGCGGAAGTCGTCGAGTCGCAACAGTGGGGCGCTCACGCGATTGCCATTGACGCGACAAGCATTTACTGGGCCAGTCTAACGAATATTATGCAGGTACCAAAGGACGGAGGAGCGACACGGATCCTTGGGTCGGGATCGGGCGATCTGGCTGCGATTGCTGTCGACCGTGCGAACGTCTATTGGATGGACAACAGCGCTGGCACAATCATGCGGATGCCGATCGACGGAGGGCTTGCAGAAACCCTTGCGACCGGGCAAGACGCGCCCTCGTCGCTGGCTATCGACGCCTCGAATGTTTACTGGACGACTTACCACGGTGGCACTGTCATGAAGGTGCCGATCGATGGCGGCCCCCCTGCAACGCTCGCCTCTGGACAGAAATATCCTGGAGGCATCGCCGTGGATCGTACGAGCGTCTACTGGACGACCGTTGCCGATGGCGACATCATGAAGGTACCAGTCGAGGGGGGCCCTGCAGTAAAGCTAGCAGAAGGACAGAACGGCCCTGGGGCCATCGCTGTTGATACGAATAGTGTCTACTGGACAAGCTGGACCAGGCCGGGTCCGGAGGGAACTATCATGAAGCTAACACCGAAGTAGCGGCTCCGTCCTCCGGGTACCTCTCAAGGTGCCCGAGTTCTGCCGGCACACACGTGCTCGCCCGCGTCGGGCTAGTGCCGCAAGGACTGCAAAAACTGCTCCGCACTGATGCCGGCGGCTTGCAACGCCGCCGCGAGCTCCAGCAGCAAGACGATCTGCAGGAATTGATCGGCCGGCGTCCCCGTTTCCGCAAGTAGGATGAACAGCTCGATCAGCTCTTCCACCGCGCGCCCCTGGTAGGGACCCCACTGCTGCGACCTTGCCGGTCTCGCGGTGCTGCACGTGTTATCGGTGGTGCAGGTCGTTTCCGGACCGGTCCCCATTTGAAGCTGTGCACCGCCGCCGAGCGTCTGATTGACCGTGTCCAGCACCGCACCGAGGCCGTTCGTGAAGACTCCGAACTCGGGGTCCCAGGACCATTGCTGCCCAGGATTGTTCGGGTCGCATCGCTGCATCGTCACGTCTGCTCCGGGTCGCGATGAACCGGCCTCCATGCACCATTGCTCGGTGCTTTGCCCGGTACTCGGGTCGAAGCTCGCAAACAGAAGCGGCGCGTTCATGACGAGGCCCGTATGACCGTCGTAAGCCCATGGTCCCGTCCACCAGCGCGACTGCGCGCCGCAAGGCACCAGGGCGAACGGAATGCCAGTCAGATCACCGGACTGCTCGGCGGCCTGAACCCCGTCGGGGCTCAGACCCAGGCACTGTTGTGCGTTACGGATGTCGCCATTCGTTTCGCTCGGTCCAGGAGCTGACATCGCAATCTTGAACAGCGAGTCGATCACGCGCTTCATGCCGAATAGCCCCATCCGTCGGTACAGCGCCTGGCGAGCATCATCGAACCCGTGCGTGACCAGATCGGCGAATGGGCGCCGGTTCGCCGCCAGCCGCCAGAAGTCCACTTCTTGGCCCGCCCTCGCCGATCCGGTCTTCTCATTCTTGAATACCGGTTGAATCAAGTAGCGAGGATTCGTCGGCATCGCAGCGGCCGCATGGCACCCCCAGCCAAGGGAGCACCAACCTTTGACGTTCGCCTCCGCCTCGCGCGACTCCCACAAGCCCGTATTCACGTCGGCGCATATGGCTTTGAGCCGGAAGCGGCCGTCACCCTTGACGACCCATAGGCTCCAACCGCACTGAACCCCATCACGCATTGCTCGCGAGAGGATCTGAAGCGCAGTTCGGTATGGGAATAGCTCGTCGCTGCCGAAACTGCTCCCACCTTTGACGGGGTCCTTTACTCCCATGTAGTTCAAACGAGTTGCGATCGTGAGCAGCAGCGCCGGAACGCCCGCCCGCCAATCGAACGCCTGATTGTCCCACAACGTCGGAGCCGTCTTCACGGAGCCGAGGGTGTCTCGGTAGTCCGGGTAAGTCCACTTCCACTCCGCCCGCGTTATTGCAGGAAAGGTTGCGTTCTCGCTCCACGGACCCTTCGGAGGGTCCCCATAGGGTGCGCTCGAGGGCCAATAGCTGACGCCTGTACACGTGGCCGTCGGTGACCAGACTCCGTCTGGAGGACAGGAGTCCTGGTTGCATGGGCTCGTCCAATGCCCACTGGTGCAGCTGGGGAAGCCATCGTTCGTCGCCGGGTCGATGAAGGGACGCCGGTAATCGACGCCCGGACCGTCCAATGGAGTGCCAAACCCTGGCCCGCTGCTGAGCTGAGTCACGGCAAGCAACGTGTTGTTGTCGGCGTTGTCGAGGTTTGTTTCACCGATCCCTTGCTGAAACTCGATGGCCTGGGTTTGACCCGTCGTGCCTTCGCCAACAATAGTCTGCAGCGCGAAATCGAGCGTATTTTTGTCTTGCGCTGCCAGATGATCATCCTCTCGGTGCAACTCGGCGAGGATCGCGTCGAACGCAGCTTGCATGTCCGAGCCCGGATTCTTCCCGAACAGGGAGAGGATCGTCGGGACTCCAAACGCACCGACAACATTCGAATAAAACCCTATCCAGCCCGACACGTTGCCACTAAGGCAGGCGAACGGGTTATTCTTCTTGGGGTCGGGGTCACAGGGATCGTCGTCGCTGATTCGAATCCGAGGGAGCGCCTTCGTCGCCGTTGGCATCGAATGGTCCCAAGGTACGCCGTCCCCCGAGCCTTCGGTCCCGCTCGCGAACACCGGCCACGTCACGACCGATCGCGTCAGCGGTTGATACACTCGAACCCGCTCCGCGCCCGGCGTGATCACGACCATCGGCACGCGCAAAGTATCACCCGCTCGCAGATCATCCTGGCTGAATTCAGACCCTTTCGTGTGGGTATGGATAGTTGCGGCGAGCCTATCACCAGGTCGCATGCCGAGTGTCAGAGCGGGACTCCAGGCTGCAGACCCGAGGTTCTTCTGTTCTTCACCGAGCACGAGCAACGTTCCTCGTCTGAAGACTGAAACGAACCACTCCGAGTTCGTCTCCTGGGCGTGCCGCTTGGCGAACAATCCTGCCAGCGCTGCCAGCCGCCTCTCATCCGCGGTGACGGGCTCGGATATCTCATGGCTCGTCATCTTCGAGGGCACCGCTTGTCGATCCATCGTTCGTTGTGATGGACGCGGCTGTACGCCGGGCGCTGCTGGCGTAAGCCCGACGAAAGGATGCTTGCTGTGTCCGACCGGGCGCGGCGTCCGGAGCTGCGCCGAGATACTGGGCACGCTGAGCCCATGCGCGGCAAAAGACACGCTCGGTGGGGTCGCCGTTGCTCGTTGACGGAGCGCAGGAAGTTGTACCCTCGGCGAGGGCGGGCCTTCGCCGCATCCGCACCCGGACTTGCCGGCGAGTAACTGGCGCACGGACGACCCGCCCGTCGAGTTGCAAGCGCAACCCAAACCTTTCGCGCTCATCGACGAGCGCAGCTTCGACGACCGTGGCGGAGCGGACGCCCTGGACAGACGCGGAAGCGCACTCGCGCGAGCGAGTCGGCGGCTCGAACCGGAGGCGACGACGGAACGAGTCGCAAGTGCTTGGCGCGACTGAAGCAGCGTGCGGACTCGGCCAATGACTATGTCCGCGGTCGCGCGTGAAACGCTTCTGTTGCCGGTTGAACGCCCGGTGGCATTCGTGCTGCCTTGAGCGAGTGCTCGAGGCTGTACGAGCCCCAGTCGAGCGAACTGCGCCGTGTCTGTCGCCCCGTTCGGGTCTGCGGACGCGGGGGAAGTCGATTTGGTAGCGTTCTCCGAAACGACGCGGCTCGAGCAGCCTCCGCCCAGAGACGTTGCGCACTTCGCGCAGCAACTCGGCCCATCGGGTAGCCCCAGCGTTGCGACTGTCCGGACCTCCGTTGAAAATCGGCGCTCGAACCATAGCCCCCGTCGTGACCACATCTCGCTACGGTCGGAAGCCGGCGAAGGCGCGACACTAGCGTTCGTATTCGTCGCCTCCATCGCGAGCCCCACCGTCTCAACGGATGCGCGAGCTGGCGACAGCCCGCCCAACGCGATTGCGCGAACGCCCGGCGTGTCAAACATTCCCGCCTGTGACGGCGTCATGTCTCAAGCTCTCGGTGGCGCATAGCCGTTCGTGGCGGCCGGAGCCGCCGATGCCGTCGCCGGGTTCGGCGCAGACCGTCGTGACAAATCCCTCCCTGTAACCCAAAGCTGCAGAAACGCTCGCGCAGTGGTCGGCCCGAGCACGATCTGCAGCCTTCCATACCCGAACCGCGCCACTGCTGGAAAGGGATCCATAGCCTGAAACGGCGTCTCGGCGCTCGTCGACAGCGGCAGAGCGTTGAGGATCGGCGCCGCGACGGTGTTGTACCAGAGACTCCGCTCGTTACTGTAGAACTCGTTGAGCGTCAGCGTCGGGCTGACGCCCGTGACTTGCGTCGTGTAGCCGCTCCAGTGAATCGTATCGACTGCCGTGATCAGTTCCATCAGCGCGGGGTCATTGAACAAGTTCGTGGCGCCGCCGACGACGTAGCCTTCGAATGCGAGCTCGTGAAAAACTTTCATACGACATTCCTCGCTTCAGTCATCGGTTGGGGCTTCTCCCACACAGCCACACCTGAATGCCGCCGCTTGGACTGCCGCCGCCGAGTGCGATGCGGATCCGGACGTAGTTCATGAGATTGACCGATGGGTCGAAGCCGGTGCTCAGTGGCGTCAGCGTATTGCCAAACCAGAACAGAGTGTCGCTACCGACGACGAGCCCCTGGGCATTGAGCTCCGGCGTTCCGCGCTGAGAAATCCACCGGGTACCGTCGAAGCTGTGCTCGAACTGGACGGTGATCGTCGGGAAGGAACCCTGCGGGTTGAAGACGATACCCGAGCCGTGGATGCGGTCGGCCCCGCCAAGCTGCTCCGCAATGGCAGTCGGGGTGTAAACGTTGGCATTGCCAGTGACGAAGGTGTCGAATGCCTTGATTGTGAACATCCGCATGGCGATTATCCTTCCGCCTGGTCACGACCGGTGATCCAGATGCGGACTTGACCCGCCGGAGAAGCGCCGCCGAGCGTAATGCGCAGCCGGGCAAAAGCCAGCGTCGGGCGCGTCGTGGGATCTCCGTCCTGACCAGAGAAGGGCGTCTCCGTGGCCCCCGACAATGCCAAGGCGCTCACCTCGGCGGCGGCGTTGCGATTCTGCCAGCGGATATTGTCGATGCTGTGCTCGACCTGGACAGTGAGGGTTGGCCCTGCACCGCTGACCTGCGTCGTGTAGCCACCGATTACGAGTTGGTCGGCACTGCCGAACACGGACACGAGCGCCGGATCGGAGTAGACGTTTGCCGTTCCGTTGACGTACGCGTCGAACGCCAGCTTATGAAAGATCCGCATTGTCGCCTTCGTACGGAATGAGCTAGGTTCCTGCTGTCGAGTTCTGCCCGACGAGCCTATCCTTGGCCTCGATCACGCCCCGTCGCCCACAGACGCACTTGACCTGCGGGGCTGGTGCCCCCGAGCGCGATGCGGAGGCGGACGAATGCGAGAGTCGGACGAGCCGTCGGGTTGCCGTCCTGGCCTTGAACGTTGGTTTCAGCAGTCGTCGAGAGCGTGGTCGTGCTGGGGATCTCGGCGGACGTGTTCCGATTCTGCCAACGGACGTTGTCGAAGCTCTGCTCGACTTGGACGGTCAGGTTAGGGCTCGTCCCTGTAACCTGTGACGTGTACCCGCCGACGCTCAGCTGATCGGTGTTGCCGAGCAGTGTATTGTACTGAGAATCAGAATAGACGACCGCCGTTCCACTGATATAGCCGTCGAAGACGCACTGGTTGAAGACTTTCATCGCTTTTCCTCGCTCGGACCTGCGCTGGTTGAATGGTGAAGAGTGACTCGGCCTGCTCAGCCGGACGCCCGATCGCGGCCGATCGCCCAGATGCGCACTTGGCCGGCGGGGGTCGACGATACGGCGCTCAACGTGATCCGCAAGCGTGCGAATCCGAGAGTCGGCCGAGCATTGGGGTCGCCATCATGACCTTGAATAGGCGTTTCAGCGACCGTCGAAAGCGTGGTCGCGTTGGGGATCTCCGCCGTCGTATTTCGGTTCTGCCAGCGGATGTTGTCGAAGCTGTGCTCGACTTGCACCTCGATCTTGGGAGTCGAGCCGGATACCTGCGCGGTGTAGCCTGTAATGCTCAGCTGATCGGTATGGCCGAGCAGATCGTCGAAGCTCGGGTTCGAGTAGACGGACGCCGTCCCATTGATATAGCTGTCG
Organism: Polyangiaceae bacterium; assembly: GCA_035547195.1. Lineage (GTDB taxonomy): Bacteria > Myxococcota_A > Polyangia > Polyangiales > Polyangiaceae > DASZVB01. The sequence continues at coordinate 18,645 of DASZVB010000047.1, forward strand.
AATACTAGCTGATTGAAGATCCGCATCGAGGTTTCCTTGGTTTCGTCGAGATCGTCCTGCCATCACCGAGACGCGTCAGCCGCCGCTCGCCATGCTGCGGGCTCCGCGCGCGCGGTCGCGCCCCGTTGCCCAGATGTGGAGCATGGCGCTGCCCGTCCCAGCGACGATCATACTCAAGCGCCGGAAAGGGGGCTTTATGCCAAAGATCCAGTCTTCGGGATCATCGTCGCTTCCCTGAAAGAGGGTCTCCGGGAGAATGTTCAGTGGGAGAGGCACGACTCCAGTTTGCTGAAATCCGGCAGTCCAGTTCTCCCCGTCCAAGCTAAGCTGCTCCTGGATCATGAGCGTCGGCGAGGCGACGATCTGGTTCGCGTATCCGCCAACGTACAAGCGATCCACTGATCCGAAGAGTTCGGAGAGCGACGGGCTCGTCAACACTGATTGACCTGTACTGACGATCCCCTCGTAAGCGCTGACGTGAAAGATTCGCATCGAAAGATTCCTCGACGTGTTCGTGACTTCCGAACCTCAGAACGCGGGACTTCGCCCAACGACCCACAGACGTAAATACCCCGCAGGACTCGTGCCCCCAAGCGCGATGCGCATCCGAACGTGGTTGCCGATCGGGAGGGTCGTCGACTGATAGTTGGTGGCCCACTTTACGGCGTTGTCGCCGGTGACGAGAGTGCCATTGGCGCCGGTGAGCTCGGGCCCCAGCGTACTCTGGTTCATCCAGCGCGTTCCGTCGGGGCTGTTTTCGATTTGCACAGTGATCGTCGGTCCAGTTCCACTGACGGCATTCATCTGGGCTCCGATGCCGATCCGCTCGACACTTCCGAGGAGCTCAGAAAAGGCCGTGTGCGTGTAAACGCTCGAGGTCCCGGTGATGATGCCGTCGAACACCTTCGTGTGGAAGACCTTCATCTGTTCCTACTCCTGACTCACGTCGCGACCGGTTGCCCACACACGAACCTGGCCAGCTGATGTGGCACTCCCGAGTGTGATCCGCAGCCGTACGAACGCAAGCTTCGGATTGCGGTTTGGAAACACTTGTCCGTCCTGCCCGTGCGCGATCGTCTCGCTGATGGTCGAGAGTGACTTTGCGGGGATTTCCGCGGTCGCATTGCGAGTCTGCCAGCGGAACTTGTCGAAGCTCTGCTCGACTTGCACCGTGAGTGTCGGACTCGCACCGGTCACTTGTGCGGTATAGGCGCCGATGCTGAGCTGATCCGGGAAGCCGAGCAGCTCGTGGTATTTCGCGTCGGAGTATACGGGGTTCGTCCCGGTGACGTACCCGTTGTAGACGAGCTCGTTGAAGATACGCATCGCTTGATCTCGGAGCTGGTGTTGGATGAAGCACGACCTTCCGCGCCTCATCGCTGCCTAGACGCTGTCCGAACCGTCAATAGGTAAAGCCAGCAGGCGACCGTCAGGATTTCGAAAAGCGCGCGAGAGCGATCCGGCGGCTGGGATCGTTCGTCTGTAGCGTTCATCTCTTCTCCGCGCGCGTCGAGCTGCTTTTCCTTGCGTAACTCTCTTGACGACAGATGCAAAACGGAGAGACTACCTGGGGACGCACGCGCAGGGCGCGCGACGTGACGAGCGCGCGCTAGCGATGAGCGACAAGGAGACGCGCCATGTATGTATTTCACGAGCTGGTTTGGGATGGCTACTTGAGCGGTTCGGCGGCGGTGTATTCGAAGATGGGGCTCGAAGAATTGCTGGGGCGTGCCGATAAGCTCTCGGTGAGCGGCTACGCTGCCGGCATGCTCGGAACGACCCCGACGCTGACGGTGCAGGTGGAGCAAAGCTTCGATCAGGCGCGCTGGATGCCGCGAAACGCCCAGGCGGAGATCAACGCGCTCGCCCTCTCGACGACTACCGACACGAATTTCGCCGGGCAAGATGGAGATCCCACGGCACGGCCGGGAGCGCCGTATGCGCGGCTCCGCATTTCGCTGGCGGGGGCGAATGCCGCGGGACAGCTTCGCATATGGGTAACAGGCACCGACCCGGACTTCGAATAGTGCTGTCGGCGGCGGCACGTTCGGTCGTATGAGAGCGATCTTGGGCGACGCCGCGGTTCGGACTCAGAGGCCCCGCTTCTTGCACAGCGAGGCCCACGCCTCGCATGCGAGCCGACAGCGGGTCTTAGCCGTACCTTCCGGGATACCGAGCTCCGCGGCGGTAGCTCTTACCGAAAGCCCACGCACGACTCGCGCAACGAGCACGGCCGCGTGATCTGGCTCGAGCTCGGAGAGTAGCGCGACGCGACGGGCGCGTAGGTCCCACTCGGCAAGAACATCGTCCGTGGAGAGTGCGCCGTCTTCGGCGAACAACTCTTCATCTTCGAGCGGAGCATGACGCCAGCTCTGGCGGTGCGCGTGGATCCGTTCGGTGCTTGCGACGCGCAGTGCGTACGCGAGCAAACCGCCGTCGAGACGGTCCTGGATCTCGTCCCAATGCTTCATGACCTTAATCAGAGCGGCGTGGGCGAGATCCTCGGCGTCGGATGGGTTTACGCGGTGGCTGCGCAATACACCGACCACTTGCTCTCGTAGGCGTCCAAGCCGCTCAGGCAGCAGGCGCTGTGAATCCGGAGCGTCCTCCACGAAACGTCTCCCTCCCCTACGGAGTGCATTGTTCGCGATGGCGCGCTTCTCCGAGCTTGCAACCGACCATCTTCTCGCCTCCTGCCTCTGCGATGGTCCGGCAGTTTGTGGCAATCTGTCACTAAATGCAAGATGGTCGTGCGTTCAGAACATGCGTGGCTTCGGTGGTGAATATGCGTGTATTGCGCGAAGTGAGAAGGTGCCCGATCAACAACATGGTGGGGATGTTGTGTGTACTTCGATGCCTTGTGAAGTTTGCAAATTGGGCATCGTGAACTCAGGTAACCAAAGTCGTTCGACTTCCCGTTGCAGATGCTTCCGCACCATCACTGGCGGTGCGCGGCATCCAGACGGAGACGGCTGCCGCGCTGCGAGGGTTCCCGGTTCCCGCCGGGAACCTGCGAGCTTTCGCGCTGAAATGATTCGCTATCTCACTCGTCTCGGACAAGCACCGGCTTGGCGGGCCCGGCCGGAGCCCCGACATTCGCTTCGCTCGTCAAGCGCGTGAGCTCCGATTCGATCGCGTCCAGGTGCTGGCGTGCGCGTTGAAGACTCTCGCGCGCAACGAAGACGCTTTGCTCAGCTAGATCGACGCGCACGGATCGCGCGAGCTTGCCGTGTAGCTCCTTCGCGACCTTTTCGATTCCTGTGATGGCGCGACAAAGGACGGCGGTGCGGGTGCGTCCCTGATTTCTCGTCTTCCGCCGAAAGTTACTCGCCGCGTGTTCGAGCTCCTCGCTCGTCCAAGCCTCGCCGTCCGCCGAAACCAGCAAGCGCTCCTGCACGGGTGCCGGCAGGTTCAAAACGGCGCGCAGATGAGCGACGCCGAGGTGATGACTCGACCGAAACCGTGGATGGAGCTGCAGGAGCTCGTGAATCTTTACGCAGATCCACAGGTGCTTCGGCGTGAATGGCAACGCGGGATGGGTCGCAATCCGGCTGTATACCGGATGACCCTGGCCTTGGGCGGCTACGGCCTTGAGGCTGCCCTCGTAGGCTCCCTGCGCGACGATCTCGCCGATCTCGAGCGCGTGCTGCAGCGTTCGGTCGCGGGTCACGCGGCAGATCTTCGCAACGATGGCGTCGGCCAGCTCCGCGTCCCCCAGACGCATGATACCGGACTCCCGGCGCACAGGATTAGTCGTATCGCCTCGGCCCCCGACGGGATTGATCCCTGTAACCTGCCCCTTAGTTCCCGTCAGCTTCGCATCGTGCATTCCCGAGCCCCCCTTTGGTACTGATGCCGAGGACCACGCACTATGCTCGACGCCGTCGAGCGCGATCAAGATGACCGGGCGTTTAGTCCGATGCCCGACGACGAGTGCACGCTCGATGTTTCATCGATATGACGACGTCGTGGCGCAGAACGTGCGCTGCCAAAGGCATGCGTGAGAATGAATCTTCGACGCGCTGTGCCGCGCGTCGTTCGCGTGGATGTCTCGCCTCATTGCTCGCGCCCAACCCCCGGGTCCGTAGGAACCAGGAGTTCAAATCTTTGTAAGCCCAAGATTCGGACGGAACTGGGACCGAGACGCTTCTCTTCGCGTGCCGGGAGGGACGCGCTTACCGAGGGGTTACAAGCCTTCGCCAAAGAGTTACACGCGTTTCGTCAGCAGAAAGCTGCCGATCGCCGCGTGCCGGAGACCGGACGAGTCCATCGTTCGGATGGCGTCTGCAGGCGACCCGACGATGGGCTCTCCATGAATGTTCAAGCTCGTGTTCAGCACCCCCCGCACGCCCGTGAGAGCGCCGAAGCGCGAGATCAGATCGTGGTACTCAGGGGATCCCTCCCGGGATACGAGCTGCGCCCGCATGGTGAAGTCTTGGCGATGCATCGCGGCCGGCAGGTCACGCCGGCCTCGTTGCGTGCTGTCGTACGCAAGCATCATGAACGGCGAGTCGATGTTCTTCGGGTTCACGAGGTACTCGCGGGTTGCCTCGGCGAGGATGCTCGGTGCAAAAGGCATCCAGAAATCGCGGTTCTTCACCGCATCGTTGATGAAGCCGATCATTCGCTCGCTCCGCGGATCGGCCAGGATGGATCGGTTGCCCAGTGCGCGTGCGCCAAATTCCATACGACCGGAGCAGCGCGCAACGACCTCGCCCGCTGCGAGGAGCGTGGCAACGGCGTGGTTTATGTTCTCCGGACGACGGATCTCGTACCTCGCAGTCACGTTCGCGGCACCGAAAGCGTCTTCAGCTTCCTGATCCGTCCAGGCCCGCCCCAGATCTAGGCCGCGCACGGGCTGGAGCTCGGGCGACGCCGACAGGCTGCCGTGAACGGCAGCTCCGATTGCCGTCGATTCGTCCCCGCACGACGGCGTTACGACGAGCGAGGTCACGTCCGCGAGCTGAGCGACTTCCTTGTTCACTTTCACGTTCATGAAGACGCCGCCCGCGCAAGCGACGTCACCGACGCCCGTCTTTCGAACCCACGCTTGGATCCACTTCGTGATCATCTCTTCGGCAAATGCCTGCAGCGCACCCGCCACTTGGTCGAATCGCTTCAGCTTCACCGCCTCTTGAAGCAGGTAGTTCCTAACGGCCGGAATTCCGTACGAGTTCTTCCACGAGCCGTCGTCATCGACCCATAGCAGCTCCCGGAAGCGGGCGAGGAGCGGAGCGAAGCTATCCCGCTTGGCATAAGCGGAGAGGCCCATGACCTTGTACTCGTGCTCTCCCTGCCGCATGCCGAGTAGGCCCGTGACGGTCATGTAGACGTGACCGATGGAGCTCACGCGCGGCACTTCCGCAATCCGACGCAGGTGCCCGTTCTCGAAAATCGAGACGGTCGCACAAAGGCCGTCACCCTCGGCGTCCAACGTGAAGATCAGGGTAGGCGAACGCTTCGGGAACAGGAACGGCACGCACGAGAGGGCGTGGGCGTCGTGATGGTTCACGCGACGAATCCTCGCCGGCTCCGCTCCTGTCGCTTGACGGAAATACTCCAAGGACGCAGCATTCAGGTCGGGGCTGGCGTCCAATTCCGCGAAGTAGTCGCGGTCCGCGGCGCGCCACCTTTCCACGAGTTCGCGATTCGTGAGGTAGGGCTCGATGTCGGAAAGCCGAACCAGATCGGCCGGGGTCAGATAGCTGCCAATCTCGTGATCCTTGAATTCGGTATTATGCAGATGCACGAACCCGGTCATCGACTCTTGGAACAGGGTGACGGTGTCCACCTCGCCCGGCGAACAGATCCCGTCGAGCACGTACCGGAGCGTCCGATGTGGGAATCCAGCGCTTCCCTTGATCCGACTCAGTCTCTCCTCGCTCTGGCAGAAGACCAGCTTGGAGTCCTGAACTACCGCCACGGTGGCGGTGTGACCATAGGCGATCCCGACGTGACATGTCATGGCCTTGCACTCTCCCCGTTGGCTCGCGACTGCCGACGCGACGAAGCATACACGTTCGCTCCGACGCCGGGAGGTGTCGTTTGTGTGGGTCGGGCGCGATGAGATCGATCACCGAGTACGCGTTCACGTAACCAAACTTCGATTTGGATCCGCAGGAGGAGACAATGTCAGCCGACGCCATTCTGAAGCACGCAATCGCGCTCCATGCCCGTGGCCTCCCCTCGCAAGCGGAGCCGCTGTACCGCGAAGTTCTGAGAACGCAGCCGAGCCTGTTCCCCGCCCTGATTGGCGTAGCCGTTGCGCTCGACGAGACGGGGCGCACGGACGAGGCCATCGAGTACTACGAGCGGTCTTGCCAATCGATGCCAGGCCATGCCCTGCCGTTCACCAGGCGGGCCATCCTGAAAGTCCGCCAGAGCTGGCCCGCGCCGCCCCCATGCGCCGCGTGCTCTTCGGGTCCTCGAATCGCGATGACGACGCTCGGGCTCAACGGACGCTTCGGCAACCAGCTGCTTCAATACGCTTTTCTGAGGCTCTACGCCGATCCGCGCGGCCTCGAGGTGGAGGTACCGGACTGGATCGGCCGCGACATTTTCGGCTTTGCCAACCCCGAGCCCGCGGAACCGTTGCCGGTACTGGAGGAGGACCATTTCGACGCGCGTGCCGCCTTGCAGGGGAGTATCGGCGGCCCGACGAACGTGGATCTTTATGGGTTCTTCGCACTCGGGGGCGCGGCCTATGCGCCCCACAAGGAGAAGTTTCGCGAGCTGTTCCAGCTCAGCGCGCCCGCGCGTGCGGCGGTGAGCGAACCGCTCGCGCGCTTACGCGAGCGAGGTCGGACCGTTGTCGCAGTGCACATACGGCGGGGAGATTTCGTGGGTGGCGCTCATTGGCCGGCGCCGACTGCGTGGTATACGGATTGGCTCGACAGCGAATGGGCTCGCTTCGACGACCCCGTCCTTTACGTCGCCACGGACGACCTGTCCGTGCTCGCCGACTTCGCGCAGTTCGCACCGGTTACGGCGAGCGACCTCTGGACGCCCGTTCCCGGCGTGGAGTTCCTCCTCGACTTCGTCACGCTGACAATCGCGGACTACCTCGCCAAGTCGAACAGCACGTTCTCGGCCGTCGCGGCCTTGTTGAACGAGCGCGCCAAGGGCTTCATGCGACCCAATCCGGAACTCGGAGGCCTCGTGGCGTACGATCCCTGGAACGCACCGTTCTTGCTGGGAGCGTTTCCGACACCGTCACTCCAGATGGCGTCCGGTCGGGAGTCACCGTCGCCGAACGACGACAAGAGCATGCGGAGGGGTGTGAACGTCGAAGAGCTCGGCCGCGCACAGGATTGCTTCCGCCACGGGCAACTGTCCGAAGCCGGGCGGCTTTGCAGCAACATCTTGCGGAACGCCAGCGTCCCGGCGGAAGACCTGGTCGAACTCGCCGAGCAGGCCCTCGACAGTGGCGAGCACGGGTTGAGCGCTTCGTTGTATCGACGAGGAGTAACGTTGAACCCCAAGCTTGCTCCTCGCGCGCTTGCGGCATCCTATCGAATGGCGGAGGCCGGGAAGCTGCCGGCTGCGGTAGGCACGCTCCGAGGCATCTTGGAAGCCGAGCCAAACCATGCGTCCGCAGAGGCGCTGCTATCGGCGCTCCTTTCCGATCCGAGCGTGGGATTCTTCCAGTTTCTCATCGCTCGAGGGATCGATCTCGTCGTCGACGTCGGAGCCAACCGTGGCCAGTTTGCGCTGTGCCTTCGTACGATGGGTTACCGGGCCGCGCTCCTGTCGGTCGAGCCCGTCGTCTCCGCTTTCGCGGAGCTCGAGTACGCCTGCAGCAACGACCCGCTCTGGTTCGCCGAGCAGTGTGCCCTCGGGTCACGCCCCGGTGAAGCGCGCATACACGTGGCTGCCAACGCGGCGGCGAGTAGCTCCTTGCTCCCGATGCTGCCGCGGCATTGGGAAGCCGCTCCGGAGTCCAAAGTCGTTGGCACCGAAACCGTCTCGGTCGTCACGCTGGACCAGCTCCTCCATCGCCATCCCAACCTCGGTCGACGGTGGATGCTCAAGATCGACGCGCAAGGGTACGAGAAACAGGTACTCGACGGGCTGAGCAACCTCGACCCTGTTCACGTCATCTACGTCGAGCTTTCGACCGTGCCGCTCTACGACGGACAATGTCTCATGCCGGAAATGCTGACGTACCTCTACGAGCGCGGGTACGTGCTCGCCGACGTGGAGCGTCACATGTTCGACCCTCGCTCGCGCCAAGTGCTCCAGCTCAACGCGACGTTTCTTCGGCAAGACGCCTAGGCGCCGAGCACGTGCTGCCGTCCGTGCCGCTCCGGCAATGGGTGTTGACGCTTCACTTCGAGCTTCGCAGCCGCCTCGGCTTCGACGGCAAGCTCCTCGGCGCCGTCGCGCGCCTCTTCACCGACTCCGTGCTCGGCTGGTACCGGCGCCTCCTGCGTACGAGCACTCGCGAGCACGTCGAGAGCGGCGCCGTCGTCGTCGTGCAGCGCGCGTCGTCGGACTTGAAGCTCAACCCTCACCTGCACGTCGTCTTCCTCGACGGCGTCTACGTCGCCGCGGCGACCGGGGGCCTGGCGTTCCGCTCGCTTCCTCACCTTTCGACCACCGATGTGGCCGACGCGCTGCAGGTCGCCCGCGCCCGCATCCTCCGCTACCTCGAGCGCTGCGCCGTCATCCG
>DASZVB010000048.1:0-4566 GCA_035547195.1 Polyangiaceae bacterium
AATAGATGGACACCCCGACGAACGCCGCGACCGCCGCGGCGGCGACCGCCATCGCGATCGCCACGGCGGAGCCTTTCCGCTGGACGGGCGGCTCCTCGTCGCGCACGAGCGGCATGCCCGCGCTGGTGACGGACAGCGAGACCTCGGTGTGCTGCTCGCGACCGCGCTCGTTCGCCGGCGCGGGCGGACTATCGCTACCCGCCGCGGTGGGGGGCAGCGCGAGGTTGAGGCCCGTGAATCGCGCCGAGGGGGACTCGATGGTCGCCGGCAGATGCAGCCCGCCGCTGCCCGAGCTCGGCTCGAGCGCCGCGGCGTTCGCGAGCGGCAGCGACGGCGTCGCGGGGACCTCCACGCCGAGGGCCTGCGCGAGCTCCGAGACGGCGGCGGTGGCGCTCGGAAAGCGATCTTGCGGCCATCGACTCGTCGCGCGGAAGAACCAGTCGTCGAAGGCGGGAGGCAGCAGCACGTTCTCTGCGAGCGCGCGCGACGAGGGGTTGTCCTGCGGGCCGTGCACCGCGATGGCGGCGAACGCGAATGGGTTCTCGCACCGCTCGTGTTCGCGAGTCCAGTAATGCACGCCGACGAGCAGCGTGTACGCGAGCATGCCGAGCGCGTAGATGTCGGTCGCGGGCGAAATGCGGCCTTCGGCGCGGAATTGCTCGGGCGCCATGTAGATGGGCGTGCCGACCGTTTGAGTGCGGTGCTCGCCGGAGCGCTCCATCGTGAGCACTTTGGCGACGCCGAAGTCGAGCACCTTGACGAGCGGCGTGCCGTCCTCGCGCCGGGTGACGAAGAGGTTGCTCGCCTTCAGATCGCGGTGAACGATGCCCGCTTGATGCGTGCGGTCCAGCGCGAGCGCGACGTGCCAGAGATACCCGACCGTCTCTTCGCGGTTGAGCGGCCCTTGACGCAGGAGCCGCTGCCCGAGGTCCTCGCCCTCGAGCAACTCCATGACGAGGTACGGCGCCTTGGTCTCGTCGTCGACGCCGGCGTCGAGGACGTCGACGATGTACTCGCTGCCGATCTGCGCAGCGAGGCGCGACTCCTGCATGAAGCGACGGCGGAGCTGTTCACGCTCGACCGTGTGCGAGAGCATCACCTTCAGCGCGCAGCGTCGTTCGGTGACGTTGTGTACGACTTCGTACACCGTGCCCATGCCGCCGGACGCGAGCTCGCGCACGATACGGTACCGGCCGGCGAAGACATCGCCTTCCTGGAGCGCCGCGGACGCCATGTGGCTGGGGTGAGATTACAAGAATAGCCCATCCGGCGCACCCTCCGTCCCCGCCAGAGGCTCAGTCCCGAGGGATAGCTTTCGACGACAGGTCGAACCATTGGATGACACACCGATTTCCCTCGTACTTATCGATGCTTGTACGTGTGTTATCCCAGGCGACCGATTGATACCCGCATCGGGTTCACCAGGCTGTCGCAAAGCCGACCGTGCCGCCGTGGGGTTCGACGCCCACGAGGGGGACGGTTCGCGCCTGTGTCCGGTGATTGCTGGACGAGTCGACGATGAGCAGGATGACACCCGCCACGGCGCCCGCGGCGCCCACGCTGAGCGCGACGGTAGTGAGGGGCGCCAGCGTGTTGCGCGCCAGCTGAACCGCCGCGTAGCCGTCGTCCTGACACGGGATGGTGCCGTTGTCCGTTTTGCGGCTGCTCGGGCATTCCCGCATGATCTTGCTGCGCTCTTGCAGGAGCATCACGCCGCTGATCGTGCCGGTGATGAGACCCGCGGCGCCGATGCCGAAGCTGGTCCACATCCACGGCGCGAGCGGGTGCGAGGGTCCGGTGTCCTTCTCCGGGTTCTTCGGCTGTTCTTCGGGGGGCGGCACTTCGGGCGCCGCAAACGACGACGTGCGCACGTCGAGAGAAACCGCCTTGCGCTCGCCCGCTTTGATTTCGACGCGCTGCTCGATGAGCGGTCCGTCCGGGACGCGCGTCGTGAACACGTGCGGCCCCGGATCGATGGCCGTCGCGATCCCGAACAGACTCGACGGAAACTCTTCTCCGTCCAGCGTCACGACCACGCCGGGAGGCCCGAGCGGCGGTAGAACGACCGTGAGCCACGCAACCTGCGCGATCAACCGCGTCCGTTCCTGGCGCGAGATATCCGCGCGCGCCTGCTGCTGCTCTTGCTGGTCCTTCGACATCGCTTCGAAGGTCGAAAGAAAGTGGTCGTAATAAGAAACGGCGGACGCATATTTACCGGCGCGCGAGTAGCACTCCGCGAGCGTGAAAATCGTCCCCGGACGGGCGTCCACGTCCAGGCTCTGCTTGATCAACGCGCAGCCAATCTTGAAGTGACCCGCCTTCATGTCGGCGAGCCCCTGATCGAACAAGGCTTGCGCGTCGTCCGCTCGTGCAAAGCTAGACAGAACCATCACCGCCGCGGTTACGACCGGGCCGAGCAAGCGCCGACGCACGGCGGGACGATAACAGAAAGACTCGCCCCACGAGCAAGAGCGGCTCTTTCACCGTCGACTTCTCGCACCGTGGCGGAGTGTTCCACGGTCGGGCGCTCGCTTACATTGGAGTCGCCGCGGCCGTTTGGCCGGCGGCAACCAGTGACCACCCGTGACTCGGCTGCTGCACTGCGAACCCGTCGCCGAGGTTGCTTCCCACCGAGCCGCTCGAGCCGCCGAGGGCGGCGCGTTATCACGGTGGCTCGAGCGGCCGGCGGAAGCTTGTAAAGAGCTAAAGCAAGACTGGTGCCGCGCTTGCAAACGCGCTACTCGTGCGGGAAGCGGCTGAATGCTCGGTTTTTTTGCGCAAGCGTCGTACAGGTTGCGCAAGTGTCGTGCGTAAACATGAACAGCGGTAGGCAGAGTCCAATCGAAGGCCCGACCGAGTTCGATCCGGGTACTCAGGTCGACGGCGACGAGGCAAAACGCGAGACGGGCTTTCGCGCTTATTTGCTCGTCACCGACGGCGAGGCGACGCGCGCCGTCGACATCGGGGACGGCAAATCCGTGCTGTTCGGTCGCGCGCCGGAAGCGGCCGTGCGCATCGACGACACGCGCGCGTCGCGACGGCACGCAGAGCTGCGGCGCACCGGTCGCGATCTGATGATCATCGATCTCGGGAGCCGCAACGGCACGAAGGTGAACGAGAAGCGCCTGCGCGGCGAGTCCGCGCCGGTCGTCGGCGGCGACGTCATTCGCGTCGGCGGCGTCGAGGCGATCGTCGCGACCGCGGAGATACGCGGCACGCGTCCGTCGAGCAGCCGCCTCGAACGCGAGCTCGCGCACTTCGCGGCGCCCGGTGCGCGCGCGGTGCTCTGTCGAATCGTGATGGATCTCGAGCGCTACCCCGACGGCCTCAACTCGCTCACCGAGCTGCTCGGTCCGATGGCCGTCATCGAAGAGCGCGGCGACGGCGAGTACGCCGCGCTCCTCGAAGAAGGGGATTCGACCGTCGCCGAGCGCGTGCTCGCGCCGCTGCGATCGCGCCCCGGCGTTCAGCTCACCACGGTGCGCTTCCCCGATCAGGGCGCCACCGCCGAGGAGCTGTGGACGCGCTTGTCGACGGGCGCGGCGGCTCCGCAGGTGACCGACGCGCGCGACGGCGTCGTCGTCGCCGACCCCGCGATGGTCCAGGTGTTCAACCTCGCCCGGAAGCTCGCCGCGGTGCAGACGACGGTGCTCATCCTCGGTGAAACGGGCGTCGGCAAAGAGGTGATCGCCGAGCAGATCCATCGCTGGAGCTCCCGCGCCCAGGGTCCGTTCGTCCGACTGAACTGCGCGTCGTTACCCGAGACGCTGCTGGAGAGCGAGCTCTTCGGCCACGAGCGCGGCGCGTTCACCGGCGCCGACCGCCGCAAGATCGGCTACCTCGAGGGCGCGCAAGGCGGCACCCTCTTCCTCGACGAGATCGGCGAGCTCCCGCTCGCCGTGCAGGTGAAGCTGTTGAACGTCCTCGAGAACCGCGAAGTGCGGCGGCTCGGCGGTACGCAAGAGCACCCCATCGACGTCCGCGTGCTGTCGGCCACTCATCGCGATCTGCAGAGCGAGGTCGCGGCGGGTCGTTTCCGCGAAGACCTGTACTACCGGCTGAGCGCGTTCACGCTCAGCGTCCCGCCCCTGCGCGAGCGGCACGCGGACATCGCGCTGCTCGCGGAGATGTTCGCGCGCGAGAGCGCTCGTCGCGCCGGGCGCCCCGCTGCGGTCTTCGAGCCGACGGCCATCGCCGCGCTCCTCCGGCATCCTTGGCCGGGCAACGTGCGCGAGCTGAAGAACGCGATGGAGCACGCCGTCGTGCTCGCCGACGGCGGTCGTATCGGCGCCGAGCATTTGCCGGAATCCGTGCGCCGGCGAGATGCTCCTGCGGTGGTGAGCGCCGGCGCGCCGGCCCCCGCGGTCGGCACGGTGAAGGACAAGCTCGCGGATCTGGAGCGCCGCAGCATCGAAGAGGCGCTCGCGGCCGAGAACGGCAATCAGACCCGAGCCGCGCGGCGGCTCGGCATGTCGCGGCGCGCGCTCATCTACAAGATAGAGAAGTACGGCCTCCGTAAGTAGGCTTTACGCTACCCGTTGGCCCCGTCGCTCGCTCGCTTCGAGC
>DASZVB010000049.1:0-135113 GCA_035547195.1 Polyangiaceae bacterium
GCGACCGAAGCCGACCCTCTTGAACTTCCTCTCCTCGCTGTAGGGTCCGTCGTTATCCGGAGTGGAGAACGTGCGAGCCTCGACAGCAACCGCTCGGATCGTACCGCACTCCGGATAACGCGCCGCTCCAGATAATGGGCCTTATCCCGAGCTCGAGATAAGGCCCATGCGCGTCGCTACTTCTTCAAAGCGATCGCGTCCGACCCCGAGCGCGCGAAGATCGCAGTCGGTCTGATCGGCGCGCTATTTCGCATCGAACGCACCATCGCCAATTCACCGAGAAAGAAACGGGAGCAGATCCGCAACAAGCGATCTCGATCCATCGTCGATCGCTTCTTCTCATGGTGCGACGCCGAAACGAGCGTCGTGCTCGACGACACGCCGATCTCCGACGGCATTCGCTACTCGCGCAATCAGCGCGTCGGTCTCACACGCTTCCTCGACGACGGGCGCCTACCCATCCACAACAACTGGAGTGAACTCGAGTTGCGTCGTCAAGCCGTAGGTCGGAAGAACTGGCTCTTCGTCGGTCACGATGACGCCGGCGCGGTGAACGCGACTTTCACGTCGCTGCTCGCGAGCTGTCGGCTCTGCAAAGTCGAGCCCTGGACGTACCTGCGCGACGTCTTCTATCTGCTCCCAGCATGGCCCGAGCATCGCCTCCTCGAACTCGCGCCCGTCGAGTGGATCAACACTCGCGACCGCGACGACGTCCGGCGTTTGCTCGACAAGAACCCGCTGCGTCGGCTGACTTTGGCTTCGGATCGTTGAACTTCGGGCGACGCGGTTTGTCGAGCGGATACCTCAAGCAAGTGCGCGCTCGAAGCTACTTGCAGTGCAGATCGATGCGCCGACTATAGTGCGATTCCGCTTTTGCGTCGGAGCGCGAGCGCTCGTGACCATGTCGTCGATTTCATCGGCGGCGCGGAGATCGACGATGTGCGCACCTGGCGTCAAACGCGCGTGGGACGGCGGCCCGATGCCGGCGGGTCAGGGTGCCGTCGGCCCGCCTTTCGCGCAAGCAACGGGCAGGCTACTCCGAGCGCTTATCACGCGCGTAGCGAGCTCAACGAGGTGGGCTCCAGCGAATAGACCGCCGTCGAGCACGGCGAATGCCACTCGGCCGACGTCAGTCGCGCTTCCAGGACGGCTCGCGCAAATCGCTCGGCGCGGTCGCGGTCGACGGGGACGCCGTTGCTCGCGAGGGAAAGCAGGGCGGTCGCCTCGTTGAACAGGATCAAATCGGGATCACAGAGGGGATAAGTACGCGGCGTCCTCTTGGTTTGTCCTCGCTCTTCGAATTCGAGGGTTGCAGGTTCGAATCCTGCGGAGCTCGCTGCGAGAATCACGCTGGATCGTTGATCGGCAACGAGGGATTTTTCGGAAAGTGTGGGGTTCGTCGAAGGCTCTTGTGGCTGGCTCTTGTCCCTGGCGTAGCCGTTGCTTGCGACGGGCGCGAACTGTCGTTGGGGTGTTCTCTGTTCTCACGCCCGCAGCACGTTGCGCAGATCGCTCACTGCCTCGACTGTCGCTCTCAGTTCGCTACTGGATTGCCGGTGCTTAGCGAAGCTTATACGACTTCGCGAAAGGTGAGTTAGGTCACTTCCGCGGCACACCCGTTTCGTCGACTTGTCCTGTCCTCAAGCGTTCAGGGTGCAGACTTTCGCGGTCGCTGAGACAAATGACCATACCGTCGTAGACCGGACTTACGGTACTACCCTTGAAGGCCTCGTTGCGCTTTGCTCGCGGCGTGCCGAGGGGCGCCATGGACGCGATTGCCGATTCGCAACGTAGGCGGAGATGGATGGTCCGGCTGCTACTGACGGCCGGCTATGCGGTGCTCCTCGCGACCGTCCTCGGTATCGAGTTTCGCGCCGAGTTGTTCGTCGGCGAGAGGCGCGAGACGAGCGAGATCGAGCACAACGCGGTGGAGGACTTCACCTACCGGCTGCTCACCGGCGCCGGCTTCCACTCGAACCGTGCGAAGACCGTCCGGCTCGTCACGATGGACCGGAGCACGGAGGGCAACGAGCTCACGGACAACGTCTGCCCGCAGCGCGAGTTTCTGAGCGTGGTCCTCCAGAACCTGGAGGACGCCGGCGTCGCCGGCATCGTGCTCGACAAGCATTTCAGCGGTACTTCGTGTGTTCCCGACGACGCGAGAAGCCTTGCCCTCGTAACCGTGCTGCAAAAGGCGCGGATACCGATCACGATCGGCCTCCACACGGAAAACGAGGTCGGTCCGGACGGCGTACTGAAGGTGATCGCGAGCGACCTGATCGACCCTCTGAACGCGCCCCCGATGCTCCGGTTCGGGCTCACGCGCTTCAACCGCGATACGCGGAAGATCCCCCTCGAATGGCCGCTTGCGATGGGGGGCAACGCCACCCAGTTCCCGACGTTGTCGCTCGCGGCCGCCGAAGCCAGCGATTCACTACTGAAGAACGATCTGCAGGCTCTGCTCGCCGCGCATCACCATCCGTACGCCGCCTTCATGAGACCGGAGGACCTCCCGAGGTGGTCAGCGGCGTCCGTGTACTGCCTGAACCCCAGGGTCTCCTTCAATGGGATCGATTGTGCGCGCGTTCCGCACGAAACCATGGACCTGCGCGGGAAGATCGCGCTCATCGGCGTCCCGAGCAACGACGGTCACGCCAGTCCCGAGGGCTCCCTGTCCGGCCCCGAGCTGCACGCCAACTACATCGAGGCGCTCCTGCAGCAGAACTACTTCGTGCCGCTCGCCCACTGGCTCTCGCTGCTCATCATCGCCGTGGGCGCTGGTGCCATTCAGCTAACGTTCTGGCGCACGACCAAGCCGTGGCACGCCTTCGCGTGGTGCCTGAGCGGCCTGATGCTGGCCGGGTTCCTCGGATACTGGGCGCTCATCCAGCTGCAACTCTTCGTCCCGCCCGTCTGTGACATCGGCGGCCTCTTCGTGTTCGTGGTCCTCCGCCTCGTCGACACGCACGGCCACAACCTGGCCCACTCCGTCGCACCCCAGCCGCCCGCTGCGGAACCGACGGCGCCGAAGCTGTCGCCGACGAGCGTCTCGCTGCCCCTGCCATCGCTGCCCACCCCCGTCGAGTCGAACGGAGGAACCGTATCCTCGAACCCACCCAGCCTTGCCGGATCCATCGACGCAAATGCATCGAACGCTCCGCCGCCAGCGATTCCAGTGCCCGAACCGAAGAAGGAGATTGGGAAGACCGACTATGTCGATGGATAAGCAACTCTGGGGAGGTGCCTCGATCGTACTGGGCGCTGTTGCCGTATCCGGCTGCTACACCGCCAACGCGACCGGCGGTGAAGCGCGCACGCCACGGACGGAGAACGCGACCAGCGGCGACGCGGTGGCCTCGCCAGCGGAATCGCCGTCTGCCAAGACGAAAGCCATGCCCGATCCGCCTGAACCGTCTGCGGAGGCCCCGCCTGCTGCGGTCGAAGAACAACCCGGAAAGAACGGAGATTCAGCGGGTGTTCACTCGCCTTAGAGGAGCCGTGCTCGGCGCCGTGCTCGTCTCGGGCTGCAGTTGCAGTGGTCCGGAGCACGACCTTTCACCAGCGGCTACCCTTTCGAGTGCGTCACCCTCTGCGAGTATTGTCACCTCCGGGAATGCATCGCCCATCGTCGGGCCTGCTGCCGTCGTCTCCGTCGACGAGCCGCCGCCCTCTCCAAGGTTGGCACCGAGCGCTTCGCCCGAGGTTGCGGCGGTCCCCGCCGCTCCCGCCGCCCTTGAGGCTGCCCCCGCCCCTCCGCATGCCCCTTCGCCGCCAACCTTCACCTCGTCGAAGCATCTGGAGATGGAAGACCGATCCGCCCCGCGGTACGAACGGCTGCGGCCTTCCAGGCCGCACACAGCGCCGCCGTTGAAGAAGATGCCCTCCATGCCGGAGGCAGCGGCGCGCCCGGAGGTGCCGGGAAAGCAGGGAGACTCTCCGGGCCTCCGGCGATACTAGCGCAAGCGCCGCCGTTGGACGCCGGGTCTACACGCCGGTGATGGTCACTGGAGATCTGCAACTGAACGCGATTGGCTACTCGTTCGCGAGCGGGCTCCTCGGAAGCGATGTGGAGATGCGTGGCCGCATGCCGCTTCGGCAAGGCGAAGGAGCTTGGGCAAAGTTCGGGCTTTCCATCTAATGACACGCGTGTCATCATTCTGGGATGAAAGGCAGTGCGAACGGGTTCAGCGCGGACGTGACCCGCCGAGTCGTCGGCGTCACGTATCGGCAACTTGTCTATTGGGACAAGACCGGACTCATCCGCCCCACGATCCAGAAGGCGCGCGGTAGGGGTTCTCGGCGAGTGTATTCCTTCGAGGACCTCGTCGAGCTGCGGGTTGTCGCACGTCTGCTCGCGGTGAACATCTCCCTGCGCGCGGTGCGCAAGGTGGCGCGCTACTTGCGGCAGCACTTCACCGAAGTGGTCCGTCCTCTGGCACAGCTCTCCCTTTTGGCCGATGGGAAGAGCGTGCTCGTTCAGACTACGGATCGGAAGCACCTTATCGACGCCACCGCAGAAGGTCAGCTCGTGATCACCGTCGCGGTCGCTCCGATCGTTCAGGATCTGAAGGACCGGGTTGCCGAGCTTCGAGCAACCCGCAACCTTACGGTTCGCGTGGCGGGCCGCGAGTACACTGCCGTGCTCTCGCCAGATCTCGAGGCTGGTGGATACAGCATCGAAGTCCCGGAGCTGCCGGGCGTGGTGACGGAGGCGGACACCATCTCCGAAGCACGCAAGATGGTTTCGGATGCAGTGCGCCTGTGGCTCGACACGAGCGAATCCGTCGAGAAACGTCGCGCGGCTCGGTGATCGCATGGGCCGCATGGCGTCGCTCGTCGCCGCACGCGTCGTTCGCGCGCACGTCCGGCTCGGCTGGACTGTCGATCGCCAGACTGGAGCCATGTCGTCCTCGTCAAGGCTGCGACGAACCCTGTCACCGTTCCGATGCACAAGGGGAAGACTATGAAGGAAGGTACGGCGCGGGCGATCCTGAAGCAGGCCGGCATCACCGAGGATCAGTTCTTCGGAGTGTACTGACGCGTACTCTCTGCGATCGGCGCGTTCATTTCAGCCCTAGTTTCTTCAAGCGGCGCGGCAGGCGACGATCACAATCAAGCTGCCGTTACTCGATATCGAACCGATCCAGGTTCATCACCTTGGTCCACGCCGCGACGAAGTCCCGGATGAATTTCTCTTGGGCGTCCGCGCTCGCGTAGACTTCGGCGAGGGCGCGGAGCTGGGCGTTCGAGCCGAAGACGAGATCGACGCGCGTGGCGGTCCACTTCGGTTCGCCGGTCTTGCGGTCGCGGCCTTCGAAGACGTCCTTCGCGTCGGATACGGGTTTCCATTCGGTGGCCATGTCGAGCAGGTTCTTGAAGAAGTCGTTGGTCAAAGATTCGGGTTTCTTCGTGAAGACACCGTGTTTCGACGATGCGGCGTTCGTGCCGAGCACGCGTAGGCCGCCGACGAGCACCGTCATTTCGGGCGCGGTCAACGTCAAGAGCTGCGCTTTGTCGATCAACAGCGCTTCGGCGGGCACGGCGTACTTCGCCCTCTGGTAGTTGCGGAAGCCGTCTGCGAGCGGCTCGAGGGCCGCGAACGAATCGACGTCGGTCTCTGCTTGCGAAGCGTCGGTGCGACCCGGTTCGAACGGGACGGTGACGGAGTGACCGGCGTTTTTCGCAGCTTGTTCGACTGCGGCGGCGCCGCCGAGGACGATGAGATCGGCGAGCGACATCTTCTTGCCGCCGGTTTGCGCGCCGTTGAAGTCGCGCTGAACGGCTTCGAGCGTCTTCAGCACCTTGGCGAGCTCCGCGGGTTGATTGACCTCCCAATCCTTCTGCGGCGAAAGGCGAACGCGAGCGCCGTTCGCGCCCCCGCGTTTGTCCGAGCCGCGGAACGTGGAGGCCGACGCCCACGCGGTCGAGACCAGCTGCGAAATGGAAAGGCCCGAGCCGAGCAGCTTGGTCTTGAGCGACGCGACGTCCTCGTCGTCGATCGATGGATGATCGACCTTCGGGAGCGGGTCTTGCCAGATGAGCTCTTCGCGCGGGACCTCCGGGCCGAGGTAACGCGCGCGCGGACCCATGTCCCTGTGAGTCAGCTTGAACCACGCTCGCGCGAACGCGTCGGCGAACTGCTCCGGATGCTCCAAGAATCGCCGCGAGATCTTCTCGTAGGCTGGATCGAACCGCAGTGACAGATCCGTGGTGAGCATGGAGGGCGCAATGCGCTTCGACGCGTCGTGGGCGTGCGGAACCGTGCCCGCGCCCGCGTTCCCCTTGGGCTTCCACTGATGCGCGCCGGCCGGGCTCTTCGTCAGCTCCCACTCGAACCCGAAGAGGTGCTTGAAGAAATCATTGCTCCACTTCGTCGGCGTCGTGGACCACGTGACCTCGAGCCCGCTGGTGATCGCGTCGGCGCCCTTGCCCGTACCGAAGTTGTTCTTCCACCCGAAGCCCTGTGCTTCGATGTCGCCCGCTTCGGGATCGGCGCCGACGTGCGACGCGGGACCGGCGCCGTGCGTCTTGCCGAACGTGTGGCCCCCGGCGATCAACGCCACGGTCTCTTCGTCGTTCATCGCCATGCGCGCGAAGGTTTCGCGGATGTCCTTCGCGGCCGCCACCGGATCGGGGTTACCGTCCGGGCCCTCGGGGTTCACGTAGATGAGGCCCATCTGCACCGCCGCGAGCGGATCCTCGAGCTCGCGGGCTCCCGAGTAGCGCTTCTCCGCGCCGAGCCACGCTTTCTCGAGGCCCCAATAGACATCTTGATCCGGCTCCCAGACGTCCTCGCGACCCCCGCCGAACCCGAAGGTCTTGAAGCCCATCGTTTCGAGCGCGACGTTGCCCGTGAGGATCATCAAGTCGGCCCAGGAGATCTTGCGGCCGTACTTTTGTTTGATTGGCCACAGCAGCCGGCGTGCCTTGTCGAGGCCGACGTTGTCGGGCCAGGCGTTGAGCGGTGAGAAGCGTTGCTGGCCGCGGCCGGCGCCGCCGCGACCGTCACCCGTGCGATACGTGCCTGCGCTGTGCCACGCCATGCGAACGAACAGAGGTCCGTAGTGACCGAAATCCGCCGGCCACCAATCTTGCGAATCGGTCATCAGCGCCGCGAGATCCTTCTTCAGCGCGGCGTAGTCGAGCGTCAGAAACTCCTTCGCGTAATCGAAACCTTCGTCCATCGGATTGGATTTCGATGAATGCTGGTGCAGCAGATCGAGGCGGAGCTGGTTCGGCCACCAATCGCGGTTCGACGTCCCGCCGCCGAAGGAGTGAGCAAAAGGGCACTTCTTTTCGGTCGTCATGGAACGCTATCTATGACTCTCGAAACGTGATGACAATTCGATTGTTCGAATCGCGGCGATAGCTTCAGGCTATATCCGCGCCTACTCTACGGCGCGCGCGGTGGGGAGCAGGCGAGCCTTTCGCTGGACCGAACCCACACCGTGAAATTTCACCGCGCGTTTTCGGAAATCCGACTCCGTCGCCCCTCCGTATAACCCGGGAAATCCCTGGAGGAGCCGATGAGCACCGAAAACAACGTCCGTGTCGTTCAGTCCCTGTACGCCGCCTTTGGTCGCGGTGACGTGTCCGCCGTCCTGGAGTCGCTCGATCCGAGCATCGTCTGGACGAATCCGGGTCCAGCGGAGTTTTCTTATTTCGGGACGCACCGCGGACGGGATGCGGTGCTTCGGAATGTGTTCATGTTTCTCGCCGAGAACGTGGAGATACATGCGTTCGAGCCGAAGGAGTTCTTCGCGAGCGCGGACAAGGTCGTGGTGCTCCTCCACATGGAAGTGACGGTGCGGCGTACCAAGCGGCGCTTCACGCAGGAGATCGCGCACGCGTTCACGCTGAAGGACGGGCGCCCGGTCCTCTTTCACGATTTCCAGGACAACTACGCGATCGTCGAGGCGCTCCGCGGCTGAAGTCGCGGCGTTGGTCTCTGGACGTGCGCCGGGCCGGCGGCTGTGAGTAGGATAGCCGCCCAGCGATGAACTCCGTCCACTGCATTACAGAAGTCCCCGGCGGCTATCGACACCGCGTCGAGGTGCGCGCGCACACGCTTCACGCCGATGTTTCCGTGGCCGGCGGCGGCGAAGATTCGGCTCCGAGCGCGCACGACTACTTCGACGTCAGCCTCGCGGTGTGCCAGGCGCACACCGCGGTGTGGTTCGCCAAGAAGAACGGCATGGCCCTCGAGCGCGTCGAAGCGCACGTGGATCGCGACGACACCGAGGAGCGCAAGGGTCGCTACAAGCTGCTCGTCCGGCTCGTTTTCCACGGCGCTCTGTCGGACGAAGACAAGAAACGACTCTACGCCGCCGCCGCACGCTGTCCGGTATCGAAGCTGATGACGACCAGCGAAGTCGTCGTCGAAACGGCTCCGCCCGATGGCGCCTGAAGACGCCGTCGCGCGTCGGACCACGCCAGCGAGGGCGACGTCGAAAACGGCTCTGCCCGATGGCACCTGACGACGCCGTCGCGCGTCGGACTACGCCAGCGAAGTCGTCGTCGAAACGGCTCCGTCCGATGGCACCTGACGCTGCCGTCGCGCGTCGGACCACGCCAGCGAGGGCGACGTCGAAAACGGCTCCGCCCGATGGCACCTGACGACGCCGTCGCGCGTCGGACTACGCCAGCGAGGGCGAGTCGCACGGCTCAGTACATGGCGCTGTACCGAGCGCTGGAAACCGAAGTGCGCGATCGTGCGCCGCTGTTTCGCGATCCGTTCGCGGTGCGCTTTTTGGAGCGACCGCTGAGGCGCGCGGTGACTCTGTCGCGCGTCGGTACGCTGCGCCGCGCGCTCGAGGCATACGCCGATTTCCGCGCGCCTGGGGCGCGCACTTCCGCGATCGGTCGCACGCGGTTCATCGACGATGTGCTGCGGGAAGACGTCGCCGAGGGCACCCGGCAGGTCGTCGTCCTGGGGGCTGGTTACGACTGCCGCGCCCATCGTTTGGAAGAGCTCGGCGCTTGCAAGGTCTTCGAGGTGGATCGCGCGGCGACGCAGGGTGACAAGCAGCGCCGCCTCGGGAATAGCGGGCGCGCGGACGTGGTCTACGTGCCGATCGACTTCGGTGTCGACGAGCTTTCCGATGCGCTCGACCGCGCGTCGTTCGATCGAACGCGTCGAACGACGTTCGTCTGGGAGGGCGTCACGAACTATCTCGACGAGGGTTCGGTAGCGAAAGTGCTCGGCTTTATCGGCACTTGCGCGCGTGGTAGCCGGCTCGTGTTCACGTACGTGCACCGTGGCGTGCTCGACCGCTCCATACACTTCCCCGGCAGCGCGAAGATAATGCAAAACGTCGCCAGGCTCGGAGAACCTTGGACCTTCGGGCTGCGCCCCGAAGACGCGGGATCGTTCGTGGCGCAGTTCGGGCTCACGCTCGAACGGACCTCGGCGCGGACGACTATCGCTCACAGTATGGGCTGCGGGCGAACGGGTATGCGTTTTACCGCGTCGCCGTGGCCCGTAACCGTGTGAATCCGTAGGAAACGTCGAGTGCGACTGCCCCGGAGCGGCTATGTATCGCACCGCGATGTGACGTGAAGCGAGGCAAAAAGCCGCGCGAGGATAGTCCGCCGTCAAATATCCAACACCTAATCAACGCGCAAAGTGCGCCGTTTGAATCAGACATGGGGACGTGTCCGGTATGTCAGGCGTGTACGTTTAGGGAGGTAGAATGGAAGAGCCACGTCGGCTCCAAGTGGCCGGCGTTGGAGTGTGCGAATTGTGGAGCGTTGACCCTGCGTAAGCACCTGGAGCCAGCGCGCGCCGATCATCCGGCGGTGTCCGGCGTTCGTCGCCTCGACGCGCAGGTTGTGGTGATGCTGAAGCGCTCGGGCTGACGTGCTCGCCGCTCTTCCCACTTCGTGCCCTCGACCGCGGGGCGCCGGCTCCGCGCCACGCAGATCGTGACGTCGTATCGGAACCGGATCGTCGCGTCGCGGCGAGTCGCGGGTCACGTCGGCATCGCCGCGGCATGCGTTCGTCGTGATTGGACCAGCTGCGATGCTGACGCCCCGGAGCGACCGTCAGTATAGCTCCGCCCCCAACGTGAAAAACAGGCGTGCTCCCGCGAGCGTTTCGTACGCTTCGACGTGCTGTCCGCGTAAGCTCGCGCTTATTGTATAGAGGGTGAACGCGTAATATTGCACCGTCGTGTCGAACCGGACGCGTACGTGGTCGTGCACGCGAAACGAAACGCCGGCGGCACCTCCGAGGTTCCATCCGACGCGCGCACCGTCCGGAATCGTGCAACCGCCGCCGAGGATCGGGCAGAACTCGTCGCGCAAGCTCGAGATGTACTTCTGCAGGTCGCCCAGCGGATAAAGGACGATGACGCCGCCTTGCAGGCGCGGCGAAAGGGCCCACCGCTCCGCGAAGGGAAAAAACCCTTCGACGAGCGCATCGGCGCTCCAATCGTCGCCGACCTCGAAGCCGCTGCGGTCGGGAATCGCGACTTCGTTCACGAACGTGTATTGCCACGTCACGCCCGCACGGAGCTGACGGATGGGAGCGAAGAGCGCGTCGATGGCCAACGTGAATGCGGGGTCGTGCGTGTACGGCGTCTTGGTTCCAGCGAAACCGGCACAGCTCCCGCTGCACTGGAGGTGCTGGTCACCGGCGCCGTAAGCGACGAGGCCCAGCCGAGGGATCGCGGCGAACAGAGGCGGTACCTCGGTTCGCTCGCGGGTCGGATTTTCCGGCGGAGCGCCGGAGGAGGGACGACAGAAGAGAGCGGCGATCGCCAGCGCCGGCCACAGCGGGCGCTTCAGCGAATCGCGAAAGGACGAGCCCAAGCGACTCGATGATGGCACGGCACGGAGGTGGAGGCGCGACTCGAAATCGGCTCAGCGCGACGTCCGAAGGATTACGCGCCGTACTTCACGGCGCAGCCGTACGCCTCGGTGCGCGGCGTTCGGACCGGCTTGCCGGCGCGCACGTCTTCCAGCGCTTGCTCCACGTAGTTGATGAGTGTTCCGCCCGACGGGCTCTCGCCTTCGCCGTCCGGGGAGTTGTCGATGGCGCCGGCGTAGACGAGCACGCCCTTCGTATCGATGACGAACAGATGCGGAGTGTGGGCCGCTCCATAGGCGTGGCCGACGGCGCCCGATTCGTCGAGGAGGACCGGATGCGGCAAGTTGAACTTCGCTTTCGCGGCGCGGTTCGCCTCCGCGCCGTAGCCCTGCTTGCCGGGCGCCGCGGAGTTGATCGCGAGCCAGACGACGCCCTTCGCCATTTCGTGGCTGGCGAGCTCTTTGAGCTGACCCACGGTGTGCGTCTTGTTGACGAATGGGCAACCCGGATTGAACCATTCGAGCACGACGATTTTGCCGCGAGAGTCGGAGAGCTTCACGGTGTGGCCGTCGAGATCCGGCAGTGTGAAATCCGGCGCAGCCTTTCCTATTTCTGCCGCGGTGATGGGCGCGGCGCGAGCGGTCGTCGATTGCGCGGACGGAGCCGCGACGGTCGTCGGGCTCGTCTGGGCGGGAGGTGGGGCGTCGCTTGAACGCGAACAAGCCGCCGCGAACATGGCGGAGAACAGCACCGCGCTGCGGTTTGGGAGCATGCGCGGATCATGGAGCGCGCCGGGTTCCGATCGCAAGCTACGAACGGTTTCGATTCATCCAAGCGAGCCGGAGGGTCTGGAGGGACCAGCGGAAGTCCGCGGTGAACGTCATGGTCGGGAACCCGCCGTTCGAGCCGCTGACGCGCACGTCGCGGTAGGAGGCCTGTACGTCGGTGGCGCCCAGGCTTTCCAGTCCACCGGTCGTGAGTCCGATGGCTTGATTCACGATTGCGGCGGCCGCGTATCGTGGAATCCCGGAGGCGACGCCGCGTCCTTCACAATCGTTGACGCCGTACATTCTCAACTCCACGAAGTCGAAGTAGTTCCGGAACAGGCGTGGAGCGTGCGCGGCCGCGAGCCGCGGACCGCCGATTCGCGAGAAGAGCCGGAACATGCTCGGGGCGAGCCGGAGCATCGACTGCCGTCCGGTCTCGCGCATGAAGGGCTCGATCGGTCGGCCGCGAATGCGCGCGAGCGCCATCCCGCAGGGCAGCGTCGGGAAGGCGTCGTACCAGGTCATGAAGTGAAACGGCTGCTGGATGAAATCGCGCACCCGGGCGTCGACGAGCTCGTCCAGGAACTGCGTCATCCCGCCGGGCAAGCTCTTCGCGTGGTCCCGCACGCGGATGTAGTAGATGCCCCTGACGTGAAACGGACTCGTTCCAGGGAGAACCGGGAGCGTTTCGTCGAGGGGGAATGGTTCATCCATAGGAGGACGACTCGAAAGCATACCGCACGTGGCGCGCGAAGCTCTGGTGCGCGCAATACGCACACATCCGCACTCAACGCGAGCGACGGGGTGGAGCACGCACGATCGACCGGGGCTTCTCGGCGCGCCGGGCGGGTTTTTTCTTGGACTCCTTCGAGCGTTTGGCTTTTTGGCGAATTGGGATCTTGCCGAGTGGACCCTGCGGAGCGGTCGCCAGCCGACAAGCTTCGAGCACGTCGTCTTCGAAGTCGGCGCTGCTTTCGGCGAGCTTGCGCCAGCAGCGCACGTTGGGCAGGCGCGTGATCTTCGCCAGGTTCGGCAGCGCCGCGAGGGCGTCCGCCTCCCTGTCTTCGTCGAACGCTACCCACACGCCGTCGTCGGAGTCACCCTTCTTCCGCAAGATGAACAGCACGCGTTCGCCGAGATACACCGCGGTGCTGCCGAACAAGGGGCGAGTCGTCGGTTCGTGCTCGTCGAGTGCGTCCAGCACGAAGGGATATGCCATTTCCCGCCGCTGCTTCGTGGATGCCACAATATCCGTGCGCGAGCGCTTCACGGCTCGTGAGTATAGAAGAGCTCGCGGATCCGTCGCTTCAGATTTCTCCGTGGCCGGGAAGCGGCGATCCGCCGCGCGACGAGGCGAACGGCTCCTTTGTCCGAGCGCCGGGTGAACGCGACCATGAGTTCCTTCACATCGACGCCGGTATCGCGGTCACGATGGATGTAGTAAGTATACGAACCTTCTCGTCAGCGGCGGCGACACGCCCTAACACCACGCGGACGCGCCGAAGCGCCGATGACACGGCTCCGCCACACGGATGCGCCGATGACACGGTTCCGCCACGCGGACGCGCCGAAGTGGCGATGACACGGTTCCGCCACGCGGACGCGCCGAAGAGGCCTTGAAACGACTCACTTCGCAGGGAGAGCAGGCAACGGATCAGAGACTGCGCGGGGATTCGATCGCGCAATTAAGTTGCGCTCAGTGCCCGTCGAATGCCGCGCCGCGAGCGGTCCCGTTGAGGCGGTATTCGCTGGGCGAAACTCCGCGCCACTTCTTGAAGGCGCGGCTGAACGCGGAAGGGTTTTTGAAGCCGAGGAGAAATGCGATCTCACCGATGCTCGGGCTCGATTTGCTCAGGTACCGCTCCGCGAGCTTGCGCCGCTCGTCGCTGGCGATCTCATTGAACGTCGTGCCGTGCCTGCGGATGCGACGGCGCAGGGTGGCGACGCTCACGCCGAGACGGCGCGCCGCTTCGACCATCGTGACGTTGCCCGAGTCGAACAGTCTCGCGACGAGACCGGGGACGTGGCCGGCGACGTCGTCGTTCGCGACGAGGGTTTCCGCGAGCTTCTCGGCTTCTCGTTCGAAGGCGCGCGCGACGTCGGCGTTCGGCCACGGCGCGGGAGTCGCGAGATCGACGCTGCGGAGCACGATGGCGTCGCGCGGCGCATCGAACACGACGTCTGCTCCGAAGCAGTCGTAGTACGCGGCGTAGGCGGGCCGCGTGTGCGCGAAGGCGATCCGCACCGGCCGGACCTGCGGCGTCGAATTGCGATGCAAGAACGTCGAGGTCGCCGCGATGACGAAGTCGTTCGCCGCGGGCGGCTGCTGCACGCCGTCGGTGACGTGGAGTCGGAGCTCGGCTTCGCGCCCGTCGTCCACGAGCTCGAGCTCTCGTCCTCCGTGGAGCAGACGGAAAAACCGCGAGAGCGTGCTCACCACGTCGCGCAACGTCGGCTTGGACCGCGCTGCGTATTCCACCACGTCGAAGTCGACGGGCTCGATGCTGCTCCCGGCGCGGCCGCCGAAGAGCGGATCGCCGGTCGCCCGGACACCCTCTTCGAGCGCGCGGAGGAGCAGGCGATGCGGGACACGCACGTCCGATTTGCCGAAGTCCCGCGCGGGCACGCCGAAGCTCGAGCACAGCTCCAGGAGCCGTTCGCTGAACGCCGGCAGGCGCGCGAGCGGCCAGAGCAGCCGAACGGAGACTCTGGATTCGGTTCTCGCCTCGAAGAACGCCACGGTCGAAGAGCTCCTACGATGCCGCGCGGTGGGCGCGGTTTTGTCCGGCCGCGCGCGCCGCGACGCGGAGGCGTTCGTCCCGGTATCTTCCCGGCGTCGCGCCGGTCCATCGGCGAAAGGCGCGGTCGAACGCCGTCGCGCTTCCGTAGCCGAGCCTCGACGCGATGTCCGAGAGCCGGATCGACTGCTCTTCCAGGTAGTGGAGGGCCAGCTCGCGCCGCATGTCTCCGAGCACGTCGGCGAACGTCGTGCCTTCGTCCTGGAGCCGGCGCCGCAAGGTCGCTTCGCTCATCGCCAGCCGCTCGGCGGTGACCTTCATGTTCGCGGTGCCGTCTCCCAGTGACCGCGCGATCTGTTCCCGCACCCGGCGAGAAGTGGGGGCAGTGGAGCGAAGCCGCTCCACGAGCTCGCCGGCGTGGAGATCGAAAGCCCTCGCCGCGGCGGGGTTCGAATGGACCATGGGCGCGGAGAGGTGTTCGTTGCCGATTACGACGGCGTTCTGTTCCGTGTTGAAGATGATCCGGGTGCAGTGGAACACGCGCGGATACTCGGACGCGTGCACCGGTCGCTCGTGCGCGAGCCGAATCTCGGCAGGCGCGACGACGCGAGAAGTGTTGCGTTCGATGAACGAGAGCAAGCTCGCGACCGCGAAGTCGTTGGCCAGATGCTGCTCGTGCAACGGGAACATCGCGCGAAACTCGCAGGTCGTCGTCGTGCCGTCGTCCACGAGCACGAGCTCCGTTTCGTCGCTCAGCAGTCGAAAGTGCCGTCGCGCGCACTCGAGCGCCTCGCCCAGCGTCGCGCAGGTTCGCGCCGCGGCTTCGGCCACGCCGCCGTCGCCGGAGTCGGTGGCGGCGCCCGCGCGAAGACCGAGCAGCGGGTCACCGGTCATCGTCGCGCATCGCTCGAGCAGCTCGACGACCGTGGAGCGGGGGACGCGCGCTGCGGGGTTGGCGAAGTCGACCGGCAACGCGCTCTCGCGCAACGCCGCGAGCGCGCGAGGGCTCGCGGTGAGCACACGCGCGAACGGCCACAGCAGCCGAACTGAAAGTGTAGAATCGTTAGGCTTCACCTGAATCTCTCGAAAGGCCCTCGCCTTTGTTGTCAGGCGCAACTATAAGAATCGGCACAAACTCGGCGTTGGGGATTCCGCGGCGTTGTTTGTACCGAACGGAGTGATTCACATGGTCACTAAGATCTTTTGCAGCCATCGAGGCGTCGCGGCGTTGATGTGGTTGCCCATCGGTCTCGTCGCGTGCGCCGGCAACGACGGCGCTCAAGGCGCTCACAGCGGCCAGAGCGCGCAGACGCCCGTCGGGCAAACCAGCCAAACCTCCAGTTACGAAATGACGATGGACACCATCGATGTCCCGCCCGGCGGCGAGCTGTACAAGTGTCAGGATTTCGTGAACCCCTTCGGCAAAGACATCGCGATCACGGAGAGCAAGTCGGTCATGACGAAGGGGTCGCACCACTTCGCCGCTTTCCGTATGGAGAACCTGACCACGGCGGCGATCATGGATTGTCCGGCGGGCGGTCTCGAGGCGCACGAGTTCGTGCACGCTTCGCAGACGCCGACACAAGAGACCACCTATCCTTCGGGGGTTGGTCGCTTCCTCCCCGGGACGGACGGCCTGCGGCTGCAGGTTCACTACCTGAACACGACGTCCGACCCGCTGCAGGTGAAGGCGACATTCTCCATGCAATACGTGGACGCGGACAAGATCCCGATCAAGGCCGGCGGCGTCTTCTTGAACAACCTCGGTTTGATGGTTCCACCGGGCAAGAGCACGCAGACCAAGTCGTGGGCGCTCACGTCGGACATCAAGCTGCTCACGGCCGTGAGCCACATGCACCTGCACGCCCTGGAGTTCACGTCGCAGACCGACGACGGAAGGAAGCTCTTCGAGTCGACGGACTGGGACGGCCCCACGCCCACCACCTTCGATCCGCCGATGGAGATAGCCAGCGGTACGACGATCACCTGGGCTTGCACGTTTCAGAACGATACGGGCATGACGCTCACGTTCGGCGAATCGGCCAACACGAACGAGATGTGCATTTTCAACGGCATCTACTTCCCGTCGCCGGACGGAAGCAGCATCACCCAGAATTTGCCGTAGCCAGCCGCGGTCGCCTTCGTTCGAAGACCGGATCGCGTCTTCGGGCTGGCGTGCTAGCTCATTCATTCTTGCCGCCTCGGATGGCGTGCAATTTGGCGCTGCGGTCCAGCGCGCCGCTCGCCCAGATGGTCACCGCGCTGCGGATCGCGTCGTGACGCGAGACGCGTAGCTGGTCGGCGAACTCGGGTCGCAGCACCGCCGTGAAGATCACGTCGAGAACGGCGAGCGCGACGTTCTTGTCGAGATCCGGCTTGAGCAACGGGCGCAGGAGAGCGGCGCCCTTCGTCTTTCGCTCCTTGACGACTTCGCGGTAGCGCTGCCAGACCACCGGGTAATCGGCCTCGAGATCGCGACGGAACACGGGTGACAGCGCGGCGTTCGCGGTGGCCCACGCGTCGATCCAGTGCATGAACTGATCGAATCCGCCGCGCGGGTGCTTTGGATCGCGCTTCGTCGCCTCCGCGGCGCCGAGCTCGTGCGCCCACCGCTCGACGCAAGCCATCGCGAGCGCCTCCTTCGAGGGGAAGTGCTTGTACAGGGTCGCGGCGCTCATCCGGAGCTCGCCGGCGAGCTCGGCCATCATCACGCCGCGAATGCCGACCTGTTTCGCGCGCACCGAAAACGCCTCGAGGATGCGTGCTCGAAGGTCAATCGCGGGCGCGCGCGCCCGCCGGCCTCTCGTGGCCCTCTTTCTGCCGTCGGCCATGGAGAGTAATTAAGATAGGCGCCGGTTACTTTCAATACGCGCCGGGCAAGAGACGGCCGCGCGGCCCCGTCACGGCCGCAAGCTCGAGCAGGATCGCGCACCCTCCGTAGAATTTGGCGCGCTAGCTGAATCGATCCGCGCCGGTCAGCAGAGGGGATTCACAGGAAGAAGGGAAGGTCGGAAGCGGGGTTCAGATCCGCCTCAACCCAAAAATCCTTCCGCTCTTCCGCCTTCCTGTGAAAATTCTGACCGTTGTCCGCCAATTCAGCGCTGATTTTCAGGCTTGCCGATCTTCAGCGCGTCCTCGGTCACCTCGTCGGAGGTGCGGAGGACGGCGATCGACGCGGCATTTTGGTAGCGAGCGACGCGCAGGTCGATCATCGCGGAGGCGATGTCGTGAGACGACGTGTCGCCGCCCTGCGCCGCCGCGGCTCGGGCTCCGTCCGAGATGGTAACGGTGTCCTCTTGTGGCAGGCTCGCCGCTGCCACGTTCGCGGCGGCCTTGTTCAGCCGCGCGGACGCGGCGCGGACGCCGGCGAGAGCCGACACGGCCGCGTTGGGCGCTACCGAGAGAGCCATACCCCCGCGTGAACGGTTCCCCGCAGGGTTCCTTGAACGACTCGCGGAGAAATACGTGCGCGCCCCAGGGCGCGGGCTCGCCGACACGACAGAGGGTGAGAAAAGGTGCGTAGATGTGCGCGAGTCGCCGTCACGGCTTCTTCACGCGGCGCTGCACCTCGATGCGCTGTCGATACGACGCGACGACGAGGCCCGCGATGCCGACCGACGTCCCGTTCAACATGATCTCCGCCGCGACGCCGCGCAGCGGCTGCGCGACGACCGATGCGGCGGCTCCGATGACGCCGCACACGCACGCCGCGCGCGCGAAGCCGCCGAAGGTCCAAGCCGCGCGCGCCACGGCGACGAAATACGCGCCGAGACACCACCACTTGCCCCACGTCACGTACGAGAGCGTCGCGACCGCCTCCCGGTAGTCGCCGCCCAGATTGGCGAAGATCCGCAAGAGCTGTGCGTTCTCCGCGGCGTCGAAGCCCGCCGCGCCGAGCGCGAGGACCACGCCGGCCCGAGCGGCGTACGAGCCGTCGCGCGACAGCTCGTAGGCGACGCCGGCGAGAAAGATCCCGTACGTCGCGAGCAACGCGAAATCGATGAACGTCGCGCGCGTCATTCGCACGTCGAAGCGAGCGCGTTCCTCGGGATCACGGCCGAAGATGCGTTCGACTTCTTCCGGGGTGCGCGCGAGCTCGAGCGCGACCACCGGCGTCAGCATGCCGCGCGGCAGCTCGTGCATGCGGCTCGGCTGCACCCGCAATAGGACGATGGAGATCGCGACGACGAAGAGCCCCGGCCAGGTCCATCGGTCGAGCCGCGCTCGCGGACGCCGCTCGCCATCCATCGCCGGACGAGTAGCCCAAGCGAGCTCGAGGGTATAGCTCGCTCGAGCCGAGCGCTGACTCAGGCTTCGCGCAGCCGCCGCGCGATCTGCGCGGAGGCGGGGGCGCGGCTCGCCGGCGCGGGCGGCTCGTAGGAACGCGGACGCGGCACCGCGAGCCGGAATTCGAGCGCGCCGAGCGACTCGAGCTCGACCAGGGCGCGAACGACGTCGAGGCGCGGCATGTTCGCGCCGTGTAGCAGGTCGGCGATGGTCGTCTGTGGCTTGGTGGCGGTAAGGAGCGCGCGGTGCGCCTCCGAAAGCCCCCGGTCGACGAGCGCCGGCGAAGGCCGGGCCACGACGGCGCGGTCGACGGGCTCGAGGAGCTTGTGGAACACGCCTTCGAGCACGGGGCGCGCGACGTCGACGAGCGCGAGGACCGCTTGGTCGTCACTCACGGCCGCCGCGTCGAGCGCCGTCGCCGCGAGCGCGGCGGCGGATTTGCCATCGCCCGACAATGCTTGTTGCCGGATGCGGCCGAGCAAGAGCGCGATGGTGCGGACCGGGTCGTCCGCAGAGAACGTCGCCGAGAGCGGGAGCGCCTTCGGGCGCGTGCTCCGCGACACGGGGATGATGCTGTGCGGTTTGCCTTCGTCCGCGGCGGCTCGCGCCGCCTTCACGAACGCGTCGATACCCGGGAATCGCTCGTGTGGATCCTTCGACAGCGCCCGATGGAGCACTCGAGAGAGGCTCTCCGGCACGTTCGGCACGAGCGTGCCGACGAGCGGCGGCATGTGGAACGAGACCTTCTCGAGCGCCTCTTGAACGTCGTCGGAGGCGAAGGGCGAAACACCGGAGAGCATCTCGTACATGACGACCGCGAGCGCGTGCTGATCGGCGCGTCCGGTCACCCGATCCCCGAGCCCCATCGCTTGCTCCGGGGACATGTACTCCGGCGTGCCGAGCACCTCGCTGTTCGACGTCACGCGCGGACCTTCCGATTCGGGGAGCCGGCAGATGCCGAAGTCGAGGACCTTCACGAAGGTCTCCCCCGCGGGCGTGTCGACCAGGAACAGATTCTCCGGCTTGAGATCCCGATGGAAGATGCCCTGACCGTGCGCTTCTACGAGCGCGTCGCACACCTGCCCGGCGATCGCCAGCGTGCCCTCGACCGAGAACCGCCGTCCCGCTTCCAGGAGATTGCCGACCGTGGTTCCGTAGAGCCGCTCCATCACCAGGAACGGACGTCCGTCGGGGGCGATCGCGAAGTCGATGATCCGTACGACGTTTCGGTGGTCGAGCATCACCAGCGCCCGCGCTTCGTTGTGAAAGCGCCTCAGGACCGCCAGATTTCCACGGTACTTTTCCGCCAGAATTTTGACGGCGACCGTCCGCTTGAGCCGGATCTGCTCGGCCTCGTACACCATGCCCATCGCGCCGCCGCCGAGCTCCGCCGTGATCCGGTAGGCATCGCATAGCGTGCGTCCGATCAAGGGCGTTGCGAATTGTTCCGCGGGCGCGTTCACGTGTGCACGCCACAACGCAACGACGATGCCAAGGTGCCCCTGCTTCGTCACTCGAAGGGCCGCGACGGCTCGGTGCCCACGTTGCGCATGACGTCGAGAAAGGTGCGCAGGACGGGCGAGGCGTTCGACGCGCGCCACGCGGCGAGCAAGTCGATGAAGGGCGCGCCTATGATGGGCCGCAGCTCCACGCCGGGGCGCCGCATCTCGCGGATCGACTCCGGAAGGATCGCGACGCCGTACCCCGCGGCGACGAGGCTCACGATGTCGAGCTGCGGCGCTTGCTGGACGATGCGCGGCGAGAAGCCCGCCTCGTGACACATCGTGATCAGGCTGTCGAAGAAAGCCGCGGCGCGTGCGCGCGGGAACATCACGAACGATTCGTTCGCCAGCGCCGAAAGAGGGAGGCGTTTCTTCGACGTCATCGGATGATCCGGCGGGAGCGCGACGAGCAGCCGTTCGCGGCGGACGCACTCGTGCGCGATCGACGGGTCGTCGATCGGACCGCGAACGAATCCGACGTCGAGGTTGCCGTCCTTCAGCGCGTCGAGCTGCGCGGCCGGCGAGAGCTCGCGGAGCGTCACCTCGACGTCCGGCAGCCGTTCGCGAAATGCGCGCAGCAGCGCCGTGAGCCCGCTGTACGCGAGCGACGACAGGTACGCGATCGAGATGTAACCCGTCTCACCGGCGTGCGCGCGTCGCGCTTCGTGCACGGCTCGGTCCAGATCCGTGAAGAGCCGGCGCGTGTACTCGAGCAGCACCGCGCCGGCCGGCGTGAGCTCGACGCTGCGCCGGGAGCGCTGGAACAGCGGAAAGCCGAGCTCGGTCTCGAGCGCCTGGATCTGACGGCTGAGCGGCGGTTGCGCCATGTGCAAGCGCCTCGCGGCGCGGCCGAAATGCCGCTCTTCGGCGACGGCGACGAAGTAACGCAGGTGTCTGAGCTCCATGATCAGGGAAGACGAGCGCCGCGCCGCTCCGATATCGCGAAAGTATCCGCACCTGGTGCACGCGTAGGCGTCGTCATTTCGACGCCTAGTTTTGCATCGTAGCGCTCACACAGCGTAACCAGCCCGCGCGGACGCGGCCGCGAATGATCCATGCGACAGCGCGAGTCGTCGCGACGTGTCGCGTTCCGCGACGCGTTGCCCCCGAGCTCACGCCTGCGCGATTTCATCGCCGAGCTCGCTTCGCGTGCACCCACAACGCCGTCTTCCACACACTCGGTAGCGCTGATTGCGGACGCTCAAACATTGATGGGAGAAGGTGCGATGGACGAGGGCCCCAGAAGCTACCTTTCTCGTGGGTGAAGACCTGACGCCGACGCTGTGTGCATCGGCGCCTTGCAGAAAGACGTTCATGAGAAAGCTAAGCCTTTCGTCGGGGATTCTCGTCGTGGGATGCGCAGGCGTGCTCGGCTGCAGCAGCAGCAACAAGAGCGACGCCATCGGAGGAGCAGGCGGCATGGCCTTCGTCGGCGCCGGTGCAACCCCGTCGACGGTGGTTGGAAGCGGCGGTACGCCGGCGACCGGTTCGGGTGGATCGCTCGCGCAGGGGACCGGAGCGGCCACGGTGTCTCCTCCGTCCGGCAGCGGCAATGCCGGCGGCGTCATCGCTCCCTCCGGCAATGGCGGCGTCACCGCTGCGAGCGGCGGATCCGTCGGTGCAGGCGGAAGCGCTCCGAGCGGCGGTGGCACCTCCGCGAGCAGCGGCGGCGCGAGCGCCGGCGGCTCCACGGACACCGGCGCAGCGGGTGCCGCCGGTGCGGCGGGCGCAGCCGGTGGGACGGGAAGCATCCCCCACGGCGCCTGTCTGGACACCGTTACCGACTTCACGAAGGACGGCCCCTTCATGGTCACGTCGAAGTTGGTTGGCTCCATCAACTTCTATGTTCCGAGCGTGCCCATGGGATGCAAGGTCCCCGTCGTTCACCTCGCGAACGGCACGGGCGCAGTCTGCGCCGATTACCAGCCTGCGCTCCAGCGCCTCGCGTCGCAAGGCTTCTTGACCTGCTGCTACGAGACCCCGAACACCGGCTCGGGCAACGAGGGCCTGCAAGCGATCGATACGGCTTTCTCGATGTTCCCCGATCTCGCCGACAACAAGATCGGCTCGACCGGCCACTCGCAGGGCGGCCAGGCGGCGTTCACGGTGCTGGCGCTCGCCGAGAAAAAGTATGGAGACAAGGACATCTACGCCGGGCTCGCGATGGAACCGGCGAGCGGCTTCGGCACGCAACCGACGGGCACGACCTGGCAAGCGCTCTACGGCGGGATCAAATCGCCGATGTTCATGTTCAGCGGGCTAGGGACGGACGGCCTCGTCGCGCAGACCTGGGTTCAGGAAGCGTACGACGCCACCGCCAAGACCGAAGAGGCGTATTTCTGGACCTACGCGGGCGCGACGCACATCCCCGTGCCGAACAACGAGGAAGAAGAGGTCTCGATCCCGTGGTTCCGGTGGAAGCTCCTCGGGGACAACAACGCCTGCAAGGCGTTCAAGGCGCTCCCGATGACCGACAAGAACTGGGCGCAGGTCGCGGCGAAGAACGACCAGCCCTGCCTGTGATGTCTCCGCCGGTGGCGTGACGGCCCGAGTCTCGTGCCGCCGCCACGGCTTCAGTCGCCGGACCGGTCCTGTGATACCCACCAGGTATTACAGGACCCTTCGGGTGTATTGGACGGCGCGTCCGGTCGACCCTATGGGAAGCACCCCCGATGTGGATCGTCCGGCTCGCGTTGAGACGCCCGTACACGTTCGTCGTGATGGCGATGCTCATCGTGATCCTCGGGGTTTTTACGATCCTGCGGATGCCGACGGACATCTTTCCGGACATCGACATCCCCGTCATCTCGGTGGTCTGGAACTACGGCGGGCTGTCGCCGGACGAGATGGAGAAGCGCATCGTCTCGAACTTCGAGCGCGCGCTCACCACGACCGTCAGCGACATCGAGCACATCGAGAGCCAGACGCTCTCCGGCGTCGCCGTCATCAAGATTTTCTTCCAGCCGGGCGCGAAGATCGAAGCGGCCACCGCGCAGGTCACCGCGATCGCGCAGCCCGTGGTGCGGCAGATGCCGCCCGGCACCACTCCGCCGTTCATCATCCGGTACAGCGCGTCGAACGTGCCCATCATGCAGGTGGCGCTCGAGAGCGACTCACTCAGTGAGCAGCAGCTCTTCGACTACGGAACCAATTTCGTGCGCGCGGATCTGGCGACGATCCCGGGCGCGCAGCTCCCGTGGCCTTACGGCGGCAAGCAGCGCCAGGTCATGATCGACATCGACCCGCAGCGGCTCTACTCGCGCGGGTTGTCGGCGAAGGACGTGAACAACGCCCTGGGCTTGCAGAACGTCGTTCTGCCGACGGGCACCGCGAAGATCGGGACGCAGGAGTATCCGGTCATCCTGAACGCGAGCCCGGAAATATTGGACGAGATCGCCAATTTACCGATCAAGACCGTCGACGGCACCATCGTGTACATGCGCGACGTCGCGAACGTGCGCGACGGGTACGCGCCGCAGACGAACATGGTGCACGTCGGCAGCCGGCGGTCGGTCTTGATGAGCGTGCTCAAGAACGGCAACGCCAGCACGCTCGACGTCGCCAAGGCCGCGCGCGAGATGCTGCCGACGACGCTCGCGCGCTTGCCGAAGGAGCTCAAGGCATCGCTCCTGTTCGATCAGTCCGTGTTCGTCCGCGCGGCGGTCGACGGCGTGCTGAAGGAAGCCGTGATCGCGGCGGGCCTGACGGCTCTGATGCTGCTCGTCTTCCTCGGGAGCTTCCGGAGTACCCTCATCGTCATCATCTCCATCCCGCTCTCGATCCTCGTGGCCATCATCGGGCTCGCGGCCCTCGGCCACACGTTGAACGTGATGACCCTGGGCGGGATGTCGCTCGCGGTCGGCATCCTCGTGGACGACGCGACGGTGGAGCTCGAGAACGTGCACCGCCACCTGGCGATGAACAAACCGATCTTCCGCGCCATCCTCGACGGCGCGGGAGAGATCGCCGTGCCGGCGTTCGTCTCCACCTTGTGCATCTGCATCGTCTTCGTTCCGGTCGCGTTCATCACCGGCGCCGCGAAGTCCCTGTTCGTCCCCCTCGCGCTCGCCGTCGTGTTCGCGATGATGACGTCGTACTTCCTGTCGCGAACCCTGGTGCCGACGATGGTGCGCTACCTGCTGCGCGCCGAAGCCCACCCCGACGCGGCGCACGGCGGCGCGCCAGGACACGAGCACACAGGTCACGCCGCGCACGGAAGCAAGAAGCCGCACCTCGGCCTGCGCTTCCTCGCGGCTTTCGATCGCGGCTTCGAACGGCTGCGCGACGCCTACGGGCGCGTTCTGGCGCTCGCGCTCGAGCACCGCGGCTTCGCGGTCAGCGCCTTCGGGGCTTTCGTCGCGGCGTCGCTGTGCTTGCTGCCGCTCGTCGGGGAGGATTTCTTCCCCACCGTCGACGCCGGGCTCATCAAGCTCCACGTGCGCGGCGCGCCCGGCACGCGCATCGAGGAGACCGAGCAGCGCTTCGCCAGCATCGAGAGCACGGTGAAGAGCGTCGTTCCGCCGCGCGAGATCGACACGATGCTCGACATCCTCGGGACGCCCTACAGCGGGTTGAACCTCTCGCTCAGCGAGGGCGCGCTCATCTCGTCGGCGGACGGGCAGATCTACATCGCGCTCCGCCCCGGTCACGCGCCGACGGCGGACTACGTGCGCAAGCTCCGCGCGGAGCTTCACCGCGCCTACCCGGATACGACGTTCTTCTTCCTGGCGCCGGACATCTCGACGCAGGTGTTGAACTTCGGCATCGCCGCGCCCATCGACGTGCAGGTCCTCGGCGGCGTCGGCAAGGAAGGGGACACGTACGCCGTCGCAGAGCACCTCGCGGAGCGCCTGGCGCGGATACCGGGTGCGGCGGACGTTCACCTCGCGCAGGTCATCGATCGCCCCGAGCTGCGCGTGGACGTGAACCGCACCATGGCCCAGGGGCTCGGCCTGACGGAGCGCGACGTCGCGAACGATTTGCTGGTGTCGCTCTCGTCGAGCGGCCAGGTCTCGCCGAGCTACTGGCTGGATCCGAAGCGCGGCGTTCAGTACCTGGTCGCCGTGCAGACCCCGCAGCCGATCATCGATTCGCTGGACAGCCTCCGTTCGACGCCGCTGTCGACTCCGGGCATCCCCGAGCCCGTGCTCCTGTCCAACGTCGCGGACATCACCCGCGCCGCCGGTCCGACGAACATCACTCACTACAACGTCGCGCGGACCTTCGACGTCCAGGCGAACGTCGACGGCGCGGACCTCGGTTCCGTCGCCGAGGCCGTCGACCAGGTGCTGAAGGACGAGCGCCCGCATCTGCCGCGCGGCACGACGTTGAAGGTCAAGGGGCAG
The DNA here is from genome assembly GCA_035547195.1 of Polyangiaceae bacterium. Classification (GTDB taxonomy): domain Bacteria; phylum Myxococcota_A; class Polyangia; order Polyangiales; family Polyangiaceae; genus DASZVB01. Next base: position 25,450 of record DASZVB010000049.1, read on the forward strand.
GCGGAGAGCATGCGCTCGTCGTTCCAGGGGCTCGCCTACGGCCTCGGCTTCGCCGTCGTGCTCGTCTATCTGCTCATGGTCGTGAACTTCCAGTCGTGGCTCGACCCGCTCATCATCTTGATGGCGTTGCCCGGGGCCATCTCCGGCATCGCCTGGATGCTGTTCCTCTCGCACACGACGCTCAGCGTGCCGGCGCTGATGGGCACCATCATGTGCGTGGGCGTCGCCACGGCGAACAGCATCCTGGTCGTCACCTTCGCGAACGGTCGCCGCGGGCACGGGCTCGACGCGAAGCAAGCGGCCCTGGCCGCCGGCATGACGCGGCTTCGGCCCGTGATGATGACCGCCCTGGCGATGATCCTCGGCATGCTCCCGATGTCGCTCGGCCTCGGCGAAGGCGGCGAACAGAACGCGCCGCTCGGGCGAGCCGTCATCGGCGGCCTCCTGGTCGCCACCTTCGCGACACTGTTTTTCGTTCCGGTCATGTATTCCGCCATGCGCGCCAAGGCCCCGGTGACGGACCATGAGCTAGACTCTGCCCTGGAGGAAGCTTGACCTCTCGCAGCGAACCCGTCGTCGTCCCGCCCAGCGCAAAAGCCGCGCTCCCCCACGAGCGATCCGCCGCGAACGACGAGATCGGATTCGCGCTACCCGAGCCGGCGAAGGTGTCGGGCACGCGCGTCGCCTTCGTGCTGCTCGGGGTCGTGCTGGTGCTCGGAGTGCTCTTCGCGGTCGGCTACCTACCCAAGGTGCAAGCGCGAACGGCGCTGGTCCAGGCGACCGTCGCCGAGCAGACCGCCGCGCCCCGCGTCGCCGTCGTGGCTCCGAAGGAAGGGTCGAGCTCTCACTCCATCACGCTCCCCGGCAACGTCAAAGCGCTGGAAGAGACGACGATCTATTCGCGCGCCAACGGCTTCGTGAAAGAGTGGGACGTCGACATCGGCGACAAGGTGAAGGCGGGCCAGCGCCTCGCGCTGATCGAAACGCCGGATCTCGATCAGGAAATCTTACAGGCGAGCGCGCAGCTCGCGCAGGCCGAAGCGTCGGTGAAGCAGGCGACCGCGACGCGCGACCTGGCGAAGTCGAGCCTCGATCGATACAAGAAGCTCTCCGCAGAAGGGCTGGCGACGAAGCAGGAGCTCGACGAGCGGTCCGCGCAAGCGGACGTCGACGTCGCGAACGTGGAGGTCGCGAACGCCACCGTGCGCACCCAGCGCGCGAACCTGGCGCGGCTCGGACAGCTGAAGTCGTTCGCTACCGTCACCGCGCCCTTCGCCGGGACGATCACCGCGCGCATGATCGACCGCGGCGCGCTGGTCGTCTCCGGCAATTCCGCGCCGCTGTTCAAGCTCGCGGCGCTGGATCCGGTGCGCGTCTTCGTCGACGTGCCGCAGGACGCGGCGCCCGGCGTGTCGGCGGGCCTGGACGTCGCCGTCTCGGTGCGTGAATTTCCCGGTCGCGTGTTCAAGGGGACGGTGTCGCGCACCGCCGGCGCGCTGGATCCGGCGTCGCGGACGCTCAGCACGGAGATTCGCGTTCCGAACCCCGACGGCCAGCTCTTGACCGGCATGTACGCCGAGGCCGCCCTCACGCTGCCGACGCCGCATCGCACTTACGAGCTCCCCGCCACGGCGGTGCTCACGAACGCGAAGGGTGTCGGCGTGCAGATCGTGCAGCCCGACGGCGCGGTGCACCTCACGCCCGTGGTCATCGAGCAGGACCTCGGCGCGACCGTCCGCATCTCGAGCGGCCTTCAAGGCGGCGAACAGGTGCTGAAGCTTTCGACCCCCGGTCTCGCCGACGGCACGAAGGTGGAGATCGCGCGCTAGGCTCGACTTGAGCGAGGCTCGGAAGAGAGGCTATGGCGCTCGAGGACGGTCCCCGAACCGCTGGCGTGAGCGCTCGCGGGCGCGTTCGGCTTCTTCCTCGCGGTTCTTCGGCGTCGCGTCCGTCTCCAGGGAGTCGATGAGCGACCGCGCGACTTTGGCCACCTGCTTGACGGATCGATCGAACACGGCGGCGTTGGCCTTCGACGGATGCGTGAAGCCGCTCAGCTTGCGAACGAACTGCAGCGACGCATCGTAGATTTCTTCGTCCGTCGCCGGCGGCTCGAAATTGAACAGGGTCTTGATGTTGCGGCACATGGGTGGTGCCGCACTCTACGACCGTTCTGCTGGCGCCGCCCGTCTCGGAGCGCGCCGAGCGCCGTCACTTCGCGGACCAGGTGCCGCTGCCGGTGGCCGTGACGATCACCGTTTCGTGAATGGAGAACGTTCCTTTGAGTCCGCCGTTCGTGTCGAGCTGAACCGTGATGGTTCCGTCCACCTGGACCGCCGCCTCGGGCGGGACGATCGTCGTCACGCTCGCGGCGTACGGAAGGTCGAGCAACGCATAGGAGCCGGTCCCCTTGTTGCAGTCGAACGTGCCGAGGAACGTACCGGCGAGGCCGCCCACCGCGGCGCCGATCGGGAACGTCAGCGTTCCCGTGATCATGCGAGTCGTACTGCTCGCGGTGGTGAGACGAAGGGAGATGTTGCCGGCGAGGGGAGCCGGAACCGCCGTCCCACCCGTCGAGGGATGATGCGCGCCGCTGTACGTTCCGGAGAGCGTCCCCGTCGGGCACACGCCGGCGTCTTCCGGAGGCGTGCCGCCGCTGCCGCCGCTGCCAGTGCTCGCGCCCGCGCCAGCCGCGCCCGAAGCGCCGCCGCTTCCTCCGGCCTCCGTCGCTCCCCCGGCGGCGGTTCCTCCGGAGCCCGTCTCGGTGCCGCCGCTGCCTTCGTTCGTCTTGCCGCCCGTCGAGGAATCCGTGGTGACGCCGCCCATCGACGGTTGCGTTCCACCCTTGCCGACCGCGCCTCCGCTCACGCCGGCGTCATGGTGCGGGCTGTTCGTCGTGCCGCCGGTCGTCGGTGGGTTTTCCGTCTTGCCCCCGGAAGCGCTCGTCTTGCCGCCGGACGTGGAGCCGCCCGAACTGGCGCGATCGGCGTAATAGTCTCCGTCGATGCCGAGGATGCTCGTGCAAGCGCTGGCGGCCAGAGCCGCCGACAAGAAGGCTATGCCACGACGATTCGCGGACGACGCACTGCGCGGCATGAGCCTTGGACGTTAACAAGTAGCACACGCCCTCGGCGACGCTCGTCGACCCGCGTAAACACGGGAAAATTCGGTCCTCCGGGAAGACCCACAGCGGCGCCAGCCGAGCGCCGTCGCACCTCGCCGGACCGTCATCCGCCAGCTCACTTGACGCACTTTCCCGAAAGACACGAGCTGACCCAGCAATAGAGGATACTCGCTTCGTCGTTCGGGACGGGCGGCAGCGGAGCCGGAGGCATCTGGCAGGAGCCCACGAGCGTGAGCGCCGTCGAGATGTGCATTCGGTTCGTGGACTGCGCGTAGGTGTCGAATCGGATGGATGGGTATTCCCCGTCGGGGTTGTGACATCCGGTGCAGTGGGCGTCCAGGATCGGCGCGACGTCCGTCGCGAAGCTCGGGGTCGGTCCGGTGCACGCGCCGTCCGGAAATTGGACGGAGCACGTGACGACCCCGGCTTCTCCTCCGAGGTAGCCCTCGCCGTCTCCGTGATCCTCGGTCGAGCAAGCGGCGGCCAGGCTGCAAGCGAGCCACGACGCCACGACGGCTTTGAAGGTCACCGACACGACACCTCCGGCGCGGTGACTCCGTCGGCGAGCATCCAAACGTGCCCGGGCGAACTCGCGCTCTCCGGCTGCACGTGACAGGAGTTGCACGACCCGTCGAGTCGCATCTCCGTCCGCATCACCGCGGTGGCCGATCCCCACTGGATGGCCACCTGTGCCGGGAACACCGGCTGAAATTGCCGGGCCGGGATCCAGAAATTCCCGACGCAGTTGGTGGGGGTGTCGAACGTCCGCATTCGATCGTCGAGGACGTGCACCATGGCGCCGCCCGCCGGAGTGTCTTCCGAGAGAGACGTGTAGACGGTTCCGCCGAACGACATGACGAACGACGACGGCCCCTGGCCCCCGTGGCACGTCAGGCACGGCTGTCCCGGCCGATGGTCGGGGCCCGGCGGCACTCCGGGCTTCTCCGGGCCGAGCGCGTCCACGGCGCGATCGTGCACCGGATCGCCGCAACCGGCGATCGCGAGGAGCAGCGCTCCTATTGCCAAGCGGGAGTGCATGTGACCTTGGGCGCGTGGGCGAAGAGGTTGCTGCAGCTCAAGTAATCGATGGTTCCGGTGAACCAGGATACGAGGCAGCGATCGCCGAAGCTTCCTTCGTTAAAGACCGTACCGCCCTTGTGGGACTCGGTGCCGCGGGCTTTTCGTACCAGGGTCAGACGCTCCACCTCCGATTCAATGATTCCCGCGTCGAGAGAGGCGTCGATATCGGCGTGGCTGAGGGCCGCAACGACCTCGGCGGTCAACTCCGGTTCGAGGCCCGCCGCCGAAGCGTAGTTTGCTTGGATCTCGGCGGCGGTCGTCGTCTGGTCGCAGGCCACGTCCTTCGGGTCGAGCCGCCTGCCGTAGGTTCCGTACAGGCGCAGATTGCGACCGACCGCGCCGTGGCAAGCGAGGTTGCCACAGGAATAGTCGAGGACCTCCGAAAGATAGATGAAGTTCGTCTGCGTCGGACCCGCGACGATTTCGGTCTCGCCCCGGTACTTGGTCGTACACGCCACGCACGCATACGCCGCAAGCCCGAACAGCGCCGCTCGCGTTCGTGCCGGCATCATTGAAACACCCCCTCGATCCCCAAGCTGCCCATGAACGCGTCGCGCGACGTCAGGTACAGATCGTCGAGGAACTGCGTCCGGATGTAGCTCAACTGAAGCCGCACCGAGAGCGACGATGGATCCGCGTGCGGACCGACGCCGTAGCTGCCGCCGCCGCCTCCGGTCAGCGACACCAACGGCCCGAGCTCTCGATCGCCGGTGCGATACTCCGGGAGCCCCCCGTTCTCGCCGAGCGTCGACACGTAAGCACGGCTCCAGAAATAGACGCCGTTTTGCACGTGGACCCGCAGGAGCGGCCAGAGCATGAATCGTCGTGTGACGTTCGCGTAGTAGCGGAGCTCCGTCGTGGACGCGTGGAGACTCCATGTATCGGTGTAGACGCGCTCCTCGGCGCGCAGGGTGCCGTGCGAGAAGCGATAGCCGTAGCGCGCCGTCAGCGCGAACCGGTCTCGGCTCGTCGGCAGGCGCTCGAGCGGACGCTCTTGAAGCCGCTCGGCGTTGACGGTGTCGATGGACGCGCCCTTGCGGATCGTGGGCGCGACGTCCGGGCTGAACATCGGGATGTAACGATACGGCTTCGATTGATCGCCGCTCTCGACGATGAGGTCGTTGACGAGCGAGAGCACGCTCGCGTGGTTCAGCGTGAGCGTCACGCCGCCGGCGATCGTGTGCGTCACCAGGTTGTGCGAGAAGACGCTGAACGGCGTTCCGGCTCGTCCGATCGTGTCGTGATCGTAGAAATAGCCGAGCAGGGCGGTTACGTTCTTTTCGTCGAACGCGGCGTCGAGACTCCCTCCTCCGGCGAGCGAGTGATAGTCGGGCTCGACGGAGATCGCCCCGGACACCTGCCCGCCGACGTCGCCCGGCTGATAGCTCGCGCCGACCTCACCCGCTTGCCGGACCTCCCGCCAATGCTGCGAAGCCGTGGACACGATGTCGACGCTCGCGGCGGTGATGACGTCGACCAGGTACTGGCCGTGCACGTTCCACGTGCCGAGGCGGTCGCCGACCTCGACGTTCGCGACCGGTGTCTGCACCGTCACGTGATCGCTGTCGGTGTAAGCGGTCGAGTCGATGGATGCTCGGCCGACGATCGGCGACGGCGTCGCGGGCGCCGCCGCTCGATCTGCAGAAGTCGTCGCCTCGTCGGCGTTGGCGGCTCGGGCCAACACGAGCCCGCCGCTCAACGCGACGATGCGGATCAGTTGCAACCGCACCCGCTCGCCGCGACCACCGAGCCTCCGGCCGCTCCTTCGTGAACCGCGTGCACGTGACCCTCCGCGGCCCCCGACATGTCGTCGAGCTGCATCGTGGGATCGGCCAGTCGCTCGCGATCGTAAGGCGCCACGTGAGCGCAGGCGCTCAACGCGAAGGACGAGAGCACGACCAGCAGCCCCGGAGTTCGCCGTAGCAATTTCGTCCGTTCAGCAACGAGTCGTGACAACTTACGCCTCGAAGCGATGCTAGCGCGCCGGGAACCGACAAAGCTACTGGCGCGCCGCGTTCGAGCGCCGGCGCGCCAGCTTCGAGCGAATTACATCAAGGAACGTTGACGTAGAACGCCGCGTGCCCGTGCGGCGAGTCTTCCGGATCGTCCGCGCAATCTTCGTTGAAGTGGAAGCGTACGATCCACTGTCCCGACTCGTCGAACTTGATCGGTCCGATGGTGTAGGTCCCGGGCTTCGTCTCGGTCGGCACCTGAGCGGTGATCGGGGCGAGGTGGACCGTGTTGTCCGACTCGATCTTGAAGACCTCGAGGTACGGCGCGGAGCCCGTGAGCGGATCGCCCGCCTTGTGCTGCGTCTTGGCCGAAGAATCGGTATTGGCGAGCAGCTTCGCGGTCACGGTGAACGTGATGTTCGTGTTCTCGCAAATGGCGGTGCTCGACCACGACACGTCGTATTTGCAGTCGTCGTCGAACGCTTCGGTCCCGTAATTCGTCGCGCCGTAGTCGCCGCCGAGCACGCTGCCGACGCCGCCGTCGCCTTCCGGCACCGCCGCCCCGGCGTCGCTATCCGTGTCCATCTGGCAAGCGCCCGTGGGCTGGGTGATCATCCCTCCGTCGTCGCTCGTGCACTGGTCGTTCGCCTTGCCGGTGACGGGGCCGCCCGGAGACGAGCAAGTGGCTCCGCTGCCTCCGGTGCCCGTGGATCCACTGGAGCCGCCGCTGCTCGATCCGCCGGAGCTCGTGGTGGAGCCGCCGTTCGACGACCCGCCGCTCGCGGACGATCCGCCGGAGCTCGTGGAGCCACCGGAGCTCGTGGAACCCCCTGTGCTCGTCGATCCGCCGCTACCGGCGTCCTCGGACGTACTGGGGTTGTCACTCGAACAACCGCTCGCTACCGCAAAAGTGGAGGTCGCCGTCAGCGCTACAATAATTGCGCGCGCGACACCGGCCCTGCGAACGAAAAGTCGATCCATCTTCATCAAGAAGTCCTCCGACATCGTGTGAGTCAAGTGACGAACTGCCTATGACACGAACGGAACAAAGTTAGGCTGCGTCAATTTGTCGCTGCTTTTCCCGCGTGGTTGCGTAACCGCTCGCGCCGAGGAAGAGTACTAGTGCTTCGAACGGAGCTTCGCATCAGGCCGTCACGACTTCGGCCGCAGCGAATCCGGCGCTGCACACATTTTTTCCGACCGCAGAAAGCACCGCGTACCTACACGATCCAAGGAGAGCCGTTACGATGAGGCGTCTAGTTCCTGCTGGTTTCTTGCTCGCCGTCATCGGATCGGTGCTGCCCGCGTGCTCCAGCGACGCCTCTCCGAGCACCGGGAAGGATTCCTCACCCGCTGCGAGCTCGACGAGCATTTCGGTCCCCGACGGCGGCACGGCAGCCGACGGCGGGCTCCTGTTTCCCACGAGCCCGATGCTCACGTTCCAGTCAGCGTCCAAAGCGCTCAACGTCACCGTGAGGACGACGCCCGTTCAACCGCCGAACGTGGGCGTCTACTGCAAGGGGCAGCTGGTCGTCACCGACGCGAGCGGCAATCCAGTCGAGGGGTTGACGATCACGGTGACGCCATACATGCCCGTCATGAAACACGGCACTCCCGTCGGTACATCGGTGACCGAACAGGGTAATGGCGTCTACATCGTGGACAACGTCGCGCTATCGATGCCGGGCGTGTGGGAATTCGTCCTGAAGGTCAAGGGGCCGATGACGGATTCGGCGACGAGCCCGACCTTCAACGCGATCACCGTCGCACAGTAGAAGCGCAGCGGCCACTTCGGTGGTCGGAAGTCGACGTCGGCGGCTCACGTGCCGCCGTCACACTTCGGCACCGGGTCGAAGCCGCCGGCGTCCCCGAAGCCCGGGGCGGCGTTGCATACCGTGACGCAGTTGTTGAGCATCTGCTCACACTGGGATTCGATGCCCGTCTCCATCCCCGCGATGTGGCAATTGTGGACGGTACCCGGGGAGCCATCGTCCTTCGGCATGCAGGCATTGACGATCGCCTTGCACGCGGGGCCGAAATCGCAGAAGGAGCCCCCGCTGCTGGTGGACTTGGAACCGCTCGAGCACGCGCCGGCGCACGCGAAGAGCGCAAGAAGGGTAGAAACGGAGGTAGCGACGCGGCGAACGGTGGTGGCCATTTCGACTGCTATTTCTGGCTCGATCTCGGTCGCGCAGAGGCGTCGTCGTCGCCTGGCGCTACACCCGAAAATCGCTCCATACAGATTGACGGTGACTTCGACCGGCTCATGGCCGACGAATGCGGGACGACCCATGTACCCGGCCCGGCTTTCGTAGCACGCCGACTCCCGCCACGTCGAGCCAGCGCGGAGCAGCGGAAGCGCGGGTGCGACATCAAACCGCACCTCGTCGCCGGCGCCTCGCCATGCGCGATGATCCGCATCTACGCCGTGTCACGCAGTGCGGCGCTAGCCTCGACGAGTTTCCTGCACGCGAAAAGCGCGAAACGCGAGGCTAGAATAGGTGCACCGACCGATAACCGAATGGCGTGACCACCGTACTCTCGAGAGCGTCGTTCGTCGTACGCGACCCTTCGACGCGCCGTCCTGGAACTCGAAGATGCACCCTTCAAGACGTTGTGGACGAGTCGCCATTGCGCTCACGGCGGCGACGTTGGCTTGCGGCTGCAACTCGAAGGCCGCGCGGACGAGCCCCACCGCCTCGGCTGAACCGCCGGGCTTCGATTCGGACGCCGGCACGCCGAGCGGCGGACACTTCGTGAGCAGCGTCACGGGGCGCTTCCTGGACGAAACAGGGAAACCGCCCGACGACGGCTTCGGCGTCTCCGTCTGCGGTCCGGTCTGTTACTTGTCCGAGACCGCGCAGCGCGGAGCCTTCTCCGTGCCCATCGCGAGCGCCATCGATCTCGCGGCGTTTTCCGTCCTCCCCCACGGAAGGCCTTACGTCGCGGGCTTCTACTTCGCGCTGCCCGAAGACGCGAACGATGCGGCCATCGACGTCGGCGATCTCCGGCTCGTCGCGATGCCGCACGACGGCGCGCCGATGGATCTCGACGGAGCCGCGCCCCAGGTGCTCGAATCGGGACCCGCGCGGCTCGCGATCGACGCTGGAACGAAGACGATGCTCGAGTTCGACGACGTGTCCGCGGGAGCTGCCGGCTCCGAGTTCCGCGCGGTCAGCGTCGACGTCTCGCTCATGGGCAATTTCGTCCCTGCGGACGCGAGCATGCTCGTCGCGCTCGGTCCATTCGAATCGTACGAAGTCGACGCGAACGGACATACCGTGGCGACGCAGCTCAGCTTTGCAAACGAAGCCAAACTGGACGCAGGCGCCGCGGTCGAGTTCCTCGCGCTCGGAACGTATCTGCACCCTGAGTGGATTGCTCCGGCGCGCTTCGCTCCAGTAGCGACCGGCCACGTCACCTCCGACGGCACGAGGATCGAGCTCGATGCAGGGTCCGGCTTTCTGTACCTGACGTGGGTCGCGATTCGAGCGAACGACTCGACGGGCAACGGATGAAGGTCGGAGCCCGCCGCTTCGAAGCCACACACGTCTGCCTGATCGCGGCGCTAGGCGCGCTCGGTTGTCACGGGTCGAGCACCGAGGCCCCGACGTCGAGCTGCGCGTCCGAGCCGGCCAGCGCCGAGGCGGCTCCCGAGCTTGCCACGGGCCTGACCTGGTTGAACACGGATCATCCCTTCACCCTCGCGGCGCTGCGCGGCAGCGTCGTGCTCCTCGATTTCTGGACGTACGGCTGCATCAATTGCCTGCATCAATTGCCGATCGTCGCGGAGTTGGAGGACCAGTTCAGCGGGCGCAACTTCGTCGTCATCGGCGTCCACTCCGCGAAGTTCACCGGCGAGAACGACGCGCAGGACATCGAGCTCGCGATCCAGCAATACGGCGTCCGGCACCCGGTCGTCGTCGACGACCAGCTCCAGATCTGGAACGCCTACCACGTGCAGACCTGGCCCACGGCGGTGGTCGTCGACGCGGCAGGGAAGGTTCGTTATTTCCAGCAAGGGGAGTACACGGCGTCCTCCGCGGCTCGTCGCATCGGGCCGCTGCTCGATCAATCCACGTGCCTCGGCATTGCGTCGTCGCCGGTGGCGTACCTCACGGCTCCCGACGCGGGCGATACGTCGCCGCTGCTCTTCCCCACCGCCGTGCTCGCGTTGCCGGACGGTCGCGTCGCCATCTCCGACTCGTCGCACGATCGCGTCGTCGTGATGCAGAGCGAAGGGCACGTCGGCGACGTGTATGGATCCGGCGAGCCCGGGCTCGCCGACGGCGGCGCCTCGGAGGCTCGATTCTTCGCGCCCGAGGGCCTCGCGTACCTGAACGGAAAGATCTACGTCGCCGACGCCGGCAATCACGTCGTCAGGGAGCTCGATACCTCGGCGCGAACGGTCACGACCGTCGCGGGGACGGGCTCGATGGGCGACGCCCTGGACACGAGCACGGATTCTTTGCCCGCGACGCACACCGCGTTGAACTCACCTTGGGATCTCGAGCCCGTGGGATCGGGGTTGGCCGTCGCCCTTTCGGGCACACATCAGCTCGCGTACTTCGATCCCGCGCACCAGTCGCTTCGCTGGCTGTCCGGGGCCGGCGACGAAGGCTTGGCGGACGGCGACGCCGCGGATTGTCTCTATGCGCAACCGAGCGCGCTTTCGTCGAGCCCGGATGCGTCCACGCTCTACGTCGCCGACCAGGAGTCGTCCGCGATCCGTGCCGTGGACGTGAGCGACGGAGCTTGCACGACGCTCGTCGGCCAAGGCCTCTTCACCTTCGGCGATCGAGACGGTGTGGGCGCAGCCGTGCGGCTGCAACACGTGTCGGGCGTGGAGACGCTCGACGGCGGAGATCTCTTGCTCGCCGACACTTATAACTCGAAGATCAAACAGCTGGCGCCCGCGACCCGAGCCGTCGAGACCGTCGACTGGCCGCCTCCCGGGCTCTCGCTCGATCAGCCCCGCGGCTTGTCGCGCCTGGGATCGCTCGTGTATGTCGCGGATACGAACCACCAGCGCGTGCTCGTGCACGACCTGGACACCGGCGACACGCGGGTGTTCGATCTGGGTGCGCTCACCGCGCCGGCAGGTTTTGCTGATGCCGGCGCAGGTGCCGGCGGCATCGACGCCGGCGACGTAGGTATGATCCGCGACGCAGCGGTTGCTCGAGACGCGGATCGCTGAAATCACCCGGATGGACAACGTCACGCATTCTCTCGCGGCCATTTTGGTCGCGGAGGCCGTCTGCGAAAACAGGAAGCCGGCGCCGGACCCCGCGCGCTTCAGGACGGCGGCGCTGTGGGTGTCGCTCATCGCGAACAATCTGCCGGATCTCGATTTTTTGTACCGGAAGATAACGCCCGGCAAGCTCGGGTACTTGCTTCATCACCGGGGGTACTCGCACACGTTCGTCGTCGCGCCGGCGCTCGCGGCGCTCGCCGTCGTCCTGGTCTTGGGTGCGGCGCGACTTCGAGGGGTCCGCTTCGCCGCGCGGGACGTTCGCGCCCTCGTCGGGCTCGCCGTCTTCGGCTCGTTCCTCCACATCGCGATGGATTTCCAGAACAACTACGGGGTTCACCCTTTCTGGCCTTTCGACGACCGCTGGTATTACGGCGATTTCCTCTTCATCGTCGAGCCGCTCCTCTGGGCCTTCGCCGTGGTCGTGATCGCGTCCGTCGCTCGGACCATGGTGGCGTCCGTCGGAGTGGTCGCAGTGTTCGCCGCGGCGCTGGCGTATGGAATGGTCGCGGGTGCAGTTCCGGCGCGGGAGATCGTCGGTCTGCTCTTCGTCGCCGCGTGCGTCGCCGTCGCGGCGCGATCCACGTCACGCCGCGGACGTGTCTGGCTCGGCGTCGCCGGGTGGCTCTCCGTGACCGGCGGCTTTCTCCTCGCGAGCCGCGCGGCGCTGAACGCCGTCACCGCTTCCGCCGTGCGAGTCTTTCCGGAGATGCGCCTCGTGGACGTGATCAGGACGCCTTCGATGGGGAACCCCGTGTGCTGGTCGGTCATCGCGCTCGGAACCGAGGGCGACCGCTACGTCGCTCGACGCAGCGTCGTGTCGCTGGCGCCGTCGGCGCTGCCGCCGCGGCGCTGCGGCGCGCGTGACCCGCGCGCGGTCACCGCGCCGCTCGGCGCCATCGAGACCGTCGACGGCGGGGTGCTCTGGCGCAGCGAGTTCGTCGCGCCGCTCGCCGAGCTGCGCGCGCTCGCGCGAACGCACTGTGACGCGGCGGCGTTCTTGCGCTATTCGCGGGCCCCGTTCTGGGTCGACGCGAGCGGCAGCGTCATGGGCGATCTCAGGTTCGATCGTTCGCGCGCCCTCGATTTCGCCAAGGTGACCCTGTCGGAGAGCGCGGCGTGTCCGCCGCACGTCCCGCCGTGGACGCCGCCGCGGGAAGACCTGCTCGAATAGCTCGCTCAGCGCTCGTACATGAGCCGGAAGAACTCCGCGCGCGTGCTCACCCCGCATTTGACGTAGATCTGGCTCACGTGCTGGCGGATGGTCTTCGGGCTGTTCTTCTCCAGCGTCGCGATTTCGCTGCTGGAGAGCCCTTTGAGCAGATGGCGCGCGACCGTGCGCTCCTTCTCCGTGAGCCTCGCTTCGTCGAAGATCGCCTCGACGCGCGGGCGCCCGCCGTCGCCGCCGAGCACCCGCTCGATGACGGCTCGAAGCTCGGCGGCGCCGAAGGGTTTCTCGAGCAAATGGGCCGCTCCGTCGTTGAGGGCGGTCTTCACTTTCTCCACGTCGGCGTAGGCGGTGATGACGATTACCGGCGCGGCGACTCCAGCGGCGGGGAGCTCCGTGAGCAGCCGGAGCCCGCGGCGATCGTCGGTCCCGATGACGATATCGGTGACGACGACGTCGATCCGGCCTGCCCTTCGCGCGACGGCGAGCGCCTCCTCGCCGGTCTCCGCCGTGAGCGCGCGATATCCCGCGCGATCCAGGGCCCTGGCGAGCAAGTCGCGCGTGTCGGGTTCGTCGTCGACGAGGAGCACGACGCGCGTCATTCGCCGGTCTCCAGCGGGAGCTCGAGACGAAACGTCTTTTTCGCGAGATCTTCGACGACCAGATCTCCCCGCATCGCGCGCGCCAGCGCCCGGGCGATGGGCAACCCCAGGCCGAGCCCTTCGCGCTTCGATCCGGCGAGCGGTTCGAAGAGCGCCTCGGCGGAAGTCACGACCATCGGCGCGCCGTTGTCGGAGACCCGGATCACCGCGCGGCCTCCGTCTTTCCCGAGGCGGAGCGAGATGTGATCGCCGATCCCGCCACGCAGCGATCGCAGGCTGTTGCCGACGAGGTTTTCGACGATGGTCCTCACGTAGGTCGCGTCGGCGCGCGCGCTCACCGACGCCTCGCATTCGACCCGTACCGAGAAGCCTTCGCCTTCGGCCAGCAACGCCACCTCGTCGCCGAGCTCCCGAAGCAGGCGATCGAGCTGCACCTCGACGAAATCCGGTTCACCGGTGCTTCGCATCGAGCGCAGCGTCCGCAAATGCAGGAGGGCGCGTTCGGACTGCGCGCGGGCGCGGGCGACGAGCTCTTCGCGTTGCGCGGGGTCCGCCGTCGCGGACAGCTCGTCGAGGAGCAACCCGAGCGCGTGGAGCGGGTTGTGCAGCTCGTGCAGCACCGCCGCGACGAGCACCCAGACGGCCTGGTCGCGCTCCACGCGCTGCAAGCGCATGTTCAGGCCTTCGGAGCGGGCCGCGGCTTCCTCGGCCGCGGTCAGCTTTGCGCGCAAGCGGAGATAGTGCGCCGAGACGCCGAGGAGACCGCCGACCACGATGGGGAAGGTGTGATCGATCAGCGTGTGGGCGCGCTCGAGGGGACCCGTCAGGGTGCCTCGCCCGATGCGCGCCTCGGAGACGACGTCGAAGAGGACGTAGATCGCGCCGGCCAGCGCGCCCACGGCGACGTAAGCGAGCAGTCGCGATTCCCTGGGCGTTCGCTGCGTTGCGTTCATCGGGTGTTCACCGGGCGAGGATAGGACCTCGGGCACCCGGAGGGTGCGACAGCAAGTCGCAGGCGCGCGAGACCGAGGGGACGTATGCTGCTTTGGTCGATGCCGGCAGAGCAGAGCGACAGGCGCGCCCCGGCACGCGCAGTGACGCGCGAAAATGCTGGAAATCGCGCAAAACGTGCGGATTGCGCGGTGGCGCGGGCCGACGGGTCGACGGCTACAGCCGCGCCTCGGTACGATGGACGGAGAGCGTTGCCCTCCTCCGAGCCGCCGTCATCCAGCGAAGGCACGAGCCCGCACTCCGTCCTCGTCGTCGACGACGACGACACGCTACGCACGCGCCTCGCCGCGGCCTTCAGAAAGCGCGGCTACGAAGCGTCGGAAGCGTCCAGCGAGGTCGAAGCGCGGACGTTGGCGACGGCGGACAGCCCCGAGTACGCGGTCGTCGATCTCCGGCTCGGCGCCGATTCGGGGCTCGACGTCGTGCGCGCGCTGCGCGCCATCGACGCGGAGACGAAAATAGTCGTGCTCACCGGCTACGGCAGCATCGCGACGGCGATGGAAGCCGTGCGCCTCGGCGCGACGGGGTACATCACGAAGCCCGCCGACGTCGACGACGTCCTCGCGGCGTTCGCGCGCAGCGACTCCGCCGCGGCGCCCGCGCCCGGCTATTCCGCGCCGTCGCTCGCGCGCGCGGAATGGGAGCACATCAACCGCGTGCTCGCCGACTGCGAGGGGAACATCTCCGAAGCGGCGCGCCGCTTGAAGATCCATCGCCGATCTTTGCAGCGAAAGCTCCAGAAGCGTCCGCCGAAAGAGTGAGGCGCTTTCAGAGAAATACGTAGCCGAGCGAGACGGCGAAGCTCGTGGACTGGCTCGCGTTCTTGCCGATTCCGTCGACCGGCGGCGCGTAGTGCACGAGCGCGCCCCAGCGCAGACGAGAAGGCTCCGCGCGCAAGTAACAGAACGCGCCGACGCCCCAGATGCGCTGGGCCGAATCGGGTGCCGTGACTCCGCCGTAGGCCACGTTGCCTTCCCAGCCGAAATCCGTGAGCAGCCCGACTCCGGTCGTGGGCGTCGGGGCGAAGCGCGCGCCGAGCTGCGCCAGGAACCGCGGTCCCAGCTGGCGATCTCTGCCGAGATACGAGTCGGCGAAGCGGAACGCTCCTTCCACGTACGCGGAGATCTGCCAGCGCTCGTCCAGCGTGCGCACGAACGCCGCGCCGATCGACGGCTCCCACGCGCCGAGCCCCTCGCTCGTCGCCGAGGAGCCCACCGAGCCGGTCGTGCCGCCGAAGACGTTGGATCCGTCGGTGCGACCCGAAGGCGACGTCGGCATTCGCAGCGACAGAAGCAGCGTGACGGACGGCCATGCGATGCGCGGATGCTGGAACGGCATCGGCTCGTCGATCGCGTCCCAGCGCGCACGGAGCGTGGTGTCGCCGAAGGCCGTCCGCGCAAGGTGAAAATCCGGCGAAGTGAACGACTCGTGTCCGACCGCCGTTTCGACGCTGAGCTCGAGCGGTGGCGTCGGCCGGTAGCCGACGATGGCCGTGACGTCTTCCGACGATTGCCGTTCGCCCGGCGCGAGCGGCGCGTAATCTCCGTGCTCCCGCCAGGCGCCGGGTACGAACCGCGTCGTCGTCGTGAGGCTCGCGCCGACGACGTCCGCAGCCGTGGTGACGCTCGCGGCCGGCCCCGACGAGCCCTGGCAGGGGCACGCGCCCGCGCCACGCGTCCAGATACACCACGCCGCCGCGAGCAGCGTGACGCGACGGCTCATGGGACGTCGAGCGTGAACTCGACCTTGTCGGACTTGTTCTCGAGCGTGACGTCCAAGGTCACGTCCCAGATCCCGGGCATCGAGAAGATGAAGTTCGAGATGCGATAACCGTCGCTCGTCTGTGAGATCGTGGGCGGCGCGGGCGTCGCGTGGCCGTGGACCGGCATGAACGCCGACGCCATGTCGAGCACGGTCTTCGAAGGATCGAACGCGACGAGAAATGTGTTCTTGCCCTGTGCGTAGTGCCCGCCCTCGGCCGAGACGTGCGTCTCGATCGCTTCCTCTGCCGACGCGACCGTCAGCGTCTTGCCCTGCTCCAGCTCGTTCGCGGGGGTGCCCGAAGAACCGCAGGCGACGCCGAGCGCCGCGAAGACCAATGAACCGGCGGCCAGAACGGCGGCGCGGGCGCGCGACGACGCAGGCAGTTCCGACACGCGAATTTTTTAGCATTCCGCGCCCGCCGAGGGGTGCGACAGATCGTCGCAGCGGCTCGAGGACGCATCCTGAGCGCGAGTGCAGTCCCGGCGAACCGCGGAGTCAGCGGGGTGGCGGCGTGCACCGCAAGAACGATTCCGTCACTCCCGAATCCTTCGACGGCGGAGGACCCGTCGGAATCTGCGTGCCGACCGGCAAAAGGCATTGATTTGCCGCGAACTCGCCGCAGACGCCGTACGCGCTGCAGCACCCCCAGATCGGGCCGTTCAGTCCAATGAAGCTCGGGCACTGCGAGGTGATGGAGGGGTCGTCCGGCGGCTGGACGACGGAAGCCGTGCCGCCGTCGGGCAACGCCGGCGGGGGTGCAAAACAAACACCTATGCCCAGGCTATCGAAGCCGCAGTCCCCGTTCGGCATGCAGCAGGCGCGCAGACCGCTCGACGATTTCGGACACTTCGCGAGCTCGCAGGTCATCGCCGGAGGCGCCGAGCAGAGGCCGATGCCGAGCGTGTCCACTCCGCACTGCCCGTTCTGCAAACAGCACGCGGCCGCGCCGCCGTCAACCTTGGGACATTCGTCGAGATCGCACAGCGGCGTGGGCGGCGGGAAGCAGATCCCGACGTTGAACGTGTCGATGCCGCATTCGCCGTTCAGCTGACAGCAAGCGCGCGGGCCGCCCTCGACACCCGGCGGGCACTTGGCCAGATCGCACGTGGGCGGCGGCATGCAGGTTCCGTCGCCGAGCGTGTCGAAGCCGCAGGCGCCGTTCGCCTGACAACACCGTGCAAAGCCGCCGTCCATCGTCGGGCACTGCTCGACGTCGCACGCGGAAGCGGCGCCCGCGTCGGCGGGAAGATTTATCTGCGCGTTGCCGAGACAGAGCGCGCCGGTTCCGAACGGATCCCACCCGCATTGCGCCGAGGGCGTGCAGCAAGCATCGCCGATGAGCGGCGTGGGGCAGTCCTTGAGGACGCACACGCGATCCGCGCCGCCGTGATCGTTCGGCTGGCACGTGAGGCCGAGCATGCTCGGATCGTTGCCGCAGCGAGCGTCCGGCGTGCAGCACGCCGTCCCGGTCGCGGGCTTCGGACACTTTGCCAGATCGCAGACGCCGTCCTGTTGCGAGGGAGCGGCGTCGGCGCGCGGCGCGCCGGCGTCTTTGCTCGCGTGACGATCGTCGCTTTCACAAGCGGAAGACAAAAGCAGAGCACCGAGCAACAGGATTCGCTTCACCGTCTCTCCTTCGGGTGCACGCATTCGCTTTGCTGCGAGGGTACCGCGGGGTGGCTGGCCGCGGAAGTTTCGGGCCTTGCCGCGCGAGCGACAGCGGCTTTGCGGCCCTTTTCGGGGTCGGACAGCGGCCCCTGACGCCGATTCGCAGAGCCTTGCGCGGCGCGATGTCAAGAGGGTGGAGGGCGCGTCGGACACCATTTTTCGGCGAGCGGAAAGGGATATTTCCGCACGCTGACGACAATCCGGCGCTCAAAAAACGCAGCGAGCCCGGTTGAAGCGACCCACTAGAGGATGATGCTCGTTGTGTCTCAGCTGAAGATTTCTGCTGGTCGTGCGGAGGGTCGCATTTTTTTCGTCGAGCGCTACGAAGCGCTGGTACGCACATGACGGCAATGGACCGAAAGGTGGCGGCGACGGAGCAGATCGCAGACCGACACCGTGACCATTCCGTCAACGGGGGCACGCTCCACGTGGACGGCATCGACAATGGCGCGCCGCTGCGGAGCCGCGTCCGTCTGGGCTCGCCGCGTCCGCCGAAAGCCACTGCCGCGAGCGAGCTCTCGTACTCGTGTCGCGTCATCCGGCCGTTCGTCAGAGCGCTACGAAACGCTCCGTCCGTGCCCGAGGGCGCGTTCGACGCCGTCGACGAGCTCGAGCCCGACGATCGCGTCGCGATCTCCGTCGCGCATCAATTGCTGGACGCGGCGATCGAGTGGACCGGTGATCCGGACCTGGGCCTGAAGGCGGCGCGCGAGTGCGCGCGCGGCGAAGCGGGTGCGCTCGATTACGCGATCATGTCGGCCTCGACCGGCCTGGACGCGATCACCGCCGCGACCCGCTTCATCCGTCTGGTGAACGACGCGCTCGACATCCGCGTCGAAACGAGGGGCGATCGCGTGATCCTGCGCCTCGAGAATTGCGTGCCGCTCACTCGCGCCGCCGCGGATTTCGAGATGGGCGCGCTCTTCTGCGTCCTCGCGTCGGTCTGGGGCGCCACGGACCGTTCACGCGTCACCGTGTTCTTCGCGCACCCCACGCCGGCGGATCTCGCCGAGTACATCCTCACGTTCGGCGACGCGAAGCTTCAGTTCGGCGCGCCGTCGTACGCCTACGAGTTCGACGCGGAGATCTTGCGCGCCCCGCTCCGGAGCGCCGACGCGAACCTGCACGACCTGATGCGGCGTCACGCCGAGCGCGTGTTGCGCGAGCTCCCGCAGGCGTTGCCCATCACCCGTCAGGTCAAGACGCTGATCACCGAAGAGCTCGCCGACGGCCACCCGGGCTGCGCGCACATCGCGCAACGGCTGCAGATGAGCCCGCGCACTCTCGAGCGGCGCCTGGAGCTCGAGGGCACGACGTTCACCCGCCTCCTCGAGGAAGTCCGCGAGAGCCTCGCGCTGCGCTACGTCGGTGACGAACAAATGCCGCTGTCGCAGGTGGCGACGCTCCTCGGTTTCTCGCAGACCACCGCGTTCCACCGCGCCTTCCGCCGCTGGACCGGTCAGACGCCGCTCCAATATCGCAGGTTGTCGCGCAGCGACGGCGAAGGTTGACCGGGCGAAGGGAACGCCCGTCGGCCGAGGCGCGGCGCTCAGCCCGTGAGCTCGCTGAGCTCGCCGGTGTCATGCTTCGTCTCCACTTGAGTGCCGAAGGTGTCTATTTGCACGCCGAACGCCTGTGCGATCGAGATGAGCAGGTGATTGTTCGACACGCCCGTGAAGGTCGCGTCGCCCGGCGCGCACCACGGAGTGCCGTCGGAGCAATCGGGGCCGAGGCGGATGTGGCGCCCCATCTTGAACGCGCCTCCGGCGCCGCCGCAGAGCACCGTGGGGACGTTCTGCGTGCTGTGCAAGGACGGGTTGCCCATGTCGCTGGCCGCGTAGATGAGCGTGTTGTCCAGCGCGCCGAGCGCGTCGAGCTTCTGCATCAGCCGCGCGATCTTTCCGTAGCTGTAGCGATTGAATTTCGCCAGCGGCACCCAGGTGTTCGGGTCGCCGTCGCCGGGTCGTCCGTTGTCGCCGATGGGAGAGGCGTTGTACGTGTGCGCGACGTTCGCGTGGTTGTCGGCGGGTAGGCCGAGCGGGTTGCCGGCGTAGCTCAGGTCGTTCATGTACAGCGTCGCGAAGTGCGTCACGCCGCAGGCGATCGCGTTGGCGATCAAGTCGATGTGCGCGTCGGTGATCGCGTCGAAGTAGGGTTCGCCTCCGTTGTATTGCCTGATGCTCGGGAACTTCGAGGCGTCGGGCATCGACGGGATGGTGCAAGAGCCCGGAGCCATGCCCGGCTGCAAACGCTTTTCGAGCTCGCGCAGCGACGTGAGGTGCTGATCCAGCTTTTGCTGCTCGGTCGGGCCGAGCTTCTTCCGGAGGTTGCCGATGTCGCCGGTGACGAAGTCGATGATGCTCTGCCCGACCTTGAGCTTGTGAGCGGCCGCGGCTTGCGACATGGGATCGCTCGGGACGGCGATGTTGCCGAACAGCGTGTTGAACGCCTGCACCGGGTCGATGATCTTCGGCAGCGGCGCGCCGCCCGTGCCGAACGACAGCGTCCACCCGGAAGCCGTCGAGTCGTTGCCCACGCCGAGCGAGATGCTCGTCACCGGCGTCGACGCGCCGAGACCTTTCTCGACGGCGAGGAATTGATCCAGGGACGAGTTCTGCGGCTGTTGATTCGCGATCCGGCTTCCGGTGAGGATGGTCCCCGCCGAATCGTGCCCGTTGGCGTTCGAGAGGTGGTCGAGCCCCTCGACGACCAGGAGCTTGTCCTTGAAGCTCTTGCCGTAGGTCGCGGCGTCGTCGAACGGCTGCAGGGAACAATTATCGTAAGTGATATCGTACGACGTCTCGGTCTCGCCCGAGCGAAGCGCCCAGTATTCGGCGGCGATCCCGTGCATGTGATAGATGCAGATGAAGTTCTGCAGGGTATTCGGGCCTGAGGCTCTCGATACGCCTTCCAGCGCGCGCACCAGCGGGACGCTCGCCGCTCCCGCGAGCGCCGCCTGGAGAAAGCGCCTTCGGTTCAGGAGCAGGCTGCTCATTCGCTCGCCCTCCGCGTGACGAACGTGTCGCTCCGCACGAGCTCGGTCAACAGCTCCTTCACCTTTCCCTGCGACGACGCCGGCATCATGTAAGCGTCCGACATGAACGCCGACTCGGCGCCCTTGACGGTGTCGTCGCTCCGCGTCGCGGCGTAGCGGTAGAGATGTCGCGCGAAGCACGCCCGGACGTCGGCGCTCGCGCCGAGGGTCTGCGCAAGCTGCGAGCTGTCCGCGAAGTTCCCGTCGATGTCGCCGCCGGTGGCGACCGTCGTCGCGCTGTCGATGGGAACGTCTTTCGGGGTGCCATCAGCATTAATCAGGTGTTCGACGCTGCGGTATTTGCCCATGCCGTCCAGATCCTCGAACGTAAAGCCTACGGAGTCGATGTTCGTGTGGCAGCTGGCGCACGCCGGATCGGAGACGTGCGCCGTGAAGCGGTCGCGGGTCGTCTTGGTCGGATCCGGCACGGGCGGCACGACGTTGACGTTCAACGTCGTGGGGTCCGGAAGATTGAAGCACACGAGCCGTCGCAGCACGGCGACGCCGCGCAGCACGGGGGCCGTCTCGTTCGCGTGGGCATAGACGGAGAGGAACGCTCCTTGATTGAGGATCCCGCGCCGCGGCACCGACGTGAGCGACACCTGGTTGTTGTTGCGAGGCACGGCGTCGTTCGGACCGAGGTTCAGGTACATGCGCGCGAGCAAATCGTTGGCGATGGTCCAGTTCGCCGACAGCAGATCGTTGACGCTGCTTCCGGACTGCCACATCACCGCGGCGGAGAAATCGTCGGATTCTTGCTTCATCGCATCACGAAGGCCCGCGAAGTCCGGATACGCGTTGGAGTCCTTGGCCGTCTGCGTGATCTGATCGATGCCCAGCCACTCTTCGATGAGACGGACTATCTGCACCCGCGCCGGGTCCGTCGTGATCAGGCGCTCTAGCTGCGCTTGCCGTTTGTCGGGGTCGCTCAGATCGCCCGCTTTCGCGGCGGCCATCAACGTGTCGTCCGGCGGCGCGCCCGTGACCAGGTACGAAAGCGAGCTCGCGATCTCGTACGGATCCAGCGTGACGCTGGTCGCGAGAGGCGTGTCTCCGAGCTCGGTGATGTACAGGAAGCCCGGCGACTCGAGCACCGCCTGGATGACGGTCTGAATGCCGTCTTCGTAGGTCGCCCCGTCGGCGCCCGCGCTGTACACCGTGAGGAGCGCGTTCACTTCGTCGGCGGTCGCCGGCCTGCGGTAGGCGCGCGGCAGGAAGCTCGTCAAAAACGTTTGCGCGCAAGCCATCGCGCCCGCGGTCTTGTCGGCGCACGGCGCAAGATTGTCGATGTTCGGGCGCACCTGCGACGCGAGCTGCTCCGCGGCGTCGTCGAGCTGCACGATGAACACGGGATCGACGCGCTGCGCGTCGTTCCTGGAGAAATTGTCCTGGCGCGTGTCGGGGGTGAAGTTCGCTCCGAAGGTCGAATCGATGCCGAGGAGAGCCTTCACCGAAGTGTCGAACTCCGCATCGGTGAGCCGGCGGATGCGCGCCGGCAAAAGCGGCGATCCGGCGTTGGGGTCGCCCCCGGAGCCAGCGGTGCCCATGGCAGCGGCCATTCCGCCGCTTCCCATTGCGGGGACCGCTCCGCTGCCCGGCAAACTGCTGCCCGGCGTGGCCCCGCCGAGCCCGCTCGCGCTGCCGGCGAAGGACCCCGAAGGCCCGCTGGCCGCATGATCAGCCTTCCCGATGCTGCCGTCGCAAGCTGCGAGCGAAAGCGCCGAGAAGAAGCAGAGCGCGGCCCCGACGAATGTGAAGGTGCTTTCCATCGCTTCCCGTGGGTCGCTGGGAGTAGTCGCGCAGGGCTCCGGGGGCGGCTCAGGAAACGGAGCGCGGCGTCACCGGGCACAGCCGACGTGCACGGTGTCGACGACGACGGCGTCGTACCAGACGTCGACCGGCGTATCGGCGTTCCACGATTGGTAGCCGATTCGAATCTTTTCGTACTTCGGCGACCACCCCACCGTCGGCTGATGTCCGAACTGGCCCCAGTCCGTCACGTGCAGGCGATCGAGCTCCACGTCATTCATGAAGACGTGAAGCGTGTCGGCGTCACCGTCGAACTCCACCTCGAAGCACGTCCATTGGCGCACCGGCAGGACCGCGCCGTCGTCGTAGAAGCCGTCGCGCGACGAGCTGATCTGTAGCGCGTCGTTCGGCGAGTAGTTCACGACGAGGATGTCGAATTGTCCGCCGAATCGGACCTCCACGTCCTGCGACGCGCCCGGCTTCGGGCCGAGGCCCACGACGCCGCCCCAGTGACCCTTCGTACGTGCTCCCGGGTCCACGTCGAACCAGGCGAACGCGCGCACGAAGAAGTGATTGCCCGATCCCGGCAACGCCGTGGTCTCGATGTACACCGGGTCGCTCGTTTCCGTGTGGACGTGCAGCGACCGCGCGCCGCGCAGGTGTTGCGCCGCGTCCACCACGACGGAATTCACCGACGACGGTTGCCCGCTGTAGCTCGTGAGCACCTTCCATTTCGCGGCATCGGGCGCGGCGCCGTTCGCCACGGACTCGAAATCGTCGCAGATCGCCGCGCCGCGCTCGCACCGATCCGCGAGCGACGCGTCGCCGGCGGTCGCGCCACTCGCGCCACTCGCGCCGCTGTCCGGCGGACGCATCCCCGTGCCGCCGACGGTCGCGCCGCCGATATCGCCGTTGCCGGCCGTTCCGCCGCTGCTCGTCGCTCCACCCGAATCGTTCACGACGCCGCCGGAACCGCCCCTCGTCACGATGGACGACGCCGCGCCGCCCGCGCCCGAGCCACCGCCGGAAGAAGCGACGCTCCCCCTCGAGCTCGCCGGCACGCCACCCTGTCCACCCAGGGAAGAGCCGTTCGGACCATCGTGAGACACGCCACAAGCGACAGCAAACGCGCCGGAAAGCGCCGTCCCATGCAGCGCAATCAGATTCGAGATTCGTTTAAACGCGCCAGAAAGCAACCCTCCATAGTCGCTAGCCGCCACCGCCGCGGCTCAGTTCCAGTTACGGCTGCAGCCGCAGCTCTCCGTCAAGGTCCGCAGCTCCGTTTAAGGTTTTCAGCCTGCCCTGTCGCACGATCGCGAAGACCGCAGCTCTCCGTCAAGGTCCGCAGCTCCGGTAAGGTTTCACCCTGCCCCGTCGCGCGATCGCGAAGACCGCGTGCCCAGATAGCTGGGTGAGGCGCGCAGGCGTACGAATGTACGCCGAGCACCGAGAGCAGCTAGATGGGTGCGCGCTCGAAGCGAGCGTGCGGCGGGGCTCACAGGTCGCTACTCACGCATATAAATGGATCGGCGGGGCCGTTGGAGGACTCGCCGCACCATCGGCTCGAAATCTGCGAGCGACATGGACTCGTACTTTGGGTCGAACGAGTTCTGATCGTATTCCGCGCAAAACTCCACCACGTACGAAAACCAGGGGTGGTCGCGGAACTGGTCTCGCATGTTCTTGTCGAGCCCGAGAAACTCGAAGAAATAGTAGCCCTGGAACACCCCGTGCTTCTCGAGCATGAAGAGGTTCTGGTCGCTGACGAACGGCTTCAGGATGGCGGCGGCGATATCGGCGTGGTTCATCGAGCCGAGCGTGTCGCCGATGTCGTGGAGCAACGCGCACACCACGTATTCTTCGTCACGCCCGGCGCGGTGCGCGCGCGTCGCCGTTTGAAGGCAGTGCTCGAGCCGGTCCACCGCAAAGCCGCCGTAGTCGCCCTTCAGGAGCTCGAGATGCGAGAGCACCCGATCCGGCAGCTTGCGATTGAACTCGAGCGCGTTGCCCGCGATGATCATCCAATCTTCCTGCGTTCCCTCCGTCATCTGGTGAAACGCGGCTTTTCTTTCGGGCGGCATCTCGGTCATCGCGGGATCCTTTCTGCTTCCACCGCTAGCATAGCTCGCCCTTCGCAGCAGGTCCGTTTGCCGCCGCGGGCCCGCGCGCCTCAGCCCTGACCGATGGTTGCCATCGGCCCGCCCCCGAGCTGGGTTGCGCAGTTTCGCTTCAAGCGCGCTCTTGCCGGACGACGGCCGTGACGGCACATTGCGCCGTCGAAATGACGGAGCCAGCACGCCTGGGACGACGAGACGCGCTCGCTGTCATCTCGTTGTTCGCGACGGCGGTGGTCGTCGCCTGGCCGATCCTCGCCGGCGGTTATCGCACGTACATCGACAACCCCGTGCACCTCGCGGAGATCTACGATCTCGCGCGGCCGGACTTCAACGGCTGGTCGGAGCTCGGCTTCGCCGGCCTGCCGCTGGGCACGCTGCACTCGCCGCTCTTTTATCCGCTGCTCGCGACCCTGACGCGGATCGGCGTCCCGCTCGAGGCGATGTACCGCGTTTGCCTGTTGCTCGGCTTACTTGCTCCGTCGCTGGCGCTCTATTTCGTCGCGCGCCGCCGGGCGAGCGTGCTCGTCGCGCTCGTCGTCGCTTACCTGGTGCTCGTCGAGCCCTCCACCATCTGGGGCATCGGTTCGCCGCTCGCCGGGATGTGGACCAACGGCATCGCGACCGGCATCATGGTGCTGCTTCTCGACCTGTTCGCGCGTCCCGTGCTGTCGGCGCGCGAGCACCTCGTCGCGTCCGTCTTGCTCGCGTTCGCGGTGGTGACGCACCTGTTCGTGCTGCCCCTCATCGCGATCATCGCCGCGGTCACGACCTTGATGCACCGGAGAGCGGGCACGCTGACGCCAGGCGAGCTGCGGCGGCGCGTCACGGGGTGGCTCGTCGCCGCGATCGCTTCGGCGAAATACTGGCTCACGATGATGTGGGTCTCCGAGGTGAGCGCCGCGCCGCGCCCGGCGTTTCGCCCGCAGGACATCGTGACGCGGCTTTTTCTGCCTTGTGAGCCGCTTTACCTGCTCGATCAGCGCATCGCGGAAGGCATTCGCCACGACCTTTTCCTCACCGACACGCTTCCTTCACTCCTCGTCGTCGCGCTCGGAGTCGTTGCGTACATCCGACGGCGACACGCGGAAGATCGTCTCTGCGCCGCCGCCTTCTACGTCGGTGTGGTCATCCTGGGTTGTCTGCTCGTTCATCGATACGAGCCGCTCGGCTTCCTCGGGCCGGTGAGCTGGCGGCTCATCGACTCCGCGCGCCTCGCCTTCGCCGTCGCGGCGATCGAGGCGTTCTCCGTTCCATGGTTCGAGCGTCTCGGGCAGCGCGCCCTCGCCGGCGCGGCCGTGCTCGGGCCCTTGCTCGGCGTCTGGTGGTCCCTGCCGCTGCGCCACGACAACCCCGACTCCTTGCCGCGAGAGGTGGCGCAGGTCGAAGACCTGTGGAAATGGCTCGCTGCAAATTCGAAGAAGGAATGGGGACGCCTCTATTTGCAGGACGCCTTCGGGTGGAACTGGAACGCCGGCGGTCTCGCGCAGTCGCACTTTCTCGTGCTCACGCAGAAGCACGTCGGGATGCCTCAGCTCGGCGCGTACTACGGCGTCGTTCCGTACAAGCTCAGGTGGACGCTCAGCGAATTCAACTCGCTCTTCAGCACGCGGAATCCGAGCAAGGCGTGGGTGCTCGAGGCGATGGGGAAGACGAACACCGGCGCGATCGTCACCTCCGATTTCGACATGGCGGAGCTCATCGAAAAAACGGGCGCCTTCGAACAGCTGTACCGGACCTCTCACTACACGGTGTTCCGACTGAAGGACGCCGAGGACCGGTGGATCGCGGAGCTCGCGCCGTCGAATCACGTCAGCGACCTACAGGTGCGGCAAGGAGACTTCCGTCTCAAGGTGAACGCCGAATACCCGCGTTCGCGTATCCTCGCGAAGGTGGCGTACCATCCGTTCTGGCGGCTCGAAGGGCCCGAAGGGACGTGGCTGCGAGAGAGCCCCGAGGGCTTTCTCGTCGTCGACGATCTGCCCGCGGGTGAGTCCGTGCTGCACTTCTGGTACGAGCCGAGTCGGGTGCCCGGCGCGATTTCCTGCGTCGGGTGGCTCATCGAAGCGGCGTGGGCGCTCGGGCTCGCCGCGCGGCGCCGGTCGAGCGCGGTACAGGTACGCGCGGCATGACGTCGGTCGCGGCGGCACCCCGGCGCAGTCGTGCGCTCGTCGGTCTGCTCTTGTTCGTCGGCCTGTTCGCGATCTACCTCGCGAACACCACCGTGCTCGACGAGGGGGACGCGGTGCCGAGCATCAACTTGCCGGTCGCGCTTCTGTCGACGGGCAGGCTCTCCTTCGATCCGGATCGGTTTCCCGAGCTCTTCAAATGGAAGACGCATCCGCCGTTCGTCGAGAAGGACGACTTCTTCTTCACGAGCTGGGATGACGTGTTCGGCGACCACACCGCGCGGAAGTGGCGCGAGCTGGGCAAGCTCGAGCTGAACGGCCCGCGCTACTACATCGTGCCGGCGCCGTTGCGCCACACGTACGTGAGCACGTTCGGCCCCATTCCCGGCCTCGTCATGCTTCCGTTCGTCGCGCCGTTCTACGCCGCGGATCACGCCTTCGTCGGCAAGCTCGCGCTGCGCGCGTCCGTCGCGAAGCTCGGCTCCGCGTCCATGGTGGCGCTCACGGCCGTGCTGCTGTTTCTCATCGTAGACCGTCGATCGTCGCGAAAGCGGGCGCTCTTCGTCGCGCTCACGTATGCCCTGGGGACCTGCGCCTGGGCCGTCTCGAGCCAGAACATCTGGCAGCAGACCGTGAATCAGCTGTTTCTGGCCGCCGGCGCGTACTTCGTCACCTCGGGTCTGGGCCGTGTGCGCGGCGCGCTGCTGGGCGGTTTTTTCCTGGGCGCCGCGGCGGCGTGCCGGCCCACGAGCCTTTCGGTCGTGTTCGCCGTCCTCATCTACCTCTATCTCACGGAGCGACGGAGCCTCTTACCGTTTGCGCTGGCTCTCTTGCCCGTGCCGCTCGGTGTGTTCGCCTATAACCTCCATTATTTTGGCAGCCCGTTGATTTTCGCCCAGGCCATCGTCGGTCAGGTCATCGCCCGAGAAAAGACGGGCTCCCCGGACGTCTGGCAGACGCCTTTTCTCTACGGCGCCATCGGGTTGCTCGTGAGCCCGTCGCGCGGTCTACTCGTGTTTTCGCCCATCTTGGCGCTGTCGTTCTGGGGTTCGGTGCGCGCGGTGCGGGACGACGAGTATCGATGGCTGTGGCCGTTTCTGGCGAGCGCGCTCGTCATGATGGCGGCGCAATGCAAGTGGTTCGATTGGTGGGGCGGCCATGCTTACGGCTATCGCCCCTGGCTCGACGCCGTGCCGTATCTGTCGCTCGGGCTCTCGCCGATCTATGGGTCGTTGTTCGCGACCCGGCTCCGTTCAGTCGGAACGGCCGTTGTCCTCGCTTGGTCGGTGTTCGTGCAGGCTCTAGGCGCGATGAGCTACGATCGCTATTGGAACCTGAGGCGCGTCTTCGTGATTCGCGTGCCGGCGCGAATCGAGGCCATCGACTATACGGACGAAGGGGACGCCAAGAGAGAAGCCGCGCGCGCCCATGGGACCTACATCGGCCCGAGCTTCTGCGATATCGACTTCACGTACTGCCGGCACCGACTGTGGTCGGTGCGTGACAATCTTATCTTGTACCAGCTCACACACTTTTCGCTGTCGCGGAGCGGTCGCCTGCCATTTGGCTTCCGCGACCTCGGCGAGCCAGGTGCGGACTGAGCCGGATCGTTCGAGCGCGAATACCGCTCGACATCCGCCCGGATTTCCGCCCTGAATAGCGCCCAAACTTACAGGTCGAGGCTCGGCCGGCCGACTCCCGCATGCGACTCCTCATCGAAGCCCACCATCCGGCGCACATCCATTTCTTCCGCAACGCCATTCGCGTCTGGCGCGAGCGTGGCGACGACGTCTTGCTCCTCGGCCGGGACCGCGACGTCATGAAGAAACTGCTCGCGGCATATTCGTACATCCCATTCGAGGTGCTCACCGCTCAGCGCAAGAACAACCGATTCCCGATGGAGGAGATGCTGCAGCGCCAGGTCAAGGTGGCGGCGAAGATCGCCGCCTTCCGCCCGGACGTCGTGCTCAGCCTCATGGGCAGCTACACCCAGTCCGCCGCGTTGTTTCGCCGCCCCAACATCATCTTCACCGACAGCGAGTTCCAGAGCTTCAATCATCGCATCGCGCACCCCTTCGCCACCCGCATCTACACGCCGGAGTGCTTCTGGAAGGATCTGGGCAAGAAACAGCGCAGGTATCGCGGCTATCACGAGCTCGCCTTCTTGCACCCGGCGCGCTTCTCGCCGAACGACGCGGTGCTCGAGATGATGGGAAACCCGGAGCCCGGACGCTACGTCGTGCTTCGCATCTCCGCCTGGAACACCCTGCACGATATCGGCATGAAAGGGTTCGGCGACTACTTCGACGAATTCATGCGCGAGCTCACGCGCCGCATCGCGGTCTATCTCGTCCCGGAAGGCGGCGCCCTGCCCGCGGAATGGGAGGCGCATCGACTCCGGATCCCCCCGGAACGTTTTCACGACGCGCTCGCGTTCGCGCGGCTCGTCGTGACCGAAGGCGCGTCGACGGCGAGCGAATCGGCGTGCCTCGGCGTGCCGGCGGTGTACTTGAACACGACCGAGCGTGGCTATTTGAACGATCAAGAACGCCGCTACGGCCTCGTCTCGAACTTCACGGACGCCCGCGCCGCGCTGAAGAAGACGCTCGAGCTCCTGGACGCGCCGCACGACACGGAACGCTACCGCGCCGCTCGCGATCGCCTCGTCGCGGATCACATCGACGTGACCGAATACGTCGTTCGCGAAATCGACGGCTTCGGGTGAGCGAATGCCGCTATCGGCCGCGCGCACAGGAGCAGCCCGCTTCACGGACCCCGTGAACGTCGCCGGCAACGCATTCCGCGACCACGGCGTGGGATTCGTCCTGTGGACCGTCGCGATCGGCGCGGCGATCGCCGAGAGCGCGCTCGACGTGTTCGGAGCGCAAGGGGTGTTGCCGCACGCGTTTCCCTTGTCGACCCACCCGAAGCTCCTCGTCGTCGTCTGCACAGCCGTCGTTGGTGTCGTCGCCCTGGTCGCGGCGGTCGTCCGAAGACGGCTCGGCGGCGCCGAGGGCTTGCTCGCGTCTTACGAAGAGGCGGTGCGCGTCGGAGCGCCGCTCGTCGCGCTGCCGTTCGTGCTCGTCTTGCGGGAGCCCATCGAAAGATCTCATCCCGGCGTGGTGCTCTCCATCGCGGCGCTGGCGGGCGCGCTCACCAGCGTCGCCGCTCATGTCCTCGTGTCCGAGCGGGAAGGGCGGTCGCGCCGCGTCGCCGCGTGGGTCGCGTGGCTCTCACTCCTGGCGGCCATGGGCGCCTACGCCGCGATCGCGTCGCGCATCACCATCCGCAATCACCAGAACTTCAACACTGGAAGGAGCGACCTCGGTTACTACCTGAGCATTTTCCGTCAATCGAGCCAGGGGCACCTCCTTGGCTGCTCGCTCTGCGGCGGCGGGAGCCACCTCACCGGGCACTTCGATCCGATCCTCGTCCTCCTGTCGCCCATTTTTCTCTTCTACCCGTTCGCGGAGACGTTGCTCGTCCTGCAAACGGTGTGGCTCACGCTCGGCGCCATCCCCGTCTACTTGCTCGCGCGCCATCACACCGGCCACCGCGGCGCGGCGGTCGTCCTCGGGATTTCGTATCTCGCTTATCCGGCTCTGCACGGCGTAAACTTCTTCGATTTTCATTCCGTCGCGCTGTGCATCCCGCTCTTTCTCTGGCTGCTCTACTTTCTCGAGCGAAGGTACTGGGCGGGTTACTACGTCGTGCTCGTCCTTTTGTTGCTCGTTCGAGAAGACATCCCGATCGCGCTCTCGTGCGTGGGCCTGTACGCCATCTTTTCCAAGCCGGACGAGCGTGCGCGCGTGGGCTTCACGACCATCGCTCTGTCGATCGCCTACTTCGTCACGGTCAAGTCCGTGTTCATGCACCGTGTCGATCCGCTGAACACGGCGACCGGAGCGTCGGGAGGCTACGCTTACTACTACGAGGCGATGATCCCGGCGGGGCGATCGACGGCCGCGCTCGTCGGCACGCTGGTCACGAATCCCGGCTTCGTGCTCGCGCAAGTGCTCACCGAAGAGAAAATGGACTTCGTCCTGAAGCTCCTCGTGCCGCTCTTCGGGCTCGCGCTCGTCGCGCGGGGGAGATTGCTGCTCGCTTACGGCGCCGCGCTGACGTTGCTGGCGAGCCGTCCCTATCTGTTCAGCATCCATTTCCAATACACGAGCCTGCTCGTCCCATTTTTGTTCGCGCTCTCGCTCGCGGCTCTCGGGAGAATCTCCAAAGGTGAGATCCCGGCGTTCGCGCGGTCCGGGCCACGGCTCGCGCGCGCGCTCGCCTTCGGCATGTTCGTGACCACGCTCCTTTGTTCGTGGAAATTCGGAGCGCTCATCGAAAACACGAGCTTCCAAGGGGGCTTCCGGCCTCTGAACCGTGACGACGTGCCGGAGCGGCGCGAGCTGTCGGCGTGGCTGAAAGGAATCGCGCTCGGCTTTCCACGCGGCGCGCGGGTCGCGGGCAACAGCCGCATCATCACCCACCTCGGCGCCGCCACCAGCCTCGATCTGCTCGAGAACCGCACGAAGGCCGACTACGTCGTGACCAACGTCGAGGTGAAACCCTTCGGTCCGCGCATCGTGAAAGAAGCGGAAGAAGGAAACCTGACGCTCATCGCGAGCCACGGACCGGTGCACGTGTACAAGGCGCACTACAAGACACACGTCGCGCCGGAGGGCGCCGGCGAAGCCGAATGAGCGTCTCGTCGCGACCGAAGCGTTTTGCATCGCTCGTGATGCACGTCATCGACGCCGTCGTGTCGCGCGTGGGCCGCGCGGGCATCGGGGCCTTCGGATGGCCGCTCGCGATCGGCGTCGGCCTCGGGACGGGTCTCTTCGGCCTCGCCCGGCGGGATTTCGTCGCGAGCGTGGTGGCGCGCCGGGCGACGATGGATTGGATGTTTCCGGCGCTCCGCGCGGTCGTCGTGGCATTCGTCACCGTGACGGCGTCGGCGTCGATCATCGCCTGGATCCGGCGTCGCCGCACGCGAGCGCCGGTCCTCGTCACGTACCGGCGCTTCTTGAAGGCCATCGCCGTCCTTTCGACGCTGCCCCTCGTGGTCGCGTTGCACGTCTCGCTCGTGCCTGGACGCGAATGGCTCGCGCTCGCGTTCATCCTGACCACGGCGATCGTCGCGGCGTATTCGGTCTACGAAAGCTGGCCCGAGCCCCGCCTCGCCACCGGGGCGATCGGGCGCGTGACGGCGCTGGTTCTCTTGACGTTCGCCGCGGCGGTGTTCGTTCTACGTATCAGCGCGGTCGGCATCGACAATCACTCGAGCTTCAACACGGGTCGCGCCGACCTCGGCTTCTACGTGAGCCGCTTCCGCGAAGCGAGCGAAGGGCGTCCGTTCGCGTGCTCGCTCTGTGCCAGCGGCCGCTTCAAATACGAGCATTTCGAGCCGATCGTCGCGCTGCTGTCGCCCGCGTACGCGGCGCATCCATGGGCTCAGACGCTCATCGTCGTGCAAGCGCTCTTGCTCGCGTCCGGGGCGTTCGCCGTTTTCTTTCTCGCGCAGGATGCGCTCTGTAACCTGCCGGCCTTCGCGCTCGGCATCGCCTACCTCGCCTATCCGCCGCTGCAAGAGATCGCGCTGTTCGATTTCCACGCCGTGGCCGCGGCAGTGCCGCTGTGTCTCTTTCTTCTGCTCGCCCTGCGTACACACCGGCCACGCGCGTATTTCGCGCTCGCCGTTCTCCTGTTGCTGGTGCGAGAAGACATGGGGTTCGTCCTCGCGGCGGTCGGCGTCTATGCAATCGGGCAGGGACGCTCGAAGCTCGGCTGGGCGACCGTCGTTCTCGCCGTCGTGGGGCTCGTGGTGGTGCAGTTCGTCTCGCCCGCGGGCGTGCTCCATCCCCTGAACGAAGTCGTGGGCGAGCTCACGACGCGCCGTCGCGGTTCGCATGTCCCCGTCTCGGCGGATCTCTCGCTCGCCGTCGTGCAGCGCGTGTTCTCCGAGGGCAAGGCGCTGCAGACAGCCCAGCTATTCGTGCCGCTTCTCGGCTTGCCGCTGCTCGCGCGGGGGCGGATCCTCTGGTCGTACGGCGCTCTGATCGCTCTACTCGCTCCGTCGGCGCTGCCCGAGAGCTCGAACGCGGACGAGGGGGCGCTCCTGATCCCGTTCGTCTTCGCGTTCGCCGCACAGGTGCTCGTGCAGATGTTCTCCGGCCGATTGACCTACGGCGCCGCCTCGGGACCGAGGCTCGGCCGGGCTCTGTCGGTCGGCATCCTCTTGTGTTCCCTCCTCGCGTGCTACGAGCTCGGGCCCCTCCGGGATGCCCCGTTCAAGGCAGGCCCGCGTCTTCTCGCGCGCAACCCGAGCCAAGCGCAGATCGCGCTGGATCGCGACCTGCACAAGCTTTCTGTATCTTGGCCAAAAGGTGTCAAAGTAGCGGCGAGCAGCAACCTCTTGCCCCATCTCGGGGGCGCGAGCCGCCTCTATGCACTCGATGACCGCGCCGGAACGGACTATGTCGTAGCCTTCATGAAGCAGCGTCAGGTTGCGCGTCGTATCGAAGCCGAGGAGACCGCGGGTCAGCTCGTGAGAGTCGGCACGTACGGCGACGTGCGCGTGTACCGGACCCGCTACCGGGCGCAGCTTCCGCGACACACGAGGCAGCTCGAAGATGAGTGACGGCCAGTCGCAAAAGAAGCCGTCGCCGCCCGCGCCGCTCGCGCCGCAGGTAATGCGCTCGTTCCCGCCGGTGCCGCGGCCCGCGGAGAGCGCGGCGGCAGGCTCCATCGAGGCGCTGGTCCTCGATTTGGAGACGGAAGGCGCGGCGGCGCCGGAGAAGGCGGCAGAAACGCCGCCGACGGCCGTCGACGAACCGGCTCCGGTGTCGTCGAAGCAGCAGCAAGCGCCGCTGGAAGCGCGCCCGCCGGAAGAAGAAGAGGACGAGCCACCGTCGCTCGAGGCGCTCGTCGTCCCGCCGCGCCCGACCCAGGTTTCCGAGCCCCTCGCGCTCGAAGCGCTGGGCAGGGCTGCACGGCTCATCGTCAACCCCATCTCCACGGCGCCCGCGCCCTCGGTCTCCATCGAATACGACAGCTCGCCGACGCAGCCGCAGCGCGCCGCGACATCGTCGGAAGTTCGTCCCGTCGCCGAAGAGGCGAGCCCGGCTGCCTCGGAGGTTCCCACGCCGCGCTCCGCGTCCGCGCCGGACGAGGCACCGCTCGCATCGCCGCCCGAAGCGCCGGTGGAGAACGCGCCGGCTGCGCCCGCTCGGGACGTCCCGGCCGCGTTCGACGAACCGCCGGCCACGACGCCGTCCATTCCGAGCCCGGAGTCCACCGCAGCTCCGGTGCTTCCTGCCGTCGGTGCTGGCGCCGAAGACCACAGCGCCCCCGAGAGCGCCGCGGTCGTCACCCGACTCGTCGCGAGCCTGATGATCACGACGAGCCTCGTCATGGTGATCTGGCACATGCAGCTCACCTCGCGAGAAAACGCGAACACGGGCAGCCGCTACGCGACGATCGAGTCGCTGGTCGACTACGGCACGTACAACATCGACGCGAGCCGATACCTCTTCACGCCGGACAAGGTGAAGGCGCGCGGACACTTCGTGTCGTCGAAGCCGCCGCTCTTGCCGACGTACGGCGCGGGCGTTTACTGGCTGTTGAAGCGCGTCACCGGCTACAACATCACCGAAAACGAGAGCATCGTCGTCTGGACGGTGGGCGTGTTCACCGGGTGGCTGAGCCACCTCGTGTTTCTTCTGTACTTCTACCGGCTGTGTAAGGTGCTGCTCAAGAAGCAGCTCGCCATTCTGGTGAGCGTCGCCGCGGCATGCTTCGCGTATCTGGGCGTCGCCTACGCGACCGCGATCAACAATCATTCCGTGGGCGCCGCGCTCGCGGTGGCGGGCTTCTATCATGCGTTCAAGGCGAAGCACGAGCTCGGGGGCAAGCTCGAGTGGGTGTTCGCCGGTGTCACGCTCGGCATCTTGCCGGCGATCGATCTTTCGTCGCTCGCGCTCACCGGCCTCACGGGCATCTATCTTCTGACGAAGAACTGGAAGAGAACGCTGCTCCTCTACGCGCCGGCGGCGCTCCCCGGACTCGTGGCTCAACCGCTGCTCGCGCACGCGGCGACGGGCAGCTGGATCCCGGCGTACGCAGACGCCTCGTTGATGGCGTACAAGGGCAGCTATTTCGGCGGGCATCGCGCGGGCATCGACGCGCTGTTCGAGCCGAAGCCCGTCTACGCGTTCAACGTGCTGATCGGCCATCACGGCGTCTTCAGCATGACGCCCATCTTCATCTTCGGCCTCGTCGAGATCGTGCGGCGCCTGTGGAAGCGCGACAAATTCGTCCCGGAGACGATCGTGTTCTCCGTCTGCTTCACGGTGGTCACGGCGTTCTACATCTTCCGCACGCACAACTACGGCGGGTGGTGCGTGGGGATGCGCTGGCTCGTGCCGGTCATGCCCTGGCTCCTCGTCATGTTCGGGCTCTGGGTGGACCGCGCCAAGATCGGCCGCATCAAATGGACGCTCGTCGTGCTCGCGTTCGCGGTCAGCGCCTTCAACGTCCAGGACGGCCTCACGTCGCCGTTCCAGTTCTCCGTGTGGCACAACTGGCTCGAGGATGCGCCGAACCGAAACCGCATCGGCCCGACGTGGGTTTTGAGTCGGCCGAGCGCCGCCGACAAGAAGCAGAAGTCGCACGGGCGTCCCAAGCGCTGAGGCCGGTGATGACGCCGGTCCACGCGCCGCAAGACCAGGCCCCGCAGAGCGGCCGGCGACTCCGCGCGCTGTACGTCTGCAAGGCGAGCTACCACCACTACAAGGAAGTCGATCACGCGATCTTGGCCGAGCGCTACGACGTGACGACATTTCACTACCGGTACTCCCCGGCGAACGTCGCGCGCCTGGTGAACGCGATCCGCGCGCACGATTTCGTCTTTGCGTGGTTCGCGAGCCCGATGGCCGCGGTCGCGGTGCTCGCCGCCGAGCGCCTCGGCAAGAAATCGATCATCGTGGCCGGCGGCTACGACGTCGCCGACTACGCGCCGCTGAAACACGGGATGGCGCACCGGCCGCTGCAACGACCGTTCGCGCGTTACGCGCTCGAGCACGCCGACCTGGTCCTTCCGGTCTCGCGCTTCAACGAAGGGGAGCTCTTGCGCTTCGCGAAACCGAAGCGCTGCGTGCGCGTGGAGAACGCCGTCGATCTGCCGAAGGTGGACCTCGAAGGTCCGCGGCGGCGGCAAGTCGTGACCGCGGGCGCCGTCGAGTCCTTGTACTCGCGTCTGAAGGGCCACGATGTGCTCATCGAGGCGGCGCGCCACCTGCCCGACGTGCGGTTCGTCGTCGCCGGCCCAGCCCGCGACGGCACCGTGAAGCGTTACCGCGCGGTAGCCCCGCCGAACGTGGAGTTCCCCGGGATGGTGCCTCACGGCGAGCTCGTGCGCTTGTTCACGGAGTCGTCCGTGTACGCGCAGCTGTCGCTCTACGAATCCTTCGGCGTCGCCGTCGCCGAAGCGATGTGGTGCGGTTGCACGCCGGTCGTCAGCGCGCAGCCCGCGCTCGCCGAGGTCGTGGGCGACACCGGCGTCGTCGTCGAGGACACCGAGCCCTTGACGGTCGCGCGGGCCATCGAGCGCGCGCTCTCCGCGCCGCTGCCGAACCTTCGCGCCGCGGAGCGCGCGGCGTCATTTTCGCGCGACGTGCGGCGCGAGCGGCTCCTCCACGCCGTCGCGAGCGTCGTCTCGGGCTGACGCGGAGCATGACGGCGGTGCACGGCGCTTCCGAGACGGCGAGCTTGCGCCGCAGGCTGATCGGCGGCGGCGCCTGGGCCGTGGTCGGAAAGGGCGCGGGCCTCGGCTTGAACTTCGTGACCATGGCGCTGGTCACACGAATCCTCGACGTCGGCAGCGTCGGCGTCTATCAGCTCGCGCAGAGCGTCGCCGTGGCGACGGCGCTCGCGGCGCGCCTCGGGCTCGACAACACCGTCGTGTATCTCGTGTCGAGCGCGCTCGCCCAGGGCAACCCCGGACGCGCGCGGAGCGCCATCCGCACGGTGCTGGTCCTCGGCGTCTGCGGCGCGGCCGTCGCCTGGGCCGCGCTCTCGTTCGGTGGAATCGACGCGCTCGCCCGCATTTCGCAGAAAGGCGGCTACGCGCGCCTTCCCGCCGTCGCCGCGGCCATGGGCGTCTGGAGCGCCGCGATGGCGGTTCTGTTTCTCGTGGCCGAGGTCTTCCGCGGCTTTCACGCCATCCGCGACGCGAGCTTCTACGGCGGCGTGCTCTCCGGCGCGCTCACGGTGGGGAGCTTCGCCGTCCTCGGCGTCGCTCACGGTCACGTCGCGCTCGGGACCGCGGCTTGGACCACGTCGGCGTGTCTCGCCATTTCTGCGGTCGTGGCGGTCGCGGCGCTCGTTTTACGTGTGCGGCGCCTCCCTCGGGGCGCGCCGGACGCCGGCCACGGCTATTCGGACGTGCTGCGCCGCTCGCTCCCGGTGCTCGTCAGCAACGTCATGACCTACCTGCTGACGAACGTCGACGTCTGGATCGTGGGCGGCTTCCTGAGCGATCGCGAGCTCGCGCTCTACGCCACGCCGGCGAAGCTCGTCACACTCATCGGCGTCTCCTTCATGATCGCGAATCAGGTGTTGCCGCCGCTCATCGGCGAGCTCGCCGCGAAGAACGACAAGCCGCTCATGGAGCGCACCCTGCGCGGAACGGCGTTCGTCGTCGGCGTGCCGTCGATGGCGGTCGTCCTCGTCTTCATGCTCGCCGGCGGCCCGCTGCTCCGCGTCGTCTTCGGGCCGGCGTACGCCGCGGGCGCGACGGTGCTCTCGCTCTTGTGCATCGGGCAAGCGGCGAACATCTTGACCGGCTCATCGCTGTTCGCGTTGCTGATGACCGGTCACGGCGTCGCGGCGATGTGGATCTCGGGGACCATGGGGCTGCTCGCGACGGCGGCCTCCGTCTTCGCCGTACGCCTGTGGGGTGCCGTCGGCGTGGCGGCCGCGGTGAGCGCGGTGATCGTCGTTCAGCAGCTCGTGACGTTGCTCGCGGCGCGCCGGCTGGTGGGCGTGTGGACTCACGTGAGCGCGAGCGCCGCGCTCGACGAGTTACGCCGCACGATCGCGAAGCGCCGTAACGGCCCGAAGTGACGCTCAGGCCGTCAGCATGGCGGCGGTGACGTGTTTGCTGCGGATCCTGCACCGTAGCGACGTATCTGCCGCGGATCCTGCGCCGTAGCGGCGCGCAGTGACGCTCAGGCCGTCAGCATGGCAGCGGCGACGTGTCTGCCGCGGATCCTGCACCGTAGCGGCGCGCAGTGACGCTCAGGCCGTCAGGGCCGGCTGCCTGGGCTTTTCCACCGGCAGCACGATGGGCGCGCCGGGGCTTTCGGCGAGCCGCTCCGACCGCACTTCGTAGTGCGCCTTCTCGCCGGCTTGCGTGCTGCTGATCATCTCGCCGAGCAGCCCGGTGCTCACGAGCTGCACCCCCACGAGCATGAGCAGCACCCCGAGGAGCAAGAGCGGCCGGTTCCCGATGTTGTGTCCCATGAACCAGATGATCGAAAGATACGCGAGGCACACGAACCCCACGAAGGCGAACGCGAGCCCCACCCCGCCGAACAGGTGCAGCGGACGCGCGCGATAGCGGGTGATGAGCAGCACCGTGAGCAGATCGAAGAACCCCTTCGCCATGCGTTCGATGCCGTACTTCGACGCGCCCGTCGTGCGGGGGTGATGGACCACCGGAATTTCCGTCACGCGGAAGCCGCGCCAGTGTACCAGCACCGGCACGTAACGATGCAGCTCGCCGTATAGATCCAGTCCGCGCACCGTGTCCGTTCGGTACGCCTTGAAGCCGCAGTTGAAGTCGTTCAGCCGGAGCCCGCTCGACCGGCTCACGACGAAGTTGAAGAACTTCGACGGAAGCGTCTTCCCCAGCGGATCGTGCCGCTTCTTCTTCCAGCCGCTGACGAGATCGTACCCCTCCGAGAGCTTCGCGAGAAAATTCGGAATCTCGTTCGGATCGTCCTGCAGGTCCGCATCCATCGTGAACACGATGCGCCCGCGGGCGCGCCGGAACCCCGCGTCGAGCGCCGCCGCTTTGCCGAAGTTGCGCCGGAAGTGCACCACCCCCACGTGGGGATCGCGCGCCGCGAGATCGTCCACGATCGCAGGCCCGCGATCCCGGCTGCCGTCGTCGACGAAGAGAATCTCGTACGGTTGACCGACGCTCGACAGCACGGACGTGAGCCGCGCGTACAACTCTTCGAGGCTGCCTTCCTCGTCGAGGAACGGCACGACGATCGTGATGAACGGATCGGACTCCACGCCGAGCAGACCTCCCTCGCTTCATGAGCGCTGCCCCCCGCAAAATCAACCGCTTTGTCGGAAATCCCCGCCGTTCGCATGCGCTTTCACGCACCACCCCCGATCCTCTCGCCGCCGATCCACCCACCGAAGCCGTCCGACCGCACGCAACGCTTGACGGCGCTAGCGACGATGGTATGAGCGGCGTCCGGCCTGAGCGGAACCCCCGCAGGGCCCCGGGCCAATAGCTCAATTGGTAGAGCAGCGGACTCTTAATCCGTTGGCTGACAGTTCAAGTCTGTCTTGGCCCACAAAGTGTGCGGAACTCGCGGAGATGCAGCGGTTGGTTCCAACGGATTGACTGTCCGTTGATGTGCGGCTGCAAACTTCCCGATCAGCTCGAGAAGAGCTCGACCTTCCTGCACGCTTCGTCTTTTTGGACGAGCTGACCCATCGCGGCGGACTTGGTGGCTGTCGCGCCACGAACAGCTCGTCGAAGGTGCGATCCGGAAGCCGGCTGATCACTCTTCGAGGCGGTACTGCCGCTCCACGATCGTTGCTGCCTGGTAAGAACGGATCGGGTCGTCCTGCTGCCGAACGGCTTCCGTTCAAAGACGCCGAAAGCCGAGAGCGCTTTGCGTGGGCGATCCAGGCAACCGAGTGCGTGGACCGAGGGGAGTAGCTTCTCGCCGGTTCGCGACCGCGCTCGCATCGGAGCATGATTGTGCTACGATGAGCAGATGAAGAAGCGACCTGGCGGAACGGTGCACCTGTCCATCTCCCTTCCCTCAGAAGAAGCAAAGATCCTCAGGCGTCGTGCGAAACGCTCTTACGGGGGCAACGTCTCCCGCGTCATCAGTGATGCGATCCGGTACGTGGCCTACGAGGAAGGCCGGGACGCCCTCATTGCCTCGTTCGCGGGCAAGGGGACACCCACTTCTGAGGAAGCCGCTCGATTCGACGCTGAGTGGGGGCTCGCCGCGAAGAAGACGGCGTGACCCGGGCCGCCGTCACGTTCGACACGGGGGCGCTTATCGCGCTAGAGCGCCGCAAGGAGCGCGCGATGAAGGTGTATGTTCACGCGCGGGATAGGGGGTTCGTCGTCGCGACGCCGAACGTGACTGTCGCGGAATGGTGGCGCGGCCGCACCGACCGCCGAGATGCTGTCTGGCGAGGACTGCTCGTCGAACCTCCGTCGGACGAGGTCGTGAAGCTCGCTGGGGTCGCGATGGCGAAGGTGCGCGGGGCGACACCGATTGACGCTATCGTAGCGGCCTTCGCCGCTCAGCGGACAGGCATCGTCTACACCACGGACGTCGGTGACTTTCAGTTGCTCGCCGGCTTCTTTCGCGGACTCCGTGTGTTCGGGATCTAGGTGGGAAGCGCGAAGATTGAGTGGACTAGTCCGCCCTTCCTTCGACCTGGCGTGCGCCGTTCGAGGTGCATCGGCTGGCTCCTTCGGGACGGGAGCGCGCGCAGTCGTTCCACCCATTGCTCCGCGTCGTCGAC
This sequence comes from Polyangiaceae bacterium, assembly GCA_035547195.1. Taxonomy (GTDB): domain Bacteria; phylum Myxococcota_A; class Polyangia; order Polyangiales; family Polyangiaceae; genus DASZVB01. Next base: position 65,881 of record DASZVB010000049.1, read on the forward strand.
CGCGCGGGACGCGAAAGCGGTGTCGACGGGGAGTTCCTGCGAGTCGAGAGAAGCAAGGTCGTGCAGCATTGCCAGTGCGGCGTGCGCACCGACGGGCAAACGCCCGGCAGGCACGAGCTCGCGATAAACCGCAGCGACCAGTGCGGCATGGCCTGGCGATCGTGGCTAGCTTCTCGAAGTCCTCGGTCCCGGGATTCCACAAGGCTTTACACACTGGGACCTCCTCTCTCGTGTATGCGAGCTCGGCAACTCGTCACTGAACCAGTGCGGACGTTGCGCTTACTCGAGGTGTTCGCGCCAGAATTCCAATCTCCGGAATTCAGATGCCGGTAGTCGGAGGGGGGGCGGCTCGTGCCGACTGTGTCGGGCCGCTACTGGCACTTCCTCGCTTACTTCCGCGGTACGTGAGCCAGCGCGGCCGTCAGGAACGCGGTTGTCGAATGGGTACGGTGCTTCCCCGACCACTATCGCGTCCACATCTGTCCACGTCCGTCCCAACACCATTCGGCGGCGAAGTGACCCAATCCAGAGTCATTTCCAGTCTATTCGCGCTCCCGGCCGCCCCAACTCTTAATCCGTTGGCTGACAGTTCAAGTCTGTCTTGGCCCACGAAAGACGCCGGATCGTGAATCGCGGAGGGACAGTGGGACAACGGTCGCTGGCCATTCCGTTCCACCGCATGGCGTTTTGCTCGAAGCGCGAAGTGTCCAACAGAATCATGGTCCGTTGCCTGGAGGGGGGCGTGAATCCGCGGTCGAAGCCCGCCCTGTCGGCTACCGTAGGCATCGCCCGTCAGTGCATCCAGCGAGTCAGCCGCTCATGACATGCGGCGGAGTAGCGGTACATCGAGATCCGCATAGTCGTAGATTCGAACCTCGCGCTTGGCGGGGTGCAACCGATGGAGCCGTCCTGCGTACTGCATGAGCGTCCCCTTCCACGAGATTGGCAGCGCGAGAAAGAGCGTGTCGAGCCGAGCATCGTCGAAGCCTTCGCCAATGTACCGACCCGTGGCGAGCAGAAGCCGGCCGTCGCTGGGCGGAATCGCCTTGAGCTGCTGGCGAACCGCCCGATCCTCCTTCGCCCCCATTCCGCCTTGGAGCACGACGAGCACGACGAGCACGACGAGATGGCGCGCGATACGGGCCAGCCGATTCGCGAAGTACCCGAGATGTTCCTTCACGAACGGTCACGCGTTTGGTCTTCATGGTCGATACTGGTTTGCGTCGCTCCGCACATGAACCGCGTTACCCGGAAGCGAACGTGACCGGGTCCGCTCTTGCTTCTCCCAAGTGCCCGCCGTTCGACGGAGCATCGTCCGGCTGGACTCGTGGGGGTAGCGCGCTCAGGCGTTCGACCCACTGCTCCGCGTCGTCGACCGCGCGGGCTGCGATATCCGCGTCGACGGTAAGGTCCTGCGCATCGAGGGAAGCAAGGTCGTGCAGCATCGCCAACGCGGCGTGCGCCCCGACGGGCAAACGCCCGGCCGGCAGTAGCTCGCGGTAGATCGCGGCGACGAGCGAGGCGTGGCCCGACGATGATGGCTCGTCGAGCAGTCCGGCGATCGCGCGGGTCAGAGCTTCGTACGCGGCACGCACCGCGTCCGCGGGAAAGCCGGCGGCCAGGACGACGCGCGCGAGTCGCAGCCGCTCGTGCGCCTGGGTAGCGCCCTGCAACGCGCTCGGGCGGATGTGGCTTGTTCGGCCGTTGGCGGCGAGTGACGAGGAGTGCGGAGTGAATGCGCTGGGCAACGAGACGGTTGCGCCCTTCCCGGCGCCACCCTGCGCCGGGGGTTCCGACATTGCCGTGGTTTTCGAGTCGTTGCGAGCGTCGTCTGCGGCGGCGCCGCGAACCACGAGCGACTCCGCGGCGGGCGGTTCGTCCGCGATCTCGATCTCGCCGTCGCGTCCCGGCTCTTCGAGGCGTTCCAGGATCTCGCGCACTTGGTGCAACATCGCGTTGAAGCTGGGCGTCTCGACCGTTTCTACGGTGCTGGCAGCGTCGAGGGCGGCGCCGCGAACCGCACGCTTCGCAACAAGGGTTCCTTCGATGCCCCGTTCGATGCCGTCTTCTGCGCACAGATACGTCACGGTTACGCCTCGCGTTTGACCCATGCGGTGCGCGCGCGACGTCCGTTGATCCAGTCGCGCAGGGTTCCAAGGAAGGTCGAGGTGGACCACGTAGCTTGCCACCTGGAGGTTGAGCCCGACGCCTCCGGCTTCGGTCGACAGCAGGACGCGGACGTCGTCCTGATCGCGAAAGCGATCGAGAAGTGCGGGGCGACGATCGGTCGGAATGCCGCCGTGCAACATTGCGTATCCAACGTGCAAGCGGTCGAGTCGCGTGGCGCATAGTTTGAGCATCTCAACCCACTCGGAGAACACGAGCACCTTCGCCGAGCCCTGACCCAGGACTTCCCCGAGGAGTGCCTCGAGCTCATCGAGCTTCGGCGACGCCTTCACTCGGCTCTTCGGGTTACAGAGCTCGACGGCGTTGCACGCCTGACGCGCCTTGAGGAGGGCCATCATGAGCTGCTGCTGTTCGCCCTTCGTCAGGGGGCGCCGCTCTGCGATCTGCATGAGCATGGCTGCGTTCTTGCGGTATCCCATTTCGAGATCCGCCTGTTCGGGCGTGAGCCGTGTGTAGCGGGTCTGTTCAGTGAGCGGCGGCAATTCGGCGAGCACGTCCTCCTTACGCCGACGCAGCACCACGTTTGAGATGCGCTCGCGCAGAGCGTGAAGATTCTTGTAGCCGACGATCCGCCCGCGATCGTTCTGACGGGCGAACTCCAAGTTGAACCGCCAGAGCGGCTCGAGCAATGTCGGGTCGACGAGCTGGAGCAGTGAGTACAAGTCGTCGAGACGGTTCTCGACCGGCGTGCCCGTCAACACGAACGCGAACCGCGAAGGAATCGCTCGCAGCGTTGCTGCGGTCTTGGTCCGGAAGTTCTTTGCGCGCTGCGCCTCGTCGTACACGACGATGTCCGCGTCCAGGTTCTTGAGCTGTGCAAGCTCATGCCAGGTGAGCTCGTAGTTGACGATCTTGTAGCGAGCGTCGGACTCGAAGGCGGTGCGCCTCTCTGGGCGGCCTCCGCGGACGACTACTGCCCGTTCGCCGGTAAAACGCTCGATTTCGTGCTGCCACTGGTGTTTGAGCGAGGCGCACGTGACGACGAGCACCCGAGTCGCCTCGCCGCGAGCACACAATAGCTCGCAGGCCGCGATCGCCTGAATGGTCTTGCCGAGGCCCATATCGTCCGCGAGGAGCGCCCGACCTGCTGCCGCGAGGTGCGCGGCGCCTGTCTCCTGATAGGAGAACAGTGGATGACTGAGCATGTCGAAGCGCAGTCGACCGTGCCGCAGGGCTGACTCGAGCGCCCTGCGCCGTGTCATGATCGCGCCTCGCTGCTTGGAAAGGGTTGCGAGCGCGGGTGCAGCGTGGACGACGCGCAGGTCATCTCGAAAGCCAGCGAGGAGCGGCGCGGCCTCAGTGAACGTTGCCGGTGGTCGCGCTACGTCAAGAAAGAGGCCTAGTCGCGCACGTCGTCGCGCCGTCCAAGGACCGACCTCAGTGAGACGTGCCTCGCCTACGCTCGTAATCGTCAAGGTTGCGATTCGCGGCGTCCTGCCGAGTCGCGAGAAGCCACGACGAAGATCGGGCACCCTGGCGATCGCTCGCCGCACGGCCTCGATGTGCTTGCAGGTTCCGAGTTGGTTCGCGAGGAAATCGGGACAGGCGCAGGCGTCGTGGTCTCCGCTGGCATCGACGATATCGACGACCCAGGCTTCGCCGCTCGCGCCCGTTCTTCCAACTACGCGGTACGCTCCGTCCACACGACCGTCGAGCGATGTGACGGAGTATGCCTCCGAGTGGGCGCGGTGGACGCGCATCGCGATTTCGAAGCGGCGCACCTCGGCCTCGTCGTCGTAGTCGAGGCAATCGGGTTCTGCGTGCCGGACCGGGGACAGACGAATGGTCTTCACGTCTTGCCCGATGCCCGGGATATCGCCCGGCATCAAGCATGATGGGCCGCCGCGACCGGGAACCTGCCGATTGTGTGCCCTCGACTCGACCGGAGGTTCCGATGTCGTCACAGGAATCAGCGGCGTGATGCCGCAGCATGGCCAATCTCGCCCGGAGGCGGCATCGAACCAAATCGCGAACGACGGGACGCCGCTCGCTCTCGAGTCTGCCTCGATGGATCGGGAATATCGTCTCAGCGCCGAACGGCGCAATGAATCCTCGTCATTGCGCTGTCGTTCGGGTTGTAGTCGGAATCATCAGGAACGAAGGACTCGGTCGTCCTTCGGAGATGCCGCATCTTCTCGATCATCCACAGCTTGCCGAAGCGAAAGCCGTGCGATCGGCTCTCGCCCCGCACCTGGACGGCGCGCAACACCTCTCCCCTGCTGGTGAAACCGTGACAGTACGGGGCGACGACTCGATGTAGCCCCGCGTAGTCGAATTCGAGGAGCACGTGGTCTTGGATCGCCGTGCAGATGAGCTCTCGCATTGGGTCTTCGAGTGTGAGTACTCCAGTGGCGAGTTCGCGACGTACCGCAAGCTCGGCGGGACGCAACGTCGAATTGGTCAAGTTGTAGGCGGTGGGATCTCCGCTAGCGTCATCGATCCGTTCTCGTGTCCACGTCTGTCCACATCTGTCCGTCGAATCTCGGAGGGCGAGCCGGTAGAAACGGGCGCATTATCCTCATGCCTGAAGCAAGGGGCTGTCACGCCGCTCGAGCACTGGATACGTCGACTGGGAGCGAGCCGGATGCAGTTGTCCCGCACGTCCGGATCCGTGGGAGCCACGGAGGGCAACCTCCCGGCGCCACCCGGCACCGGGAGCGGTAATGTCGATCGGGCGCCTAAACTAAGTAGTCGCGCGATCACAGCGACGCAGGCTTCATTGTTTTCTTGTCGCCCGCCGACGGTACGGCTCCGTCGGTGCCGCCCTCTACTCCATGTTTCTCCTGCGGCGGAGGGGCTGGCGCAGGCGGAGCTTCGTCCACCCCGATTAAGCCACTGAAGCCAAGTGACTTAACTTTCGCGTCACCCCCGCTGCTGGTTGCTGATCCGGCGGGTTGGACGTTGGTGGTTGTAGCATTGGCCGCGCCGCCGCTGGCGGACGCGCTGCCGCCGCAACTCGATTCCCCGAGCGCAATCCCGGCGAGCACGACGACTGAGAAGGGATCGACTCCGAGTCTCATGGTGCTCTCGATGTCATTTCTTGACACCTGTCGACGACGGCACGGCTCCCTCCGTGCCGCCTTCGAGCCCATGTTTCTCCTGCGGTGCGGGGGTCGGTTCACCATCGGCGGGTTTCGCTTCTTCCGCAGGCCTTGATTCTGCAGCGCCTGCGCCCTCGCTGGCAGGTGTTTCCGGTTCCGGCGCGCTGCCGCCGCAGCCGGTTTGACCCAGGGCAACTGCGGCGAGCACCACGACGGGGAAAAGATTACGTCCGATCTTCATGGTGATGATTCCTCTATTCCGATGTGGAGCGTGCTTCCCTAGAAGCAGGGGAAGGCGACTGTTCTTCACCGCTCTCCTCTTGAGGTTCTCTGCTGCTCTTTCGCGCGTGGCGGTGGAGGGGGATGCATGGAGTCCTCGCGCTTCTCGTGGAAGCGATGCGCGCAGGCATGCACGTAGCCGAAGATCGTGAACGTCAGGAGTCCACCTATCTCCGGCAGCGGCGGCAGATACCTGAGCTCGACCAGCATCAAATGGCCGATCCCGCTGAGTACCGCGAGGAACCCGATACAACCGAGGAGCGCCTTCTCCGGGCTTTCCATACCCAGAAACCACAGGGCGAATAGCACGCCGAGACAGATCGTCGCCCAGATGCATGGGCCGCGCGGCAGTGCGCGATAGTAGCGGTCATCCAGCAGGGCCTCGACATAGTTGGCATGTAGGAAAACACCGGCTATTTCGCCCACGGCGCTGCTGTGTCGGTCGCGTGTCGAAGAGTCGTCGCCGATGATGGCGACTCGCCCGGAGAGCTCTGCTCGTGGAACCTGCTCGGCGCGACCGCAATCGATGCCGTCGTACTCACGAGATGGGTGCATGCAATAGACGCGGGCCGCCGTCGTTGCGGGGAACTGTCTTGGATCGATGAATGCGGCAAACGGGTGACGTCCTGAAGCGAGCAGGTCCTTCAGGTCGTCCTGCACGCGCGGATCGTGGTGGCGCGCTGCGGCGAACGCCAGGGTGGGGAACGGACGCGAGCCAGCCGCGGTCATCACCGGCCACTCGAGTGGGATCTTCTTCGTGTCCTGGTTCAGCAACATGAGGCCGAGGTCGACTGGAGTCGCCGCCTGGTCCGGCTCGAAGAGCCGGCTCTCTTCCAGAACCACCGGCGCCTCTCGATCCAGCTCCGAGGTGTCGTGACAACGGATGCCGATCACGACGGGAACGCGGGACGTCGTCAATACTTCCACCAGGTGGGCCGTGCCCGGATCGTCCTTCGGGCAGACGCCGCGACCGAAGTGCTTGTCGATGACGATGCCGGACACGCCGGCGTTCAGCAGGTTCTCGACGACGTCGCCGAGAAACGATCGTTGCGTACAGAGATCGTAGAAGACACGTTCGCCTTCCGTTTGCGGACTCAGGAGCACGACGTGGGCGTAACGAGCGCGATGGGTGCGATAACCAGCTCGCGTGAAAAGGCGGTACGCCAGTGCGTCGGCTTCGTCGATGGTCGCCTCCTTGGTCGCCGCTTCGCCGAAGGGCATGAAGTCCTCGCGGAACTCGAGCCCAACCAGCAGGACGACAACGGCGAGGTAAGCGACCGTCAGCGCAGCCGTCCACGCGCGCGGCTTCCATCGTCCCGCGCTGGTCGAACCCTTCGCCATCGTTTTCCGCGAGGGTACGATTCGCGACACATTGATGTCCAGCGTCGTTCGGCCCTCGACCCCGTCGTGCGGAAACGCACGTTGGTGTATCGAAGAACGTCACATGCCGGGCTGGACGGCATTGTCGTCATCACGAGAGTTCTACGGATATTCCACGTCCGGTTCCGGCGCCTAGCTAAGACGAAGGGGTGCCGGCGCGCTCTGAACCTCGGCAGCAGACTTTGCGAGTCTACAGCACGCTGCAGCTCCATCGTCATGGACGATCCCATCGTCGAATGGCTCTTGCCCGACCGTCCTCGGCGGAGCGAATCCGGCCCACCGCCGCGGCTCCCGTCGTCAGAATTCGAGCGCTCGGCGGAAGCCGGTGATGTCCCTTCGTGTCCACGTCTGTCCCTTTGCTTCCGAAGGGGTTCGACGGAAGCCTTTGTGATATCAGCCAGTTGAGCGTGGTGCACTCCGGAAATTCTTAATCCGTTGGCTGACAGTTCAAGTCTGTCTTGACCCACTGATTACAACTGCGAATTCGAGACGGCTCGTATCGATACACCCCGGCCGACACGAGAGCCGATACAATTCGGTGCAGGCGATCACGAGCCCGTAGCGGCGCAAACGTCGTCCTCTTGCGCGTCCGGCGGTTTCTGGTCAGCTAGCTCCGGGATCAAACATGGCAAGCATCGTGGTCTATGGCGCTGGTGGGAAGGCAGGGTCGAGAATCGTCGCCGAGGCGGCGAGCCGCGGACACTCCGTGCTCGCGGTCGTCCGCGATCCCACACGGCTCCGCGATTTGCCCGCCGGCGTTCGCACAGCAGCGGGCGAGGCGACGTCGACAGCGTCGCTCGGCGAGCGGGCCCGCGGCAGCGACGCGCTCGTGTTCGCGATCGGCGGCGCCGACAAATCGGTCTACGCGAGAGCGGCGCGTGCAGCCGTCGAAGTCCTCACCCCGCTCGGCAAGGAGGGCCCGAGGCTCCTTCACATGGGTGGCGGCGGCAGTCTGCTGAACGCGCAAGGCGGCCGCTTCGCCGACGCCCCTGGCCTTCCTCCGGCCCTCGTCGAAGAGATGAAGGCACAAGCCGCGGCGCTCGAGATCTACCGCAAGTCGACGGGCGTTCGCTGGACGTACGTCTCGCCGCCGCCGGGAATTTTCGCGCCAGGGATACGCACGGGGCACTACCGCACGGGTCTCGAGCACCCCGTCGTCGCGGCCGACGGCAGCATGCGCCTGTCGTACGAGGATTTCGCCGTGGCAATCGTCGACGAGATCGAGAACGGGAAGTTCATCGGCATGCGATTCACCGTCGGTTACTAGCCAGCCAGGAGGAGAGAACCCTGGAGCTCGAGGTCACGTCATCATCGTCACGAGCGGCGCCAGCGGATGTGCGCGAAAGCGATCTGCTGGAAGCGCGTCGCCGATAGAACGCGTCGCGAACGACACGAGCGGCGCCAGCGGATGTGCGCGAAAGCGATCTGCTGGAAGCGCGTCGCCGATAGAGCGCGTCGCGAACGACGCCGGCCTCGTGTCGTCGTGCTGGCACGGTTCGGATGCGAGCGCGAACGTCACGTCGTTCTTCACTCGCTTCCGACTACGGTCTCGTGATGAAACCCGATTGCGATGTTGGTAGTTTCATGACGGGTCCTGGGGATTCTTTCCGGTGTCGGAGGAGTTCGCCGTCGCCGTCGTCTCTATTTCTGCAGTACGAAGAACAAGTGAAAACGGGGAAGTTCGTAGTGCCGGGCGAACGGCGTCGCGAGAAGTAGCCCGGCGACTCGCGCGCGCCGGTTACGAAAAACGCTCCGCGCTGCGGCGCTCCGGGTGGCGAGCCGAGGCGCCGAAGCGGTGTGTCGACTCCGGAGTGCCCGAGACCGGACGACGACCCGCCGGACGACGGAGGGAAACGACGGATTCGACGCATCGCCGCCATACGATCGAATAATATCGGCCATCAGCATGGCTAACACGACCGAAGAGCATCCCTGGCAACGCGTTCCGATCGAACCGCAAAGCGTGGATGCGCCTCTCTCGCGTTCGGCGATCTTTCTCGTGGTCACGGTGGCTGAAACGGCCGCGGCTCTCGAGGCGGTAAAGGACGTCCTTTCGGACATCGCCGACCTGATAAAGACGGTCGGTTTCCGCGATCTGAACGCACATTTATCGTGCAATGTCGGCATCGGCGCCCAGTTCTGGACGCGCGTTACCTCCACGGCGCCGCCGCGAGAGCTCCATCCGTTTCGCGAAATCCGCGGCCAGGTGCACACGGCCGTCTCGACGCCGGGTGACCTGCTCTTTCACATTCGCGCCGACCGGAGCGACTTCTGCTTCGAGTTCGAACGCCTCCTTCTCGCTGCGCTCGGCCGTGCCGTCACCGTGGTGGATGAAGTCACGGGGTTTCGTTACTTCGACTCGCGTGACCTGCTCGGCTTCGTCGACGGCACGGCGAACCCGACCGGAGCCGACCTACGCGCCGTCACGAACGTCGGCGACGAGGACCCGGAGCACAGCGGCGGCAGCTACGTGGTCGTCCAGAAGTACCTTCACGATCTGCAGAAGTGGAATGCGCTGTCGACGACCGTGCAAGAGAGCGTGATCGGTCGCACGAAGGCCGACAACGTCGAGCTCGACGACGCCCAGCACGGGCAGAAGTCGCACAAAACACTCACCACGATCGTCGACGACCAGGGCGTCGAGCACGACATCCTGCGCGACAACATGCCGTTCGGGCGGCCGGGACAAGGCGAGTTCGGCACCTACTTCATCGGCTACACGCGCGCTCTCTGGGTGATCGAGCGAATGCTCGAGCGGATGTTCATCGGCGATCCGGCGGGGAGCTACGACCGGGTCCTCGACGTCTCGACCGCAGTCACAGGCACGACGTTCTTCGCGCCGACGCCGCGGTTCCTGAAAGCACTAGCCGGCTGAGCAATCGCTCGTCGGTCGACGAGCGTGGTAATGCGCGCGTTCAGAGCGACCGGCGTGCCAGAAGTCCGTTCGTCGAGGATGTCGGACTGATTGGCGCAGCCGCCGCAACGCCCGCCGGACTTCAGCGCGCATAGATCAGTTACCCACTTGTTCAAGCACGCAGGTGCGTATCCGGCTTTGCCTGTTCTCTTGCTCTCGAAGCGCGTCGTAATCGTACTTGCCTGACTACAGCGGTTCCGACTCGAACCGCTAAGGACGCAGTGCGAACCACCAGTCGACTATGTCGGCCAACTCCCGCTCCGAAACGACGTGTGTGCTCGGATAAGATCGGTAGGTCACGTTGAATCCTGCGGTGCGCATTGCTTGGGCGGATTCCAGCACGCCCTGAGCCGGACGGATGGGGTCCGTCGCTCCGGATGAGAACCATCCCGGCACTCTCCGCGGGCCGATACCGGTGATGAAGACGCCTCCGTGGAGGACGGCGAATGCCGCATACCCGGCGGTGTTCGTGGCGATGTACGGCGCAGAGCTCCCGCCACCGGAGAAGCCTACGATCAGCGTGTGCGTTGCGTCGAGCTTGACGTCCTCGCGAGCTCGCGTTTCCGCGACACATGCCGCGACGTGGCGGAAGTCCGACGTAATCTCGTTCGGTTTGTCACCGACGGTCCAGGTGAAGTCGTGCAGCGCCTCGGCGTAGCCGGACGAGGGCGCAACGATCGCGAAACGACGCTCGATGGCGATTGTTTTGAACGCGGCGATCATTTCGTGTCCATCGCCTCCTTGCCCGTGCAGCGCAACTAGAAGGCGCAGAGTTTCTTCGGACGTTCGCGCTGGTGCGAAGAAGTACCCTGACCGACCACTGGCGTTCGTCGCGGTAAGGGTTGTCTCTAGAGCGGGCAACATGGCGGGAGTGAAAGGCTCTTGCGGACGTCTGGGTTCAGCGATCCTGTCGGGGGTCGCGTTCGGCTCTTGATGCAGCGCAACGGCGGACGAGCGCGCGCGACCGACCAGGATGGCCGCCGTAACGGCGAGTGTGATCGTACCGAGAGCGGCACCCAGCGCGATCGCACTCGCCGAAGCTGGGTGCATTCGAGAATCATCTGTCGCCGATCGCTGTCGACGACACAGTACGCATCCGTCGGTGAGCGCAGGATCGAAGCTCAAGCCATGTGCACTGCATCGCTGCAGGCCGGCAGCTTGCTGGCCATCGTTGGAGCCTTTGGAGGGCATCTCGGACCAGTATGCATTGTCGTCCATTCATGCCGACGAACCAAGCACGGGCAACGATGCTCGTTACACGAAGGCGACGGGCCGAAACGCTCCAGCGAGCCTGCGCCAAGGCAGCTGTCCCCTCGTGTCCACGTTTGTCCCTTCGCTGCCGCCGGCACCGTGACACGACGGGAGACGCCGCGCGCGCTGTCCCCTCGTGTCCACGTTTGTCCCTTCGCTGCCGCCGGGAGAATAGGCGGAAGCCGGTGCAACGTTATCTCGTTGCGTTCGGTGCGCATGCCCAATTTCTTAATCTGTTGGCTGACAGTTCTGTCCTACCAGCGAGATCGCGGGGGTTGCTCTCGGGGATTGCGATCGGCTCTCGTTCATTGGCCACTTTTCTGGCCATTCCGTGAGTGCGCGAAGCTCGGGGGATCGCCAGGTCGAGCGGAGCCCGCGTTCCTAGCCCGAGCTCCGTCGCCGAACGCGCAGCGTGCCGGTATCTGTTGATCATCTGACTCGATTTTTGGCCGGTTCTGTCGATCACCTGTGTCTCGGTTCGGCCGCTCGCAAGGGCGATCGTGATGAAGTCGCGCATGTTATGCGCTCGAAGACGACGGCGGTCGCAGTGCTCACGAAGAGCTCTTCGCGGGTCACGCCGGCTTTCGAGAGGAGTCCGCGCAATCGCCGAGCGAGGCCGTTCAGGTTGTGCGCGGATCCGGAGTCGTCCACGAACATTAGACGGTTCGGTTTCGCGTCGCCGCGGCAGAACTTCACGTACGCACGAAGCGCCCGGACGACGCCGGATTGAGCGCCCACGTTCGGGGATCGTCGGTCTTGTTTTCGTCGGGCCGGATCGTGCCGAGTTCAAGATCGAAATCTGCTAATCCCAGTCCTCGGCCTGACGGTTCCTGGGGCACGACTCCTCGACTATCGCGGAGATGACGCGATCGATTAGGCCGGGCACGCGCGCTCGCTGCTCGCTGAGACGGCGGGCGACGAGCTCTTCCAGCCCATCGTATACGTTCGCCGGCTTCTTCTCCGCCGCTGCCTTGGCGGCGAGCCGCACGCTCAGTTGCGGTACACGTCGTGCTCGCTTTGCGGCGACTGGCTTCGCGCGGAACAGCGAGTAGATGGCACCGAGCAGGTGCGGATATCCGGGGTTGCAAAGCTCACCAGCCCGGTTCGGGCGACTTTCGAGAGCAGCCCGGAAAAGCAACGCGACCGATCGTCGTAAAGCTTGGCGTCGAGGAGCTCGAAGTCGCCCGGGGCACGGTGAAGCGCACGACGTGAACGCAGCGAATCGCGACGGCCAGGACCGCGACGCGAGACCCAGAGCGAAGCGCCGGTCTGGGATGCTCACGACTCGGTCGAGCGGTGCAGACGGCGGTCGTTCGTCGCTTCGTCGACGCACCTTCGACGTGCGCGCCCTTGAACCCTGTGAGCAACGCTGGCGACGCTGCAAATAGGGCCACGCGGGGGCGTGAAGTCCCCCTCATGGACGTCCCACCGTCGTGGGAGGGCAACAGGATCAGTCACGTGTCGAGAGGGCGATCAGTCGTCGTCGGAATCGCGTCGTGTCGCACCTTCAGGGCCTGCAGCATGGCGGCGGATGCACGGCAGCGATCAGTCGTCGTCGGAATCGCGTCGTGTCGCGTGCCAGATTTCGACGAACTTGTCGCGCACCATGGGGTCGAGCTCCGCGGCAAGGTCCAACGGGATGGAAGCATGACGGATGAGTTCCTGGACGTCGGCCAGGTCCTTCAAACGGTTGGGATTCGTGAGCCCGGAGGCGAGCTTCAGCTCGACGAGATCCCGAAGGGGCAGGACTCGAAAGCCCTCTCCTCTCACGGCGACGTCCGGGTCAGGGAACCGCACTGGTTTCGGCTTACCGTCACCCAGATACTCTCCGCTGACCAGCACGTCGATCTTCACACCGAACTGGGTGTCGCGCATTCCCTTCGACCCTGGAAATTGCCCGACCCAGTCGAGACCGAGGTGCTTCTCTTTGAATCGCGCGAGGCCGTCCGGTGTGAGCAGCCCGAACGAAGCCCCCGCCCAGAACGCGCGTGAGACACCGGGTGCGAGCTGATCGGCTTCGGGACGCTCGGCGGACGCCACTTTAAGCAGATTATTACGCTTCGAGTACTCGTGCGAGCCGCTGTTTTACGGGCCACTCGAGCCCTGACGGCGGGAGCACTTCCGGCAGCTTGCCGTCCTCCATGAGGGCCAGCGCGGGCCGCCTCCGTCATGCATGGAACCGCAAGAGGCGCGGTGATCGCTGACGAGGTTCGGGTACTCGAACCCTCGAAACTCGCCGCGCCGATACGGTCGCGGCTCCCATGGCGGCCCAGGCGCGAACGAAAAAGTCAGCGCCCCGCCACCGTCAGCAACCGGATGCGCTGGCGCAGGCCGTGGGATCGCGCATCCGGCGGCTCCGGAAGGAGGCCGACTTCACCTTCGACGCCTTCGTCGAGGAGACGGGTCTCGGCCGCGGGTACATTTCGGAGCTCGAGCGCGGTCTCGTCGTGCCGACGCTCACGACCCTCGACAAGGTCGCCGCCGCGCTGGAGATGACCATCGCCGACCTGGTCCTCGGCGACACGACGCGAGAGCGCCTCTTCGATCGGCTCCGCGGCGCCACGGACGCGGAGCTGGCGCGCGTGGCTCAGGCCCTGCTTCCGCTCGGCAAGACCCGCCCGGCGACGAACGCCGTCCTTCGCGTGTCCGAGCCGAAACGGCGTCCGCGGCGCTGGGACGACGAGTGAGCCTCGTCGCTCGGGCGTATCCGCGAACCCAGTTTGCGCTTCGAAAGCTCTCGCATCCGTAGCTCCCCGAATCGAAGGATCTCGTCGAAGCGAGCCCTCATCGCGCGTCGCCCGGTGTCGGTAAGGCCGGCTGGGCAGATCCTCGCTCGATACGGAATTCTCGGAAGAAACTTGCATGCCTGTTTCCCCGTGTTCCCGCGTGGGGCTGCATCCGGCATCCGTGGTACGATTAAGCGGTCATGAGCGCGGACGCCGAGCGGGCCGGGAGAGCCTTGGAGCGAGCGGGGTACCCGGGCGAAGTGATCCGGGCGAATGCTCCCAAGCCGGCGCTCTACGCGAATCTCGGGCCGCTCGAGAGACTGACGCGCATGTCTCAGCTTTGCCTTCAGCAATGGCTGGCATCCGGCGGTCAGCTCGGGAGGGCACCCCGACGCGAATGGCCCGGCGAGGTCTTCCGGATTTTCCGTGGCTGAGCTCGGCCTGAACCAAGATTACAAGGACCTCTTGATCTGTCTGGCCGATGAGGGGGCGGACTTCCTGCTGATCGGCGGCTGGGCTCTCGCGCTGCATGGCCACGGGCGAGGGACGGACGACATGGACGTGTTCGTCCGTGCGGAGCCAGAAAATGCGGAGCGGGTATTTCGAGCTCTCGTTGCCTTTGGAGCCCCGGTTGCCGCCCACGGAGTCACCGCAAGTTTGTTCGCGACGCCGGGCTACGGCTACCGCGTGGGCATGCGGCCCAACCTCATCGAGCTGCTCACGACCATCGACGGCGTGACGTTCGACGAGGCGTGGGCGGAGAAGCGTTCGTTCGAGCTCGACGGGCGGCGCATTCACTACATCGGACGAAGAGCGTTGCTCGTGAACAAGCGAGCGGCGGGCCGCGCGAAGGATCTCGCTGACGCCGAGTGGCTCGAGGCGCATCCCGACGACGAGTGAAGGTGAGCCCTCTTCGTGGGACGCGACCGTTCCGCGGCGTAGGACACGAGCGCGGGACAAGAGTCGGCGCGCGTGGCTCCCTGCAAGGCAGCGGTAATTACCGTCCCCGAAGCGAGGGCACGTCGAGTGCGGCGCCGCGAATCGCGCGCTTCGCAGCGAGGGTTTCTTCGATCGGCCTCGGTCGATAGCAGCACGCGCACGTCGTCCTGATCACGAAAGCGGTCGAGCAGCGAGGGCCGGCGATCGGTCGGGATGCCACCATGCGTTGCAAGCCTGGCGTGCCCTCAGGAGCGCCATCATGAGCTGTTCCTGTTCGGCCTTCGCCAGTGGGCGCCGCTCATCGCACAAGACCTTTTGACCGAGAGCCTTGATCCGTCGGCTGACAGTTCGAGCTTGTCTCGGCCCAAATCCTGAGCGCCGCGCTACGGCGAGGGGGCCGCTGAGCTCGGTGGATTGCCTTGCGCCTCTGCGATCAGCGCGGCAATCGTTTGACACTCCGGCACCTTGCCCGTCTGGACGTTGCCGCACGCCATTTTCGGCACGTCGCGAAGGCAATTGGCGAGCGCCTTCTTCTCCGTCTCGTCGAGCACGGGCTTCGGCGCCTTGTCTTTGAACGTGCGCGTGTTCTTGAGGCAAGCTTCCTGCGAGGGGATCTGCATCGAAAGCATCGCCTTCTGTTGCGGTGGAAGCGCCGACAGCATCTTCTCGCGACAGACGGCCACGCGCTTGCACAGGGCCGAGGCGTATTCATCGACCCAAGGGGGGGGCCTCGATCTTCTTCGGTTCCGCCGACGGCGTCGGCGCGGCGGCGGTCGGTGGCGGCGGTGGCGGGGCCGCCGGAACGCGCGCGGATAGAGCTTGCTCGACCGCGCCAACCGTCGTCTTCTCGCTGTGATTGTCGCACGCGATACCGAAGCTCGTGGCGGCGAGCGCTACAACCAGGTGTCGAGTCGTCCTGCGGACCATGATTTCTCCTATTCGCGGGCTCGTGGGCGCCGCACGAGACGCGTACCGAATCTAGTCGTGATTTACGGGCGGCGGGGCGCCGCGTTTCAGCCGCCACATTGACCACAGGCTCGACCTGAGCGAGCTTGGGTACACGTGGTGACTCCGGGGCGCAGTGAGCTCGCGTCAGACGGTAATCTTGGTCACCCGGCGGACGCTGAAAAAGATCATGAAGGCGGCGAAGAGGCCGAGCGCCAAGACGTGTGGAGCGAGCTCCATCAGCCCTGCGTCGCGCAACACGATGCCGCGCATTATTGCGACCATGTGAGTGGTCGGAAGGATCTGTCCGATGACTTGAAGAAGTATCGGCATTCCATTCAACGGGAAGAGGTACCCCGACAAGAAGATCGACGGCAAGAACATCATCTGTACTTGCTGCTGCGCCTCTTGCTGCGTCTTGGCCCGGGTCGAGATGAAGAGCCCGAGGGCGAGCAGCGCGGACAGGTAAATGAGCATGATTCCGAAGAGCAGCACCAGGTTTCCGCGGATTGGAACCTGGAACACGAACCGCATGATGCCGAGTATGAGCGCCGTCTCCGCCAGTCCGAGGAACAT
Source organism: Polyangiaceae bacterium (assembly GCA_035547195.1). Classification (GTDB taxonomy): domain Bacteria; phylum Myxococcota_A; class Polyangia; order Polyangiales; family Polyangiaceae; genus DASZVB01. The sequence goes on from DASZVB010000049.1 coordinate 82,119, forward strand.
GTAGGGGGCGATCTTGCCCAGCATGAGGCCGAGGGGATGGACCGGCGTGACCAGGAGCTGCTCCATGGTGCCCTGCTCTCGCTCGCGTACGATCGAGCCCGCCGAGAGCATGATCGCGATCATCTGGAGGATTACGGCGACGAGCCCCGGGATGATGAAGTTGGCGGTGCGGCCCTCCGGGTTGAAGAGGATGATCGGCTGAGCGGACAGCGGCATGCCGCCCCGCGCGTCCTTCGCGAGCACGGAAAGGTTCTGACTCGACACGACGCCGTTCACCGCGGCGAGTGCGCCGGAGGCGACGATGTTGTCCGATCCGTCGATCAACACGAGCACCTTCGCCGGCGTCCCGCGCGCGCGGTCGTCGTGAAAGTCGGGCGGTATGACGATGCCCACGCCGGCCCGGCCCGCTACGATCTCCGTGCGCGCGACCCGCGGGTTCTCGGTAATCTGACGGATGGCGAACGTCTTCGTCGCGCGGAGCTGATCGATGAGCTCGCGAGACTGGACCGAGCGATCCTGGTCGACTACCACGGTGGGCTCGTCATGGACGGTCTGGTCGATGAAGCCGTACATCGTCATCTGCATGAGCGGCATCATCACGGCGAGATATGCGATCGCCTTGTTCCGGCGAACGTGCAGCATCTCCTTGCGGAAGACCGCGCGGAACGAGCTCATCATGCGGCGTCCTCGTTCCTGCGCGCGGCGGAGGCGTCCTCGGTCAATGTGACGAAGACGTCTTCGAGGCTCGGCGCGATCTCGCGGAAGCTCGCCTGAGCGAACCCGGCGCCCTTCAGGCGATCTCCGATCTCGTCGTCGGTCACTTCGCGATCGACGACCGCGTGTACGGCCTGGCCGAAGATCGTCGCCCGCTCGCAGTAAGGCTGCTTCTGGAGCCACGCGAGCGCGCGCGCCGTCTGCGGCGTTTCTATCTCCAGCCGCCGAGTGTGCGCTTTGTTCACGGCCGGAAGCGCCTTCAGCTCGTCCGGCGTTCCGGTGACGAGCAGCTTGGAGAGGTAGATGTACCCGACCTCGCCGCAGCGCTCCGCCTCGTCCATGTAATGGGTAGTGACGAGGAGCGTGATTCCCTCGGCGGCGAGCTGGAACAAGAGATCCCACAGCTCGCGGCGCGCGACGGGGTCGATCCCTGCGGTCGGTTCGTCGAGAAAGATGACGCTGGGCTCGTGCATGAGCGCCGCGCCCAGCGAGAGGCGTTGCTTCCAACCGCCGGACAGCACGCCGGCCTGCCTGTCGACGTACGGTTCGATGTGCGTGAGGGCAATGGCGGCGTCGCGGCGCTCGCGGAGGCGCTTGCCGGAGAGGCCGTAGATCTCCGCGTAAAAATCGAGGTTCTCGCGCACGGTGAGATCGGGGTAAAGCGAGAACTTTTGGCTCATGTAGCCGATCTGACGGCGGATCTTCTCGCCTTCGTGGACGACGTCGAGGCCGAGCACCGCCGCCGTCCCTTCCGTCGGCGCGAGGAGGCCGCACAATATGCGGATGAGGGTCGATTTGCCGGAGCCGTTCGGACCGAGAAGTCCGTAGACCGTCCCGCGAGTGACCGACAGATTCACGTCGCGGAGGGCGTAGAAGTCACCGAAGGCGCGGGACACGCCGTTCACGGAGATGACGACGTCCCGGTTCATCGCGGTACCGTGATGAACGCGGCCATGCCGGCGCGCAGCTCGTCGAACCCTTCCTGGAGCTCGACGCGTGTCGCGAACACCTGGTCGGCGCGTTCGTCCGCCGTCTGCAGGTTGCGCGGAGAATATTCCCCGACGTCGTTGATGTGTGTCACCACCCCGTGGAACGCGCGGTCGGGAAAGGAGTCGACCGTGATCGGAACCGCCTGACCGATACGGAGCCGGCCGAGCAGCGTCTCGGGCACGTAGATCCGCACGTACAGCTCCTTTTCCTCGAGGAGCACCGCCGCGGTGACGTTCGCCGCGATGATGTCACCGGGGCGGAGGTCGAGCGCTTCGACGCGAGCCGGCATCGGCGCGCGAATCGTGAGCTCGTCGAGCATCCACTTTATCTGCGCGACGCGCCCCTCCGCCGCTTCGACGTCGGCCTCGGCGACACGCAGATCTTCGGCGCGGGACCCGGCGACCACGAGCTTCATCGACGCCGCTTGCTCCATCTGTCGCGCGCGCGCCTGCGCGACCTCCTCGCGGCGCGATCCGTTCTTGAGCTGCTCGAGCTGGTCCTCCAGCGCGTCGCGCTGGGCGATGGCCTCGCGCAGCGACATGTCGGCGTTGTCGAGGTCCGCGGGCACTGCGGCGCCCGCGCTGTCGAGCTTGTGCATCCGGTCCGCCTCGAGCTTCGCCTTCTGCACGACGATCTCTTGAGCCGCCACGTGCGCCTCGGCGGCCTGGATTTCTTCGGGTCTCGATCCGGCGATGGCCAGGTCGAGGACCGCCTTCGCGGTGAGCGCCCGCGCGCGCGCCTGGTCGAGCTCCTCCGGACGCGCACCCGTGCGCAGCTTCTCGAGCACGGCCTCGACGGACTTTTTCTGTGCGTTCGCCTGAACGAGCTGCGCCGGCCAGTCCCCGGGCTCGAGCTCGAGGATCGGCTGCCCCTTCGCCACCGATTCGCCTTCGCGCACCAGCACCCTGAGGACGCGACCGCCGGCTCGCGATCCCACCGAGATCGTCCTCGCCTCGACCGTGCCGCTCCACTCGTACGGCTGTCGCGCGAGGTAAGTGCGGTGCGCGCCGTAGACCGCGAGCGCGACAACCGCGACGATCAAGAGGATCGGCGGGCGCCGCTTCGGCTTGGTTTCGAGCTTCGAGCTGGTGCTCATTGCGTGGCTCTCTTCGGTGGGAAGGTTCCTGCCGCGCGCCCGAGCTCGAGATCGGCGAGGGCGAGGTCGAAGTGGGCGCGGGCCACGGAGACCTCGGACGACACCAACGAGTCCTGGGCCGCGAGGACGTCGAGCTGCTGCGCGGTTCCGGCTTCGTACTGGGCGCGGATCAGCCGCAGTGTTTCGCGCGAGAGCTCGAGCGCGTGAACGGCCGCGTCGAGCGCGCGGCGCTTCGTCTCCAGCGTCTCCGAGGCGTTGGTGACCTCGTCCGAGACGGTGTCGCGAAGCAGCTCGAGGCGCGCGATGTTTTCCTGCTCCTCGGCCTCGGCACGGTGTCGCTGGGCGTCGCGCGTCCCGCCGTCGTAGAGGGTCCAATCGAGCTCGGCCCCGACGGCCCACGCATATTTGTCCCCGGCAAAGCCTGCATAGTTCGAGAGCCGCCCATTGCCGAACGCCGACACCGTCGGCGCCCAGCGCCAGGCGTTCGACGAAGCGTTCGCGCGCGCCGCGGCGATCGCGGATTGATACTGCGGAAACTCTGGCCGAAGCGCTTTCGCTGCGGCGCGAAGAGCTCGAACCGGCGGCGTCTTCGGCGGCTCGCCGCGGTCCGCTTGCACGCGGAAAGGCTCTCGCGAACCGAGCAAGGTCGCGAGCGAACGATACGCTGCGTCCCGTGCGTTCTCGGCTTCCGCTTCGTCCTGACCCGCGCGCACCAGCGACACCTCCGCGCGCGTCGTCTCCACGCGATTGACGAAGCCCGCCGCGACGCGCGCCTTCGCCGTCTCGTACGTATCCGTCGCCACCTCCACGGCGTGACGGCGGGCGACGACCAGCTCGTCGGCGCCCGCGGCGGTGAAGTACGCTTGCGCCACCGAGAGCATCACCGTCGCGTTCGTCGTTTCGAACTCCGACTCGTTCGACCGCTGTGTCAGCTTGGCGGCGCGGAGTGCACCGTAAGCGTACGGGACCAGGAGCGGGACGGTCGCGTTCGCCGTCAGGTCGAGTTGTTCGCCCTTCTGGATGACCGGCGACGGAATGCTGGCCGTGCTCGAGGTGAGGGCTTGCTCGTATCGCGAGAGGGCCGCGACCTCCGCCGGATTCATCGAGGTCGATCGAATCGCATTCGCGAGCCCGCTGCTGGCCCCGGTGATCTGCGACAAGTCGAGCACGACGTTCTTGTAGTTGTGGGTGTACTTCCCTTGCACGCCGAGCTGAGGGAGCAGGGCGGCCCACGCGAGCTCGATGTTCGTGGCGGTCTCGGCGAGGCGCGCCCGCGCGGCCTTCAGATCGCGATTGTTCGAGCGGGCGATGGACAGCGCTTCGTCCAGGGAAAGGACGTGCTCCGCGCGAGCCGGCGAAGCGGACAGAAGAACCGAGACGAGCATGGCCGCGACCGTTCGCGCCGAGCGTTTCATTTCGGAGTTTTTACTCCGTAATGAATCCAAAAAAATCATCGCTTGCGCGTCCGGGACGGTGGAAAACTGAACAGATCCGCGAGCCCTTCGATGAACTCCTCCGTCGAGAGCTCGTCGATGAAGGGGCTGCCGAGCATCTCGAACATCACGATGTGGCGGATGGCGCCGAGCCAGACACGCGACAGCACGCGCGGGTCGACGTCCACCACGCGCCTCGCCGCGATCTCCGTTTCGAAGAATTCGGTGAGCTGGTTGATGACGGCCATCACCCGCCTGGCGCGGTGCGCGTCCCAGCCGACGGTGGGATTGGACATCTTCATCATGATCAGGGGCACCATCTTTCGTGCCGCTTCGAGCATCGTCTTGGCGAGCTCGATGAGGCTCGCGCGCGTGTCTTTACCGGCGCGACCGGCGCGATTCGCGATGAACCGGTTCCACTCCGACTCGTTCACCGCGTCCATCGCGGCGATGAAGAGCGCTTGCTTCGTCGGGAAATGTCGGAAGACCGTGGCGACGCCGACACGACAACGCTCCGCGACTTCTTCCACCGTTCCGCTGATGCCCTTGTTCAGAAAGATGACGCGCGCGGCCGCCAGGATCTCTTCGTCCGTGATGCTCTGGGGGCGTGCCATTACGGAGTCTATACTCCGAAACTGAGCGTGCGGTCAACGTCCCGCCGCGCAAGGAGGCGACACGACGTCGGATACCCATCACTGCGGCGCCTGTGGACGCGACCGCCGTGGCGCCACGTGCAGCACGGCCGCACGAAGTAAATGGTGGCCGAGAACCTGCGGGTGCCGGCGTCCGCGGGGCTCGTCGTGGCGAGAGCCGACGCGTATTACGGGACGAACCTCGACACGACGGGCCAGTCCGCGAACGATCGGACGGCTCTAGTCTCGACGTGAGCAGCCTTGGAAGAACGGATCACGATCGGCGTGGCGGCCAAGTGCCACGAGAAAAACCGGCGAAGCGTACGCCTACGTTGCGTTCGACAGCGTGGGTATTCAGCAGGTGTCGCGGTGAGCGCGGGCGGGACCGGGACGCGCCACTGGTAATGAGGCGACTACCGGCGCCGGTGATGCTCGCAAAGCTGGCTTGCGCCTTCTGCGCCCGCCGGGCGCTCTCGCGACCGCGGGGCGCCCTTACGGCTTCGAGTCGTAAGCCGACATCGACGGGTCCTTCGCGATGAACTGCTGGTAACGCGTGTCTCCGACGACGTAGACCTCGAGCCACGAGAGCCCGATGCGCGCGACGACCTTGTCGGTGGCGGCGTTGCCGAGCGGCGTGTTCGCCACGAGGTGGCTGCCGCCGTTGAACTCGGCGTAAGTCTTGTGCGTCGTGGTGGGGATGCTCATGTACTCCGCCGTCGCGGCGGAAGGGGGGACCAAGGGATCGGCGCTGCCGTCGAAGAAGAGCGTCGCGACGGTGTCCATCGGGTACGTTCCACCCGGGTTCCACGGGCAGAGGCCGATCGCGGCCTTCAGCTCGGGATGCATGTTCGCGGCGATCAGGGTGCCGCCGCCGCCCATCGAGTGACCCATGATGGCCATGCGCGTGCCATCCAGCTTTCCACTGAGCGGGCTGCCGGAGCGCGTGTTCTCGCCTTTCAACGTGGTGACGCCTTCGGCGAGGCCCTGTGCGCGCGACATCGGCTCGACCCCCGTGTTGGCCATGCCGTTCGCGGCGGAGTCGATGAGCATGACGGCGAAGCCATGCGAAGCGAGGAACGTTCCCCACTGACTGACCGAGTTTTGTTTCTCGGTGAACCCGGGGATGATGACCACGCCGGGGAACGGTGCCGGGCAATCCGCCGAGACCGTCGGATAGTAAACGGTGGGAGTCGCGTAGTCGGCAGCAGTCGGGATCCCCATCGTGTACTGCTGCACCATGCACGTGCCCTTGGCCGTCGCCGAGTCGGAAGTCGGCGCCGGACCCGTGCCGCCACCGCTGGCGCCCGCTGTGCCGCCGCCGCCGCCCACGCCGCCGTTGCCCGCGGTGTCGTCGCCGCCAGCACCAGCTGCTCCGGTGCCGCCGCTCGACGTGTCTCCGCCTGTGCCAGTGCTCGACGTGCCGCCCGTGCCGACGCCACCGGTGCCGGTGATCGAAATACCGCCTGTACCGATGACGGAAGTTCCGCCTGTACCGACGACGGAAGTTCCGCCACCACCGGTGTCGACGACCGTCGTGCCGCCCGCGCCGGGCGTGGCACCCGCGCTAGTCGTACCGCCCGTCGAAACGAGCGACGTGCCTCCCACGCCGGCACCGGCGATACCGGTCAAATCCGGAGCCGTCCCGCTTCCGCTGTTGTTGCTGCTGGAGCAAGCGACCACGCCGATGACGGCGATCGAGCAAAGTCCGATTTTGGTTTTCCCGAATGACAAGGCGTGCCTCCCGAAAAATGTGTGCTGATTGCAATCGAAATCGCGAACGCCGCTGTCATTGGATGTATGTTGGCCTCTTGGGTTAGCGCAATGGGCATTTGAGCTTTTGCGCTCGATAGAGTTGAACGCGCTCGACGTGACGCACGATGCATCCGCGTTAATTCCGTGACGCGCCCGGATACGCCGCACGCAGTATCGGAACGCGCCAGTTCAATTCTACGACGTCAAACGATCACAATATGAAGCACAGCGTGTGAGTGAAAAAGTTCGAACGAGCTTCAATTCCGCACGCGCTCTGCGCTCTATGGTGGCGTGACCCGAATTGATAGACGCGTCCGGTCTCGGCGCGTGCCCGCAACGTGCAACGCCGGCCGCTTCGGGCACCGATGGGCTCGAATGCAAGGGTTTGCTCTGACAACCTGGTTGGTCGATCGTAGCCCGCACCGACGAACGCTTCACGCCGGGATCAACGGCTCACTCCGTTCGAATCACCGCGAACGTCGGCTTGACGATCGTATTGACGAACTCGCCGATGGACGGAGCCTGCAGTAGGAGCCGATGAACGGCAGCAGGTACGTCCAAGTATCGGTAGACTTTGCCGTTGTGAAATTCGATCTCGAGCACGTGATGCGCCTCGTCGTAGCCAACGGACGCGATGCTGGACGAGCGGACGCGGTCGCGCTTCATGTGCTTTGTATCCCGCCGGGTGGTCTCGCCGTCGAGCGCCCGCGTTTCACGCGCGCGGAGAACCTCGACTTTTATCTCGCTGATCTGACCGTGCGCTTCGAAAGGGCAAGGCACGGTGTGTCGTGGGCGCGAGCGCGGACGGTTTTGGTCGCGTGATCGGCATCCGGCCGTCGTGCCGACATCCGCGGTACCGACCGAACATTAGGGTGAGCTCGGCTGCCCCGGAACGACTCTGACGAGCGGCGCGCGCTTGTCGTGCAACGGTCAGCGCGCCTTGGCTCGCTCACAGCGATTTCAAATACTCGACGAGGTCCGCCTTTTGCGCATCCGTGAGCGACAGGTTCAGCGCGCCGTCGTAGTGATCGACGACGTCGGCGAAGGTCTTCGCGCTTCCATCGTGGAAGTAGGGTGGATGGCTCCAAGCTCCGCGAAGGGGCGTCGTCCGGTACTTCCCGGTGGTGCTCCGCATCGCTTCGATGGGCTCCATCCCGGTCTCGGCCGCGGCGTGAAGCGTTGGAGCATCCGTGAACGAAGCTCCGGCGTGACAGGTGGAGCACTTCGCCGCGCCTTCGAACAAGGTCTTGCCGCGTGCGGCGGCCGCGCTGTCGAAGCTTCCGCTCGGCGGCGCGGGGGGATCGAGCGAGAACTGGTAGTCGCGAAGCGCGGGCAGCTTCGGCGTTACCCGATCGGGGGATTGCACGATGGCGAGGCCGAGGCGCGGGTCCGTGAAGTCGCCGTGCGCGCCCATCTGCGTGACGGCGACGTAGTTGTTCCAGTACGTGACCGGGCCTTCTCCCGTGTACGTCTCGAGCGCGACGTTGCGCAGGCCGTACGCAGGCGGGATGAGCACGGGGTGGCTCTGCTTGTCCTGGTTGAAGCGCGCGTCGTAGCGGCCCGGGCCCCAGCTCTCGAGCGCGTTCACCGCGTCGGTCTTCGAGACGCCGAGGCTCGCGGCAAAATCGCCGATCCCCGGCGTCAGCGCCAGGATGCCGCCCGGATCCAGCGTGCGATTCGGGTGTCCGTCGAGGCGCTTGCCGATGCCCGGCGTGACCGAGTCGTCGACCGTGGAGTGGCAGATCGCGCAGGTGATACCGATTTCCTTCACCACGCCGTCGTCGACTTGCGCGCGGACGCCGACCACGGCGTCGAGGCCGAGCAGCGCGACGGTCGTGGCCGGGTCGCTCAGGTCGGCGCTCGCGAGCACGCTGGAAGGCACGGCGTCCGAATCCACCTTGAGCCCAACGGCCAGCGCGGTGGTCGGAGGCAACGTCTGGACGAGCTCGTTCAAGCGAAGAACGTCGGTCCACAGCTGTTCGTCGCCGAACGTGTCGTGGCGGAAGATGCATTGGCCGTCGTCCACGGCGCACGGTTCCACGACGGTGGACGCGTCGCCCCCGTCCGCGGGCGCACTGGCATCGGGAGGTCCGGCATCGGGAGGTCCGGCATCGAGCAACCCGGCTTCCGGTGCGGGTGCGGTACCCGCATTTCCCCTGCCACCCGCCGCCGCGCCGGCCGTCCCACCCGTGCCGCCGCTCTGACCCGCGCTCCCCGCCTTCGCAGAAGAGCCGCCAGAACCCGTCGGCATGCCGGCGGTGCCGCCGCTTTGTTGGTTGCCGGCATCAGACGGGTTCGCCGGCGCGTCGTCGTTGCTGCACGACGTCGCGAGCAGGACGAGCGAGAGACTGGTTACGGTGAATGCCGATCGCATGCGAATCTCCTCGCTGCCGCAGGCGAGAGCGCGGGCAGCTCGGCAATAGAGTCGCGCCGGCGAGAAACGTTACGTCGTTTCGACGAAGCGACGCTCGAGCAGCGACATCACTCGACGGGTGAGTCGGTCGCATCGCCCGCCGGCGAACGCGTACGGACGGGAACGCTCGGGATCGATTTCCGCGCGCAGGAGCTCCTTCAATCGAGAGCGCGCGCGATGCAGTTGAACCCGTACCGCGACCTCCGACAGATCGAGACATTCTGCGACGTCGGCGCCGCTCATCCCTTCGACGTCGCGCAACACCACCACCGTGCGATGCGACTCCGGGAGACGATCCAGTGCGGCTTCGAGCAGCGTGCGGAGCTCTCGTTGCAAGGCCTCGTGCTCGGGGCTTCGCTGCTGCTCCCCGCCGCTCGCCCAGCCGGCGTCGGCTGCGCCGCGGAAGGCCTCGCGAAACCGGCGCATGCGCCTGGCTCGCCCGAGCGCTTCGTGAATGGCGATGCGCGTGAGCCAGGTGGAGAACTTCGCCTGCCCGGTGAACTGCTCCAGGTGTTCGTAGGCCTTCACGTAAGTGTGCTGCACCACGTCCTCCGCTTCCTGATCGCTGGTGACGATGGACCTCACGGCACTGAACAGACGCTGGTTGTAACGCCGGACCAGCTGCTCGAACGGACGAGCGTGCCCGGAGCGCGCCGCCTCGAGCAGCACTTCGTCGCTCGCCTCCGGCCCCGGCTCCGCGCCGGGGAGGTCAACGGTCATTCCCGACATCTGCCCCCATAGAGTCTGGACGCGACGATCCGTTGCACAAAAAACAAATACAAAGACAAATCCAAGGATCCCGAGAACCTGTCTGACCATGTGGCCAGGCCCGCTCACATCGAGGTGAGCGGGCCTTGGCGCGGTTACGAGCGGGCGCGTCGCTCAGGCGTTGTCGGACTTCTTCGCGTGGCGGTGACCGAGTTTCACGGTGCCGTTGGCGACGGCTTGCTGCATCTCCGCGAAGCTGACCGCGCCGTTCTTGTCCGTGTCGGCGGCGGCGATGCGCTCCCAGCGGCGCGAGCCGGCCTCACCGGGCTCGATCTGCCCGTCGTTGTTCTTGTCGATGCGCGCGAAGCTCGCCTTCATCCGCGACTCGCGCGCCGCCGCGCGCTCGGCGTCGCTGATCTTGCCGTCGTGATCGGTATCCATGCGCGCCTTGCGGGCATCGCGAACCGCCTCGACTCGCGCCGTGTACTCCACGGCGGTGATGACCCCGTCGCCGTCGGCGTCGGCCTTGCCCAGGCGCTTTGCCATGCGCGCGGGCAACTCCGATACTTCGAGCTTGCCGTCGCCGTTCTTGTCGAAGTGCGCGACGAGTTTTTCGAAGCGCGCTTCGGGGCCTTTCGTGCCGTTTGCGTCGGCCATCGCCGGCAGCGCGGAAAGCGTGAGAGCAGCGAGAGTGGAGAGAACCGTGAATCGAATATGCGTCGTCGTCATGCCCGTTCTGACGACGCGCGCTCGGTGCTCCCTACGATGGGTCGCAGAGCCGATGTATCCCGCCGTTCTTTCGACGAGTTGCGGCGATTCGGATGACGATGGAAACGCCGTCGCGGCGGCGGGCGAAGTAGCCGCACCGACGTCCTCCGACATTTCTCAACCGTGCTCCGATACGGTACGCGCGCCTTGTCTCGCTGGATCGCAATGCTCGCTCTCGCTCTGACCACGTGTGCGTGCGGTGCGGACGTGACCACTTACCGAGCACCGAACTACGCGCCCCGAAGAGTCACGCTGTCCGTTTTGGGAGTGTTCAAGAACGGCAGGATGGATGCAGCGGCGTGGAACGATTGGGCGCCGACCATCGCCGACGCGACCGGCGATGAAACGTGCACGGCGGCGTTCGACGATCGAATGGAGAAGGCGGCCCCCGCGTTGTTCAACGAGCTCGACGAAAGCACTCGCCAAGACGGCGTCACCGACGAGATCCTCGACCGAGTCGCGCCGAGCGCGCTCGGCAACGCGATCATGATCCTGGAGGTGTTCGGGAGGCCCACCCCAATGAAGAAAGCCGAGGACGTCGAAGCATCGCCTCAGCAAGCGCCTCCGGCGTCAGCACCGTTGTCGGGCCGCGGGCGCGGGCGAGGACGATTGGGCGGCGCGAACCAGAGCGCAGCGCGCAATGGGCCGCCGACTGACGCGCTCGAAGTTTCGATCGGCGTCTATTCGATACGTGATCAGCAAGTAATTGCGAGCGTGCAAATGCACCCCGATGCCGGCGAGTCGGCCGACGCACTTCAGAAGCTCTCCGAGAAGCTCCGCGAGACGCTCCACGGAGCGAAGTGTGCAGGGTGGATTTGGCAAAGCAGGGAGGTTGCAAAGTAGAAGCACGCTCGGACGCGCTGCCGATTCAGGCCGAAGTGTGGTGAAAGTGTGGAGCTGGCGCGCGAAGGCACCGAGCGGCGCGAGCGTGTGGCTCGTAGCGCTCGTCTCGTAACACACTGCGGCGGATTCGACCTTGTTGGAGGCATCCAACTTGAGGAGTAAGTGACCTGGGACGCGATGCGCTTGCTGCGTTTTCCGCGCCAGGTGAGCTCGAACCGCGAACCGCGACGGCAGGGTCGCTGGCGTCGCTGGGTACTGCGTGTGCTCGCGGGTCTCGTCGGGTTGATCACGGTCGCGGTGGTCGCCGCCGTTCTGTTCGGTCGTTCTCTCGATCAACGATGGGTCAAGCGCTGGATCCAGGAGCTCGCCCGCACGGTGGTTGGCGTGGACGTCGACTATCGGACGGCGCGGCTGGATCTGCTCTCCGGAGTCGACATCGAGAAGCTGGTCGTGCGGTCCCCGTCCGAGTTCCGCTCGTTCGCGCCCGAGCTGGTCCGGATCGAGCGCGTCGCCGCGCGGTGGTCGCCGAGATCGCTTTTCGCTCGCCGCCCCGTCATCGGGCGGGTGATCGCATCACGGGTCACGCTCACCGCGGTCGTCGACGAGCACGGAAGGACGTCTCTCGACGCCCTCGTCGCACCGAGCACGTCTCCGCCGAAGCCGGCGTTGCCGCTGTCGCGCCGAGCCTCGAGTCTTCTCGGCACCGCCACGTCCATCGAGGCGCTGGACGTCGATCACATCACGCTTTCCCTGATCCGAACGGACCACGGGAAGGTGTCCGATCGCACTGAGCTCGAAGATCTCGCGGCTTCGGTGACGGTGACGTCGCAGACGCCGCGCGCGGACGGCGTCCGGGCGGTCCTGAAGCTCGGCTCGCCGAGCAACCTCCTCGAGCTCGGGCTCACGCGCACCCGCGAGGGCGTGTCCTTGGGCAGAGCTCGGGCGAAGCTCTGGGGCGAGGTGATCGCGACGCCGTCCGTTTTGACGGCGGCTCTCGATCTCCGGATGCTCGAGCAAACGTTCGCCGCGAACGTCTCCGCGGATCACTCGCTGCACGCCGAAGCGACGGCTCGATTCGATCCGATCGCTCGGCGGACCGAGGTCGTGCTCGACCACACCGTGGCCGGCGACGGAGCGGCGACGGCGCAAGCAACGGTAGTCATCCCCGACGACGGGCGACCGGTGGTCCAGAGCGCGCGCGGAGACATCGATCTCGCGCGACTCTTGCGATGGCTACCGGCGGGTCTCATCCCCGTCACGGTAGACCGCGCGCGGGTGCAGTATCGGATCGAGTCGCTCGTCGTCGGCCCGGTCGTCCAGCTAGCCGCGGGCGGCGAAGCGGCCGTCGACGTGGACGTCTCGAACGCGACGTGGAGCAGCGCGGCAGGCCCGGTTCGAACCGACGGCGTGCAGCTCGCGTTGCGTGCGCTGCCGTCGCAAGCGGGAGCGGTCGCGGTTCAAGGCTCGATGAAGCTCTCTCGAGCCGAGCTCGCGACGCCGAAGGCTCGATTCGTCGCCGATGACGTCGCCATCGCCGTCGACGGCCATCAAGGAGCCGGGGGAGCCGTCGCGGGCCGCGTCGGAGTACGTTTCGCGCGCGTCGAGCGTGGCGGCGCGGCGCCGCTCGTCGCGCGCGACGGTAAAGTCGAGCTCCGCGCCGACGGGCTGCGCGCCGACGCGACGAAACCTCTGACCGCACGAGGAGATCTCACCGTGTCGACGGAGCTCGCTTCGTTCGACGCGCGCGTCGCGGGCGCGCGCGCGATGCTCGACGGGCTGTCGCTCCGCGGTCACACGGCCCTCACCGGGCAAGCTCCGTTCGTCGCCGACCTCGGACTGGACGCCGCCCGCCTTCGCGTGATTCGCGGAGACGGCAATCTCGTCGCGGACGCTCCGTTGCACGTCGCGGGCAAGGTGCACGACGTCCGCCCCGACGTCGTTCATCCGATGGCGAGCCGCGGAGTCCTGCGTCTCGCTGCCGCCATGGGCGAGACGCAGGTTTCCCTCGACGCGACGAAGCGAGCCGATGCGGTCGACTATGCTCTCCGAGCCGCCTCGAGCAGCCTGAAGGTCGTCCGTCCGTTTCTTCCACCTGGGCTGAACGACGTGGCGCCGTGGGATCGAATGGCGATTGCAGTGCGATCACGCGGCCGCGTGGAGCACTTCGGCGGCGCTCCCAGCCTCGTCGAGACGACCCAGATCGACGTCGAGCGTCCGGCGTTCGAGGACCTCGCCGCGAGCTCGGTCTCGCTCCAGCTCGAGTCGCAAGGGAGCAGCGTCCGGCAGCGATTCGACGTGGATCTGCGCGCGCGGGATCTCGCGGTCGACGGAGGCCGCCCGAAAGACGATCACGCAACGCTCTCGGCAATCGTGAACGCCGGCGCCCCGTCCCTTCAGTTCGAGCTCGCGGCCGAGGGGCATGGAGCGACGAAGCTCTCGGGGTCGGCGTCCTTCGACTCCTCGCGGCGCGCAATCGTGTACGCGGTCGATGGGCGGCTCGCGCACCTCGAGGAGCTCGCGCCGCTCACTGCGAAGGTTCGCGGGCTCGACGCGTTCGATCTCTCGGAGCTCGAGATCGGGCTCTCCGCGCGCGGGGCGCTGCTCGGCGTCCTCGACGGAGTTCTGCCCGACGGCACCGTGAAGCTCGAGCCGAGCCCGGCGCGCACGGCCGCGGTCGAAGGCAAGGCCGAGCTCCGGCTCGCTCACTTCCGCTGGGCGAAGGGCGACGTCGCGATCGCGACGCCGGCGGTGACGTGGCAGGGCGACCTGCACGCCGAGGGGGCGCGCCGGACCTTGGACAGCCGGCTCGCGATCGGCACCCTGCACGTCGACGTCGGGAGTCGTGACGTCGACGTGAACGGCGTCGACGATACGGCCAGCGCGGTGGTCACGGGTAACCTGCTCGACCCCGAGATCGAGCTCGAGCAGCGGCTTTCGATTCGCGCCGTCGAGCAGTCGGTCGTCCCCGAGTATCCGCTCGGCCAGGTCGCCATGACGTTGTCGGTCGAGCACAACCCCGAGGACGGCTCCGACGCGCTGATGCACATTTCGGATCTCAAGGTCGAGAACGGACTGGGGGGGACGACGCTCGCGGCCGCCGGGAACGTCGCCCTCGGTTCGCGCCGCACGTTGTCGGTCACGACCTCGCTCACGCAGGACCTCGAGCGTCTGTCGACCATGCCCGAGCGATTCAAGGGGCGGGGAAAGGTCGCGGTCGAAGCGAACGTCACCTCGCCGGACCTGAAGCGTTATCGCGTGCTCGCTGCGATGAAAGGCGACGACGTGACCGTCGTGCTCCCGCGCGCGGGGATCGACGTGGAAAGGGCGAACGGTGACGTGCCCGTCACCCTGGCGTTCGAGGTCTCGGAGCACGGCGTCGTGGTCCCGGGCGTCGGGGCGCGGAGTCCGTACTCCATGCTTCGCTTCTCCGATCAGCATCCGCTGCTCAATCGCAGCGGCTTCTTGTCGATTGTCCGGTTGAAGACTCCGTTCGTGTCGATCGCGCCGCTCGTCGGAAATCTGGCCATCGAGCAGAACGTGGTCGCGCTCCGGCAATTCGAGATGGGCGTCCACAACGGCACGGTCACCGGTCAGTGCGGCATCGACTGGAACGGCATGAAATCCACGGTCGATCTTCACGTGCGCGCCGTCGGCGTGCAGTCTTCCCACGGAGAACCGTTCGACGGGAACATCGCGGTCGCCATCTCGGCCGCCGATCGCACCATCGACGGTCGCGCCGAGATCCTGCGCATCGGCAAGCACCACCTGCTCGATCTGCTGGACATGGAGGATCCGCTCCACGTCGATCGCGCGATGAACCGCCTCCGCGACGAGCTCGCCTTCGGATACCCCGACACGGTGAAGCTCGTCTTCGATCACGGCTTCGCGAGCGCCCGCGTGGCGCTCGGGGGAATCGCCTCGCTCTTCAGCGTCGGCGAGCTCCGGGGAATTCCGATGGGACCCATCGTCGACAGGATGCTCGCGTCGATGCTCGCGCAGTCGGATACGAAGGAGATGCCATGAACCGAATCCTCGCCTTTACCGCCGCGGTCGCTCTCACCGCGGTGCCCGGGTGCGTCACTCCGGAGATCGTCATGGTCGATCGCGCGACGGCGCTCGAGCAGCAAGCGTCCGGGTCGTTCGACGACCTCGAGCGCCAGCTGGATCGCGCTGCGATCGAGCCGCGCCCCGTACCGCTGACGCCCGAGCAGCTACAAGCCCTCGGCATTCGTCCGGCGCCGCTCGTGGACGAGAGCGACCTCACCGACGCCGATCGGCTGGACGGGTACCTCGCTCAGCACTGCATCGGGGAAGGGAAGGATGGACTCGTCGCCGACACGCACGACGCGTGCAAAGGAGCCGCCGACGCCGAGGAGGTTCGGACCCTCGTCGAACGCGTGAACCAGGCACGCCAGAGGCTGTGGCGCTGGATGCACGAGCAGCGCACCGACGTCTCGGAAGCGGAGCTCCAGCGTGCCTGGCGTGAAAACCACCTGCAGAACATCGTGTGCGGAGGGTGGATCGAAGGGAGCGACGGCAAGTGGCAAGCGAAGGCCTGTTGAACCCGCGTTCGGCGTGGGTGTTCACGCTCGCACTGGCGCTGCTTCTCATCGGAGGGCGCGCGCGCGCCGACAACGTCGACGACGACGATTTGGTGAAGCCCGAGCGGCTGACCGTGGGCGTGGCCGACGATCTCTTGGGCCAGCTCTCTTTCGACGCCGAGACCCTCTACTTCGTCTCGAATCGAGACACGCGAAACCAGATCCTCGCGCAGAACATGGCCGACGGTCGCGCGTCGCCGTTCTTCGACGACGGCGCCGACGTCACCTGGCCGCGGGTGAGCCCCGACGGCCGCTCGCTCCTCTATATTTCCTTTCGAGACAGCGCCGCGGGGCAGCTCTGCGTTCGTCATCTACCCGGAGGAGAGGCGCGCCGGTGTCTGCACGACGTCTCCGCCGCGCTGCAGGCGGAATGGATCGATCGCGATCGGATCGTGCTCGTCAGTCGCCAGTCGATCGAAGGCGAGCTCCGCGTCCTCGTCGTGACGGTGGGTGCCGAGCTGTCGGCGCGGCCGCTGCTCGATCGGAATTTGACGAGTCCGACCGTGTCCCCCGACGGGCGGTGGCTCGTGTACGTACCGGTCGCGAGGACGGTGCAGACCGTTGGTCCAGCGTTCGCGGCGCACGCGGCTCAGACCCTCGAAGCGATTCCGCTGGCCAAAGCGTCGAGCGCGCCCCCGTCGAAGATCGTCGTCGGTCTCCCCGGGCAAACGGGTCAACCGGTGTTCGCCCGGGACGGCCGCTCACTCTACGTCGTCCAGTTCTTCGTCGACACGAACCACGACGGGACCGTCGACGCGAGCGATCGCGGAGTCCTGTTTCGCGTACCGATTTCGTTCCGCGGCGGGACGCCGATCACCGGGCCCCCCGAGCAGCTCACCGAGACGACGTGGAACTGCCAGTATCCAGC
This sequence comes from Polyangiaceae bacterium, assembly GCA_035547195.1. Lineage (GTDB taxonomy): Bacteria > Myxococcota_A > Polyangia > Polyangiales > Polyangiaceae > DASZVB01. Next base: position 98,937 of record DASZVB010000049.1, read on the forward strand.
GCCGTTCGCCGAGCGGCTGCTGGCGACGTGCTCGCGCGATGGCAGCCTCGACGTCTATTCCTTCCCGCTCGGCGGCGTCGTGCCCGAGAACTGGACGATGTCGATGCTGGTGAACGCCATCGACGACGCGGACACGCTCGCCGACGAACAGCTTCTGACGAGCCGCCGCCTGGCGCGCGAGACGACCCCCGTCGGCCGGCGGCGCGCGATGCTGGCGCTCTCCCTGGTGCACCTCGCGCGCGAGGAATTTCGCGCTGCGGAGTACTACGCGGAGCAGGTGGACACGCTGCGCGACGACGCCACCGCGGGGATTTCGTTGCCGCTCCGGATGATGGTCGAGCAGCGCCGGGCCGAGCGCCGCCGCGAGCAGGGCCGCTTGACGGAAGGATTTCGCCGTGAAGCGCGCGCGCGGCTCGACCGGCTCGGCAGCGGCGCGCTCGAAAGCCCCATGGCGGAGGATCTGACGCACCTTGCCAGAAGCGAGATCTTCGACTCGCTCGGCGAAGAGACGAGGGCCCGGAGCGAGCTCGAGGCCGTAACCGTCGACGCGACGACGCCGGCGCCCATCGTCGAGGCGTACTACGAGCAAGCCGACGCTTTTTACCGAAAGCTCGACGATCGTGAGGCGCTGATCGCCGCGTGCCGGGCGCTCGCCGCCAACGACGGACTACGACCCGACGAGCAGCTCCGCTACGCGCGAGCGGCGGTGCGCGCCATGGTGCGCGGGCTCCCTTACGCGGACGCCGTCGCACGCCTCGCGCGCGAGCGTGCATCGGTGACGGGACGCGAGGCAGAGCTCGGCTTCGCGATCGATCTCGGGCGCGACGTGCTCGCGATCCGTGACTCCCATGCGCCCCAGGCGGTGGGCGACGCGCTCCTTTCCCTCTACGCCGCTCAGACGCGGCCCGGTCGCCGCCGCGCGCTCATCGTCGACGCGGTCGAGAAGGCCGACGACGTGGACGCGGACGACGTGCTCGACGCCCTCGTCCAGCGCGACATCGACGACGTGAAGCGCGGGACGCACGAGCGCGGCGAAGCCGAGGACGTCTACGAGAAGCTAATTCTCTCGCGGGCATACGAACGCGCGGCGGCGAAGAACTACGAGGGCGCTCGCGCCGATTTCGACGCGGTCAGCGAGCAGACCGGGTCGCTCCAGGCCGTCGCAGGCGCGATCGACATGCGGCTCAAGTTGAAGCAAAGCCCGGAGTCGATAAAGGCGCGCTACGCGCGGCGTGGGACGGAAGCTTCGCTCGCGCACCTCGCCGAGGCGTACCTCATCGCGCGGCAGCTGCCGAAGCTCGAAGGAGGCGCCCATGACGCCGCCGCCGCGACGGCGCTCGCCTCCCTGCGTTCTGCTTGGCCTTTGCTTCACCAAGAGCCAATCGCGCAGGCTCTCTACGGCGCGCTCCTCCACGAGGAGTACCTCCAGACGGGCGACCTCGGGATCGCCGAGCGCGCCAACGTGAACTACCTCGTCGCGCTCGAGCTGGTCGGCAATAACCCGCGCTTTCGCGCGATGATCCTGGGCGAGCTCGGGCTGCTTCATACCGACGTGGGAAATTATCGGATCGCGCTCGGGTACCTCCTTCAGCGCGACGAGCTCCCGTACACGGACAATGCCGAAGGACTGGACGTCCTCTTGTCGAAAGCGCAGGCGCTGCTGCACGTGGGCCGCGACGCCGATGCCGCGGCGGCCGGCGACGCCGCGCTCGCGATGATCGCCCGCAACCCCGCGCTCGCCCGGCACCGGCTCCTCGCCCTGGATTGGGCCGCGCTGGACAACCTGGCCGCGCGGCGCTTCGCGCGCGCGCTTGCGTTGTACGACGAAGAGATTCCGCTGCTCGATGCGGCGCGCGATCCTGCGGCCGAGCGCAACCGAGTCGTGGTCCGTTTGTCACGAGCGGCCGCGGCGATCAGCGCGGGCCAGCCCGCGCGCTCGCTCGCCGATCTCGACTACGTGGACGCGCGCCTCGCCGACGCCGGGACGGTTGCGACGTTGAAGTGGCCGCACGCGACCGCCGCGCACGTCGCCCGCGCGTACCGGCTCATCACCAGCGGACTGCGCGCGAACGCCGATCGGGAGCTTGGCCGGTTCGATTTGGCGGCGCAGGCCATCGACGCGCGGCGAGCGATCCTCGAGGAGCGGCTCCGCGAGCTCGATCGACCCGAGATCGAGCGCGAGGAAATGCTCGTCCTGGCGCAGCTCGCCCTGAACGCGAGCGAGCGTCACGATGCGGCGGCGGCCGGCAATTGGCTCGAGCGTGCGCTGTCGCGAGCCGACCACCTCCGCGCCATGGGCGACGGAGCCAGCGACAAGGAGCAGCTCGACGTGCTCTGGCTCGCCGCGGAGCTCACCGTGTCGATGAAGGCGCCGCTCGTCGCGGATCTGCCGAAGCGGCTGGCGGCGGCCTCGGCCGAGCTCTCCTCACGCCGCGAGCCCTCGCTGCGCTCGTACGAACGCTGGTTCGAGATTTACGGACCGCTCGTGTCCACGCCGGTGTCGTCCGTGCGTCGCGATCCATGACACCGAGGAGCAGCACGCGTCAGCGGCGGCGTCGAGAAACCCTGCACGGTGCGTCGGGTGTCGGCCTCAGTCCTTGATGCGCGTCCCCACCCAGGTGCCTTGATACGTTCCCGTGTACGCGACGCCGTCCGGAGTCGTCCCCGAGATCGTTCCGCTCTGTTCTTGCGTGAGCGTGTCACCCGAGACCTTTGCGGTAGCCGCGGTCGCGCACGTGGTTTGTTCATTGCCGTTGGTGAGATGCCCGCTCCAGCATTCGCCGCCCACGCCGATGCCGGTAGCGCTGGCCGAATCGCCCGACACGGCAAAGAGAATGCTGCCGCTCGGGGCGTTGCTGCCGACTTGCCATGACATCGTGATGTCGTCCGCGTCTCCCGCGACCGTGATGATCCCCGTATCGCCGTAAGTTTGGTTCGGTATGCCGGCAGGCGTGTCGATGATCGCGGTCGCCGCCCACGTCGCTTGGAACTTGCCTTCGAACGACGATACGGCGGCGGCGCCGGACGTCCCCTCGGTTTTCGTCGATTCGCCGGCGCTCCCGCAGCCCACGCTGCCGACGGCCGCGCACACCGCAACGAGCAGCGCGGCGCTCCATCGAGAGCTCGTGTCAATGAAAGCATACTGTTTGATCGTCATGTCCATTCGAATCCCTTCTCGGCCCTCCTTAAGCAAGGCGCGGGCCCGCGCCGGGAGTTCGTCCTGCGCATCGCTCACCCGGAGAAACGCGGGCTGCACGGAAACCTCCCGCCGCCCGCGCGAGCGCGCGGTCCCATGGGACGTCCCCTGGGACACCCCTGTGCGCGCGTCGCCTTGTGACGAGGCGCGGGTTCGAACCATGCCCCGCGAGGCCGGCGAAATCGCGTGCAAATCAACCAAAGGGACGGGGTCGCCTGGTTGACACCGGCGGGGAAGGCGCGCGACCATAGAAGGCTCGGGTTCTCTCGCGAGAAGCGCGCGTTCGCGAATTCGCGGGCACTGCTCATGCCGACATCGGGGAATGCTTGGATGGATGGGTTCGCTGATAGCCAAGCCGGTAGCGCTCGTCCCGACGTGCTCGGCGGCGGTACCTCGTCCGCTTCCATGGACGCTTTCGACTGGTCGACGACGGAGCTCGGACCGCAGGATCGTTGGCCGTCGTCGCTCCGGACGAGCGCCGGCCTGGTGTTACGAAGTCACTCTCCGATGCTCCTGTGGTGGGGGCCGGACCTCGTCCAGATCTGCAATGAGTCGTACCGGCGTCTGGGCGTCCACCGGCACGCGCAGGCAATGGGCGTGCGGGCGCGGGACGCCTGGAACGAACTGTGGCCGGTGGTCGGATCGCTCGCGGAGAGCGTCCAGCGCGACGGCGCGAGCACGCAAAGCGAGCATGTGCTCCTCCCGACGAACCGCAGAGGATACGTCGAGGAAGCGTACTTCACCTTCTCGTTCAGCCCCGTCCCGGGCGACGACGGGGAACCCGGCGGCGTCCTGGTCACCTGCCAAGAGACGACCGATCACGTCCTCGGCGAACGCCGGCTGCGGACGTTGCAGGCGATCGCGCCGTACGCCGTCAAATCGAGGAGCGTCGAGGACGCGGCTCGCCTCGCGTTGAAGGGCCTCGCCGCCAATGCGCACGACGTCCCCATCGCGCAGCTATACCTGTTCGAGCAGTCAGGATCGGAGCTCAAGCGAATCTCGACGGTCGGCGCCGAACAGGACGTGCTCGCGTTCGATTCGCCTCTCGCGCTGGCGGAGCTCGCGAAGGAGTGGTCGCGCCGGGACTCGCAGCAAGAGAGGCGTCCCGTCGTGATGCCGCTGCGCGGCGCCAAGGACGCGCCGTCGACCGCGAATGGGTCGTCGTCTCCGACCCGCGCCGCGGTGCTGCCGTTGAACGGCGGCCGCGGTGGCCAGCTTTCCGGGCTTCTCGTGGCAGGCCTCAGCCGAAAGCTCGAATACGACCAGAACTATCAAACGTTCCTGCAGCTCGTGGCGATGAGCATCTCCGCGGCGATGCAGAGCGCGCGCGCGTTCGAGCAGGAAGAGGAACACGCGGAGTCTCTCGCCGAGGTGAATCGAGCCAAGACCGCTTTCTTCGGCAACGTGAGCAGCGGCTTCCGAACGCCCCTCACGCTCATTCTCGGTCCCATCGAGGACGAGCTCGCCGAGCAGGACGAGCCGCTCCCGCCGGGCCGGCGAGCGAGACTCGAGATCGCGCACCGGAACAGCCTGCGCTTGCTCCGGATCGTAAATACGCTCCTCGACTTCTCGCACATCGAAGCCGGGCGCATGCAGGCGTCGTTCGAGCCCGTCGATCTCGTCGCGGTCACGGAGGATCTCGCCGGCAGCTTCCGCGCGCCGATCGAAAAGGCCGGTCTCCGTCTGTCCACGCGCCTCGAGGCGCTCCCCGAGCCCGTCTACGTCGACAGGGAGATGTGGACGAAGATCGTTTTGAACCTGCTGTCCAACGCGCTGAAGCACACGTTCAAGGGCGGGATCACCCTGTCGCTCTTCGCCAGCGACGAGAGTAAAGACCACGTGGAGCTGCGCGTCGACGACACCGGGGTCGGCGTTCCGGAAAAGGAGATCGCGCACCTGTTCCAGCGCTTCCATAAAGTGCGAGGCACCCGCTCGCGATCGGACGAGGGGACCGGCATCGGCCTCGCGCTGGTCCGCACCCTGGTCACGCTGCACGGCGGAGACGTCGCCGTGGTCAGTCGAGAAGGAGTCGGCAGCACGTTTCGCGTGCGGCTCCGGCGCGGCGTCGCGCACCTCCCGTCCGAGCGGATCGTCTCATCCCGGAAGGCCGCGCGCGACGACGCGCACATCGGCGGGTACGTGGACGAAGCGCTCCAGTGGTCCAAGGAATCTCACGGCGCGTCCGAGGGTCGCAATTTGCACATCAGCGACGCCGAGGAGCTCGATGACTCCGCCGACGCGTCGCGAGCGCGCGTGCTCTGGGCGGACGGCAGCACCGACATGAGAAACTACGTGGCGCGGCTGCTGAGCCGCAGCTACGAAGTGGAGGCGGTGGCCAGCGCGGACGCCACGCTGAAGGCCGCGCTGGAGACGCCGCCGGACCTCATCGTCCTCGACGTCATGCTTCCGGATCGCGACGGCCTCTCGGTCCTGAAGGAATTGCGCGCGGCGGAGCGCACCTGCCTGATTCCGGTGATCTTGCTGTCGTCCCGCGCCGGGGAAGACGCCGCGCTCGAGGGGCTGGACGCCGGCGCCGACGACTATCTCGTCAAGCCTTTTTCCGGAAAGGCGCTGCTCGCGCGCGTGCGTTCGTGCCTGACGCTCGCGAAGCTTCGCAAGGAGTCCGCCGACAAGCTCGCGGAAGCCAACAAGGAGCTCGAGGCGTTCAGCTACTCGGTATCGCACGATCTGCGCGCCCCGCTGCGGGCGATCGACGGATTCAGCCAGGCGTTGTTGAACGATTACGCGAGCAAGCTGGACGACGAGGGACGCCACTACCTCGAGCGGGTTCGCTCCGGTACCCAACGGATGGGTCAACTCATCGACGACCTGCTGCATCTCTCTCGCATCACCCGCGCGCCGCTCAGGCGCGAGCGAGTCGATCTGACGGCCATCGGCCGGAAGATCCTCGCCGAGCTGGCGTCCCGGGAACCGGAGCGAAGAGTCGAATGGCAAATTGCGGACGGTCTCGTCGCGCAGGGAGACGCGCGCCTCGTCACCGTCTTGCTCGAAAACCTACTCGGCAATGCCTGGAAGTTCACCTCGAAGCAGCCGCTCGCGCGCATCCATTTGCAGAGCGAGGTGCGCGACCGCGAGACGGCGTTCGTCGTGCGCGACAACGGCGCGGGCTTCAACATGCAGTACGCGAACAAGCTGTTCGTTCCGTTCCAGCGGCTCCATTCGGCCAAGCAGTTCCAGGGTACCGGGATCGGGCTCGCCACCGTGCATCGGGTCGTCGCCCGTCACGGAGGGCGAGTCTGGGCGGAGTCCGCGCCCAACGAGGGCGCCACATTCTTCTTCACGCTCGGAGAACAGGCATGAAATCGGATCCCATCATCCTTCTCGTCGAAGACAACGATGACGACGCCGAGTTGACGGAGAGGGCGTTTCGAGAAGCGAAGATCGGCAACCCGATCGTGCGCATGGAGGACGGCGTCGAAGCGCTGGATTATCTGTTCGGTCGCGGAGAGCACGCCGATCGCGACGCCAGCGACCTGCCGGCGATCGTGCTCTTGGACCTCAACCTTCCGCGCCTGAACGGCCTCGAGGTGCTCGCCGCGATGCGCACGGACGAGCGCACCAGGCATCTGCCCGTCGTCGTGTTGACGTCATCGACGGAGGAGCGGGATCGCCTCGCCGCCTACGATCAGCACGTGAACAGCTACGTCAAGAAACCAGTGGACTACGATCAGTTCGTGTCCGCCGCGCGGCAGCTGGGGCTCTACTGGATCGTGCTGAACGTTCCACCGCCGGGACAGACTCGGTGAGGACTGCGTCCGTAGAACGAAAGGAGACGCGATGTCGAAGATCTTGATGCTGGTTTCGAGCGCCAAGGTCATCCGGCTTGCGGACGGGACGCCACAACCGACCGGCTACTTCGTCGAAGAAGCCATCAAGCCGTACGATCGCTTCGTCGCCGCGGGGGCCGAGGTCGTGGTGACGACCTCCGACGGCCAGACGCCTCATCCGGACCCTTACGGCCTCGAGCACTTCTTCCACTACCCGGACGAAGACGAAGACTTCCTGGCGTCGATCACGCGGACGTTCATGCACGACGTCGACGACATCCGCATCACCCTGCAGCACCTCACGGAGTTCGACCTCATCGCCGCCCGGCGCGTACACGCGTCATTGTGTGAGACGGGGTGGACCGATTCGGAGAGTCGCGACTCGGTCGCTTCTGCCGCGCGAATTTCGTGGTCACGCGGCCGAAACTTCATCGAGGTTCTCTCGAACGACGCCAGGGTGACCGAGCGCCTTCCCCCTCCGCGAATGCGCGCGCTCGCCGACGAAGTGAAGCGCGAGAGCGAGGCCATTTCGAAGGCCACGTTGGAGCGGCTCACGAACAATCCCGTGTTCCGGAACGCGGTGCGGCTCGGCTCCATGAAGGACGAGCAGATCCTCGCGTTCGATTGTCTATTCGTGCCGGGGGGCCACGGGCCGATGGTCGACATGGCGAACAACCCGGACGTCGGCCGCGTCCTACGACTGCTCCACTCGCGGCAGAAGACGATCGCGGGCCTCTGCCATGGTCCTGCGGCGTTGCTCAGCGCCGGCGAGACGCCGAGCGGTCGCTGGCTGTTCGACGGCTACAAGATGACGGCGTTCACCGACGAAGAAGAAAGCCAGACGCGGCTCGGGCTGAAAGGTTTCCCCTGGTACGTGGAGACCGCCCTGAAGAACGCGGGAGCCGTGTTCGATCAATCGCCGTTGCCGTGGACCTCGCACGTGGTCGTGGATCGCAACCTGATCACCAGCCAGAACCCGATGTCGTCCGACGCGGCCGCCGACGCGGTTCTTCAGCGCATCGGTCTCTTGAAGAGGAGGGCGGCATGATCTCCGTGAGCGTGTCTTCGAACGTCACCGGGGCGGCCGAGCTCTCCAGTTTGGCGCCGCCGGGCGCCAAGGACTTGGCCGCCCGGTTCTTCGCTCGCTTGAACGAAGCCGACGCCGGCGGTGCCTTGGCGCTGACGAGCTCCGATTGTTCGGTGGACATCGTTCCGGCGTCCCACACCGGCAGCGCCGCCGACGCGGGCCGCCGCTTCTTCGAGGCGCTCGTCGTGGCGTTTCCGGATCTGCTGATCCAGGTTCGCTCCGTCATGGGGACGGCGGAGCTGGCGGTCGTCGAGGTCAAGATGGAAGGAACTCAGGCCACGGACTTTCTCGGCATCTTGAACCAGGAGAAGCACCTCGACGTGGATCAAGCGTGGATGATCTGGGCGCGGGACGGAATGATCACCGGCATTCGCGCCTACTGGTGCCAGAATCAGCTCTACCGCCGGTTGGCGGTCAAGCGCCTGGATCGTATTTCGATCCTCGGGTGAAGCCATGGAGCGCGGCACCGCCGGAAGCGTCGCCCGAGCGTTCTTCGACGCCTATCGCGCGCGTGATGTCGAAGCGATGGTGGCCGTGTGCAGCGAACGCGCCGGGTTCCACTACGTCCCGTTCGAGGTCTGGGGCAAGCAGCGCGTCTTGCGAGGAGACGGGAACGTTCGCGGCATCGGCAAGGTACTCTGGACCGGCCTCATCGAATCGTTCCCCGACCTCACCAACGAGATCACCTCGATGCACGCCGACGACGACGGAAACGTCGCCGTCGAGGCGACGATTTGCGGGACTCAGGCGAAATCGTGGGGCGCCGTGGACAGTCGAGGCCGAAGCTTCGCGGTCCGGCATCTCTTTCTTCTTCACGTTGCGCACGACGGGCTCATCGACCAAATCACCGCCTATTGGGATTCTGCCGACTTCAATCGGCAGCTGGGGCGACTCGAGATCGACTGAGTCCGGATGGGTTCAGCAAGCGGACGACGACGAACATGATGAAGCGCGAAGAATGGCAGGATCTGATCGGAGACGTCGACTGGACCTTCACGTACGTCGACGACGAGTCGGTCTTTCCCGAGTGGCAATCGGGGACCGGTAAGGTGCCGCGCGAGGCCTGGGCCGCCTGGGACGAACCGTACAAGGTGACGTATCCCGAATACGTCGCCACCCAGAGCGAGAAAGAGGCGGCGGCGTATTCGGTCAAGGCCGCGCTCCAACGGTCGAACGTCGGCGCGTCTCTGGACGAGGGTTGGAAGAGCAACGCGAAGCTTCACTACGGCGCGACGGCCCTCGCCGAGTATGCCGCGGCCCTCGCGGAGCTGCGGATGGCGCGCTTCGGTCTTTCACCCCGCTGGCGCAACATGGCGGTCTTCGGCGCCCTCGACGAGATCCGCCACAACCAGATGGCGCTCTACTTCGCTCACGAGTTCGTGAACAAGGACGCGCAGTTCGATTGGGCGCACAAGGCGTTCCACAGCAACAACTGGGCGATCATCGCGGCGCGCGGACTGTTCGACGGCCTCATGATGAGCCCGAACGTCGTGGACCTCGCGCTCCAGCTGCCGCTCACGTTCGAATCGGGTTTCACGAACCTTCAATTCGTCGGGTTGTCGGCCGATGCCCTCGCCGCGGGTGACGTCAACTTTGCGAATCTCATCTCGTCCATCCAAACCGACGAAGCGCGACATGCACAGCAAGGGGGCCCGACGCTGGAGATCCTCGTCGAGCACGATCCTGTTCGGGCGCAATGGGTCGTCGACAAGACCTTCTGGCTCTCCGCGCGATTGTTCGCGATCGTCTCCGGTCCGTCCATGGACTACTACACACCGCTCGCTCACCGAAGGCACTCCTACAAGGAGTTCATGGAAGAGTGGGTGATGAAGCAGTTCATGCGCACGCTCGCCGACTACGGCCTGAAGAAACCCTGGTACTGGGACGAATTCGTCGAGGGACTCGATGTTTGGCAACACGCGCTGCACCTCGGAGTCTGGTTCTGGCGCCCGACGGTCTGGTGGAAGCCGCACGCGGGCGTCTCGAAGGCGGAGCGACTCTGGCTGCAATCGAAGTACCCGGTTTGGGAAGAGCTCTTCGGCCCAATTTGGGACGTGATCATAGAGAACGTCAACGCCGGGAGGCTCGAGGACACCCTTCCTTCGACCCTCCCCTGGTTGTGCAACCTTTGTCAGTTACCGGTGAGCACGATGTCGAAGTCGGCGAGCGGGAAGTGGTCCGTCAAAGACTTTCCACTGACTCACAACGACTACACCTATCACTTCTGTTCGAAGGTGTGCCGGCAGATCTGGTGGGAAGATCGGGACACGATGCACCTGAAAACCGTCGTAGAGAGGTCGTTGTCGGGCGAGATCCAGCCTGCGGACGTGCCCGGCGTCCTCGCGTGGATGGGGATCACGCCGGATGTCGCCGGCGAGGATGCGTACAGCTACGCCTGGGCCCGGGGTTATGCCGCACCGGCCGCGTCGGTCGCCGGAGGCCGGCGATGAACGAGCCGTTACCCGTGCCGATCAATGCGTTGTTCGGAACGGATTTCGTGACGCTGCTCGTTTTGGTGACGAGCACGGACACGATGGCCGAGGTCGCCGAGAAGGTCGCCGCGAACGTCGTCGGAAAGCGCGTGGCGCGGCGAAATGCGCCGATGGCGGTCTACTACCAAGACGAGCCCGTGCCCAACGACTGGACGGTCGCGCAAGCGGGCATCGGACCGTTGCAGTTCGTCTTCGTCGATTACCTGGAGGACTAGAGCGACTTTCGGTCGCTCGGAACATCTGTAGGCGAGAGAAGCATGGAAGACGCGGTCGGTCCGGTTCTACGCATGTGCGACGAGGTCGAGCTCGTGATTCAATCCATCATCGACGACAACCCGGACAAGAAGATCGAAGTCGTGGACAGCGGCTCTTACGTGCGCGTTCAGACGTCGGGCTTCATGCGCCTCACGCTCGCGTCCCTTCAGCGGAACCTCGGCGCGTCCTTCGAGATGCGGCAGCTCGGCTCCATGCTCTCCGCGTTCGCCGGGCGCATCACGACGACCAGTGACGAGATGAGCTGGGCCCTGGGCACGCAGGACGACCCCGCGCGGCGAAAAGAGGAGCCGAAATGAGCGACCCACCGCAGCGGGTTACCGGCCGGCGGCGTACCTGGAGCGCGCTCGGCGACTTGCGAAGAGTTCCGAGCGAGTACGAGATCGTCACTCACGACACCAACTACACGCTCCGCAAGAACGCTGCGGCGCCCCTGGAGCAGAACGTCTCTTCGGTGGCAAACCTTTGGCTCGTCACTTATCGCGACCGATCTCCGCTCCGGGTCGACGACTGGCTCGAGTTTCGTGACCCGGACGAGACCACCTATCGCGCCTACGTGACGATGCAAGCCCAGCAAGAAACGATCATTTCGGGGGTCCTCGACGAGTACGCGGCCGCAGAACGGGACAAGTGTCTGACACCTGGCTGGCGGTCGACGCTGGGCGCGCTCTTCACTCCTCTTCGTTTTCCGCTGCACGGACTCCAGATGTGCACGGCCTATTTCGGTCAGATGGCGCCGTCCTCGTACATCACCAACTGCGCCGCGTTCGCGACGGCTGACTTGCTGCGCTTCGTGTCCCTCGTGGCATACCGTACGCGCGAGCTATCGCGCGCGTTTCCCGATTCGGGCATCGGCATGGCCGAGCGCCGCCAATGGGAGCAGGGCGCGGCCTGGCAGGGCACGCGGAAAGCCCTGGAGCTCGCGCTCATCGCGTACGACTGGGCGGAGAGCTTCACGGCGGTGAACCTCGTGTTGCGCCCGACGTTGGACGACGTGTGGCTCAGTCAGCTCGGAGAGCTCGCCGCGGCCAACGGCGACGACGAAGCCTGGCTGTTGCTTTCCAAGCTGAAGCTCGACGCGGAGCGCTGCCGGCGCTGGAGCGCTGCGCTAGCGAGCTATGCGATCCGCGAGCGCACGGAAAACGAGGCGGTGTTCCGGAAGTGGATCGACCTGTGGGCTCCGCGAGCCGACGACGCGGTCCGAGGGCTTTCGCAGATCCTCGCGACGTTGCCGGAGAAGCCGCGCTCCGAGGACGATACGTGCCTGAGCGCCCGGAATGCGCGCAATACGTTCCTCGCCGGGATCGGTCTCCATTCGTGACGAAGGTACCGAGCCGAATGGACGACGACGCCGTTGCCGCGCAAGCGCCCGAGGACGATTGGGTCTTCGCGCTTCCGCTGGACGAGCTGTGGGAGGGCGAGATCGTCGGCCTGAAAATCGGAAGCTCCGACGTGCTCCTCGTGAATCTCGGTCACGGTGTGATCCGCGCGTTCGACAATCGCTGCCCCCACGCCGGTTCCCGGTTGAGCGAGGGGTGCTTGCGCGGTGAGACGCTCCGGTGCGGTACGCACCATTGGGAGTTCGACGCTCGTACGGGCGATGGGATCAACCCGAAGACCGCGACACTCACGAGCTATCTCGTGACGGTGCGGGAGGGAGCGGTGCTCGTTCAGCTGCGAGCGGCGGGCACGACGGAGCTACCGCCGGCCGACCTGCGCCGCACGTCGGGCCGCGACTGACCGTTCCGCCACTTCTGGCGCCGCGGTCGAGTGCTTCCGAAGAACACCGACGCGGGGTCGCTCCATTCACGGACTGACTTGTTGGCGCTCTTCCTGCACGTCCGAAGGAGGGAGCGACGATGGAACCCTTGGATCGAGATCTCTCACCGGCGGAGATAGAGCTCGCCGCCGACCCGATGCTGCTCAACGTCGGGCCGGCTCACCCCGCGATGCACGGAACCGTTCGGATCGCGATGGAGCTGAGCGGCGAGAACATCGTGCACTGCGACGTCCAGATCGGGTACCTGCATCGCGGGTTCGAGAAGATGTGCGAGCGCGGCGACTGGACGCAGGTTCTGCCGTACGTCGACCGTTGCAACTACGTCTCCCCCATGCTGAACAACGTCGGTTACGTCCTCGCCTGCGAGAAGCTTCTCGACGCGCAGGTCCCGGAGCGCAGTCAATGGTATCGCATGGCGCTCGGTGAGCTGTCGCGCATCGTCGATCACCTCACTTGCAACGCCGCGATGGCCATGGATCTCGGCGCGTTCACGCCGTACCTCTGGATGATGAAGGCGCGCGAAATGATCTACGACGTCATGGAGGAGGAGACGGGCGCGCGCATCATGCACAGCTTCGCGCGCATCGGCGGGATGGCGTTGCCGCCGACCTCCGGGTTCGAAGAGAATTCGCTCGCGACGGTGGCGCAGGTCCTCTCCACGGTCGACGAGGTCGAGCGGCTCTTGCTGAAGAACCGCATTTTCTTGGATCGACTCGAGGGCATCGGCTGCGTGTCGGCCGCCGACGCGGTGTCACTCGGGTGGACGGGCCCATGTCTGCGGGCGAGCGGCGTGCCCTACGACGTTCGCAAGGCTCATCCATACCTTCGATACGGCGACGTGGAGTTCGAGGTGCCGGTAGGTGAAGCCGGGGATTGTCTCGACCGTTACCTGGTGCGCTTCGGAGAGATCCGGCAGAGCGCGCGAATCGTGCAGCAATCGCTGGAACGCCTGCCCCGCCACGGCCCCATGAACATCGACGATCGCCGCGTCGTGCTGCCGCCCAAACAAGAGGTGTACACGACCATCGAAGGCATGATTCAGCACTTCAAGCTCGTCATGGAGGGCGTCAAATTGCCCGCGGGAGAGGTCTACTCGTACACCGAGGCCGGCAACGGAGAGCTCGGCTTCTATCTCGTCAGCGATGGAAGCGGCACGCCGTATCGCGTGCGCATTCGCCCTCCCTGCTTCTTCACGACCGGAGGAGTCGAACGAATGGTGACCGGTCAGATGCTCGCGGACGTGGTGCCCTGCTTCGGCTCGGTGAACATGGTCGGCGGCGAATGCGATCGCTAGGACGACGCGAGCTTTCACCGTCGAGCTTTGGGACGGATCTTCTTCCACATGGGTCGCCTCTTCACCCGCGCTGGTGCAGCTCGATCACGTTCCGATCCGGGTCGCGCACGAAGATGCCCTTTGCGCCGGGACCGAACTGAACGGGGCCGCCGCTCAACGGGATGCCCGCTGCTTCTAGCCGCGCCTTCGCGTCCAGGATGTCCGGGCAGAGCAGCGCGAAATGGGTGATGCCGGGGTGCTTCTCCGGCACATCCATTAGGATGTTCGGCTCGTTCGCGCCCTTCGCGTTGAGCACGAGGTTGAGCTCCAGGCCCGACGGGTGTTCGAGGATGGCGACGGGTTCGGGTCCGATGGGGCCGGCGGTCTTCTCGAAGCCGAGCAGCTCGTAGAAGCGCACCGAGCGATCCAGGTCGTGTACGCGGATTCCGATGTGGGCGAGGCCCGAGATGGGGATGAGCGGAGCTGTCATGGTGTGCTCGAGCGCGCGGTTCGGCGATCAGCATACACCACGAACTCGACGAATGACGCACGCGGCGACCCGGTGTGAAGGCCCGTCTACGGCGATTCTTCGTCCCGGCCGTGCACGTGCGCCGGAGGCGATGTGGCTTCGATCGCGGTGAATGGTTCCAGGATGCGGTAGCGGTGTTGCGCGCCGACCGGCACCACCCACGAGTCTCCGGGCTCGAGCGTGACGACTTGCTGCTCGAGGTGAAGCTCCGCTCTCCCCGAGATGACATAGCCCACGGTCTCGTATTCGCGCACATGTTCGGAGAAGTCTTCGCCCACGTCCTCCGTCCAAGAGCGCATCGCGACCCGCTTGCCGGAAGCTAGGTACATTTGCCCCATGCGCCCGTGCGGTGAGAACCTCGACTTCACCTTCACTACGGTCGTGTCGTGCGACGGTTGTTGGTTGCCTCGCATCGTCATCGGCTGATCGAGTTGCATTCGGCGTGCCGTTTTTCGCCGGAAGCTCGCGGCCCGCTGCTTGGACGGCGAAGGTACTTACCAACCGGCGCGACGGCCCGTACGCGTCAAAACGGCTGCTTTCATGGCGACACTCCTTCGTGGTTGCGATCGATCCTCCGTCCGAGAGTCATCGAATACGTGAACGTGTCGCGGGCGCGCCAATCGTACTTGTACGGTTCTTCGCCGCGCAGAAAATCATAAGCGGCGATGCCCGACGCCATGGCGTCCTTCACGGCATGCTCGATGAGGAAGCTGCCCACGCTGCAGTCCGCCAGCGCCGGATCGTATCCACTCGCGTACTGGTATGCGCGGGCGCCGATGAGCACGTAGAGGACGCCGACGACACGGCCGTCCAAACGCAAGGCGTGCAAGCGCAGCGCGCCGCTCCGCACCAGCCGGGGCGCAGAATCGCGATGGAACGCCTGCACCCGCGGGTCCGCAAAAACGCCGGGCTCGCCCTTCATCGCCCAACGTCGCGCGTGCAGCTCGAACAGCGCCTCCAACAGCTCGTCCAAGTTGCCGGCTTGCGCTGTCTCCCATCGAATCGAGCCCATTTGGTCGAGCCGCTTCTTGCTTCGCCTCAGGTTTCGGCGCAGCCAGGCCGGTAAGTCACGAAAATAATGGTCCTGCGCCGGTGTCAGCGAGACCACGGGACAACGCGTGCTCGGACGTACGCACGTGCGGAGATCCGCGAACGCTTCCAGCAGCGCGGACCACGCCGGGACGCCCTCGGCTCGAAGCTCGCCGATGCGCGACGTCTCGTCTCGTATCGCCTGTTCGAGGCATGAAACGACGGCGTCGTCCGCGTCGGCGGCGACCACGCAATCGAGGTAATCGCTGATGCCTTCGCCGGCGAGGGCCAACGAAGCTCCGTCCGCCGACGAGCGCCTCACCATCGGGACCAGCGCCGCGAGGCGATCGCCGGAAGAGAGCGCGAGCGCGTGGAGCTGCCCCGGCTCGAGGAACGCCGAACACCAGGGGATGAGCCATTCCGGGGATTGAAATGGCGTGGTCCGGCGCGCGTGCTCGCGCAACGAGCGCCAGGAGTCGCTCAGTCGCTCGAGTCCCTCGACATCCTCGATGACATCGATCCTCATGGCGGCTCACGACTCCCATGCACGGCGAGTGCCGTGTGGCGGTCGCTGCCACTCGAGTATCGGCCGGCGCTTCGGTCGCGGGGGGTTACGGCCGTCACTCGGTCGGTGAGTCGCGTTTCGCTTCGCCGGCGGCGCGGCGTTCGTCCAGCACGCGCACGAGATCGCGGACGCTCACCGGTTTCACCAGATGCCAATCGAACCCGGCCGAGAGCGCTCGCTCACGATCTCTGCCCTGACCGTACCCGGTGGCCGCGACCAGCGCCGGCGCGGCACCGTGCTCGTCGCGCAGCGCTTTCGCGAGCTCGTACCCGTCGAGATCCGGCAAGCCGACGTCGAGCACGGCGGCGTGCGGCGCGAACGCGCGCCATTTCTCCAGAGCCGTGCGCGCGTCGTGTGCGACGTCCGTCTCGAAGCCTTCCACGCGCAAGGCTTCGCACAGCAGCTGTGCGACATCGACGTTGTCGTCGACCACGAGCACGCGTACTCCCGAGTGCAAGCTCGTCGACCGCGGAGGCGCCGGCTCTTCCCGCTCTTCCGCGCGCTCGATCGTCGGCAGCTCGACGACGAACGCCGATCCGTGACCCTTCCCGTCGCTCTGCGCTTGGATCGTACCGCGGTGGCGCTCGACCAGGTTCCTCACGATGGCGAGCCCGAGGCCGAGGCCGCCGCGCAGCGCGTCCCGCGGACCTTCCGCCTGCACGAATGGCTCGAAGATGCGCTCGAGCTGATCGCGCGCGATGCCGCGACCGTTGTCCTTGACGGCGACGCGAACCGCGTTCGCCGTACGTTCGACGGAGACGTCGATCTCGCCGCCGGGAGGCGTGAATTTCGCCGCGTTCGCGAGGAGATTGCCGAATACTTGGGCGAGGCGCACCGCGTCGCCACGCAGAGTGACGCCGAACCCGCTCGCGACGCGGAGCGTGTGGCGGTGGCGCGTGATCGCCGGGGCGACGAGCTCCGCCGCTTGCGAGAGGACGGAGTCGAGGGAGACCTGTTCGTCGCGCAGCTCGATGTGACCGCTCGTCACCCGGGAGATGTCGAGTAAATCGTCCACCAGCCTTGCCAGATGACGGGTGTGCCGCTCGATGACTCCTTGCTCGCGGGCGACGGACGGATGGCGCGAGAGGAGCTCGACCGCGGTCAGGATCGGCGCCAGCGGGTTGCGGAGCTCGTGCCCCAGCATCGCCAGGAACTCGTCTTTCCGGTGCGCGTTCTCGAGCACCCGCGCCGTCTCGAGCGTCGTGCCGACGAGGTTCGCGGCGCTCCGCACGAGGACCCGATCCGTCCGTGGATCGAGCGGAGAGCTGCGACCGGCGACGAGTTGACCCGGCGCCGCGCCGATCGGCACGCTGGCTTCGAGGCACCAGAACCTACCGTCGCCCGGCAGCACGCGCGCGCCCTCCTGGTCGGGCTCGGCGAGGAGCGCCGCGACGAGATCGTCGAGATCGGCGTCCGGCATCCGTGAGCCTCGGAACATCGCCCGCCGCGGCGGCGTCGCGCCGGGCAGCGCGAGGTATACGAGTTGGCAATTCAAAGCGGTCGGGAGCGCCTCGAGGACGATTGTCATCGCCTCCTCCGGAGACCGTCCTATGCACATCGAGGGGAGCGCGTTCAGCGCCGCGAGATCGCGAATACAGCGGTCCAGCCGTCCGCTTTGCTCATTCGCGCTGTTCCGGGGCTCGCGCATCGGCTCAGTTCTTCATGCGACGTTGCCGGAGATCACGAAGCAGCTCCTCTGCTGGCGTGTAGAAGGGATTTTCGTGCAGCACGCCGTTCATGATCGTCAGAGGATGCGCGCGCAGCAGATCCATCATCATGGAACCGCTCAAGTGGTGCACGTCGTAGACGCACACGGTCGGCGTCTTGCCGCGGTTCAAGAGCTCGTTGACGCCAGCCTCGTAGGCGACGAGCTGCTCGATGCCAGGCGGTGACGAAAATATCCATCCCATTTGCCCGACCAGGTGGATCGACGGGCGGTTGCCGGTGGCATTCTCACGGATCATCGCCTCGAGGTCGGCCATCATCCGATCTTGATCGAACGTTCCGCCCTTCAGGTGAGCGTCGTTCCACGTCGTGACCTCGAGCAAATCGGAGGATGGAGCGGACGCTGCGAGCCGCGCTTCGTGCTCGCCTCGCGACGTAGGGTCGACGATGTACACGGCTTTGTGTCCGCTGCGCATCCCTCCGACGAGGAATGGATCGATCACGGCGCGCTCGTCGGTGGAACCGCTGACGAAAGCGCAGGCGTGGAAGTGATTTTGGAAATGCGCATCCCGTAGCTCTCGCCCCGATTGCATGAAGTGAAACTAGCACCCGCTCGCAGTGGGCTCCATCGCAGTCTCCAGCGCGGCGTGCGCCACGCAACGCGGATGTCACAATGCTGGCTGTGGCAATTTGTCGCGTAAGAGAGAGGCGGGCACTTGCGGCTGACGTCTCGGCGTCCGGTGCGCGCACGACGTACGCGCCGCGCCGCCGGTTTCAGGGCGCGAACGCGTACAGGCGATCGTTCGCAGCGACGAAGACACGGCCTCCGGTGATAATCGGTGTCTGGAATTTCTGAACGCTGGACATCGCGCTCGCGCCGCCGTCGAAGACCGAGACGCCGCTGTCTCCATCCAGGGCATGGAGCTTGTTGTCGTTTCCGACGATCCAGACGATTGCGTTGCTCCCTTTGTCGTCGGTCACGCTCACCGCGGGTGACGCAAGCGTGGCGGGACCAGCGCACCACGCAACGGCCAGTGCCGGGGGATCCGTCGCGGAAATCCGGATGGCGGTGAGCCCGCCTTGCTGGCCTTTCGGGCATCCCTTTCCAGGGCCTTTGAACACGACGTAGCTGCCGTTCTGAGTCGAGTACGCCGCGGGCGCGTTGATGATCACCGACGACGACACGGTGGCGCTCGCCAGTGGCGCTCCGGCGCCTCCGAGGTTCTCGCGATCCGACACGTACGCCTTTCCATCCTTCCCCAGGGCGATCACCAAGTGTGGGGGAGTCGCTCCCGGCACGTCGAGGACGATCGGGTTACTGCCGCCGAGGTCTCGATCGCTGTCGTCCAGCTCGGGCCAATCGCTCGGCACGAAATAACTCGTGCTCTTGCCGTCGAATTTCAGATCCGGCGAGAGTCGGAACAGAGCGTTGCCGTCTTGCCAGGTCGTGGGAGCGCTGAAGTCGTTTGGTTCGCTCTCCGTGTTGCCGGTGGCAAAGTAGAGAGAAGCGCCGTCGGACGCGATGCCGCCGGGAGCCCAGATCCCTCCCGCGATCGCGCGCGTCGCCCAGACCCGCACCTTGCTCGGCGCCTCGACTGGGATTCCGATGACGAACCCGTGATACGCGCCGCAATCGCCGAAATGTCCGCCGAACGGAACGAACACCGTCCCGGCGAGCAAGGCGAGCGCGCCGCGCTGGTTCTGCACTCGCGAATCGAACTTCGTGGCGCCGACGGACACGGTGTCATTCAGATCGACGGGCCACCCGCTGCGGTCGGCCCCCGTGTCGGCGTCGAGCGAGAAGACCTGGTGATGCGGCGCGCTCCCCTGTAACACCATCGCGTCGAGAAAGAGCGTCCGCGTGTCGCTGTCGATGATCGGTGTTCCCGTCACGCCCAGCGGATCGATGTTCCCGCACGGCAGCTGCGATCTCGGGACCGGATTGCCGAGCGTCCGTTCCCATATCACCTTACCGGTGCCTGCATCGAATGCGTCCACGACGTCCTGTTCGGTCGCGGCGATGACCAGGTCTGGTTTGCCCGCTTTCGACACGAGGTAGAGTGGCTGCGCGTAGGTGGGACCCCGAAGGCTCGCGCCTCCGAAACTCGTATCGATATGCAACCTTGCAGCGGCGTCCTTCGTCAGCTGGGGATCGACGTAGACGCCGTCCCGTGACGGATGGTCGTGGTGCTCGAGCACCGACGTGGCCGACGACGTCCTTGCGCTGCTGGAGGACTTGGTCGCGCCT
The DNA here is from genome assembly GCA_035547195.1 of Polyangiaceae bacterium. Taxonomy (GTDB): domain Bacteria; phylum Myxococcota_A; class Polyangia; order Polyangiales; family Polyangiaceae; genus DASZVB01. The sequence continues at coordinate 118,862 of DASZVB010000049.1, forward strand.
TCGCTCGTCGGCATGCTGCCGCCGGCATCGCGCCGTGCGTGTGAGTTCGACGTGCAGGCGCTCTGGAGTGCCAGCAGAGCGCTCGCGGCGGCGGTGATGTGGCTTCGCATGAGCATCTCCTCTTCTAGTGATGTGCGGCCTTGGGGCTCTGCGGCGCGTTCCTGCGCCCAGCCCGGCGGACAGGCCGTTCAGCGCCCGCGCTCGCGAAGAGCCACGGCACCGACCGCGCGGCGCGATTACCGGCCAGGTAGCTCGCGTAGATCTCCGTGACGACGAGCTCGTCGAATCTCACGACGACTCGCGCATCTCGAGATGACGGCCGTTCTCGGCGAATCTCTTTCACCGCGAGGCAGGTCGCAACGCATGTGCCAAGAACACGCTCGGCATTCCCGTTGCACGGCGATGTCCGCGTGGAAAATGCACTCGAGCCCGAACCGACCGCGCTTTCGGAAATAAGCAACGATATCGAGCAACACGCTCCGATACAGGCTCCACAGAGGGGCATCGATGCCCTCACGGCCGTGCTGTGTGCGGTGTCGTCGCGCCTCGACGCGACCCAGTTCGCCGAGCTCACGGAGCTGCTTCCCCAGGATTTCCGCTCGGTTTTGGACGCTTGTTCGGTCGAGCAAGATCGAACGCTTGGGGGTCTCTCCACGATCGATCGCATCGCTCAAGAACTCGACATCCCGAGCAGCGACGCTGACTGGACGGCCAGCGTCGTGCTCGAAGCTCTCATGGAGCGACTTCCCCTTGCTGCGAGCGAGCGTTTGGCGGAGCTGCTCCCGACCGAGCTGCGCCATCCCAAAGCGCGGGTACCGCGGGACAACTAGCCCCGACTCGTCGTCCTCGTCGGGAGGTGCGACGAACGAGAGCTGCGGTCGCGATCAGTGCATTCTCGCCCGAACGAACTGCACTCCCTCGCAGCCGCGCTGGAGGCCCGCGTTGCATGAGCGCAGCAAGTCGGAGAGCGCGCCGTCGGTGTCCCCGGCGTGCAAGCGCGCGCCTCCGCGTTCGAGGTACGCACGCGCATCGTCGGGATGGGCGGCGATGTACTCGTCCCAGGCTTTGACGATCCGCGGAAATTGCCCCGTCTTGACGAGCTCGTCGTCGAGCTTCTTGACCGCGTCGAAGTCTGCATCCGCCGACAAGGCGGCCCGTTCGAGGGGAGCTGCCACTTTCTCGTCCGCGATGCGCCGTTCGGCGAACGCCTTGCGCGAGAGGGCGTCCTGGTTGCCCGGCGAAAGCAGGAGCGCCAGGTTCAACGCGTCGAGCGATCCCTGAAAGTCGTTCGTCTGTGAACGATCGTAGGATGCCCGTATCAGCAACGCGATGCTCGAATCGACCACGGGACCGTTCTTTTCCGAGGTCGGGTCGAGAGCCAAGGCGGTGCGGAGATCTTGGGTGCCTTCCGAAAGGCGCCCGGCGGTGATGCGCAGACGTCCACGCCACGCGAGGTACTCGTCGTTCAACGGCGCTAGCTCCGCGGCTCGTTCCACTGCCGCGAGCGCTTCGTCGAAGCGCTTCATGTCCTTCAAAGCGTACATGCGCGAGAATTGAAAGCGCTGATAATCGGCCGCTGCGATCGCGTGATCGCAAGCCTCGAGCGCGGCGGCGTACTTCTCGTCGTGGAGATACGCGAGACAGCGGTCGTCGTCGGCGTAACCGAGCAGCGCCTTCAGCAGCGGGTTCTTCGCGGCGTCCTTCTGTGCGTCGAGCGCAAATTGATCCATCGCCGCGTACGAGCCACCCCACCTCGGCGCCAAGCGTGAGAGATAGAAGGACCGCACGCGAAAACAAGCAGGACAGATGGACAAGGCTTCGTCGAGGGCCTTGCGCTTGGCGAGCTTGGTGACACCGCCGCCATCGATCTCGAGCCGGAGCTGGCGTGCGTACACGAGCTTCGGCTCGAGCTGCAGCGCGAGCTCGATGTCCGGGTCGACCGTCCGCATGATCTCGTCGAACTTCGCTTTACGGTCGCCGTCCGTCTTGTTCAGGAACTCGTGCCCGCGGTAGTACCAGGCGAGAGAAATACGGTGCGTGGCGCGAGAAAGAAGCGGCGCGAACGAACCGGGGCTCGCCGACACCCAGTCTTCGATGGCGGTGTCGACGTTCGGGTCGGCGGTCGCGAAGCTCTCGAACGCGTCTGCTACCCAAATCTCCTTGTGGAAGTCGGACTCCGAATCGTGTTCGAGCTGCTCCAGATACGCAGTCAGCGTCTCGTACCGTCCGGCCCCGAGCAGCGCGAGCAGGCCGAGCTTGTCCACGGCATCCCGGGGATACCCGAACGGATCGGTGCCCGGGCGCTTGATGAAGGGAAGCTCCGTCGGCGGCTGCACTGGCACGCGCACGAAGTCCCGCGGGCGCGGCGCGTCCGGCATTTTGGCGAGCGGCCCCGCCGGTGTCTTGGAACGCGACTTGGACATCGCGAGCAGACGCGTCTTCATCGCGTACGCCCCGCCGAGGACGAAGGCGACCCAAAGCGCCATCACGCATACCATCGCGGCGGTTTTCAGCGCCTCCGAGGCTCGCGGCGGGAGCGCCGGAGGGGGAACACGCGATTTCCGGCAAAGCGTGCAGCCGTCGTGGATCGAAGGGTCGTAGGCCAGATCGTGGGCGTCGCAGCGTACGAGTTCTCGTCTGGCCATGTTCCGGCGCTCCTCAGAAGAACAAGTCGCGCAATGAAGTCGCGCTGGCTGTCGATTCGCAGGCTTTGCGAAGTCGGTAGAGGGTTTCGCGATCGAGCGCTGGGTTCGTGTTCACCTGGAGCTTCTGCGTCGAGAGGGTGCGGACGCGATCCGGCGACGCCGGGTGCGTCGAGAGCCAGGCGAGCTCGCTCTCCTCGCCGTGCCCGTTACGCTGCAGGAAATTGACGAGCCCTTGAGTGGAAATGCCGCGGCGGGTCAGCATGTCGAGGGCGCCGGCGTCCGCTTCCGCCTCCGCCTCGCGGGAGTAGCGGAGCGTCGCCGTGTCGTAGGCCGTCTTGGGATCGACGACCATGAGCCCCGAGTAATCGCCGAGCGTCACGGCCCAGACGCCGCCGAGCATCGCGCTGCGGATCACGTGCGCAAGCGCATGTCGGTGTTTCACGTGAGAGAGCTCGTGAGCGAGCACTCCTTCGATCTCGTCTTCGTCGTCCGCTTGCTCCAGGAGACCGCGTGTGACCAGCACCGTACCGCCGGGCAACGCGAACGCATTCGGCATGGAGACGTTGATGACGTGCACGTCGGCGGCGATGGAATGATCCGGATCGAGGCGCGCCACCATGCGGCGGAGCGCGTCGTCGACGCCGGGCGCCGAGCAGGTTCGTCGCGTCACCCAGCCCGCCATGCTGGACGAGAGCTTGCGCTCCGTCTCGAGCGGGACGCGTTCTGCAATTCGCGCCGAGAGCCGCGGTGCCGCGACCCAGAGGCCGCCCATCAACGAACCAAAGAGCAAGAGCGACGCGAGTCCCACCATGATCGCGCGGCGCCCCCCCGGAGTGCCGCCGATGCGAGCGCCTTCGGCGCGTAGCCTCGCCACGAGCTCGGCATCGGAGACGGTCACCAGCGTGCCCGGCGCGGCGCCGCATTCCAAGTGAACGACGGAGCCTTCATGGATCGGATCGGCGCGCACGTCGCGGATAGGCCACCTGGCGAGAGTGGCTCCATCTTCGCGCGTCACGACGAGATGGCCTTCCTGCAACGAGGCACACGCGACGTGATCGAGCGCGGTCTCTCCGTCCATGAAGTGGACCGTTGCTTCGCCGGCGCCCACGGTTACACCTCGAGGCCGACGTCGAGCGCGCTCGCGAGCCCGTCGGTCGCGGCGTCGCCGGATGCGGCGCGATTGCCGATGGTGCCATAGTCGAGAACGCCCTCTACGGAGAGCCGCGAGAGCACCGTCTTCATGACGTGCGTCGTGATCCAGGGGAACGCGATACCGAGGCTCAGGACGGTCCCCGGGATCGACACGGCGAGCAGCCAGAACACGTCCGTGCCGGTGAGGGCCAGCTTTCCACGAGCACCACGGATGTACGTGTGCTCCACGTGGAAGCGAGCCATCTCCGCCAGATACCAGGGATAGTAAAGACCCAGCGTCAGGACCGAAAGAATGAAACCCTTCACTGCGATGTGGAACGCGATGCGATTGTCCCCGTCGTAGCCGAACGCCGCGGACCCGTAGCGGACGTGCTCCGTCATATAGCGGCGCAGGTTGTTGTTCATGATCGGCCCGTAGATACCCAACGTGCATATCGTGAGCAGGACACCGACCAAGAAGATCTTCAGGTAGCCGCCTGCGCCCTGGACCAGCCCGAAGCGAATGCCGCGGAGCGTGGTGCGGCCGAGTACGTACGAGCGCGAGCCGTAGATGGCCAGCGGTAAAAGGACCAGCAGAACGAAGAAACCCACCGCTTTCGCGATGGCGCCGAGCTTTGGATCGACGCGCGCCAGCGCAGCGGGAACGCCGAACAGAACGACGTACGCGGCGCCGACCTTCAAATATCCGATGAGCATCTCGCGGCCGGTGCCGTGATAACGAAAGCGATGCCCGTCGAACTCGACGTTCTGCCAAATGAACTGTCGACGTTCGGTGCGCGCCCACGGCAGGTAGACGCCCAGCGTGACGATCGTCAGCAAGAGATTTTTGAAGACGAGCGCAAAGAGCGCTTCCCCCGTGCCGACGTATGCAGCCTCGTGCTTTCGGTAACGCGCCCCATCCACCGCCGCCATGCGCCCAACTCCTCCAACTTACTATCCACGAGCGGCGGGCGCGCTGCAAGCGTTCGTCTGGTTATTTGTTTCCCGACCGCACTCGTTGCATGGCCCACATCAGGGCCTTGCCTCCGTTAGGGCTATGTAGCGCGAGAGCGAACTGCGTTTGCGTCCCTTCGTCGAGCATCTCGCTGTGGGCGAGAATGTGGATGTGCGAAGTGTTCTTGCACAGCGGGTAGCGATAGCTCGAGATCGTGATTCCCGAGCACGAGCACCAGGTCGCCAGCGCCGTTCGTGACGTATTCGCGCAGCGTACACCTCGTCGTACTCCGGCAAATGAGCGCGATCCTTCGACCCTTCCACATTTGGGATCATTCCATCGGGGTCGAGGGCGCGTCAATTGCCGGGGGTTTGCGACGCGTAGTCAAATATAAGTGGGTTCTTCGCGACCGCTTCTAGACTCAAGCAGCTGGGCGCGAGGACGTGGTGTCGACGATGGATCTCGACGGGGAAGCCACGTCGGGTTTGCCGATGGTGAGGTGGTTGTCGACGTCGAGCACGCCGGGGACATAGTCCGCGATTTGCTCGGCCAGCCGTCGCTCGAAGCGCGTCGCCACAGCTCCGCTCAGTACCACTTTTCCATCGTCTACTTTCACCTCCATGGCGCTCGCGTCGACGTAGTCGCTGGTCATCAACCGATCGCATACGTCTTCGAAGATGCGGGCGTCCGCGCGGTGATAGTTCAACGGTCCGCGGTTCCTGTAGCCGCGTCGCGCGCTCGCGCTTCCGGCGAGCCAGCCGTCATAACGATCGTCCAGGTACATGTCGCGGTCCCCCCGTCGCGAATAGGCGCGCCCACCCCAAGCGTAGATGACCCAAATGATCACGAACATCGGGATGATCCACCCGAACCACCACCACCAGCTCCATGCGTAGTACATCGGTGCTCCTTTCTTCGACCGGTGATGTCGTCGGTTGCGTCAGGTGTGGGCGAAGCGGTTTCCGGTGTCGGTCCGCGAGGGCACCAGAGACAGGACGAAGACCGCGATCGCGACGAGCACGTTGTTCCAGACGGTGCCGGGGTCCATGGAGTGGAACGAGAAGCTCGAGATGAACAGATAGACGGCGGCGGCGGTGTTCCAGAAGCGCGCTTTCGGCTGGCCCATCGAGACGAGGCTCACGATGAACATGAAGACCGCCACGATCCACGTGTTCGTTCGCAGCCCTGGCGTGTGGTGCCAAGCAAACGCGGAGATGAAGAGCCAGATCGAGAGGAGCATGTTCAAGTATCGGGGCGCCACGCCTCGGGCGGAGGGTGGACCGTTCATCGAGCTCTTGGATCCGGATGGATTCGTTGGAATAGCCATGATCATTCCTCCTTGGTTCGTACGGAGCGAACGAGTGCATCGCTCGTGCCTGGACGACACGAAGAGTTCGTGGCTGCCATCGCGGAGCAGCGTCGCGTTCGCGCGACGCTCCGGAATTGCAAAAGTTTGTCTCGCCGCGCAGGTGTGTCCACCCCATGCTGGCGCGCCGATCGGTCGGCGACATCGAGCAGCGCCGGTCCAACTTTGCACGTCTAGACGAGCCGCGAATGTTCAGTGATGCGCTGCCTCCGCCGCGGTGAGATCCTTCAGTGGAGGGCTCTTGCGCGTCCAAAGGCGGACGCAGAGAGGTTTGGCAAATGAGCCGTGGCATCGAGCAGATGGTGAACGAGCGCGTTCTTGCCTGGGAAGCGCAGCGTCGCTCGAATCCGCCCCCGCCTCCTTCGGGTGTGCATCAAACGCCCGCGGCTCAGCGGCCGATGATCAGCATCTCTCGCCAGTGCGGAAGCCGCGGCGGCGATATCGGGCGGCTGGTGGCCGAGCGCCTCTCGTTTTCCTTCTACTCGCAGGAGTTGGTCCACGAGATCGCCACGGCGGCGCGCGTTCGCAGCGGCTCCGTGGAGAGCTTCGACGAACATCCGCGCGGAAGTCTCGAAAGCATGGTGCGCGAGATCATCGACGGTGAAGCGTTCGCGGCTCCGGACTATCAGCGTCATCTGCGCGCCGTCTTGCATACGCTCGGCCGCAAGGGGCGGGGCGTCGTCGTCGGGCGTGGCAGCCAGATCTTGCTCGAGCCGGAGGCGACTCTGAGAGTGCGGACGTACGCTCCTTTCGAGGAACGGGTGCAGTACACGGCCGAGCGCAATTCGATGTCGATCGCCGACGCCGAGGCGACGGTGCGACGCGTGGACCGCGAACGGGCGGCGTTCTACCGTCAGCACTTCGCCGTCGACTGGGAGGATTCCGTTCTGTACGACCTTTCGATCAACACGGCACACCTATCGCTCGCGCAGTGCGCGTCGGTCATCGTAGCCGCATACACCTCGCGCTTCGGCGCGCCGAGCTGATCGCGCGCAGGATATTCGGGTTCCGAGGCATGAGTCGGGCCGGTGACGCGTCGGTCGTGCCGGCCGACGACGGCCGTCACCCAGATCGCTTCGACGCCGACGGCGTTCGGCCATACAGCTTGCGCAGCTCTTCCTTCGCTCGCTGTATCGCCGCCCGGTGATTCGGAGACAGGTTTCGACCCGCGCGGTTCTCGTAGAAGGTCAGCATCGACATCGCCGAGCGGAACGGGGATGTTTTTCGTCGCGTGCTGCGCTCGGCCGAACGCTTGAGGGAACGGGCAATCTCCCGCGGCGATCGTTTGAATACGGATTCTTCGAGATCGAGCGCGTCGCTGTGCGAAGTGACCTCTGCGGACCAATAGCGTCCCATCGATCGCGCGGCTTTCGTCTTCCGTGCGTTCCGTGCGTTCCGCGTGGGCCGCTTCGCCACACGCCGCCTCTTCTTCGCGGTCGTCATGAGGACGAGCGATGTGCAACACGCGGGCCAACCGGACGCTCGCGGCCGCGTGCGATTCGACCCCCGTGATTTGCCTCCGCGCAAATCCAGGCCGATCGGCTCTCCAGCTGATGTAGAGCGCAGTCTACGTTGCGGCTCTTGGGAGAGCACGCTCGGCCAGCCGATCGATGAGCTTACGCCGAACGCGAAACGGCGTCCTTTCGGACAATGGCGTCGAGTAAGGGATTCGCGAAGAAGCGCGTCGCGGAGAGCGCCACACCCCATAGGCGGTCATTGGCACCCGAACAGCGATTTCAATTCGAGCGGGAAGGGTTCGTAGACACAGTGCTCGGTGAGTTGATGCCCGTCCGCTGCAGCGACGCGTTCGGCTTCGTGGCTCTTCGTCCAGTCGTTCAGCCACGCGATGTGCTCGTTCCTGAGCGCGTTCACCGCGTCTTGCAACGGTTTGTCGGTGAGGTTTTCGGCGACGCCGCGGAGGAACGCGTCCATCGAATCGATCTTGTCGTGAGGGTGGTACCGCGCGGCGTCCAATGCTCGGGCTACCGCGTCGCACAGCGCCGCTTGGCGGACGATCTCCGCGGGCTTCACGTCGGCGGCCGCGGCGTAAAACTGCGGAGTCAAATCGTGCTCGATCGAGGTGCGACTCTTTTCGTCGCAGAAGGTTCCGAGCGTGCAGAAGTCGTACGAGACGCCGATCCCGAAGCCGCCGTCGAACTTTTCGCCGTCGGCGAAAGCGTCGCCGAGGGAGATCAGCGGGTTGAACGTCGCTTCGACGCCGATGCTGCGGTCCACGCGCAAGCCGAGGCCTACGCCGGGACGAAGGACGGGATCGCCGTGCTTGGCCAGGACGAGCGCGTCGGCTTCGGCGAGCACGTAGAGATCGACGACTCCGGTCATCAACCGAGCGAAGTCGTACGCGACGCGTCCGCCGATCGTGAGCGCGATCGGACCTCGTCGATCCGAACCCCACTCGCCGGCGGTGCCACCCGCCTCGAGGCCGAGGTGCAAGCGTTGGTCGAACGGCGCGTAGCTGTACCGGAGCCCGAAGTCGAACGACGAAACGACGGGCATCCACGAACCCAAGTACCTGGCCTCGAGCGTCAGCTCGTCGTGACGCGGCTCGTAGAGGAGGGGAAGCTCGGTCTGGTGCGGCGTCGGAAGTGGATCGACGCCGCATTGAGTCGCGTCGGCGCGCGCCTTCGTGACCGAGAGGACGATGCAGGTGACGAGCGCGGCGCAACCGACGCCGTGTTTCGGGTCGGTCATCGGCACACCTCCGTCGAGGCCGCGGGCGGCGGCGCGTCGCATGTCCGGAGCGTCGATGCGTGCGTGCCGTCGTCTTTGCACTGCGCGAGCACGGGCGCGCACCACGTCGCGACGTGATCTTCGGGCATGCCGAGGAGGGTCGCTATTTCGCCGCAGCGTAGGCGTGCCGCGTCGGCGCCGGCCTGGAAGAGCTGGCGCTGCTTCGTGGGGTCGAAGTCGTAGCCGTGCAGAGGCTCGATCCTGTCCTCGTCGCGGAAGAAAGATCGCGTCTGCCAGAGCGACGCGAGCCGCTGGTCGCTCAGGTCGAGTGGGTTCGAGTCGTGCTTCGGCGCCTTGGCGGCGCCGCCTCCGCAGACGTCGCTCCAGCGGCTCTCGCAGAACGCCGTCACGCAGCGCGCGTCGTTCGCGCACGCGGAACTCACGGCGTCCGAATGCTCGCAGTTGTACATTTCGGCGAGGCGGACGCTCTCCACCTGACGTTCGGCGTGCGCGATTTCGCTCTCGGTGACGCCTCCCGTCGATACGTCGATGTAACGAATCGCGATGGTCATGCCGTTCGGGAGATCCCTCATTTCGGAGGTGACGGAGGCCGAGCTCGCCACGACCAGGACTCGCTCCGCGCCTCGGCGGACGAGCGGCAGGATCGGCAGCTCGGCGCGGATGCCCCCGTCCAGGTACGTCTGTTCGATGTGCCGCGGATCGTAGTCGACCGGCAAATGGGGAATCGGCTTCGCGATGAACGGCAGTACGGCGGATGCGAGCGCTCCTTGAACGACGTCCACCGGACGCCGCAGCTCGTCCTGATCGCTCAGGTCGTAGAGGTTGCCGGTTCGAAAGTCGACGGTGTTGAGCACGAGCTCCGAGTCGTTCCTGAGTGCGTCGCAGCTCACGTTCCGTCCGAGCAGCGTCTCGAGCCCGTCGAACTCCATCAGCCCCCGCTGATCCGTGAGCATCTCCAGGGCGTTCGCGTCGCGCACACAATAGAGCTCGTTCGAGCCGGTGCAGGTGAACCAATTGGCGAGCTTGTCCAGCGCCGCTTGCCGATCGGCGGTAGTGTTCGCGTTGTTGAAGAGATCCGTGACGACGGCGATCATCGCGCCGGTGCTCGTCCCGGAGATGAGCTTGAACCGCGGGTCTCCGGTGGCCGCCTTGCACGCGGCGTCGTCTAGGCAGCGATGGATCAGGTTGAGCGCGATCCAGACGACTCCGGCGCTGTACATGCCGGTGCTGGCGCCCCCCTTGACGACCAAGCCGTTGACGTGACGATCGAACTGACGCTGCCAGCGGCGATGCCCGATGTACTCGTGGAGCTCGGCGAAGGCGTCCTTCGCCCCTTGCTCTATCTCCGCGAGGTTCGCGAGCCCCTCGATGGCCAGCGCGGTCACCGCCGTGCCGGCTCGCTCGACCGCCGCGTCGAATCGAAGGGCGTCGGCGAGCTCGCCCGCTTGCTTCGTGTTCAGCGTGGGCCCGTTGCAGATCGGGACGCCGACGGGGAGCGGGGTTCTTCGCCAGTACGCGCCGAGCGCGGTGAACCGCTGCTTCGGTGCGGACTCGTTCGCGACGATGGAATGCGGCAAGCCCGCGTCGCTCGAATCGGTCGCGTCCGGAACCGTGGCCGACGCTCGCGGCGCGGCCGGAGCGGCGACGCCCAGGGAGTTCCCCGAATATTTGGCGTGCAAGTACACCGCGCGGAGAAACGCGTGCGGTTCTTGCGCGGCGAACGAAAGCCAGTTCGCGACGGCGCCGTTCGGCGTTCCTTGGGTGAAGTAACCGTCCATCATTTCGTGGACGATCAGCTCCTTGACCATGGCACGATGGCGAGCCGCGGGTTCGTGATTCGGATCCCCCGTGCTGTCCAGGAGTCCGGAGTTGAACTTCTTCAGCAGGTCCGTCGTGCTGCACGCGGAGGCGAGCGCGCACGACGCGGCCAACGCGGCAGGTATGGCTACACGCTTCCTACTTCGTGTCATTCCTCTGCCTTCTTCCGGTCGTCGTACACCGAGCGAACCTTCCTTCTAACAGCGCGCGCCGACTACCTGGATGGTCATTTTTGCAAGCGACGGTTATACTTCGCCGCGCCGATTCGTCGTGCGCGTTTGCTCCATCCGCTCGGTCTTTCTGCTTCTTTCGCCCGCCGCCGCGTGCTCCTCGTGGCATGCGCCTTCGGTCGGCTCGCACGAGCAGACAGCCAGCGTCGCGATCGTGAGTCGCCCTGCTCCGACGATGGCGCCCGTCGCTCGCTCGGCTCCCGCCGCCGCCGCCGCGCAAGCAACACCGAGCGCGGACGTCGTCGAGCAGCGACCGAGCGCCGAATCGGTTGCACCCGAAGGGATGCTCGTCGTTCCCGGCGGTAGCTTCGTGATGGGTAGCGACACCGGCGGGCAGGAGGACGAGCACCCGGCTCATCGCGTGACGGTGCGAAGCTTCTTTCTCGACCGCACCGAAGTGACGAACCGCGCCTATTCCGTCTGCGTGATCGCCGGACGATGCCGCGCGCCGCTGCCGGCGAAGGCCGGTCGCGGACACTACGGTCCCGACGCCGCGTTTCGCGGCCCCGAGCAGCCCGTGAGCTCCATCTCGTGGGACGACGCGCGCGCCTATTGCCGGTTCGTCGGCAAGCGGCTGCCCAGTGAAGCGGAGTTCGAGCGCGCCGCGCGCGACGGCGATGGCCGGACGTACGCCTGGGGCGACGAAGCGCCTTCGCCCGAGCGCGCCGTGTTCGCCGCCTCGCGCACCGAGGACGCCGGCGCGCATCCCGCGGGCGCCGGTCCCTATGGTCACCTCGACTTGGCGGGCAACGTCTGGGAATGGATTGAAGACCTCTACGACCCGTACGCTTACCGACGGCCGGGCGCCGATCGTGGGATACCGGGAAGCTGCGACGAGATCCTCGCGACGCAGAACGAGCTACGGCGATCCGGTCGTCGCGGCTTCACCGGCTCGAATCCCATTCCGACGGAGTGCGAGCACGTCCTGCGCGGCGGCGCCTTCAACTACACCGCCGAGGGCCTTCGCGCGACGAACCGCGTGCATCACCCGGGTCGCTTCCGGTTGATCATGAGCGGCGTGCGTTGCGCGAAGGACGCGCAGTAACGGAGGTTACAGCTCGACCCCGTTGAGCTGATTCGAGAAGGTCCATGGCGGTGACCAGATCTCGGGCAGAAGCCAGCCAGATTCGGCCCTCACCCAAGTGGGGCCGAATCTAGAGACAGTCGATTCAAGCGGGAACCGCCATGGCTCAGTTCTTGGGGACGTCGGCGAGCCCGTTGCAGCTCTGGAGGATGGAGAGGTTGTTCTCGCAGCGCAGCTGCTGGAAGATGCTCCCCGTCGCCGAGCCGGTCATCGGCGTGGTCGTCAGCGCGCCCACCGGCCACGCGGTGAGGAAGCCGTAACACATCTCGTCCTGCGTATCCTCGCCGAAGGGCACCTTGGCCGACGTCGTGTTGTTGTAATAGCAGGTCGTGGTGAGCGTATCGCCCGGGTGGATCACGGTGTCCGTCGGGTAGCTGATCTGCGAATTGAAATCGAAGGGCGCGTCGTGGAGCGTCTCCGTCGTGCCGCCGGCGCGATTGATGACGATCTGCTGGCGAACTCCGAGCTTGTGCATGTGGGGCCAGATGTTCACGATGTGAATGTCGCCCTGGTTCGTTTGCGGAACGCACTGACCGTTCACGCTCTGCATCGAGTTCGGATTCAGGCAGATGCCTTCGGTTCCGGTGAAATGCACGGCAGCCGTATGCGGGCGGGTGTTTTGCGGCGCGGTGCAGAACCGCACCCCGCTCGCGTCGGTCTGCGGCACGCTCGGATTCGGATTGAAGTGGTGAACCTCGAGGATGAAGCCGCCGTTCGGATTTTGAGGAAGCTGCAGCCCGACGTCCGCCGGGAGCGAGGTCGCAGACGCGCCCGGCGCCCAACCCGCGATGAGATAAGCGCCCGCTTCGATCGCGTTGCAGGACGCGAACGTCCCCGAAGTGTGGGTCTTCTGATCGACGGCGTAGAGCAGCCAGTGATGAATGACCGCCGTGTTCACGATGACCGGGGAGAACCACAGGCCTTCCGAACCGGTTTGATAGGGCGGATCGAAGTAGAAGCACGTGTACTGGTTGCCGTCGTTGGCGGTGTTCGACGGCACGGGGAACGGCGTCTTGTCGTTGTCGCCCGTCCCGCCGTGCGCGGTGAACTCGTAGTACTGCTGGCAATCGCTCGGCCCGGTTGCGTTCATGTAACCGCTGGCTCCGGCTGCACCTGCCGCGCCGGCGGTGTTCGGAACGCCGCCGCTCGCGGTGTCGCCGCTCCCGCCGATTGGCGGAGCGCCACCGTTCGGAGCGCCGCCGTTCGACGCGCCGCCCGCGCCCGGCGTCGTTCCGGGCGGCGTCGGCGTGCATCCCATGCCGGCCGGCGCCGCCGGTGCGCCGGCGTTGATCCAGGCGAGCATCGTCGCTTTCTCGGCGTCGCTGAGCGGCGCATTCGGCGGCGGAGGCATCGGCGAAGTCGGGCTCTGAATGCGCGTCGCGACGAGCTGGTACACCGTCTGGTCCGGCGTTCGCACGCCCTGAGCGTGGAAGTTCGACCACGTGATCAGCGGCATCGGCGCCGTGAACTGCGGCGGATTCGTGTGGCAGAGCAGGCAATGCGCAGAGACGATCGCCGAGACGTCGCACGGCAGCTGATCGGAGGTCGCGCTGCTCGTCCCGCCGCTGGCCGGGCTTCCACCGGCGCCTTGAACGACCGCGGGGGCGCCGCCGGAACCGACGCCGGCGTTGCAGGCGCAGGCTCCGGGCAAGCCGTCGGGCGTGCAAGCGGCGACGCCGACGCTACCGTTCGGACAATTGCACGCGACGGTGGCGCCGGACGGACAGGTTCCCGGCGTATCGCTATTCGACTTCTGGGTGGAGCACGCGACGACAACCGCAACGACGCTCCACAGCAGCACGTGGAACGCGCTCCGAATTTTCCTTAGCTCGATCATCAAAGACTCCTTCGAGTCCCCCGGGTCGCCGCCGCGCTGCTCACGGCAATAGTAGCTACTACGATTGCCTGGACACGCGTGAAGGCTCGCGCCCGCGGCTATCCACAGAGCTCACGCCGCCACGCGGCTCGCCAGCACTGCCGCACAAATGTGGCGACGCCAGATTCTCGCGGTCGATCAGTGACCGCCGGCGCCAGCGAGGATCCAGTTTTTGACGAGATCTTGCAGATCCTGCGAGAGCGGTTCGGCGTTCGGCGGCATGCGATCTCCGCACGAAGGGTTCCCGGAGAGCTTCTCGATGAGGAGACTTTGTTCGGGGTGGCCGGGCACTACCCGGATCTTTCCCGATTTGCCGCAAGCACAGCTGTCTTCGGTGCTTCCGTCGGGCCCCGGACACGTGCCGCCGGCTGGGACGTTCACCAGATCCGTGTACGCGGTGATCCCGCCCTGCATGTTGAGGTTGCCCTGCATCGAGGCGCCGTGGCACTGCGAGTCGATGCAGCTCTTCGCGATGACCGCGGCGTAGACGTTCGCGAACGTCGGAGCGCTGAGATCCGGCGGCGCCGCGTCGTAGTGCATGCCCTTGGCGGGATCGTCCGGAAGCCCGAAGACGTGCAGCTTGTCGTCGGGATGACCGAAGAAGTAGCTGAGGCCCGACGCGAAGTAGATGCGTCCATCGTTCACGACGGGCGCGCCGATGATCGTGCCTTTGGCTTGGTAGTCGAACAGCTTGGCGCCGCCGCTGGTATCGAACACTTCGAAGTGAGTCTCGGCGCCGAGGAACCCCATTCCGTTCGCGAGCGTCATCGGGTCCCAGACCCAGGCCGGCAGCTGCCGCTCCCAGATGATGTCCAGGGTCGTCGGGTTCAACGCGAAGAGCGTCGACGGGCTCCCGCTGTCGCCGTTCGACGGCTCGCTGCCCGGCGCGTCGCTCGTCACCATGTTGCAAACGGTGTAGAGATAGATGCCGTCCCAGGCGAGCGCTTGAAAGATGCCGCCGATGTACGAAGACCCGGCGCCGAGCGAGCGGTGCGCCACCATGGTGCCGTCGTCGCGGTTGAGCACGTAGAGGTCGCCGGACTTCTGTCCCGCCGCGACGAGGTGCTGGCCCTGGTAGTCGAACACCACCGGGTTGGCGCCGAAATCCGTGTCGCCGCTGCGAACGTTGTTGATGGTGTACACGTCGCCGGTGTCCACTTGGACGTGCCAGTTGATGTGGCCGGTCTCCGTGTCCAACGCGAAGATCGAGTCCGAGCCCGACCCGGGGTCGCCGGTGTAGTTGTTGCCGGTGGTCGCGTAGACCGTGTTGTTGTTGGGATCGATCGCGACGGTGCTCCACACGGCGGCCCCGTTCTCGTTGTCGCCCACGGTGTACGTCTTCCAGGCCATGCTGCCGGTCTTCTTGTCCAGCGCCACGACCGATCCGCGGAACGTCGCGTTCTTCGTCGTGCCGACTTCTTCGTCCGACGAGACGCCAAGGAAGATCTTGTCCTTGTAGATGATGGGAACGGAGTAGCCCGCGGACTGTGGATGCGTCTCTATCTGAGTGCCCCAGATGACGTTTCCGGTGTTCGCGTCGAGCGCGTACACGTAGCCGCGCGAGGCGTTGTCGATGTAGAGGACGCCGTTTTCGTAGGTGGGTGCGGCGGTCGTGCCGATGGGGGCTTCGGCCGTGCCGCTTTGACGCCACAAGGGTCTACCGTCGTCGGCATTCACCGCCGCGATCCCGCTCGACGCCGAGGTGTAGACGCGCTTGTCGACGACCGTGACGGTGCTGGTCAGCCCCAGGGGTTGGCTCCAGAGCTCCACGAGCTTGCCGATGTTCTTCTTCGTCAGCTTCGGCTCGTTCGTATTGTTCCACGTGGACTGGACGTCGTACGCCTGACTGGCCCACGCTGGCGCGGGACCCGCGTCTCGTTCCGTAGTGGATGACGCCTTCTTCGTGTCACCGCTACACCCAATCGTGCAGACCCCCAAAATCCCCACCATACAAACGCTAAGTAAAAGCCTCATGTCCCTCGCTACCTCGTACGGAACTCGTCCGAGGAGCGACGATTACTCGATCCGTCTAGCAGTCGAAAGTACTTGGCTTGGTTCCCAAGCAGAAGGCGTTCGACTCGGCGCTGCGTGCGTCGGCCTAGGCACAACTTGGGGGTGCGGAGCCCCTCGCTGTTTGAAGGGACGACTTGGGCGTCGTGGGGTTTTTGGGTTTTTGGCGGGGATAAGGAGCGGAACCTTCGCGTGCGGCTGCTTGCTCGCGCCCACACCCAGAAGCGGACGATCTGGGAAGAGACGGACTTGGGCGTCGTGGGGTTTTTTGTTTTTGACGCGGAGCGGAGCGGCACCCTCGCGTGCGCTCCTCGCCTTCGGCTGCGGTGCTCGCTCGCGCTCACCCCCCAGAAGCGGACGATCTGGGAAGAGACGGACTTGGGCGTCGTGGGGTTTTTTGTTTTTGACGCGGAGCGGAGCGGCACCCT
>DASZVB010000050.1:0-44575 GCA_035547195.1 Polyangiaceae bacterium
GCGACCGAAGCCGACCCTCTTGAACTTCCTCTCCTCGCTGTAGGGTCCGTCGTTATCCGGAGTGGAGAACGTGCGAGCCTCGACAGCAACCGCTCGGATCGTACCGCACTCCGGATAACGCGCCGCTCCAGATAATGGGCCCAACATCCGACCTCGATGACCTCACCATCGCGGTAGAGGTGATCATAAACAGTGTGCGCGTCGGCAACGAGGTAACCCTTGTAGCCGCGCAGCAGATCATCGACTGCCGCACTGTCGTGGCGCTTCGAGTAGCCGTAGAGCACGTGCTTGTCCGGGGCGACGAGTACCCAGAAGTGGCCGTTTCGGCATTTCTCCTTCGCGAGCACGAGCACGCCGGTCGCGTCGACGCAGAGGTATGGCTCACCGAGCGCGTCCGCGAACATCGCTTCGACGAGCGGCTGCACGAGCTCGCCGAGCTGATCGTGCCAGCCGCAGAGCGTTGATCGAGCGAGCTCGAGGCCCTCGCGAGCATAGATGCCCTCGAGACGATGGAGCGGCTGGTGATCTTGCCAACGTCGAACGACCGTATCGGCGAGCATGCCCGGCCCTGCGAGCCCGCGATGGATCGGCATCTCTACGGTGTCTGGCGAATACACGACGGTGATGTCGCTCGGGTCCCGGTCCTTGCGGACGAACTTCTTGTAGATGAACTGAACGACGACGGTCGACGGGGCGCGGCGCTCGAGCACCTCGCGGACATCGGTGCCGACCACGTCGAACGCGTCGAGCCCTTCCTTTTGCACTTCTAGCGGCAGAATCTCGATCGGCACGCGCGGAAGATTCTCGGGGAGAGGCTTCCGCTTCGCTTTGCCGCGCGTGTACTCGGCGATGATCTGCTCGGCTTCGGGGCTGCCGTCGGAGACGGGCTCGCCCGAAGCGAACGCCATCTCCAGCATCGCGAGCGAGAGCTGCGCGTCGTTGGTCGAGAAGCGCTCGGCCTTCTGTCCGAGCAGGCCGCGCTTCAGCCGCTCGTTTTCTTCCTGAAGAAGGCGAACGAGCGTCTTGTACTCGTCCACGGAACGCTCGAGCTTTTCGATGCGCTCTGCATCGGTCACGAACATGACCAATGAAGAACGCAGATCGATCTGTCAAGCGCGACGCGCACGGCCCGGCTATTTCGGAGCGCCCTTGGTTTCCTTTGCGCGACCCGCGAGCAGCTTGGCGAGCGCGGGTGCGTCGATGTGCACCGACGTGCTGCCCGCACCGGCCATCGGAAGATCGAACACCGCGCGGTGAAGTCGCTTGTAGAGGAGGCAGTAGCCGTTGCGCTCGAACCAGAGGACCTTGATGCGCGACGCGCGTCGATTGGCGAACACGCACAGCACGCCGCCTTGCTGAGGATCGACGTTGAACACCTCCTTCGCCGTCTGCGCCAGGCGATCGAAGCCGCGTCGCATGTCCACCGGCTCCGTACACACGAAGATGCGAACTCCGGAAGGGATCACTTCCGCTCCAGCAGCTCCAGCAAACGCTCAAGGGCCTCCGACTCGAAGCCACTCGGCACGCGCAGACGTCGTCCGTTTCCGAGGTCGAGCTCGTACGACGAGTCGCTCGTTGTCGTGCGCACCTCGACGAAGGATCGAACGACCCTCCTCCGCTTCTTTGGGAGCGCAGCGATACCTGCGGTTTCGAGTTTCGCCTTGTTGAGCTTGTAGCCCCAGAACCTCAGCGTGCCCGCGTTGATCCCGGTCTCCGCGGCGAATTGATCCGCCGTTAGCCCGCTGTCACGCCACCGCTCGATACGCTTATGCCACTCCTCCGCACTCGTCCTCGGTTGCACGTCCGTCCTCCTGCACCGAGTCGTACCCACCCACCGCCGTCACGTCTGCGACGCACGTGACCGAACGGATACGATGAATTCTACGTCCTCGATTCGGTGATCCCCGTGTCGGCGAACCGTCAGCGGATGCGCTGCTACGTCCTGTAACGCCGCATCGTCCTTCCACAACCACACGCGCGCCCCTCCCGACCGGCGCCGCCCGCGCTCTCCTTGGCATCGCCCGCACCCTCTACCGAGCCGTGTTCGCAGGCGCGGGCGAACCCGTGCGCGGAGGGGACTCCGCCGCGTGGGCAAGCATGTCAAGGTCGCGCTCTACCTCGCGACGCGCTCCAGGCCCGGCGCCCTCCGCTGTTCCGCGACGTGAAGTGCGGGAACTGCCTCAATGATCGGATCTGAGAACGGCGAATCGGGTGGGGACCGCCGCCGCTTCCGTCGTGCACGACGAGCAGACCAGCGGTGGAGCTCTAGCAGATCAACGCTCCGCCGAAGACGGTGCACATGAAGGCTCCAGCTCGACGCGCCGCCACGCTTCCTCAAGCCGCGGGCGCTGGAGCCGGTAAAGGAAGCCCGGGATGGGAGGCGCCTGCCCGATCGCGGATTCGTATGCGCCAGTGACGGAGGACAGGTGCGAGGCATCAATCGGAGACGTGCGAAGGAGAGCGCCGCACGCGCGGACTATCTCGCGAGCCGCGTCTCGAAGACGGCAGAAGGAAAGTGCCACCGCAAGAAACTCGCCGCCCACCCCGAACGCAAGAAGAGCACTCGCCGTGTTCGCCACGGCCGCGGAGGTCATTGGCAGCGCGCCGTGCACGAACAACCAGAGCAGGGCGATACCGAGGCAGGTTCCGGCCGCGGCTGCAAGTAAGCAGAGCTGCGCCGCAGCGTCAGCGTGCCGGGTGGTGAAGAATGCGGATTGCTGGACGATGTGAACAATTCGTCCAGTCCCGGCGGACATCCGCGAGTTGAAGTAGGAGCCACTTGGCGGCGGATCCCAGGACACGACACCGGTGCCCTCTGCGACCCCGAGGAGAACGGTCTCGGCGTCGATGGATCGGCCCAGACCGTCCGCGAAAACAAGACCACGTCGAAGCTCGTCGCCCCGAGATTGATACTGCGCCGCCCAATGCTTTAGCAGCGTTGACGCGATTGGACTACCAGTGCGCAGGCCGCGGGCACGGCGGCCCACGGACCTCGGAGACCAGAGCCGTGGGCAGCCGCCAGCAGGGCGACGAGTTGAAGGAGCAGAACGATGCCCCAGCGCAACTTCGCTGCCGAGTACTCGTTCCGCATCATGTCCACGGCGGTCACCGGAATCACTCTGCTCGTCATCAAGGGAAGCCGTTGTTGAATGCGATATTCCACTGCCGTAGAGCCTCGCGGTAGTTGCCGGCCGATTCCGCCTGCAATGCTGCGTCGGCGTGCCGTGCGGCTTCATCCACGGTTCGGGCTGCCTGCACTCTCTTCGCGTCCGTCGCAGCGGCCGCGATCCGTCCGGAGATGCCAACGGGATCGTTGAGCGGCGCGCACTTTCGGTTCGACAGTATGACCAACAGGTCTCTGAAGATCTCCGCGTAGGAACGAGCGCCTTCGCAGACAACGTCGCGCGAGGTTAGCTGCGCTCGCGCGATGATCTTCGAGAACGACACGGCGACGGGGTTCTGCGTGATCGCATGCGAGTAGAAGTTCACGGTGCCTCCTTCACGCGGCACGAAGACCGAAGCGCCGCCGAAGCCGCATCACGAATGGCCAGACCTGAGCGAGGTCGGGAGGATTCTCGTCCAGCCCGTACGCGCGCCAGAGCTCGAGGATTTCCTTCTCCGTGTTGTTCGGCGGTCTGCCGCCACCACCGCAGGAGCAGCACGGAGTCGAAAGGCGGATGTTGATGTCGTCTGCGCGAAGGCGGATCGCGACGCAGGGCATCTCGCCGTTGTTCCTCCTCATGTTGATGCTCTGGTGCACCCACTGTGCGTCAGCGGCGTCGAGAACGCGCTCTTCGGTGCCGATTCGGATCGTTGCGTCGATCATGATGTTGCCTTTCTGTGCATGTCCGTTCGCGCTCAAATATCCACAAACCTCCGTTCTGATGTCAAGTATCACTGTCATTCGGCGGCGTGGTCCGGTCACCGGTGCACAGCGCAACGATGGGAAACAATTGCGACTTTTGGGATTCTGGATAGCCTAGAAAAACGGGGCGTACCTGCCCGCGTACGAGTGCCCAAGTCGAGCTGAATACGCTGGAGCGTCCGCTTGCACGTACCTCCCACCGAGTCGTCGCCTGGTCACAAGGCGCGAGTGGACTACGTTGAGCTAGCAGACCAACCGGACGACGGAGGGGAGGTCGGGCGTGGCTCCAACGATGCGAACGCTGGAAGCGCGAGCTAGAGAAGACCGAGGACGGTTAGCCGAATCGTCATCGCTTGTTCGCTGACCTTGAACGATCGCGCGAGGTCCGTCACGACGGTGTCGGAAACTGGCGCATGCCCAGCGCGCATCACGGCGCTACGCACCGCCTTCTCCGGCATCAAGAGCGACGCGGCGAACTGATTCGCTTCGATCTCCATGCGATCCTCACCCGTTGACGAGCGTGGACTCCTCATACGGATCACGTGTCCGCGATCAACGTGAACGTGCTCGTTGTCACCGAACTGGTGCGCGAGGTGGTGATGTCCGATTTCATGCGCGATCGTGAATCGCTGACGGACGAGCGCGTCCTGCTTTCGCACGCAGATCCTCGTGTGCTCGCCATCCGCGACGAGGAGACCCGAGACGTCATCGGCAAGATCAGTCTTGATCAGGTCGAGGCCGAGGATGCGAGCGATCTTCTCCAGGTTGACCGGGATCGAATCTTCTTCTCCGCACTCGACAAGGAGGCGTTCGGCTCGTCGACGAACCGAATGGAAGTTCATTTCGTGCGCCCGCCGGTCCGCTGAAGACGCTGCGCCATCGCTCGAGCCTTCGTCTTCGAGAGAGACAACTTCGCGGCGAGCTCCTTCTCGAGATTCGCCCTCTCCGGCTGCTGACGCGGGAGCGCGGGCAGCAGGTCCTGAACGGGTACGGAAAGCGCCGCGGCGATCTGGATGATCGTGTGTGCCAGAACGCGCTGCTTCGCGTTCTCGATGTTCGCCAAGCTCGCGCGCGTCAGCGGTGGGTCAATCGCCTTCCCTAGGTCGTCCTGGGTCATGCCGGCTCGCTTCCGATATCCCTGAATTCTCTTCCCGAGTTCCTCGTAGAACGGCTCAAGCTCGCTCGCCATGGTGCCACGAAACGTAACCAGACGCAGGCTCTGTTGTCAAGTAATACTGTCCATCGTCGCCTCTGTACGGGCTGGCAATGCTCAAAATTTCACCATGAGGTCGCGGGTCCGAACGGTCCCGGCTGCACGTCGCTCACCGCCACCGTCGCGCGTCGGTCCGGTTGGATGCATGGCGCGTCACGCCCCTGGTCCCAGACCACTACGAAGCCGCTGCGGCGAACGAGCGCGGAGCCAGCTGTTCCCAGTCGAGAACCGTGGCGAACCGACGGAGGACCGGCCTTCCGTTCACCTGCTCAGGATCGGCGACAAACATCTTCTGGCCTTCGAGGCTGAGTACATACGCGACGGCGCACTTGCCGTTGGGCATGTCCAGGCGAACGAAGTCGCCGCGGCGCACCGGTCGGTCCAGGGTTGGCGCCCCTTTCGGATCGGATTCGAGCAACGCAAGCGCCTCGGCCCATCCCTGGTGGTCACGTAGCCAGCTGAGCGGGCTGCTCCGCCAGCGGCGCATCGACGTCATCGTGTCTCGTAGGATCGTCTGCGCGCCTTCGTCGAGCGCGACCTCCCGCAGCACCCACGCGAGACGAGACACCCAGCCGTACTCCCACTCCTCCTCTTCGTCTGGGTGTGCCCGCAGCGTCCGTCGATCGATCTCGCATTCCCAGCCAACCCAGCCCAGCAAGGCGAGGAGCAGCGAGGCCTCCTGCCACGGACCATCGCCAAGTTCGTTGCGAGCGATCGCTATCGGAGTCCGCTTCGATGTGGCGAAGTGCCCTGCCACGTCCCAGAAGAACTGGTTGCGCGCATCTTCTGGCACGACACTCGCGCCGTTTGGCAGCCACTTGAACGTGGCGTCCGATCGTCGGAGCCAGCCGACGACGCCGACAACCGCCGCGAGCTGCGCGACGGCAGACGCGGCGGCTTCGGGCGAGCCGTCGAGCCGCTCGAGACGGTCGCTCATCCGCGTCAGTAGCTTCTTCACCTTGCGGTGGCACGCGCGAAGCGTCACCTCGCCGTCAACTGGTTCGCCGGCTGGATCGGGCGGAGGTTCGTCCTCCGCCTCGACGCGCTCCAGATCCTTTTCTTCGATCTCCGGAGGCGCCACTGAGGCGCCGTGCTCGTTCAGGCTTTGCCCGATGCGATAGATCAACAAGTCGAGCACGACGGCGAGGTTCCGGTCGGCGATTGACTTACGAATCGGTCGTCGTCGTTTGACCTCTTCCAGCGGCATCGAAAGGTCTCCGATTGGGGCCGCCGTCAGCATGTCTTGGTTCGACTGCGCATGTAGTTCCCCCTTTCGGAAGCGCACCCCCTCCTCGTCGAAGATGGCTTTCTCGATGATCTGCATGACGTTGCCCAGTTGCGTGGGATCCACCTCCATCGCGCCGAGCGCGCTGCGCAGCTCACCCTGCACGCTACTCGAACCCTTCCCTGGTTGGAGACGCGACACATGATGAACGATCGCGAACGAGGACGCGGCGCCGCGGAGCTCAACCAGCGATGCGGCTTCGACCACCTCGGCGGCAGCCGTCACCGTCAACACGTCCTCCGCTCGAGACCACGAAAGACCCTCGAGGATACCGTGGTCTCGGGTATGAACCCCGACCGTTGCGACCTCGATGGAAGGCCGCATGCCTCGCATGACAATGGTCTCGCCCTCGGCGACCGCTATCTGTACACGCCCCCTAGGGCCCCCCTCTTCACCGGCGCTCTCCATGCGCTCTCCGACGAGCTCCCACTGACTCTCCGACACCTCGGGTGCGGCTTGAAAATGCGCGAGCGCGAGGTTCTCGAGGATCGCTTCTTCGGGGTCAACCCGAGCAAGGACCGCCTCCGCATTGGATTCTGTGTCGAGCCACGCAGCCCGGCTGGGATTGGCGCTGCCCGTGATGAGAAGCCTACGCTGGTTGCCCTCGATCCACAGCATCTTCGCGTGAAGCGGCGGCCCTCCATCCTCATCCTCCTCGGAGGAGGCACCACGGCCCGCCAGCTGTGCAAGGACGGCGCGGACATCGACGAACCGTGCGCCCTTCAAACGTCGGGCCGTTGCGACGTCAATCTTCGCGAAGGAAGGATCGATTCCTACGACGAACTCCGCGGGACGCAGCTCCTCGAACAGCCGACGAAGAAAGATGAGTTCGTCATCGAAGTATGGACCGATCACGGTGACGCGCGAGCATCGGCCCCGAAGGTGAGAGCGAAGCTGGTCCCAGAGCGACGGGGTTGACCCTGGCGCAGACCAGAGAAGGAGCTCGCGTGCCTCGGTGGGCGTCGGACCGCGGAGCCACGGGGCCGAGTCTTCCACCGCTCCCAGCAGCTGTTCGACTAAGGCGGGTTGGCCGTGCGTCCAGACGTGAATGGCCTCGAGGGCAGCGCGGGCCACCGCGACGCGCCCACGGTCGCGCGGTTCGATCGCGATGAGGTTCGTGACCTCCGCGTTTCCTCCGAATCCGCCGAACGTGAGGTTGTGGCTGCCGACGAGTACCTTGCCGCTCTTCTTCCCGAGGAGAAGGTGCACCTTCGGGTGGAATGCACCCGGTGCTGATACGGGGACGAGAAGATAGGAGCTCCCCGCGAGTTCGGGCCGCAAGTCGGGCGACGTCAGCGCAGCGCCGCACTGCGCGCTGTCGGCGAGCACGATCTGATGCACACACCCCGCGCCGAGGAGCCGCCGATGCACGACTGTTTCGTAGAATGGAAAATGAATCGCATACGTCGTGGCGATCGAAGCCTCGAAACGACCGGAACGAAGCTCATCGAGCAGTGAGATGCGCTCAACCACGGATCTCTCCCAGCAGCGTTTTGCCCAGGGGCTTCAGATAAGGCCGTGCGTCGTCGTCGTACGCGACGAGGTCAAGGTCGTGCAGAATCCCGACCGCCCTCTGGACGCGAGGGATGGTAAACGACGGACCCGGCGCATCGACGACGCGGAGCTCCCCATCGAACGGGCGAACCTTGAACGTGTCGCGTGGCGGAAACGCAGCGAGCTTCTGCATCGCCACTCGAAAGTGCGTCTCGATGGTCCAGGTCGTGAACTCGCGGAGAACTTGCTCCAGACTCATTGCGCGCCAGCTCGTGGTGGCGCGCGCCAGGACCGAACGCAGATTGATGGGATACCGGTCGAAGTAACCGACATCGAACCTGCATCCATCGTACGGGTCGCTCTCCGCGCCTCGGACCACGAGGGCGAGTAGCACCCGCACGGCGGCGTCCAGCGCAACGGTTGGTTCCGGAGAACGCTCACGTGCAACATCGAGGACGCGCCATGCTGCCTGCATCTCGTGACCTTCATCGTTCCAGTGACTGAGTGGCGGAAACTCCCGGCGCGCACGCTCGACGTGACTCGCGAAGGTCTCACCGCTTGTGAGCGGAAGCGCCCTTCCCGCCGGCGAGGTCAAGAGAAGATCGGCCAGCGCACTCGAACTTGGCGCTTGCGTACGTTTCGACGCGATCGCGGTCTCCAGCGTCACCCAGAAGAGCGTCTGCGCGACCACTGATAGGAGTTCGTTGCGTTGATAGACGCCCCATGCCCGTCTCACCAGATTCATCGCGTCGGGTAGGACCCAGGTGGACCCATCCGCGAACGCGCCCGCATAGACAGAGGCGCGAAACTCACTCTCGAACGAGGTGTCCTCGCGTCTCTGACCACCCTCGATGAGATCAAGCATCAGGCCGAGTGTCATGCGACGCGGAAGCGCTTCTGCTCCTTGCTCACCCGTTCTGTCGATAAAGAACTCGATAAGCGCTGCCTGTTCGACCGCATTGTCCTTGAGCCGGCACGGGCAGAACGACGCGAGCGCGTCCAGATCCGCGAGCGTGCAGACATCCTTTTCGAGCACCTTGAAGAAGGCGTCGGCGTCGTTCCCCGTATCGAACGCTTCCGCGAGTGGTGCCCCCCGTTCTGGGGTGAACTTCAGCTGTCCCGTGCGCGTGTCCCCTCCAAGAATTCCCGAGTCGCGCAGAGGACCGAAGTAGTACTGTCCGAGACCTCCGAGAGGGTTCAAGAAGTAACGGGCGTTCCCCTTGTCCAAAGTCGCGTGCGTCGACAGCCGCAGACGATCGCGCGGCGCGAGCGCCTCGAGCGCGGGCACCAGCACGTCGCGACCAACCATCGCGGCGCCATGGAGATCGGGGTGCTCTTCTCGCACAACGCCATGCCTCGCGCCGATAAGAGCGAATAGACACTCCGCTCGTCGGAGCGCCATCTGCAGCTTCTCCGTGTCGCTCGCCGAGGCGCGCCGTCCGTACGACCACAGGAACCAGGGGTAGAAGCTGTAGTAACGCGCCCGCGAAGTGACGTTGGTGATGCCCGGCAAAAGATCCGTGAAGATTGAAACGCAGGGCGCCTGAGTCCCCAGGTGATCTTGCCCCGTGACAACGGGCGCGGGCTTAACCCATGCAGTTGCGGTCGACATTCCTCTCTACGATATTCTCACGCGCTGCATGGGCCCACCAGCGCGCTCTGAAACGAGTAGACCGTACATGGCACGACACGGGACCTGATCGTCCGGCGCACTCGCCCGGCAGCATGATCATGGCGATCCGTGGCTCCACGGGACGGCGAGTGGCGGCGCAGACGACCATCGTGTCTTGCCTTCGGAATGAGCGACCCGAGGCGATCAAGCTTACTCCCCCCTGCATGAGGACTTGTTCGAGCTCGCCGGAGGTCGAGACACCGGATCTGCACCCCCACACGACGCTAACCGGGGCGAGGGAGCGCGCGCGTGCTTGCCAAGGTCCGCGACGGCAATGTTGTTCATGTTCGACGTAGCGCACGAACGCTGGAGCGTAGCATCCTGCAACGCCGTTGCTGCCACCAGTCGCGGCCGTCGCGGGGTGCACCTCGCTCCCTCGCGCCGCTCCTCAGTCTAGGCCAGGCTTCACGCGAGTCATGTTACTGTCGGCGCGGATGTTGCGATCTCGACTCGTCCTGGCGTTCGCAGCGACGGCGCTGTCTTGCGCTTCTGCGGGACCTCAGCCTAAGCGGCCAGTCACACAGCTCACGGTATCGAAAAAGCTGTCCGCAACCTTCTCGTCGCCCTCTGCGCCATCGCAAAACATATCTAACCCTGCAGCGGGTCAAGCTAGGGCGCAGACCGTTTGCCCATTGAAGGTACCCGTGGCGTTCAAAAATGCAGTGTCGACGAATGCCGAGGCAGCGCTCTATGCCGAATGCTTACGAGGAACGCTTTCCAAGGTTCTCGACGACGGGGAGATATCGACCTACTTGAATCAAGAGGGAGTTCGAATCTATCGCGTTGGAACAGCTAGCACGCTCCAAGACCGGCGAATATCTGCCGCGCTCGCCGAGATCTTCGAGGCGCCCCCCAAGTTCACGGTGTCCCTCCTTCGCACGACTGGCGGCTGCGAGTCGTGCGCAACGGAAATGCTCACTATCGGGAATCTCGCTCCGGAATTTCTGCACGAGGGCAAAGTGCGCGCGCGGGAGCTCTGGGCAGCGATCATCAACACGTTTCATAAAGGCGGGCTCGATATCGATTCCGCGTCTCTGGAAACGCCGCCCCAAAATCCAAGGTATTTCGCCGCCACGCCCTGGAATAGCGTTGCCACGAGCAAGCCCGAGCTGACGGGCTTCGTCGTCTTCGACAGGTTCGAGATAACCCTGACGGATCCCTATGCAAACGTGCACGTTAGTGGGGTGGAGCCATTCGAGGCGGCGCGACTGAGCCTTGAATACGTCATTCGACTTAGGCGACAAGCATCGACCGAATTCGAGACCAGAACGGGCGACCGTCTAAACCTGACAACATCGGTTCTCGGAATTCAGGCGTTGACCGAACCTACTCGCGATCGAGAACAGTTCGCTGCCGTGTTGGCGCGGATCACCAGGGGGGCTGAACCATGAAGCAGTCGACTCTGCGAATTTCGATCCTTGCGCTTTGGAGTGCATCGTTCGCAACTTGCGTGATCGCCTACCTCGAGATCCATTCCCGGAGGCCGGCTGTGGCGTCCGATGCGGAGGCGTTCGACGCGATCAAATCGATGACCAGTCTTTGGCTGCCTGTACTCGGATGCCTGACGGCATTTTGGTTTGGCCACCAAAGAACAAGGATCGCCGCGAAAGCCCATGTTGTGCCAGTGGATAAGTATGCACCGGCAATTCTGATAACTGTGCTGTACCTCGGATTGGTCGCAGGAATACTTATTTGGGTCGCCTATGGCGCCGCCTATTCGGGTCCCGAGTATACCGGACCCAATTTACCGAAGAACTTGAGCTTCGGTGGTCAGGTGCAGACCGTTATCCAATGGGCGGGTACGCTCAGTCCGATCGGAACTGCTCCCGCAATTTGGCTTGCCGAGGGGGGAAACAAAGGCGCTCCTGCCACGCCTAAATCCCCGAACAAGCGCCGCCCTGTCAGATCTCGTCAAGTTGTTGAAGACGGCGACCACGGGCCCACGTCCTGAAGTTCGCGGCGGTCACCGCACTCGCATCCCGTTCCCGATAGAGAGTAACGGACAACGACCCATGCGCGCCACCGTGCTGCTAGGCGAGCTCAAGCGGGATATCGAACGATGATAGAACGACATCGGCCCTTTGTGCGTACGAGTCCGGGCCTGCCGGATCCAATCCCGCGAAGTGAATGCCGATGAGACGGCCATTCGCGTCAACGAGCGCCGCACCGCTGTCGCCGGGCTGTAGCCACGGTTCCCCGGCAAGCGTCAGGCAATGCAGCACGTTCCCAAACGTGAGAGGCGTCCCGTCCCCATAGTAATTTTCACGATGCTCGACCTCGGCGATGAAGTGCACTCGACGAACGCCGTGCTGAGTGAGCACGAAGTAGGTGGAGGCGGGGTCAACAGGTTCGCCGGCTCCCAAGCTTCCTCCGAGTTCGATAACTCCGTTCCCAGGGACCTCAAATGTGACTTGCGGCACCGCAAGATCCGCGTGCGCCAGCGCGGCGTCGACTTCGTCCGGCTTCCAGGGCAGTTTCGCGAGGTCTCCGAGCTTGTTATCCGACCAGTCGACCGCGATATCCTCAAGATTGGCAGGCGGATAATGCTTTTCGGTCAGCGCAAGCACGTGATGACACGATAAAAGAAATCGAGACCTTTTTCCCTTCTGCCGGACGAAGCAGCTCCCGGTGCCCGACAAGCTGTCGACGCCGTTGGTGGCGGTCGCTCGCCACAACACATGAAGCCGCGTCGCGCGCTGCTCCACAACGTCCACGGGCACTTCGACGCGGAGTCGCTTGCCGTGGACCGTGATTCTTGTCGAGAGGGTTTCGGGGAGCTCTCCCTTCTTCTTGCGCCGGGTTCGCCACTTACGAGATACGACGACGTGCACGCACGGCACGTAGGACTGAGCGTCGCCTTCGGCACCGTAGCAGACACGCCGAACTCGCCCCCGACCCCGCACACCGCGCCGGCCATGAAGCTCCATTCCGACGCCGATCGCGACGACATTTGGAAATGCTATCAACTTCTTCTTTTCCTTGGCCACAAGGTTGGCAACCGCGTGAAACCGGTCAGCGTACGAGAACGATTCTGGCCAAGGGTTGGAGCGCCGCCTCATTTCCACTTAATCCAGTCGCTCGAGATGCTTCCGAAGCCAGGCACCTTCTTGAGGGCACTTATGAGCTGCGTGACGATCTGCTCCGTGCTCGCCCCGTTGGTGGGTCTATCCAAGGTGATTATTTTCTTCGTGCTGCCGGGAACCTTGTCGACGCTCGCTACTATTGTAGGAAGACGCAACTTGGCGACGACGTCGTCGACTACTCGCTTGGCTTCCGGGTCAGGGCCTCCTCCGGCCGCGTCAGAAGGACCGCCTCCAAGCTGAACGACCTCGAAGAAGCGTTCCTTCCTCGTGTTGAATTTCACGACTCCAGCGCAAAGGCTAGCGGCGCAAGACGCTAACTCGCGCGGCTTGAGCACTGGGTAGATTCCAGGGGTCGCGTAGAGGATCGTTCTGACGCGCACGAGAACCGATTCCCCCTGCACCTCTGCTTGCAGACCGGTCGTGGGAAGTCCAGCCGCGAGCCCGCCCATGCTGCGAAGAAGGTCGAGCGTCTTGCCGGCCTGCGACATCAGAAAGTTCCCGATCGCAGAATTGTCGATTTTCGCATCGAGCGACTCGAGCATCCAGCCATTCCCGAGCGTCAGCTTCAGCTCATTGACGGACATCCCCGCGCCCGGCTCGATTGCATACTGCTGCTCGAAGTCCGGTAGGTAAACGATATCGAAAGGGCTGTTCGGGATGACGACGAGCCCGTTGCTGACACCCGACGCCTGCGCCAACGACGGAGATGCACCGCCCACCCCGCCGTCACCAGGAGACGTATCCTTGCCGCCGCTCTTGCCATCCTTTCCGCCCGTACTCGTGTCCGCTCCACCGCCCCCCGTGCCTCCGGCTCCCGTGGCACTACCGCCCGTGCCCTTCCCTCCACCCACGCCTTTCCCTCCGCCGCCCTTCCCGCCGTTGCTGTCCTCCGCTGTGAGACGAGACTTCGACTCGGCATGGAGCAGCGAAGAGACCGGGAGATTGGTTGGCACGTCGCCGTCAGCGTCGAGCTTTAGCCGCTGCAGGGTAGCTTGATCGAGCTGCAGGTAGTTGCCGACAACCGTTCCGGAGACATAGGCGTCGCTGCTCGCGTACGGAAATTCGCTGGTGACCGCGATGTACGGTCGAGGCAAATAATATCGGAATCCCTCAACGTCATCGCCACCGTCCAGGGGGATCTTGTGGACGACGATGCTGGCGCATGCCGTGAACGTCACAAGAAGACTTGTCGCAAAGAGTGCCCGACGGATCTGCATACCACGTGTCCTCTTTAAAGGGGACGCCAGCCAGTCGGAACGAGCCCCCGGTTTGCATACTGATACAGCGTTGGGCGCGCGCGTCGCAAGTGCAACGACGGCGACTGCCGTAGTCATTTGCTGAAGCGCGCCCCGGCGCATCGTACCGCCAGTCGTGCGGACATGAACTGATCTCGGGCTGAATGGCGTTGCTGTGAAGAAGGCTACGTTCGCCTCGATCACAACGAATACTCCACCCCCACGCTGGACCACCGACGCTCCTCGTCTACGCGGATCTCGAGCAGCTCACGTCGGCGCCGTCCTACAGATCATCAACCGCCGCCGTTCAGCGTGAGTGCTTCCCCACCGTCTCGATCCGTCTCACCCATTGCGAACACACCCACCTCCTCGCCACGCCGAGCGCCCTCCGGTGAGGAGCGAGACCAAGTCAGTCACGCTGTTCCAACGTCATCATCGGCGCCGGAATTGGTCGAGTGCGATAGGCATCGGACGTCGAGCGGCATCGTTCTGACGCTTCGCTCGCCTTCGGGGCAGCAAACCACAGAGCCGCACGTGGCGTCTCTGTTGAGTGCCAGAGGTGTCGAGCGAGCGCCTTCGCGTTGCTGTGGTGATCGACGTCTGCCTCGACGATCAAGAATCGGGAAAAGGAACCGACGCCCTCGAACTCGCGCGCATCGTTATTAATCCGTGCATCCCGCGGCAGCGTCACCGCGACTGCTTCAGATCACGCGAAGCCCTGATGTCACGCCGGCGTTACACCGGTCAAAAGCGCGATCGAGGTGAGGCCTCGCCCCCGAGATGCCGCGAGCTTTGGAAGAACCCATGCGACGCGGATGCCTCCGGCTAGAACGACCAACGCGAGCGCCAAAGGAAGCCCGAAGCACGCCCACGCGATCGCGTCACGCTCGCCGTGTCGCGCGTCTGCGATGCGACGGGGCGTAACCCCAGCGTAACCAATCGACGCCCAAACGCGCCCTGTCGCCGTGATCACCCGTCGCGCTCGCGCCCCTGAACTCCGCGAAATGATTCGTCGTGACTACCTGGAGTGATCCGGCGTGATCACCATCGGTCGAGTTCGAAGTCCGATGCTCTATCCAGCTGAGCTAGGGGCGCGAGTAACGGTTTCGGATACTTGCGAGACGGGACGGCCGTGTCAATGGTCGATTCGTGGCTGCAGCTTAGCCAATCGTCGCTTCAGAGGCGCACGGTCGCGGAGTTCATTTTCGCGATCAGTCGAAACGCGGGTGTACGTGCACTTCTACGGACAAATAAAGAGCTCGGCTCAGCACGAGTTGCCGGAGCGACACTTCCTCGGGCAGGACGTGGTGCACCAGGTTCGCGGTGCTCGGCGCCATGCGATTTCCACGGCACGGCACGATGTGCTCGCGGTCACTTGCATTCGAGTGGGTAATCCTCGGCAGCCCCGCGGGTGCATCCGTTGCCGCCCTCGTCCACGATGAAGCCGGCGACCACGGGGCCCTGACCGAAGTCCGGCGGGGCGCCGGGGCCGAAGTGGTTGTCCCGAAAGCGGTTGTTCGTGAGGACGAAGTCGCCGGGCGCAGGGACGCGCTCGCTCGGGTTGCCGCTCGTCTTGCCGTCGTAGTTGAGCTCCGAAAACACGGGGATGCTGAGCGACGGTTGGGACGGGTTCACCTGGTTCGTGAAGGTGTTGCCGTCGAACCGGTTGTTCGTGAAGAGCACCTGCGGCGCATTGTCGTTCACGCCGTAGATGCGCCAGAACGTAAAGGCCTGGCGCGCCGTGTCGATGACGTTGTCCGCGAACGTGCAGCCGCTCACGTTGTTCCCGTAGAATCCACCGATGCCGGCGAGCCCGGAGGTGACGATGTGGTTGCCGCTGAACACCGTGCGCGCCACGTCGCCGAGCGTCTCGATGCCGCAGTCCCAGTTGTTCACGACCGAGTTGTCCGCGATGACGTCGTCGGTCTCGTTCTCGACGAAGATGCCGTCGTCGGCGCCGTAGTCGTGGATGGGATTGAAGTTGCCGTCCCACTTGCCGTCTACGTCGTTGCGCTCGACGTGGTTCTGCGAGCCGCCGGAGACCTGGAGGACGAACGACGTCAGGTCCGGTGCGACGATGGCGCTCGTCATGTGGTTGCAGCTCGCGAACGACTGGTACGAGTCGCGCTGCTGGTAGACACCGGAGACCGTGTTGTCGAAGAAGTGGAGGTCCGTGAGCCCGTCGATCGAGACGACGCCACCCACGAAGACGTCGTCGTGGAACCCGACGCGCGTCCCGCCGAGGAGATCCACCGCCTGCGCCAGGTCCGACGGCACGAACACGCAGTTTTCGACCTCGAAGTCGTCGGTGAGGAACGTCTTCAGCGGCGGCGCGCCGGTGACGGTATGCCCCGCGCAGTCGAGCCGCACGTGCGGGATCGCCTGGACGTAGAGGCACTCGCCGGACGCGGTGATGTCCTGGTCGAGCACGTAGGTGCCGCTCTCGGTGATCGCGCCGCATGTGCTGAGCGGGTGCGTCGCGCCGGGCGTGTCGACGCCGTGGTAGCCGCGCGAGCAGTCGAACCCGGCGTCGGCGATCATCCCCACACCGCCGTCCGGTCCGGCGCCGTGCCTCGCGTCCCGCGTCGCGGGAGCGCCCGCTTCGGCGACCGCGGAGGAATCGGGCGCGATGGACGCATCGACGACGACGGACGCGTCGGCGCTCGGCGCCGCGTCCTCTACCGGTGTCGAGCCGCCGTTCCCGGGCGCGCCGCCCGTCCCTGCGTCGACGATCGTCGTGACAGCGATCGCGTCGTGTCCTCGACCTGCATCGATGACCAAATTCGGAGCGGGCCGCGACGGCGCCGCGTCGCGCGATCCGGAAGTTCCCGCGTCGTTCCGGCTCTTCGCCAACCCGTCCGCGGAAGCGTCGCGCACCGCTGCGCCCTCGGTACCGTTCCGCCCGCTGCACGCGACGACCACGGGCAATACGGCAACGACCCAAGCCCTAGGACGGAGAAATCCCATCGTGTCATTTGGCACCCGCTCGTCCGGGCAGTCAACACGGCTCGAGCTCGCGGCACTCCTTCGCGCTTGGCGCCTGGCGCTGCGCGCCGATCCCGAGCCTGCTCGCTCGCATCCAGCCGAATAAGGCTCGATCCGAGGGAACTCATGAAGCGGCACATCACCCGAAGCCCAAGTCCGTGTATGCGCCGAACATCGCGCGGAACACGTCGCGATCTCTTGCTCGTCGCCATCGTCCGCGCGGCGGTCACGACGGGCGGCACGAAGTTCGTCACGCCCTCCACGGCGTGCCGGACATCGTCGAGAGTCGCATGGACTGCCGCCGCGGGCCGTTGGTTCTTACGCGCGAGCGCCTCGACCTGGGTGCGCTCGGCAGCTTCGTGGCGTAACCCCAGCATAACCAATCGACGCCCCAATGCGCCTTCTCGCCGCGGGGCTTCGATGCGAACGCGAGGCTCACTCCGGCAGATCCCACGGCGTGCGCCATTTCGCGAGCTCAGGATCCGGGAGCTGGACGAGCAACGGGTGCGCGTCGGAGTCGAGCCAGCGAAGGATGGCTTCGATGTTTTCCTTCGCCATCGCGGTGCAGCCCGAGGTCGGGACGTTGCGACCGCGCCAGATGTGCAAAAAGACGCAGGAGCCGGCTCCACGTCGAACGTCCGGCGCGTTCTGGCGGACGATGACGCCCCAGTCGAACAATCCGTCCGGTCTTCGGAGCTCGCTCCACTTCTCCCACGATGGAGAGGTGACGTATCTCGCATCGATGATCTCGTTGTAGAATTCGGAGCGTACGTCTTCGACGCAGTACGTGCTCGCGGCGGATTGCAGGTAAGGGAACGCGCGAGCGCCTTCGGGGGGTGCTTCGGCGGTCCCGAACGCGCGACCCAGCGCGAAGACGCCTGCGGGAGATTTGCCGTCGCCTTCTTTCTTGAACGGGCCGTGTTCGGGCGGCTGCTGTAGCCCGCGGCCCCAAGCCATGCCGTGCCGGCCGAGGTCGACGGCGATCGCTGCGCGCACGAGAGTCCAGCGGCCGCCCGCGCTGCGCTCGTATTGCTCGAGCGTTCCACTCGACGCGAACCAGGACGGCGAGTGAACCAGCAACAGCTGCTTGTTGTCGGACGTGATCGGCGCGGCAGAGGGCTGTGTCGCCGACGTCGTCTCTGCGTGGACCGCTCCCGATATCAACGCGGACCCGACGACGATTCGGAGAAGCCGCCATGCGACCATATAGCTGGTCAGATCTAGACCCCTTGCTCCGATGCCGCCAGGGTTCCCTGATGACGCACGCTCGGAAGCGGATCGCGAGGTCGACCAGGCTGTCGACGGCGATTCATCCCGATGTTTCGTGTGCAACGCGTGCCAACACGGTCGCTCGTTTCTCTCGCCTTTCCGGCCGGCTGTCGCTTCTTGCTCACCCATTGCTCGAACGATTTCTGACCCGTGGTTCGAAGACGTAAAACTTCACGCGATGGTGCATCTTTGAGTGCGATAAACGGTTGCTCGGCCGCGCGGGTTCGCCGAAGATGCCGAACAGTAAGGGTTGCGGGAACAACCCGGTCGTCCATCGAACGACTCAGCCCGTTTTTCCATCGAAAAAGCCGGAAATGGAACGTATCGAGACGCAAGAGACGCTATTTACCCCTCCGCGGCGGCCGCGGCTCGAACGCTCTCTCCGGCTGCTTCGGCCTGCTGCGTTTCAAATGCGGGTGCTGGAGCTTCCGGACGCGATGCGGGAAGCGCGGCTCCGGGCTTCGTGGCAGCGGCTGTTCGCGGATTGCGCGCACCCGAACGCCTTCCATTCTTCGCCCGCGTGGTCGGAATACCTGCACGCGCGCGGAGCCGCGGTCCGCGTGGCGGTAGTGCGAAGCGGGTCGGGGACGATAGCCGGGATCTTGCCGCTCGTGTTTCATTCCCACTCGCTCGACTATTCCGTCGGCGAACGCCGCGTCGCGCGGAGCCGGTTTCGCGTGGCCGGCGTGCTCGGCAGCGTACCGCTCATTCCCGAGCGCGCCGTGGAGCCGCCTGCTCTGCTTGCCGGCGTACTCGAGGCGATTCCCGAATGCGACGCCGTATTCACGGAGTCGCTACCGGCGGAGAGCCCCTACGCGAGGCTCGGGGACGCCGCGGCCGGCCTGCTTCCGTACGCGCCGGTGCCGGCTCGCACGGATCACATCGTGCGGCTCGAAGGGTCGTTCGCTACGTACATGCGCAAGCGGAGCCCGAAACTTCGCGTGAACGTGGAACGCGCGCTGCGAATGTTGAGCGGCACCGGACCGGTGCAGCTGAAGTGCTACCGCGAGCCCGCGGACGTCGATCGGCTGTTCACGGACGCTTCACGCGTCCGGCACAGGTCCTGGCAATTCGAGACGCTCGGCGCGCTGAAGAAAGACGGCCTTCAGAGCAGCCACGACGCGCTCGCCGAGCTGTCGCGGCGCGAGCTCCTGCGCGGGTACGTGCTCTACGCGGGCGGGACGCCGTGCGCCTTCGTCGTGGGGTATCAGTTTCACGGCGTGTTCTTCTATTCCGTCGTCGGTTACGACGCGAACTTCGCGCGGCATTCGCCGGGCATCGCGCTCTTGTACCTGATGCTGGAAGATCTATTCGCGCACGACCGGCCGCGCATGGTGTCGTTCGGGCGCGGCGACGACGACTACAAGCGCCGCTTCGCCACGACGGAACGGGAAGTGGGCACTCATCTCTTCTTCCGCCCGACGTTGCGCAATCGAATGCGCGTGCGCAACCATCGTCTGTTCGTTCAAGCGCGCGACCTCGTCGCGCACGGTCCGCGCATCGCCGGTCTATTGCCCGCGGCGGAGCGCTTGTCCAGTTAGTGGACTTCGGAACCTTCGCTCCCACGCCGGGCGATAAGGCGAAGGTTCCTTCGCCAACGCACTCGTCTGACGAGCGCCCCGATCTTGTTCCGCGGTCACCCTGACTTACAGAGTGAACAGAAGCTCGCTGACGAGCGCGCCGGGCACGCGCGTGGTCTCGACGGACCTCGCTCCATAGGTGTTCGCGCTGACCTTGAAGAGGCGTGACGCCGTGAGATCGATCAGGGTTTCGCCGAGCATCCGGTACAGGCTGTCGTCGAAGCGCATGACGTTCAGCGGAGCCGTGACTCGGCCGTCTTCGACCCAGAGGGTCGCGAAGCGGGTCATGCCCGTCAGCCGCGCGCTCGGGCGATCCGAGAACCCGAGATACCACAGGTTTTTCACGTACACGCCGGTGTCGAGGCGCGCGAGCACGTCGGCTTCGTCGAGCGCGCCGGGCGCGAGATCCGCGGATTGTAGCTCTTCTTCCGGACCCGCTCCGTTCGCGGCGACGCCGTACTCGACCGCGGTGCGCGCGCTCACCATCGCGCCCGCGTGCTTCCCGGCCCGGACGAGCTCCACCGAGCCCGGCTTCTGAAAGCCGACTTCGTCGAACGCCGGGGCGAGGCCCTCCGCCGTGTTCTCACGGAGGTACACCTTGTTCGAAAGCGCCGCTTCGCCGTCGACCAAGCGCTGCAGCGAGCTCGTCTTGGTTCGCTGCGCCTTCGCCGAGACGCCGCCCCAGCTGAGCATCGAAAGGAGCTCCGCGACGGCGCCCGGCGCAAGGTACGCGCGGTGAGCGCCCACGTCGATCGTCTTCGCCGGACGCGTCAAATGCTCGAGCTCCACTTCCGTCTCGGCGATCGCGTTCGCGACCGCCGACGGATCCCACTCGAACGACGCGAGCGAGCCTTTCGCCGCTTTGTCTTTCGCGTGATAGAGCGAAAAATCGAGCTGGTAGCTCGCGACCTCGTGCTCGAAGCGATGTCCGAGCGAGCTCGCGCAGGCACGCCGGACCGGCCCGGAGGCGAAGATCCCGACGAAATCCGTCCCCCGCGCGGCCTCCAGCACCACTCCGAGCGCCTCTTCCGGAGACGGCAGCCGCGAACGCTCGACGCGCGAGCTCCGCGCGGGCTCCTCGGAATAGAGGAGATATGGGTCTTCGGGCAACGCGGAGATCGAGCCGCGCATCCGGTCCAGCGCGGCGCGCACGCGGTCCCTGTCCTCGCCGCGGGCGCCGCCGAGGGACAGCGTGACGGCTTCGCGGCGCTTGCCGGCGATCAGAGAAAGCGTCAAGTACGATTGCCGGATCGTCATCGCCTGGCGCACGCGGGCGCGATTGAACCGGACGAAGTCCGACTCTTCGCTGGCGAGCCATCCGAAGACGACCTCGCCGGCGCGGAGCCGGGGACGCAGATCGTCGATGATGTCGAACAGGTAAGGCGCGCTCGACATGGCTCTACTTGTCCCCGCCGAACACGTCGACGCGCGAGAACTTGCACGCGGGGCTCGCGTGGCCACAGCGGATGATTTGGTTGGGTTCACCCTTGCCGCAGAAGGGCGTCCCTAGGACCTCGAAGGTCGACGCATCGCCGACCATGGACAGGGAGCGCCAGAAGCTCGACGAGACGCCTCGGTAGCAGGGGTTCTTCACGATCTCGCCGAGCTTTCCGCTTCGGATGCGCTGGCCGAGCTCGCACCCGAACTGGAACTTGTTGCGCGAGTCGTCGATGGACCACGACACGTTCGTCCGCATGAGCACGCCGTCGTCGATGGACGCGATCATCTCGTCCAGCGTCGAAGTGCCCGGCTCGACGTTGAGGTTCGACATGCGGTCGATGGGCGGCCGATTCCAACCCGACGCGCGCGACGTCGCGACGCCCGACATGCCGGCGCGCGCCTGCGACACCGTGCCGCCCAGGGCGCGCACGAGGACGCCTTTTCGGATCAAGTACTCCCGCGCCGCCGGCGCTCCGTCGTCGTCGGTCGCGAAGCTCGCGAACTGCTCGGGGCGCGTCGGATCGTACGTGACGTCGAGCAAGCTCGAGCCGTACTGATACGAGCCGATCATGTCCAGGGTGACGAAGCTCGTCCCGGCGTAGTTGCGCTCGTCGCCCAGGATGCGATCGAGCTCGATGGGGTGCCCGATGGATTCGTGGATCTGCAGCATCATCTGATCCGGCATCAACACGACGTCGAGGAAGCCCGAGGGGCAGCTCGGAGCCGCGAGCAGCGCGAGCGCCTCCTCCGCGGTGCGGCGGCCGGCGCCTTCGAAGCCGCCGGCCTCGAGCACCTCGAGCCCGCCCTGCCGGCAGTAGCCGTTGTAACGGCCGCCCCAGGAGCGCGTCTGCGACACGCCGCGATCGAACGCGGTGACGTGCAGCCCGGGCACGGTGAAATGCAAGCTCTGGACGGAGCGGTCGCCGTCCGCGGTGACCAAGAGCTGCGTGACGTCGGTGGTCCAGAGGCTCGCCGCCCAGTCCGCGATGCGATCGTCGATGCGACATTGGTTCGCCTCGACCATCAAGAGCTCGATGCGTTCGGCCTTCGAGAGACGGACCGGCTTCGCCTGCGGCGACGCGTAGCTGCCCCGCGGCGCGGGCATCGCGACGCGCCCGTCGAGCACGCTGCGCCCCCGCGAGAGCGCCGCCCATTCCCGCGCGCGAGCGACGGCGGCGGCGAGGCCTTCGTCCGAAAGGTCGCTGGTCGCGGCGTAGCCCGTGCCGTCGCCGTCCACGACCGTGATCATCGCGCCGGCGTCGAGCATCGTCTCGGGCGGCTCCGGCACACCTTGGCGCACCGAAACCCGTTCCGACACCTCGTCGACGAGGCGGAGCGAAGCAAAATCCGCTTTGGGTGCCAGATCGCGGAACCGCGCCGCGAGCTCTTCCAGATCGCGCATGAGCCTTCGCCGACAGCGTACTTTACCCCGCCGCCCGCGCCATCATTCACCATGGCGAAAGCTTCGCCCGAAGGGCAGAATGCGCCGGCCGGAGCCCTCAGCATGAAGCTCATCATCCAGATCCCTTGCTTCAACGAGTCCAAATCGTTGCCCATCGCTCTGGCCGATTTGCCGAAAGAAATCCCCGGTGTCGACCGCATCGAGGTGCTGATCATCAACGACGGAAGCACCGACGACACCGTCGAAGTCGCGCGCCGGCACGGCGTGCATCACGTGGTCGGTTTCCGGACGAACCAGGGCCTCGCCCGCGCGTTCATGCTCGGGATCCACGCTTGCCTGCAGCGCGGCGCCGACATCATCGTCAACACCGACGCCGACAACCAATACGTCGGCGCCGACATCCCGAAGCTCGTGCAACCGATCCTCGAGGGCCGGGCCGATCTCGTCATCGGCGCGCGACCCATCTCGGAGATCCAGCACTTCTCACCGGTCAAGAAGCTCTTGCAACGCTTCGGCAGCTGGGCGGTGCGCCGTGTGAGCGGGACGACGGTCGCCGACGCGCCGAGCGGCTTCCGGGCGATCTCCCGCGAGACGGCGCTCGCGCTGAACGTCTTCAGCAACTACACGTACACGCTCGAGACGATCATCCAGGCCGGACAGAAGAACATGAGCGTCGTCTCCGTGCCCATCCGGGTGAACGGAGAGCTTCGGCCGTCGCGGCTGGTGCGCAGCATCCCGAGCTACGTGCAGCGCTCCATCCTCACGATGTTCCGCATCTTCATCGTGTACCAACCGCTCAGGTTCTTCGTCACGGTCGGGATGATTCCGTTCGCGATCGGCATCGCGATCGGGCTGCGCTTCGTCTATTACATCGTCGCCGGGGACGGCGGGGGGCACATTCAGTCGCTCATCCTGGCGGCGGTGCTGCTCATCATGGGGTTTCTCACCTTCCTGCTCGCGTTCATCTCGGACCTGATGAGCGTCAACCGCCGGCTGCTCGAAGAGCTGCAGCGCCACCAGCGTGCTCGACTGCTCCACACCCCGGACGAGGCGTTCCACGGCGTGGAGAGCATCGAGTCGAGCACGCTGTTCCGGCAGCGCACAAAAACTGCGGCGGATTCTTAGTTTTCGGCTTTGAGCTTCACCAAGAACTCGTCGTTTTGTTTGTTGGTGCGCTGCATGGCGGGGCGCTGATTGATGATCTCCATGTACTTCATGTACGTGGGGCGCGGCTCGATGCCCTTCGTCATGAGGCCCCAGCCGATCTGCGAGGCGATGTAGACGTCCGCCGCGGAGAACTGCTGGCCGAGGATGAACGGGCCGGGCGTGATCGCTTTCTCGAGCGCGTCGAGGGTGTCGTTGTACGTGCCGTAGCCCATGACGCCCGGACGATCTGCCGGCACCGGACGCGAGAACGCCTTGTCGATGACCGCCGGCTCGACACAGCCGGCGCCGAAGAAGAGCCAGCGCAGATACGTACCGCGCGCTGGGTCGTCGAGCGCCGGCGCGAGCCGCTTGGCGGGGAACGCGTCGGCGAGATACGTACAGATGGCCGCGGCTTCGGTCACGACGTGCCCGTCGTGAACGAGGGTCGGCACCTTTCCCATCGGGTTGATCTTCAGATACTCGGGCGACTTGTGTTCCCGCTTGTCGAAGCGAAGGAGGCGTACCTCGTACGGTTCACCGACCTCTTCGAGCATCCAGTGTGCGATGCGGCCGCGGGACATGGGATTCGTGTACAGAACGAGAGAAGCGCTCATCGGTAGATCCTCCTTCGTGCGTTTTCGGTGACGTGATTACGGCTTGACGAACTTCAAGACGAAGCGATCGCTCGTGCCCCGGCGTTCTCCGGCTACGCGGGGGGACGTGCTCCAGTCGCGCGTGTCCGCGGGGTTGCGCAGGAAATCCGCCTCGGCGGCGAGCTTGAAGCCGGCGCGCGTCACCTCGTCCTTCACGACGCTCTCTTCGATGCGATGGAGCGTCTGCGTGTCGGCGGTGCCAGAACCCGCGCGCGCATGGTGATCGGCGATGACGTACTCGCCTCCCGGCTTCAGCGCCGCAAAAATCACGTGATTCATGCGATCGCGATCCACCTTTTGCCAGACGGTGTCGTGATAGAACAGCACCATGACGACGGCGTCGAGGTCGCGCGCTTCCTTCGGGAGCGGATCGTCGAAGTCGCGGTCGACGCGCACGACGCCCTTCATCACCGGCTTCGCCAATCGCTCGCTCCACGGCTTCTCGGCGAACCGCTGCAAGATGGCGGGCGTGTTCTGGCCATACACAACGCCCGAGGGACCGACGGCGCGCGCGAGCAGCTCGCTGGTGTAGCCGCCGCCCGCGCCGAGCTCGGCCACGTGCATGCCCGGCTTCACCCCGATGAAGGCGAGGAGCTCGGCGGGATGCCTGCCCTCGTCGAGCTTCTTGTCGGCGTCGTCCCGATCCGGCGCGGCGACGATGGCCTTGTACGGCGCGAGATCCGAAGGCGATTCCGGCGAGGGGGGCGTCGCCTCGCTCGGAGCGGCTGCCGAAGCCGCCGCGGGGGCGCCGGTCGCGACATTGGAGGTGGTCGGAACGGCGCTGGCTGATGCCGGCGACTCCGGTGGCGTTTTATTCCCGCCACACGCCGCCAGTGAAACAAAACTCAGACAGACCGTAATGAGCGCACTTCTCTTCATGAAGACGGACGTCTCGAGCCGCACGGTGCGAATGGCAAGCTACTTCCGCGCGAGTCTCATTCCCGTAACCTGCCAGCGGGCGGCGGGCGGAAAAAAGTTACGGTACGTCGGGCGCACGTGAGCGGCGGGCGTGAAGCAGGAGGCGCCGCGCAGCACCATCTGGTTCACCATGAATTTGCCGTTGTATTCGCCCACCGCGCCGGCAGCCGGCGTGAAGCGCGGGTAAGGCGAATAAGGGCTCGCCGTCCACGTCCAGGCGCCGCCGGCGAAGCCCGAGCCTCGCGCGGGCGGCACCGGGACGAGCACGCCGCGATCGAGGAACTGTCCGTCACTCGAGAGCTCGCGCGCGCACACCTCCCACTCCGCCTCCGTCGGAAGACGCGCCCCCTGCCATCGCGCGAAGGCGTCCGCCTCGTAGTAACTCAGGTGACAGACGGGTGCGTTCTTGTCGAGCGCGATCATTCCGTAGAGCGAGAACCGCTGCCACGCCCCCGACACGTTCTCCCAGTACAACGGCGCGCGCCACCCTTCGCGCTGCACCATGGACCAGCCGTCCGAGAGCCAGAGCTCCGAACGCGCGTAACCGCCCGCTTCGACGAACTCCAAGAATTCGCCGGCGGTGACCGGCGAGGCGGCGATCGCGAATGGCTCGAGGTGCACTCGATGCGGAGGACCCTCGTTGTCGAACGCGAACCCATCCGCGAAATGCCCGATCTCGAAGAGGCCGCCCTCGTGCTCGATGTACTCGCTGGAAGACGCGGCGATCGGCGGCGTCGGCGCGGGTCCGGTGAGCGCCGGGCGCAGCGGGTTCAAGGACAGCAGATGCTGCAGGTCCGTGAGGAGCAGCTCTTGATGCTGCTGCTCGTGGTTGACCCCGAGCTCGACCAGGTCGAGGACGTCCTTGCGCGCGGCAACTTCACTGGTCAGAAATTCTCCCATGCGGTCGTCTATCGAAGCGCGATAGGCGTAGACTTCGTCGACCGTCGGACGCGTGAGCATGCCCCGCTCGGCCCGCGGCTGCCGCGCGCCCACGCCTTCGTAATAGGAGTTGTGCAGGTACGCGAAGACCTCGTCGTAAGGGCGGAAATTGGGCTCGTGAGGGCCGAGCACGAACGTCTCGAAGAACCACGTCGTGTGACCGAGGTGCCACTTCGTGGGGCTCGCGTCGGGCATGGACTGAACGACGTAGTCTTCCGTCGCGAGGGGCTCGCACAGACGCTCGGTGAGCGCCCGCGTCTCGCGGTACTCTTGGAGCAGGCTCGCCGCGCGCTCGTCCGCGGCGACCCGCGTCACCGCCTGCTCTCGACCCGCCATAGCGCATCGACGAAGAGCTCGTTCTCGTCGAAGAAGTGCCCGACCGGGACGAAACCGGCGTCTTCGGCGAAGGCGTGGATGTCCGACTCGTAATACTTCCGGGAGATCTCGGTGTGGATGGGCTCCCAGGCTTCGAAGCAGTACTCGCGCCGCGCGACGCGCACCGTCTGACGACAGCGACTGAGCAAGTAGCTTTCCATGGCGCGGCGAGCTGGCGAGAACGTAGCGTAGTGCCGAAACGCACCGACATCGAAGTTTGCGCCGAGCTCGCGGTTGATGCGAGAAAGAAGGTTCAAATTGAACTCGGCGGTGACGCCCGCGGTGTCGTCGTACGCGGAATGAAGGACGCCCACGTCCTTCACCAGGTCGAAGCCGACGAGCACGTGATCCCCCGGGAGGAGCGCTTCGTACAAGCTGCTGAAGAAACCACGGGCCCTGACGTCGTCCAAGTTTCCGACGTTCGAGCCGAGGAACAGGACGAGCCGCGAGCGCTGCGCGTCGCTGCGCGACAGCCAGCGGATCCCCGCTTCGTACTCGGCGACGATGCCCGCGGTGGCGAGCCAGGGCAGCTCCAGCGCACAGGCGTCGAGCACCGTCGCGAGCGCGCCCTCCGACACGTCGATGGGGACGTAGCGAACGTTGCTGCGGGCGAGCGCGAGGTGGTGCAGCAAGATGCGGGTCTTCGCGCCGTCGCCGGCGCCGAGATCCACGACGTCGCACGGCTTGCGCGCGAACGGCGCGGCGATCTCGCCGCCGCGTGACTCGAGGATGCTCCGCTCCGCGCGCGTGAGGTAGTACTCCGGAAGATCCATGATGCGACGGAAGAGCTCGCTGCCGCGCTCGTCGTAGAAGTAGAGCGACGGCAGCGACTTCGGCGTCCGGCCCAGGCCTTCGTGCACGTCGCGCTCGAAGCGCCGAAAATCGTCGGTGCCCGGCTCGCGCGCGAGGCGCACCAGGCGAGACTCCCGAACCTTCGCGCGCTTGGCCGCGGACCCCTGTGCTTTCATTCCCCGAACATAAACCGCGGGTTGCGATCGGAAACCCCCCGCGTTGGAAACCTGCCATTCAGATGGCAGGAAAGGGCCGACCAACGATCCGATGAGCGCGCGAGCGACTCCGCTGGTCGGCCATCACTCCCAATCGACGCCCAGTCGCCTCACGACCATGTCCGCGCGCGATCCCTGATCCGCATACAACACATCCCCATTTTGCACGACCGGAGCGAGCCCGCTCCGAGGCTCGGCTTTCAGTGTGACGAGCTTTGTCACACTGACGTCGCTCCCCCCGCGCCACATGAAGGCCGAGAGATTGCCGCCGATCGGCGAAGAAACGGCCGCCACGACGTGACAGACGGAGTCGTTGCACTCGAGGCTCGCGCTCTCCGGAGACCCGTCCAGCGGTATCGGGGCAATAGTCCCCGCGATGACTTCGGCGCGTGCATCGAGCCGGCCGAGCATGAGCGTGGAGGGGGCGCCGCTCTGCATCGAATCTTCCACCCACGCCACCGCCGCGCC
The DNA here is from genome assembly GCA_035547195.1 of Polyangiaceae bacterium. GTDB lineage: Bacteria > Myxococcota_A > Polyangia > Polyangiales > Polyangiaceae > DASZVB01. Next base: position 28,030 of record DASZVB010000050.1, read on the forward strand.
GTCGCCGAACGGCGTGATCGTCGGGGCTCGCGAATGTCCCGGCGTCTGCGACAGCGGGTGCTCCGGAGCGACGAGGGCGAGATCTTTCGCGTTCAGCAGCGCCGCGAACACGTCCGCGGCGTGCCCCGTCGACACCGGCGCGTCGGACCAGACGGCGAACACTTTGTCGCCGCGCGTGAGGAGCTCCACGCCGGACGCCGTCGAGCCCCCGGAACCCAGACGCCGCTCTGGAACGACCACCCGGAGGGTCGGATCTATCTTCGTGACGTGCACCTCGGCGCTGTTCGTCCCTTCGTCGACGAACGCGAGCGCCCATCCGTCCCCGGTGTAAGCCGCCGCGACGTCGCCGACGCCCATCTTGGCGTGAGTGATCATCTTCTGCGCGATCTTCTTCCCGTCGGGGCCGACGACCGTGACGAACGCCTGGGGGATCTTGTTGTCGATGCCCACCCAGACGACCAGCGTCGTGCCGCGCGCGGGATCTCCCGGCACGACGGCAACGCCGCCCGGCGAATCGGCGCGGTACGAAAGCGCGACAGGCTCCGGTTGCGGGCCCTTCTCGGTCGACGCGCGGACGCGCAAGACGGCGCGCGGCGGCTCGTATTTACCGTCCGGTGCGGGCGTCTTCGAGCGCGTGAACGGCGTCGCCGGGTCGAAATACGTCAGCCACCCCACCGTGGTGGTTCCGCCGGTGCGCGCCGCCGCGATTTCGACGAGCGGCTCCGTCTTCGCCAGCGCCTCGACGCGTGACACGCGTGGGCGCGCGGCGTCGTCGACGCGCATCGCCGTCGGCACCCAGTCGTTCGAGAGGCGGCCGAGCTTCACGAGATAGACCGGCGCGGGATTCGCGGACGACACCGTGAGCGCCGTGCAGTCCGCCGTACACAGGAGACCCCAGGCGAGATCCGCGGGTTCACCGCTCTCGGGCGAGAGGCGCAGCGGTTCTTCGGCGACGACGTCGAACGACGCGTCGAATTGCACGAAGGTGGGCACCACGCGCGCGCCGTCGCACGACTCGCCGCGACGACACGCCTTCGCCAGCGTGAGCGCCGCGAGGCCGTCCGACGACGCGGCGAGCTCCGGAAGACCGTTACCCGATTCCATGGTGACGATCGCCCTCTGTTCGCCGACGACGCCGTTCGCGGAGAGCGTCGCGACGCGCACGGCGCGGCGATTCTCTTGCTGTTCGATGGCGTTCTCCCAGGCGAGGTACGCCTGGCCCTTCTCCGTCTGGGGGCGCACGATGCGCACGACGGACTGCGGTCCGTACGGGCGTGCGATGGGCGCGGCGGGCTTCAAGAGAGCTCCGTTGACGTCCGCGACGGCTCCGTACAGGCGCGGTTCGCCGTCGTGGCGATCGGACCAGATGGCGACGAGGTGATCGCCGAGCTTCGCCAGGTCGAGATCCGGCTCGGCGGTGACGCCGTCGCTGAGCACGACGGAACGTCGCTCGAGCTTGCCTTGCGCATCCAGGAACACGAGCTTCAGCGGACCGGGCTCGTTGCGTTCCTTGCCGGCGGTGAGCGCCGCGATCGCGATGTCCTCGCCCGCCGAAGTGACTTGCCACGCGCGCAGATCGGTCACGAGGGTGGACGGGGAATCCTTCGGTTCGCCCGAGGTGCCGATCTCGACGCCGATGATGTCGGCGCGGTCGTCGCGACGGACCGCCCACATGGCGATGGCCCCCGACGGAGTCTGCACGGCGTCGAGCCACACGATGGCCGGCGCCGATTGCGCGAGCGCCGTCGGGCCGAAGATGCGCTCACCGCGCGTGCCGAGCGAAATGAGGTCCACGCGTTCGCCGGAGAACTCACGCGAGCTCGTCAGCAGGATGAAGCCCCGCGTGGCGCCGCCGATCGGACGGACGGCGACGAGGTCCACCTCCGGCGCGGCCTCCGCGATGGTCTTCGGGTCGTAGTGGACGGAACCGCTGCCGTCGCCGAGCCCGAGCGTGAGCCAGCTCCGCTTGCCGGAGACCTCCGCGGCCCACGCCGCCATCATTCCCTCCGGGCGGCTGCCCCGATACGGCCCGAACGTGCCTTCCGGCACGACGGCGAGGCGCTGCGCGGCGAAGCCCAGATCCTGGACGGGCGCGACGCGCTTCGCGTGCTTCGGCGCATGCGGGTGACGAGGAGGCTCGACGCTCGCGTTTCCGCCGCCGCAGGCCACGCACGCGACCAGCGCCACGAGCGATGTTCGACGAAGCTTCATGAAGAGAACGGACCGTGCCAGCACGAGCGCGAAAGCGCAATGCGGCGCTTTCGCTGTAACGCCGGAATGTTCACGGGCATTCACGGGCCCCGTCGCAAGGACTAGGCTGCTCGAACGTGACGCTCGCGCAGCGGCTGCTCGTCGCCACCTTCGTGCTCACCGTCGTGACGACGCTGGCGCTCGGATTCGGCGTCCGCGAAGCGTGGCGCAACGCGGAAGAAGGGCGATTCCAAGCGCAGTTTCAAGGAGCCATGACGCGCCTCGAGGCCGAGCTCGGGTACGACGTGCGCGAGCTTCCGGCGCTGCTCCGCCCGCTGTGCGATCACGACCCGGTGCTCGACGCGGCGATCGTGAGCCTGCGCACCGGGACGCTGGACTCCGGCGAGCGGCTCCAGCTCAGTCTCCGAGCGGAAGAGCTGCGAAAGGCCTTCCGGCTGGACGAGCTGTTGCTCGTGACCGGACGCGGTGAAGTGCTCGGAGGGGGCGCGGTCGGTTCCATCGATCCGAAGCTCGCCGCCGAGATCAAGGACGACGACGGCCGCTCACGCATTCGGAACGAAGGCGGCAAGGTCGACATCGTCGCGCATTGCAGCCGATCGAGCGGCGGCGTGACGCTCGGTATCCTGGGAGGGCGTGCGTTCCAGTCGGTCCTCGCGCGCGTCGGCGAGAGTCAGGGCCTCGAGCTTTCCCTCGACGCGCCCGCGAGCTCGAGCCGCTCGCTCGTGAAGCCGATGACGCTGCCGCAGCTTCCCGGAGTGACGATCTACGCTTCGCTGTCGCGCGTCCCGTTGCTCGCGGCGATCGGCCGGCTCGAACGCGCGGTGCTCTTACGCGGCGCCGCGTCGCTCGTCGGCGCGCTCGTGCTCGCGTGGCTCGTCTCGCGGGGTCTGGCCGAGCCCATCGTGAGCCTCGCCGAACAAGCGCGGCACGTCGTCACCGGAGAGCCCGTGGCCATCGAGGGCCGCGGGGGCCGCGAGCTCGTCCAGCTCGCGGAGTCGTTCAATCACGCCATCGCGGACCTCGCGGCGCTCCGCAAGCGGCTCGCCGCGACGGAACGCATCGCGGCGCGCCGCGAGATCGCGCGCCAAGTCGCTCACGAGATCAAGAACCCGCTCGCGCCGATCCGCGCGGCGGTGGAGACGCTGCGGCGTCTCCGCGCGCGCAACGACCCCGCGTTCGACGAGTACTTCGACGAGGCGAGCCGCACGGTGCTCGGCGAAGTGGCGCGCATCTCGAGCATCGTGCAGGAGTTTACGCGGTTCGCGCGGCTCCCCGCGCCCGCGCCGCTGCCGATGAACCTTTCGCAGACGCTGCGAGAAGTCGTGGGGCTCCACGCCGCGTCCGGAACGCGCATCGATCTCCACGTGGACCCGGTGCCGGAGATCGTCGCCGACCGCGACCAGATGGTGCAGGTAATCACGAACCTGCTGAAGAACGCGATGGACGCCGTGGCGAACGCTCCCGACGGCAAGGTCTGGGTCACGCTGCAACCTGCCGACCCCGGGCGCGTGCGGCTCGCCGTGCGTGACAACGGACCTGGCCTGGCCCCGGAGATGCGGGCGCGGCTCTTCGAGCCGTACGCCACCACCAAACCCGAAGGCACAGGGCTCGGCCTCGCCATCGTCGAGCGCATCGTCGTCGAGCACGGGGGTGAAATCTCCTACCGTGACCCCGAGGGCCGCGGCGCACAGTTCTTCGTCGAGCTTCCGGTCAGCGGCCCGGCGCTTTTGCCCGACGCGCCGCCGGAGAGCGGGGAAGAGCAGCAAGAGGGGAACGGGGACGACGGGTGAGCAGGTGAGCAGGCTCATGCGTAGCGAGATCGCGCCGTACGTGCGGTACGGATGGTCCGCGCACGCGTCTCTTAGATAAGGACGCATGCTTCGCTTGTTGCGACGCGGACCGCGGGAATACTCTCTACGATGTGTAACCTCCCGCTCGCGAGCCAGCGCGCTCGCGCATGGAGACTGCCCTTTCTATGCCTCCCCTCGGTCAGCGCCAAGTCTACGGAATCCTCGTTCTGCTCCTCGGATTGTTCGCCGTCTTGGCGCTGGACCGCGCGGCGGGTCCTTACGCGATAGGACTCGCCATCCTCGGGATCGTCATCGTGATCTGGTCGGGCGGGGGAGGCGCGGCCGCCGTTTCGCTCGCGCCCATCCGAGACGCGCTGGATCGCACGCGCGAGGGACGAAGGCCGGAGCCGCCCACCGGAGCGTCGCCGGACATGATCGCGGTGTACGACGGCCTCGGGCGCATCGCGGACGCCGTGCGCAACCTGGAAGCCGGCTCCGAGAGCCAGAGGCGCGAGCTCGAGGCGGGTACGAACCAGGTCACCGAAGCGCTCCGGCGCATCACCGACTCGGTGTCGAACCAGATGCAGCTGAGTGACACCGCCGCGCGGAGCATCAAGGACGTCACCACGTCGCTGCGCGAGATCTCGCAGCACGTCGAGATGCTCGCCGCGAGCGCCGAAGAGTCGAGCTCGTCGATCCTGGAGATGACGGCGACGAACGACGAAATGGCCGAGCACATCGGCGAGCTCAGCCAGAGCGTGCGCGAGAGCGTCTCGTCGATCGAGGAGATGACGTACTCGATCAAGGAAGTCGCGAAGAACGTCGACGCGCTCTCGCTCACCGCCGAAGAGACGAGCTCGTCGATGAACGAGATGGACGTCTCGATCGACCAGGTGCAGTCGAACGCCAACGAGACGGCGCGCCTCTCGGAAGAAGTGGCGCGCGACGCCGAGCACGGCGCCGAATCCATCCTGAAGACGATCGGCGAGATTTACCGCATCAAAGAGAGCAGCCAGGAAGCGGTCGCGGTCATCTCGAACCTCGGCTCGCGCATCGACGCCATCGGGCAGATCTTGAACGTCATCGACGAGGTCGCCGAGCAGACGAACCTGCTCGCGCTCAACGCCGCGATCATCGCCGCGCAGGCCGGCGAGCACGGCAAGGGCTTCGCGGTCGTCGCCGACGAGATCAAGGATCTCGCCGAGCGCGCCGGAGCGAGCACCAAGGAGATCGCGGATCTCATCAAGACGATTCAGTCCGAGAGCCGCAACGCGATTCAAGCCGTGGAGCGCGGCGCGCAGAACGTCGATCGCGGCGTCCAGGTGTCCAACGAAGCCGAGCGCGCGCTGAAGAAGATCCTCGAGAGCTCGCAGAAGAGCACGAACATGGTGCGCGCGATCGCCCGCGCGACGGTCGAGCAGGCGAAGGGCAGCAAGCAGGTCACCGACGCCATCGGCCGCATCGCCGAGACGGTCCAGCAAATCGCCGCGGCGACCGCGCAGCAAGCGCGCGGCACCGAGCTCATCATGAAGACCGGCGAGACGATGCGCACCGTCGCGCAGCAAGTCGAGCGCTCGAGCCAGGAACAGTCGCGCGGCGGCCGGCAGATCACGCAGGCCATCGAGAACATCAGCAACATGGTGCACCAGCTGACGACGTCGCACCGGGCGCAGTCGCGCGGCTCGGAGCAAGCGCAAGAAGCGGCGCGCCAGATCGAGGAAGCGGCGCGCGTGCAAGAGTCCGCCCTGCGCGACCTGGTGGCGAGCATCGATCGCGTCCGCAAGGCCGCGAGCGACTGAGCGATTCGTCGCGAGCGCGCGCGAAAATCGCGCAACCGGGCCCGCACGGCGACCGAGGGGACGCCGTGCTACCATGGGACCCCATCGACATGCAGGAGCGAGCGCCCCAATCGACAGAAGCGACGGGCGTGCTCGTCCAGCATCGTATTTCCGGGTTCTCCGACGAGTGGACGATCGGAGAAGAGCCCGTGCCTGAGGCGCCCTGGCACGACGACGCGCTCGATCTACTGAAGGCGCTGCTCCGGCACTGGATCGCGCGCACCGGTCGGGACGCCATCGTCTATCGCAACTGCGCCGTGCGCGTCCGGCGGGAAAATCCGCGCGTCGGCTTCGATCCGGATCTGCAGTTCCTCGAGCCCGCGCCGCCGGGCGGTACTCAGATTTCGAGCGTGCGCCTGTGGGAGCCCGGTCATCCCGTGCCGAAGCTCGTCTTCGAGGTCGTCAGCCCAGGCCACCCTTACAAGGACTACACGGACATTCCGGATCGCTGCGCCGCGCTCGGCGTCAGTGAGCTCGTGGTGTTCGACCCCATGCTCGTCGGACCGAAGTCGTTCGGCGGACCTTTCCGGCTGCAGGGCTGGCGAAAGACGGACACGGGGGCGTTTGAACGCGTCGTGGCAGGCGAAGGGCCCGTGCCGTCGGCGATCCTGGGCGCGTATTTCGTCACCGTCCAGGATGGACGCTTTTTGCGGATCGCCGACGACGAAGCCGGCACTCGCCTCTGGAAGACGGCCGAGGAAGATGCAATCGCCGCCGCACAGCACGCCCGTGCTCGTGCCGCGGAGCTCGAAGCGGAGCTCGCACGACGCAACCGTTGACGGCGAGCACGCCCGTTCGCGAAATCAGAGCACCTTCCGCGGATCGATATCGACCTGCGGTTTGCGCCCCGCGGAGCCCTTCGACAGATACGTCACCGCTTCGCCGAGGCCCTCGATGGTCAGGTGGTACATCGGGAAGACCTGACGGATGACTTCGCAGGTGCCGCCGGCCCAGTACTGGGGTGGGTCGGGGTTCAACCACACGGCGCGATCGAAGCGATCCGCCAGCGTGACGAGCCAGTCGAGGCCGGAGAGCGGGCGGCCGTCGGCCTTGCGCACCTGCGAGCCCCACGGACCCGACGACATGAGCTCGCTCGGCGCCATGGCCGCGTCGCCGACGAGGACGACCTTCCACCGCTGATTCACGAGCTCGAGCAGCTCCGGAACCTCGATGGGGTTCATCAACGTGTCGCTCGTGAAGAGGCGGCCGTAGACGGTGTTGTGGAAGTAGTAAGTCTTGAGCTCGCGGAAGTTCGACGCGCGCTTCGCGGCGCTGAAGAGCTGCGAGCAGGTGTGCGCGAACGGCTCCATGGAACCGCCGACGTCCATGAGCAAGAGCACGCGTACGTTGCTCTTCTTCGGCGGCCGCATGACGATCTCGAGCTCGCCGAAGCTCCTCGCCGTCGCGTCGATGGACGCCTCCACGTCGAGCTCTTCTTCGAAGCCCTCGCGCGTGAACTGACGGAGCTTGCGGAGCGCGACCTCGATCTGCCGCACGTCGAGCACCAGGTCGGATCTGTACGGGCGGTATTTGCGGGCGTCGGCCATGCCGATGGCGCCCGAGCCCTTGCCGCTCTTGCCGCCTTGCGGGCGGACGCTCATGCCGTTCGGGTTCTGTCCGCTGTTGCCGAAGGGGCTCGTGCCGCCGGTGCCGATCCAGCGGTTGCCGCCTTCGTGACGTTCCTTCTGTTCGCGGAGCCGTTCTTCGAAGAGCTTGCGCACCTCCTCGGGGCTCAGATCTTTGAAGGCGGCGATCTGCTCTTCGGTGAGGCTCTCGAGGACCTTCGGATCTTTGAGCCACTCTTCGAGCTGGCTCAGAAAATCTTGCGCCTTGCTCTCGACGCCGCGAAAGTGCGCGAGGAAGGCTTCGTCGAAGCGGTCCAGATCCGATTCGCGGTGGACCATGAGCGACCGCGCCAAGTAGTAGAAGCCGTCGAGCGTGTCGCCGTGCAGGCCGAGCGCGACGGCCTTCGCGAGACCCACGACCTCTTGCGTGCCGACCTTCAGCTTGCGCTTTCGCAGCTCGTACAGAAACGGAACGAGGAGCTCGCTCATGGGGCGGCGCTTTCCGTAGCACGGGGAAAGCTCCCGCGACAGGACGCTACGGCGAGCTGCCTTCGCCGCAGGTCGAATTGCCGGGCGTCGTCGCGCGAACGTCGTAATCGCCCGGAGGGATGGTGTACGGAACGACCACGTGCCCCTCGTAGCGGCCGTCGTCGTCCGTCACGAGCACCCCGAGGGCCATTTTGTCGTGTCCCGGCCCGATCTTCGGCTCGAGAAACAGATCGACGCGGGTCGACGTGCAGGCAGCTCCGGCGACGTCGACGCGTCCTTGAAGCTTGAGACGCCCTCCGCGCTTCGCCTCGGTGCCGCCGACACTGAGCGTCACGTTCGCGCGCGGTCGTCGATCGTCGACTTTCGCCTCCTGCTCCGGCGCCGCGGACGCCGCGGGCGTTTCCGGCGCGCCGGCCGCGGTGCTCGTCCCGCCGGCGTTCGCGCGCAGGCCACCCTGCATCGCGCGCGTGCGATCGGCCATGCCGAGCCCGCTGTCCGAGCCCTGGGGCCACTCGAACGGATCGCGCGGCGGCACGTGGGGGAGTCGCGTCGCATCGGGCGAATCGAGGTGATCGGCGGCGCCGCCGAGATCGATGCGGTGCCAGCGAACGCCGTCGTTCACTTCCACCCAGGCGTGCGCCTCGTTGCGAACGAAGCGCGACGGAATCCCGAGCGCGAGCGCGGTCACGACGAAAGCGTAAGAGCGATGCCGGCAGACGCCCTTCTGCGACATCGCGAGCTCTTTGTAGAGATCCGTGCCCGTCGACTTCGGGTGATCGTTCGACGGCGCGAAGCTCCGGAAGTGTCGCACCAGGATTCGGAGCGCCTCCGCCGGTCCGGTGCCGTCGACGACGCCGATCTGACGGGCGACGCGGATGCCCTCGATCTTCGCCTTCTCCGGGATCGGCGGCATCGAGCGCCAGAGACGCGGCCACTCCGTGTCGGCGAATGGACTGCCGAAGACGGCGCGATCGACGGCGACGTGCAGCACGAGCCGCGCGCGGATCTCGCGATCGCCCTGCACGAACCAGTTGTCCGCCCCGTCGTGGAACGCTTGCACGCTCACCTTCGGCACGGTGCGGATCGAGAGGATGCGCGCGCCCGGCCCGACCGACGGAATGCGCACCGCCTGACCTTCCGTCAGATCGACCTGCAGATCCGCGTAGAACTGGTCGTCCTCCTGGCGCGGCGCGCCGCCGATCGAGAGCCGGGTGAGCGTCGCGTCGTGCACGACGAGATCGAGGTGTTCATCGACCGAGTCGTACGCGAACTCGCGCTTGTACGGCGCGATGCTCGGCGTGAACGGGTCGTCGTACGCGACGACGTCGGGACGTGACGTATCGCGGTCGACGCGAAACGTCGTGGCGGCGCCGGGCGGCGTCCGGCTCGCGCCGTACACCGCGCCGCTCGCGTCGCTCGTACGGTCGAGATCCGGCGAAGCGACGGGCCCGCTCTGGGTCTGGATGGCCGCCGACATCACGCCGTCGCTCGTCGTCGCACCGAGGCGCAAGTCTTCCACGGCGTCGGGCGCCACATATTCGTGAAGCACGACATCGGCGGAAGCGGCGGTCACAGTGAGCAGGACGGCGAGTGCCGTCGCGAGTTTTTTTGTGGTGTTACTTTGAGGGACGCGCGGGCGATTCGACGACGAGGACGTCGTGAGGTTTTTTGGTTCTTCGGCGCGGTCACACGCGGAACCCTCGCTTGCGCTCCTCGCCTCCGGCTGCGGTGCTCGCTCGCGGGACGGTCCGTCTCGTTTCGTGTGGGGGATGCCTCCCATCCCCCACGCCCCCAGAGGCGGACGCTTTGTGAGACGACGCAAGATCATGGGCGGCTCTGTGCGAGCGGCATTTCCCATCGGCCGCTCACGGAGACGTAACGGACTCCGTCGAAGTGACAATAGCCTTCGACCCAGACGGCGCGCGGATCGGGCCGCGCGCGGCGCGGCGCGCGCTCGCCGCGGCAGCCGACGGCCGCGCCGGTCTCGGGGGCCGCCGAAGATTCGCCCGTCGCCGCGCGAGCGACATCGACGCGCGCGGCAGGCCGGTCCGTCCCGACCACGCACGCGGCCACGACGAGACCCGAGGCGAGCATTCCCGCGAATCGCATCCCCGAGAGCGTAGCCCCGGTGGGGCCGTTCGGCGATGAGCGAACCGTTCCGCGCGAAATGATAGGCTGCGCCGCATGACCTCGCTTCCCGACGAGCTCCGCTCGCTGCCGCCGGATTTGAAGGCACGCCTCGCCGCACATCACTTCGACGGCGCTCAGCTCGAGCGGTTCGGAAGCCGGCTCGCGCGCGGTGAGTCGGTCGACAACCACGTCAAGGGCAAGCTCGCGCCGCCCGAGCGCGCCGACGTCGTGGATCTGCCCGCGCCCGGGAGCGCCGAGGCCGAACGCCTCCGGAAGATCGGCGTGGAGTCGCTTTCGCGCGGTGAAAACGCCCTCGTCGTGCTCGCGGGCGGCATGGCGACGCGCATGGGCGGCGTCGTGAAGGCGCTCGTCGAAGCGCTCCCGGGGCGCACGTTCCTCGATCTTCGCCTCGCCGAGCAGAAGGCGCTGGAAAAGCTCGCCGGACGTCCGGTGCCGCTCTTCCTGATGACGAGCGCGGCGACGGACGCGGCGCTCGTCAAAGCGCTCGGCGCGCGGCTCGACGGCGAGAATCTCGCGACGTTCACGCAGCGGCTGTCGCTTCGGCTCAACGCCGACGGCACGCTCTTCATGGACGAGCACGGCCATCCGAGCGAATACGCTCCCGGGCACGGCGACTTCGTCGACGCGATCGCCGAGAGCGGGCTCCTCCGGAGCTTCATCGAGCGCGGCGGTAAAACGCTCACCGTCGCGAACCTGGACAACCTCGGCGCGACGCTCGACCCGGTCTTGATCGGCCTGCACCTCGATCAGCGCCGCAAGGTGACGTGCGAGATCGTCGACAAGCTCGCCGCCGATCGCGGCGGGATCCCATGCCGCGTGGACGATCGCGTCGTCGTTCTGGAGGAGTTCCGCATCCCCTCGAGCTTCGATCCCGCGCAGGTCCGGACCTTCAGCACGAACACCTTCCACATGGACGCGCCGGCGCTGTCGACGCTGAAGATGGAGTGGACTTACTTCCAGGTGAACAAGAAGGTCGGCGGACGGCCCGTCATTCAATACGAGCGACTCATCAACGAGCTGACGAGCCGCTTCGAGACGACGTACGTTCGCGTCCCGCGTGAAGGCGCCGAGAGCCGCTTCTTGCCGGTGAAGGACAACGAGGAGCTCGCGAACCGCCGGCACGAGCTCGAGCTCGTGGCCCGCGCGAGAGGAATGCTCGGTTGAACAATTCGCTCCGCTTTTCGATCGCGGCAGCTTCGCTTCTCGTCCTCGGCGCCGCCCGCAGCGCGACGGCGGCGCCGGTCCCCGTCGAGCCGGAGCGGCTTCCCGCGCTCGGCCGCAGCGTCGCGGGCACCGACGACACCACGGCTATTCTCCTGAACCCCGCGAACCTCGCGTACCAAACGGGACCCGAGCTGCGCTGGCAAGCCATCTACTTGCACGGCGACCAGACGGCGCCGTGGAGCGGTCACGCGCTCTCCGTCGGCTTCCGCCTTCCGTTTTCGTTCGGAACGGCGTTCCGCCTGGATTTCATCAATCCGCCGCAGCATGCGTTCGGCGGTCTGTCGTCCAACTACGAATGGCTCACGTGGGGTCTCGGGTGGGCCGCCTCCGAGTCGCTCGCGTTCGGTTTCTCGCTGCAGCGCTCGTACTCGAGCGGTCCGGTCGCGAGCTCGTTGGGCTCGTACTCGCTCGGCGTCACCGCGCGTCCGTCGAGCATCCTCGGCTTGTCGCTCGTCGCGAGCCACGTCAACGGCCCGCTCGACGGCGCCGACGCGCGCAGGATCCAGGCCCTCGGCGCCACCGACACCTCGCTCGGGCCGTCGATCACGACGGCGATCGCCGTGCGCCCGCTCACCACGCGCGCGGTGGAGATCGGGCTCGAGGGGCGTTACCTGATCGAGCCGCAGGTGTGGCAGCCGCGCGCGACGCTTTCGATCGATCTGCCTCCGGTCGGAAGCTTGCGCGGCGAGTTCGCGGTGCTGGATCCACAGGGGTCGTCGCCGGGATGGCGCGCGACGGCGTCGCTCGCCGTCGATCTCAACGGCAACTCCGGCTCGACGGAGCTCGAAGGCGGCATGTTGACCGGCACCGAGCTCGGCGAGAAAGGCTCGTACGCCTTCTACAACCAGATCGCGATCCGTGGCTTCCGCGAGCCCGTCGGGATCCAGCCGCCGCACCTCGCGCTGCGTATTCGCCTGGAGAGCACGCCGGAGACCCGCGAGCACGTCGCCCTGCTCCGCAAGCTCTGGGACATCTCCAAAGAGCCCGACGTCGACGCCGTGGTGCTCGAGCTCCGCACGGCTCCGGCGAACTCGCTCGCGCACCTCCAGGAGCTCCGCGACGCGTTCGCGCTGCTCCGCGCGCGCGGCAAGCGCGTTCTGTGCCACCTGGAAGATGCGAACGGCGGCGCGCTCTATCTGTGCAGCGCCGCGGACCGCATTCTGCTGAACCCCGCGGGCGGCATTCGCTTCGCCGGCCTGAAGACGCGCCACATTTACCTCGCGAGCCTCCTCGAGAAGATCGGCGTCCGCGCCGATTTCATCCGCATCGGGGCGCACAAGAGCGCGCCGGAGCAGTTCACCCGAACGGGCGCTTCCGACGTCGCGCGCGCCGACGCCATCGACCTGCTCCAGCAGAGCGAGCGCTGGTTCGTGGGTGACGTGGCGCACGACCGCGGCATGACCGTCGAAGCGCTGCGCGAGAAGATCGCCCGCGGGCCCTTCGTGGCGACGGAAGCGAAGAGAGAGGGGCTCGTCGACGCCCTCGCCTTCGACGACCAGATCGAGGCTGCGACCAGGGACATGGTCGGAGGACGCGTCTCGCTCACCGACGCGGATCGCGCCGACGTCGCGCCGATGCATTTCGGCACGCAGAAGAGCATCGCGATGGTCTATGTGGACGGCGACATCATCGACGGCCGGAGCCGCACCATCCCGCTCATCGGCATCGATCTCGCCGGATCGTACACCATCGCCAATACGCTGAAGGCCGTCCGCGAGAGCCCGCTCATCGGCGCCGTGGTGCTGCGCATCGAGTCGCCCGGCGGTTCGTCGATGGCCTCGGACGTCATATGGCGCGAGGTGTTGCTCACGGCGCAGGCGAAGCCGGTCATCGTCAGCATGGGCGACGTCGCCGCGAGCGGCGGCTACTACATCGCCGCGCCCGCGACGCGCATCCTGGCGAACCCGCTCACCATCACCGGCAGCATCGGCATCTTCTACGGGAAGGCCGACGTGAGCGGCCTTCTCCGCAAGATCGGCGTCAACGTCGAGGTCTACAAGACGGCGCCGCGCGCCGACGCCGAGTCGCTCTTCCGTCCTTTCAGCGAGGACGAGCACCGGGAGCTCGGAAACAAGGTGGCGCAGTTCTACGACGTCTTTTTGAGCCGCGTCGCCGAAGGGCGGAAAATGACCAAGGAGGCCGTCGATCGCGTCGGGCAGGGCCGGGTCTGGACCGGCGAGCAGGCGAAGGCGAACGGGCTCGTGGACGAGCTCGGCGGATTGCGGCAAGCGCTCATCGAAGCGAGGAAGCTCGGACATTTGCCGGAGGACGCGCCGATCGTCGAGCTGCCCAAGATCCAGACGTCCCTCATCGGGCAGATCCTCGGGATCCAGGGCATCCGTGCGGACGCGCTCCCAGCGGTGCTGCCGCACGCCGTCCTGCAGCTCGCGCGCGCGATGGCCCCGTTCCTGGTCCACCCGGAAGATCGCCCGCTCGCCCGCATGGAGCTCACGACGGTAGAACCTTGACGGGGCGGGCGTGATCCTCGACTGAGTGGCCATGCACTCGGCACGGGCCGCCCTCGCAAAGGCGCAGCGCATCGTCGTGAAGGTCGGGTCGCGATCCCTCGCCGGCGACGGAGATCTCGTCGCCGACCTCGCCCGGCAGATCGCGGCGCTGTCGACGGAGCGCCGCGCCTTCGTGGTCGTCACCAGCGGCGCCATCGCGCTCGGCATGGGGCGGCTCGGCTATCGCAAACGGCCGAAAGAGATGCCGAAGCTCCAGGCCGCGGCCGCCGCCGGGCAGAGCGTGCTCATGCAGCGCTACGCGGTGGCGTTCGCCGCCGAAGGGCTCGTCGCCGCGCAGGTGCTCTTGACGCACGCCGATATGGCCGACCGGGATCGCGTGAACAACGCGCGCCAGGCGCTCGCCGCGCTGATGGAAGCGCGCGCCGTCCCGGTCATCAACGAGAACGACACCGTCTCGACCGAAGAGATTCGCTTCGGCGACAACGACCAGCTCGCTTCCATGGTCGCGCCGCTGGTGTCCGCGGATCTGTTGATGCTGCTCACCGACGTCGAAGGCGTCCTCGACGAGGACGGCGAGCGCATCCCGGTGATGCACGGCGCGGCGAAGATAGGTCACGTCGCGAGCAGCGGACCGGGCACCGGCGGTATGACCAGCAAGCTGGACGCAGCGACGAAGGCGAGCCGCGCCGGCGCGAGCGTCGTGATCGCGCCCGCGACGCGGCCGGACGTCATCGCCGACACCGTCGCGGGCAAGGACGTGGGAACGCTGATCCCGCCGCACGAAAGCACGCTGCGCGCTCGCCAGCACTGGATCATGTACACCTTGCGGCCGCGGGGCGAGGTGCTGCTCGACGAAGGCGCGGCGCGGGCCCTCGCGGTCGGCAAGAGCAGCCTCTTGCCCATCGGGGTGCTCGGCGTCCGCGGCGATTTCCACGTCGGCGACGCCGTGCGGCTCGTCACGCCCGCCGGCGCCGAGGTGGGCAGAGGGCTCGCGCGGATGTCGTCCGTCGACGTGGCGCGCGCGGCCCGCAAGAAGGGGGCGGATCTCGAGGCCGTCCTCGGGCGGGAAGCGCGGGACCAAGTAGTGGTACACCGCGACGACCTCGTCGTAGTCTCGTAGCACCTCACCGTGCCACTGGGGAAATTGCTTCGGGTCGTCTTCTGGACGGCGCTGGTGCTCGGCGTGATCGCCGGCGCGCTCCGTCTGACGTGCATCCGCTGGTGGCGGGTGCCGACGGACGACCCGATCCTCGAGACGTCGATCGCGCCGACGCTGCGCGGCGGCGACTGGGTGCTGCTCTGGCGCGCGACCGCGCCGCACTTCGGGAGTCTCGTCATCTGCCCCGACCCCGACAACGTCGGGCGTTTCGTCATCGGGCGCGTGCTCGGCGAAGCGAACGACCAATTGACCATCGACGGCGATCGCGTCCAGGTGAACGGGCACGACGCGCGCACGGAAACCGCGTGCAGCGATTCGACGTTCACGGTCGACGATCCCGATACCGGGTCGGAAGTGACGCAGCAGTGCCAGCTCGAGGAAGTGGGCGGCATCCTCCACATGCGTGGCAGCAACGGCGGACTGGATCGCGCGCCGCCGGTCGCCGCGACGCGCACGGTCGGCGCCGGCAACGTCTTCCTGGTGAGCGACAACCGCGCGTATCCCTACGATTCCCGGATGTACGGCGCGATCGACCGCTCGCTGTGCAAGGAGTCGATCTTCTTCCGGCTCGTCGGCAAGCGGGGCTTTGGAGACGTCGACAGCCGGCTCACCTACATCCACTGAGCCTGGGCGCTTCGCCGACTCTGAAAGCTTCTATAGGATGGTGCTCCGTGCCCCCGATGCTCGTGGCGAGAATTCTCGTTGGCATTCGGGCGTGACTTAAGGAAAGCTCGTGCGGAGCGAACGATGACGGCCCGCCCGACGTTCGGCCGAGCAAAAGTTCGAGGAGCCTGACGATGGATCAAGCGAAGTACTTCGTATGCCCCGCATGCATGACTCCCGTTCCGAGCGGGCACAAGTTCTGCGGGCGCTGTGGAGCGCCGGTCCCCGAAGACGCGCTGAACCTGCGCACCGACTACTTCAGCGACATGCAGGATCCGGAGAAAGCGCGCCTCGTTCTGATCCGCGGCGACGGGATGGAAGGGCTCAGCTATCACCTGAAAGCGGACCAGCACGTCGTCGGACGCCAGGGGCAGCTCGAGTTCCCGGAGGACAACTTCGTCTCTCCGCGGCACGCGAACTTCTTCTACCGTGACGGCAGGCTGGTCGTTCGCGACGAAGGTTCGTTGAACGGCGTGTACATCCGCGTGCGCGGGACGGTGGAGATCACGGCCGGCGACACCTTCATGGCCGGCGAGCAGACATTCCGTCTCGATCCGACGCCCAAGGCGTCCGACGGCGTCGACAGCGAAGGCACGTACTTCTATTCGTCGCCGAAGTACCCCGCGTCGTACCGCGTGAACCAGATCCTGGAAGGCGGCGCGATCGGCATGACCATCTGCGCGCGCACGCCGACGCTCGTCATCGGACGCGAGGACGGCGACCTGAACTTCCCGGGCGACATCTACATGTCCCCGAAGCACTGCAGCGTCGAAGAGCGCGAGGGCCACTTCTACCTGACCGACTACGGAAGCCGCAACGGCACCTACGTCCGCCTGAAAGCGGATCGCGACCTCACCCACGGCGACTACGTCTTCATCGGCCGCAAACTCCTCCGCGTCGAGCTCAACGCGAACTAGAAAGTCGCAGGACTCGCACGCGTGATCCACGCGGCTGCGCTTTTTGGCGCAAAGGCCGCAAAGAGCCGCAA
>DASZVB010000051.1:0-5786 GCA_035547195.1 Polyangiaceae bacterium
GCGACCGAAGCCGACCCTCTTGAACTTCCTCTCCTCGCTGTAGGGTCCGTCGTTATCCGGAGTGGAGAACGTGCGAGCCTCGACAGCAACCGCTCGGATCGTACCGCACTCCGGATAACGCGCCGCTCCAGATAATGAGCCTTATCCCGAGCTCGAGATAAGGCTCACGTCCGACGGAAATTCGTCGACATCGAGGAGCAGTTTCCGGATCGCTGCAAGGAGATTCTCGATTTGATCGGCGAGCTCTATGGGATCGAGAGCTCGGCAAAGTCACTGGCCCCCGAAGAACGCTTCCGTTTGCGCCAGGAGCAATCGAAGCACGTTGTACAACGTATCCACGACTGGGCCCTGCGCACGGAGACGCTCCCACAAAGCAGTCTCGGCAAAGCGATCGCGTACATGGGCGGCATCTGGGACGGACTGCGCGTCTTCCTCGACGACCCCAACGTGAGCATCGACAACAACGGCACCGAGCGCGCTCTCCGAGGGATCGTCGTCGGGCGAAAGAACCACTACGGCTCGCGATCGCGTCGCGGCACCGAAGTCGCCGCTCTCTTCTACAGCCTGATCGAGAGCACGAAGCTCGCCGGCATCGGTCCACACACGTATCTCAAGATCGCCGCCGATGCCGCGCTACGTGGCGCTGAGATCCCGCTGCCCCACGAAATCGTCTGAACAACGCGTCGCCACTGACTGGATCCGCCGCGCCGTCAAGACGGGGCGCGGCGAGGTGTTACGAAAGTACCCCGCAAATGAACTTCAGCGAAGTCCTCGTCGCGCGAGACGAGGTCTGAGACCTGCCCCGGCGTCGTGAGTCGGTTCTCCTCCGGCAGCTCCGGCGCGACCTTCGCCGTCAGCATTGACGTGATGTCGTCCCTCCAAGTTCCCCGCAGCGCCACTACCATGCCCAGGCGATCCTCAGACAGAGACAGCGGTGGGGTGAGAAGGTCGTAGCTGTTCCGGTCGAAGACCTTCGCGTCCATCGAGCGCTCACGCTTCAGGACCATGCAGTACTCGCCGTAGAAGCGGCAGCCGGTTCCACCGAGCGACACTGATCCGAAATAGTATTGGCTCCGCTCTTCACCGAAGAGCAATGTGTCCACAAGCTCGCGATTCGCCGAGGGCTTGACCTCGACATCGTCGACGCGCGGTCGCTCATAGGCGTTCCTGTAGCGGTCCTCTTTCAAGAACTCGCAGAGACTCCCAGCCCCGATGTTCACCACCGGACGCAATCCGGGCTGCTCCGCCGTCAGGATGCGCGGAACCAAGTCCACGTTGGCTCGCTTGAACGGCGATCGGAAGGTCGGGCGCTTTAGCAACTCTCTTAGCCGATCTCGCCACCTCCGATGCTGATCGAAGTACAGTGGATCGACACGCGCTGGTTCGTCCTGGGTCCGGCCCAGCTCTCCCAACAGGCGCGAAGCGAGTGAAACCCCGAGTTTCGTGAGGGACGTGAGCGACGCCATCTTAGCCCCTAAGGTGAATGCAGACGCTTCCACGGGCCGCCGCAGCTGGTCAATGAGCAAAAGTTGGATCGTACGCTGAGCGGTGCACGTCATTTTGCCGAGCTCGAAGAGACGCGTGCTTCGGTGGAGCGATAGGTGTTGCGCGGTCCATGCTTCGGACGCCGATACGCATCAACATCTGCTCTGGGCCAGGCCGTCCGGGCGCCGCACGGAGCGCCCTACTTTGGGCGGAGCGCATCAGGACCTCAGGACTGGGCCAAAACCGTATTGATCGGAGCTCCCCGAAGACCACGGACAATCATCGTCCACAGCCAGGGTGGGCCACTAACGAACGATTTGGGCCCTCCGGCGAATGCG
Source organism: Polyangiaceae bacterium (assembly GCA_035547195.1). Classification (GTDB taxonomy): domain Bacteria; phylum Myxococcota_A; class Polyangia; order Polyangiales; family Polyangiaceae; genus DASZVB01. The sequence continues at coordinate 1,824 of DASZVB010000051.1, forward strand.
CCCGGCGAGGCATTTCGTTCCGCGGCGCACGTTTCACGGACATGACCGCCGAGACGGACACATCGCTGAAGCTCCGCGTGCAACGCCTATGGTCACATAGTCACGGGTGCACGCCGCCCGAACCGGCGGCGCTCGCGCGATGCGTACCCGCGTCGGGCGCGACTTGCGTCGTCCCTCCGGCGCCGGATGAAGCGCCGCTGCTCGTGCCGCCGCCAGCACCCGTCGATCCACCGCTGCCCGCATCCATTTTCGACACGACGCACGAGCCGGCGACGCACGCCTCGCCGATCGAACAAGCTTTGCCGCAGCTTGCACAATTCCTGGCGTCCGTCTGGAGATCCGCGCACCCGGTCGCGCACATCGTTCCCTCCGACATGTTGTAAACCGTGACCGTCTTGCAACATCCTTCACTCGTGATCTGACTGCAGGTCGGGCTGCAGTCCTGACGAGTACCTGTCGCCATTAGCAACGGACAGGGAGCCGGGTTCGGCACGGCGCCGCCGGCGCCCCCCAGACCGTTCGGATGCGCGCACGCGCCGGATGCGCAAGTAGCGTCGAAGTTGCAGGTGCGTTGAGAGATACGACAGCTTCCCGAAGCGCCCGGCGAGCCACCCGTCCCCACGTTCACGTCCGCGCTGCACTGCATGCCGCTGCCCGAGAACGTCAGGCTGGAGCCGTTCACCGCGCCTGATGCCTTCGTTCCGTCGTCGCACAGCATCGTGATCTGGCAACCACTTTGGTCGAAGGTGCACGAGGAGGGCGGACAGCCTCCGCTCACGTTCCAGGTCCCCGAGAGGTTGGTGCACTTGCCGCCGGCCGCCGCCCCATTGCCGGAATCCCCGCCGCACCCCGCCATCGACCTGAAGCCGAGAATGGTCACGGCCGCCCACAACACGCCCGTCGCGAGTCTCATGTTTTGATTCTGTACGATACAGACGCCCGGGCGTTCCGGTCCAGAGGCGTGAAATCCGACTTGCCCCGGCTTTCTCGAAACCGAGAAGTGGGGTGATGTCGTACGCGAGGAAGGCGCGCTGCCTAATCCTCGCTCGGTACCGTCGCTTTCAAGACGTGGACGGGGTTTGCCGCGAGTGTGCTGCGGAACAGAACTCCCCCCGCGCGGCGCGTCCCGGGTCGGACCTCGCACTCGAACTACGAGCCGTAGTGACTTCGTCGACGTCGGGACTCGGGAGCTCGCGAACGGGCGGCAGGCGGGCGACGGTGCTCACCCCCGTCTTCTACCCGTTGCCCACATGAACCTCCACTCCTGCTCCTTCGGTTTCCGCCCGCGGACGCAGTCGCTCACCTTCAATAACCGCTCGGAGCATCCACGTCGTTAACCAGTGTATCGGCCGCGATCTTCCGCGCGAGCTCTCGGACGCCATCTCAGAACGTGCCGCAAGACGCAGCCCTCCGCCGGGTCCCCTCTCGAGGAACCACGGCGCGACTCCGATGCTGGATCGGTGTTCCGGCGGCACGTCTTCGCGCGCGAGTGCGGCTGCGTCGACTGCTACAGCCGCCAAGATACCAAGCGAGCCCACGACGAGGAGCGCAGCGTAACCGGTGGGGCACGGCCTGCTGGAAGCCACTTCGAACGCTTCGCTCTCGAAGCATCCGGCTGCGCCGATGACTCCGAGCAGAATCGTCCCTGCACGCATGCCGATGCTCGCGCCGAACTTCCCCCAGTGTCCGTGCGCACCATGAACGATAGGAGCGCCGAACAGGAAACCCGCGAAGCCCAGGCCCACGAGCGCGCTACTCGAAGGATGCACCTCCGCGGCGACGATCCAAATGCTGAGTGAAGGGACGTCGACGAGCAACGTCTGCCAGCCGTACCAGCGACGTTGCGGCGGTGGCTGCCCGCGTTCGTCGAACTGCTCGCGCTGAAGCGGATGCGGCTCGACGGGCGGCGGGTGCTCATCCGACGTCGGCGGAGCGGCGACGACAGGCGGCACAGTGGAAGGAGCCGGTGCCGCGGGCCCGAATGCTGACGTCGGTGTCTGGCTCGGTGTGTTCGCGGAAGGCGCTACTTGCGGCGCGCCGTCCTCGACCGCCCATGACGCAGAAGGCCGTCAAGGTGCTCATTAAGCATGTCGAGCGCAAAGCGGCTCTGAAGGCCCTCGGCAAGGTTCACATCTTCCGGCACACGTTCTGTTCGCACCTCGCCATGGCCGGAGTGCCGACGATGACCATCAAAGAGCTCGCTCGGCACGACGACATCAAAACGACGGTCAAGTACATGCACTTGAGCCCCAGCGCGAAGAGGCTAGGTATCACGATGCTGACTCAGTCGCGGGCGGCGGGAGGCACGGTCGTGGTTGCAGCCGAAGTGCCGAAGGCAGGCGGTTCCGACTGAGACGGATCTCCCGCCGGGGCTCGTTTTCGGCAAGCCCGGGCAAAAAAACATGTGGCAACCCGCTGGCAACGGATCGCAACCAGCGACGATCCAACAGAAAACAAGGCGAATCCTGGAGCGGGACACGAGATTCGAACTCGCGACCCCAAGCTTGGGAAGCTGGATCCGACATTCCTCCGCGACCAAGCTTTTTGCCGGATTCAGCCGCTTTTGGCTGGATCGCAGTGACCCGCAGATGCCCTCATATGACGCAGGATGCCGGATCGAAGTACCAGCAAAAGTACCAGCGCAGACCCCAAGCTCTTGGATGCTGGCTCCGGCGTTCACGCGCCTGCTGGCCCTCAGAGAATACCAGCGCGCGTCGATCACAAGCTGGCGCGCCGGCGACGCGGCCGGAAGCATCCCGGCGTGGTGTTACTGAAGCCGGACCCCGACCGCCGCATCGGCCACCGAGCCCGCTACGTGGACCCCGACACGGGACGCATCGTTAAGGAGACGCTGAACCCACTTCTGACGACAACGGAGAGCCGCGAAGAGTGGGCGGTCAAGAAGAGCAAAGCGATCGCGCGGCGCAAGTTGGAGCTTGACAGCGGCGCTCCTCGCGCGAGCGGCACGGCGCTCTCCGCGGCCGTCGATCAGTACTTCACCGACCACCCGACGCTGCGCGGCTCGACGCGGGCGCTCTACCGCGGGATCGCCGACAAGCTCGTCGAATGGGCGAGCAAGAATGGCGTGCGCAGCGCCGACGACATCACCCGGGAGAAGCTTGTGGCGTTCAAGGCGTCGCGGCTCCGCGTGAAGCTACAAGCGCCGGCCAACGGCAAGCGTGGTTCACGCAAGCCCGCCGAGAAGCCCCGCGCACCGGCCACGATCAACGTGGAGCTCAGGGCAACGCGCGCGGTCCTCGGATACCTGCGCAGCCTCGGCCTCGCGGCGCGCATCTCCACGGACGATCTGCGTGATGGGCTGGCCCGCCTTGATGCTCCCGTCGAGCGCCCCGAATGCCTGAAGCCCGCGGAGCTGCGGCACCTGCTCGACGCTGCGTTGAAGCACGACGCCGCCACGTTCGTCGCTACCCGCGACGAGCACGCCGGCAATGGGGAGCCGGGCAGCACACCACGGTACGAGGCGATCGCGCCGTTCGTCGCCGTGGTGTTGCTCACCGGGATGCGCCTTGCCGAAGCACTGGATCTCGAGTGGAAGCAGGTGGACCTTGAGCCGCCCGGCGACATTCGCCTCACCACATCGACGAAGACGCACCGGCCGCGTGACGTCGCCCTGGAGGTGTCCCCTGCCCTGCGCGCGTTGCTGGAAGCCCTGAAGAAGCGCACTGGCGGGAAGGGCTCCGTCTTCGGACTCTCCCGCGGCGAGGCTCGTGCGGCGCTGCGCAGGCTAATCGGCGAGTACGAGGCGCCCGAGTTCTCGTGGCAGACGCTGCGTCAGACGTGCGGCAGCTACCTGACGAACGCGCCCGGGATCTTCGGCGCGGCGAGCGCCTACCGGAGCGCGAAGCAATTGGGTCACAGCGTGGCCGTCGCGGAAAAGCACTACATCGGACTGATCCGCGGGATCTCGCCAGATGCGAAGGATCTCGAGACGGCCATGGGGAT
>DASZVB010000052.1:0-2316 GCA_035547195.1 Polyangiaceae bacterium
GCGACCGAAGCCGACCCTCTTGAACTTCCTCTCCTCGCTGTAGGGTCCGTCGTTATCCGGAGTGGAGAACGTGCGAGCCTCGACAGCAACCGCTCGGATCGTACCGCACTCCGGATAACGCGCCGCTCCAGATAATGAGCCCAACATCCGACCTCGATGACCTCACCGTCGCGGTAGAGGTGATCATAGACAATGTGCGCGTCGGCAACGAGGTAACCCTTGTAGCCGCGCAGCAGGTCATCGACTGCCGCACTGTCGTGGCGCTTCGAGTAGCCGTACAGCACGTGCTTGTCTGGAGCAACGAGCACCCAGAAGTGGCCGCTCTTGCACTTCTCCTTCGCGAGCACGAGCACACCGGTCGCGTCGACGCAGAGGTACGGCTCGCCGAGCGCGGCCGCGAACATCGCTTCGACGAGGGGCTGCACGAGCTCGCCAAGTTGATCGTGCCAGCCGCACAGGGTTGATCGCGCAAGCTCCAGACCCTCGCGGCCGTAGATGCCTTCGAGCCGGTTGAGCGGCTGGTGATCCTGCCAACGTCGCACGACCGTATCGGCGAGCATGCCCGGCCCAGCGAGCCCACGTGGGATCGGCATCTCGACGGTCTCCGGTGAGTACACGACCGTGATGTCGGTCGGGTCCCGGTCCTTGCGAACGAACTTCTTGTAGATGAACTGTACGACGACGGTCGATGGTGCGCGTCGCTCGAGGACCTCGCGAACATCCGTGCCGACCAACTCGAACGCGTCGAGCCCTTCTTTCTGCACGTCGATGGACAGAATCTCGATGGGTACGCGCAGCAGATTTTCCGGCAGCGGCTTTCGCTTCGCCTTGCCGCGCGTGTACTCGGCGATGATCTGCTCGGCTTCGGGGCTCTCGGTAGCGGCAGGCTCGCCCGAGGCGAACGCCATCTCCAGCATCGCGAGCGAGAGCTGCGAGTCGTTGGTCGAAAAACGCTCAGCCTTCTGCCCAAGCAGACCGCGCTTCAGGCGCTCATTTTCTTCCTGAAGAAGCCGGACGAGATTCTTGTACTCGTCCACAGAACGCTCGAGTTTTTCAACCGAACCCTCGAGCTTTTCGATGCGCTCTGCATCGGTCACGAACATGACCAATGAAGAACGCGGATCGATCTGTCAAGCGCAACGCGCGTGCGTCAGCTATTTCGGGGCGCGCTTCGTTTCCTTCTCACGCCCCGCGAGAAGCTTGGCCAGCGCGGCTGCGTCGATGTGAACCGACGTAGTGCCTGCGCCGGCCAACGGAAGATCGAACACTGCGCGGTGAAGCCGCTTGTAGAGAAGGCAGTAGCCGTTGCGCTCGAACCACAAAACCTTGATACGAGAAGCGCGCCGATTGGCGAACACGAGGAGCGCGCCGCCCTGCTGCGGATCGACGCCGACGACATCCTTAGCCGTCTGCGCCAGCCGATCGAAGCCGCGGCGCATGTCGACCGGCTCCGTGCAGACGAAGATCCGAACGCCAGCAGGAATCATCGGCGCTCCAACACCGCCAGCAACTGCTCGAGTGCCCTCGGGTCAAAGCCCACTGGCACACGAATCCGCCGCCCATTGCCGAGCTCGAGCTCGAACCGAGCGTCGGGGTTCGCCGAACGAACCTCCACGAAGGTGGGACCAGTCGCCGTTGCCTTCCTCGTCCCTCCCTCGGCGCTCGCGCCCATGCGCGTCGCCTTGCCGAGCTTGTACTGCCAAAATCTCAGCGTGCCGGCGTTGATTCCGAGCTCCGCGGCGAACTGATCCGCCGACAGCCCGCTTTCGCGCCACCGCTCCACACGCTTCTGCCATTCCTCGGCGCTCGTCCTCGGTTGCACGTCCGTCCTCCCGACGCGCCTCGATGGCCACTCGTGCGCGCTTTGTTCCCGGCCCGAGCACATCCTTCAGGCTCGTCAGCTCCGCGACCGTACGTCTCGCGATGACGAGCCCACGCTGTACCTCACAGAACGCGGTCTCCCGTACTCCCAGGTCTAACGCTACACTTCGCATGGCTGTCTCCTCCGTGACCCCCGTCACCTGCGTCTTGGAACGCGTGGGGGTGACACGAGCTTCCGCTCGCGTCCGGGAGACGGCCACTTCGCTCGTCGTCAGGCCTCTTTCTGCCATCGTCCGGCCACCACGACGCGACGACGTGTCGCGCTCCCAGGGGGCAGCCTCATCCCATCTGATACCGTTCAGCGACGGCACCGTCGCCGTCGACATGGATCCGCTCTCGCTGCTCTGCCGGCTTGCCGCGACCGTCCCGCCACCGCGGTTTCACACCGTGCGGTACGCTGGCGTCCTGTCGTCGCACGCGAGGTGGCGCCCCTCC
>DASZVB010000053.1:0-14859 GCA_035547195.1 Polyangiaceae bacterium
TCGCCGGGATGCCGCCCGGTCAGGTGAGCAAGTTCTCCGGTACGTGCACGAACAACTCGGGCAAGCCCATCAACATCGTCGGCTACAACCCGCACATGCACCTGCTCGGCACGGAGATGACCTCCGTGGTGACGCACACCAACGGCATGCAAGAAACGGTGTTCGATCACCCGTTCCTGTTCGATCACCAGGTGAACTACATGCTCGGCACGCCGTACGTGCTGCAACCGGGCGAGAAGATCACCTCGACCTGCACCTTCGACAACACCACGAGCGCGCCGGTCGCGTTCGGCCAGTCGACGATGCAGGAGATGTGTTACCAGTTCACCTTCGCCTATCCGTACGACGCGCTGAACAACCACGTCATCAGCCTGATCGGCGCGACGAACACCTGCTGGTAACGGGGATCCCGATGATCCCGCAAGGATCGTGGGTATCCCACGTGCCGCGCGACATTCGTCTCCGCAGCGTACGTCCTTCGAGGATGCCTCCACCCGCGGCTCCTCGGCGGCGTCCTATGTGACAAGTGTAATAGTCGATGGCGTGGTGCCGCCTGCGGGGCCGCGACCTCCTCCAAGGTCGTGCTCGCCGCCGCAGCGGCGGCTGCGCGCGACCGGAGGAGGTCGGACGGCCGCCGCTTCTTCACTGCGGACGACCGTCGCCGGCGATTGTCCATGAGGGCGGTGCCGCCGTCGTAGTGAGCTCGTACGACGAAGATCCGGACGAACGACCGAGCGCGCTTCATCGAGGATCGGCTCGTGAAAGTCGTCGACCGGCAAGCGGAACGTCCGGTCCGTTGCGTTCAGCGCATGACTCCCTATGTCGTCTGCGTGCGCTCCACGGGCGCGCAAGGAGCGGAACATGCCGAAGGCAGTCAAGTTCGATCACTACGGCGACGTCGACGTCTTACACGTGGTCGACGTCGAGCGACCGGTGCCGGGCCGAGGTCAGGTTCTCGTTCGCGTGAAAGCAGCCGGAATCAATCCAGGGGAAGCGGCGATTCGCAAAGGACTTCTCGCCGACGTGTGGCCCGCGACGTTCCCATCCGGAGAGGGCAGCGATCTCGCCGGCGTGATCGAAGCCGCTGGTGACGGCGTTTCTGGATTTTCCGTCGGTGACGAGGTCATCGGCTTCAGCGATCGGCGATCGAGCCACGCGGAGCTGGTGATCGTCGACGTGGCGCACATCGTCTCGAAACCGAAGAACGTGCCGTGGGAACAAGCCGGCGCGCTCTTCGTGGTGGGGACGACGGCGTACGCCGCGCTCGAAGCGGTGGCGTTGAAGAAAGGCGAGACCCTCGTCGTCTCCGGCGCGGCCGGAGGCGTGGGGTCGGTGGTCGTCCAGTTGGCGCGCGACCTCGGCGCGAAGGTCATCGGGCTCGCGAGCGAGGCGAATCGTCAGTGGCTCCAGGAACACGGCGCGAGCGCCGTCACGTACGGCGACGGCGTGGAGGATCGCATCCGCGAGGCGAGCGGCGGCAAGGTCGACGCCTTCATCGACACCTACGGCTCGGGTTACGTCGAGCTCGCCCTGAGGCTCGGAGTGCCGAAGGAGCGTATCGACACGATCATCGATTTTGCCGCGGCGGAGAAATACGGTGTGAAAACGAAGGGCAACGATGATGCAGCGAACGCCGCCGTTCTGTCGAAGCTCGCCGACGCGTTGAGCAGCGGGCGCCTCGAGATCCCGATCGCGAAGGTGTACGCGCTCGCGGACGTTCGCGAAGCCTATCGCGAGCTCGAGAAGCACCACACGCGGGGCAAGATCGTCCTCTTGCCCTAAAAGCTGGGCCGGCGATCTCGCCTTGAAAGCTCGATCGCGCGGAGCGCGCTGCGCGCATCGTTGAACACTCATCAAGGCGCGGCGTCGGCGCCGATCGTCACCGCGGACTTCGCGGTGCACAGGGCTCCGAGCTGATCGGTGGCGAAGCTCGCGAGTACCTTGAACCTCACGCTGCGCGGTGCCTGGGGGATCCCGTATTCGCCGAAGGGGAACGAGATGGGCGCGCAATCGGCGTTGGGATCGTCGATCGTGAGCGTGTAATCGCCCTCGTCCAGGTTGAAGTAGAAGCCCAGGCCGCCCATCATCGAGGTGGCGGACTTGTCGAACACGTTGTGCGAATCGGTGAAGTACGGCCCCGCACCGGATACCGGCGACAGGCTGAGCTTCGCCCCTTGCGATAAGCCAAGTCCGCCGTCCGGCGCCGGCCCGAGCACGAACACGGACGCCACGCCCTTGTTCTCCTCGATGGAAATACCGAGTCCAAGATCGTTGCTGGCGCCCTTTTTCCCCATCACGATGGGCTGTCCGGTGCCATCCATATCGGTGCTGGCGGCCTCGATGGACCGCAGGCTGCCGACGTAGCCCTTCTTCTCGCACGTCAGGGTAACCTGCTCGAGCGGTTTCAGTCCGCCGATCGTGAACGTGCCGTCGCCGTGCGTCGTCGCGCACGGCAAATCGTCGCGTCCGTAGACACAGACGCGTACTCCGGCGATGGGCGGAAAGTTGGCGGTCGCGCCGATGCCGCTGCCGGCATCGAGCCTCGTCCCGGGCGCTCCCGATTCGACGACGCGCCAGAGCAGCTTCAGGCCCGGCGGCAGTGCGACGTCCATCGCGCCCGAGTCACTCGGCGCGTTCACGCCCGCGTCGCCCCGGCTCGCGTGCTCGACCGACGAGCACGCCGAGGTGGCCAACGCCCAGATTGCGACCACTAGAGTTGTCGTATTTCTGCCGCTGAACAGTGTCCTCACGAAATCCCTTGCCATCCTTAGTTGCGCACGCAGGTGAAATCGCTCGGCGTCATGGGGTCGTCGGCGCGCACCTGAGTCCCCGTCACGACGCACATCTCCCCGGTGATGACCTCGTTGCGAAACGTCAGCGTGGTCGCGCTGTCGTTCGCCACGTCGCATTCCCACGCGAGTTGATCGCCCGGCTGCAGCACGAGATCGCCGCTGACGTCGGCGCCCGTCGTGCCGGCGTTCTGATCCGGCGGCGGATTCACGTGCATGCTGTCGAACGAGACCTCGCCCGGCTCCGCCCAGTTGAACGTCTCGAGCACCTTCTCCCGCTGATCGCCCGACACCTTCCACGCGGTCATGCGGGTCGCGTGCTCGTGCATGTGCGCCGCCAAGCGAAGAATGCGCGACGGCACGTTCGGCGAGCAGCTGTAGCTGAAGGTCTGCTTTTCGCCGGGCGCGATGCGGAAGCCGAGGCCGCCCGCGAGAAAGACGGTGCCGCGATAGCCCTTCACAGTGGACTCGTCGGCGTACAGATAGTTCGCCCAGGCCTCGCTCAGGATCGGCGCGTCGGTGGTATTGATGATGTGAAAATTGAAGAGCACCTGCGTCTTCGCGGCGATCTTGATCGCGAGACCCTGGTTCTCGGGGGCCGGATCGGTGAGCTCGTCGACGATGGGCACCTGCGTCCCGCCCAGGGTGCTCGGCCCGAGCGCGGCGGAGCCGCAGGCCGTGAATCCGGCGGGCACGGCCTTCGTCTCCGTCTGGAGGATCAGGTGATGACTGCCCGGACGCATGTGGATCTGATAGCCCGTGGAGTACACGTCCCCGGCGTTGGCGGTCTTCTCGTCGTAGCAAGACACGATCTCCTTGCCGGGATCGAGAAGGTACTTGGCGACCTCGTCCGGGTCGTCGTGGTCGACCGGACCGTAGTGGAGCTGAAAGCCCTCCGAAGGGGGCGGCGGCTCGAGGCAGGCGTCATCACCGAGGTACCCGGTGTTCGTCGCGCACTTCGTCTCGGCCGCTCGTGTCGTGTCATTCGCCGTCGACGGCTGGGTCGGAGTGTCCGTTTTCGACACGCTGCTCGAGCACCCGATGGCGCCACCGAACACGACGACCCATCCCCATCGTTTACACGCAATCATCGCGCTGCTCCTCGGCCGCCGAACCCCCCGGCGCTTCATGAGACGTCTCCGATCCATGCGGACATTCAACGCCGAGCGCGGCAAATTCCTCATGACGGTCTACTGACCGTTTCCTAACCACCCCACGAGACACGGCCCTTGCTTCGCGATCGGAGGAGGTGCCGTCGTCGCTAGATGCTGGGCGTGGCGCCGAACGGTAACCGTGCGAACGGCGCGCTGGCGACCGAGCCCATCGTCGGTTTCGACACGCAGCGAATCGCTTTCGACTCGCTCCGCATCTTTTCGCCGATGCACCACGAATCGACGCAACGGAGCGCTCAAATGCGCCAAGCAGCTCGAATGATGGCTTCCACAGTACAGAGCGCGATCGGTAAGTAATGAGCTGCGGAAGGTTTGGTGAACGCCGATGAATACGAGATTTTTCTTCGCGCTGGTCGTGCTGTGCGGATGTAGCTCGAGCGACGGTGGTGGGAACGGTGCGAACGCGAGCGGCGGCGCGGGGGCAAGCGGCGGTGCGGGCGGCGCTGTCGCCGTGATGAATGGTGCAGGGGGCTCCCTCGGCGGCGGTGCCGTCGGCGGATCGACTGTCGGCGCCGCGGGCGCCGGCACGAACAACGGCGGCACGGGCACGAACAACGGCGGCACGGGCACGAGCGCCGGCGGCGCGAGCAACGGCAATGGAGGCTTCATCGGCAGCGGCGGCATCGCGTCGGGAAGCGGCGGGACGCTGCCCGGCGCGGGCGGCGTCGCGAACGGCGGCGTCACGAACGGCAGCGGCGGCGCGCCGCCCTCGGGCGGTGCGTCTCAAGGCGGGCAAGGCGGCGTGCCGTCGATGGCCGTGTCGCGCAGCGCCGGCTGCGGCAAGGCCGCGCCGATGGCCGGCAATCTCTCCATCGACGTGATGGGGACGTCGCGCGACTACATCCTGGCGCTGCCCTCGAACTACGACTCGAACATGCCGTACCGGCTCGTCTTCGCGTGGCACGGCCTCGGCGGCTCCGCGCAGCAAATCGCCCAGAGCGGCTACTACGGTCTACAGTCGCAGTCCGCGAACAGCACCCTCTTCGTCGCTGGTCAGGGCCTCATGACCAGCACCAGCGTGGGCGACGGCCCCGGATGGGCGAACACCAACGGCCAGGACGTCGCGTTCGTGAAGGCGCTCTACGCGCAGCTCCAGGGTCAGCTCTGCTTCGACCAGAACCGCGTCTTCTCGGTGGGGATGAGCTACGGCGGCATCATGTCCGACACCTTGGGTTGTCAGATGGGCGACGTGTTCCGGGCCATCGCTCCCATGTCGGGCGCCGGACCCGGCTACGGCAACTTCAAGCCGCAGTGCGTGGGGCAGGTCGCGGTGTGGATGTCCAACGGCAACAACGACATGGTCGTCCCCACGGCGCAGGAAGAGGCGAGCCGCGACTACTGGGTCGCAGCGAACCACTGCCAGATGACGTCCATGCCCGTCGACCCGAGCCCCTGCGTCGCGTACCAGGGCTGCGATCCCGGCAAGCCCGTCACCTGGTGCGAATTCATGGGCGGCCACACCATCCCGTCGTTCGCGCCGACCGCGATCTGGAAGTTCTTCTCGCAATTCTAGCCTCGAGCTTCGCGCTTTTCGCGTCCAGAAAACTCGCGCCTTTCCGCGCTCCGCGGGATTTTTCGACTTCGGGTCGATGCAGCACGGTGAGTATGGCGTCGCCGGGGGACATGTTAGCGTGAGTCATGAGCCTTCAGGTCTTCGACCGCCTCGTCGCGCAGTGCAGCGCGCTGCCGCGCGTGCCGTTCGCGGTGGTTGCCCCGACCACTGACGTCGCCCTCAACGGAGCGTTGGCGGCGTTCCGAGCCGGCTTGATCGATCCCATTCTGGTTGGGCCCGAGCGCACCATCCGAGCGCTCGGATCGCAGCTCGGGATCGATCCGTCGACGTTGGTGGTCGTCGACGCGGCCGACGACGAGGACGCGGCGCGCCGTGCGGTCGCCATTTGCGCCAAGGGGGAAGTGCGCGGCCTCATGAAGGGCAGCTTGCACACGGACGTGTTGATGCACGCCGTCCTCGACGGCCACAGCGGTCTTCGCACCACGCGGCGAGTGAGTCACGCCTTCGTGATCGACGCGCCGGCGTACCCGCGCCCGCTCATCGTGACGGACGCCGCCATCAACATCTATCCGACGCTCGAAGACAAGGTCGACATCCTGAAGAACGCCATCGAGCTCGCGCACGCTCTGGGGATCCGGGTGCCCAACGTCGCCATCCTCTCCGCGGTCGAGACGGTGAGCCCGAAGATCACGTCCACCATCGACGCCGCTGCCCTGTGCAAGATGTCCGACCGCAAGCAGATCACCGGCGCCGTGCTCGACGGGCCCCTGGCCTTCGACACCGCCGTCAGCGCGGAAGCGGCGAGCATCAAGCGCCTGGTCTCACCCGTGGCGGGCTCGGCGGACATCCTGCTGGTGCCGGATCTGGAGTCGGGGAACATGCTGGCGAAGCAGCTCGAGTACCTCGGGGGCGCCGAGCTCGCCGGGGTAGTGCTCGGCGCCCGGGTCCCCATCGTGCTGACGAGTCGCTCCGACTCGGCCCGCGCGCGGCTCGCTTCGTGCGCGGTCGCGGTCCTGCGCGCTGCGGCCACCGAGGGTGTCGCGCCGCCTTAGCGAACGGGGTTCGAAGCGCGTCGTCGCCGCCGCTCGTCGCCGCCGACAACGCCGTGCTGCCCGGCGTCGTGTCCCTCGCCGTCTGTCACGCGCCGCCGTCGGCTGGCGTGCACGACGTGGGTGGCGGTACCTGTCCGACGTTCACGCCCATCTTCGACGCTTGCGCCGCGGCCGTCGCGACGTCGACGCATTGTTGACCGAGCCCCCTTTGCTGAATGCCGCACTGGCCCATCGCGGTGCAGCACGGCGTCCCCATGAAGCCCATGGCCGACGGAAGCTTGGGACATCCCTGCGGCGGAGGCTTCGGCGCATTGACGCAGCCTGATCGGTTTACGACTCCGCATATTCCCTGGAACTGATCCTGGCAACAGGCGGTCTCCGTGCTGCCCTCGGGTGGCAAGCAAGTTTTCGTCCCGCACGGGACCGAGCCAGCGGGCGCGCCGCCGGTGCTCGGACTCGCGTCGGCGTTGCTGCTGGTGGTGCCGCCGGTTGACGTGTTGCTGCCGCTGGCGCCGCCGGCTGACGTGTCGCTGCCGCTGGTGCCGCCGGCTGACGTGTCGGTACTGGTCCCGGAGCCGTTGCCGCCGCTGCTCTTGGTGCCGCCGCACCCGCTCGTGGGAAAAGCGGCAAGGCAGATGGTCACTAGAAGATCGACGCATCGTAATCGAAGTGCGCTCATGCTCATTCTCCCGTCGTCAGATTGTGATGAATGCGGACGACCTCCGCAGGGCCATCGCGCTGCATCGACTATGAGTGCGATGACAGCGACACGGTTACTGGGCTATCAGCACCGTCGAAGGCACATTCGTGCTGCGGTGATCGCCTTATGACGAAATCGTTGGCTGCCGGCAAGCGTGACACCGGTCGTGTCGAAGCTCTGAGCTGCAATGCGATCCCCTCCATATTCGTGTCATTCCGTTGCGGCGGCGACGATCGCGTACAAACATTCTTACGCCGCGTCGCTACCGGCATTCGGCTCGAGCGCGCGCTGCGTCGACGCGGCGCGACGCACCGTAGATGATGAGGTCTTCAGCGCGAGCGACGCGGAAGAGGATGGCAAGACGTCGACTCGGCGCCCGCTCATCGTGAGGGACGCTGCCGTCGATATCCATCCGACGCTCGAGAACACGCATCGACATTCTGAAGATCGCAATCGAGCGCGAGCACGCTCTCGGGATCCCTGTGCACCGCCATCCGAAATAGCGTTCATCACGGCCGCACGAATGGGGCCTTCGGTCGATTACTTTTAATGAGCTACTCACGACCGCGGAACGATAGTTCGTATACTTACTTTCGCTTCCGCATTGATACTCACCACTACGAGCTCTACCGCTGCTGGCGCGCGAGCGCGCCGCCGCCCGCATCGCCTGCGTCTGCTCACATAGCCGGATGCTGGATCGTCTCTCGACGGCGGTGCGCTAGCTACGGTGCTGCGCGCTGCGGCCACCGAGAGTGTCGCGCCGCCCTAGTGCACTCTTGCCGGAGGACTGGATCCAGCGCGACATCGGCGTGTCCGTGAAGGGACTATTCGGTGATAAGGTCGCCCTCCATGCCCCGCAACGCGAACCTTTCGATGCTGCTGCTCCTCACCATCGTCCCACTCGCCGGTTGTCAGAAGGCCGAGCCCGCTCCCACGCCCGAGCCGGCGAAGAGCGCACCTCCTCCAGCGCCCACGCCGGCGCCCACGCCTTCAGCGGCGCCAGCCGCGAGCGCCGCCCCCGAGCCCCATCACGATTGCCCTGCGGGATCGGAGGGAGTCGGCACGTTGGCAAAGCCGTGCGAGGCCAAGGGAACCGACCGGATGATGGAAGTCACGTGGACCGGAAAGATGAGCGACAACGGCGCGCCGTCCTTCCGTGTCGTCAACAAGTCGAAGCTCGTCATCCTCTACGGGAAAATCGCCGTCTATTTCTACGACAAAGCGGGCAAGCAACTGGACGTGCCCAGCAACAGCACCACCGGCAAACCGCGCAAGCACCAGGATTGCCCCGGTAACATCTTCGGTGGCGTGATGAAGCCCGGGGAGAAGGCCGTCATCAGCTTCTCGTGCGTGGGCAAGTCGAGCGTGCCCGACGGGGTCGCCGCCATCGAAGCAGAAGTGCCGACCGTCGGCTTCGCCGACGAAGAGGGCAAGCACAACGAATTCTATTGGAAGAACGAAGAGCTCGCCCCGGACGAGCGACCCAAGGGTGGAATCAAGGCGACCTCGAAGAAGAAGTAGCCGAGAGGCGCGTCACGTTCTGTCGGCGGGGTCCTGCCGGTAGAAGTCACGAAGAACCGCGTACAGCTCCGGGTGCCTCTTTTCGAGCTCGGCGCCGCGCTCGAAGAACGCCTCGGTGACGACGGCGAAGAACTCGGCGGGGTTCGTGGCGCCGTATGCGTCGATGTCCGTCGGCAAATGCGCAACGACTCGTTGCACGAGGTCGTCGTATTCCGCGCTGAGCGCGCGGGCGAAGGCGACGTACGACGAGCGCGAGCCGAAGCTGCCCGCGCCTCCGTCGGCGTCGAGCTGATGCGCGAACTCGTGGAACACGACGTTGTGGCCGTCGTGCGGATTGCGCGCGCCGCTTTCGACCGCGTCCCAAGTGAGCACCACGACGCCGCGAACCCACGACTCTCCGATGCGCGTCTGGTCGCCCTCCATCGCGACATTGCCCAGCGTCTGCCGCACGTTCTTCACGACGTACGTGCTCGGGTACACCAGGATCGACTCGACGCCGGGATAATAGTCCGTCTCTCGATGCAGGAGCAGGATGCACGCCTGCGCGGCGATGGTGAGCTTGATCTCGTCCGTCAGCTCGAGCCCCGCGCACCCCTCGAACGTCTTTTCGGCGAGAAAGACCTGGATGTGTCCCTCGAGCTCCGCCTGCTCTTCCGGCGACAGCGTCGCGACGTAGGGGACGTTGCGGTGCACCGTCGCCCGCTGCTCGACCGACAGCGGCGTCTCGAGCAACGCCGCGCGGCGCTTGCCCTTGAACAGGAAATCCAGCATCGGACGGATTGTGCGACGAGGAGAGTGGGGGCGCCACCGTCCCGCGGACGTGGTCACACGCAGACGGCGACCGCACCCTTCCACATACTCGTACCGTGCCAGAGGGTCGCGAGCGGCGCAACGGCGGGTCTCAACAGCAAGCGTTCACTGCTCGCCGTCCACGATGTGTCCGGCACGTGCCCCGGGGCGGCTCGACGCACGGTCATGCGCTTCGGGTGCTCGACACAGGTCGGGCCGCTCTCGATGCGCGCTGAGCACGCCGATTTCGCGCCATCGTCTCCGTCCGTCGCGCTCGTGGCGACGCCGTCGAGCGCTGCCGATGACTCGTCGCGAGCGCAGGTCTTCGTATCGATCCAGAATTCGGAGCCCTGTTGCGGGACGCTCGAGAAGCCGATCCTGGCGTTCATGAGCTCTGCGAGGCGCTTCGCGAGGGCGAGGCCGAGCCCGTTGCCGGGGATCGCGCCGTACTGCCGTCCCGCGCGTTGAAACGGACGAAAGAGGGTCGACTGGTGCTCGACGGGGATGCCCATACCGGTGTCGGTCACGGTCACCCGCAAGCTCTGCGCATCCGGACGCGAGATGGTGAACGTGACGCTCCCACGCGGACGATTGTACTTCACGGCGTTCGAGCCGAGATTCAGCAGGATCTGAGTGAGCCGGGTGCGATCCGCCAACACCGGCGGCACGCCGCCGGCGACGGGTGCGATGATCACCCGAACGTCCGCGCGGTGAGCGGCTTCATCCAGCATCTCGACCACCTCCTCGAGCACACGGCGGAGATCCACTGGCTCGATCGAGATCGAAAGGGCGTCGGCCTCGATTCGCGATAGATCGAGGATGTCGTCGAGCAGTCGAACGAGGTGTTCGCCGCTCCTCAGGATCTGCTCCACGCGCTGGAGGTGGCGCTCGGAGAGCGGCTCGCGACGGTCGCGCTGCAGTAGCTGCGCGAAGCCGAGGATGGCGTTCAGAGGGGTGCGGAGCTCATGGCTCATGGACGACAAAAAGGCGTTCTTCGCGGCGGCCGCCGCCTCCGAACGGTCGAGTGTTGCCTCCATCGCCTTGATTCGCGCGTCGCGCGGGTCTTCGAGGATGGGAGTCACTTCCTCATCGTCGGACATACGAGAGCCTCCTGATCGTCACGAATGCGAATTGTCCTTCGCTCCATCGAGCGTGCACTCGGGTCCCCATGGAGGCCATACACAGAAGTGGGTATCGCGAGCGCTGCGATTCGGGGTGTTACGAATCGGCCGTGCGGTCCTGCGAACCGCCGCTCCTACTACTGGAGGGAAGTCAGACCTTCTCGGATCGCATATTTCGTCAGCTCTGCAACGCTGCGGATACGGAGCTTGTCCATGATCTGCCGCCGGTGCGTCTCGACGGTCGCGACGGCCAACTTCAACTTCCCGGCGATGTCCTTCGACGAATTTCCTTCGGCGACCAGCTGCAGGACTTCCCGCTCCCGGGCCGTCAGGCTTCGCTCGCCGCCGGAGCTCGGGGGCGAGCCCACCGCACCCTCGAACATGCTATCGAGCAGGACGCTGGTGATGGCGGGGCTGACGTACTTCCTTCCGGCCGCCACTTCTCGAATTGCTCGAACGAGCTCGTCGGCCGCGCAAGACTTCAGCAGATAGGCGGACGCGCCCGCCGCCAGCATCGAGAGGATGTGCTGCCGATCGCTCAGCATCGACAAGCCGATGATCTTCGCGCTGGAATCGGTCGCCAGCATCCGCCGCGTGGCCTCGATCCCGTTGAGGTCGGGCATCGAGATATCCATGATGAGCACGTCGGGGCGTGTCTCGCGGAACAGGGAAAATGCCTCGAGCCCGGACGCCGCTTCCCCCACCACGTGGATGTCTTGCTGCTCGAGGAGGAAGCGAAGCCCTTCTCGAACCAGGCGGTGATCGTCAGCGAGCAAAATTCTCATGCGAGCTCAATTCGTCGCACCGGCCAACACGGAAGGGCCTATTTCGTGCACCCTAGACCCGCCTCGAACGGCGCGCAAATACTGCGCGTGCGAAGGACGAGGCAATGGAACTTCTGGTCGCCCCTTCAGCCGGGGTCATATCGACGACCGCCCCGCCGGTTTTCCCGTAGTCGGCATCGGCGCCTCGGCCGGTGGCTTGGAAGCGCTCGAGGGCTCACGCGGCGCCTTTCGGGTGACGGAATGGCGTTCGTCGTGCTCCAGCACCTGGCACCCGGGCACGAGAGCACCCTGACGGAGATCCTCCTGGCGCGCGGCAGCTCGCTGCGAGAAACAGGCGCGCGAGCCGCGGATCGAGGAGCTCACGATGTCGAAGGAGGAGCTCCAGTCCACCAACGAGGAGCTCATGACGGTGAACGAGGAGCTACAAAACCGCCTATCCCACCTCGGCACCCCCAACGACGATCTGCAGAACATGCTCCACACGGCCAGCGCGGCGTTCGTGATCGTCAGCACGGAACTATGTATCCGCTGCTTCTCGGCGGAGGCCGCGCGGCTGCTCAATCTCGTGCCGCGCGTCGAGTTCCTCCGCCTGCCGCCCACGGAGACGGAGGGAGCCGGGGATGGAGGGACGAAGTCGTGAATCTCGAAGCGATGTCGCGCGAAGAGCTCCTGGCCGAGCTCCGGGCGCTTCTTCAGAAGGAACAGGAACGGACCGAAACGGATCGCGCCGTGCACGAGCTTCGGGTGCACCAAGTGGAGCTCGAGCTGCAAAATCGGGAGTTGCGGGAGGCGCAGGGAGCGCTCGAGCAGTCGCGCGCTCGCTTCGAGGAGCTCTACGACTTCGCGCCCGTCGCCTATTACACGTTCGATCCCTTGGGGGTGATCCGGGAGGTGAACCTGACCGGAGCGTCGATGATCGGGCGGGATCGCACGGCGCTCATCGGTCAGCCGTTCGTCGCCCTCGTCAAGCTCGACGAGCCCGAGATTTTCTTCGGGCATCTGCGTCGCTGCGCGGCGGCGCGCCGGCCGACGGTGACGGAGATGTGCTTCTCGACGCCGCGCCATCCGGAGCTTTCGGTCCAGGTCGTCAGCGTTCCCATCCTCGACGTCGCCGGCAAACCGATGGCATTTCGCACCGCCTTCTCCGACATCAGCCGATTGAAGCAGACCGAGGCCGAGCTGAAACGGACACGCGACGCCGAGGTCGGCCTCCGGAGTCGTTTCGAAGCGCTGGACACGTTCTCCCTCCGGCTCAATCAGCTCCTCATCGAGAGCGGACGGCGATACACGCCTTCCGATGCGCTCCTTCAGGAAGTCGTCGACCAGGCTCGCCGGGGCTGCCAAGCCGAGTACGCCGCCCTCGGCATCGGGAAGGACCCGACGCGGCCCTTCGATCGCTGGGTCTTCAGCGGGCTTCCCGTCGAGCTCGCGAGCTTGCTCGGACGCCGCCCCAGCCCCAGCGGCATCCTCGGCGAGGTGATCCACGGCGGCCGCGCGCTCCGGCTTCGCGATCTGCGCGAGCACCCCGGCTTTCGTGGTTTTCCGCCGCACCACCCGGTGATGCGCAGCTTCCTCGGCGTGGTAATCCCCGATGGGGGAAACCCCGTCGGACATCTCTATCTGACGAACAAGTTGTCCGCCGATGAATTCAGCAAGGACGATCAGGACTTCGCGGAGATGATCGCGCAGCGCGCCGGAGCGGTCATCGAGATCGGTCGGCTCAACAGCGAGCTCAACGCCGCGCTGAGCGCACGCGACAACGTCCTCGCCATCGTGTCTCACGATCTAGGCAACTCACTGGCGGTGATCCAGCTCGCCGCCAAGGTCTGCTCGGCGGCGGCGCACAAGGACGAAGCGACGAGCAAGAGCGTCGATCTCATCCTGCGCGCGAGCGAAACCATGAAGCGCCTGATCGACGATCTGCTCCACGTCGGGACGATGGACGCGGGACGGTTCACGCTCGAGCGGCGTGACGAGGCGCTCGCGCCAATCGTCGAGCAGGCGGTGCAGCAGCTCACGCCGCTTGCGGCGGCCAAGTCGGTGCACCTCGAGCGGGAGATACCCGACGGTTTGCCCCCCATCCACTGCGATCGTGTGCGGCTGATTCAGGTCCTGTCGAACCTGATCGGCAACGCCGTGAAATTCGCACCCAACGGCGGCGCAGTGGGCGTCCGCGCATGGATCGAAGCCGGCGAATTCCGGTTCGCGATCTCCGACAACGGCCCCGGCATCGCCGAAGGGCAAGTGCCGCACCTGTTCGAACGCTACTGGACGGGGGGAGCGCACGGCCGTCACGGCGTCGGCCTCGGCCTCCACATCGCGAAGCACATCGTCGAGGCGCACGGCGGTCGAATCTGGGTCGAAAGCCGGCCCGGCGAAGGAAGCACCTTCTTCTTCGCGATTCCCGTCGAACCGCCATAGCGCGGCGAGGGCTCGGATTTTCCACGAACCAAGAAATCAGCGGAGAGGGCGGGATTCGAACACGTCGAACGGCGTTGGCGAAAACCTTCAAGCGGTGCGCGGCCTTGCGAGCCAACGACGTGAAACTCGGAGCGAATTTCGGAAGAACGCTCTCTCCGCTGGTGCCCGTGAGTCCGCGCGAGGCGAGGGAAGTCGGGCCGAAGTTGGGCAGCAGGGGGGGGATTCGTGACGAGCTTCGCGTCATCGGATCGGCAGGCGGTGAAGGCGCGCGCCACCGTCATCGATCGTCACGACGGCGCCGCCCGCGATCTCGTCCGCTGCCTCCCCGAGTACGGTCAGGATCGCGTCGGAAATGACCTTCGGATCCACCGAGGACAACCTGACGTTCACGAGCGAAGGCGCGGTCGCGCCACTCACCGCGACGAGCGCCGAAAAATCCTGATCTCGGCTGATGAGGACGGCCCCTGCGCTAGCCGCCCTGGCCAGCACGTCCTCGTCGTTTGCCCGCGCGTCCATCAAGGCCGTGACGCGGGCGGCGTCGTGCCCGGCTTGCCGCAGGTACTCCACGACGCGAGGGGAGATATTGACGTCCGCGAAGAGCTTCACGCGGCCGGCGGGACTTCCAGGGTGCGGCCCGTCGCGAGCCATGCCGCGTACTGGAGGCAGGCTCGGACGTCCTCCGGTTCAAGCTCGGGGTACGCCGCGACGATCTGCGCGGCCGTTTCACCTGCCGCCAGGTGACGGAGCACGATCGCGACAGGGATTCGCAAGCCGCGAATGCACGGCTGACCGGTGCAGACCTTCGGATCGACCGTTATGCGAGATGTCGGTCCCATGCCTTGGAGCATACTCGCGGCGCGTAAGGCATTCAAAGGGCCGCGCAATTTTGCCGTGGGCGACGGGGAAGGCCGGCCATCGGTGCTCGGAGACGCATCGGCATGGGCTCCGGGCGACGAGGGACTGCTGGCGTGAGGCGTGGGCGAACGTGCGCCCGAA